>CAWIZF010000018.1:0-123096 GCA_963840465.1 uncultured Alphaproteobacteria bacterium | reverse complement strand
CTACATCGCCGCGCGTGACGCCGCGATCGAGAAAATTTCGGGGATCTATAATGCCGGAAACGCCGACGACACGGCGCGGAAGGCCGAGGAAGCCTCGAGCACTGATCTCGCGGCGCAGATGCGCGCCATTCTCAATGAGCCTGACCGCGACGGCTTCGGGTCGGCCAAGCTGAACATCGACACCTTCTCCAAAGGTGACGAAGGCTTCGGCACGCTCGACGGGCTGCGCTTCGATGCCATCCTCGGGAAGAATGGCGAGACGGCAGGCCAGAACGGTGCCGACGGCAAGTATGTCGAACCCAAGGCGCATATCATCGTCACGACGCAAACGCTTTTCGAACGTTGGCTCCCCGCCCACAAGGATTGGTGGGGCAAGGACACCAAAAACGTGCCGCAACAGATTGGCGCCGCGCTGAAAGACGAGAGTTTTTACACCCAGGCAACATCGAGCGGGTCAGCGGTAGTAAATTTCAATTCGCTGCCGATCGCAAGGCCAGCCGCCGCCCGCTTCGCCTACGCCATGCTGGCAGGGCGAACCCAATCCGAGATTCCCGACGCCGCTGACGAAGTGTTCGTCGCCGCAATCGCCAACGGCAAGGTCTACATCGCCTACGGATCGATCGATCCGAAGGTGCAGGTCCCGGCCTGCCTCGCCATCCGGACCAGTTACAACAAGAAGGCCGAACAGGCGGACGACGACCTCCGATCCGAGAAGATCGACAGGAGGGCCTACGACAAACTGGGAGACCTGCGCCAGAAAGGCGAAGACGCCTACAAGCGCTGCTTCACGCAGAATGCGCCAAAGCAACCTTCTTTTGCGGCAAGCAACGAGGCAGGCCGAGAGGCTGCTGTCGGCTGCCCTCGATAGGCGCTGAGCAACTCGACCTAGGCGTTGCCGAGTGGCGATACCAAGGATCAAAACCGACCCGTCATGAGCTGTGCAGGCCAGTCGATATCCTTGATCTGGATCAACGCGTATCCGCTCTACAGGAAGACTAAAAAGCCGAATACTTATGCAGGTGTGGAAGCCATCGTCTGATCCCGGACATAGTGAGCGTTCCCTTTGTGAGCGAGTGCGCATGAGCGAGGCCGACGAGAGCCGATACCGCCTTCAGGCAGTCCTCGACACGGCGGTTGACGGCATCATCACGATCGACGAGCGCGGGATCATACAGAGCGCCAACCCGGCGGTGGGCAAGCTCTTCGGATTCGCGTCCGTGGCCGAACTGGTTGGCCGCAACGTCTCAATTCTCATGCCGGCCAGCCATGGCCAACAACACGACGAATATATCGCGCGCTACATACGCACGGGCGAGGCACGGGTTGTCGGGATCGGGCGCGAGCTCGAAGCTGTGCGGCGTGACGGCTCCATCTTCCCGATCGAGTTGGCCGTCAGCGAGGTGCCCGGAGACGGCGCGCGGCATTTTACCGGTATCATCCGGGACATCAGCGCACGCAAGCAAGCCGAGCAAGCCCTGCGCGAGAGCCAGGCGCGGATCCAGGCCGTTCTGAATACGGCCGTGGACGGCATCCTGACAATCGATCAGCGTGGCATCATCGAGAGCGCCAACCCGTCCGCTGGCCGCCTGTTCGGCTACGATCCGGCGAAACTCATTGGCCAAAACATATCGATGCTGATGCCGGCGGAGCATGCCAAGGCTCATGACGGCTATATCGAACGCTATCTCAGAACCGGCGAAGCACGCATTGTGGGCATCGGCCGGGAGGTGGAGGGACTGCGACGCGACGGGTCGACTTTTCCGGCAGAGCTCGCGGTGAGCGAGGTGCGCTTCGGTGACCAGCTTCGTTTCACCGGCATCATCCGGGACATCACCGTTCGAAAAAATGCAGAACAGGCCCTGCTCAGGGCCGACGCCATGAAGGACGAATTTCTCGCCAATACGTCGCACGAGCTGCGGACGCCCCTCAACGGCATCATCGGGATTGGCCAATCGATGCTGGACGGGGCAACCGGCCTGCTAAGCGAAGAGCAGCAGCGCAATCTCGGTATGGTCGTGGCCAGCGGCCGGCGTCTCGCCAGCCTCGTCAATGACATCCTGGATTTCTCGAAACTTCGTCACGAGATGGTCGAACTGCGCCGTCGACCTACCGATATTCATGCTCTCACGGAGCTTGTCCTGACGATTTCCCGCACCCTCGTGGGCAAGCGCGCGCTGCGCTTGTTCAACCGGATCGATGCTCAGGTTCCCCTGGTCGAAGTCGACGAAGACCGCGTACAGCAGATCCTGTTCAATCTAGTCGGCAACGCGGTCAAGTTCACGCCGGCCGGCGCCGTCGAGGTCTCGGCAAAGGTACGAGACGATTGGCTGGATTTGACGGTGAGCGACACCGGAGCCGGTATCAGCGCCGAACGGCTCGAGACGATATTCGAATCGTTTTCGCAGGGCGATGGATCCGCCGCCCGCGAACAGGGCGGCACCGGTCTTGGGCTGGCCATCAGCAGGCAGTTGGCTGAACTTCATGGCGGAAGCATAAGCGTGACATCGGCCGTCGGTGTCGGATCGCAATTTACACTTTCGCTTCCGCTAAGCCCGACCACGCGAGAGATGCTGACGCTCGAAAGCCGGCCGGACGAAGCTGTCAGCCGAATCCTTCCGGATGTTGAACTGAACCGGAGGACGGCGGGAGCCGCCGCACGATCATCCGCCGGTGCCGGCCTGCGGGTTCTGGTGGTGGACGACGAACCGGTCAACGTTCAGGCTCTGGTGAATTTCCTGACCCTGGCAAAGTATGACGTCGTCACGGCCGCGGACGGGCAAGAGGCGCTTGACCTTCTGGCAGGGGAAAGAGCGTGCGACATCGTCCTGCTCGACGTGATGATGCCGAAGCTGTCAGGTTTCGATGTCTGCCAGCGCATTCGTGAACGCTATTCGCCCGCGGAACTGCCGGTAATCCTGCTGACGGCCAAGAACCGCGTCTCGGACCTCGTCATGGGGTTCGGCGTGGGAGCAAATGATTATCTGACCAAGCCCTTTGCCAGCGACGAACTGCTGGCCCGCGTCAGTGTCCATCTCGAACTCGCCAAGATCAGCGACAGCTATTCGAGGTTCGTACCCCGGCAGTTTCTGGAGCAACTGGGCAAAGAGCGCATCGTCGATGTTGCGCTCGGCGACCAGGTGCAGCGCGAAATGACCGTGCTTTTCTCAGACATCCGTAACTTCACCCAAATGTCGGAAGGCATGAGCCCCGCGGAGACGTTCAGATTCGTGAACCAGTATCTCGGCGCGATGGAGCCTGCCATCTCGGGCCATAGCGGGGTCATCGACAAATTTGTCGGTGACGCCGTCATGGCGCTGTTTCCTCGCCGGGCCGACGATGCCGTACAGGGAGCGCTGGACATGATCCGGCGGCTGGAGGCCTGGAATGCGCAGCGGGTGGACAGGAGCGAGCCGCCGGTCAAGATCGGCATCGGTCTGCATACCGGGAGCCTGATGCTCGGAACGGTCGGTGCGCGTGACCGGATGGATACCACCGTCATCTCGGACGCGGTAAACCTCGCCTCTCGCGTCGAGAGCCTCACGAAGACCTATCGCGTTCCGCTGATCATCACCGAGGCGACCTTCCTCGCGCTGAACAATCCCGCAGACGTTTCGGTTCGCCGAATCGACCAGGTTCTCGTTCAGGGAAAATCGCAGCCTGTCGTGCTCTACGAGGTGCTGGACGCCTGCGACCCGCCAGCCCGACAGGCGAAACTGCGCGCACTGGCGGACTTCGAAAAGGGCGAGTCGCTTTACGAGGCCCGGGACTTCTCAGGCGCCATCGGCTATCTGGAGCGAGCCTTGGCTCGCAATCCATCGGATACAGTTATCGAGGTTCTGCTCGAACGTGCTCGCCGTTTCTCCGGAACGGCGGAAGCATGATCTCGAAGCCTTGTCGCATCAATCCGGATTTGGCTGCGTGCTAATGTGTCCGTGCCCTCAATACGCGCTGAGCAGATCGACCTTGGCGTTGGCGAGGATCAGGCGCCGCGCCAGCAGCGCGGACAAGATTCCGCATGATCTTCATGGCGATCTGCGGGTGCAGCTGGCGATAATCATCAAAACTGTCGAGCGGCAGTTCGAGGCAGGTCACCGGCGTGTCGGCCCACACGTCAGCGCTGCGGTAGTTCTCGATGATGGCCATCTCGCCGAATTCCATGCCGGGTCCGAGCGAGGCGAGCCGCACGCCGCTCGGCAGCTTCACGCTGACCATTCCGCTCTGCAGGAAGAACAGCGAATTGGCGGGCTCGCCAGCGCAGACGATGCGCTGGCCGGCCTGATAGCGACGCGCGGTCGAGAGCTCCGCCAGCGCCGCGATTTCGTCGGCGGCCAAATCCGCCAGCAACGCCTGCTCGCCGAGATGGCTGGTTTCCTTCGATGAGGTGAAGCCGCCATAGCGATAGATAATCTGGTCCTCAGCCCATTCGATGGCTTCGTCGAGCAGCGCAAAGCGCCTCAATCTTTGCGGCTCGGCCATTCGCGCGCGAATTTCCGTCCAGACCGCCGACGTCGCCTCAAGGCCGGTCAGGATCGCGGTGACGCCGGTATTGCCGAGCAAGGTGAGGTTCTCGCTGAGCAGCTGCGCGCCCGCTGCGGTCAGATCAGGCACCCGCCGAAAATCCAGAATCAGCAGCGGTGCGTTCGGCGGTTCGCCGGCCAGCCGCCGCGTCACATAGTCGATCGTCGCGAAATTCAGTGCGCCGACCAGTTCGATCACCCTGATATCGCTGTGCCGCTCGTCCAGGATCTGCTGCTCGTGGGGCTGGCGGCTGCGGCGCGACGAGATGCCGAATATGTCGTAGTCGGCGATGATGCAGGTGCGGACATCGGCGCTGCGGTTGAGCATATGCAGGTCGAAGCGCGACGACAGCGCCTCGCAAACCTTCAAGCCACGCACGCTGTTGCCATGGCTGTCGAGGCATGGCGAAAATGTGCCGAGCCCCAGTTGCGACGGAAGCGCTGCGACAATGCCGCCGCCGACACCGCTCTTGGCGGGAATGCCGACACGATAGATCCATTCGCCGGCATAATCATACATGCCCGAACTCGTCATGACCGAGAGCGTACGCGCCACGATGTTGGGCGAAATGACGGAAACGCCCGTCACCGGATTGACGCCGCGATTGGCCAGCGTCGCCGCCATGACCGCAAGATCGCGCGCGGTGACCAGGATGGCGCATTGCCGGAAATAGGTGTCCAGCACCGCATCGACATCGTCCTGCAGCACAAGGTAATTCCGCAACAGCCAGGCAATCGCCCGATTGCGGTTGCCTGTCAGCGCTTCCGAGGCATGCACGGCGTCGTCGACGTCGAGTTCGCGCCCGGCAAACTGGCTGAGCTTCTCGCGGATGCGTTCGAAGGCGTGAGCACCGTCGACCTGATGGATCAGGCCGGAACAGGCGATCGCGCCGGCATTGACCATCGGGTTGAACGGCCGGTTGTCGTTGGTCAGGCGGATCGAATTGAACGCCTCGCCGCTCGGCTCGACGCCGATGGCCGCCGACACGCGCTCTTCACCGACCATGTCGAGCGCAAGCGCGAACACGAAGGCTTTGGAGACCGATTGAATGGTGAACGGCACCGCGCTGTCGCCGACCTCATAAACGTGGCCGTCGATGGTGACGAGGACGACGCCGAAATGCTCAGGGTTGGCGCGCTTCAGCTCGGGAATGTAATCGGCGACCGTACCGGAATTGTCCGGTTTGAATTCCTCGTAACAGCTCGTCAGAAAATGCTTGAGCGGCGGCTCATTGGCATAACCGGTATTTCTGGCGGCGAAACTGCCTTGGGTCGGGCGAATAATTTGAGCGTCCACATCATCACCTTAAATGACAGGAAATGAAGCAATCCCCGTGCCATAGACGGCTATCTGACCTCGGCATCCGCGCCTGATCGCGCGCTGACGATGTGCGTCATCCTGACGCGAGCCCGCCATTTCCTTTCAATATGCTGGCGAATTGCGCCATGGTCGCCCGGCCGGGAGAAATCAACGCTGCCAGGATGCGGCGTTTGAGGACATGGGCATGACCAAGGAAACGACACCCTTATGGGTGTGGCTATCGGTTGCCCTGCTGGCCATCGGTGCCCTCGCCTATGCTACCGCGGTCTATTTCGTCGAATACATCATCGGGTTCCTCTAGCGCGGCGGACTACGTCGCCGCCGCGTCCGCCGGCCGCGTCTGCCGCAGCAGCTTGGCGCAGAGCAATGCCGAGCGCGATCATGATGACCGCTGCGGTCAGCAAGGTCGGGACCTTGCCGGCATGCTGGATGCCGAAACCATAGGCGATCGGGCCGACGGTCTGGCCCATGAAGAAGAAGAACGAATGCAGCGACAGCGCGGTCGCGCGCGCTTCCACCGACAATTCGCTGGCGAACACCTGCAGGCAGCCGTGGATCATGTAGAAGCCCCAGCCCATGAAGAGCAGGTTGACGCCTGGACCTTCGCGCTGGGACCGAGGGCGACGACGGCGAGGGTCAATCCCACCAGCGTCGCGCCCGATATCATCATCCCCTTGACGCCAAGCCACGGCAGAAATCGCGAAACGCTCAGCGTGTAAAACAGGCCTCCGACCGCGAAGCCTGCGATGACGAGGCCGGCGATCGATAGGCTGGTCTCGCCCAGTTCGAACAGGAACGCCGCGATGTAGGGAAACAGCCCCAGCACGCAGCAGCCTTCGACGAACACCGCCACGTAACAGAATGCATTGGGATTGGAGAAGATGGTGCGATAGCCCTGTTTGAGCGCCGCAAAGTTGGTCTTGGGAGGACGGGTCAACGCCGCGCCGCGAAAGCCTGCGGCCACGGCGATCGAGGCGACAATGACCAGACCGCCGAGCACGGCGAGCACGCCGCGCCAACCCAGAAAATCGCCGATCAGGCCGGAGACGGAGGCGCCCAACAGATTTCCGGTCATGGAGCCCATCAGCGTGCGCCCGATCGCGATCTGGCGTTTTTCGGGCCCGACCAGATCGCTGGTGAGACTGAGCGCAACCGGAAATACGCCGCCGGAGCCGATCCCGGCGAGGATGCGCGACGCGAACAGCAGCCAGAACGACGTCGCCATCGCGCCGAGGATATTGGCAAGGCCCAGCAGCACCAGGCACACGATCATCAGCCGCGCCTTGCCGAACAGATCGGCCGCAGCCCCGAGCACCGGCTGGATGATCGCAAAGGTGAAGGCGAAGACGGCGGCGAAACTGGCGGCAGCCGCGATGCTGACGCTGAAATCGTCGGCCACATGCGGCAGCACCGGATCCAGCGCGCGCGCCGACAGGCTGGCAGCGAACGTCGCGAGGGTGATGATATTGAGGGCCGGCGGCAGGCGGCTCGATGCGGTCACGGCGAAGCGTTCTTGGCCAACGCGTCGAAATCCATCAGCCGCTTCACCAACGCTTCGAACTCGCGCAGCGGCACCATGTTGGGTCCGTCCGACGGCGCATGATCCGGATCGGGGTGGGTCTCGATGAACACGCCGGCGACGCCGACCGCGACCGCCGCCCGCGCCAGCACGGGCACGAATTCGCGCTGGCCTCCGGATGAGGTGCCCTTCCCGCCCGGCTGCTGCACCGAATGGGTGGCGTCGAAAATAACCGGCGCGCCCGTCGTCTGCGCCATGATCGGCAGCGCGCGCATGTCCGACACCAGCGTGTTGTAACCGAACGAGACGCCGCGTTCGGTCACGAGCACGTTCGGGTTACCGCCGCCGGTGATCTTGCTGACGACATTCCCCATTTCCCACGGCGCGAGGAACTGGCCCTTCTTGACGTTGACGACCTTGCCGGTCGCCGCGGCTGCCAGCAGCAGATCGGTCTGTCGGCACAGGAACGCCGGAATCTGCAACACGTCGACCGCCTGCGCCGCCTCAGCGCATTGCGAGGCTTCATGAACGTCCGTCAAGACAGGCAATCCGAGCGAGGAACGTATCTCGGCAAAGATCGGCAGCGCTTGCGCGAGCCCGACACCGCGTGCGGCCGAGCCCGAGGTGCGGTTGGCCTTGTCGAAGGAGGTCTTGTAGACGAGACCGATTCCGAGGCGGCCTGCGATCTCCTTCAGCGCCCCAGCCACTTCGAGCGCATGCGCGCGGCTCTCGAGCTGGCACGGCCCGGCAATGATCGAAATCGGCAGATCGTTGCCGAATTTGACCGATCCAACGGTGACGACCGGAGCTGCGCCGAGGTTCGCGTTCAAGGGATTTTCCTTAACTTGAGCGCGGACCATGCCGGTCCGCGCCTTCAGGATCAACCCCGTTTAACCCCTGAATATCAGGGTTGCACGAGCGGCTATTTTACCGACGAGAACGCCGTCGGCACCAGCAACTGGCTGACGATGTTGTCGATGATCTGGCCGTCCTCCTCGCTCTTGGCGCGGCCGGCGATCCAGTCGGGATCGGACTGGAATGCGGTCCACTTCTTCTCGCGATCGGCCAGCGAGTCCCAGGCGACGAAATAGGTCAGCTCCTGATTGGAGGTGCCGATCAGCGTGGTGTAGAAGCCGGCCTGCTTGATGCCGTGCTTGTCCCACAGTTTCAGCGTCAGCGTATCGAAGCGCTTCATCAGCGCCGGCAGGCGGCCCGGCAGACAGCGATAGACGCGCATTTCCATGATCATCGGTTTTGCTCCCAAGGTTATTGTTCTTGCGAAAGCGATTTGTCGCAACAATTGACGCGTTCGTCAAAGGCGAAGCGATGCGTCTTCGTGAGGAGTGCGGCAGAGCGAGCGAAGCGACGTGCCCAGCGCATTCTTTCGAAACGAGCGCGGTGCAAGATGGTGGGCACGCTTCGCTTTGCCCACCCTACGAAGAAGCTTACACCAGCCGGCTCTGCGCCATCGCCGCCTGAATGAACGACGCGAACAGCGGATGCGGCTCGAACGGCCGCGACTTCAGCTCGGGGTGGAATTGCACGCCGATGAACCAGGGATGATCCTCGTATTCGACGATCTCCGGCAGCACGCCGTCGGGCGAAAGCCCGGAGAAGCGCAGGCCGTGCTGTTCGAGCCGGTCCTTGTAGGCGGTGTTGACCTCGTAGCGATGGCGGTGGCGTTCCGAAATCTCGGTGGCGCCGCCATAGACTTGCGACACCCGGCTGCCGCGCTTCAGCGCCGCAGGATATGCGCCAAGCCGCATGGTGCCGCCGAGATCGCCGGACTTCGAGCGCTTCTCCAGCTCATTGCCGCGCAGCCATTCCGTCATCAGGCCGACCAGCGGCTCCTTGGTCGGACCGAACTCGGTGGAGTTGGCGTCCTCGATGCCGACGAGATTGCGCGCGGCCTCGATCACCGCCATCTGCATGCCGAAGCAGATACCGAAATACGGCACGTCGCGCTCGCGCGCGAACTGCGCCGCACGGATCTTGCCTTCCGCGCCGCGCTGGCCGAAGCCGCCGGGCACCAAAATGCCGTTGACGTGTTCGAGGAACGGCGTCGGGTCCTCGTTCTCGAACACCTCGCTCTCGATCCAGTCGAGATTGACCTTCACCTTGTTGGCGATGCCGCCATGCGACAGCGCCTCGATCAGCGATTTATAGGCGTCCTTCATGCCGGTGTACTTGCCGACGATGGCGATGGTCACCGCGCCTTCTGGGTTGCGCACGCGCTCGTTGATGACGTTCCAGCTCTGCAGTGCCGGCGGAATCTTCGGCGCGATGCCGAACGCGGCCAGCACCTCGTCGTCGAGGCCTGCGGCGTGATAGGCCTCCGGCACCGCGTAGATGTTGTCGACGTCCCTCGCCTCGATGACAGCACTTTCCCGCACGTTGCAGAACAGGCCGAGCTTGCGCCGCTCTTCCTTCGGGATCTCGCGGTCGGTGCGGCACAGCAAAATATCCGGCTGGATGCCGATCGAGCGCAGTTCCTTGACCGAGTGCTGGGTCGGCTTTGTCTTCAGCTCGCCCGCGCTCGGGATGAACGGCAGCAGCGTCAGGTGAATGTACACCGCATGGTCCCGCGGC
Source organism: uncultured Alphaproteobacteria bacterium (assembly GCA_963840465.1). Taxonomy (GTDB): domain Bacteria; phylum Pseudomonadota; class Alphaproteobacteria; order Rhizobiales; family Xanthobacteraceae; genus Bradyrhizobium. Next base: position 113,150 of record CAWIZF010000018.1, on the reverse strand, counting down.
AGTTCGTTCTTGAGCTGGCGGATCGCTTCGAAGAACGGCAGGCCTTCGATGTCGCCGACGGTGCCGCCGATCTCGACCAGCACGAAATCATACTCGTCGTTACCGGAGAGCACGAATTCCTTGATCGCGTTGGTGACGTGCGGAACGACCTGAATGGTCGCGCCGAGATAATCGCCGCGGCGTTCCTTGGTGATGATGTCCTGATAGATGCGCCCGGTGGTGATGTTGTCGGCCTTGGTGGCCGGACGCCCGGTAAAGCGCTCGTAATGGCCGAGATCGAGATCGGTCTCGGCGCCGTCGTCGGTCACGAACACTTCGCCGTGCTGATACGGCGACATCGTTCCTGGATCGAGGTTGAGATAGGGGTCGAGTTTTCGGAGACGGACCTTGTACCCGCGAGCCTGCAGCAGGGCACCGAGTGCCGCTGAAGCCAGACCCTTTCCGAGCGAAGAAACCACGCCGCCGGTGATGAATATGTACCGCGCCATGGGAGCCTACCTTTAAGGCCACTGCCCCGATTCTCCAAAACGAATCGCATGCGCGGGCAAACATTTTGCCGGGCTGTGGGTGACGTTAAATTTGAAACGATTTCAAAGCGTTGATGGGAAGTTCTGAGGCAGGACGGAAGCCGCCGTCCTGCATAGCCACCCTGCTTTATTGCGAACGCGGGGCCTGCGGGCCGGACGGCGCCTGCTGTTCATCCACCTTCTTGAGCGTGTCGAGCACGCCGCCGGAGGTCGGCGGGGCGATCGGCGTAGCACCACCCGGCTGGGACTGCGTCGCCGGCGCGGTGCCGAGGATCGAAGACGGCTTGCGGTCGACGCCGGCGAGCCAGGCCAGCGCCATGCTGGTCAGGAAGAAAATCCCCGCCAGGATCGCCGTCGTCCGCGTCAGCAGATTGGCGGTGCCGCGGCTCGACATGAAGCCGGCGCCGCCGCCCATGCCGAGGCCGCCGCCTTCGGATTTCTGCAGCAGCACGGCGCCGATCAGCACCGAGACGATCATGAGATGAATGACGATAACGACGGTCTGCATCTTAAAAACCTTCCGTCACAAGCCGACTGCGCCGGGCTTCGGCTGCACCAAGAGCTTGCGGGTTTTCCTGAAGTTGCGCGGTGTTACACGATCGGACGGGGCATTGTCACCCCCAACCGCCGCCGTGGAGATAATTGCCGCAGGTGCTACGGCAAGGCTGTCCCCAGCTTTCGCGGACGCTCGAATCCGGACTTGAGGTCACGGCAATTTCTCTTATAATAGACAAATGGATACTTTAGTAGACGATCTGAGCACCCGGCTCGCCCAGCCGCCTCCGGCTCGAGCGCGACAGCCGCGGCTGGTCGCTGGCTGATCTCGCCGAGCGCTCCGGGGTTTCGAAGGCCACCATCAGCAAGATCGAGCGCGCCGAGGTCAGCCCGACCGCGGTGGTGCTGGTTCGGCTCGCCAGCGCCTTCGACCTCACCCTCGCCGGCCTGATGCTGCGCGCCGAAGGCCAGGGCGAACGGCTTTCACGTGCCGCCGACCAGCCGGTGTGGCGCGATCCCGAAACCGGCTATCTGCGCACGCAGGTGTTCAACCGGCCCGATCATCCCGTCGAGATCATCAAGGTCGAGATGCCGGCCAAACAGCGCGTGACACTGCCCGCCTCATCCTACGCCCACATCCGCCAGGTACTCTGGGTGCTGTCAGGCGCGCTCGTTCTGATCGACGGCGGCGAACGCCACGAACTCCGTGCCGGCGACTGCCTCGGATTCGGCCCGCCCGCGGAAGTGACGTTTGCCAACGAGAGCGCCGCGCCCTGCACTTATGTCGTTGCCCTTGCCCGGAGCTAACTCGCCATGTCGGAGATCGACATCAGGCATCCTCCGGCCGAGCCCGGCAAACCCCGCGCCCGCCGGCCACAATGGCGGTCCGCCGCTCGACGAGCACACGCCGGAATGGGGCAACGGCGGAATTGGAAATTACTTCTACTGGAAGGCGGCGCATCGCGCGGCCTGGAAAAACCCCTCGCCCGGCATCGTCGCGTTCCGCATCCGGAAGGCCGAACGGCTGGGCCTCACCTACGAAGAATACACGCTGGAAATTCTCGAACGCGGCCGTCACCTGCAGATCGAGGATGTCGAACGGATTGCAGAGATCAAGCGGCGGCGTGCGGCCCGTGCTGTCGCCGATCGGAACAACACAGAACGCTACTTCATCCGCCCGGAGCCATTGATGCCGGATATCCAGATCAGATCATTGCAATCCTCGCCCGACACCTGCGCGATGCTGAGTGAAATGCTGGTCGAAGCCGTCGCCAATGGCGGATCGGTCAGCTTCATGCACCCGCTTCCATTGCAGGAGGCCAAGGCATTCTGGCGCAACTCGCTTGGCTCAGCCGACCGCGGCGAGCGGATCGTTCTGGGCGCCTTTGATGGTGAAGAGCTGATCGGCACCGTAACGCTGCTGCTCAAACTCTCGCAAAACCAACCGCATCGCGCCGAGATCGCCAAAATGCTGACGCGCCTCAGTCACCGTCACCGCGGCGTCGCCACGGCGCTGTTACGCGAAGCCGAACGCGCGGCGATCGAGCATGGTCGTTGGCTATTGGTGCTCGACACCGCCGAAGACGAGGGCGCAGCCGGACTCTACGAGCGGGTGGGATTCAAGCTCGCCGGATTGATTCCGGATTACGCCTTCAAGCCTTACGGTGGGCTGACAGGGACGCTGATCTACTGGAAGCGGCTACAGCAAGGCGTGCCCGCCTGAACTAGCAGGCCTCCGCAATCGCCAAAAAGTCCACAGCCTTCAGGCTGGCGCCGCCGACCAGCGCGCCGTTGACGTCGGTGACCGCCATCAGCTCCGCCGCGTTGGAAGGCTTTACCGAGCCGCCGTAGAGAATCCGGATCCTGCTACCTTCTGCCTTAAATCGGCTGGTGAGAACACCACGGATAAACCGATGAACCTGCTCGACATCTGCAGGCGTCGGCGTCAGCCCGGTACCGATCGCCCAGACCGGCTCATAGGCCACCACCAGATTGGCCGCCGTCGAACCATCCGGCAGCGAACCCGCGAGCTGCCCGCCGCAGACATCCAGCGTCTGGCCGGCATCGCGCTGCTTCTGGGTCTCGCCGATACAGACGATTGCCACCAGGCCCGCCCGCCAGGCCGCTTCCGCCTTCTGGCGGACCAGCGCGTCGGTCTCGCCATGGTCGGCGCGCCGCTCCGAATGGCCGACGATGATGGCGCTGGCGCCGGCATCCGCCAGCATTTCCGCCGAGAGATCGCCGGTATGGGCGCCCGAGGCCTTTGGGTGGCAATCCTGGGCCCCGACGGCGAGTTTTGAACCGAGCGCCTTGTCGGCGAAACCGGCGATCAGGGTGGCCGGGGGGCAAACCAGCAGGTCGGCCTTGCCGGCCAATGCACCCGCGCCGGCAATCATTGCCTCGAATTCACCCAAAGCGGATTTCAGGCCGTTCATTTTCCAGTTGCCGGCGATCAGCGGCCGGATGGCGTCGGTCATGTCAATTATCCCGTAGATGTCAGTGTCATAGATGCGCTAGCAGAGCCGCGCCGTCAGTTCCAGACCGGGTCGGGCAATCCCTTAACTCAGCCCTTTGGCCGTTAACCGCTTCAAATCGCCCACGCTGCCGAGGTTGCGAGGGGGGCGTTGCCACTTTATGATGCGTTTTCAACTCGGTGACGCCCTGTTGCGGAAGTCGATCCTGAACGGACGAACTTTCGCCGGGCACGACCCGGTTCCCCCTCTCCTGCAAAAACAAGTTGGACCCATGCTTCGAGGAATTCGGAAAGCCTCATCAAACTGGCTCGGCAAGATTGTCATGGCCACCGTGATGGGCGTTTTGATTGTCAGTTTCGCAGTCTGGGGCATTGCCGACATCTTCAAGGGGTTCGGCCAGTCGTCGCTCGCCAAGATCGGCAAGACCGAGATTTCGACCGAGCAATTCCGCCAGATCTATACCGAAAGGCTGCAGCAGCTCGGCCGCAGTTTCGGCCGTCCGCTGACCTCGGAACAGGCCCGCGCCTTCGGGCTCGACCGGCAGGTGCTGCAACAGACCATCGCCGATGCGGCGCTGGATGAGGAAGCACGCCGCATGGGGCTTGCGCAGTCGCAGGAAGAAACCATGCGGCTGATCTACGGCGATCCCAATTTCAAGGGATTGGGCGGCAAGTTCGACCCGGCACGCTTCCAGGCCACCATCCGTCAGTTCGGCTACACCGAGCAACGCTATCTCGCCGAACAGCGGCGCCTCGGGCTGCGCCGCCAGATCGCCAGCACCGTGTCGGCCGGCGTGGAGCCGCCGAAGGTCCTGATCGACGCCATGACCCGATTCCAGAACGAACAGCGCTCGATCGAGTACGTCAAACTCGACGCCGCGCAGGCCGGCACGATCGATCCGCCCTCGCCCGAGGCGCTGGCCGCCTATTTCGAGGACCGCAAGACCCAGTTCCGCGCACCCGAATATCGCAAACTGTCCTTTGTCGTGATCAGCCCCGAAGAGATCGGCAAGTGGACCGAGGTCACCGACGAGGATGCAAAGAAGATCTTCGAACAAAACCGCGACCGGCTCGGCACGCCGGAGAAGCGCGAAGTGTCGCAGATGGTGTTTCCGAACGAAGCCGAAGCGCAGGCCGCGCGCGCCCGCATCACCTCGGGCACGTCGTTCGACGACGTCGCCAAGGAGCGCAATCTCAATCTGGCCGACGTCGACCTCGGCTTGATCGCAAAGACCGCGATCATCGATCCGGCGATCGCGGATGCGGCGTTCGCGCTGCCATCGGGCGAAGTCAGCCAGCCCATTCAGGGCCAGTTCGGCGTGGCGCTGGTCAAGATCGGCAAGATCGAGCCGGGCGTGACGCCGACGTTTGAAAGCGTCGCAGCCCAGGTGAAGAAGGAACTCGCGACCGAACGCGCGCGCGCCAAGGTCAGCGAAATCCAGAACAAGATGGAAGACGAGCGCTCCGGCGGCGCCAATGTGGTGGAGGCGTCGCAGAAGCTCGGCCTCACCGCCATCACGATCGACGCCGTCGATCGCTCCGGCCGCAAGCCCGACGGCCAGCCCGTGGCCAACATCCCGCGCGGCCTCGACGTGGTCTCGCAGGCCTTCAACAGCGATGTCGGCGTCGACAACGAACCGATCCAGTTTGCCGGCGGCTATGTCTGGTACGACGTGCTCGGCATCACGCCGTCGCGCGAGCGCCCGCTCGACGAGGTACGCAGCCAGGTCGAGGCGAAATGGCGCGAAGACCAGATTTCGAGCAAGCTGCGCGCGAAGGCGACCGAGATGGTGCAGAAGATCGAGCAAGGCGGCACGCTCGCAGCCGAAGCGGCTGCGGCCGGAGCGAAGGTCGAGACCGCGACCGGCTTCCGCCGCGACGCATCGCTGTCAGGCGTCCCCTCGGCCACCATCACGGCCGCGTTCCGGACGGCCAAGGACGGCGTCGGGCAGACGCCGGGCGCCGGTGGCAGCGAGTGGATCGTGTACCGCGTCACCGACGTGACCGTGCCGCAGGTCGACGCCGCCTCCGACGAGTTGAAGAAACTGAAGGACACCCTGCAGCGCGGCCTCGCCGACGAACAGGTCGCGCAATACGTGACGAAGATCGAATCCGAGATCGGCACCACCATCAACCAGGCCGCCTTCGCGCAGGTGACGGGCGCCAACAACTGAGCACGATCGGCACCCAATCCTGAAAGCCCAAGCGATGGACGACCTCAAATCTATCATCGGAAAAGTCGCCACCGGCGCGACGCTGTCGCGTGACGAGGCGGCCTCCGCCTTCGACAGCATGATGTCCGGCGAGGCCACGCCCTCGCAGATGGGCGGGCTGTTGATGGCGCTGCGGGTCCGCGGCGAAACCGTCGACGAGATCACCGGCGCGGTGTCGGCGATGCGCGGCAAGATGCTGCGCGTCCAGGCGCCCGCGGACGCCGTCGACGTGGTCGGCACCGGCGGCGACGGTTCCGGTTCGGTCAACGTCTCGACCTGCGCTTCCTTCATCGTCGCGGGCGCCGGCGTGCCCGTCGCCAAGCATGGCAACCGCGCGCTGTCGTCGCGCTCGGGCGCGGCCGACGTGCTGGCTTCCCTCGGCGTCAAGATCGATCTGACGCCCGACCAGGTCGGCCGCTGCGTGGCCGAGGCCGGCATCGGCTTCATGTTCGCGCCCGCCCATCATCCGGCGATGAAGAACGTCGGCCCGACCCGGGTCGAGCTTGCCACCCGCACGATCTTCAATTTGCTCGGACCGCTCTCCAATCCGGCCGGCGTCAAGCGGCAGATGGTCGGCGTGTTCTCGCGGCACTGGGTGCAGCCGCTGGCGCAGGTGCTGAAAAATCTCGGCTCCGAATCCGTCTGGGTCGTGCACGGCTCCGACGGGCTCGACGAAATCACCCTCACCGGGCCAAGTTTCGTCGCCAGCCTCGACGACGGCAAGATCACCACGTTCGAGGTGACGCCGGAGGACGCGGGCCTCATTTGTTGCAGCGGCGACGCGCTTAAGGGCGGCGATGCCGACGCCAATGCGATCGCGCTGCAAAGCGTGCTCAACGGCAAGCCCAGCCCCTATCGCGACGTCGCGCTGTTGAACGCCGCGGCGGCGCTGATCGTGGCCGGCCGCGCCGGGCGACCTGAAGGAAGGCGTTGCGATCGGCGCCAAGTCGCTCGACAGCGGCGCGGCGGCGGCCCGGCTGAAACACCTGATCGCGGTCTCGCGCGGCTGATCGCAGGAGCGCCAGAGATGTCCGATATCCTGACCAAGATCGAGGCCTACAAGCGCGAGGAAATCGCCGCGGCCAAGCGGGCGCATCCGCTGTCCGAGGTCGAAGCCCGCGCCAGGGCGGCCTCGCCGCCACGCGGCTTCCTGCGTGCGATCCGGGAAAAGCTTTCGCGCGGCGACTACGCGCTGATCGCGGAGGTGAAAAAGGCCTCGCCGTCCAAGGGGCTCATTCGCGCCGATTTCGACCCGCCGGCGCTGGCCAAGGCCTATGAGGCCGGCGGCGCGGCGTGCCTGTCGGTGCTGACCGACACGCCCTCCTTCCAGGGCCATCTCGACTTCATGGTGGCGGCGCGCGCGGCGACCAGCTTGCCGGTGCTGCGCAAGGATTTTCTGTTCGACACCTATCAGGTGGTGGAAGCCCGCGCCCATGGCGCGGACTGCATCCTGATCATCATGGCGGCGCTCGACGACGCCACCGCCAAGGACATCGAGGACGCGGCGATTGCGCTCGGCATGGACGTGCTGATCGAAATCCACGACCGCGCCGAGCTCGACCGCGCGCTAAAACTTCGCTCGCCGATGATCGGCGTCAACAATCGCAATTTGCGGACCTTCGAGACCACGCTGGCGACCAGCGAGGCGCTGGCGCCGCTGATCCCGCGCGACCGCCTGATGGTCGGCGAAAGCGGCATCTTTACGCCTGCGGATCTCGCCCGGCTCGAACGCGTCGGCATGTCGACCTTCCTGGTCGGCGAAAGCCTGATGCGGCAGGCCGATGTGACCGCGGCAACCCGCGCACTGCTGACGCGCGCCGATAGCCCGCGCGCCACCGGGACCGGCTAGCCGATGGCCGGCAAGACTTCCAAACCACAAGGCTTCCAGGGACAAGGCTTCCAAAGGCGGCTCCGCCCTCACCCACATCGATGCGTCGGGCGAAGCGCGGATGGTCGACGTCTCGGCCAAGGCCGCGACCGAGCGCACGGCGGTGGCCGAAGGACGCGTCGTCATGACCAAGGCGACGCTTGATTTGATCGTCTCCGGCAACGCCAAAAAGGGCGACGTGCTGGGCGCGGCCCGCATTGCCGGCATCATGGCCGCCAAGCGCACCTCGGAACTGATCCCGCTGTGCCACCCGCTGGCGCTGTCGAAGGTCACCCTCGACATCACGCCCGACAAAAAACTGCCCGGCTGCATCGTCCGCGCCACCGTCAAGGTCACCGGACCCACGGGGGTCGAAATGGAAGCGCTGACGGCGGTGTCGGTCGCCTGCCTCACGATCTACGACATGATCAAGGCGGTCGAGCGCGGCGTTCGGATCGAAGGCATCCATCTCGTCGAGAAGATCGGCGGCAAATCCGGCCATTATCGCGCAGGGTGATGAGCCGCGACGGCGTGGCGCCGTCGTCACGCTTGTGTGACCGGACGGCGAGGAATGCGTCCCACGCTGCCGGGGTTGTATCTTGCGGAACCTTCACAGGGAGGAATCCGATGGCGATCTACAGGCTTGTTGGCGCGGCGGCCGCTTTTGCGGTGACTGACAGCGCCCGCCATGGCCCAGCAGGTGATCTACGAACCCGGCTATTGCGCGTTCTACTATCCAAACGCCAATTGCCAGAACAAGGGTCCGGGCAATCCCTATACCGGTGACGCCTGGCTGCGCCTCAACCAGGGCGGCGCCATCGCCGGGCAGCCCTCAGCCGGACCGCATCGTGAAAAAGCGAACGCATCGATCCCCGACATCGATGCAGTGACGGCGTCGCGCGCTCCAACGAATCCCGCAGCCGTCGCAACCTCTGCAATCGATCGGCGGATCGCCGACATCCGGCCCGCCGATTTGCACCCTCACGCCAGGCCGGTTCCATCGAGGAACGGCAGCCCCCTGTGGTTGCCGGCGGCACCCTGCGCCACCGGATAACGCTTCATTAACCAGACTTGCTAACGTCAACTCCATTTCGGCGCGATATCGAAGTCATGGGCCGGGGGTGGGAGAATTCCGCGCCCGGAAGTTCAGTTCTCGGCAGCGATTGCGTTCAATGGCTTCAACCCGCACCATTCCATTCAGGATTGCATCCGCCTTCCGCGGCGGTCCGATCCGCTGGCTGATCCTGGGCGGCACGCTGCTGATCGCCGCCATCGCCATCGGCGCGACCGTCATGGCCGGCAATTTCCGCGAGCGCGCGCTGCGCAACAGCGAACGCGAGCTGGAAAACACCGTGCTGCTGCTCGCCCGCCATTTCGACCAGCAGCTCGAAGACTTCCAGGTCGTGCAGAAGGACCTGATCGCGTTCATGCGCGCCAGCGGGATTTCGACCGCCGAGAACTACAAGCGCCGGATGTCCGGCCATGACATCCATCTGATGCTGAAATCCAAGATCGAGGCGATGTCCTATGTCGGCGGCCTCAACGTCTTCGACGCCGAAGGCAACCTGATCAATGCATCGGCCGGCTGGCCGGCGCCCACCGTCAACGTCGGCGGACCGCCCCTACTTCAGGACCTTCAGGTCCGGTCCGCAATCGCCGGAGATGCTGGTCGAGCCGGTCTCACAGCCGCATCACCGGCGCCTGGACCACGGTGATCGCGCGCAAGGTCACCGGGCCGAAAGGCGAATTCCTCGGCGCCATCGGCCGGGGCATCGAACCCGTCAACTTCGAAAAATTCTTCGCAACCGTGGCGCTTGGACCCGGCGCCACCATCGCCATGCACCACAGCGACGGCACGCTGCTCGCCCGCTACCCGCATGTGGCGGAATTGATCGGCAAGAACTTCAAGACCGGTCCGGCCGTCCAGCGGCAGATCTTCGAACAGCCCCGCAGCACGTCGCGCCTCACCAGCCCGATCGACGGCCAGGACCGGCTGATCTCGTCGCGCGCGCTGACGAATTTTCCGATCGTGATCGTCGCCTCGACGACGACATCGGCCGCACTGGCCGACTGGCGCGAGCAGATCGCAATGCTGATCGCGATCGCCGGACTTTCCGCGCTGGCGATTGCCGCGCTGCTGTTTCTCGTCGTCCGCAAGCTTTCGCATCAGCACCGCGCGTCGAAGCAGCGGCTGTCGCTGGAGAAGCAGCGCCTCGACACCGCCGTCAACAACATGACGCAAGGGCTGCTGCTGTTCGATGCCAAGCAGCAACTCGTCATCTGCAACAAGCGGTATCTCGAGATGTACGGCCTCTCGGCCGAAATCGTGAAGCCGGGTTGCAGTTTCCGCGACGTGATCGCCCACCGCAAGGAAACCGGCTCGTTCGTCGGCGACATCGATCACTACATCGAGGAGGTGCTGGGCGACATCACGCGGCGCAACGCCATGGTCATATCGACGCCGGACGGACGCTCGATCCAGGTCGTCAACGAACCGGTGCCCGACGGCGGATGGCTGGCGACCCATGAAGACATCACCGAGCGCCGCCGCGCCGAGGAGCGCATCACCCACCTCGCCCATTACGACGCGCTGACCGACCTGCCGAACCGCGCGCTGTTCCACGAACGGCTCAAGCGCGAGCTTTCCCACGCCGCGCCGGACCGGCAACTGGCGGTGCTCTATATCGACATCGACGAGTTCAAGAGCGTCAACAATTCGCTCGGCCACATGATCGGCGATGAGCTTCTGAAATCGGTCGCCGCCAGCCTCGCCGGCTGCGTCGCGGAAATCCGATTTCGTGGCGCGGCTCGGCGGCGACGAGTTCGCCATCGTTCAGACCGGGATCGACGATACCGACGACGTGATGATGCTCGTCAGCCGCATCTTCGAGGCGATCCGCTCGCCCTATCAATGCCTCGGCCATCAGGTGACCACCGACGCCAGTATCGGCATCGCGATGGCGCCGCGCGACGGCTCCGATATCGACCGCATCCTGAAGAACGCGGATCTGGCGATGTACGCCGCCAAGGCCGCCGGCCGCCGCACCTACCGCTTCTTCGAAACCGACATGGAGGCCGAGGTCCGCGCCCGCCGCAGCCTGGAAATGGATTTGCGCCAGGCGCTGGTCGACGGCGGCTTCGAGGTCTACTACCAGCCCTGCGTCGGCCTGCAGACCAACGCGATCACCGGCTGCGAGGCGCTGGTGCGCTGGCGCCATCCGCAACGCGGCATGATTTCGCCCGCCGAGTTCATCCCGCTTGCCGAGGACACCGGCCTGATCAACCAGCTCGGCGAGTGGGTGCTGACCACGGCCTGCAAGGAAGCCGTGAGCTGGCCCGGCAATATCCGGCTCGCGGTCAACGTCTCGCCGATTCAATTCAGGAGCGGCACGCTGGCGCTGAAGGTGATGGCGGCGCTGGCCGAATCCGGCCTCGCCGCGGAGCGGCTGGAGCTCGAAATCACCGAGGCCGTGCTGATCCGCGACGACGAGGCGGCGCTCGCCGTGCTGCATGATCTGCGCGCCATCGGCGTCCGCATCGCGCTCGACGATTTCGGCACCGGCTATTCCTCGCTGAGCTACCTGCAGCGTTTTCCGTTCGACAAGATCAAGATCGACCGCTGCTTCATCACCGACATCGCCGAGCCGGAAGGCTCGTCCAGCATCGTGCAGGCGGTGGTGAACATCGCCGCCGATCGCCACATGACCACGACCGCCGAAGGCGTCGAGACCGAGCAGCAGCGCGATCTGCTGCGCGAACTCGGCTGTGCGGAAATGCAGGGCTATCTGTTCAGCCCGCCGAAACCGGCGGCGGAGATCCGGCCGATGCTGTTTGCGGACCGGCAGGGCCCCGACGCGGTGCAGCCGGGCCGGCCGCGCGGGCGAAAACCGGTGGCGCGGTCGGCGTAGCTACTCAAAGCCCTGCGGACGGACGTTTCTTCGTTAGCACAACGAAGACCGTCGTGCCCCGCGAAGGCGGAGCATCCAGTACGCCGCGGCCAATTGTTTCCATCATTGCTGTCTCTGGAATACTGGATCGTCCGCCCCAGTGCGCAATTGCGCACAAGGCGGACGATGACACTTGGCCTGCAGCGAGTAGCCCGCATGAGCGCTGCGATATGCGGGAATAAGCCAAGACCGCGAAATCGCTTGCGCTCGTCCGCACTCTCCTCACTACAGCCGCGCCTTCAGCGGCACCCGAAACGTCCGGAACCCCTCGACCTCGGGAAACAGGTTGGCTACTTCGCGCGAGGCAAGCACGACGGCGGCCGGGACTTCGCCGCTGATCAGCCGCTCGATCGCACTGGCTTTGACTTCGCTGAACTGGACTTCGGCGGCACCCGCCGCCATCAGCGCGGCGCTGACGCGTCCGCTCGAGGCGGATTGCTTCTCCGTGATCGCGATGCTCTTGTTGTTCAGGTCGGACAACGAATTGATCTCGGGGCGCGTCAGCACGAGCGCGACCAGATTGTCCGGATCATCGGGCGATGCTGCTGCAATCTTTCCGATCTCCCTGGCCTTGCTGGGCGCCATGGTGGGCAACGGCGCAGCAGGTGCTGCGGCAACATCGAGCGTCGCCGGCGGCGGCAACACGACCTCGGCCTTCGCCTCGGGCTTGACCTCGGGTGCGGGCACCTTGGACACAGGAGCCTCGGCGGGCTGCGGCGCGGCGACGACGGCTGTCTGCGCCGGCCGGTCGGCGCTCTCCACCTTGGGCTCCGGTTTTTGAATGGCGGCGGCGGTCTCACCCGCGGCCTTTTCCGGAGTCACGGCCGCCGTGGCCGGTGGCATTGCCTTGGCCGGCGCTTGAGGTGCTGGATTGGGAGCGGCGATCTTCTTGCTGGTCGACGCCTTGGCGTTGGGCGCCTTGCCGTTCGACGCCACCTTGCCGGCGTGCGGCGCGGTGCGGGCAACCGGCGCGGCATGTTTTGCCGCACGCGGGCGGGCCACGGGTTCTATCCGTTCGAATTCCGCCTCGGCCGGCACCGCAACGGTGATCTCGCGTTCCTCGTGGCGCCGGGCCGACATGCCCGATAAGACCAGTCCATATAGGACTGGCACGCGCGGCTGCACGGCTGTCCGTCGATATAGACGACGTCGGGAGAATCGAGCGGTTCTGCCTGCAGCGTTCCACGTCGAACCGAGGAACAGGATCAGGGTCAGCAAAGTCCAATTTCTCGACATGACTACTCCGTTTGAACGCGCATGGAGCGGGAACCGGCCAGTTTAAAGATCTCGCGCGCGAGCTACGGGCCGGACCGGAGACGGAGTTTCAAAAAAGGACACCCATTCTACTTTGCATGGGGTTGTTTTCGCGATTTTGTGTCTGGGGGCTTCAGGTGTGCCGACGGAATCGGCATGTGCAGTTACGGGGCGGACGAAATGCCGAGTAGCCCGCATGAGCGCAGCGACATGCGGGATCGCCCGACGTCAGACCGCCCCGGATATCGCTTCGCTCATCCGGGCTACGCGGACAGTTCCGAAAGCGTCAATGCGCCGGGCTGCCCTCAGTTCGGCACCGCCCGCTTCGCCATCGTCGGCGCGTTCGCGTTCACCGTCACGCCGCGCAGCAGGTTGAACGCGGCGTTCAGCGCCTTGTCGTCCTTCTCGTTCGGCGGAACCCAGGCTTGCGAGCCGGCCTGCTCGGCGCCGTCGGCCGCAAGGTGGCCGCGCATCGAGGCTTCGCCCTTCAGCTCGGAACGGCTCTTCAGTTCATCCGGCACGTCCTGCAGCACCTCGACGTCGGGCGCGATGCCCTGGGCCTGGATCGAGCGGCCGGACGGGGTGAAGTAGCGCGCCGTGGTCAGCGCCAGCGCGCCGTTGCCTGATCCGAGCGGGATGATGGTCTGCACCGAGCCCTTGCCGAAGGTGCGCGTGCCGATCAGGGTGGCGCGCTTGTGGTCGCGCAAGGCGCCGGCCACGATCTCGGAAGCGGAAGCCGAGCCGCCGTTGATCAGCACGACCAGCGGCTTGCCCTTGGTGATGTCGCCGCCGCGCGCGGTGAAGCGCTGGGTTTCCTCCGCGGTGCGGCCGCGCGTCGAGACCACCTCGCCCCGCGACATGAAGGCGCTCGACACCGATACGGCCTGGTCGAGCAATCCGCCGGGATTGTTGCGGAGGTCGACGACATAGCCCGCGAGCTTGTCGGCCGGGATCTCCTTCGAAATGCTGGCGATGGCCTTTTTCAGGCCCTCGGTGGTCTGCTCGTTGAAGCGGGTGATCCTGATGTAGCCGATGTCGCCGCCGTCGGTCCGGTGGCGGACCGGCCGCACCCGGATGATCTCGCGCACGATGGCAACATCGATCGGCGCGGCGGACCCCTTGCGCGCGACCTTCAACCGGATCTTGCTGTTGGCGGGGCCCTTCATCCGGCCCACCGCCTGCTCGAGCGTCATGCCCTGAATAACCTCGTCGTCGATCTGGGTAATCACGTCGCCCGAGAGCATGCCGGCCTTGGCGGCGGGCGTATCGTCGATCGGCGTCACCACCTTGACGAGGCCGTCTTCCATCGTGACCTCGATGCCGAGTCCGCCGAACTCGCCATGCGTGGTCTCCTGCATGTCGCTCCAGCCCTTCTCATTCATGTAGCGCGAATGAGGATCGAGCGCGGAGATCATGCCGTTGATGGCGCCTTCCATCAGCTTGGAATCGTCGGGCTTCTCGACATAGCTGGTCTTGATCCGCTCGAACACGCTGCCGAACAGATTGAGCTGGGTGTAGGCGTCGGAACGGGCCGCGGCCTTTGCCGCCGCCACCCAGACTAGCCCCCTGCGGTCCCGTCACGGCAACGGCCAGACACGCGCCCGTCACCGTGCCGAGAAGAAAGGCAAAATTCCTGCGCATGCTGGGGCGTCCCTTGTTCTTTTTGCGGACGCCCGCGATTCCCGTGAATTGGCGCCCCTGTCCCGAGCCACCAACTCACAATGGCTTTTTGGTCGGATCAAGGCATGCCGGCCCGGACCATTACGGCTTTGTCTCGGCCGTTTTGCCGCCCGGATGAGCGCAGCGATATCCGGGATCGCTCCACCCGCATATCGCTTGCGCTCATGCGGGCTACGAATTCTACGAATTCCGCCTCTAATCGGCTTCCTGCAGCCCGTTTTGCCAGGTCGAGGGCCGGGTTCCGAAGCCGCGCTTGGCGCGGGTGCCCAGCCAGTAGCCGAATTGCGGCGGAACGTTGCGGAACGGGCCCTCGACGCCGAGCTTGAGCGCGGCATCCATCGGCCAATTGGGATTGTTGAGGATTTCGCGGCCCACCGCGATCAGATCGGCCTGGCCGTCGCGCAGGATCTGTTCGGCCTGGTCGCCATGGATGATGAGGCCGACCGCCATCGTCATGATGTCGGCATGGCGCTTCAGATATTCCGACAGCGGCACCTGGTAGCTGTATTTGATTTCCTTGCCGAGGATCGGCGCCATCTCGGTGATGCCGCCGGACGAACAGTCGATGACGTCGACGCCTTTGGCTTTGAGGATCCTTGCCAGCCGCGCGCTCTGCTCCGGGCCCCATCCCGCATTGTCCTCGACCGAGAGGCGGACGAACAGCGGCTTGTGGTCGGGCCAGTGCGCGCGCACGGCTTCGGTGATTTCGGTGATGAAGCGCATGCGATTGGCTTCCGAGCCGCCATATTCGTCCGCGCGCTGATTGGAGCGTTCCGACAGGAACTGATGCACGAGGTAGCCGTGCGCGCCGTGCAGTTCCAGCACGTCGAAACCGGCTTCATGCGCGCGCCGCGCCGCGTTGCCCCAGGCCTGCACCAGGTCCTTCACTTCGTGACGCTCAAGCGCCTTCGGCACCGGCCATTTCTCGCTATGGGCGATGGCGCTCGGGGCCACCGGCGCCACGCGTCCCAGTCCTCGATGTCGGGCGTCCGCTGCAGCGGGCGATCGCCCTCCCAGGGCCGGCTCGCGCGCGCCTTGCGGCCGGAATGGCCGAGCTGGATGCCGGCGACTGAATTCTGCTGCCTGATGAATTTGACGAGCCGGCCGAGCGGCTCCACGAAGGCATCATCCCAGATACCGAGATCGCCGACCGTGCCGCAGCCGCGCCGCTCGACCTTGGTCGATTCCACGACCACGAGGCCGGCGCCGCCGGCGGCGAACTTGCCGGCGTTCATCAGGTGCCAGTCGGTCGGAAAGCCCTTCACCGCCGAATATTGATGCATCGGCGGCACCACGATGCGGTTCTTCAGCGTCACGCCGCGGATCGTCATCGGGGAAAACAGCAGCGTTTCCGTCATGTAGTTTCCTCTCATCTGGACATCATTGTCCCGGCATCGGCGCCGGGAAGTGTCTTCTTGTTACTTTGCGGCGCCCTCGGCGGATTTGGCCTTCGGCTTGGCCGGCGGCGCCTTGGCGGCTGCTTTCGGCGGCGCGCTGTCGCTGCGCATCGTCCCCCAGGGGTCCGTCTTCTGTTGTTCCGGTATGTTGCCGAGTGACCTCCGGTAGGCCCGCTCGGCGTCCTTCTCGGCCGCGATTTCCGCAGGCGTCTTGGGTTTGTCCTCCTCGCCATATTTGGCAGGGCCCTTTTGGGCCCAGGCAGATCCGGCCAATAAGGCGATCACGGCGACGGCGCCCAGAATTCTCCCAACGGCTTGCATGCGGCTACTCCCTGAAATAGGCCCAAGCCTTAGCACAGCTCGCGCACAGGCTTAAGCGCCGGATTGGGCTTGGAAGCGAATCCCAGAGGGGGCCCGTTGCTCAGCCCGGTCCAGTTTTGTAAACGATTGCCATGAATTTGCCGCCAGCGCCCTCCTCCGTCGACGCCTTGCTGTTCGACCTCGGTCGTGTCGTGCTCGATATCAACTTCGATTCCGTGATGGCGAACTGGGCGCAGCACGCGGGCTGCGCGCCCGCCGACCTCGCGGGGCGTTTTGTCGTCAACGACAGTTTCAAGCATCACGAGACCGGCCGGATCGACGACGCGGCGTTCTTTGCGGGCCTGCGCCAGTCGCTCGGCATCGGCCTCACCGACGCGCAGTTCCTGGAAGGCTGGAACGCGATCTTCACCGGCGAGATGCCGGGGATTGCGCCGCTGCTGGCCGGCGCAGCACAGCGTCTGCCGCTCTATGCGTTTTCCAACACCAATCCGGCTCACGTCGCGCATTTCTCGCAGGCCTATGCCGGCGTGCTCAGCCATTTCCGCGAGATATTTCTGTCCTCCAGCATCGGTTTGCGCAAACCCGAAGCCGAAGCCTATGATCATGTGGTAAAAGCGATCGGCGTACCGGCGTCGCGGATCCTGTTCTTCGACGACTCGGCTGCCAATATCGAAGGTGCGCGGGCGCGCGGCCTTTGTGCCATCCACGTGACATCGATGGATGACGTGGCAAGGGCACTGACCGCACTCGAAGTCTAGATCGGCATGACGTTTCTTCGAACCGTCATTCCGATCTATCCCTTTGATTTGAGCATGATCTATTCGGAAAACCGGTGTCCACTTTTCCGGATCATGCTCCTGGAGGTCTGCCCGTGGCCTTGATGCCTGTCGCCGATGCGCTTGCCGCGATCCTTGCCGGCGCCGACCCCTTGCCCGAGGAAATGATCGCACTCGACGAAGCCTTTCATCGCATCCTCGCGCGCGACGTTGCGGCGCGGCGGACGCAACCGCCGCAGGCGATGTCGGCGATGGACGGCTATGCGGTGCGCGCGGCGGATGCCGCCGACACCAGCGCGCGGCTGAAGGTGATCGGCGAGGTCGCCGCCGGCCGCCCGTTCGAGCGCAAGGTGGGCGCAGGCGAAGCGGTGCGGATCTTCACCGGCGGCGTGATCCCCGACGGCGCCGATGCCGTCATCATCCAGGAAAACACTGCAATCGACGGCGACCACATCACCATCACGGAAGCCGCCGTTCCGGGCCGGCATATCCGCGCCGCCGGCGTCGACTTCCGCGAGGGCGACGTGCTGCTCGCGCGCGGGCGCCGCCTCACCGATCGCGATTTGTCGCTCGCCGCCGGCATGAACTATCCGCAGCTTGCGGTGCGCCGCCGCCCGAAAGTCGCCGTCCTCGGCACCGGCGACGAGCTGGTGATGCCGGGCGTAACCCCCGGCCCCGGCCAGATCGTCTATTCCAACGGCTACGCCTTGCGGGCGCTGGCGCGCGCCGAGGGCGCCGAGGTGATCGATCTCGGAATCGCGGCCGATACGGTCGCCGCCACCGCGCAAGGCATCCGCCGGGCGCGCGAAGCTGATGCGGATATCCTGATCACCATGGGCGGCGCCTCGGTCGGCGACCACGACCTCGTCAAGCGGTCGCTGGAGGCCGAGGGGACGGCCATGGCGTTCTGGCGGATCGCGATGCGGCCCGGCAAGCCGATGATGCACGGCAGGCTGGGCGCGATGCGGGTGATCGGCCTGCCCGGCAATCCCGTCTCCTCCTATGTCTGCGGCTTCCTGTTTCTGGTGCCGTTGATTCGTGCGCTTGTCAGGCCGCGACACCATCCATCATGCGCGCGAAGCCGCCGTGCTGGGGCGCGATCTCGCCGCCAACGACCAGCGCGAAGACTATCTGCGGGCCCGGCTCGAAGCGCGCGCGGACGGCCTGCCGATCGCGGTGCCGGTGAACCACCAGGACTCGTCGCTGTTGGGGAATCTCGCTGCGGCACGGGCACTTGTGATACGTCCGCCATTCGCGCCGGCTGCCGCAAAGGGTTCGCGTTGCGAACTGCTCCGGCTGCCGGAATGACGGCATGAACGGCGTCTTCAACGGCGTCGTCGGCCGGAGCCGCAATGCGTTCACCTGAAATTAAGTGGTTGCGGAACACATATCGAACATATAGTGTCCGTTCATGATTTGTTTCGACTGCTAGTGTCTATGGTTGGGAGTTTTGGGGACTCCCGCGATGGGCCCTGGGAATTCGGGACCGAGAGACGACGCCAACCGGGGGAATGCTCGAGATGCTTACGCGCAAACAGTATGAACTTCTGCGTTTCATCAATGAACGGCTGAAAGAAGCCGGCGTACCGCCCTCCTTCGACGAGATGAAGGACGCGCTCGACCTGCGCTCGAAATCCGGAATTCACCGCCTCATCACGGCGCTGGAGGAGCGCGGCTTCATCCGCCGCCTGCCCAACCGCGCCCGCGCCATCGAAGTCATCAAGCTGCCGGAGTTGGCGCGCCGCCGGCAACGGCCGCCGCGGCTTCACGCCGAGCGTCATCGAAGGCACGCTCGGCAAGCGCACGGTGAGCACGCCGGCTGCAGCGGACGATGGTGAACGTCCGGTTGCGGTGCCCGTGATGGGCCGGATCGCCGCCGGTACGCCGATCGAGGCGCTGCAGACCCGCAGCCACACCATCAGCGTGCCGCCGGACATGCTCGGCTCCGGCGAGCATTACGCGCTCGAAGTGCGCGGCGATTCCATGGTGGATGCCGGCATTCTCGACGGCGACATGGCGCTGATCCAGCGCAACGAGACCGCCGACACCGGCGACATCGTGGTGGCGCTGATCGACGAGGAGGAAGCCACGCTAAAACGCTTCCGCCGCCGCGGCGCCTCGATCGCGCTGGAACCGGCGAATGCCGCCTACGAAGTCCGCATCCTGCCGCCGAACCGGGTCCGGATTCAGGGCAAGCTGATCGGCCTGTACCGCAAATATTGACCTGCCGGGTGCGGACGTGACTGCGACGGCAATCTCGCCCCGGCCTACGGCCGGGGCTTTTTTTGTTGCACGCGCGGAACCCCAAACGGCGTTATCGCGTTTGTGATTTAGGCGCAGTGTGCCAAGCCGCAGAATTGCCCAGAAGCAGGAAAAGGCTGTGCGCCAAGTCAGCTCTGATTATGTCCACTCTGATAGAGGCCTGTGCCTCCTTCAAGACACGGGTCAGCTATCTCAAACGAGGGAGCCATCCGATGTGTGACTATAGCCTGCATGCTGTGAAGACGCGGCCCGCCCAGGTCGGCGAGACGGTGATCACCACGACATTCCGCGGTACATCGACCCGCGGCTTTGCATCGGAACGCGAGCCGGCCGTGGCGGTCTGCATGCTTCCCGGCACCGAACTGGCCTTCGCCGACGACGTCAGATACGACAACCGCTGGATCTGGACGCGAACCACCGACTGGCGGGTCGGCAAGTTCAACCAGATCGAACCCGAAGTGGCCGATCGCCACCATGACGCGATCGAGTTTCCGGACGGAAGCCATGTGCTGGTGACGCAGCTTTGCGAAGGCCAGCGCGCGACCGTGCTGCAATTGCCGGTGACCGAGGGCGAACGGGCGGCGAAGGTGACGGAAGCGCCGCGAACCGAATCCATTGTGACCGGATAAAACGACGCGCATGGATCCGCCGGTTCAGGCCGGCGGATCGTGGTGATATGGTTTTTTAGGAAAGTCGGCGCCGAGGGGCAGTCGGTGGTCAACAAGGTCACATGGCAAAAGGCCGGACGCGTCACGGAGCCCGGACGGTACATGTTCCGGTATGGCTGGCTCACCGTCACGGCCGAAGATCTCGCGGTCTGGCGGCAATTCCCCGAGGCGTCGTTCACGCTGGTCAACCTGCCGTCGGACCCCAACTCGCCCGAGGAGTTTCATCTCGGCGCGTTCGAAATCCCGGCCCATCCCTCAAGTCCCTCGCTCGACGAGCACTGAAGGTCGTCTACTCCTCCGCCTGAAGGTCAGCCTCGGCCGGTGTGGCGTCGACGGCGCGCGGCGGCACGACACGCGGCGCAAGCACGCTGGCGTCTGCCTCGCTCTCGTCGGCCATCGCCGGCGACCACGGGCGGTCGATCCCTCTCGGTTTGACCGCCTCGACGACAAATCCCTCACGGCCGCGCCGCAGCGCCATCGCGCCCTGCCGCCGCAGCCGGTCGGCATCGATGACGGAAGCCGCGCATGAAGCGGGCGCCTGCCGCAGCGTCACGATCAGCGCCGCGCGCTCGCAATCGTCCGAAAACGCCTCGGGCCTGAATGCCTGCGCGACCAGGCCGCCGCCGGCCGATTGCATCACGCAGCCCAAATCATCGCATGAAACGCCTGACGTGAGCGAGGCGTCAGCCGCCGTACGCGCGTCCGCATCCGCCGCCAGCCACTCCTTCAGCAGGAATGAATCCCGCGAGCCCTTGACCGCGTGCATCAGATGCAGCCGTCCATCCCCACCGCGGACGCCGACATGGCGGCCGTCGGCGGAGATCAGGATGTCCGGCTGCGGCGCCCTCGCCGCCCACAGCGCCGCCACCAGCACCAGCACGGCGCCCGACCAGCGCAGCGGCGTGCGCAACAGGCCGAGCAGGATGATGCCGAGACTGGCGGCGATCAGCGGCCCGATGCCGAACGCCGGCACCCGGCCGACCGCGCCGGGCAACGCCGCGACCCATTGCGTCACCGCGATCATCCAGTCGATGCCGATGCCCATGATCGCCCAGAACAGGCGATCGAAGCCGAACGGCATCGCGACGAGGCCGAGCAGGCCCGCCGGCATCACGACCGCCGACACCACCGGCATCGCCGCGAGATTGGCCAGCACGCCATAGGGCGTGACCCGGTGGAAGTGGAACGCCGCATACGGCATGGTCGCGAGCCCCGCCACCAGCGAGGCCAGCAGCAGCATCGTCAGTTCGCGGCCGCCCCACAGCGCCGCACGCGCGCTGGCGGTGTGATCGGGCGTCGCGAACAGGCGCGGCATACCGATCTGCACCAGCGCCACCAGGCCGAGCGTGGCGGCAAACGACATCTGAAAACTCGGATGCACCAGCGCTTCCGGCGCCACCGTCAGCACGATCAGGGCGGCGACCGCGAGCGTGCGAAACGTGATCGCCCGGCGATCGACCATCACCGCGATCAGCACCACGGCCGTCATGAAGAACGAGCGCTGCGTCGCCACTTCCGCCCCCGACAGCAGCAGATAGAACGCGGCGGCAACGAGCGCTGCCGCCGCCGACCATTTCTTGATGGCGTAGCCGACCGTGAGCGTCGGAAACAGCGCCAGCAGCGCCCGCACCGCAAAGAACACGACGCCGGCGACGACCGCCATGTGATAGCCGGAGATCGACAGCACATGGCCTAACCCTGAGATGAACATCGCGTCGTTCACCGGCGGCGAGATCGCGTCGCGCCGCCCGGTCAGCAGCGCGGTGGCGATCGCGCGCTTGTCGCCCTCCAGCGTGGTCCTGATCCGCGCGTCGATCGTGTCGCGCAGGCCCTGCATCACGGCCGAATAGCGCAGGCGCAGCCCGCCGCCGGTGGCGGGCGGTTCCGCGGTCTTGATCGCGCCCATCACGAAGCCGGAGGCGCCGATGCCGGCGAAGAACATGTCGCGGCTGAAATCGTAGCTGCCCGGCCGCACCGGCGTGAGCGGCGGCAACAGCCGCGCCTTCAGTTCGACAAAGCTGCCGACCGCGGGCGCCGTGCCCTTCTTCACCGACAGCCGCACGCGTTCGAGCTTTGTCGTTCCACGCGCGCTTTCCATGGTGACGACGCGCAGCACGAAACGATCGGTGCGCTCGCGAATGTCGCGGGTTTCGACAAAGCCGGTCAGCGACACCGAAAACATCGGCCGCGCCAGCACGCCATGCGCGATCCGCGCCGTCTTCCAGGTCGCAATCGCAAAGCCCGCCGCGACGGCTGCGATCATCACCGCGACGGGAAAGAATTTTTGCCGCCGCAGCAGCACCGCGACCGCGCAAAGCACGATCGCCAAAACAGCAGCCACGGACAAAACCGGCTCATGATCGGCGGCAAAGTAAAACGCAATGCCGGTCCCGAACGCGACCGGCACCCAGGGCAGCAACCGCCCGGCGCCGGCTTCCGCACGCGCCCATGCGCGCAGCGTTTCGATCAGCGGCGGCCAGAAGGCGGGACGCGATGGCGCAAGGCCGCCAATCGGCGCCGCCGCACGCGGCGGCCAGGTCCCGGCATAGCCCCGCTTCCGGCCCGAAATGTCGCCCTGCTCCGCCACGCAACCACACCTTACGATCTTGTGCAGGTCGCAAGACTACCGGACGTGGCAAGTCGGCGGGAACCAGAACGGATGCAGAAACCGGAAGAAATGCACATCGACTGGCGCTACACTTCAGAACCCTGGGAATCGGACAAAGGTCGGAGATCACATGAAGCTTGCGGCCTGCATTTCGATTGCGCTGGCGATATCGGGTTTGCCGTCTGCACAGGCTGCGCCTGAGCAATGCCGTTTCATCGAGGCGCGGCCTGAGCGCGAGGGGTGCTATCAGCGCCAGGAAACGGCGCGGGCCGCCCGGCAGAAGGCCCTGGAAACGCAACAGGCCGCCCAGCCAAAGCCGTATGAGCCGATGACGGAGGAGGATGCCCAGCTCGCAAAAGCCATCCGGGGCATTTGCCGGGGTTGCTAGGCGCTCGCCCTACTGCTCGATCAGCGGCGTCTTCGACGAGACGTGATGGCTGACGATCTTCCATTCGCCGCCTTCGCGAATGATGACCCAGGTGATCTTGACCTGCAGCGGCTCGGCATTCGCCTCGACGACAAAGGTCGCGGTGCCCGCGACGTTGATCAGGTCGGCCGCGGCGTGCACGGTCCGGACATCGGTGAACTGCACGGATGGCGAAGACCAGCGCGGCAGTGCCTCGAAATAGGCCTGCACGCCGTCATTGCCGCGGTACAGGTTCGGGTTCGAGCCGAAGAAGAATGCGTTGCGTGAATAAAGCGATGCGAGCGCGCTGGTGTCCAGTTTGCCGAACGCCGTCGCCCATCGGCCCATGATGCCGGAGACGATGTCGTCGGTCGCGCTACGCTCGGATGATGCCATCGAGTACGACCTCTCGGTCGACGCTTTGCGGAGAAATCGTAGGGTGGGCAAAGCGAAGCGTGCCCACCATCACGAGCACGGCGTGGAATGGTGGGCACGGCGCAAACGCGCCTTTGCCCACCCTACACGCTCGGATGACGCCTCACCCCTTCCCGCCGACTTCCTTCGCAAAGGTGTCGCGCAGGCCGATGGTGCGGTTGAACACGGGCTTGCCGGGCGCGGAATCCCTGTCGCGCACGAAATAGCCCTGCCGTTCGAACTGCATCACCTCGCCCGAATTGCTGGCGGCGACTGATGGCTCGATCCGCGCGTCGGGCAGGATTTCCAGCGATTCCGGATTGAGGTCGGCGGCGAAATTCGCGGCGTTCGGGCTGGGGTTCGCGAACAGCTGATTGTAGACGCGGATTTCCGCCGGCACCGACTGCGCGGCCGACAACCAGTGCATGGTGGCCTTGACCTTGCGTCCATCAGGCGCGTTGCCGCCTTTCGTGGCGGGATCGTAGGTGCAGCGCAGTTCGACCACTTCACCCGCATCATTCTTGATGACGCCGGTGCATTTGACGAAATAGGCGTAGCGCAGCCGCACCTCGTTGCCCGGCGACAGGCGGAAGAATTTTTTCGGCGGGTTCTCCATGAAGTCGTCGCGCTCGATATAGAGCTCGCGGCCGAACGAAATCTTTCGCGTGCCGGCGGCCGGATCGTCGGGATGGTTGACGGCCTCCAGCTCCTCGACCTGACCTTCCGGATAATTCTCGATCACGACCTTCAACGGCCGCAGCACCGCCATCCGCCGCTGCGCGGTCTTGTTGAGGTGCTCGCGAATGCAGAACTCCAGCATGCCGACATCGACCACGCTGTTGGCTTTTGCCACGCCGATGCGCTTGACGAATTCGCGCACCGCCGCCGGCGGCACGCCGCGCCGCTTCAGCCCGGCAATGGTCGGCATGCGCGGATCGTCCCAGCCGGAGACATGACCGTCGCGCACGAGCTGGGTCAGCACGCGCTTCGACAGCAGCGTGTAGGTCAGGTTCAGCCGGGCGAATTCGTACTGGCGCGGTTTTGACGGCACCGGCAGCTTTTCGAGCAGCCATTCATAGAGCGGCCGGTGGTCCTCGAATTCCAGCGTGCAGATCGAATGCGTGATGCCTTCGATGGCGTCCGACTGGCCGTGGGCATAGTCGTAGCTCGGATAGATCGACCATTTGGTGCCGGTGCGCGGATGCTCGGCATGCAGGATGCGATACAGCACGGGGTCGCGCAGGTTGATGTTGCCGCTGGTCATGTCGATCTTCGCGCGCAGCACGCGGGTGCCGTTCGGGAATTCACCCGCCTTCATGCGCCGGAACAGGTCGAGGTTCTCGTCCACCGTGCGGTCGCGAAACGGCGAATTCTTGCCGGGCTCCGTCAGCGTGCCGCGCTTGACCCGGATCTCCTCCTGCGACTGGTCGTCGACATAGGCGTGTCCGGCCTTGATCAGGCCTTCCGCCCAGTCGTACAGGCGCTCGAAATAGTCGGAGGCGTAATAGAGATCGGTTCCCCAGTCATAGCCGAGCCAGTGCACGTCGGCCTGGATGGAATCGATATATTCCTGCTCTTCCCTGGTCGGGTTGGTGTCGTCGAAGCGCAGATGGCACTTGCCGGCAAATTCCTGGGCGATGCCGAAATTAAGGGCAATCGACTTGGCATGGCCGATGTGCAGGTAGCCGTTCGGCTCCGGCGGAAATCGGGTCACGATCCGGCTGTGCTTTTTGGAAGAGAGATCGGCCTGCACGATGTCGCGGATGAAATCGCGCCCCGCCTCTGCCGCTACCGGTTCTGTGGTCATCCTGAGTTCCTGTTAGGGATTGGCGAACCTTCTGCCAAATTCGTCCCCCCGAGCCAAGCCTACTTTGCCCATGGGGAGGCTTTAGTTATGCAGCGTTCCTGCTATACACCACGGCCGTTCATGCATAGGCCCCGCCCCCAGTAATGACCTCTCCCGTCGTCACACGCTTTGCCCCCTCGCCCACCGGCTTCCTCCACATCGGCGGCGCCCGCACCGCGCTGTTCAACTGGCTCTACGCCAGGAAGACCGGCGGCAAGATGCTGCTGCGGATCGAGGACACCGACCGCGAGCGCTCGACCGAGCCGGCGATTGCGGCCATTCTCGACGGGCTGAAGTGGCTGCAGCTCGATTGGGACGGCGACGTCGTCTACCAGTTCACCCGCGCCGCGCGCCATCGCGAGGTCGCCGAGCAGCTGCTGGCCAGCGGCAAGGCCTACCGGTGCTACGCCACCGCGGAGGAACTGACGGCGATGCGCGAGAAGGCGCGCGCCGAGGGCCGCACCCGCCTCTATGACGGGCTGTGGCGCGACCGCGATCCGGCGCTGGCGCCCGCCGGCATGAAGCCGACCATCCGCCTGAAGGCCCAGCAGACCGGCGAGACCGTGATCGAGGACCAGGTTCAGGGCCGCGTGGTCTGGCAGAACGAGAACCTCGACGATCTCGTGCTGCTGCGCGGCGACGGCAACCCGACCTACATGCTGGCGGTCGTGGTCGACGACCACGACATGGGCGTCACCCACGTGATCCGCGGCGACGACCATCTGATCAACGCCGCGCGCCAGAAGCAGATCTACGACGCGCTTGGATGGGACATCCCGAACATGTCCCACATTCCGCTGATCCACGGGCCGGACGGCGCAAAACTGTCGAAACGCCATGGCGCGCTCGGGGTCGAGGCCTACCGCGCGATGGGCTATCTGCCGGCGGCGCTGCGCAATTACCTGGTCCGGCTCGGCTGGAGCCATGGCGACCAGGAAATCTTCTCCACCCAGGAAATGATCGAGGCGTTCGATCTGCCCGCGATCGGGCGCTCCGCGGCGCGATTCGATTTCGCCAAGCTGGAGAACCTCAACGGCCACTACATCCGCCACGCCGACGACGGCGAACTGGTGTCCCAGTTCGAGAGCGTGCTGGATTACGTCCCCGAAGGCGCCGAGCTGAAGGCCAAACTCAACGACACGACGCGCGGCCAACTGCTTCGCGCGATGCCGAGCCTGAAGGAGCGCGCCAAGACCCTGATCGAGCTGATATCGGGCGCCTACTTCATCTTTGCCGACCGACCGCTTCAGGTCGAGCCGAAGGCGGCCGCCCTGCTGACGCCGGAGACACGAGCCCTGATCGGCCAGCTCCGGACCGCGCTGGAAGCCGTCACCGACTGGCGCGCCGAGACCACGGAAGCCGCCATGCGGAATTTCGCAGAGCAGAACAACCTCAAGCTCGGCGGCGTCGCCCAGCCACTACGGGTGGCGCTGACCGGACGCACGACCTCGCCGGGTATTTTCGATGTTCTGGCGGTGCTGGGGCGGGAGGAATGCCTCGCCCGTCTCGCGCGATCAGGCGGCCGGCTGACGTCCCTGCCATATGGGGGCTGCGGCCATCTTGCAGCGCACAGGGCAATAAGCTACGCCTTTGATGCCGCCTCTTTACTACCCGGCCTCCCTTGCTGCTGCCGCAAAAAGCACCAGGGTCGGCGCGGTTTTTCGTAACGATTTCATCGGGGAACCACGATGGACGCAAAATCCAGCAACAACACTGCAACGCTCACGGTAGGCAACAAGACCTACGATTTCCCGATCCTCAGCGGTACGGTAGGGCCCGATGTCATCGACATCGCCAAGCTCTACGCGCAGGCCGGGATGTTCACCTACGACCCCGGCTTTACCTCGACCGGCAGCTGCCAGTCGAAGATCACCTATATCGACGGCGACGCCGGCATTCTGGAATACCGCGGCTACCCGATCGAGCAGCTCGCCGAAAAGGGCGACTTCCTGGAAACCTGCTATCTGCTGCTTTACGGGGAGCTTCCGACCCCGGCGCAGAAGAAAGACTTCGACTACCGCGTGATCCATCACACCATGGTTCACGAGCAGATGGCCCGCTTCTTCCAGGGTTTCCGCCGCGACGCCCATCCGATGGCCATCATGGTCGCCGCCGTCGGCGCGCTGGCCGCGTTCTATCACGACAGCACCGACATCAACGATCCGAAGCAGCGCATGATCGCCTCGATGCGCATGATCGCGAAGGTGCCGACGCTGGCCGCGATGGCCTTCAAATACACCGTCGGCCAGCCCTTCATGTATCCGAAGAACTCGCTCTCCTTTGCCGAGAACTTCCTGCACATGTGCTTCGCGGTGCCCTGCGAGGAATACAAGATCAACCCGGTGCTGGCTGACGCGCTCGACAAGATCTTCATCCTGCACGCCGACCACGAGCAGAACGCCTCGACCTCGACGGTGCGCATCGCCGGTTCTTCCGGCGCCAACCCGTTCGCCTGCATCGCCGCCGGCATCGCCTGCCTGTGGGGCCCGGCGCATGGCGGCGCCAACGAAGCCGCCCTTGCGATGCTCGCCGACATCGGCACGGTCGACAAGATCCCCGAGTTCATCAAGAAGGTGAAGGACAAGAACTCGGAAGTCCGCCTGATGGGCTTTGGCCACCGCGTCTACAAGAACTACGATCCGCGCGCCAAGATCATGCAGAAGATGTGTCACGCCGTGCTGGCCGAGACCGGCCATGGCGACGACCCGATGCTGAAGGTGGCGCTGGAGCTGGAAAAGATCGCGCTCAGCGACCAGTACTTCATCGACCGCAAGCTCTACCCGAACGTCGACTTCTATTCGGGCATCACGCTGAAGGCGATGGGCTTCCCGACCTCGATGTTCACCGTGCTGTTCGCGGTCGCCCGCACCGTCGGCTGGATCAGCCAGTGGAGCGAGATGATCGAGGACCCGCAACAGAAGATCGGCCGCCCGCGCCAGCTCTACACCGGCGTCGGCCGCCGCGACTACGTCGAGATGGACAAGCGGAAGTAACCGCTGGTCGCACGACAACTCAGAAAGCCGGATGCGATCATCGCATCCGGCTTTCTTGTTTTGTAGGGCAGGCTCCGACCCATCCACGTCCTGGCGCCGAAGGCGTGACGCGTGAGCCTGCGGTGGGCAAAGCGAAGCGTGCCCACCCGTTCACGGCGCGCGGAGAAAGATGGTGGGCACGCTTCGCTTTGCCCACCCTACAAAGTTCTATCCCCGCCGCGCCTGCCACATCGTCGCCAGCACGATATCGGCGGCGCGCGCGCTCGGCGGCTGGTTGCCGGTCGACAGGATGCCGTCGATCTTGCCGAAAGCCTCCAATTGCTTTCGACGCAGACTCGCTGTCGCTCAACACCTCGCGCAGTGCGGCGGCGAGTTTTTCCGGCGTGCAATCTTCCTGCAGGAATTCGGGGACGACATTCTCGCCGATCACGAGATTGGCCAGGATCACCGAGTTCACCTTGATGGCGCGGCGCAGGATCCAGGCCTCCACGGTGCCGGTCCGGTAGGCCGTCACCATCGGCACGCCGGCCAAGGCCAGTTCGAGCGTCACCGTGCCGGATTTGGCCAGCGCCGCGTGCGCGATCCGGAACTTGGCCCGCTTCTCCTGCTCGCCGATCACGACCTGGGGCTGCACCGGCCAGGTCTTCACCGCGTCCACGACCGCTTCCTGCAGATGCGGCATGGTCGGCAGCACCAGTTCGAACGTCACGCCCTGCTCCTGCAGCCGCGCCACCGCCTGGCCGAAGACGGCCATGTGATGGCGGATTTCGCTGCGCCGGCTTCCCGGCAGCACCAGCAGCACCGGCGGCGATTGCGCCCGCCGCGCGGCTTCATCCGGCGTTCGGGCGCAGCGATGCCAGCTGCTCGGTCAGGGGATGGCCGACATAGCTGCAGGGCGGCCCGTGCAGCCTGCGATAGGCCTCGGGCTCGAACGGCAGCAGCGCCAGCACATGATCGACATATCTCAGCATCGCGCGCGCCCGCCCGGGCCGCCACGCCCAGACCGAGGGCGAGACATAGTCGACGATCGGAATCCCGGGAGCCTTGGCGCGCACGCGCTTCGCCACGCGGTGGGTGAAGTCCGGGCTGTCGATGATGACGAGAATATCCGGCGCCGCTTCCGTTACCGCGATGGCGGTTTCCTTGATCAGCCCGAGGATCTTCGGCAGGTCCCTGACAACGGCGGCAAGCCCGATGATCGAGAGCTCCTCGATCGGAAACAGCGACTCCAGGCCTTCGCGCGCCATCGCGCGGCCGCCGATGCCTTCGAACCGCACCCCGTCGCCAAGCCGCTGGCGCAGCACTTTCATCAAATTGGCGCCGAGGCGATCGCCGGACTCTTCCGTCGCGATCAGAAATATCCTCCGCTCCATCCCGGCGGTGGCGCGAGACGGCGTCACGCCGGTAAGCCCTGGATGAACAGGCCGGCGCGGTCAGCGGCCTCGATCATGGCTTGCGAGTCGGCGGCAATCGTATGGCCGGCGATCACGGCGATGCCGGCGAGCCCGGCCCGGGCCGCGCCCTCGATGGTTTTGGCGCCCACGGCCGGCAGGTCGAAGCGCAAATCCTGGCCACTCTTGGGCGCCTTCACCAGCACGCCGCGGCCGGACTTGGCGCGAATGCGCCCGGCCTCGCGCAGCCGCGCCACGCGCGCCAGCAGCCCGTCGGTGCCCTCGATGTCCTCGACCGCCACCACATGCCCGTCGATCACGACCACGGCCTGGCCGATGTCGAACGGGCCGAGCGCGCCGAGCACCTGCCGCCCCTTGGCGATATCGGCGACGGCGGTGGGATCCGGCGTGGCGCGGGCGATGCTTCCCTCCGGCATCAGGATATCGGGGGCGACATCGCGGATGCCGACCATCCGGAAACCGTCCTGTTCGAGGATACGGCCGATGCCGGACAGCAGATGATCGTCGCCGCCGCGAAACGCCGCCCAGACGCGGCCGAGGACGCGGATCGTGCCCCAGTCGAGCCGGATTTCCGACAGCGCCGGGCGCAGCAGCGTGCCGATGAAGATCAGATCGCGGCAGCCCTCGCTGCGAAACAGTTTTGTGGCGCGGCCGAGTTGCCCGACCGAGATCCAGTGATGGCGGAAGCGCTCGACGCGATCAGGATCGCAGGCGCCGCGCAGCGCGAACAACACCGGCGCGATGCCGCGCTGGCTAAGCGACTCCGCCACCGCGAACGGCATGGCGCCACCGCCGGCGATGACGCCGACGGGCGATGAAATGTCAGAAGCCGCTGAATTCATGGCTGCGGCGATCCCGTCATCAATGCTTGTTGCCGTCGTCGGCGGGCAGGCAGAGCGCGCGATGCTTGCCTTGCGCGATGAAGGCGAGGATCTCGGCGATCGCCGGATCTTCTCCGGCGAGCGGCTGCACCGCATTCAGCCGCTCGGCAAAGATGCCGGGGCCGTGAAACAGCTTTTGGTAGAACGCGCGCACCTTCGCCAGCCGCTCCTTGGTGAACTGGCGGCGCTTCATGCCGATGATGTTCAACCCTTCGAGCGCGGCATACTGGCCGTTGACGAGGCCGAACGGGATGATGTCGCCGCGCACGCCGCAGACGCCGCCGACCATCACCTGCGGTCCGATCCGCGTGAACTGGTGCACGGCCGACAGCCCGCCGATGAAGACGAAATCGCCGATCTCGCAGTGACCGCCGAGCGTGGCGGAGGTTGCAAAGATCACGTCATTGCCGACCTGGCAGTCATGCCCGACATGGCTGCAATTCATGAAGTAGCCGCGCTCGCCGACGCGGGTGATGCCGCCGCCGGCGACCGTGCCGGCGTTCATGGTGACGGATTCGCGGATGGTGCAGCCCGCGCCGATCTCGAGCCGGGTCAGTTCGCCCTTGTAGCTCAGCGATTGCGGCGGGGTGCCGAGCGAGACGAACGGATAGATCGTGCAGCCGGCGCCGATCGTGGTCTGCGCGGTGATATGAACATGCGCGATCAGTTTGCAGTTCTCGCCGATCACGACGTTGCGCCCGATGATGCAATAGGGACCGATCGTGGTCCCCTCGCCGATCACAGCGCCATCCTCAACCCGCGCGGTTGGATCGATCGTACCCATCAAGCAGCCCAGCCCATCGATTTGGACGCGAATATCGCGCGTTTTCGGGTGGTTAGCGCGACATACCAATGCTGTCCAGTGACGTATCGTTACGTCATGTTGCGGTGCGTCGGTAGGGCGAGTGCCTCAGGTCATGCTGCCGGGCAGGAAGCAGCGGATCGAAATCCCGGATGCTCCTTTTACGGGCCACACCATGGTCCGGCCCGCGCGATTTGGCACGGTGACGACGGCATCGTCGGGCACGTCGATCCATTGGCCCTCGAGCCGGACGCGATAATGACCGTCCTTCGATTCCCAATCGACGTCGGAAACGACGGAGCCGTCGGCGTCCGAGCAGCATAGCCCCTTCGCGCTTCTGAGGCTGTCGAACCAGGGCTTGAGGGGAGATTGGGCGTAGCGGCCATCATCGCGGGCCATTGCACTTCCGGCGAAAAGCGCGGCTGAGGCCATCAGCGCCGCGGAGGCTCTGAGAAGTTTCATGCGGCCCGTCTCCGCAACACTCTCTTCCACCCGAACTACAAAGCTGGGCCGAAGTTCCCTCGCGGCCCGACCAAATCCCGCTGCCAGCCAGAGTGATCCATTATCTGAGCTGCATGCGCGCGATCACGAGCGCTCGGCAAACTCGTGCCGGAAAGTTTCGTCAATCGGCCCGGCGTGGGTTCCACTACCAGTGATTGAGCAGAGACATCAGGAAGACGTCGGTTGTATGACGGATAAATTCAATCAATCCGTCAGCATCGCGCCGACGTCGGCCTCCGCGACCACGCTGCCATTGACCTTGGCGTCGCCGTGAAACCACCACATCGCCTTGCGGCGGCCGATCGAGCGCATGTGGTACTCGATGGTGTCGCCGGGCATCACGGGTTTTCGGAATTTGCACTTGTCGATGGTGAGGAAATAAACCGCGCGCGGCTTCTCGGTGCCCTCGACCGATTTGATGCCGATGACGCCGGCGGTCTGCGCCATGGCCTCGATCATCATCACGCCGGGATAGACCGGCCGGTCGGGAAAATGGCCGAGAAACGGCGGCTCGTTGAAGGTGACGTTCTTGATGCCGATGCCTGAGTAATCGGTCCGGATCTTGATCACCCGGTCGATCAGCAGCATCGGATAACGGTGCGGGAGCGTCTTGAGGATCTCGTTGATATCCACGAGTTCGAATCTGACCGCGGCCTCCTCCATCACTCCCGCCCCTCGCCTTTCGGATCGGCCGTGCCACGCTGCGCCAGTCGCTCCACTGCAATAATCTCCTTGAACCACTGCTTGGTCGGCTTTGCAAAGAAACCGCCCCAGCGGCCGTTGGGCGGGATGTCGTCCTTGACCCCGCTCATCGCCGTAACCTGGGCGCCGTCGCCGATCTTGAGATGGTTGTTGATGCCCACCTTGGCGCCCAGCGCGACATTGTCGCCGAGCGTCAGGCTGCCCGCGAGCCCGATCTGGGCCGCGAGCAGGCAGTGCCTGCCGACGGTCACATTGTGGCCGATCTGGACCTGGTTGTCGATTTTGGTGCCCTCGCCGATCACGGTATCGCGCAGGCTGCCGCGGTCGATGGTGGTGTTGGCGCCGACCTCGACGTCGTTCTGGATCAGGACGCGGCCGGTCTGCGGCACCTTCAGATGGCCCTCGGGGCCGAAGAAGATGAAGCCGTAGCCGTCCTGGCCGATGCTGCAGCCGGGATGGATCAGGACGTTGTTGCCGATCAGCGCGAACTGGATCGCGGTGCGGGCGCCGACATTGCAGTCGCGGCCGATCTTGACGTCGGCGCCGATCACCGCGCCCGCGCCGATCACGGTGCCGGCGCCGATCTCGACCCTGGGGCCGATCACTGCGAGCGGATCGACGATGACGCCGTCTTCCAGGTGGGCGGACGGATCGATGATCGCCGATGGCGCGATGCCGTCATTGTCGAACCAGGATTGCGGGCGAAGCGCATCGGCGTGCCATTCGCGCGCCAGCTTGACGAAGGCGCGGAACGGCTGGCCGGCCCGCAGCACCGCCACATGGGCGGGCACCTGGGCCTCGAAGCGCGGGCTGACCAGGCAGGCGCCGGCCTTGGTCGCCTTGAGCTGATCGGCGTATCTGAGGTTGTCGAAAAACGCCAGATGCATGGGACCGGCTTCGTCGAGCGAAGCGAGGCCCCTGATCACCTGACCGCCGCGGGCGGGGTCGACCAATACCGCTCCCGTCAACGCGGCCAAATCGGCGAGCGTCGAGGAAGCAGGTTGCTTGAAGAATATCGGCTGCGCCATTCCACCCGTCGCAGTCCGGCCGACCATCACACCAGAAGGCCGGCTCCAAAGAAACGGAGCCGGACCCTCTCTCTTGTTCCGGGGCGTTCTCGATCACGCGGACCTTAAGTCCGTTCGCTTCAAGCCGCCTTAGAACGATGTGCCGCCGCCAAACTTGAATTGCTGCACGCGGTCAAACTGACCTTTCGTAAGCGGAACCGCATAGTCGAAGCGCAGCGGACCGAACGGCGAAGCCCAGATCAAACCGACACCAACCGAGGTGCGGACCACATTGCCGTCTGTCATACTGCAATCCCAAACAAGTTCCGGCATTCGGCCCAATAATGCCCGTCGCCTGGGTCGGCTTGATGCAGCCGGGTACGTTGACCTCGCCGGTCTGCGCCCACGACGTCGGGCCCTGATAGTCGAAGAGATTGCCGGCGTCGGCATAGACCGATCCCTTGAGCCCGACTTCCTTCGGCAGGAACCAGAACGGCATCTGCAATTCGAACGAAGCGCCCCAATATTTGGTGCCGCCAAGTGCGTCACGCGTGCCAAAGGGGTTGATATCGCGCGGACCGATGCCGTTCGGCGCAAAACCGCGAACCAGGTTCGGGCCCATCTGGAAGTGATCGAGCATCCGAAGTTCGCTGCCGCCGAACTGGTTCAGCATGCCGCCCTGGAGGTGGATCAGGCCGACGATATCGGCGACCAGCGGAGTGTAGTACTTCGCATCGATCGCGGACTTGATGTAATTCACGTCGCCACCGAACCCGGCAAAGTCCTGCTTCCAGTCGATCAGCAGGCCGTCGGTCGGGTTCTTGTTGTTGTCCAGCGTGTTGTAGTTCAGCGAGTAGCCGACCGACGAGGTCAGCGCCTTGCCGCTCTGCAGTTCCTTGCGGACCGGCAGCGAAGCTTCGCCATCGCTGTAGCACCACAGGCCGGTGCCGGAGGTGTCGGTGGCGGTCTGGCCTCCCGACGTGATCGATCCGCCGGCGGGAGCGCCGACCAGATTCGCATATGCCGGGCTCGGATTGAACGCGAGCAACGAGTTCGAGGAATTGTTGTTACAGTTCGCCAGCTGGTTCGGCAGCGAGATTTCCTGCTGATAGATCGAGTAGCGCAACTGCAGCGCCAGATCTTCCCGCAAGGTGAAGCCGAGCCGCGGGCTGAAGCCCAGCGTCTTGGTGCCGTAGGCGATGTAGCTGTTGGCCAGCTGCTCGCGATAGAACAGGTCGAGGCCGAGGGCTACGCGATAGTCGAACAGGTAGGGATCGACGAACGACAGCGAACCGCCGCGCGCGTACTGACCGTAGGTCACGGCTGCCTTCGCATACAGACCGCGGCCGAGGAAGTTGCGCTCGGAAATGCTGACTTCGGCCAGCGCACCGTCGGTGGTCGAATAGCCGCCCGACACCGAGAAGTCGCCGGTCGACTTCTCTTCGAGATCGACGACCAGGATCACGCGATCGGTCGACGAGCCGGGCTCGGTCACGATCTTCACGCTCTTGAAGAAGTCGAGGTTCTTCAGCCGGCGCTCGGCGCGATCGACCAGCGCGCGGTTGTAGGCGTCGCCTTCGGACAGGTCGAACTCGCGGCGAATCACGTAGTCGCGGGTGCGGGTGTTGCCGCGGACGTTGATGCGCTCGATATAGGTTCGCGGGCCCTCATCGATGGCGAACACGATCGAAACGGTGTGCGCTTCGAAATTGCGGTCGCCGCGCGGGCGCACCACGGCGAAGGCGTAGCCGCGCCGCGAGGCCTCGATCTGCATTTCCTCGACCGATTTCTCAAGCGCTTCGGCATTGTAGACCGAGCCGACGCTGACGCGCGAGAAGCTGCGCATCGAGGCGGTATCGAGGGTCGCGATGGAGGTCTGGAAGTCGACGGTGGCAACGCGATATTGCTGCCCCTCCTCGATCTTGAAGGTGACGGAGAAGCCCTTCTTGTCGGGGTCATACTCGGTCAGCGCGGCGATCACCTGAACGTCGGCGTAACCGTTCTTGAGGTAGAAGCGGCGAATCAGGTCGCGGTCGGCCTCGACCCGGTCGGGATCGTAGACGTCGGCGCCGCCGAGGAAGCTCAGCAGGTTGGATTCGCGCGTCTTGATGACGTCCTTCAGACGATAGGACGAATAGGCGACGTTGCCGACGAACTCGATCGACCTGACGCCGGTCTTGCTGCCCTCGGTGACCGTGAAGATCAGGTCGACGCGATTGTTCGGCTGCTCGATGATTTCAGGGGTCACGCGCACGTCATAGCGGCCGGAGCGCCGGTAGATTTCGGCGATGCGCTGGGCGTCCGACTGAACCATCGGGCGCGAGAATGTGCCACGCGGCTTGGACTGGATTTCAGCCGAAAGCTGCTCGTCCTTGACCTTCTTGTTGCCTTCGAAGGCGATGCGCCCGATCACGGCGTTTTCGACCACGGTCACGACCAGCCGGCCGCCCACCTGGTTGATTCGCACGTCCTGGAACAGGCCGGTTTCGATCAGCGCCTTGAGGCCGTCGTCGATCTGGGCCTGCCCGAGCCGGCCGCCAGGGCCCGGCTTGAAATAGGAGCGGATGGTCTCCACCTCGACGCGCCGGTTCCCCTCAACGGCGATCGACGCCACGGTCTGGGCCGCAGCCGGTACAGACACCAGCGCGCCCGCCATCGGCACGGCAACCATGATCAGAGCGCCCAGTAGAGCCCCCCGCAATCGCATTCCAAACATCATGCGCAACGCGCCCTCGTCATTGCAGTGCCGGCCCGCACCCCTACGAACCGGCAGATTCCCAAAGTTGCACTGCTTGTAGCCAATTTCGAGGGGGCGGCAAACCACGCATCGCGATGCGATTCCATTTTCATTCCAAGACGTTGCCAATGGGCAACGTCACAAAAAAGCCGCGTCTACGATCTTCCGAACAGCCCCTTCAGCCACGGCACCTGATGGAAATCATTATAGAAAGCGAACACCATCAACATCAGCACCAGAACCAGCCCCACGCGGAACCCGTACTCCTGCGACTTTTCCGACAGGGGACGCCCCCGCAGCACCTCGGCCGAGTAGAACAAAAGGTGGCCGCCATCGAGCAAGGGCACCGGGAACAGGTTCAGCAGTCCGATCGAAATGGACAGCACCGCCGCCAGATGAAGCAAGGGAATCAGTCCGAGCGTGGCGACCTGCCCCGAAATCTGCGCGATCCGAATCGGTCCGCCGATCTGGTCCGCGCTCGCCCGGCCGGTGAAGATGTTGCCGATATAGGAGAGCGTCTGGTCGATGACGAACCAGGTTTCCTTGATTCCCAGCCAAAGCGCGGTGGCCGGATCGACCTTCTCGGTAGTCACTTCGCCCGGCGAGGTTGCGCGGGTGATGCCGAGAATCCCGAGGCGCTGGGTGTTTCCGAACGGATCCTTCACTTCGCGCAGTTCCGGCGTGCCCTTCAGTTGCAGCGTGGCATCACCGCGCTTGACGGTGAAGGTCAGGGTGTCGCCGGCGCGCACGCTGACGAAGCGCTGCATGTCGGAGAAGCTGCCGATCTTCTTGCCGTCGATGGCGGTGACGACGTCGCCGACCTGAAAGCCCGCCCGCTCGGCGGCGCTGCTGGCTTCGATCTTGTCGACGCGCGCCGTCGTGCTCGGCTTGCCGAAGAAGGTGAAGAGACAGGTGAAGATGACGATCGCCAGAATGAAATTCGCGATCGGACCGGCGGCAACGATGGCCGCGCGCGCGCCGACTTTCTTGTGATGGAAGCTGCCCGCCCGCTCCTCCTCGGTCATGCCGGCGAGCGTTTCGGCCGAGGCCGGCGTCGAGGCTTCCGATTCGTCGCCGAAGAACTTCACATAGCCGCCGAGCGGGATCGCGGAGATCTTCCAGCGCGTGCCA
Source organism: uncultured Alphaproteobacteria bacterium (assembly GCA_963840465.1). Lineage (GTDB taxonomy): Bacteria > Pseudomonadota > Alphaproteobacteria > Rhizobiales > Xanthobacteraceae > Bradyrhizobium. The sequence continues at coordinate 75,830 of CAWIZF010000018.1, read as the reverse complement.
TGGCGGTCGTTGAAGCCGACGAGTTCCGGCCCGAAACCGAGCGAGAACGTCAACACCTTCACGCCCGCCCATCGGGCGACCAGGAAGTGGCCGAGTTCATGGAAGAACACGACGATGGTCAGGACGAACAGGAAGGGAATGATGTAGCCGACGAGCCCATGGCCCAACGTATTGAAACTATTTAGAAAAAACTCTGACATCAGGTTCCCCTCGACAAGAGCCAAAGGCTCCGTCCCCAACCCTCTAGGATGCCTTTAAGGCAATTTGAGGCAATAGGGAGGCGGCTCTATTTCGCGCTTTATGGTCAACAGCAATCGCGTCGTCGGCCGAGCTCAAAGGCGCAAGGTTCCCGCCGCGAATCCAGTCGTTGATGGTGGCTTCGACGAGGCGCGCGATCGACCCGAACTTGATCTGTCCGGCAATGAACGCCGCCACCGCCACCTCATTGGCAGCATTGAATACCGTGGTCGCACCACGTCCGGTACGTAACGCTTCATAGGCCAGCCGCAAGCCCGGGAACCGCTCGAAATCCGGCGCCTCGAAGGTCAGCTGCCCGATTTTTGCGAGATCCAGCCGGGCCGACGGGCCGACGATTCGGTCCGGCCATCCGAGGCAATGCGCGATCGGAATGCGCATGTCGGGGGCGCCGAGCTGCGCAACCACGGAGCGATCGGAGAATTCGACCATGCCGTGGATGATCGACTGCGGATGCACGAGAACGTCGATTTCGTCGGCGCTCAGCGCGAACAGATAGGACGCCTCGATGACTTCGAGGCCCTTGTTCATCATCGAGGCCGAATCGATGGTGATCTTCTGGCCCATGCTCCAGTTCGGATGCTTCGAGCGCCTGCGCCAGCGTCGCCTGCTCGATGTCGGCTTGGCGGCCCAGGTGCGGAACGGCCCGCCGGAGGCGGTGATGATCACGCGCACCAGTTCCTCGCGATTGCCGGACGAGAGCGCCTGAAACAGTGCGTTGTGTTCGGAATCCGCCGGCAGGATGCAGGCGCCGGCTTTCGCCGCGCGCTGCATGAAGAAATCGCCGGCGCAAACCAGGCATTCCTTGTTGGCGAGTGCGACCGCCGCGCCGCGGTCGACCGCAGCCAATGCCGGCTTCAATCCGGCTGCACCGCTCACCGCCGCCATCACCCAGTCGGCGGGACGCGCGGCGGCCTCGATGATGGCGCTTTCGCCGGCGCCGCATTCGATGCCGGTGCCGGCGAGCGCATCTTTCAGTTCGCCAAGCCGCGCCGGATCGGCGATCGCGGCGAATCGCGCGCCGAACTCCATGGCGAGCTTGGCCAGCGCTTCGACATTGGTATTCGCCGTCAGCGCCTCGACCGAATAGCGGTCGCGCGCGCCGCGCAGCAAATCCATGGTGCTGTCGCCGATCGAACCGGTGGCGCCCAGCACCGTCACGGTGCGAATGTCCGCTACCGCGGCCTTGTTGTTACGCAATGGAACTGCGCTCATAATTTCACCAAACCATAAGACCGCGGCCGACGCCATCGGCGCCACCGCGCAGAAAGCCGAAAAGTGCCGCCACGACGACGGCTGCGACAAATCCATCCAGGCGATCCATTAGCCCGCCGTGGCCGGGAATAATGTGACTTGAGTCCTTTACGCCAAAACGGCGCTTCACGGCGGATTCGAACAGGTCGCCGAGCTGGGAGACGACTGAAAGCGCCCCGGAAAGCATCAATAACGGCCCGATTCGGCCCAGATCGAACGACGGCAAAGCCTGCCGCCACAGCCAGGCTGGCGGCAAATCCGCCGGCGGCGCCCGCCCAGGTCTTTTTCGGGCTGACGCGTGGCCAAAGCTTCGGGCCGCCAATGCCGCGGCCCGCGAAATAGCCGCCGCTGTCGGTCACCCATACGATCAGCAGCACGAACATCAGCGCGGCGAATCCCTTGACGGGATCGAGGCGCACCAGCACCGACGCGATCTCGGCCGCCGCCGCGTACAGGAATCCCGCCGCCGCCCATCCTCGCCGCTCCGGCGCGATCGAGGCCACCGCGACGAGGCCTGACGCCGAGCACGATCAGCGCGACATCGAGGCGGCCGATCGCAAAACAAAGCCCGGCAACCGCAAGCGCGGCCACACCCGGCACCGTTACGCGACCGGCACCGGCGAGACCCACGATCGCGAGCCATTCCACGAACAGGCCGATGGCGGCCAGCGTCACCAGCGCGGTCCAGAGCCAGCCGCCCGCATAGGCGATCGCGACCGCAAGCGGGATCAGCACGGCGGCTACGGCGATGCGCATGACGAGATTGCGCGAATCGGAAGGATTCGCTGCCGCCGGCGCGGCCTCGCGTTCGGTCACGATCCGGTTTTCGCGGCCAGACCGCCGAAACGGCGCTCCCGTCTGGCATATTCGGCAATGGCGCTTTCGAGCGCGGCCTTGTCGAAATCCGGCCAGTGGATCGGCACGAAAACGAGTTCGCTATAGGCCGCCTGCCACATCAGGAAGTTCGACAGCCGCTGCTCGCCGCTGGTGCGGATGATCAGGTCGGGATCGGGAATGTCGGGCGCATCGAGATAGCGGCCGAGCGTATCGGCGTCGATCGATGCCGGATCGCGCTTGCCCTCCGCCACTTCGCGCGCCAGCCTTTGCGCGGCGTTGGCGATTTCCTGGCGCGATCCGTAATTGAACGCGACCACGAGATTGAGCTTGGTGTTGGCCCTGGTCAGTTCCTCGGCTTCGTTCAGCAGCGTGCAGATATCGGGCTCCAGCCCTTCCCGCTCCCCGATCACGCGCACGCGCACGCCGTCGCGATGCAGCGTCGCCAGATCGTTGCGGATGAAGCGGCGCAGCAGTCCGAACAGATCGCCGATTTCCGTCGCCGGCCGCGACCAGTTCTCCGAGCTGAACGAAAAGATCGTCAGATAAAGCACGCCGAGTTCATGGGCGGCGCGAACGACGCGGCGCAGCGCCTCGACGCCGCGGCGATGGCCTTCGGCACGCGGCAAGCCGCGCGCGGCCGCCCAGCGCCCGTTTCCGTCCATGATGATCGCCACATGCAGGGGAAGGGATCGATCTGATCCTTCCGGTGCGGGGGCGGCGGCGTTCGGCATTATCTGAATTCCAGGGCCAGTCTCAATTCTTGAACGTTGCCGTCAAACGGTGAGGATTTCCTTTTCCTTCGCCGCAAGCAACTGATCGATTTCCGCAATCGTTCCGTCGGTCGCCTTTTGCACGTCATTGGCGAGCCGTTCCTGATCGTCTTCGGAAATCTCGTGATTCTTCTCGAGCTTCTTGACGATATCCAGCCCGTCGCGACGGACATGGCGGACCGCCACCTTGGCGGCTTCGGCGTATTTATGCGCGACTTTCACCAGTTCCTTGCGCCGTTCCTCGTTGAGCTCGGGAATCCGCAGGCGCAGCACCTGGCCTTCGGTCGCGGGCGAGAGGCCGAGATTGGAATCGACGATCGCCTTTTCGACGGCCTTCACCATGGACTTGTCCCACACCTGCACGGAAAGCAGGCGCGGCTCGGGCACGCTGACGGTGGCGAGCTGATTGAGGGGCATGTGCGAGCCGTAAGCCTCGACCTGCACCGGCTCCAGCATGGACGCTGCCGCGCGGCCGGTGCGCAGGCCGCCCAATTCGTGCTTGAGCGACTGGGTGGCGCCTTGCATGCGGCGCTTCAATTCGTTGATGTCAAAACCGGGCGTGGGCATAACGCTCTCCCCTCCTAAGAAACCAGCCGCCGGCGTCCAAAAGCCCGCGGTTCGAAGCAGCACGGGCCATTTCAGCCGGCAACCACCGTGCCGTGGCCGGTCCCGCGCAGGATGGCGCCGATCGAACCCGGCTCGGCGATCGAGAATACGATGATAGGCAGAGACGTCTCGCGGGCAAGCGCGAATGCGGTCGCATCCATCACCTTGTAGTCGCCGGCAATCGCCTGCGAATGCGTCAGGCGGTCGAAACGCTTGGCCGACGGGTCCTTTTTGGGATCGGCGCTGTAGACGCCGTCGACATTGGTGGCCTTGAGCACGGCCTGCGCCCCGATCTCGGCCGCCCGCAACACCGCCGTGGTGTCCGTGGTGAAGAACGGGTTGCCGGTTCCGCCGCCGAGCAGCACGATTCGGCCCTCGGCGAGGTATTTGTGCGCTGCACTGCGGGTGAACAGCTCGGAAATCTCGGGCATCACGAACGCCGACAGGGTCCGCGCCGGCGTGCCCTTGCGCTCGATCGCCGCCTCCAGCGCCAGGCAGTTCATCACGGTGGCGAGCATGCCCATGGTGTCGCCGGTCGGGCGCGACACGCCGCGCGAGGAGACTTCCACGCCGCGGACGATATTGCCGCCGCCGATCACGACGGCCACCTCGACGCCGAGCTTCTGGGCCGCGATCAAATCCTCGGCGATGCGGTCAACGGTAGGCTGGTCGATACCGAAGGAGTGGCTGCCGGCGAGATACTCGCCCGAGAGCTTGATCACGACGCGACGATAGACCGGCTCAGCCATTGCTTATCGCTTCCTTGTCCCGCGCAGGTGACTTCCGGCGCGCCTGCGCCGGAAGATTTTGACCGCAGCGGTTACTTCTTGCCGCTGGCTGCCGCGACCTCGGCTGCGAAATCGGATTCCTGCTTTTCGATTCCCTCGCCGAGAGCATAGCGCACAAATCCGGCAATCTTCACCGGCGCACCGATCTTGCCTTCGGCTTCCTTCACCGCCTGGGCGACCGACTTGCCCTTTTCGTCATGGATGAACGCCTGCTCCAGCAGGCAGACTTCCTTGTAATAGGTCTTCAGACCGAACTCGACGATCTTCTCGATCACGTTCTCCGGCTTGCCCTGCTGGCGATACTTGTCGGCCAGCACGTCCTTTTCGCGCGTCACGATCGCCGGATCGAGGCCGGACGGATCGAGCGCCTGCGGATTGGTCGCGGCCACATGCATCGCGAGCTGACGGCCGAGATGGCTGAGCTCATCGGTCTTGCCGGTCGAATTCGAGCGCGACCAGCACGCCCATCTTGCCGGCGCCGTCGATCACGGCGCCATGGACGTAGCTCGACACCACGCCCTGGCCGACTTCGAGCGAAGTCGCGCGGCGCAGCGACATGTTCTCGCCGATGGTCGCGATGGCGTCCGAAATCGCGGTCTCGACCGTGACGCTGCCGACCTTGGCCGCCTTGATCGTCTCGACGTCGGCGCCGTTGTGGAGCGCGACCTGGGCGATCATCTTGACGAGGCCCTGGAACTGCTCGTTGCGCGCCACGAAATCGGTCTCGGAGTTGACTTCGACCACGACGCCCTTGGCGCCCGAGGTCAGCGCGCCGATCAGGCCTTCCGCCGCGACGCGGCCGGCCTTCTTGGCGGCCTTCGACAGGCCCTTCTTGCGCAGCCAATCCTGCGCCGCCGTCATGTCGCCGCTGGTTTCGGTGAGGGCTGCCTTGCAGTCCATCATGCCCGCGCCGGTCGACTCGCGCAGTTCCTTGACCATCGCCGCAGTGATCGTTGCCATCGTCGAATATCCTTCTTGCCTGTTAGCCGCGGGCGCGGCGCGCAATATGCGCCGTGCCGCCGTCAGCTCCAGGGAATGTCGTAATCTGGGGAGCAGAACCGGTGGCCGGAAGACCCGGCCACGCGGCGTACCAATTATTCCGCTTCCGCGGTCAGCGTCTTGGCCTGGGCGACCCAGGCATCGGCGCGGCTCGGAAGACCAACCTCTTCACCGATCTTGTGCGCGGTGTCGTGGTCGAGTTCGGCGAGCTGCCAGTAGTGGAAGATGCCGAGGTCGTTGAGCTTCTTCTCGATCGCACCCGACACGCCGGTGAGCTTCTTGAGGTTGTCGGCGGTGCCGCGCGGACCGGCAAGGCCCTGGAAGCCGGTCGGCTGCGGAGCCGCCGGAATTTCCTCGCGGACCGGCTGAGCGGAGGCGCCGATGTCGATGCCGTGGTCGCCCTGGGCGCGCGAGATGCCGTCGATGGCGGCGCGGGCCACCAGGTCGCAATACAGCGAAATGGCGCGGCCGGCGTCGTCATTGCCCGGCACCACGAAGGTGATGCCCTTGGGGTCGGAGTTGGTATCGACGATCGCGGCAACGGGAATGTTGAGCCGCTGCGCTTCCTGGATCGCGATGTCTTCCTTGTTGGTGTCGATCACGAAGATCATGTCGGGAAGACCGCCCATGTCCTTGATGCCGCCGAGCGAACGGTCGAGCTTGTCGCGCTCGCGCTGCAGCGTCAGCCGCTCCTTCTTGGTGTAGGAGTTGGCCTCGCCCCCCGACAGCACCTCATCGAGGTGACGCAGGCGCTTGATCGAGCCCGAAATCGTCTTCCAGTTGGTCAGCGTACCGCCGAGCCAGCGCGAATTGACGAAATACTGCGCCGACCGCTTGGCGGCCTCGGCAACGCCGTCCTGCGCCTGGCGCTTGGTGCCGACGAACAGGATACGGCCGCCCTTGGCGACGGTGTCAGATACCGCCTTCAGCGCGGTGTGCAGCAACGGCACGGTCTGGGCGAGATCGATGATGTGGATGTTGTTGCGGGCACCGAAGATGTAATCCGCCATCTTCGGATTCCAGCGGTGCGATTGGTGGCCAAAGTGCACGCCAGCTTCGAGCAGCTGACGCATAGAAAAATCGGGTAGCGACATAGTGATGATTCTCCGGTTGGTTCCTCCGGAAACGTGTGAGCAGACGAGCCTTATGGCCCGGCTGCCACCGGACGGCCTTTTGAGCCATGTTTCCGTGTGAGATGGCGCGGTGTATAGCCGGATTCCAGCCAGAAGCAAGGAAATAAGGCCGGTTTCTCAGGTAATCGGCGGCGCGGCGCGTCCAAGGCACCCCGGTCGTTCCGCAGCGCAAGGCCCGGACACAAAAAATGCGAAAACAACCCCATGCAAAGTAGAAAGCTCGACGTTAACGGTTTTATGATACCTCTCTAACGCCAGCTGCTCACGAAGACAGATGCGCTCGGGCATCAGCGGTCCACCGTTCAGGCAAGATCGGACGTCAACTCACCATGCGCTGGCGGTTTTCCCAATACGGCTTGCGCAGTTCGCGCTTGAGGATCTTCCCCGCGCCGGACAGCGGCAGCGGCGTCTCCGTGACCTCGACGCTGCGCGGGCATTTGTAGCCGGCGATCAGCGTCTTGCAGAACTCCATCAACTCGTCGGGGGTTGCCGTCGCACCGGGCCTGGCCACGACGATGGCGTGAACCTGCTCGCCCCAGCGCTCGCTCGGGATACCGATCACGGCGCATTGCGCCACCGACGGATGCTGCGCCAGCGCGTTCTCGACCTCGGCCGAATAGACATTCTCGCCGCCGGAGATAATCATGTCCTTGACGCGGTCGACCACGTAGACGAAGCCGTCCTCGTCCATGTAGCCGCCGTCGCCGGTGTGCATCCAGCCGTCGATGACGGCCTTGGCGGTTTCCTCCGGCCGCTCCCAATAACCCATCATCACATTGTCGCCGCGCACCGCGATCTCGCCGACGGTGCCGCGCGGCACCCCCTTGTCGTCGGCGTCGACGATCTTGACCTCGCAGCCGAGCGTCGGGCGGCCGGCGCCGCGATGCCGGCCCTTGGCGCGGCCGTCACCGATATGCTCGTTCCAGTGCAGGAGCGTTGCGATCGGCGATAGTTCGGTCATGCCATAGGCTTGCGTGAACTGCACTTGGGCAAGCGCCTTCATGGCGCGACTGAGCACCGCATCGCTGATGCGGAGGCGCCATAGGTGATCCCCGTCAGCGACGACAGGTCGTAATCGCCGAGTTTCGGATGATCGACGAACATCTGGATCATGGTCGGCACCAGCAGCACGTCGGTGACGCGATCGCGCTGGATCGCCGCCGGCACGCCGTCGGGCGTAAAGCCCTGGATGATCGACGTTGGAGCCGCCGCTCAGCAGCACCGAATACATCGCAGCGCCATTGGCGAGGTGGAACATCGGCGCCGCGTGCAGATAGACCGTGCTGCTCGGCCACAGGCCTTCGCCGAGCGCGTTCAGCGCATTGACCATCAGATTGCCGTGGCTGAGCATCACGCCCTTGGAACGTCCGGTGGTGCCGCCGGTATAGAAGATGCCGGCGAGATCTCCGCTCTCGCGCATCGCATCCGGCATCGGCTTGCTGCGCGCGATCAGCGCGTCGAAGCTCTCCATGCCGGCGGGTGCTTCGCCGTCGTCGGCATAAATCAGCTTGAGGCCCGGGATCGTGTTGGCGAGCGCAGCGCCGACGGCGGCGAAGGCCTTGTCGACGAACAGGATGCCGGCGCGGCAGTCGCGCATGGCGTCCTCGTTCTCCAGCGGGCTCCAGCGGATGTTGAGCGGCACAATCACGGTGCCGGACCAGCCGGCCGCCAGATAAAGTTCGAGATAGCGGTCGGAATTGAGCGACAGCATCGCGACGCGGTCGCCGGGCTTGAGCGCCGAGCGCGCGGATGCCGGCGGCCAGCCGCGCCACGCGGTCGCCGACCTCGCGCCAGCTCTTCCGCCGATCGCCAAAGACGATGGCAAGGCCGTTCGGATTGATCTGCAGCGCGCGCCGCAGTCCGTGCGTGACGTTCATCGTGATACTCCCCGTGACTTGCGTTTCCTGACCGGCGGTTTGTCCGCCTTTTTCCGTGTGGATTTGATCGCGAGCCCTTCGGTGAGGCGGATCGCGAATTCGCCGGCGATGGCCTCCGCTTCGAGCGCGCCGTTCGGCTGGTACCAGTGACCGATCCAGTTCAGCGCGCCCGCAATCGCAAAGGCCGAAAGCTTGACGTCGCAAGGCCTGATCGATCCGTCCTTGATCCCCTGCCCGATATAGTCGCGAAAGGCCTGGTCGATCTTCTTCTTGGCAAGGCGAACGATTTTGCGGTTGTGCTCGGTGAGGTCGCGGACGTCGAAGCGCACCAGGCTCTTGCCGTAGTCGGTGGTCATCGTCTCGGCGTAGCCGATAATCAGCTTGCGCAATTTTTGCAGCCCGGTGCCGCCGGCGGCGGCGATTTCATCGATGCGCTCGTCGACGCGTTCGGCGCCGATCGCCCAGCATTCGTAGAGGATTTCGTCCTTGCTGCGGAAATAATTGTAGAGCGCGGGCTTGGTGATGTTCAGCCGCTCGGCCACGTGGTTGAGCGTGGTGCCGTGATAGCCCTGCTCGAGGAACAGCGCCACGGCGGTACGCAGCACGGCTTCGCGCTTCTCGTCGCGGGCGCGACGGCGGCTTTCGAACGGCATCCACGGCGACTGGCCGGTCGGGGAAGAGGCTGATCCGTCCATCCTTGAATTGTCCCGGCGCGGTTGACTCGACGACGAAGCTGTCCGTATATTACCCATGGGTAAGAAAAAGTCCAATGGGTAATTTAAGGGAGCGCACCATGACATCCAGCGTCCATGTTGCCGGCGTCGGCATGATCCCCTTCGTCAAGCCGGGTGCGAACGCGCCCTACCCGGTGATGGGCGCGGAAGCGACCGGGCTCGCGCTCGCGGACGCCGGCGTCAGCTACGACATGATCCAGCAGGCCTATGTCGGCTATGTCTACGGCGACTCGACCTGCGGCCAGCGCGCGCTCTACCAGGTCGGCATGAGCGGCATTCCCATCATCAACGTGAACAACAATTGCTCGACCGGTTCGACCGCCCTGTTCATGGCGCGGCAGGCGATCGAATCCGGCGCGCTCGACTGCGTGCTGGCGCTCGGCTTCGAACAGATGAAGCCCGGCGCACTCGGCGCCGTCTTCACCGACCGGCCCAGCGCATTCGACGAGTTCGACGCGGCCGCCAACCAGCTCGTCGACGCCCCCGGCGTGCCGCTGGCGCTGCGTTATTTCGGCGGCGCGGGCCTCAGTCACATGAAGAAATACGGCACGCCGCTGTCGTCGTTCGCGAAAGTCCGCGCCAAGGCGAGCCGGCACGCCAGGAACAATCCGCTGGCGCTATTCCGCAAGGAAGTCACCGCCGACGACGTCATGAACGATCAGGTGATCTGGCCCGGCGTCATGACCCGCCTGATGGCCTGCCCGCCGACCTGCGGCGCCGCGGCGGCCGTGCTGGTGTCGGAGAGGTTCGCCAGCAAGCATGGCCTGAACAAGAACGTCCGTATCGCCGCGCAGGCGATGACGACAGACACGGCCTCGACCTTCAACGCCGGCGACATGATGAAGGTGGTCGGTTTCGACATGACGCAGAGCGCGGCCAACAAGGTGTATGAGGCCGCCGGCGTCGGGCCTGAGGATATCGACGTCGTCGAACTGCACGACTGTTTCGCGCACAATGAGCTGATCACCTATGAGGCCCTCGGCCTCTGTCCCGAAGGCGGCGCGGAACGCTTCATCGACAATGGCGACAACACCTATGGCGGCAAGTTCGTCACCAATCCGTCCGGCGGCCTGCTCTCCAAGGGCCACCCGCTCGGCGCCACCGGCCTCGCGCAATGCTACGAGCTGACGCGCCAGCTGCGCGGCACCGCCGACGCCACGCAGGTCGATGGCGCCCGCCGTGGATTGCAGCACAATCTCGGTCTCGGCGGCGCCTGCGTCGTCACCCTCTACGAACGCGCCTGAGGCCTGACATGGTCGATCATTCCGTCGTCGGGCGCAGCCTTGCGCCGGTTACCGCGCATGTCGAACCCGGGCGGCTGCGGTTCTTCCGCGAGACGCTCGGCGAGAGCAATCCGGTCTACACGGATGCCGACGCCGCGAAAGCCGCCGGCTACGCCGCAACGCCGGTGCCGCCGACCTACCTGTTTTGTCTGGAAATGATGGACGCCGAACAGGCCTTCGAATTCCTGGACGTGCTCGGCGCCGACCTCGCGCAGGTGCTGCACGGCGAACAGCGCTTCACCTACCGGGCCCCCGTCATGGTCGGCGATACGCTGCGCTTCGAGCCGCGCATCGCCAGCATCACCGACAAGAAGGGCGGCGCCATGACGCTGGCCGTCGTCGAAACCAAGGTCACCAACCAGCACGGGGTCCACGTCGCGGACTGCTCTCGCACGGTCGTGGTGCTGAACAAGGTGGCCGCATGAGCGAGACTTTGAACCGTCAGCTCGCGGTCGGCGACCGCGTCGTGCACAAGGAATTCCCGCCGATCAGCCGTCACAAGCTCGCGCTCTATTGCGGCGCGTCGGGGGATCACAATCCGATTCACGTCGATCTGGATTTCGCCAAGGCCGCCGGATATCCCGATGTCTTCGCGCACGGCATGTTCGTGATGGCCTGCCTCGGCCAGGCCCTGACCGACGCGGTCCCTCCCCCGCGGCTGCGCACCTTTGCAACCCGCTTCGTCGCCATCACCCAACTCGGCGCGCGCCTGACCTGCGAGGGCCATGTCGCCGAATTCGTCGAACATGAAGGCGAGCGCTGCGCGAGACTCGCGCTGACGACAAAGGACGAAAACGGCGACGTCAAACTCGCCGGCGAAGCCGTCATCGCCATCTGATTCTTATTTTGACGCGTTTTCTTGACGCGAACCGGGTCCACTTCGCTGGAAAACGCTATGCACCGGAAGGATTCCAAATGGCCAAGCTCAAGGGAAAGGTCGCCCTGATCACGGGATCAGGCCGCGGCATCGGACGGGCCATCGCCCTGAAACTCGCCAGCGAGGGCGCGCGCGTCGTCGTCAACGACCTCGATGCCGCGCCGGGCGACGCCGTGGCTGACGAGATCAGGGCGGCGGGCGGCGAAGCCATCGCGGTCAACGGCAGCGTCGCCGAACCGGGCTTTGCCGATCGCTTCGTCAAGGCCGCCACCGATACTTTCGGCGGGCTCGACATCATCGTCAACAATGCCGGCTACACCTGGGACTCGACGATCCAGAAGATGACGGACGAGCAATTCCAGGCCATGCTCGACGTCCACCTCGTGGCCCCCTTCCGGATTCTGCGCGCGGCTTCCGAGCCGATCCGGATCATGGCGAAGAAGGAAGCCGAGGCCGGCCGCGAGGTGTTCCGCAAGGTCGTCAATATCTCCTCGATTGCCGGGCTTTACGGCAATGCCGGGCAAGCAAGCTATTCGTCGGCCAAGGCGTCCCTGATCGGACTGACGCGCACGATGTGCAAGGAATGGGGGCGCTACAAGGTGAACGTCAATTGCGTCGCCTTCGGCCTGATCAACACCCGCCTCACCCAGCCGATCGAGGCGCAGCAGAAGACCATCGACGTGGCTGGCCGCGACATCAAGGTCGGGGTCCAGCCGCAGATGCTCGACGCCATGGCCCGGATGATCCCGCTCGGACGCGGCGGCACGCCCGAGGAAGCGGCGGATGCCGTCTATCTGTTCTGCAGTCCGGAATCCAATTATATCAGCGGCCAGGTGATCGTCGCCGGCGGCGGTCTCATCGTTTGATGTGAGGGCTGTCTGATGCAATACCGTTCATCCTGGATGACCGAGGAACTGGACGTGTTTCGCGACCAGTTCCGCAAATTTCTCGCCAAGGATCTGGCGCCGCACGCCGACAAATGGCGCGCGCAGAAAATGGTCGATCGTTCCGCCTGGCGGGCGCTGGGTGAAATGGGCGCCTTGCTGCCGAGCGTGCCGGAAGCCTATGGCGGCCTCGGCGCCACCTTCGCCTACGATGCCGCCATCCTCGAGGACATCGAGAGCGTGGTGCCGGAAGTCACGACCGGCGTCTCCGTGCACAGCGCCATCGTCGCGCACTACATCCTGAACTACGGCTCCGAGGAACAGAAGCTCCGCTGGCTGCCGAAAATGGCGAGCGGCGAGTTCGTTGGCGCCATTGCGATGACCGAGCCCGGCACCGGCTCCGACCTGCAGGGCGTGCGGACCACCGCGCGCAAGCAGGGCAACAACTACGTCATCAACGGTCAGAAGACCTTCATCACCAACGGACAGGCCGCCGACCTGATCATCGTCGTGGCGCGCACCGGCGGACCCGGCGCCAAGGGAATCTCGCTGATCGTGCTCGAGACCGCGGGCAACGAGGGATTCCGGCGCGGCCGCAACCTCGACAAGATCGGCCTTCACGCGTCAGACACGTCCGAATTGTTCTTCGACAATGCGGTGGCGCCGCCGGAAAACCTGCTGGGTGCCGAGGAAGGCAACGGTTTCGTCCAGTTGATGCAGCAATTGCCGCAGGAACGCCTGTCGCTTGCCGTCGGCGCCGTGGCTTCGATGGAGCGCGCGGTCAAGCTGACGACTGACTACACCAAGGAACGCAGGCCTTCGGCAAGCCCATCATCGAATTCCAGAACACCGCGTTCAAACTGGCGGAACGCAAGACCGAGGCCATGATCGCGCGCGTCTTCGTCGACTGGTGCATCGAACGCCTTGTCGCCGGCGAACTCGACACCGTCACGGCCTCGATGGCGAAATGGTGGTGTTCGGAGAAGCAGGTCGAGACCGCGGACGAATGCCTGCAGCTCCACGGCGGCTACGGTTACATGGAGGAATATCCGATCTCACGGATGTTCGTGGACGCACGGATCCAGAAGATCTACGGCGGCACCAACGAGATCATGAAGCTGCTGATCGCGCGGTCGCTGTAGCGCCGCCTGGAGCGCAGGCGGCGAGAATTGCATCGGCGCCGGCAAGGATGCCGTCGCGGATCTGTCCGTTCAACAATCAGCATCGAGCGCCCGGCGGGCACGTCCTGGCCGCCGCCGGCGGAGCCGGACGCGGCGGTGGCGCAGCCATCCGGGGTGGCGGTGCCGCCATGCGCGGTGGCGGCGGCGGCGCGGCCATACGTGGGGGTGGAGCGGCCATGCGTGGGGGCGGCGCGGTCATCCTGGGTGGCGGCGACGGCGTGGACATCCTCGGCGGTGGCGGCGCGGCCATCCGCGGCGGTGGTGCCGGAGCGACGCGGGCTGCCGGCGGTGGAGGCCTTGCCACATGCACCGCCGCCGGCGGCGGGGCTCGCCGCAGTTCAGGCTGCGATTGAGGTTTCGGGGCTAGCGTAGCGGTGGGCCTTGGCGGCGCGGCAGCCCCAGGTGGCGGGGCGACCACCCTCGGCTGGCCGAGCGCGGGAGCGGTCGCGCCGATCGCGGGCCTCGAACCGGGAGTCGCTCGGCGGCGACGCGCCCGGCGCAAGCCTCGCGTTCGGATTGACGGCGCCTGGTGAAACCGCAGCGCTCGGCGGCGCGGGTGGCGCGCCCCTGGCGCCCGGAACCGGCAGGGCGTTGGTCCTCGGCAAAGGCTGGGCCGAAGGCAGCGCGCCCGGCGCGTTGGCCGGCAGCATCGCGTTCGGCCTTCCGGGCTGACCCGCGCCGGGCAAAGCCAGCCCTCGCAGCAGGAGTGATCGTGGCGCTCGGCGGTAACGGCGCTTTGCCCTGCTGGATCAGCGTGGCCCTTTGCGCCACAGCAGGCGGCAGTATCGGCGTGGCGCTACCCGGCCCCGGCGCGACCGGGGAGCCGGGGCGTCCGACAGCGTTGGCGCCACCAGCCTTGCCGCCAACAGCCCTGCCGCCAGGTCCGCCCGCGAGGGCAGACGGCTGTGGCGGCCTGTTGATCACGTTGTTGATGACGGCCCTGTTGTGGATGTTGGCAAAGATGATGTTGTTCGGCGGCGGCGCCACATAGCGCGGGGCCCGCACATAGATCGGTATCGGCACAAAGATCGGTTGCGGCAGGATGAACAGCCCGATCGGCGGCGGCGGCGGCGCCAATATCACGAAATCATCCGGCGGCGGCGGCAGGTAGTAGACCGGCGCCGGTGGCGGCGGGACAAAATCGAACTCGGGATCGCCGAAGGCCAGCACCGGCCGGTCGACATAGATGAACTCCTCTGGCGGCGGCGGCGGCACGTCGTAGTCGATGACGTCAAATGCCGCCGGCGGCTCCAGCGGCGCGGTGAGAATGGCAAGACGGCGGCGCGCGTCGGTGGCATGAGGCCCGCGCGGGTAGCGTTGCAGATACGACCAATAGGCGTTCGGGGTATCGGTGCGGTAGGTGCGGCGCCAGGTGATCGCTTCGCGCCGCGCCGCCGCGATCGCCCTCACCCGCTTTGCCATGGGATCGTCGGGATAGGCGGCGAGAAAATCCTCGTAGGCCGGCAGCGTGTCGCGCTCCAGCACCGCGGCGTAGGCGTCCTGTGCGCCGAGATCGCGGATCGGCTTGCTGCGGATGGCGGCGACCTGATCCGGCGGCGGGGCTGCGGGCGCATCCGGACCGCGCTCGAAGAACGTGAAGGCCGCATCGACCTTCTGGCTGTCCCAGGGCACCTGCGCACCCTTGCTCGCCTCATTGACGCGAAGCCGCACACGATTGAAAACCTCCGGCAGCGGCAATCCGCCGGTCCGGATCATCTCGGCCAGCGACTGGGCGTAGACGCCGTACGGTCCCTGCTCGGCCGGTGCGACCGTCCCGGGTGCCGCGTTGAACGCGATCAGCATGCGCGGGTCCGCCTCGACCAGGGCGAGACCGCTTGCGATCTGTCCGTTGACGAAAGGCTGTTGCCGCGCCGCATCGAGCACGACGATGCCGGCCTTCAGCGGCAGCGAGGCGAGCTGACGGATGTAGTCGCCGGTCCGCAGCGCCTCGATCGGAACATCGGTATCGCGGTTGATCGCGGAATCGACCGGCACGAAATAGTTCTCGCCCGCCAGTTGCAGCCCGTAACCGGCCAGATACACCATCGCGACCGTGTCCGGCCCCGAGGCTTCGGCCTTGTTGATGAAGTCGCGAAAACTCTTGCGCAGCGTGTCGCCATCGAGATCGCGGGCGCCGATCACGTCGAAGCCGGCCGCCTGCAAGGTCTGCGCGATCAGCCCGGCGTCGTTGGCCGCCGTCGCCAGCGGCGATTTCGCATAGGCGGCATTGCCGACCACCAGCGCAATGCGCTTTTCCGGCTGCTGCGCGGCGGCAGCGCTCAGATAGTCCCGCCAGTCCTGATATCGTCGACGAGACACGCCGCGAGCATCGACAGACTTCTTGCTACCCGCATGGATTCCCACCCTCGCCTTGATCGCGCGGGCGCGGCTGTGCACGCCGCGCCCGATCCGGCCCGCTTAACTCAACAGATCAACCTTGCCGGTTGCAAGGCGATAGATGCCGCCAACCACTTTCAGCTTGTTCTGCTCGACGGCTGCGTTGAGGATCGGTGCAGCCGATTTCAGCTTGGCGATGTTATCAATCACGTTCTGGCGGATGGCGTTGTCGAGCGGATTTCCGCTCTGCTGTGCCGACGCCTTTACCGCGGGCGCCAAAGCAGCCACCAGAGACGGAATGTGTCCCGGAGGCGGCTTGTTGTCCTTCAAAGATTTGATCGTCGCATCGATCGCACCGCAACTGTCATGACCGAGCACCAGGATCAGCGGCGTTCCGAGCACGGCGACGGTGTATTCCATGCTCGCAACCGTATCATCGTTGGCGAAATTGCCGGCCACGCGGCAGACGAACAAGTCACCACGCGCGCTATCGAAGGCATATTCGGGCGCGATCCGCGAATCCGCGCAGCTCAGGACGGCCGCATAGGGGTTCTGACCTCCGACCAACGCTTCCCTTTCATGCTTGAAGTCGTGGCGCAGCGATTTGCCGTCAACATAGCGCGCATTTCCTTCCATCAATTTCTTGAGGGCGGCATCCGGCGACAATACATTCTGCGGCTTGGGAGGCGTCTTCTCCTTGGCGTTAGCCGTGTCGGCGAGCATCAGCCCAAGCGCCGATGCCGCGAACAGAACGACGGAGCGCCGCGAGGGCGACGTCGGATGAAGCTGACCCATTGAACATTTTTCGCACATTGCAATTTCCTCGCCCTTGCGGCGTCGAGTTCGGTGACGCCCGAATTCATATGATTAAGGTTGCGCGGCATAACTTCGCGACGCCGAAAATGATTAGGCTTTGCTTGTTACTTGACTCTTAAGTTAGCGATCCGGATGTAAGTATTATATACAGCAACCATCAGCTGCAGATCGAATCCCTGGAAAAACATCGCGCATGCGGCGTGCAGACGCCGCCTACAGTGTCTGCACGTCCACCACGCCTGCCACCGCCTTGATCGCGCCCGCGATCTGCGGCGAGACCTTGAAGCGTCCCGGCAGCTTCATCTCCACCTCGGTCTGGAGGTCGAGCATGATGACGAGCGAGACGTCGCCATCGGCGCCGCCCGAAGGCATGGGCGCAGGTTTGGCCGGCAGGCCCTTTGCCGGACCGCCCGGATGCGGCGGCTTCCGGCATGTTGAGCCGCCGCGCGATCGAATCCAGCGGCTTGGTGTCGCGAACGAAAATCCGCAGGCCCTTTTGGGTTTTCGCCGCGGCGTCATCCAGCGGCTCGGCATGCAGCACCCGCGCCCGCACGTCCTCGCCCTGCAGTTCGGCGCCGAGCTGCAGCAACACGGCAGCGCCCGGCTCCAGCACGTCGCGGTATTGCGCAAGGCCTTCGGAAAACAGCACCGCCTCGAAATGACCGGTCGGGTCCGACAGCCCCATGATGCCCATCTTGTTGCCGGTCTTGGTGCGCCGTTCCATCCGCGACACGACGGTGGCCGCGACCTTGCCCGCAGTCGCGCCGGTTTTGACGGCGCGGGAAAATTCCGCCCAGCTCTGCACCCGCAGCCGCTTCAACACGGTGGCGTAATCGTCGAGCGGATGGCCGGACAGGAAGAAGCCGACGGCGTCGTATTCACGGCGGAGTTTTTCGGCCGGCAGCCACGGCTCGATCTGCGGCAGCATGATGGTCGGCGCGTCGGCGGCGTTGCCGAACATGTCGTTCTGACCGATCGTTGCCGCCTCATGGCTGCGCTGGCAGGCGGCGAGAACGGCGTCGGCGCCGGCAAAGACGCTGGCGCGGTTGGATTCGAGCGTGTCGAATGCGCCGGCCGCGGCGAGGCTTTCGATGATGCGCTTGTTGATCGCGCGCGGATTGACCCGCGCCGCGAAATCCGCAAGCGAGGTGAAGGCGCCCTTCTTGCGTTCCTCCACGATCTGCTCGACCGCCTGGATGCCGACGCCCTTCAGCGCGGCCAGCGCGTAGTAGATGGTGTTCTCGCCGACCTCGAAGGTGGCGGCCGAGCGGTTGATGTTCGGCGCCTCGACCTTGATGCCGAGCCGCAGCGCCTCGGCGCGAAATTCCGAGAGCTTGTCGGTGTTGTTGAGTTCGAGCGTCATCGACGCCGCCAGAAACTCCACCGGGTAATGCGCCTTCATATAGGCGGTGTGGTAGGACACCAGCGCGTAAGCCGCGGCGTGGCTCTTGTTGAAGCCGTAGTCGGCGAATTTGGCGAGCAGTTCGAAGATCGTGTCGGCCTGCCCCTTCGGCACGCCGTTCTTGACCGCGCCGGCGACGAAGATCGCGCGCTGCTTTTCCATCTCGGCGCGGATCTTCTTGCCCATCGCGCGGCGCAAGAGGTCGGCGTCGCCGAGCGAATAGCCGGCCATCACCTGTGCGATCTGCATCACCTGTTCCTGATAGATGATGACGCCGAACGTCTCCTTCAGGATCGGCTCCAGGATCGGATGCAGATATTCCGGCTCCTCGTCGCCGTGCTTGCGCGCGCAATAGGTCGGGATGTTGGCCATCGGGCCCGGACGATAGAGCGCCACCAGCGCGATGATGTCCTCGAAGCGGTCGGGCCGCATGTCGATCAGCGCGCGCCGCATGCCCTGGCTTTCCACCTGGAACACGCCGACCACGTCGCCGCGCGCCAGCATCTGGTAACTCGGGGCGTCGTCGATCGGCAGCGTCGGCAGATCGACCTGGACGTCGCGCTGCCTGAGCAGCTTTACCGCGACGTCGAGCACGGTCAGCGTCTTCAGGCCGAGGAAGTCGAACTTCACCAGCCCCGCCGGCTCGACCCATTTCATGTTGAACTGGGTCACCGGCATGTCGGATTTGGGATCGCGGTAGAGCGGCACCAGTTCGCTCAACGGACGGTCGCCGATCACGATGCCGGCGGCGTGGGTCGAGGCGTGGCGCGTCAGGCCTTCGAGGCGCTGGGCGATGTCGAAGGCGCGCGCGACCACCGGGTCCTCGTCGCGGAACGCCTGCAGCTTGGGTTCGCTCTCGATCGCCTGCGCCAGCGTCACCGGCGCGGCCGGATTCTGCGGCACCAGCTTTGTGAGCTTGTCGACCTGGCCATAGGGCATCTGCAGCACGCGGCCGACGTCGCGCAGCACGCCGCGCGCCTGCAGCGTGCCGAAGGTGATGATCTGCGCCACCTGATCGCGGCCGTAGCGCTGCTGCACGTAGTCGATCACCTCGCCGCGACGGTCCTGGCAGAAGTCGATGTCGAAGTCCGGCATCGAGACGCGTTCGGGATTGAGGAAGCGCTCGAACAGCAGGCCGAAGCGGATCGGATCGAGATCGGTGATGGTCAGCGAATAGGCGACCAGCGAACCGGCGCCGGAGCCGCGGCCGGGACCGACCGGAATGTCGTGGCCCTTGGCCCATTTGATGAAGTCCGACACGATCAGGAAGTAGCCCGCATAGTTCATGCGGTTGATCACGTCGATCTCGAAGGCGAGACGCTTCTGGTACTCCTCTTCCGTGGTGCCGGGCGACAGGCCGTGAACCTGCAGGCGCCGCGCGAGCCCCTCCCCGGCCTGGCGCTTCAGCTCGGCGGCCTCCTCGGCTTCCGCGTCGGAGCCTGAGCCGGCGCCGACCGTGAAGCGCGGCAGGATCGGCTTGCGCGTCTTCGGGCGAAACGAGCAGCGCTCCGCGATCTCGACCGTGGAGGCCAGCGCTTCCGGAATGTCGGCGAACAGCACCGCCATCTCGGCGCGGGTCTTGAAGCGGTGATCGGGCGTGAGCTGCTCGCGATCGGTCTCGGCGATCAGCTTGCCGCCGGCGATGCACAACAGCGCGTCGTGGGCTTCGTAATCGTCATTCGCCGCAAAATATGGCTCGTTGGTCGCGACCAGCGGCAATCCCTTGGCATAGGCGAGATCGATCAGGCCGGATTCGGCGCGGCGTTCCTTGTCGATGCCGTGGCGCTGCAATTCGACATAGAGGCGATCGCCGAACAGATTCGCCAGCCGGTCGCAACGGGCTGCCGCGAGCGCGGCATGATCGCCATGCAGCGCCAGCGAGATCGGGCCGTCGGGGCCGCCGGTCAGCGCGATCAAATCCTCGGCATCGCCTTCCAGCCATTCGAGCTTGATATGCGGGGACTGATGCACCGGCGTTTCCAGGAACGCCCGCGAGTTCAGCCGCATCAGGCTGCGGTAGCCGCGCTCCCGCGCCGCCAGCAATACGATTCGCGACGGCGCCGAGGCCAGCGCGTTGCGCGCGTTCGGGTCCTGGTCGCCGAAATCGACGGCGAGTTCGCAGCCGACGATCGGCTGGATGCCGTAGCCCGCCATCTTGTCGGAGAATTCCAGCGCCCCGAACATGTTGTCGGTGTCGGTCAGCGCCAGCGCCGGCTGGCGATCGGCCTTCGCCAGTTCGCCGAGCTTGGCGATCTTGATCGAGCCCTTCAGCAGCGAATAGGCCGAATGAACGTGGAGGTGTACGAATCCGGCACTGGACATGGTCGCTTAACGGGCTCTTGCATCATGGTGGGGAGCGATCATCGGCCGCGGATGCGCGCCGACTCGCTACCCGCAATGGTGATGCCTTGGCCTTGCCGAGTCCACGCGGAACGCAGCCTCCGCGCCCGCCATCCGGCTTTTCCCCAGCCCGTCCGCACG
Source organism: uncultured Alphaproteobacteria bacterium (assembly GCA_963840465.1). Classification (GTDB taxonomy): domain Bacteria; phylum Pseudomonadota; class Alphaproteobacteria; order Rhizobiales; family Xanthobacteraceae; genus Bradyrhizobium. The sequence continues at coordinate 55,316 of CAWIZF010000018.1, read as the reverse complement.
GCGCGGCTGGTTCAGTTTTCCGCACGGCCTCAAAGCTGCGGAATCACCTGCGCCCAGACCGCAATCATCGCGACAAACAGCGTAATCGACGCCAGCGCCGCCGCTTCTTCCACAAACATCCGCAACATCGTCCGACTCCCTACGATATGAGAACATATGAGGAACATTGTTCCTTTTTTGTTCTGGGAGTCAAGGGGCCGTATCACTGGCATGTTTTGCGACGATATTCCCGGTTGGTTAACTCCGCCGATCCGACGCAACGAAAAAAGCCCCGGGCACGGCCCGGGGCTTCGATGAATTGTCGCGATAATCGCGAAAGATCAGTACGCGCGCGATGCGTCGGGCCGCCGAACTTGTAGTTCACGCGGGCGGTGACGAGATCGACGTCCTGACGGATGCGGTCGGTGCCGAAGGCAACGCCGGCCGGCGTGGTGAAGTTGTAGGTACGGTCCTGCATGAACAGGTGATTGTACTCGACGCCAACCGACCAGTTCGGGGCGAAGGCGTATTCGAGGCCGGCGCCGATCGTGCCGCCCCAACGGGTGTCGTCGCCGGTGACGGCAGCGAGCGCGCCGCCTACAACGTTGTTGAAGCGATAGCTGTTCGAGGTCACTGCAGCACCGCCCTTGACGTAGAGCAGGACGTTGTTGACGGCATAACCGACCTGACCGGTGAACAGGCCGAACGCATCGACGTTCGTGTGGCTGCGGAAGGCCGGGAACTGCTGGCTCACATTGCTGCCCGAGAAGTCGGCCCAGTTGCCCTGGGCTTCAAGACCGAACACGAACGTACCAGCCTGCCAGCGATAGCCGACCTGGCCACCGACGGTACCGCCGGTCGCGTCATGCGAGCCCTCGGGACCAAAGCCAACCAGATCCCAGGAGTTGCGGCTCGAACCCCAACCGCCGTTCGCACCGATGTAGAAACCGGTCCAGTCATAGACTGCAGCGATCATCGGAGGCGCCTTGGTGTAAGGACGCGCAGCGAGATCAGCAGCAGTAGCCGGCGCGGCCGCGCCGAGCGCGATCAGACTGGACGTAACAAGCAACAACTTCTTCATTCTTTGTATCCGTTCCTTTTAGACAGCCCCCAAGGCCGAGGCATGCTCATAACATCGTTCGTTCGAATTACTGTAACCTCACGGCCACAACCCACACGAAACAGCCGCAGTGTGAACGCAAGTTAATGTTGTGCTGTAAGCGTTTTTCGAAACTTTGCATTGGAACCTGCCGCAAAGAATTCACATTCGGCTTTGCAGCGGTATTAAAGGACGGAACGGCTTGACGGAGGCGCGTCGGTGCGGCTTGTGTCGATGAAAATGGAACCGGCAACGCGCGAAAATGTGATGAGGAGATTCGAAATGCGTAAAGCGATTCTGGCCGTGCTTGCCGCAAGCGGATTGGCCGCATTCAGCGCCGCGCCCGCCGAAGCGGTCGGAACCCGATATCCGTTCTGCCTTCAGGGCGACGAATATCCGGGGCTGAGCTACTGCACCTTCACGAGTTACGAGCAGTGCCAGGCGACCGCTTCGGGACGGTATCTCCAGTGCATCGCCAATCCCTACTATATCAGCGAGAGCGAACCGCCGTCCGCCGCGTACCGCCCGCTGCCCGGCCGCGCACTGCCGCCCGCCCCCGGCTACGGCAGGTACTGACCCGTCCGCCGAGGGTCGATGGCGCGCCATGCATGCGCACGCTGAGCGACATTAGCGCGCGAACGTGATTTGACGCGGGCGCGGGTGGATCGTCTGTTGAGCCTCTGAAGATCAGTGGCTGAAGATTTCCGGGCTGCGGCGGAGGATTCATGCAAAGGGCATGGCTGGCGCTCATGGCGGCCGGCGCTGTGTCGGCGGCGGTTGCAATGCCCGCGTCGGCGCGCGAGTTCCCCTACTGCATCAAAGGCTGCGATTTCGGCGCCGCTGGCGGCGATTGCAGTTTCGTGTCGCTGGCGCAGTGTCAGGCAACCGCCTCCGGGCGAGATGCGTATTGCGCTGCCAATCCCTATTTCAACGCCAAGGCGGAAATGCAGACCGATCGGAGCCGCCAACACCGGAGGAGATTCTGATGCGCATCCTGGCTTTGGCAATTCTGGCAATCGCAGCCACCTCGGCAGCGGCGCCGGCGCAGGCTCAGACCTACGATCCCAACTATCCGGTTTGCCTGCATGTCATGGGCAGGACCAGCTACTACGAATGTACCTATTACACCCTGCCCCAATGCAACGCGACGGCGTCGGGCCGCTCGGCGCAATGCGTGATCAATCCCTATTACGCACATGCATCTCCAGAACCGTCGGCACGCCGCTACAAGCGCCACCGCAGCGGCTACTGAGCCTCGTCCATCTGTTTGATTTGAGCGCGAAGGCCGGCCCGCCGACGCGCAAGTGCGGCGTTTACTGAACGCCGCTACTCCAGTTCGACGACCTGGCCGTCGACCAGCGACACCCGCCGGTCCATCCGGCCGGCCAGTTCCATGTTGTGGGTGGCGATCAGCATCGCGACCTGCGTCGCCTTCACCAGCTGCATCAGCGCCTTGAACACGTGATCGGCGGTATGCGGATCGAGGTTTCCGGTCGGTTCGTCCGCCAATAGCGCCCGCGGCGCATTGGCGACCGCGCGCGCGATGGCGACGCGCTGCTGTTCGCCGCCGGAGAGTTCCGCCGGCCGGTGCGTGATGCGGTCGCCGAGGCCGAGATAGGCCAGGATTTCCTCCGAGCGCTTGATGGTCTCGGAACGTTTGAGGCCGCGGATCATCTGCGGCAGCATGACGTTTTCAAGCGCGGTGAATTCCGGCAGCAGCCGGTGCGACTGATAGACGAAGCCGATGTCGGAGCGCCGGATCTGGGTGCGGTCGATGTCGGATAGTTGCGAGGTCGGCGTGCCCGCGACATAGACCTCGCCGTCATCGGGGCTTTCGAGCAGGCCTGCGATATGCAGCAAGGTCGACTTGCCCGAACCCGACGGCGCCACCAGCGCCACCGACTGTCCCGCCCACAGCGCGAGCTTGGCGCCGTTGAGAATGGTCAGCGTCGCCTCGCCCTGCCTGTACTCGCGCTTTATCTCGTGGAGATAGATAACCGGTACATCTTCCTGCGCCTCCTCGGCCATCTCGTCCTCACTCGTACCGAAGCGCATCGACGGGATCGAGCCGCGCGGCGCGCCAGGACGGATAGAGCGTCGCCAGGAACGACAGCGTCAGCGCCATGATCACGACCGCGGTGGTTTCGCCGAAATCGATCTCGGCCGGCAGCCGGGAGAGGAAGTACAATTCCGGCGAGAACAATTCGGTGTTGGTCATCCAGGAAAGGAACTGCCGGATCGATTCGATGTTCAGGCAGATCAGCATGCCGACGAAGAAGCCGGTCAGCGTGCCGACCACGCCGATCGCAGCTCCCGTGATCAGGAATATCCGCATGATCGAGCCCTGCGAGGCGCCCATGGTGCGCAGGATGGCGATGTCCTGCCCCTTGTCCTTTACCAGCATGATCAGGCCGGAGACGATGTTGAGCGCGGCAACCAGCACGATCATGGTCAGGATCAAAAACATCACGTTGCGCTCGACCTGCAGCGCATTGAAGAAGGTCGAGTTGCGCTGCCGCCAGTCGACCAGGAACACCGGCCGCCCGGCCGCCTCCGTCACGCTCTTGCGGAACGCGTCGATTCGATCCGGGTTGGTGGTGAACACCTCGATCGCGGTCACGTCGTCCCTGCGGTTGAAATAGGCCTGCGATTCCGGCAACGGCATGAACACGAAGCTGGCGTCATATTCCGACATGCCGATCTCGAACACGGCCGCCACCTTGTAGGGTTTGATGCGCGGCGTGGTTCCCATCGGGGTCACCGCGCCCTTGGGCGCGACCAGCGTGATGGTGTCGCCGGCATGCAGCGACAATTGATCGGCAAGCCGGCGTCCGATGGTGACGCCCTGCCCCTCGTCAAAACCTTCCAGCGTGCCCTGCTTGATGTTCTTGGCAATCGAAGTGAGGTTGTTCAGGTCCGCCGAGCGCATGCCGCGCACCAGCACGCCGGCGGCGTTGAAAGCCGAGGACGCCAGCGCCTGGCCGTCCACGACGGGTGCGGCAAGGCGGATGCCGTCGACCTGGCTGATGCGCTCGGCAACGTCCTTCCAGTCGGTCAGCGGCGATTCCAGCGGCTGCACCAGCAAATGCCCGTTGAGGCCGAGGATCTTGTCCAGCAGTTCCTTGCGAAAGCCGTTCATCACAGCCATCACGATGATCAGCGTGGCGACGCCGAGCATGATGCCGAGGAAAGAAAAGCCGGCAATGACGGAAATGAACCCTTCCTTGCGGCGCGCGCGCAGGTAGCGTCCGGACAGCAGCCATTCGAAGGGCGCAAAAGGCGGGGTTCGGGCTGTCTCGTTCATGGTCTCATCCATTACTCGATAATCCCATGATTCGGGCCAAATGTGGCCGTAATGGCGAACATATCAGCCGCGGTGATAGGCCTATCCCGCGATCTTCGCCACCACTTCCGCCGGGCTGAGATTCTCACGCGAGCCGTCGCTGCGCCGCTTGACCTCGAGCTTGCCCTCGGCGAGGCCTTTCGGGCCGACCAGAATCTGCCAGGGGATACCGATCAGGTCGGCGGCCGCGAACTTCGCGCCCGCACGCTGGTCGGTATCGTCATAGAGCACATCGACGCCCTTGGCCTGAAGCTCGCCGTAAAGTTTCTCGCAGGCGCCATCGACCGCAGCATCCCCCTGCTTCAGGTTGAGAATCACGGCGGTGAACGGCGCCACGGCTTCCGGCCATTTGATGCCGGCGTCGTCGTGGCAGGCCTCGATGATGGCGCCGACCAGGCGCGAGACGCCGACGCCGTAGGAGCCGCCATGGACCGGCACGTCGACGCCATCGGCGCCGGCGACCAGCGCCTTCATCGCGTCGGAATATTTGGTGCCGAAATAGAAGATCTGGCCGACCTCGATGCCACGCGTATTGACGCGCTTGTCGACCGGCACTTCGCGCTCGTAGCGCGCGGCATCGTGAACGTCCTCGGTCGCGGCATAGACCGACGTCCATTGCTTGATGATGTCGGTGAGGTCGCCCTCGTAATCGACATCATCGGGCGGGATCGGCAGATCGAGCACGTCGCTGTTGCAGAACACGCCGGATTCGCCGGTTTCCGCCAGCACGATGAATTCATGGCTGAGATCGCCGCCGATCGGGCCGGTCTCGGCGCGCATCGGGATCGCCTTCAATCCCATCCGCGCGAAGGTGCGCAGGTAAGCGACGAACATCCGGTTATAGGAACGGCGCGCCGCCGCCTCGTCGATGTCGAAGGAGTAGGCATCCTTCATCAGGAATTCGCGGCCGCGCATCACGCCGAAACGCGGACGCTGCTCGTCGCGGAATTTCCACTGGATGTGATAGAGATTGAGCGGCAGGCTCTTGTAGGATTTGACGTAAGCGCGAAAGATCTCGGTGATCATTTCCTCATTGGTCGGCCCGTACAGCAGTTCGCGCTTGTGGCGGTCCGCGATGCGCAGCATCTCCGGACCATAGGCATCGTAGCGGCCGCTCTCGCGCCAGAGGTCGGCGAGCTGCAGCGTCGGCATCAACAGCTCCAAGGCGCCGGCGCGATCCTGTTCCTCACGGACGATCTGCTCGATCTTTTTCAGGACCCGAAAACCCAGCGGCAGCCAGGCATAGATGCCGGCCGCTTCCTGCCGCATCATGCCCGCGCGCAGCATCAGCCGATGCGAGACGATCTCCGCCTCTTTCGGATTCTCTTTCAGGATGGGTAGAAAAAACCGCGACAACCGCATGGGACAACTCAAGGAATCAGTGGGATACCGGAAGAGGTGCAGTGAAACCGGATCGGGTGCGAAAAGACAAGGCCGGGAAGTGTGAAAAGCCGCTGGAAACGCGGATTTCGGGCCCGTTTTGGGGCCCCACGGTCCTCTCACCTTCACAACGGCGTCATGCCCGGCGAAGGCCGGGCATCCTACGAGACCTCCATCACTGCACCTGCAATTCACTCTCCAGCGTTACCTTCTGAAAATCCGTGACCAGCGCCTCGATCTGCATCCGCCAGCGGCCCGGCTGCGGCAGCGCGACGCCGCGCACATGCCAGTTGCCGTCCGGCCCGAGCGTCGCGCGGCGCTCCATCGGCTCGATGCCACGTTCCGGCAAACTCAGGATCAGCGTCGCTTCCTTGGCCGGCAGCAGGGCGGCGTCTCCCGTCATCAACTGCAGCACAAAATCGTTGGCGCCGACCTTGCCCGGTGAAACCAGCACCTGAAACATCGCGGCATCGGTGTGGATATGGATCGAGAGCGGTGTGGCCACCGGAGCAACAGACGCCCGCGGCGGCGGCGTGAAGCGCCAGCCGGCGACCACGGCAAGGATGCAAACGACGAGAAGGCATTCCGTCACGATCGAACCCAGCAGAAGCCGGGTGTTCTTGTAATCGGCAACGACCGCCGGCGTGGCGACAAACCGGTTCAGCGCCGCAAGAGCAAGCAACAGGATGACCAGCGCCAGCTTGATCGAAAGAAGGATACCGTATGGGGTCTCGATCAGCGCGCGCACGCTGCCAAGCTGGATGATCGAAAGCGCCAGTCCGCTCAGCACGAGCAACCCCACCAGCGGCACCGCCACGCCAGAAAACTGCTTGAGCGCGCGCGGCAGGTCGTCCTTGCGCCGATGCGCCATGGCCGCCAGCGGCGCCAGCGCGCCAACCCAGTAGGCCACGGCGACGCCGTGCAGGAACAGCGACGGCCGGGTCACCCATTGCGGCGAGGCGGTCGCGGCATGCCCGCTGGCGGCCAGCGAAAGCCCGACGCCCGCCATGGCGAGCGAGGTCAACACCCATGCCAGCCGGATGCTCGGGCTTTTCCAGGCGTAAAAGGCGATCGCCATCACGCCGATCGCGATCAACAGCGACGGCCCGAGGCTCGTAGCAAGCGCGTTCGTCCACGGCGCCGACGTCACGATGCCACCAAGCGGAAGATTGAGAAGATCGAGACCTTGCAGGCCGAGCGAGACCACCGCGCTGACGAGACCGACGGCGAGCGCGCCGCGGCTGACCGTCGATCCGCTCGCTCCCTGCCCGATCCAGGCCGCGAAAAACGCGCCGCCGACGCCGACGAATAGGCCGAGATAGACTCCGATCCGCGCCAGCCAGATCAACACCGCCAGCGGACTCGCTTTCGCCGGCGGCGCGGCCCCGGTCACCGCACCGATCGAGAACACCATCGATCCCGCCACGGGATGCCCGTCCTGCGAGACCACGCGGTAGCTGACGATCTGCGTGCCCTGCGGCAGATCGTCGGGCAAAACGATCAGGATGGATTGGCCGACCGCGCGGGTGGCGACGTCGCGCGTTTTGCCGGCGGCATCGATGACGCCGATCACGGCCGGCGCGACGCCCTCGTTGAAGTGCAACTGCACCATCTTCGGCGGCAGCGCGAGCACGCTGCCATCGGCCGGCTCCGACGAGACAAGCGTCGCATGGGCCCACGCGGCGCCGGCAATGCACAGAGCCGACAGCAGCGCGGCAAGGCCAGCGAGCACGCGCGCCATCGGGATCGCTTTACGGTTTTGCGATCAGCTTGAGGCCGGGCGCCGGCGTCTTGCTGCCCTCCCCGTGGCCGCTTTGGCCTTCCGAGGGAATATCGATCCAGCGGCTGACCCCCTGCTCGCATTCCTGCACCACCGGAAAATACAGCGTGGTGTCCGGCTTCAGGCCCGCCGTCAGATAGCTGGAGAAGACGAATTCGTCGAAATTGTCGTCGGCGAGCTTGCCGCCGCTCCACACCACTTCCTTGACGCCTTCGGACAATTTGCTGCCGTGAAGCTCATACTCGGTGGCGTATTTGCCCTTGACCGTCTCGAGCGTCCAGCCCGGCTTGGGCATCGGCTTGATGCCGATCACGCCTTCCGGGACCTGCACCCGCAGCTTGACCGTCGCCGATCCCGCGCAGCCGTGCGGCACGGCGAACACCGCCTTGTAGTACGAGCCGACCGGCGCCTGCCGTTTCTCGAGGGTGACATGCGCGATTGCCGGAGAGGCCGCGAGCGCGGCAAGGGCGATGACGGCAGGAGCAATTTTCGACATAGGCTATTCCTCTATTTCTTCATGCCGGAATGATCGTGCCCCGCCGGGGCCTGTGCACCGACGCCCTGCACGTCGAGCGACAGCGCGACCTTGCCGGCTTTTTCGAACTCCAGCGTCAGCGGCACCTTGTCGCCCTGCTTGAGCGGATTCTTCAAATCCATCAGCATCAGGTGATAGCCGCCGGGCGCCAGCTTGACGGTCTTGCCGGGCTCGATCACGAGGCCCTTGTCGAGCGGACGCATGGTCATGACGCCATTGTTCATCGCCATCTCGTGAATTTCGACCTTGCCCGCGACATCGCCGGCCCCGCTGATCAGCCGGTCCGGCGCCGCGCCCTTGTTCTCGATCGTGAGATAGCCGCCGGCGATCTTCGCGCCGCCGGGCGTCGCCCGACTCCAGGGCTGCGTGATGACGAGATCGCCGGCCTTGATCTCCTGGGCGTGCGCGGGCGCACCAAAGGGAGCCAACAGGGCGGCGGCACAAACAAACGTGCGCGTAATGTTCTTCATGGTTCGACCTTCGTGTTCAAACGGGTTCCGCCTGCACTGCGGCGGGTGAATACCTACCATCTGTACTTCATCCCGGCATAAACAGCCCGCCCATTGCCCGGTTCAAACAACGGTGACGTGGCGGTCGCCTGATTGATGATGCTGACGCTTGAAATGTAGGCCTTGTTGGTGAGATTGCGTCCTTCGATATAGGCCGAAATCGGCCCGCCATTGTCGAAGCCCAACTTCAATCCCAACAGCGCATAAGCCTCGGTCTTCAGCGTGTTGGCACTGTCGACGAAATAGGCCTGCGGCACCCATTCGACATTGGGGCCGAAATAGAACCCGGTCGGATTCTTGTACAGCAGCTCGGCGCGGAGGTAGTGGCGCGGCGCGCCGGGCAACAGATTGTTGCCGAAGGTTGCATCGTTATCGAAGCGGAAATCGTTGAACGTGTAGGCCAGATTCAGCCAGAGCTTGTCCGGCGCCGGGCCGTTGTCGAAGATGCCCCGGAAAATCGCAGCGCCCGCGCCCGCTTCGATACCCTGGTGAATGGTGCGGTCCGCGTTGGTAACGTTGCAATTGCCGAACGCGCTGTAGAGGCATTGTAGTTCGTTGCGGATATTGGCGCGATATGCGGTTAGCTCCCAGGCGTAGTCGGGCCGCTTCATCCGCGTTCCGATCTCGTAGGTAGTGGCGAGCTGCGGGCGGATACTGGTGAAGGGAATGAACGGTATCCCCGGCCCGGCCGAGCTTTCGCCAAAGCTCGGCACCTCGGCGCTGCGCGAGATGTTGCCGAATACCTGCCAGGTCGGATCGACGTTCCAGAGCAGACCGGCCTTCGGCGACCATATCCTGAACTCGGTTGCCCCCGAGGCATCGCCATCGCTGAGGAAACGATCCTGCCGGTTGCGGGTGGCGTAGAGGAATTGCGTTCCCGCGATCGCGGCCACGTTCGGCAGGAAGTAAAAGCTGTCCTCGACATAGAGCGAGGTGTTTTTCGAGCGATCGATCGAGGACGACAGCAGTGCACCCTTCTGTCCGCCGAGATTGGCGAATTGCTGGTTGTCGATGCTGCCGTTCAGGATGTTGATGCCGGCGACAAGGCGGTTGCGGAAGCCGCCGATGAAGCGGTCGTCGGTGACCTTGGCGAAGCCGCCATAGTCCTTGTAGCTGTAATCGAGCCACTGGAAGATCGGGTGCATCAAATGGCGGTCGACGCCGAAGGCGCCGAATTCGACCTTGGTGTCGTCGAACCGGATCGTGGTCTTGTTGGCGAGCCGCACGGTGTCGATGTTGCGCTGCCAGTCGTTGGCGACGTTGACGGGCGCAGCGGCTTCGGGATTGGTCAGCGCCGATTGCTTGGTGACGCCGCCGGGGATGCGCTGGCGAACCTCGTTGGCGTTGAAATAGAACCGCGTCTCGGCGTCCGGCGAGAACTGGTAGCCGACATTGCCGCTGACGCGGGTGGCGCTGCCGAAACTGTGGTCCCGAAAACCGTCTGACGCCTGCGTCGCGGCGGTGACGAAACCGTCCCACGGTCCGTTGGCGCCGCCCGCATTGGCCTGCAGGCGCTTGAACCCGAACGCGCCGAAATCGACCGATGCGCCGTTCGGGAACGGATCGCGGCCGGTCGGCATCACGAAATTGATGGCGCCGCCGAGCGAGTTCGCGCCGAACTGCAGCGCATTGGCGCCCTTCCAGACCTCGACATATTTGTAGGCGGTCGGGTCGATCTCCTGGAAATCGCCGTAGCCGTCAGCGGTGTTGATCGGAATGCCGTCCATGTAGAGCTGCACGCCGCGCAGATGGAAATTGCGCGACAGGCCCGAGCCGCGGATCGAAAGCCGGGTGTCGTCGCCCCATTTCGGCTGCGCGAAGACGCCGGGCACATAATCCAGGATGTCCTTGATGGTGTTGGCGACGGTCGAATTCCTGTAGGCCGCCGCCGGCACGATCGCGACGCCGCCCGGCGTGTTGTTGATTTCCGTCAGCGCCTGCTGCGCGCTCATCACCGCCAACGCGCCGCGACCGCCCTGCCCCGGATCGCCAGCGGTCCGCGGCGCCGGAGTAGGCACTTGGCGGACGGTGCGTGCGGTCCGCGCCGCGTTGCGGGGCGGACGGGCGCTTGCTGTGCGTTTCTGTTCCGGCGCGGTGACGGTCACCGGAGGAAGGCTTGATCGCTCGTTCTGCGCCTCAGCGCTAAAGGGAGATACGAATACGGCGGCCGAGGCCAGCAGCGTGCTGCGCACGAGCCCTAGGGGTGATGCAAGACGAAACATGAAATGATCCTGACGCCAGCTCTCCGGCCGGCTTTGCTCAACTGAACGAACAGGCACGGCCGTGGGCCGCACCAATCCTGATGGGAGTTAGCTAGGTCGTCAGGAAAAGGCGGGTGGCGCGCGCGCCTGCGCATGCGAGCCGGCACGCACCGGCGGCATATGATCCGCAGCTTCCAGCCATTCGATGAGCTGGTATTGCCGCTGCAGGACGACAAAGATCAACGGAGGCGGATCGACCGCGACGGCGCCGCCATGGCCGACGCTGCAGAAACCGCAGCAATTGGCGCCGTGCTGCGGCTTGACGTTGGTGGTCTGTGAAGCGTCCTGCGCGGACGCCATTCCGGAACAGATCGTCGCCAGATAAAGCGGATCGGAAACGGCGTGAGCGACCACGCGAAAGGCCCCGATCGGCGCAAGCAACTGCACCATGATCGAGAACAGTACGATTGGAATGAAGGCCTCCAGCCGCCGTCGCATATTCACCCCAAAGCACCCAAGTCGCCGGACCGCCTACTGCGCGATTATTATCTCATTGCTGCTTGTTGTCGAGCCAGCCATTTTTCGAGGTCGGGTATTTCGGCCGAACCTTCGATCGTGGTGACCGTTCCGTCCCGCGCGATCAGCAGCGTGCGCGGGATCTCGCCCTGCCAGGCCGGGTCGATCTCGAACCGGAGGCGTTCGACAAAGCCATCGCTGAAAAGCCAGTTCTCCGCCGCCCCCAGCCCGGCCTTCTCCAGCATGCCGCGCGCGGCACCGGGCAGGTTCGGAACGAGATCGGCGCTGATCATCACGACGTCGAGTTCGGAATGATCCTTCATGAATTGTCCGAGCAGCGGCAATTCGATCTTGCAGGGGCCGCAGGTGACGCCCCAGAAATGCACCAGCGTCGGACGCCCCTTGTGCGAACGCAGCATTTCCTGCCAGCTTCCCCGCACGAACGGTTTCAGTTCAGAGGACGTCTCGGCTGCCGGCGCGGCGGCGAACGACCCGAACAGGAAAATCGCAGCCAGCAGGCGTTTCATGACCCGTCTCCGATCGGCAGCAGGCGATATCCGTCGGCCTTGGTCATCCAGGAAAGGTAGGTCGCCTGTCCGTCGCTGACCAGCAGCGGGTGGTCGGATGTGTCCGTCGTCGTCGCAATCGTTGATGGTTTCGACCAGCTCTTGCCCTCATCATGCGAAATCATCGCGTTGACCGAGGTCTTCTCGCCGTCGAACTCCTTCCAGACCATGGTGGCGCCGCGCGGGCCGGTCAGCACGTACGGCCGCGTCGGGTTGCGGTCGGAACGGCCGAGCGGAAGCGGATCGGAAAAGGTCCGGCCTTCGTCATCCGAGCGGGCATAGAACAGCCCCTTGCGGGCCTTGCCGTTGGTGTACCAGGCCACGTGATAGGTGCCGGCAGGCGAGATCGAAAGACTGGGCCCGTGATGCGGGCACGCGGAAATCTGCCAGTCGTCGTTGCTGACGCGGCGAACCTCGCCCGGCGTCGCCGGATCGGTGAACGTCATGACGGCGTGATCCCGCACACCACCTTCGAAGATGTTCCGGAACACCACCACGGGACGGCCAGGGCCGGCGAACGCCAGACCGAGCCGGCAGCATTCGCAGGTGTTGTCGCTGGCAATCCGCGCCTCGGCGTAAGCCGCACCGCCGTCCTTCGATGACGCAAAGAACACCCCTGCGCCTTCGTATTTCCTGCCCTCCTGCTTCGCGGGCACGCGGTTGCGCTTGTCGATCCAGGCCGCGAACACCGATCCGTCCGCATCGAGGCCGAGCGTCACAAAGCGCTGGCTCTCGTTATCTGCGGTGATCGGCTGCAACTCGGCAAAGCTCCGGCCACCGTCGATCGACCTTGTGGCGAGCACCTGGCCGTTGAACGCCTTGTCCTTGAAGATCGAAAACGCCAGCGCGATGCCGCCGCTTTTCTCGACGACGATCTGGGGACGCGCATCCGGCCCCCAGTCGAGGTTGAGCTTTTCCTGGCGTCACCTGAACCGGCGTCGAAAGGCTGCGCCCCAGATCCTTCGAGCTCGCCACCGAGATCCGGCCGCCCGCCATCCAGGCGAGCCACAGCGTGCCGTCGGACGCGAAGGCCGGCGTCACCTTCGAGGCGCAACGCAGCTCGACCTCCTCGCACGCCGCTTCCGAGGCATGCTGGTGATGGCTCATCTGCGCTTGCGCCGTGGTCTGGCAAAGCGAGAACGCGAGCGTCGCGAGCAAACTCATTCGCAGCATGGCCATACTCCTCCTGCAGTTTTGTCCTATCATTTGAACGCCAGCTTTATTCCCGCCACGAAGGCGCGCGGCGAGCCGGCGTAGATCGAGCCGGTGGTGTTTGCCAGCACGCTCGCGGGGTTTTGAACGCCGGCGGCCGTGACCGAGTTGCCGATGTTGTTGGCGGAAGCCACATAGGTGCGGTCGAACACGTTCCTGACTTCGGCATACATGCTCAACGACTTGAAGTAATCGGACTTGAGGTCCGTGTTGTAGTGGACGTTGAGATTGACCAGTTCGTAGCCGGGCGCCTTCAGGAGATTGGCGTTGTCCATGTAGAACGAATCCTTCCACTGGACCTCGACGAACGCCCCGAGGCCTGCGAGCGGCCCCCACATCTGATCGTAGCCGAGCCGCGCTGTCAGTTCGTGCGGCGAGACGCCGGGAATCTTGTTGCCGGCGCGGTTGAAGCTGAACGTCGCGCCATTGACGATATTCTCGGTGTACTCGGTGTAGAACTCGTCGAGATAGGTATAGGCGGCCGTGAACCGCCAGCCCGGATAGAACTTCCAGTCGGCGGCAAGCTCCACGCCGCGATGCTCCGATTTCGGCGCATTGAACGTAAAGCTCGCATTGGGTGCGCCGACCAGGGTGGCCTGCGAAACCAGCTCGTTCTTGAAGAACTCATAGAAGCCGGTCGCGCTGAACGTGAGCGTGTTGTTCGGCGTCCAGTCGAACCCGATGTCGTAACCGAGGTTCTGCTGCGTCTTCAGCTGCGTATTGTTGCCGTTCTGACCGTTCGATAGAACGAAGAGGTTACCGACCTGCGGCGTGCCGTAGCCCGTGGCGACACGCGCGCGGAACTGCCATTCGGGATTGAGCTTGTATAGCAGCGCCAGCTCGGGCGCGGTGTTCTGGAATTGCCGGTCGGCGGATATCAGAGTGGTCACCGCCGTCGGGACATTCGGTCGTCGGATACGCGTAGGTTGTATTGACGCCTCTCAGGACGGTCGTTTCCCAACCGATGCCGGCAATCGCCGTCAGGTTGGGAGCGATCTTGAGTTCCTCGCGCGCGCGAACTCCGTAGTTGGAGGTGCTGCTGAAGGTATTGCTTTGCAGCAGGCCGAGCTTCGCGTTGCCACCCGGCATGACATTACGTGTGTCGCTCGACGCCGCCAGCGTGTTGTAGAACGCACCGAAATACGTCGTCGATTCCATCCCGAGGATTTCACCGCGCTTGGTGACGTCGCTCATGTAATTGTAGGACGGGAAGTCGCCGATCGCGCTGGTGGCGCCCGTCGGCTGGCTGATGTTGCGATCGTCGAACGTGAACTGGTTGCGCCAGGTGGTCGTGTTGTCGAAGTCGTGCTCCCACCTGCCACCGACGATGGTACGGCGATCCTCGCGGCCAAGCCCGGCCTGGATGGCGGTGGTCGGAGTCCTTGCGCCGTTGAAGCCGTTGTTGAGGAGGCCGACCGAGGCGCAGGCGGTGATGCCGGCGAACTCGCATCCCGACTGGAACGGATTTTGATTGTACTGGTTCAGCGAAAGCCGGATCGGCAGCCGTGTCTCCAGATTGTTGTTGATGAACTTGACCGTGAAGCGGTCGTCGGGCGTGACGTGCAGCGTGCCGAGGAAGTTCACTGTCTGGGTATTGAACCAGCTATTCTGGATGAACCCATCACCGCGCGCATCGCTGGCAAACAGCGAATATTCGAAATTGCCGATCTTCTTGCCGGCGGCCAGATAGTTGTTGAGGTAGCCGAAACTGCCGCCCTCGACGCCGTATTCGACGCCGTCGATGGTGCGGCCCGGACGGGTGCGGAAATTGAGCGCGCCGCCGGTCGCATAGTTGCCGTAGAGCGCCGATGATGGTCCGCGGATGACATCGATCGCGCCGTAGGCCTTGGGATCGATCAGGTCACTACGGGAAAGCCCGTCCGGCTGGGTGACCGGAAAGCCGTCGTCGAAGATCACGATATTGCGGATCGCAAACCCGTTGCGGGCGTTGGAACCGCGGATCGAGATGCCCATGTCGCGCGGGCCGTTGCCCTGCTTGATCGAGATACCCGGGCTCTCGCGCAGCACGTCGGCGACCGAGAATGCCGGCCGATTCTCGAATCGGCTGCGATCGATCGTGGTCTCGGTCTGGCCAGTGGGCGCCTGATAGAGCAGCGCGCGCGCCACGCTCGGGGTAATGCCCGCGGTCAGGGAGGCCGATGGCGCGGGGGTGGCCGAAGGCGGCCGCGCCTGCGTCCGGGCGGACGAACGGACGGCCGGCTTGCGGGCCGCTGGCCTGGCGGTCGTCCCGCGCGGCGCCTCGACGGTCACCGCCGGCAGCGACGTCTGCGCCTCTGCGGCCGACGGCACAAGCGAGAGCGCGCTGCCGAGCACAATGAGGCTCGCGCCACCCAAGGCGTGATAACGATACATAAGATATTCCTGACGCCGGCTCTTTGGCCGGCTCGAATGACTGCACCAACCGGCACGGCAATCGCCGCACCGGTCATTGGGTGTTCCAAGTCGTCAGGAAATGGCGGGAGGCGCGCGGGCCTGCGCATGCGAACCGGCGCGGGCGTTCGTCAGCCGGAAGGCAAAATCGAACCAGGCCACCCGCTCGGCAACCCGTTCGACGGCGATCGCCGCGATCTGCGGTACGTCCACCGGCGCGCCGGTCTGCAGCACGCTGCAAACGGAACAGCATCCGTCATGGGCGCGGTGGCCGGTCTGGTCGGTCTGCCCTGCACCGGGCGCCGCATTGCCGTGGCATATGACGGCGCCGGCAAGCGGATCGGAGGCCGCGATGGTCGCCGCCCAGCACGCGCCGATCGGTGCAAAAATCTGCACCGCCAGGGCAATCAGGACAATTGGCAGAAAATTCTTCAGCCGGCGCATCGCAATCCCATCCACTTCAGACCTTAATCACCTGTGGAGTCCGAAGTCGAGATCAGGTTCCCGGAACTATGTTGCCGCTTTAGGGAGGAAACCCGGCGAAAAGCGATGCGTTTTGCAGCATTTGAGGGGCACCCTACCCTGATACCAAGTTGCGGGTGAACTGCAGCTAAATCCGCAACTGTCGGTAGCAACTTCCCAATCATTTCGCAGATTGCTGGAATTTTGAACAAAGGTTGCCGAAAATGGTGACAAGACGAAAAAGATGGTCTACCAATTCAAGCTCAGGCTGGCCGAGAGGCTCAAGCTTGGTGGTCCAAGTCTCGGGAGGAGCCCTGACGCGCACAAGCAGCGTCGCCTCGACAATCAAGATCAAATCTAAAATTTTCGGGGAAATTAAGGGTCGACACAATTTTTGGAGCAGGGCTTAGCGCCCTGCTCTTTTTTTTCGAGAGCGTCTTTTTTCAAAGCCATCTTTTCGAGACGATCGCGAATCGCAATGATGGCATCGCCAAATCCAATCGAACGAAGTTTTGAACTGGCGGCCGAGCGCTGCGAGGATCTGACGCCGCTGGTCTAT
The DNA here is from genome assembly GCA_963840465.1 of uncultured Alphaproteobacteria bacterium. Lineage (GTDB taxonomy): Bacteria > Pseudomonadota > Alphaproteobacteria > Rhizobiales > Xanthobacteraceae > Bradyrhizobium. Next base: position 38,784 of record CAWIZF010000018.1, on the reverse strand, counting down.
CGCCGGCTGTTCGACGCCCATCCCGAAACGCAGACGATGTTCCGCACCGAGGGCAGCGAACTCGTCAAGGGCTCGATGCTGGCTTTGACGATCGACGCCATCCTCGATTTCGCCGGAGAACGCACCGGCCATTTCCGCATGATCGCAGCGGAGATTTCCTCGCACGACGCCTACGGCACATCGCGCGAATTGTTCATCGCGTTCTTCGGCATCATTGCGCAGACGCTGCGCGAGATCGTCGGAGCGGACTGGTCGGACGACATCGATGCGGCATGGCGGACGTTGCTCGGTGACATCGAACGTTTCGTTGCAGCGCAGTGAACTAAGCAAACCTCCCGAAGCTCATTGATACTGGCGATCAAGTCGGCCGGTGGCGCAAATGCGCCGAGTGTGAAAGACTGCCCTGATCCGCGGTGCGTGCAATCGACGCCGTCGGTTAAAAAACAGCGAGGGAGCGAACGATGTCAGGGACAGAGAAATCCTCTACGACAAGGCGTAATCTTCTTCAGACGGCGGCGGTGGCCGGCGCATCGACCGCCCTGCTCGGCGGGTTGGGCATCAACCCGGCGATGGCGGCGGTGGCACGCTCGGAAAAACCGCTGAAGGCGGCATTTTCCAATGCAGGCCTGCAGGCCACCTGGTGCGCCCAGGGCAAGCAGGCGGCGGAATGGTGGGGCAAGCTGTTCAACGTCGAGGTGACCTGGTTCGACGGCCAGCTCGACGCGGTCAAGCAGCGCGCCGCGATCGACAACATGGCCTCGCAGAAATGGGATTTCGTCGCCATCCAGGCGTTCGGCATCGGCACGCTGACCCAGCCGGTGAACAAGATGATCGACGCCGGCATTCCCGTGATCGACATGGACACGCTGATCGCCCCGCTCGACCAGATCAAGGTTCATTCGTTCCTGGCGCCCGACAATGAATTCATGGGCGCGTCGGTGACACAGGCGCTCTGCAACGCCATCGGCGGCAAGGGCAAGGTCATCATGACGCAAGGCGCGCTCGGCCATACCGGCGCGCAGGGCCGCGCCAAGGGTTTCGAGTCCGTCGTCAAGCAGTTCCCGAACATCGAGGTGCTCGACACCCAGCCCGCCGACTGGGACGTCTCGAAGGCGGCCCGGCTATGGGAAACCTATCTGACAAAATACCCGCAGATCGATGCGGCCTTCTTCCACAATGACGACATGGCGCTGGCCGCCGCCAACATCATGAAGGCACGCAACCGCACCAACATCCTGATCGGCGGCGTCGACGCCATGCCGCCGGCGATCCAGGCGGTGAGCGAAGGCCGCATGTTCGCGACCGTCCGCAACCCCTCGTGCCGCATCCATGGCGGCGCCATCATCGCCGGCGTCGCCGCGGTGACCGGCGGCGAGAAGAGCGGACAGGGCATCCCCAAGCACGTGATCACGGACGGCCCGGTGGTGACCAAAGCCAACGCGGCCGGCATGCAATGGATGGAGGACCACTTCCTGATCTGAGCCAGCATGTCCAGGGGACTGAAGCCCATCCTCGAACTGCACGACATCACGAAAGCCTTCGGCGGCGTCGAGGCGCTTCGTGGCGTCGACTTCGCGCTCTCTCCCGGCGAGATCCATGGTCTCGTCGGCGAGAACGGCGCGGGGAAAAGCACGCTGATGAAGATCATCGCCGGCGTGCATGCGGATTTTTCCGGCCGGTTCGTTCTCGACGGCCGGGAGACCCGCTTTCGCAGGGTGAGCGACGCGCATGCGGCCGGGATCGCGATGGTGCATCAGGAACTCAGCGTGGCGCCGGACCTGACGGTGGCCGAGAACGTGTTTCTGGGCAACCAGCCGACCAACCGTCTGGGCCTCGTGCAATGGCGGCGCATGGCGCGCGAGGCCGGCGAGCAATTGAAGCGGTTCGGCATCGACGTCGATCCGATGTCGCGGCTCGGCGACCTGCCGATCGGGCTGCAGCAGCTGATCGAGATCGCCCGGGTGCTGTCTTCGGGCGCCCGCATCATCATCCTCGACGAGCCGACCTCGGCGCTGTCGCCGCCGGAAGTAGAGCGCCTGTTCGCGACGCTGAAGCGGTTGCGGGACGATGGCGCCAGCATCGTCTTCATCTCGCATTTCATCGAGGACATCCTGCGCGTCTCCGATGTCGTGACCGTATTCCGCAACGGCCGGAAGGTCGCGGAGACCGCAGCATCAGAGACGAGCAAGCCGGCCCTGATCGAGGCGATGATCGGCAAGGGCCGCGAGGCGCTGGAAGAGACCTACAGCCACGACATCATGCTGCCGCCGCCGGCCGATGCGCCGGTGGTGCTGAATGCGAGCGGGCTGTCGCTGGCCCGCAGCCTGCGGGACGTCTCGTTTGACGTCCGCGCCGGCGAGGTGCTCGGCATCTACGGTTTCATGGGATGCGGGCAGCTCGAACTGGCAAGGATCCTGTTCGGCAAGCTCAGGCCGGACCAGGGCTCGCTGGCGATTGCCGGCGAACAAAAAGCGTTTCGCAGCACGGCCGGCGCCCGCCGCGCCGGGATCGCGTTCGTGCCCGAGAGCCGGCGCGACATGCTGTTCCACCAGGAGCCGGTCTACAAGAACGTCTCGATCAGCATCCTCGACCGCATTTCGTCCGTGCTGCTCAAGCCGTCGCGCGAGCGCGCGATTGCAACCCGGCAGGTCGAGCAGTTGCGGATCCGCCCCGCCGCCGTCGATCTCGACCTCGGCATGCTGTCCGGCGGTAACCAGCAGAAGGTGGCGCTGGCGAAATGGCTGAGCTATCCGCCGCGCCTATTGGTGCTGTGCGAGCCGACCCGCGGCATGGACGTCGGCGCCAAGAACGACGTCATCCACATCGTCAGGGATTTGCGCGCCAAGGGGCTCGCCATCATCGTGCTCTCCACCGAGCCCGAGACGGTGCTGTCGCTCGCCGACCGCGTCATCGTGCTCAAGCGCGGCGCGGTGGTGCGGGAATTCGCCAACGAACAGATCAGCAAGGACCGCCTGCTCGAAGCGGCGTGAGGAGACCGGCATGACTTCAGGTGAAAGCGTAGTCGCCGCGGATCGCAAACGGCCTCGCGGGCTCGCCGCGATGCTGCGCTCCCAGATGCGCAACATCGCGCCGTTCCTGACGCTGATCTGCCTGTTCTCCTTCTTCGCCGCCGCCAGCCCCTCCTTTGCGACGCTGGACAATCTCGGCAACATCCTGACGCAGATTTCGGTCACCGGCATCATCGCCGTCGGCCTCACCTTCGTGATCCTGTGCGCCGAGATCGATCTCTCGATCGCCGCCATCGCCAACGTCACCGGCATTGCGGTGGCCTACTTCACGCTGCAGGACACCTACGTCAACATCGCCAACGTTCCGATGCCGGGATGGGCCGCGATCCTGCTGGCGCTGGCGCTGTGCGCCCTGCTCGGCCTCGTCAATGCCTTCGGGCTGACGGTGATCGGCATCCCCTCCTTCATCATGACGCTGGCGATGATGCAGATCGCGGCCGGCGTCTCGGCGCTATTGGTGCGCGGACAGATCGCCTACAAGGTGCCCCCGCTGGTGACGACGCTGGGATCGACATCGATCGGCGGCATTCCCTGGATCGTGATCGTGGCAGCGCTGATGCTGCTCGGCGGCCATCTGGTGCTGACCTACACCCGCTTCGGCCGCTACGTCTACATGGTCGGCGGCAACCGCGAGGCGGCGGAATATTCCGGCCTCAACGTCAAGCTCATCCTCGGCAGCGTCATGGTGATCTCGGCCGTGTGCGCCGGCATCGGCGGCATGCTGGGCGTGGCGCATTTCGGCAGTGCGCAGCAGAACGAGTTCGACACATATCTGCTGGATTCCATCGCCGCCGTCGTGGTCGGCGGCACCAGCCTCTTTGGCGGCCGCGGCGGCATCGGCAACACCATCGTCGGCCTGTTCGTGCTCGGCGTCCTCAACAACGGGCTAGATCACGTCAACATCGACAGTTTTTTGAAGATCCTGATCCGCGGCCTGATCCTGCTGGCGGCGCTGATCATCAACGTCTATGCGCAGCGGCTGCGGGAACGGGCGGTGGAATAGCTGGAACCAGTCCAGCGCCGGGCTGTTGGAAACTATAAGGTCGACCATTCACTAGTGCATGTACCTGCAACTGGCTTTCCTCGGGAGATCAGACATGATTTCACGCTTATTCGTTGGTCTGACACTGGCTGCTGCTGTGGCATTTTCCGGTCCGACCTTGGCGAAGGACCGCGCCAACCCGATCAAGATGTTCGACTCCGATAATGATGGCACCCTCGATCTGGCCGAGGTGAAGAAAGCCGCGTCCGCCATGTTTGCCAAACTAGACCCGGATCGGGATGGCACGCTCGACGCGCGCGAGTTGCGCGGCAGGTTGAGTGCCAAGGAGTTGGCTGCAGCCGATCCCGACCATGACGGCACGCTGACGCTGGACGAATATCTTGCTGTCGTCGAGCAGCGCTTCAACGCAGCCAATCCGGACAAGGATGGAACGTTGGACGCCAAGGAATTGAGATCGTCTGCCGGACGGGCTCTGCTGCGGCTAATGAAATAGCGCTATCAGACCTGCGAGCAAACTCCCTCCGGTAGTGCTCACTTGGCAAAATCCGGCTGCCATTCGCGGACTTCGCGCGCCGCTTTCGTCACAGCGCCGATTGTGGGAAACGAAGCTGTTTCCACCATCATTGCACGCGCGAGCCGCAAGCTGCGCGCCTCGCAAATGGCCCGCTGCTTCGGATCTTCGATCAGTTCGAAATCGATGTTATGCGCCAGACCGAGAATGCGGCGGATGATTTTTGCGGCCGAAAACCCCACGGTGTCACCGAACAGTTGCGCCATATAGGCCTGCCGCTCAACCTCCAGGCGCGCAGCACCGGCAGCACCCGGAAACAGCGCCAGCGGATAGGCGTCGCCGTGACCTTCCGTCCGCCAGAGTTCGAGGAACTCGCGGGCGAACTTCGTCCAGACGTTCTCGATCGTTTCCAGCAGCCAGACCTCGAACAGCCGCCGCTCGCCCGGCGAGTGTTCATGCCCGGCGGAGGCCAGATAGGCCATCAGGAGATTGGCAATGACGGCGCCGATGTCGAAGCCCATCGGTCCGTAGAAAGCGAATTCGGGATCGATCACGACAGTCGAGCCTTCCGTCACCATGATTGAGCCGGTGTGGAGGTCGCCGTGGATCAGCGCTTCCGGCGCGTTCAGGAATTTCAGCTTGAGGCGCGAAACCGCGGCGTGCAGGTCGAGGTCCTCGCGGAACGCGGCGGCGGTGGCGTCGAGCCAGGGCTGTGTCCAGCGGTTCTGCTCGGCCACGCGGTAGGGATCGGTGAAGATCAGGTCCTCGGTGATCTTGCAGAGCGCATGGTTGCCGGCGAACGCCGCGATGCCCTCTTTCTTCCTGGCGGCGGGAAGCGCGAGGTCGGAAGAGAAAAACAGCGTGCGTGCCATGAAGGTCGCGATGTCCCCGACAAAGCGCGGATAGAGCGTGCCGGCGATCAGCCCCTTGCGCATGATGATATGCGGCTCGATCAGCTCCATTACGACAAGGGCGAGACCCTCATTGTGGTGCAGCACATCAGGCACCAGTCCGGGCGCCAGCCGCGCCTGATGCGTCAGCGCCAGATACTCGTAATGCGAGCGCGACAGCGGCAGCGGCCAGCTTTCGCCGACGAGACGTACGTAAGGCAGCGCCTGCTTGACGGCGACGCCGCCCGCGGCTCCCTTGACGATGAACACGAGATTGAGGTTGCCGTCGCCGACCTCGCTGATCGTCCACGAAGCGGGTGCGCCGCCAAGCCGGGCGGCGACCGCCGGGAGTCCCGCGAGGTAATCCCGCAGATCAGCCTCATGAAGAATTCGATATTCGTCCTGCGGGGGATTTCGTTGCTCTGAACTCATCGCAAGCTGCCCCCGTGCCGGTGCAGGAGGTCCCACGCACTCCCGCCTCAGGAAATTCGACCCGATGATATCGGTCTTTTCTTGACCGGATCATAATCGCAAAACGCGGCCAGCGACCAGCGATCACCGTCCGCATTTGACCTAGGGTCTCAAATGAGCTGCGCGAGCCAGATGGTGTGGCCGCCGCAATCGGGATCCTCGACGACGTGCGACACCACACGAAACCCGTTCCTATCGAGCAATGATCGGTATTCAGCCGCATCAAGGCTCGCGTGATACAGCGGCTCGCCTGCAAAACTTCCGATCGCCTCCCCATGCGCGGGACCGCTGGTGAACATCAGCGCCGCCTGTGGCGACGCATGCGCGCGAAACACCGGAAACATGTTGCGCTGGTCATCATGGCAGAGGTGAAAGAAACTGTCCCACGCCAGGATGCCGGAAAACTTTCGCGGCAACGCTAGCTTGCGCATATCGGCGACGATCCATTCCTGCGCTGGAAAATGCCGCCGGCAGGCATCGATCATGGTCCGTGACGAGTCGACGCCAACAACGGGATGACCAAGCTCGATCAGATACGCGGCCATTGGCGCTGCGGCGCCGCACCCGATGTCGATGATGGGCGCTTCCGGCGGCTGCAGCGCCCGGAACCGGTCGAGCCAGGGCTGTTCAACCAACCTGGTGCGTGCGCGACTCTCGATCCAGTCCGATGCCTTGCGCTGGTAGAGATCGATGATCCGGGTGGCTTCTTCCGACGCCATTTGGAAACTCGCGCACCATTTGTCGACCGGGCCTAGAATGTTTCCCGTTCCAGGAAGTTCGACCCGATGTCGGCTTTCTTCTTCACGGGGTCATAGTCGCAAAAGACGCTGTCGGCGACCAGCGTGTAGCTCGGGAAGATCGTATCCTTGTTCAGCTTGACCGAAGTCAGGCCGATCACGGCGGTCTGCTTGCCGCCAGTCCACTTGAACGGGGTCGTGCTCGGCGCCTTCTCGCAGGCAGCTACCGCCTCGGCGAAGACCGAACTCTCCACAAAGGCCTTCACCGTCCGAAGCTGCCCCAGCGTCTTCCAGTTCATGTAGAAGGCGCCGGCAAGGCCTGCGGCAAGCACAACCACAAGCAATAATAAAATACGCTGAAAATTCATTCATTTCCCCCAGTCGAAACAGACGAAAAATTAACCGATCTCGCCGGATTTGTCAGAATCCTAATACTACCCAGGGAACCCTCCGGCGGGCTATTGCCGCGATAGCATAGATGTGACTAACGGTATCATTCGGCCCCTAAAATCGGATCAGGGACATCCGATGACAATTGACGATCCAGACGCGGTTGCATTGCGGCCCACCGTCATTGGTGGCGCCCGCCAGGACGACGACTATGAGGTGGTTTGGCGCGCCTTCCCGGTCGGACGGATGATGAAGCAGGCGGATGGTCCGCACTGGTGGTGGGCTTGCACCGTCTATGGGCTCCCCCCCACCCCTAACGACCGCGGACCCGCCATCAATTACAAGGACTGCCAGGTCCGCTTTCGGCTCGCCTGGGCCAGAATCAAGCCCACGCTGACCAACGAGACCATCGAGGCTGCAACGCGGCATGCCCAGGGATTGCTGGAGCAACAAGCGGCGAAGGGAGCAGAGCCCAAGGCACCTGAGCCGCTTCAGGTTCTGGAGAACCATCGCGCAGCGCCCCGGCACCGGGTATTGAAGGCAGGCTCCATCGAGTTCAACGGCGGCGTCATCGAGTGCACCATCCGGAATGTATCGGACACCGGCGCTCAGCTCGAAGTCGCCAGTCCGGTCGGGGTTCCAGAAAGCTTCTGGTTGGTGACCCCCGGTGAACACACCCGTCGTTACTGCCGGGTGGCTTGGCGAACGGACAAACGGGTAGGCGTCGCGTTCGACTAGGTGGGAATGCGATGTGGGCTTGCAGCCCATCCGCGCCATAACCGGCGCGCCCGGATCGGTGCCGGAAGCGCCCTCGCCGTCCTAATGCTTGCCCTCATTTGAACGAGACACTTTCTCCTCATGCGTCGTCAAAGTCCCAGTCGTTCGGCGCAAACCGGGGATCAGAGACGCCTTCATTTCCGGCTGCGAAAGATGTGCGGCAACGGAACGGTTCCTGTTGAGTGGAGTCTGCCCGGCACCGCAATGCTCCTGATTGGCGTCGCAGGCCATCAGGCAGTTGGTCTCCTCCATGGCAGATGGATCCATCGCGGCGGCCGGGCCACCGACCGATGCAAGCAGCAAAATGACTGGAACGACGCTGCGCGGCATTGTGCCCATTCCCTAGAACGGCAGCCCCATCAGCCGCGACAGCCGCTCGATGTTCAGATAGCCCTGATAATACGCCCACATCCCGATGCCGAAAACCACGCCCGAAATCAGCGTGGTCCAGAGCAGTTTATACCCCATCCGCGCCAGCACCGGCGCGCCGGGATCGGTGCCCGGCGCCCCCGCGCCGTCCTCGTGCTGGCTGCGGACGCCGAACGGCAGCGTCACGAACAGCACGACCCACCAGAGCACGAAGTAGATCGCAAGCGCGGTCGAGAGGCTGTAGGCCATCGGGGTTTAAGCCTGTTCGATTTCGACGAGCGCGCCGGAAAAATCCTTCGGGTGGAAAAACAGTACCGGCTTGCCGTGGGCGCCGATCTTCGGCACGCCGTCGCCGAGCACCCGCGCGCCCTCGCTGATCAGCCTGTCGCGCGCGGCGATGATGTCGGGCACGTCATAGCAGATGTGATGAATGCCGCCGTCGGCGTTGCGCTCGACGAATTTGGCGATCGGCGAGGCCTCGCCGAGCGGCTGGATGAACTCGATCTTGGTGTTGGGCAGCGTCACGAACACGGTGATGACGCCGTGCTCCGGCAGCGGCACCGCGCCGGAGATTTCAGCGCCGAACGCGCCGCCATAGATCTTCGCGGCCTTTTCGGCGTCCTTGACCGCGATCGCGACATGATTGAGCCGGCCCAGCATGACACTCCACTCCCTGCTTCGACGCATTCCGGCGACAGCCCGCCGGTTCGCCAGAAACCGCCTTGTACCTCAAACCGTCAGAACATGAACGAGACAAATCGGCTTCTTGCCCCAATGTTCGTTGATGACGGCCCGCACCGCGCGGCGCACCGATTCCGCCGTCGCGTCCGCATCGCGCCGCCGCGCCCGCGGCAGGTTTTCCACCGTCGAGACCACCGTATCGAACACGATTTCGTCGATCACCTCGCCGGCCGCATTCTTTTCGGGGATGCCGACAAGATCAACCTCGGGATCGTCAGCCAGTTCGCCCTTGTCGGTCATGGCGATCGCCACGAAGGCGCAGCCGGCAAATCCCATCCGGCGCCGCTCGACCACGGCGCGGGATTTTGAATCCTCGAGGATATTGCCGTCCTTGTAGAGCCGCCCCGACGGCAGTTCGTCGATGACTCCGGGATCGCCGGGTCCGAGCTTGACCAGATCGCCATTGCGGATGGTCAAGACCTTCGGCACGCCGGCGGTGCGCGCCAGCTTGGCGTGTTCGGACAGATGCAGCGCCTCGCCATGGACGGGGATCAGGATCTGCGGGCGGACCCATGAGATCATGTCGCGCAGTTCGTCACGGCGCGGATGGCCGGAGACATGGACGAGATCGGTGCGATCGGTGATGACCTCGATGCCCTGGGTCACCAAGCCATTGATGATGGCGCCGACCGCCTTCTCGTTGCCGGGAATGGTGCGCGAGGAAAAGATTACGCTGTCGCCCTTGTTCAGCGTCACCTGCGGATGATCGTTGTTGGCGATCCTGGCGAGCGCGGCGCGCGCCTCGCCCTGGCTGCCGGTGCACAGCGCCAGCACCTTGTCCGGCGGGAAATGCCCGTAATAATCGGCGCCGCGGAAATTCTGCACGCCGTCGAGATAGCCGGTCTCGCGGGCGACCTGCACCACGCGCTCCATGGCGCGGCCGACCACCACCACCTCGCGATCGGCGGCCTTGGCGGCATCCGCCACCGCTTTCAGGCGCGCGACGTTGGAGGCAAAGGTCGTGACCGCGACCCGGCCCTTGGCCGCCTTCACCAGCTTGGCGATGGTGGCGGCAACCTCGGTTTCCGAGGGCGAGCGCCCTTCCCGCACCGCGTTGGTGGAATCCCCGACCAGCGCCAGCACGCCGGCATCGCCGAGTTCGCGCAGCCGCCGCTCGTCGGTCGGAAGGCCGATGATCGGCGTCGGGTCGATCTTCCAGTCGCCGGTATGGAGCACGGTGCCGACGGAGGTATGGATGGCGAGCGCATGCGATTCCGGGATCGAATGCGCGACCGGGATGAATTCGACGGTGAACGGCCCGAGTTCGATCCGGCCGCCCGATGGCACCACGGTCACCGGAATCTTCGGCGGATTGCGCTCTGAGGCGCATTTGGCCTCGAACAGCGCGGCGCTGAACTTGGTCGCGTAGATCTTGCATTGCAGCTTCGGCCAGAGATCGATGATCGCGCCGAAATGATCCTCATGGGCGTGCGTCAGCACCAGCCCCATCAGGTTCTTGCGCTCCTTCTCCAGGAAGCGGATGTCGGGCATGATCAGGTCGATCCCCGGCAGATGCTCCTCGTCGCCGAAGGAGACGCCGAGATCGACCGCGAGCCAGGACCGCTGGTGGCGGTTGCCAAGCCCGTAGATCGACAGGTTCATGCCGATCTCGCCGACGCCGCCGAGCGGCGCAAAGGTCAATTCATCCGGCCGCGCCATCAGGCTGCTCCTACCGACGCTGCCGTACCAAAATAGACTTCGCCGGCCGTGATCGGCATGCGCCGGCCATCCGCGGTGCGGACGATCAGGCAGCCCGTATCATCGATCGTATCGAACGTGCCTTCCACCTTCGTGGTTCCGGTCTGGATCGCGACCGGCTCGCCGACGCCGAAGGCGCGCTCCAGCCACAGCTTTCGGATCTCGCCGAAGCCGCGGCCATTGTCCCAGATGCCGCGGAACTCGACCCAGGCATCCGACAGCGCGGCGAACAGTTCCTCCGCACCGACATGGACGCCCAGCGCGGCCAGCGACGTGGCCGGCGTCGGCGTGCCCTCGGGTGCCGCGATGATGTTGGTGCCGATCCCCGCCACGACGGCAAGGCCACCGTCGGTCATGGCCTCGGCCTCCACCAGCAAACCGCAAAGCTTATGCCCGCGGACCAGAATGTCGTTCGGCCATTTCAGGAGATATTGCAATTGATCCGATCCGGCCAGCCGCAGCTTGGCCTCTACGCTGACACGCTGCAGCGCGCATTCATGCGCCAAACCAAAGGCGAAGCCCATGGTCGCCGCAACGGCGGGAGAAACATCCATGACCTCGAGAACGCTGCTGGCGAGATTGCCGCGCGGCGCGACCCAGGCGCGCTGCCGGCGCCCTCGGCCCGCTGTCTGTTGCGTGGTCACGAACCACATGGGGCCCCGCTCGCCGTCGCGGGCGCGGGACATAGCTTCGGCGTTGGTCGAACCGATCTGGTCGAAGGCGGCGAGACCGTAGCCCGCCGCCAAGGCCCTGGGACCGAGTGCGAACGTCATCCTGGGAACAACGACTTCGCCGCCGTCGTGGCGACGCTGACCAGCGGCCCCGGGTAGACGAAGAAGAAGATGTTGAAGATGCCGGCAACCGCCAGCACGGTGCGCAATTCGATGCGCATCGGTTCGATCTCGCCGGTCGGCTCGTCGAAATACATCACCTTGATGATGGTGAGATAGTAGAACGCGCCCACCACGCTGCTCAGCACGCCGATCACGGCGAGCGTGAACAGGCCCGCCTTGATGGCGGCGACGAACACATACCATTTGGCGAAGAAGCCCGCGAGCGGCGGAATGCCGGCCAGCGAGAACAGCAGCATCGCGAAGAAGAACGCCAGCAGCGGGTTGGTGCGCGACAGGCCCGAGAAATCGCTGATCTGCTCCATCGGCTGGCCGGCGCGCTTCATCGAAAGGATGACCGCGAAGGTGCCGAGCGTCATCGCGACATAGATCGCGATATAGACCAGCACGCCCTGCGCGCCCTCCACCGTGCCGGAGGCAAGCCCGACCAGCGCAAAGCCCATATGGCCGATCGACGAATAAGCCATCAGGCGCTTGATGTTCTTCTGCCCGATCGCGGCGAACGAGCCCAGCACCATCGAGGCGATCGCGACGAACACGAGGATCTGCTGCCATTGCGGCACGATGCCCGGAAAAGCCGTCAGCGTCACGCGGGTGAACACGGCGAGTGCGGCGACCTTCGGCGCGGAGGCAAAGAACGCCGTGACCGGCGTCGGCGCGCCCTCATAGACGTCGGGCGTCCACATGTGGAACGGCACGGCGGAAACCTTGAAGCAGAGCCCGGCCAGCAGGAATACCAGGCCGAACACGATGCCGGTGCTGCCGGTCTTTACCGCGGCGGCGATGCCCGCAAATTCGACCGTGCCGGTGAAGCCGTAGATCAGCGAGGCGCCGTACAGCAGCATGCCCGAGGACAGCGCGCCGAGCACAAAGTACTTCAGCCCGGCCTCGGTGGACTTGGCGTTGTCGCGGTTGGAGGCGGCGACGACGTAGAGCGCGAGGCTCATCAGTTCGAGCCCGAGATAGAGCATGATCAGGTCTGCCGCCGAGATCAGCACCATCATGCCGAGCGTCGAGAGCAGCACCAGGATCGAATATTCGAAGATGCGCCGCGACGGATCGGACAGGAACTCGGTCGACAGGATCAGCGTCACCGCCGAACCGATGATCGCAAGGATTTTCAGGAAGCGGGCGAAGTCGTCGACGATGAAGCTGCCGCCGAAGGTCACGAGCTTGCCGGCCGGCAGCATCAGTTCCAGCGCGCCGGTAACCACCAGCAGCACCACCGCGAGGCCGGTGACAAGCTTGGTCGTCCCCTCGCCGCGATAGGCGCCCAGCATCAGCAGCACCATGGCGCCGACGGCCAGCACCAGTTCCGGCAGCACCGGCAGCAACTGATAACCTGCACTTGAGAAGCTCATAGCGGGGGCCTTACTGGACGACCAGCGCGGCTGCCTTCACGGCAGTCACGGCGGCATTGTAATTGTTGACGAGTTGCTGGACCGAAGCCGCCGACATGTCGAGCACCGGCTTCGGATAGACGCCGAACAGGATGGTCAGCACGACCAGCGGGAACAGCGTCATGCTCTCGCGCAACGTCAGGTCCTTGATGCTGGCGAGCGACGGCTTCGTCAGCGCGCCGAACACGACTTTCCGATAGAGCCACAGCGCGTAGCCGGCCGACAGGATCACGCCCAGCGTGGCGAAGGTCGCCGTCGGGATCGAGACCTTGAAGGTGCCGAGCAGCGTCATGAATTCGCCGACGAAGCCGGACGTACCGGGCAGCCCGACATTGGCCATGGTGAACACCATGAACACCAGCGCGTAGAGCGGCATTCGGTTGACGAGGCCGCCATAGGCCGCGATCTCGCGGGTATGCATGCGGTCGTAGACGATGCCGACGCAGAGGAACAGCGCGCCGGAGACGATGCCGTGCGAAATCATCTGGAACACACCGCCGGCCACGCCCTGCGTGGTGCCGGCGAAGATGCCCATGGTGACGAAGCCCATATGCGCCACCGACGAATAGGCGATCAGCTTCTTGATGTCTTCCTGCATCAAGGCCACCAGCGAGGTGTAGACGATGGCGATCACCGACAACGTGAAGATGATCCAGGCGAAATCATGCGACGCCAGCGGGAACATCGGCAGCGAGAAGCGCAGGAAGCCGTAGCCACCCATCTTCAGCAGGATCGCGGCCAGGATCACCGAGCCCGCGGTTGGCGCCTCGACATGCGCATCCGGCAGCCAGGTGTGCACCGGCCACATCGGCATCTTCACCGCAAAGGAAGCAAAGAACGCCAGCCACGCCCAGGTCTGCAAGCCACGCGGCACAGCGGTGTGCATCAAGGTCGGGATATCCGTGGTGCCGGCATTCCAGTACAGCGCCATGATCGCGAGCAGCATCAGCACCGAGCCGAGCAGCGTGTAGAGGAAGAACTTGAACGACGCGTAGACCCGGCGCGGGCCGCCCCAGACGCCGATGATCAGGAACATCGGGATCAGGCCGCCCTCGAAGAACAGATAGAACAGCACGAGGTCGAGCGCCGAGAAGGTGCCAACCATCAGCGTTTCCAGGAGCAGGAACGCCATCATGTATTCGCGCACGCGCATCGTGATCGATTTCCAGCTCGCGACGATGCAGAACGGCATCAAGGCGGTGGTCAGGATCACGAACGGCAGCGAAATGCCGTCGACACCCATGTGATAGTTGATGCCGCTGGCGAGCCAGTTTGCTTTTTCGACGAACTGGAAATCCGCACTTGCAGCGTCGAAGCGCCAGACCAGGATCAGCGACACCGCAAAGGTGACCAGCGTGGTCCACAACGCGATCCAGCGCGCGTTGCGCCGCGCCGCCTCGTCGTCGCCGCGGGTGAGATAGATCGCCAGCGCGCCGATCACCGGCAGGAACGTGACGACCGAAAGGATGGGCCAGGTTGTCATTACTGGCCTCCCAAGCCGAACATGAACCAGGTGATCAACCCGGCGACGCCGATCAGCATCGCAAAGGCGTAGTGATAGAGGTAGCCGGTCTGGACCTTCACCACATTGCGGGTGACGTCGAGCACGCGCGCCGAAACGCCATCCGGGCCGAAGCCGTCGATGACCATACCGTCGCCCTTCTTCCACAGGAAGCGGCCGAGCCACTTCGCCGGGCGGACGAAGATGAAGTCATAGAGCTCGTCGAAGTACCATTTGTTGAGCAGGAACTGGTAGAGCATCTGGTGCTGGTTGGCGAGTTCGACCGGAATATAGGGCCGGCGGATGTAGAACAGCCACGACACCAGGAAGCCCAGCACCATCATGACCGTCGGCAGGAACGCGATCGCCTGCGGGATGTGGTGCATTTCATCGATGATGTGCGGGTGCATCTTCAGCGACTCGCGGAAGAACTCCTCCACGCCGTGGCCCGCGAACACTTCCTTGAACGGGAAGCCGGCCAGGATGGAGCCTGCGGCGAGAATGCCGATCGGGACCAGCATCCACATCGGCGCTTCATGCGCCGCCTCGTAATGCTGCTGGTCGTGCGGCTCGCCATGGAACGTCTTGAAGATCAGGCGCCATGAATAGAACGAGGTCAGGCCGGCCGCGATCACCGTCATCGCGAAAGCGTAGAACGCGAACGGATTGTGCGCGACATAGGCGGACTCGATGATCGCGTCCTTGGAGAAATAGCCGGCTGTAAGCGGGAAGCCGGTCAGCGCCAGGGTGCCGATCACCATCACACTATAGGTGTAGGGGATCTTGTCCTTTAAGCCGCCCATGTTGCGGATGTCCTGCTCGTGATGCATCGCGTAGATCACGGAGCCGGAACCCAAGAACAGCAGCGCCTTGAAGAAGGCGTGCGTGAACAGATGGAACATGCCGACCGAATAGGCCCCCGCCCCCATCGCCACGAACATGTAGCCGAGCTGCGAGCAGGTCGAATAGGCGACGATGCGCTTGATGTCGTTCTGCACGAGGCCAACGGTCGCCGCAAAGAATGCGGTGGTGGCGCCGAAGAACATCACGACGGCCTGCGCGTTGGGCGCCAGCTCGAACAGCGGCGACAGCCGCGCCACCATGAATACACCGGCCGTCACCATGGTCGCGGCGTGGATCAGCGCGGAAACCGGCGTCGGGCCTTCCATCGCGTCCGGCAGCCAGGTGTGCAGCAGGAACTGGGCCGATTTGCCCATCGCCCCCATGAACAGCAACAGGCAGGTCAGCGTCAGCGCATCGGCATGCCAACCGAAGAAGTCGATGGTCTTGCCGGACAGCGCGGGCGCGCCGGCAAAAATCGTCTCGAAGTCAGTCGATTTCAGCAGCATGTAGATGGCGAAAATGCCGAGCGCAAAACCGAAATCACCGACGCGGTTGACCACGAAGGCCTTGATCGCCGCCGCGTTCGCCGACGGCTTTTGATACCAGAAGCCGATCAGCAGGTAGCTGGCGAGGCCGACGCCTTCCCAGCCGAAGAACAGCTGGACCAGATTGTCCGCGGTCACCAGCATCAGCATCGCGAAGGTGAACAGGCTGAGATAGCCGAAGAAGCGCGGCCGGTTCGGATCCTCGTCCATGTAGCCGATGGAATAGAGGTGCACGAGCGAGGAGACGGTGTTGACCACCACCAGCATGACGGCGGTCAGCGTGTCGACGCGGAGCGCCCACGCCACCTGCAGATCGCCGGAATTGATCCAGGGAAACAGCGCGATCCGGACGACATCACGGTGCAGGAAGCCGATGTCGACCAGCACCACCCAGGAGAGAGCCGCGGAAACAAACAGAAGTGCCGTGGTGATCAGCTCGGCCGCGCGCGAACCCTGCGCCGGCGGCTCGGAGACGTGGTGGTCGTCGTGGCCGTGATCGCCATGGCCATGGTCGTCATGGGCAGCAGCTGCATGGGCGTGATCGCCATGCCCGTGGTCGTGATGCTCGACCTCATCGCCGCTCGGGTTGCGCGCATGCGCCCCGAAGATCGCGATCAGGCCGGCCAGAATGGCGCCCAGCAGCGGCAGAAAGACGATTGCCTGAACCATTAGTCGATTCCTTTGCGCATGATCTCGGAACAAACCAATTGGTTTGTTCGGGAAAACCGGCCTCCACTTTTCCGGATCATGCGCGCCTTAGCCCTTCATCAGATTGACGTCTTCAACCGCGATCGATCCGCGGTTGCGGAAATAGACCACCAGTACCGCCAGACCGATCGCCGCTTCCGCAGCGGCAACCGTCAGCACCAGCAGTGCAAATACCTGCCCGACGATGTCGCCGAGAAAGGTCGAGAACGCCACCAGGTTGACGTTGACGGCGAGCAGGATCAGCTCGATCGACATCAGGATGACGATGATGTTCTTGCGGTTCAGGAAGATGCCGAGGATCCCGAGCGTGAACAGGATGGCGCCGACCGCGAGATAGTGCCCCAGACCGATCGTCATTTCACCCACTCCGCCGCGTCCGCGTCCTGCAGCCCCTGCCCGGACGTCACCTTGCGCACGGCCATCGCGAGTTCCGGCGTCCGCGCGTTCTGCACGTTGATGTCCTGCCGCTTGACCTTCGCCTTGTGGCGCAGCGTCAGCACGATGGCGCCGATCATGGCGACCAGCAGCACCATGCCGGCGATCTGGAAGTAGTGGATGTACTTGGTATACAGCACCAGCCCGAGCGCCTCGGTGTTGCTGACATTGGTCGGGATCGCCGCCGTGATCTGCTTGACGGTGCCGGGATTGATGACCCAGCCGCCGGCGACCAGCAGCAGTTCGACGAGGAAAATGCCGCCGATCACCAGACCAATCGGCAGATATTCCAGAAAGCCCTCGCGCAGTTCGACGAAGTCGACGTCGAGCATCATGATCACGAACAGGAACAGGACGGCGACCGCGCCGACATAGACCACGATCAGCATCATGCCGAGGAATTCGGCGCCCATCAGCACGAACAGGCCCGAGGCGTTGACGAAGGCCAGGATCAGATACAGCACGGAGTGCACGGGATTGCGCGACACAATCACCATGACCGCCGACGCCACGCAGACGCCGGCGAACAAATAGAAGAACAGCGCGGAAACGATCATGCCCTCACCTCACCGGTACGGCGCGTCGAGTTCGATTGCTTTCGCAATCTCGCGCTCCCAGCGGTCGCCATTGGCGAGCAGTTTCGCCTTGTCATAATAGAGTTCCTCGCGGGTCTCGGTCGCGAATTCGAAATTCGGTCCCTCGACGATGGCATCGACCGGGCAGGCTTCCTGGCACAGGCCGCAATAGATGCATTTCACCATGTCGATGTCGTAGCGCACCGTGCGGCGGGTGCCGTCGTTGCGGCGCGGGCCGGCCTCGATGGTGATCGCCTGCGCCGGGCAGATCGCCTCGCACAGCTTGCAGGCGATGCAGCGTTCCTCGCCGTTCGGATAGCGGCGCAGCGCGTGCTCGCCGCGGAAGCGCGGCGAGATCGGGCCCTTCTCGAACGGATAGTTCAGCGTCGGCTTCGGCTTGAAGAAATAGCGCATGGCGAGAAAGAACGCCGATACGAATTCGGTCAAGAGAAGCGCGCGGGCCGTTGCGTTGATGTTGACACTCATGATGGCCTCACTTCGGCGCTATGCCGGTGAATTGCAGCACGCCGGCCACAATCACCACCATCGCCAGCGACAGCGGCAGGAACACCTTCCAGCCCAGCCGCATCAGTTGATCGTAGCGGTAGCGCGGCACGATCGCCTTCGCCATCGCGAACATGAAGAACATGAAGAACACTTTCAGCGCGAACCAGATCACGCCGGGGATCCAGTTGAACGGCGGCAGGTTCACCGGCGGCAGCCAGCCGCCGAGGAACAGGATCGTCGCCAGCGCGCACATCGTGGTGATCGCGACATATTCGCCGAGCATGAACAGCAGATAAGGCGTCGAGCCGTACTCGGTCATGAAGCCCGCGACCAGTTCGGACTCCGCTTCCACCAGGTCGAACGGCGGGCGGTTGGTTTCGGCCAGCGCCGAGACGTAGAACACCACGAACATCGGGAACAGCGGCCACACATACCAGTTCAGGATGGTGAGCTGCGGCAGGCCGATCAGGCTGGCTAGCCCTCTTGTGTTCTGCGCTTCCACCAAGGCCGAGAGATTGAGCGTCCCGGCGCACAGCAAGACGGTGATGATGACGAAGCCGATCGAGACTTCGTAGGACACCATCTGCGCCGCGGAGCGAAGTGCTGCCAGGAACGGGTATTTCGAATTCGACGACCAGCCGGCCATGATGACGCCGTAGATCGACAGCGACGAGATCGCGAAGATGTAGAGCACGCCGACATTGATGTCGGAGATGACCCAGCCGAGATCCATCGGGATCACGGCCCAGGCCGCCAGCGCCAGCACACACGAGACCAGCGGCGCCAGCAGGAACACGCCCTTGTTGGAGCCGGACGGAATGACCGGTTCCTTCAGCACGAACTTGAGCAAGTCCGCGAAGGATTGCAGCAGGCCCCAGGGGCCGACGACGTTGGGACCGCGGCGGATCTGCACCGCCGCCCAGATCTTGCGGTCGGCGAGCAGGATGTAGGCGATCGCGATCAGGAGCACGACGAGCAGCAGGACGCTCTGCGCCACCATGACGATCAGCGGCCAGAGAAAACCGGTCCAGAACGAGCTTGCGAAGAAATCAGCCATCAGGTCACGCTCACTCCGCTGCCGTCAGCATTTTCCCGGACGCCAGCCGGGAACATTCCGCCATGACAGCGGAAGCCCGCGCGATCGGGTTGGTCAGATAGAAATCCTCGACCGGACTCTTGAACGGGGTCTTGTCGAGCTTGCCGCCCTTGCCCGCCAGCGCGTTGACGTCGCCGGCCTTGCCGGGCTCGATCTGGTCGATCCGCATCAGATGCGGCACGGCCTTGAACAGGGCCTGGCGCAACGCCTGCAGGGAATCATAGGGCAGCTTCTTGCCCAGGACATCCGACAGCGCACGGACGATCGCCCAGTCCTCGCGCGCCTCGCCGGGCGGAAACGCCGCGCGGCTGGCGATCTGCACCCTGCCCTCGGTGTTGACATAGAGGCCGGACTTTTCGGTATAGGCCGCGCCCGGCAGGATGACGTCGGCGCGATGTGCGCCGCGATCGCCATGGGTGCCGATATAGACCACGAAGGTGCCATCCGGCACCTTCACTTCATCCGCGCCGAGCAGGAACAGCAGATCGAGCGTGCCGAAGGTCGTCATCTGCGCCAGGCTGAGGCCGCCTGCGCCCGCGGAAAAACCGATATCGAGCGCGCCGGCGCGCGAGGCGGTATCCTGCAACACCGCAAAACCGTTCCAGTCATCCCTGAGCGCGCCTGCGCCTGCCGCGACCTTGGCCGCCAGCGCCAGCGCCGCCGCGCCGTCATGCCGCGAAAGCGAGCCGGCGCCGACCAGCACGATCGGATTCTTGGCGCCCTTCAGCACCTCGGCAAAGGAATGCTTGCCGCTGGCGAGGTCGGTGAGCGTATCCGTGCCGGCGCCGAGATAGTCGTAATCATAGGTGAGATCGGCCTTGGCGCCGATCACGCCGACCTTGAGCTGGCCCGTGCGCCAGCGCTTGCGGATGCGCGCGTTGAGAACGGCGGCTTCCCTGCGCGGATTGGCGCCGATGATCAGCAGCGCGTCGGCCTGCTCGATCCCCGCAATGGTCGGATTGAAGATGTAGCTCGCACGTCCGAGTTTCGGATCGAAGGCGTCGCCGCCCTGCACCGCCAGATTGCTGCAGCCGTACTGGCCCATGAGACCCTTGAGCGCGAACATCTCCTCGACCGCGGCGAGATCGCCGGCGATGGCGCCCATCCGCTTGCCGTCGGTCATCCTGACCTTGGCGGCGATGGCTGCGAAAGCCTCCTGCCAGGACGACGGGCGGAGCTTGCCGTTATCGCGGATATACGGCCGGTCGAGCCGCTGCGTGCGCAGGCCGTCGACGACGTGGCGGGTCTTGTCGGAAATCCATTCCTCGTTCACGGCCTCGTTGATGCGCGGCAGGATCCGCATCACCTCGCGGCCGCGGGTGTCGACGCGGATCGCCGAGCCGACGCCATCCATGACGTCGACCGACTGCGTCTTGCCGAGCTCCCACGGGCGCGCGGCGAACGCATACGGCTTCGAGGTCAGCGCGCCGACGGGACAGATATCGACGAGATTGCCCTGCAGCTCCGAGGTCAGCGCCTGCTCCAGATAGGTCGTGATCTCCATGTCCTCGCCGCGGCCGGTCGCGCCCATCTCCGGGGCGCCGGCGACTTCGGCGGAGAAGCGGACGCAGCGCGTGCACTGGATGCAGCGGTTCATCGAGGTCTTGACCAGCGCGCCGAGATATTTGTCCTCGACCGCGCGCTTGTTCTCGGCAAAGCGCGAGGTGTCGACGCCGTAGCCCATCGCCTGGTCCTGCAGATCGCACTCGCCGCCCTGGTCGCAGATCGGGCAATCCAGCGGGTGGTTGATCAGCAGAAATTCCATCACGCCTTCGCGCGCCTTCTTGACCATCGGCGAACGCGTCGAGATTTCCGGCGGCTCGCCCTTCGGGCCGGGCCGGCAGTCGCGCACGCCCCAGGCGCAGCTTGCGACCGGCTTCGGGCCGCCCTTCACTTCGACCAGGCACATCCGGCAATTGCCGGCGATCGACAGCCGCTCGTGGTAGCAGAAGCGCGGGATTTCGGCGCCGGCGGCCTCGCAGGCCTGCAGCAGCGTGTACTCCGCGGGTACATCGATCTCTTTGCCGTCGATGATCAGTTTGGTCATTGCGCTCAAGTCTTTCCCAGCTTGCAGTCTGGCGGTGTAACGCTGGCGGTCTTCAGCGACGCCTTGATCCATTGCTGGGTCTCGGCGCCGTAGGTGGCGAGATAGGCCGGCTGCGCTGCGTTCTTCTCGCACAGGAACGGCAGATGCGGCTTCAGGTCGTAGTCGCAGGAGGCCAGCCACTCGCGCTTTCCGGCGAACGCGCTGAGCGCTTCCTCGCAGGCGTAGAGGAAGTAGGTGACAAAGCTCTCGTACTGGACCTGCTCGTCGCGGCCGGCAGCCTTGATCTTCTCGTAGTCCGGCTGCGCGAATTTCGGATTCTTGAACGCCAGATCGGTGTAGCCCAGAAACGCCTGCCGCGCGCTGGAGGTGCGATTGTTGGTGCGGATCTCGTTGATCTGGATCAGGATCGCAACAAAGCCGAGCAGCGCCACGGTCGCCTGCGCCATCTGCGCCAGCGTCCCGTATCTCTGCCACCAGAAGCTCGGTTGCGACATTGTCATCCCTACTCCGCCGCGACCATGTTCACGGGATCGAGAATACCGATGTCGTCGATATCGGCCTTGTGCGAATACTGGTCGATGCGCGCCTCGATCTCGTGACGGAAATGCGCGATCAGGCCCTGGATCGGCCAGGCCGCCGCGTCGCCGAGCGCGCAGATGGTGTGGCCTTCGACCTGCTTCGTCACTTCCAGCAGCATGTCGATCTCGCGCTTGTGGGCGCGGCCATCGGCCATGCGGGTCAGCACGCGCCACATCCAGCCCGTGCCTTCGCGGCACGGCGTGCACTGGCCGCAGCTCTCGTGCTTGTAGAAATAGGAGATGCGCGCGATCGCCCGGATCAGGTCGGTCGACTTGTCCATCACGATCACGGCGGCGGTGCCGAGACCCGAACGAAGCTTGCCGAGGCTGTCGAAATCCATCGGCGTGTCGATGATCTGCTCGGCCGGCACCATGCGCACCGACGAACCGCCGGGGATCACGGCCTTCAGATTGTCCCAGCCGCCGCGAATGCCGCCGCAATGGCGCTCGATCAGTTCGCGGAACGGAATCCCCATCGCCTCTTCGACGTTGCAGGGCCGCTCGACATGACCGGAAATACAAAACAGCTTTGTGCCGACATTGTTGGGCCGGCCGATCGCCGCAAACCACGCCGCGCCACGCCGCAGGATGTCGGGCGCGACCGCGATGGACTCGACGTTGTTGACGGTGGTCGGGCAGCCATAGAGACCGACATTGGCCGGGAATGGCGGCTTCAGCCGCGGCTGGCCCTTCTTGCCTTCGAGGCTCTCCAGCAGCGCGGTCTCTTCGCCGCAGATATAGGCGCCGGCGCCGTGGGCGACATAGATGTCGAACGGCCAGCCGTTGATATTGTCCTTGCCGACCAGCTTGGCGTCATAGGCCTGATCGATCGCGGCCTGCAGATGCTCGCGCTCCCGGATGAACTCGCCGCGCACATAGATGTAGCAGGCATGCGCATTCATCGCGAAGCTTGCCAGCAGGCAGCCTTCGACCAGCAGATGCGGATCGTGCCGCATGATCTCGCGGTCCTTGCAGGTGCCGGGCTCGGACTCGTCGGCGTTGACGACGAGATAGCTCGGCCGCCCGTCGGTGGATTCCTTCGGCATGAACGACCATTTCAGGCCGGTCGGAAAGCCCGCCCCGCCGCGCCCGCGCAGGCCCGGAGGCCTTCATCTCGCTGATGATCCAGTCGCGGCCCTTGTCGATGATCGCCTTGGTGCCGTCCCATGCGCCACGGCGGCGCGCGCCCTCCAGCCCCCAATCGTGGAGGCCGTAGAGGTTCTTGAAGATGCGATCCTTGTCGTCGAGCATGACTTGAAGCTTCCCTGGGGATCAACGATTGGATTGCGCGTAAGCGAGGCCCGCGGCGCATCCGCCGAAGGTGATCGCCCACAGCAGGCTGGATTCGAGGGTTGCGCTCAACGCGTAACGCTGCAGCAGAAAAATGAAAGCCGCCGCCGCCACGGCGTGCATGCCGATATAGCGCCAGTTCTTCATCGCGCTGACCTTTCCCTGCCCGATCGCGGGCAATGTGCCGTTACGCGTCATGTGGTTTCCTTCAGCGTCGTCGGCCCGCCCACCGGCGCCGAGAACTGACGGTCGACCTGCGGTCCCGGCTTCGGCGGGTTGCCCGACGCAAAGCCGTCCAGCACCTTGCCGAAGTTTTCCGCCGTCAGATCCTCGTAGGTATCCTTCCAGATCAGCACCATCGGCGCATTCACGCAGGCGCCCAGGCACTCGACCTCTTCCCAGCTGAAATTGCCGTCCTTCGACAGATGGAAGGGATCGTGATGGATGCGGCTCTGGCACACCTTGATGATGTCCTCGGCGCCGCGCAGGCGGCACGGCGTGGTGCCGCAGACCTGCACATGGGCCTTCTTGCCGACCGGCTGGAGCTGGAACATGGTGTAGAAGGTCGCCACTTCCAGCACGCGGATGTAGGGCATGTCCAGGAGATCGGCGACGGCGCGGATCGCGGCTTCCGACACCCATCCCTCATGCTGTTCCTGCACGCGCCACAGGATCGCGATCACCGCGGACGCCTGGCGACCCGGCGGATACTTTTCGATCTGCGCCTTGGCCCAGGCGAGGTTCTCTTCCGAGAACGTGAAGCTCGCGGGCTGCAATTCCTTCGGTGCGAGGCGGCGGACGGACATCGTTCAGTCTCTCATTGCACGCGGCGTCCGGCTTTCGCATTGAGCGCATCGATCCGGGCGAGCCAGAATGCACTTGCGGTGCCGAACACGTTGTAGCCGACATGGGTTGAAACCTTGATCCGGTCCAGAATCGAAAGGTCGGTCACGGTTTCAAGGCGATTGCTGCGCGGGTCGTAGACGATCAGCTTCAGCGGGGTTTGTTCGAGGATGTAGCGCGACACGGTATGTTGGGGATCGTTGCCGTGCTCCTCGCACAACAACACGCTGTCGGCCTGCATCAGCCGCGCGCCGCCCTTCATGGCCTCGATCTCGACGCCCTCGACGTCGAGCTTGATCAGATATTTGCCGCCGGGCGCGATCTTGCCGTCGTCGAGCAGATTGTCGAGCGCGAGAACGGGCACTTCCTCGCCGTCCGACTGGTCGCCGGCGATGGAGAAGGCCTCATGCTTGGTGCCGGACAGACGCGCGGTGCCGCGGGCGGCGCCGATCGCGCACTTCATGACTTCGAACCGGTTGCCGTTGATCCTCGCGTTGTTGGCGAGCTTCGGAAAATTCTGCCCCGACGGTTCGATCGCGATCGCCTTGTGCGAACCGAACGGCTTGCTCGACACCAGCACCGACCAGTAGCCGTAATTGGCGCCGCAATCGAGCAGCGTGTAGTCGACGTCGGCGGAGTCCTTGAACAGCAGTTCGAGTTCGTCCTCGTAATGATAGGTGCGATTGAGCAGCTTGCTCCAGTAGCCGTCGCCATAGGGAAACTCGAAGATGGCGTCCGGGTTGAGTTTGACCTGGATGCCGCGCTCGGGGAGCGTCGTGCGCAACAGATTGGCGCACATATTGTAGCCGCGGTGCGAAAAGTTCGACGCCACCTTCGACCCCAGCGTCAGCGCCACCGCGGCCAAACGCTCCCACGCGTTTGCGCCCGCAAGTACGCCCGATGCGCGGTCAAACTGGATGGGCGCCTGCGCCATCACCGATCGACCTCTCCGAACACGATGTCGAGCGAGCCGAGAATGGCCGAGACGTCGGCGAGCAGATGGCCTTTGCAGATGAAATCCATCGCCTGCAGATGGGCAAAGCCCGGCGCGCGGATCTTGCACTTGTAGGGCTTGTTGGTGCCGTCGGCGACCAGATAGACGCCGAACTCGCCCTTCGGCGCCTCGACCGCGGCATAGACCTCGCCGGCCGGCACGTGGACGCCCTCGGTGTAGAGCTTGAAGTGATGGATGAGCGCTTCCATCGAGCGCTTCATCTCGCCACGGCGGGGCGGCGCGATCTTGTTGTCCTCGACCACGACAGGCCCTTGCCCGTCCGGCGCGCGCAGCTTGGCGATGCACTGCCTCATGATGCGCACGGACTGGCGCATCTCTTCCATGCGGATGCAGTAGCGGTCGTAGCAGTCGCCGTTCTTGCCGATCGGAATGTCGAAATCCATTTCGGCGTAGCATTCGTAGGGCTGCGACTTGCGCAGGTCCCAGGCCGCGCCCGAGCCGCGCACCATCACGCCCGAGAAACCCCACGCCCAGGCCTGCTGCAGCGTCACCACGCCGATGTCGACGTTGCGCTGCTTGAAGATGCGGTTGCCGGTCAGCAGCGTTTCGAGGTCGGCGACGACCTGCAGGAACGGGTCGCACCACGCCTCGATATCGTCGATCAGTTTTGGCGGCAGGTCCTGATGCACGCCGCCGAGGCGGAAATAGGCCGCGTGCATGCGCGAGCCGGAGGCGCGCTCATAGAACACCATCAGCTTTTCGCGCTCTTCAAAACCCCACAGCGGCGGGGTCAAGGCGCCGACGTCCATCGCCTGCGTGGTGACGTTGAGCAGATGCGACAGGATGCGGCCGATCTCGCAATAGAGCACGCGGATCAACTGGCCGCGGCGCGGCACCGTGATGCCGAGCAGCTTTTCCGCCGCGAGACAGAACGCGTGCTCCTGATTCATCGGCGCGACGTAATCGAGCCGGTCGAAATACGGGATCGCCTGCAGATAGGTCTTCTGCTCGATCAGCTTTTCGGTGCCGCGATGCAAGAGACCGATATGCGGATCGACGCGCTCGACGACTTCGCCGTCGAGTTCCAGCACGAGGCGCAACACGCCATGGGCTGCGGGATGCTGCGGCCCGAAGTTGATCGTAAAATTGCGGAGGTGTTCCGGTTGTTCATTCATGGTCAGGCCTTCGGCTCAGCCTTCTCGTCGCCCGGCAGCGGATAGTCCGCGCCTTCCCATGGCGAGAGGAAATCGAATTTGCGGAATTCCTGGTTGAGCCGGACCGGCTCGTAGAGCACCCGCTTCTCCTGGTCGTCGTAGCGGACCTCGACGAAGCCGGTGAGCGGAAAATCCTTGCGCAGCGGATGGCCGTCAAAACCGTAATCCGTCAGCAGCCGCCGCATGTCGGGATGGCCGGTGAAGATCACGCCGTAGAGATCGTAGGTCTCGCGCTCGAACCAGTCGGCGCCGGGAAACACGTCGATGATCGAGGGCACCTGCGTGGTCTCGTCGGCCTCGGCGCGGACGCGGATGCGTTCGTTCAGCGTCGGCGACAGCAGGTGATAGACGACGTCGAAGCGCTTCTCGCGGCTGGGATAGTCGACTGCCGTCACGTCGGTGAAATTGACGAAGCGCAGCGCGGGATCGTCGCGCAGGTACTTCATCACCTCGACGATCTTGCTCGCTTCGACCGTGACGGTGAGCTGGTTGAACGCGACCGCATGGGCAGAGGCCGCGCCGCCAAGCGCGCTAACAATCGTCTGCCCAAGGGCGTCGAGTTTGCCGTCGTCCATTACCTAAAACCTTAGCGTTCGATGGTCCCGATGCGGCGGATCTTCTTCTGCAGCAGCAGCACGCCGTAGAGCAGCGCTTCCGCCGTCGGCGGGCACCCGGGCACGTAGATGTCGATCGGCACGATGCGGTCGCAGCCGCGCACCACCGAGTAGGAATAGTGATAGTAGCCGCCGCCATTGGCGCACGAGCCCATCGAGATCACGTAGCGCGGCTCGGGCATCTGGTCGTAGACCTTGCGCAGCGCCGGCGCCATCTTGTTGGTCAGCGTGCCCGCCACGATCATGACGTCGGACTGCCGCGGCGAGGCGCGCGGCGCGAAGCCGAAACGCTCGACGTCGTAGCGCGGCATCGACACCTGCATCATCTCGACCGCGCAGCAGGCGAGACCGAACGTCATCCACATCAGCGAGCCCGTGCGCGCCCAGGTGATCAGATCGTCGGCGGCGGCAACGAAGAAGCCCTTGTCGGAGAGTTCGTGGTTGACCTCGACGAAGAACGGATCAGTAGCCCCGACCGGCTTGCCGGTCGAGGGGTCGAGGATGCCCTTCGGCGCCTGCGCGATGGCTGGCGAAGAGCCGGTAGCTGTCGGGCTCAATCCCATTCGAGCGCGCCTTTCTTCCACTCATAAGCAAAGCCGACCGTGAGGACGGCGAGGAACACCATCATCGACCAGAAGCCGGTGGCGCCGAGCTTGCCGAAGGCGACCGCCCACGGGAACAGGAACGCCACTTCGAGGTCGAAAATGATGAAGAGGATCGCGACCAGATAGAAGCGGACGTCGAACTTCATGCGGGCGTCGTCGAATGCGTTGAATCCGCATTCATAGGCGGAGAGCTTTTCCGGGTCCGGCTGCTGGAACGCGACCAGGAACGGGGCAATCAGGAGCGCCAGACCGATCAGGCTCGCCACGCCGATAAACACGACAAGTGGAAGGTAATTCTGCAGGATGCCGGTCATCGGCGGAGCCTTTTCCTGCGGTTTTCAAAGGGCCGCAGATTCGTCGATTGGAATTATTCTTGGCTTAGCGCAGCGCAACAGAGGGCGCAAGACAAGCCATCCTGACGTCACTCCCCGCCCTTGGCGCGTCGGCAGAAGGCAAAAAAGTGTTGCGTTCCTGCCTCGCTCGACCAACGCGGGCCGGCCGGATTGGGCCGGAATTTCAGTTCAGCTCCTTCTCGTCGGCGAGCATTTGGGCAGCCGTGTCGGTCAGCCGATCGATCTGGTCGAGCAGCACCTTGAACTCGTCCTTGCTGAGCTGTTCCAGGAGCCGCCGGTTGCGCTCCTGTGCACCCGCCACAATGGTGTCATGCGCCGCCAGCCCGGCCTTGGTCAGGCAGACCAGCGTCTCGCGATTGTCCCGCGGATTGACCTCCTTGGCGACCAGCTTCCGCGTGACCAGTTCCGCCAGCGCCCGGCTGATCTGCCCCTTGTCCATGCCGACCGCTTCCGCCAGCCGCACCACGCTCATCGGCGGCCGCCGGCCCAGCGAGGCGACCAGGCCGAACTCGACCGAAGACAGCCCCGCCAGCCGCTTGTAGCGCAGGATCGCGCCGCGCTTGAGCAGATTGGCCAGCACCATCAGCCGCGACGACATCATCGCGGTGATCGGCGCCAATGCTCCGCATCATTCCCCGCAACGGGCGCAGGCGCGGTCTGCTTTCCTGGCTTCTGGTTCATAGAAAACCTCTGCCAACAAAGTAGGCCGGTGCCAAGCTCGCCGGCGATGGCGATCGAACAGGGCAATCGAGCGATACGAAATGCAGATCGTTGACATTGTCATCGATTTGCATTTCACTAACTTCATACGACCGCGGCGTCAAAAGCCGTGGCGGGAGGAAACGGCATGACCATCACGCAGCGGGATCGCGATCTCGGGACCGGCTATGCCATGAAGCCGTCCACCACCCGGACCGAGCTGACCTCGGTCGGCCGCGGCACGCCGATGGGCGAGCTGCTGCGGCGCTACTGGCACCCGGTCGGCCTCGTCACCGACGCCACCGATATCCCCAGAAAACTGCGCGTGCTCGGCGAGGACCTGGTGCTGTTTCGCGACAAGCACGCCCGCGTCGGCCTGCTCCACGCCCGCTGCTGCCATCGCGGCACCACGCTCTATTACGGCAAGGTCGAGGAAGACGGCATCCGTTGCTGCTATCACGGCTGGAAGTTCGATACCGAGGGCCATTGTCTCGAACAGCCCTGCGAGCCCGAGGGCGGCCTGTTCAAGGACAAGGTGCGGCAGCCCTGGTATCCTGTGCAGGAACGCTACGGCCTGATCTTCGCCTATCTCGGACCGGCCGAGAAGAAGCCGGCTCTGCCGCGCTACGAATGCCTGGAAAAGATGGACGACGGCGAGTTCGTCGAGGCCGATGATTCTTCCATCGGCGGCGGCGGGCCGGCCGATCATTCCCTGCAACTGGCTGCAGCATTTCGAGAACGTGGTCGATCCCTACCACGTGCCCGGTGCTGCACGGATCGTTCTCGGGGCCGCAATTCACCAACATGATGGCCTCGATGCCGGAGGTGAAGTTCGAGACCTCGCCGCGCGGCGTCACCGTGCGCTCGATCCGGCATCAGGACGACGGCAAGGTGTTTTACCGGGTGACGGAAGCTGCCCTCCCCACGCTGCGCGTGGTACCCAATCCGCGCGTCGCGCAATTCGCCCGCGTCGAGTTGATCGGCTGGACCTTGCCGATCGACGACACGTCGTTCCGCATCTATGTCGCGGGGCGCGTCAAGACATCAGGCGACATCGGGCGGATGCGCTCCAAGTTCAACGGAAAATTCTGGTGGGACATGACCGAACAGGAGCACCAGCAATTTCCCGGCGATTACGAGGCGCAGGTCGGCCAGGGCCCGGTGACGCTGCATTCGGAAGAGCACTTTGGCCAGAGCGACCGCGGCATCCTGATGATCCGGCGGATGCTGAGCGATCAGCTCGAGGCGATGGCCGCGGGCCGCGATCCGATCGGCGTCTCCCTTGATTCAAACGCGCCGCCGGTTGAATTCGAGGCGGGGAATTTCATTCGCGAGGCGTGAGCGCAAGCGGAACGGAAGAAATCCGGACAGGGGGAAACCATGGTCGATCTCGCGCCACGCAGCGCACCGGCGCCTTGCAAACGGACGCCGCCGCAAAACCCTCGATCCGGCGCTATTACGTGCTTGGCCTGTTGACCGTCATCTATGCGCTGAACTTCCTCGACCGCACCATCTTCAACGTCCTGATCGAACCGATCAAAAAGGAGTTTTCGCTCAGCGACACCACGATGGGCCTGCTCGCGGGCTTCGGCTTCGTGCTGTTCTATTCGGTGCTCGGCATCCCGATCGCGCGCCTCGCCGACCGCTTCAACCGCCGCAACATCGTCTCGATCGCACTGGCGTTCTGGAGCGCGATGACGGTGTTCTGCGGCATGGCGCAAAGCGTGGCGACGCTGGCGCTGGCCCGTATCGGCGTCGGCATCGGTGAATCCGGCGGCACGCCCGCCTCGCAGTCGATCATCGCCGATCTCTTCAGCAAGAACGAACGCCCGCGCGCGCTCGGCGTCTATGCCATCGGCACCTATCTCGGCGTATTCCTCGGCTATTTCATCGGCGGCTACATCAACCAGTACTATGGCTGGCGGATGGCGTTCTATGCCGCCGGCCTGCCCGGCCTCGCCCTCGCCGCAGTGCTGTGGCTGACGATCTCCGAGCCGAAGCGCGGCGCGATGGCGGAGACGTTTACGCCGGAGCCGATCGGCCCCACGCTCGGCTTCCTCGCCTCGCAGCGGACGTTTGTCATCCTGCTCGCGGGCTTTTGCCTGACGACCTATACCAACTACGCGACCTCGGCCTGGATCCCGCCGTTCCTGGCGCGGGTGCATCATCTCTCCAGCGCGGAGATCGGCACCTATGCCGGCACCTTCAAGGGACTGTGCGGCATCGCCGGCACGCTGCTCGGCGGGTTCGTGGTGGCCCAGATCGGCCGCCGCGACGATCGCTGGAAGCTGTGGGCGCCCGCGGTCACGTCGGGCCTCGCGGGACCTGTGTTTGCGCTGTGCATGCTGACATCGGACTTCACCACGATGGTGGCGGCACTGGCGGCGACCTCGTTCCTGGTCGGCTTTCACCTCGGTCCGATCTTTGCGATCGCGCAAACGGTTGCAAAACCGAGCATGCGGGCACTGGCATCCGCCATCATGCTGCTGACGGCCGCCGGATTCGGCCAGGGCATCGGCCCGCTCGCGGTCGGCATGCTCAACGACGCGCTGAAGAACGATTTTGGCGCCCAGGCCGTGCGCTATTCGCTGCTGTCGGCCGCGGTCACGACCACGGTTGGGGCCTTGTTGTTCATCTGGGCGGCGCGGTCGATACGGGACGACATTCAGCGGGCGGCCTAGCCGCACGCCTCGCGTCTCCCCTTCGTATTGTTTTCATTGGAATTTTCAGCTCTCACCCGCTGCGGCGCCCGCCGCTGCGGCCGCCGATCTGTGCGCTTCGTCACGGAAATCAGGACGAAAGCAGGCCAAAAACCGGCCGAATGAAACCATTTTGACGGAACCGCGAAACGATCCTGAAACACACGCGGCGTAATTGTCTCACCAACAGGACGCGGAAGGCGTCCGGGAGGCTCAGATGAACCACTCAATTCACTCAGCGGATCGCAGTACGCACCTGAAGATCGTGGTCGTCGCCCTGGTGGCGGGTATCGCGGTTGCGGCTTTCGGCATCTCCGCCCGGACCGGCGCGGATTACAGCCAGACCGCGCAGGTCGTGAAGGCCGGCAAGGCGGTGGTCGTCACCAGCTCGAGCACCTCGACGGTCCGTTAAACGATATCACTGGCATCGGAATAAAAACGGCCGCCTCAAGGGCGGCCTTTTTGTTTGCGGCAGTCTCGGAAGATCTACGTCAAGCCATCGATAAATGGCGCGAGAGACGGGACTCGAACCCGCGGCCTCCGCCGTGACAGGGCGGCGCTCTAACCAACTGAGCTACTCCCGCGGATGCCGTAATCATGTTCTGATCCGCGCAGAACCGAGGGCATAAAGGGCCGCCCCCGCTTAGTCAAGGACGTTGCGAATCCCCGCGTCAGACGGGGGTTTCTGCGATTCCGATGCAAATAATGCCCTGTTTTCAGGCAAAACGGCGCAGGCAGCGATTCCCCGAATCGTTTAAGGCCTGATACGTATGGGTTTCTTGAAATCCTCCCTTGCGCTGGTTGCCCCGGACGGCGGGTTTCATGTCAACACCCAAGGCATTTTCCCGGCGCGGACCGGTTTCACAAAGGCGCTCAGGGCCATTCAACCAACAAGGAGAGCCAGATATGGCGAAGAAAGCAGCGACTCCAGCGACCATCACACTCAAACATCTGGCCGCAGCGCTGGCCGAGGAACATGACCTGTCGAAGAAGGCCGCCGAGGCGATCCTGACCGACATGGTCGGCAAGATTGCAAAACACCTGAAGAAGGGCGAGCGGGTCCGTATCGTGGGGCTCGGCATCCTCCAGGTCCGCAAGCGCGCCGCCCGCATGGGCCGCAACCCCGCCACCGGCGAACCGCTCCCGATCAAGGCCAGCAAGAAGGTCGCGTTCCGCGCCGCCAAGGAACTCAAGGAAGCCGTCTGAGCGGACCTCCCCCTCTGAACCGGCCAGAAGCGCCATTCCGGCGGGGACCCGGAAGGGCGCTTTTCTGTTATAGAGCGCTTCCCTTGCCCAGCTTTTCGGATCGTCATGCCGGCCTCGCCCCTCGCCTTCACCCACGATGTCACCGAGCGCTTCCTGCGCTATGTCGTGATCGACACCCAGTCCGATCCGGCCTCGCCGACCTGCCCTTCGACCGAGAAGCAGAAGAATCTCGGCCGCCTGCTGGCTTCGGAGTTGCTGGCGATGGGGCTCGCAGACGCCCATCTCGACGAGCACGGCTATGTCTATGCGACGATCCCGGCCAATACCGACAAGACAGGTGCCGGTGATCTGTTTCTGCTCGCACATGGACACGTCGCCGGATTGCACCGGCGCCAACGTCAAGCCGCAGCTCGTGAAGAATTACCAGGGCGGCGACATCGTGCTGCCGGCCGATCCCTCCCAGGTGATCCGCGCCGCCGACCATCCCGCGCTCGCCGACCAGATCGGCCACGACATCATCACGACCGACGGCACCACGCTGCTGGGCGCCGACAACAAGGCCGGCCTCGCCGAGATCATGGATGCGGCGCGGTTCCTGATTCAAAATCCTGATATCAGGCACGGCACCATCAAGATCCTGTTCACGCCCGACGAGGAGATCGGCCGCGGCGTCGACAAGGCCGACCTGAAAAAGCTCGGCGCCGACTTCG
This sequence comes from uncultured Alphaproteobacteria bacterium, assembly GCA_963840465.1. Taxonomy (GTDB): domain Bacteria; phylum Pseudomonadota; class Alphaproteobacteria; order Rhizobiales; family Xanthobacteraceae; genus Bradyrhizobium. The sequence continues at coordinate 5,894 of CAWIZF010000018.1, read as the reverse complement.
CCTATACGATGGACGGCGAAATCCGCCGGGAATATCGAGGACGAAACCTTTTCGGCCGACGGCGCCACCATCACCATCGAGGGCGTCTCGACCCATCCCGGCTTTGCAAAAGGCAAGATGGAGCACGCCATCAAGATCGCGGCAGCCATCATCGACCGCCTGCCCAGGGACACCTGCTCGCCGGAGACCACCGAGGGCAAGGAAGGCTTTTTGCATCCGATCGGCATCACGGGCGCGCTGGAGAAGGCCACCATCGGCTTCATCGTGCGCGATTTCACCGACGAGGGGCTGCAGCAAAAGGAAGCCCTGCTCGAAGGCATCGTCAAAGAGGTGATGAAGGATTATCCGCGCTCGACCTACCGGATGGAGGTCAAGCCGCAATACCGCAACATGAAGCAGGTGATCGACCGCCACCCGCGAGACCGTCGACTACGCCATCGAGGCGATCAATCGCGCAGGCCTGACGCCGGTGCGAAGCTCGATCCGCGGCGGCACCGACGGCTCGCGGCTGTCGTTCATGGGCCTGCCCTGCCCCAACATCTTCGCCGGCGAACACGCGTTCCACTCGCGGCTGGAATGGGTCAGCCGCCAGGACATGGAAAAGGCCGCGGAGACGATTGTGCACCTGGCCATGATCTGGGAAGAACGGGCGTAGTCGTTTCGACGACGCTCCATCCCGTCATTGCCTGCGACAAACGCGAAGCGTTTGCGCAACGGAGCGATGGCGACGTGGTAGTAAGCCAGGTACGCCGCGTTTTTTAAAACGAGGAGCTCTACCATGCGGTTGTCCAAGGTCGCCGTTTTGGCGCTTATCGTTGGAACTGCGGGCTCAATGTCCGCGTCTCCGTCTCCAGCGCTGGCCGCTTCCGACTGTCCAAAATTAGTAGAACTGGCGGATTGGGGCCAGAACTCGACCGGCGACATCAGCGTCGCAGCCGGAGAAAGCTGCCTGTTTCCGATCACGATGCGGGGCACGGTGACCAGTTCGGAGATTTTTCAAAAGCCGGCGCACGGCAAGTTGAAGAAGCTCAACGCAACGACTTACGAATACAAGGCGAAGGCCAGATACAAGGGAAGCGATACCTTTGCCATCAAAGCAACCGGTCAGGGGCCGACGGCCTCCGGCACGTCGGTCATTACCGTGCAAGCGACAATCAAATAGCGCTCCTCCGTCCATTGCATGGCCGCACGGCGCCGTTCGACAGATTATCTTATTCCAGCGATCCCCTGAGACCTCTGACACCCGTATTCGGGGTAACTCGCTCGCCGTTCTCAGGAGAGGCGGACGGACGAACCTCACGGTGTTCGGACGCAGTGATGACTCGAAAGACGATCGCGCCGAGCAGAAGCAGCATGAGCAGAATCAGACCGACCCGGGCCGGAGTTAGCTGCAGATCGGACAAACGCATCGTTACTGCATCCATGCGCATCACCACCAGCCCCGTGCGACACAAGCGTCGCTGAATCGTCAGGCGATTTGGTGGCGTGGCGATGGCTATCCGGCGTTCAATAGGAATGGGTCAGTCGCCGGGATTGGAAAAGGCCGTGCAGCATCTTGCATCCGGCGATGATTTGGGAGGCGCGGGCGTGCGCTCTGCCGTCATTGCGAGCCAACAGGGCGCGCATTCGCGCGACCCGTTGGCTCGCCATGACGGTGTGGCGCGAGGTTGCCCCTCTCCGCTACGACGCCCTTGCCGTGACGACCCAGACCGACGCCGGCAGCAATACGGCGTCGCCCCTGGCGAACGGCGTCAGCGCTTCGCGAATGGAAGCCGCGGCAGCTTTGCGGAGTTCTTCCGGCTGGCCATCCAGCGCACGGCTGACCGGGCCGATTTCGAGTGCGCCCTGCACTGCCCCATCGAGGCCTCGGCCGATCGCGGAATCCAGCAGCAGAGGACACGGCTCCATTTCGACGCCGGTAAATCCTGCCGCATCGAGAATCCGGCGGACGCGCGCCTCCGAGGCAAACGCAAACGGCCCGGGATCCTCCGGCCCCTGCTGCGGCAGTTTTGGCACATGCTTGTAGGCAGCCTGTAGCGGCGCCATGAAGAACGGGTTTTCCCGCGGCTCGCGCCAGCAGGCGAAGGCCAGCCGGCCCGAGGGCCGCAGCGCCTTGCGCAGGTTGGCAAATGACAGCGCGGGATCGGCGAAGAACATCACGCCGAACCGCGAGGCCAGCACATCGAAACTGGCGGGCTCGAACGGATAGACGGTCGCGTCCGCCAGCACGAGATCGATCGAAAGGTCCTTCGGCGCACTCTGCCGCGCCCGCTCCAGCATCGGGCCGGATATGTCGACGCCGAGCACATGGCCTGACGGCGCGACCTCTCGCGCGAAGGCGATTGCCGTGGCGCCGCTGCCGCAGCCGACGTCGATGACGCGCTCGCCCGGCTTCAGCTTCGCCCGATCGATCACCAGGTCGGCGACCGGCTTGAGCAGCACGTCCTGCGCCGCCTGCCGCTCCGCCCAGCGCTGGCCGGCGGGGCCGTTCCAGTAGGCGACCTGGTCGGCGTTTTGTTCGTGGCCCGTGGGGGCGTCCATGTGCGCGGTCCTCGTTCTATTTCGGAACGTTCAGTTTCCGCGCATGGGATTCAAACAGTCCGCCTTCGCTCTTCGAGCTTCGGCGCGACAGCCTTCGCGCTTCACGCCCCGGCTGGCATGCCCAGCCGTAGCGCGAAGGCTGGTAGGCGGCGAGAGATTCGAACTCCCGACCCTCTCGGTGTAAACGATATTAGGGCCACTAACAACCACTGACGACCACTCACCATTTTAGGAGTAAAATTACAATTTTTCAAAATGTTACCTGAAGATTGCATACATCAAGTTATAATCGCTAACACCTGTTGACACAGCCAAACCGTTGCCCCAGCGTTGCCCCGAGATTGCTTTTCGGAGCACATCATTTGAAAACTATCCTGACCGACAAGGCGCTTCGCGCCCTCAAGCCGGCTCCGGCTGGCAAGCGCGTTACGGTCTGGGACGCCGCGCTGGCGGGCTTCGGCGTCCGCGTCACCGACCGCGGGGTGATCTCGTTTCACGTCATGCGGCGGCTACCGGGGAAGCCCCATCCCTCCCGCGTGGTGCTGGGCCAGTATCCGACACTGAGCCTGACAGCCGCCCGCAAGAAGGCGGGTTCCGCACTGGACGACCTGGCCAGCGGCGTTCACCCGCGCGAGCGGGCCCAAGCCCTGAAAGTCGCCGAGCACCAACGCAAAGCGGTCACCGTCGCCCATGTGGTTGAGGAATTCACGACCCGGCACCTATCCCGAAAGCGCACCGGCCTTGCCATCGGACAATTGCTCCGGCGCGAGCTGGTCAGGCGGTGGGGCGATAGGCCCCTCACCGACATCACCCGAGCCGACGTCATCGGAATGGTTGAGGCCATTGGCGACACCAGCCCCTCGGCGGCCCGGCAGGCGTGGATTTACACATCGCGCCTATTTGGCTGGGCTCTCAATCGTGGAACCTATGGGCTGACGGCATCACCGTGCGACCGGGTGCGAATTGCGGACCTGATTGCAGCTCCCAAGCCGCGCGAACGTGTGCTGGATACCGGCGAGCTGCGCGCGATCTGGCAGGTTACCGGGGACGACGAATTCCCGTTCGATCCGTTCATCCGGCTGCTGATCCTGCTAGGTTGCCGCCGCGGAGAACTGGCCGGCATGCGGCGCGACGAGCTCGACCTCGCTGCCGGCCTCTGGCAACTATCCGGCGACCGGACCAAGAACGAGCAGCCGCGCACAATCCCGCTCCCCAGGCAGGCGGTCGCTATCCTCGCCTCACTTCCGGCATTTCCCGGCCCGTATGTTTTCAGCACCGTCAGCGGATCGCGGCCGATCAGCGGCTTTATGAAGTTCAAGCAGCGGCTCGACCGGCGCTTTGGGGCAGCCGGTCCGGCGAACTGGACTTTGCACGACATCCGCCGAACCATGCGAACACATTTGTCGGCGCTCCCGATCAGCGGCACCGTCGCCGAACTAATGATCGGTCACAAGCAGCGCGGCGTTCGCGCCGTCTACGACCGCTACGGCTATCTTGACGAGCAGCGGGCAGCTTTCGAGCTGTGGGCCGCGCGGCTGCGCGATATCGTCGAGCCGCCGCCGGAGAATATGGTCGTGCTTCGCGAGGCCGGGCAGTGACGGCCGACCGGCACGATACGCTTTGCACCACCTCCAGCAATCCTGAGCGGGCTGCCGGTGAGCGAGAGCCGTCGTGACACTGTCGGGGCCGCGGCTCGGGTGCTGTATACCTCTCCAGGTGGTCCCCGCCCGGCGAGGTCATCAAACCAACGACCGCGAAGCAAGCTGATCGACCGACCAACTGTACGATCGGCTGGCGCAGATGCTGAGCGCGCCGGATTTTGAAAGTCGTCGTGATACCGTCAAGGACGTGGCTGAATTTCTGTGTTCCATTCCTGGTCCTGCCCGATGAGTTCGTCCCCGGACCACGAAACAAGACGAACGCGATCTGCGGGCGCTGACGAAGCAGGCTGGTGAGCTCCGTCTCCACGTCAGCAAGATGAACAAAACCGCCCTAGACGCAATGGGATTGACAAGATCCACGGTCAACTAGTCCAGATGGAGGAGGCTGCACAGCCAGCCCTGGAACGGTTACGCGCTCAGCCAGGAGGGCCGCGCAAGCGTCGCGCCGACTGGGTCACCCGATCGCTGCCTCGGTGTTCTATCAACTAACCGGGGCGCTCCCGACGGTACGCACCGATCTTGAGGGGGCGCCCACGGGCCGTTCGTTGAGCTTTTGAAGGAGGTGTTCAAAGCCTGCGGAATTGCCGCTAGCGCCGAGGCGCGGGCCAAGGTCTTCATAAGCAAATTTTGCCGGCCGCGGCGCGAGCTGGAGATGCGTCAGTAATCGTTAGCAGTTGTCACCGGCTGTTAGGTCATGGAGAAAACATCCGCAAAAACTCGTATTATTCTCCATTGGAAACGGCGCTGAGTATCGAGCACCTCTACTCACGGTCAAAAACAGCCGTGAGGACTGCACCATGAAGAAATTTCTTCGGTTTTACGACCTCAAGCAGCGTAACATCGTCCGCAATTGGACGACCCTCACGAGGTTGATGCGCGAGCAAGACTTTCCGGCCGGCACTCGTGTCGGCGCGCAGGCGCGGGCCTGGGACGAGGCTGAGGTCGAGGCGTGGCTGGAAAGTCGTCGCATCGAAAAAGGGACAGGGCGAGCCTCCCGGCCCGCCCGTCTGTATCTGTGCAATCGAGATCGATCAACTTGGCCGCGAGATTGAGCACCGTCTCGCGGCCCCCTACCCGGCCCGGCCACCGTGGGATCGCGGTGACCCGTTTCTCTTGATTGGGTTTGCACTCTCGGCCGAGGCGGGCAGCTTCTTTCACGTGCGGATACCCGCTCCCGATGCCGGCAATCGATCTCTATGCCGAGTACATGGTGCTTCATAACTCCGAGATGCAGCCGTGCGGCGGACAGCAAGCAGCCTGGCCCGCAACTGATACAGGCCTGCCAACGCTACCGTGTCGCCGGAATGGACAAGGCCGTTAAGGATGACATGCGTGCGCTCGCCTTCACGAAGACCAACCACACGCCAGAAGAGATTGTTCTGCTGCAGGATTACTGCATCGAAGACAACCGGATGGTGATAAGGCTGTTCAGCGCGATGTTGCCATACATCGATCTGCTGCGAGCCCCCATACGCGGTGCCTTCATGATGGAGATCGAGCGGATGCGTTGGGCCGGTATTCCGATCGATACGCCCACGTACCGTCTGGCCGAGCGGCGTGCACCTGTAATCGTGACAGAAATGCGCGAGGAGCTGAACCGTAAGCTGGGGGCTGAGATTTATTTCCAGGGTGTATTCGAGCGCAAGGCAATGTTCGGGCTGATGCGCCGGAACAATATTCCGATCCCCCTCG
>CAWIZF010000017.1:0-264763 GCA_963840465.1 uncultured Alphaproteobacteria bacterium | reverse complement strand
ACGGTAAAGCCGGTATTTCAGGCGGCCCCACACGGACAGCGCGCGGTATTCGCGCACGGTCAGCGTATCGAGATCGCCGACGCCGCGGCGATCGAGGTTGCCGGTGGTGGCGTGATGGATCGCATGCGTGTGGCGCCAGCAGTCGTAGGGCGTCAAGCGTGAGCACGCCAAGGACGCGGCCAACCCAGTCGTTCGCCAGCCGGCCCGCAAAAAAGGTGCCGTGACCGCAGTCGTGCTGGATCATGAACAGGCGCACGAGAAAGCCGGCAGCCGGTATGGCGATAAGCAATGAAGCCCACAGGCATGGCCGAGGTGGAACGTGAACCAGGCCGCGGCCCACAACGCGATGAGCGGCAAAGCCGTGATCGCCAGTTCGGCAATGCTGCGCAGCCGATTGGGGGTGCTGTAGTCACTCAAAATGCGCTGCCAACGCCGGGCGTTGAGGGTCTCATCGCCGCCGCCGGGCGATTGCCTGTCGGACGACTGCACAGCTGTATTTTGCAAAGAGATATCCCCTTCTGACGGTGCACGTAAATATTAGGATGCCGATGGCTCGGCACCTTCGTCGGTTGATCGATTTTTGGGGAAGGCCGTGAAGCGTGCGTGCCTCCTGCGGCAAAGCAAAACGCCCAGCTGTTCGGCCAAGTGTCGACTACCCGACATATGGACATGAATTCGGGTGCCGTCAAGAACCCCGCATTACGTAGGCTGTGGCGCGAAGGCTCCATCATCGGCCATTGCGAGTCGCCGACCGGCACGGACGAATCAGCTCGAGGTGCCGGTGGCGCGAGGCGGGCTCACGGTGGCATACCCAGCCGGGCTGCGAGAGAAGGAGCGCACTCCTCCTCCTCTCCCTCAAGGCAGATGGCCCGCCTGGCTGGCGGTGGAGTCTGCCAGGGGCTTGCTCCAGCTGGCGGCCGAGACATACCGCCTTGCTGATGCTACGGTTTCCAGCTTCATCTCGGTAAGCCCAAGAAGGCGAGGTCGCAGCACCGCGGTAGCGCCCGCGCACCGCCGGCATAGCAGGCTTGACAGGACCCGCGATACGGTGGGGCTGTCTGATCAAACACCGCACCTCCCGCAGGTGGGCGGCATCTAGTTCGGCGATTCGAGGTGACCTCTGAGCCACTTTCTCGCTTCGCCGTCTAGGGGATCCGTGGCCACAAGGGTCCGCTGGACCGAATGGCAGTTAAAACATTCGAACGTGAGAGCTCGAACCCCGCCAAGCCCGGCGCAAAACCGGCCACGTTCATCTCGGCTCACAGTGCTGCAGCGCGGGCGCTCCAGCACGCCAAGAGGTGGGTCGGTTGGCTGTGCGTGAGTCGGGTATGTAGCCCCCGTCGAACCGGGCGCGTGCGCGACAATTGCCGGACACCCGGCCCTGACCGCGTCATTTTCACGCTTTTAAAAACGGCTCGTGTGGCCAAGATCGACCAGCGCGAGTGATATTTATAATATCCGACTTCGCCGGTGCATGGAGGGACCAGCGAAGCCTGCGAAACGAGATTTCGATCCGATAGCTTTTTAGCCAATGTCGGTACTGGAAAGCGGTACAGAAGTATCGCAAAATCCGGATCATTTACGCCCAGGGTGACGAAGCCGATAGAATTTTTTACATTCAATCGGGCAAGGTCAAGGTGACCGTCGTGTCCGAGCAAGGCAAGGAAGCCGTCGTCGGCCTCTCGGAAGCCGGACATTTTTTTGGCGAGGGATGTGTGCACGGTCAGACGGTTCGCGTTGGGACCGCGCAGCGATGCAAGAGTGCCTTATCACCTCCATCACCCGAAAGGCGATGCTGGCAGCGCTCCGCAGGGAGCCCCGGTTTGCCGAAGCGATCCACGACCTATCCGGTGACCCGAGCAATCGCATTGAAGAAGATCTGATCGACCAGTTGTTCAACTCCAGCGAAAGACGGCTCGCGCGCCTGCTTTTGCTGCTGGCCAATTTCGGAAAGGATGGCGCCCCCACACCCATCGACGCCTCGATCAACCAGGGGACATTGGCGGAAATGATCGGAACGACCCGCCCCCGGGTGAGCTATTTCCCAACAAGTTTCGCAAACTTGGATTGATCAGCTACAACGGGAAGATCGAAGTGCACCGCTCGCTGCTGAGTGCCGTCTTGCTCGAGAAGCCCCAGTTGGAAAGGGGCGACGAGGCTCCCAACAAATAAGGCCGGCTTATAGGCTGGAGGTGGGCACGTGTGCCAACCTGCAGGTCGATTGTCAGGCCTGCCCCACCCGCTAACCCTTCTTCGGCGACCAGCCATAGGCCTTGCTGCAGGCCCCGCCCATCAGCATGGCCCGCTCGCTGTCGCTCAGGCGGCTGGTCTTGAGGAACGGCTCGACGGCCTGCTCGTAGTTGACGACGGCGAACGCCCGCGTCCAGTCCGTGCCCCACAGGCAGCGATCGAAACCCCAGGCATCGAAGACGCGGGCGAGCGGGTCCCATATATCGGGATACGGATACGGCTCGCGCGACAGCGTACAGGCGCCGCTGACCTTGATCACGCAATTCGGACGCTTGGCGAGTTCGAGCACCTTTGGAAGATTGGCCCAAGGCTCAGGGGGCGCCGGCGGCACGCGCGGTTGCAGGATGCCGAGATGGTCGATGATGAACCGCGTATCGGGATGACGGTCGATCAGCGCTGTGCCAGCGTCCAGATTGTCCCAGCACAGGATGTTGAGCGGAAAATCGTAACGAACGGCCGCGCGCGCAATCCGGTCGACGCCGGGATCGTCAGCCGCGCGCTTCTCTTCCTTCCGCAGCATGACGCGGATGCCGACCGCGCCCGGCGTCTTCTTCCACTCCGCGACCACGTCCGCCACACCGGGATCGTCGGGATCGAGCGGCTTGACGATGGCGAGCCGGCCGGGATGCGCCCGCTGCACCTCCACGGCATAGCTGGAATTGTAGCGGTACAACGAAAAGGCAGAGATGAAGATCGCGCCGTCGACGCCGACCTTGTCCATCGCCGCCACCATCTCGTCACCCGTGACGTGATCGGGCCAGTTCGGCACCGTGTGCCAGGGCCGCTTCGGGCTGTTCGCCTCATAGGCATGAACCTGGGAATCGATAATCGCCATCGTCGCCTCCGCTGTTTTGCCGGCGATTTTGAACAATGCGAGAGGCCCATGTCCAGATGGCGCGGACGCTGTGCTGCAATGCGTTTGGTAGCGCGCAAGCCCGTAGGGCTGATTAGCGCAGCGTAATCCGCCATCTCATTCAGATGCAGCGGCGGATGACGCCTTCGGCTAATCCGCCCTACGCGCTGTTGCCCGCGACGCAGCAACGCATACGGGTCCAGCCGTTTACTTGGACGCTAGGACCTCCGTGCCGCCGTCAACAGCAGCTCATTGGGCCCCTCCCACCCGTCCGGCCGCTGATACCGGCTAAGAGCCTCTTCCATCTCAGCCCATGCGGCTTCGGCAGTCGCGGGATCCATACTCTTCACGATCTGAACGACCGGTCCGGCCGAGGTGCGGATGAAATTCATATAGTCCTTGACGGTCGGCAGGCTGAAAGGCGCCGCGACTTTCGTTGTCGCGATTTCGAGAAATCCCGCTTCCCTGAACAGTTCATCGATCAGGCCGGGCTTGCCGAGACTCAGCAGGCCGCCCGGCTGATACGGATCGAGCGGCGGCATGCCGGCGTACCTTCGCGCTGTCGACATCAGCGTTGCCACGCAAGGATTGGCCTGCGGCGTCCCGAACACCATCGTACAGACCGTACCGCCGGGTTTGAGCACGCGCGCCATTTCGCGCAGGCCCTGCAGCGGATCGCCGAAAAACATCAGGCCGAGCCGACAGACGACGACGTCAAACCGCGCGTCCTCGATCTGCAGTTGTTGTCCGTCCGAAACGCGGGTCTCGACATTGCGATGCCCCGCAGCGGCGGCCTGCTCCGCTGCAAATCCGAGAATTTCGGGCGAGAGGTCCGTCGCCAGCACATAGCCCTGCGGCCCTACCCGCTCGGCGATGTCCATGGTCTGGTCACCCGCGCCGGCCGCCACATCCAGTACATGCGAGCCGGGCACGACCCCGGCCATGCCGAGCATGGCCTGCGTCGCCTTGTGCAGCCACGGCCGAATGACAGTGCCGGCGTCGTTCCAGCCCTTGGCCGTCTGCTTCCACTGCGCACGCACCGCCGCCGTGACCAAATCATTGTCCAACGCAGATTTGCTTTCCATGGCAGGCTCCTTCCGGACAATTGCACCGAAATCAGGTTCGATCGGATCATTCAATTTTGATCCCGCCCTCGCGGACAATTGCTTTCCATTTGGCCAACTCGCTCTGCAGATGCGCGGCGAACTGTGTCCGCGAGCCATTGACCAGCGTGTATCCAAGCGCCGCCAACCGCTCGCGCACTTCAGGCAACGCGATGATCTCGCTGATTTGCCAATGCCTGCGTTCAACGATGTCGTCAGGCGTTCCCCTGGGAAGCATGATGCCATCCCAAAACCCGACCTCGTGGTTCGGTATGCCCGCCTCATCAAGCGTCGGAACGTCCGGAAATTCCGCTGCCCGCGTCGTGCCGGCGACCGCCAGCAGCCGAAGTTTGCCGTCGCGCACCATCGGGGCGACCACCGGAAGGGTGAGATGCAGGATCTGGGTGTGACCGGCGACGGTCGAGGTAACGGCTGGCGGGCCGCCCTGGAACGGCACGTGCACGACGTCGAGCCCGAGCGAATGTCTGAAGAGCCGCTCGCTGGCCAGATGCGGCGACGAACCGTAGCCCGGCGAGGCATAATTGTACTTGCCGGGATTTGCCTTCACCAGCGCCGCAAGCTCCTTCATGGTGGTCGCGGGCACCGACGGGTTGACCGAAATGGTTTCCGGCGCGGCCAACAGCAACGCGACGGGCGTAAAGCTTTCGGGCACTTGGTAAGATAGCTTTTCGCCGATGGCGGGCTGAACGACAAAGTTCTGATTGACGATGACCATGGTGCAGCCGTCAGGCGCCGCTCTGGCCGCCGTCGCGGTGCCGATCGTCCCGGCCGCCCCCGGCATGTTTTCGACATGGTATCGGCCGCCGGCCTCGGACAGTTTTTGCGCAAGGATTTTCGCGATCACGTCGTCGGGCGACCCGGGCGGGTACGATACGATGATTTTGACGGACTGGGAGCATTCGGTAGCGGCCGGCTGCGCGATCGCCGACGACACGACGACGCACACCGCGATCAACCCCGCCATCAGCGGCGGCAACGGGCTTCTCATTTCGATCTCCTGAATATGGCCGAGGGGTCGCTCAAATGGTCAGGCATGAAACGGAACGTCGTCGCTTCATCAAGGCTCTGAAAACCTAGATGACCGGGGCGGCAGCGGTAAGCCGCAGGATTGCGGTACCCCGCCGCAGAAGTGCATAATCGCCCGATGTTCGACTGGAACGATTTGAAGTATTTTCTGGCCATTGCCCGGCATCACAGCACGATCGCGGCCGGAAAGGCGCTCGGGCTCAGTCAGTCGACGGTGCAAAGGCGCCTGACCGAACTGGAACGCGCGATCGGGCAACCCTTGGTCAAGCGTCATCCGTCAGGCTACCGCCTCACCAAATTCGGCGAGGACTTGATGCCCTACGCCGAGCGCATCGAAGCAACCATCGTCGATTTCGAGCGGCGCGTCACCGATGAGGCCCACGACCTCACCGGCGTGATAAGGGTCACCTGCCCCGAGCCGATCATCGGCCGCATGACGAAGTCTTCGCTCATCGATCGTTTCCAGACCCGCTATCCAAAACTTCGAATCGAGTTCGTCACCAGCGACCGCTACCTCGATTTGTCGAAAGGCGAAGCCGATGTCGCCTTCCGCTCCGGCGATACCGATGACGAACTTGTCGGCCGCAAGGTCGCGGATTCGATCTGGGCCGTCTATGCCAGCCGCGGCTATATCGAACAGTTTGGCAAGCCCGAGAAGGTGGACGATCTGCCGACCCATCAGCTTGTCGGCTTCGACGAAACGCTCAGCATGCACCGCGCATCGATCTGGCTCCAGAACGTCGCCCCCGACGTCAAGATGTCGGCGCGCACCAACAGCGTGCTGGGCCTCATCTACGCGGTGAAATCGGGAATAGGCATTGGGCCCCTACCCGCGTCTCTCGGCGACGCAGAACCGGATCTCGTGCGCGTGCTGGGACCGATTCCGGAACTGTCGCGAAGCTGGCGGCTGTTGACACATCCCGACCTGCGGCGGGTGCCCCGTATCGCGGCGTTCTTCGAGTTCATTCTCGCAGAACGGCAGTTGGTGAAATCGATTCTGGCGTGATCGAAAACAGGCCGTGGATTTCCACGGCTATCACGCTTGGGAGACGCGAAGGCAAGCCTCAAATTGACGAAACGGGTGACTTCGACGCGCGTAGTTGCCAAGCCCGCTTTACCTCAATGAACGGACATCATCAGGCCACGTCGGCAGGTCTGCAAAGTGCCAAGTGCAGGCATTGGAGGCCGTCGACGCATGAGATGCCGAATGATACCATTCAGTGGCATCGGTTCGCGAGATGCGTCACAGACAATCAGTTTTGGGCAACTCGCGAAGAGCGCTTGTTTCTAAACAGGCACGCAGCGGAAACCAGCAATGCGAACGGCGGCAGATTTCAATCTCTATTACGCTGACCCTGACCCCTGGCATATTTCCCACGCACGATTCAGGGATAAGGTCTTGCGCCGATGTCTGAAGCCATTCATCCGGAACAAATCCGTTCTTGAACTCGGTTGTGGCGAAGGCCACCTGACTCGGGCAATTTTTAGCCAAGCACGATCCGTGGTTGGCATCGATATAAGCGATGTAGCAATTGCTCGCGCCAAATCGCTAAACCTGCCAAATGCCAGATTTGAAAGCGCTGATTTCTTACAAACGTCTTTCGAAGGTTACGACGTGATCGCAGCTATCGAATGCGTCCACTACCTGTCCCTACCGGAGCAGGGAGCGTTTTTGGAGAAGGTTACCAAAGAACATTCAGGCAAAATACTTTTGCTCTCGGGTCCAATCGTGGACTACAGAAGACACTTCAGCCATAAGCGATTGATGCACGAGTTCACTACTTTAGGGTTCGCTCCCCTTAAATTTCATAACTTGTCCGTTTATTGGTATCCGCCTTCATCCAGAATTGTCGCGAACCTAATCAAGCTGCCACTTGGATACACCCTGCTTGATTGGATACCAGAGCCGATGATTTACCAAAGACTATATGCACTTCGAGCACCAAAACCCTGACACGGATATTCGATAACCCGACGAAAGAGACTGTGGCCTGGGCCGGAACAAGCATCGACCATGGAAGCGACTGCAATGTCCGAGATGGGTCATTCGTGTCGCTTCGACCGGACCGCGGCGACTTCCGCTCTACCCCGGTGAACGGACATTCCCAGAATAAGCGGGTATGTCTCAAAGGTGCCGGAAGCTGCCGGAACGAGCTACGCGGCGTTGTTCGTGGTAGGTTGGTGTTCCGGCCTTCACGCTAACAACGCGCGCAAAAAGTGGCCGCCGATTTGCCCGAGCATTACTTTTTTTGCTCGGTGGTGGTGCCGTCGCGCGCGTCCCGTCGCTCGTCGCGTCCTGTGCGCCGCTCTTGTCGTCGCTCTGCGCGCCCCGTGCGTCGTTCCTGTCGTCGTTCCGCTCGCCCGCTTCGCCGTTCCTGACGCCGCTCCGTGCCGGACTTCGCGGTATCCGCGGGCGGTGTCGTTGGCGTGGCGGGTGTGGTGGTGGTTTGGGCTTCAGCCTGCGATCCCGTCAGAACTGCAGACGAAGCGACAAGTCCAAATGCCGCTGCGTATCCAAATAAAGCGAGAGCGTTTCGACGACAAATCCCCTTGGGCTCCGAACTTTCATCCATTTTCGTGTTCCCGGTTTTCTGCCCTGAAGCAAGTCACGAGCCTCGGCGTACCGGCTGCCGCAAGGGCTCGTGACCCGCGAAACAAGCCTCTACCGCCTCGCCCCAACGCGATTGACGCCACCATTTGCATTGCCACCGGCGTTATGACGGACCGCAGCGCGCGCCACCGGACGAGGCCGAAGCACGACGCCTGCCCGGGCAACGCAACCCACCGGATATTCAACGTACTGGCAGTATACGACCGCCTTGGCTGGGGCTGGATTGAGAGTGAGACCTGCAAGCCCCAACAGGGCGCTAGCAGCAATCCCGGCAACAGTCGCTGACTTGATCGAAAGACGCTTCCTCGGATGCATGGCGGACCTCCCTCTTCGCGCTTGCGTCACTGAAAAATGACGGGAGCCGCTTCAAGTGCGGCTGAACATAGCGTGAGCGCCAAAGGATCGCTGACGTTGACCTAGATCAACGGAGTGTCTGCCTACCTTGGCCCTCAAAAGCGGACACCCATCGTTGACGGCTCGGATCGGGTTGCGGTGATGACGTGATGCGCGACGGCTGGGTGGGGACCGTCGAACGATGGCGGCCCCTCCGCAATCGGTCGGCAGGGTCCTTCTGAGGGCGCGACTTTGCGCGGGAACCGCCCGGTATGATGGTCCAGCAGTCAGCCATCGGCCGAAGGCTCTCTTCTTGCTGGCGCGCGCGAAAACCGATTTTCTTGAAAGATCGATTTTCCCGAGCAACATCAACTTGATTTGCCTCGTCCAGTCTCGCGCGCAAAAATATTCCGCTTCGCCGCGGACCCAAATCACCCTTACAAATCCGGCCATCCCGTCCCGGTAAGAGGGGCGTTGGCCATCGTCACGAACGTTGGGGCGGGTTGCAGTGGACGCGGCAGCGTTGGGCGCGGGTAGTGTTCGCAGGGCGGGCTTTAGGTCTGTGAGCGAGCACAACGTGCAGACGACTGGCGCTGAAGCGTACGGCGGGTCGGCTCCGACGAACGAGATCGGGGCGCGAAGCCATGCATGCATCACGACCGGATTGTCAGCAGCCAGTCATCGATCCGTTGCAGCCAACGTCGCGGCGGGGGCGGCGCAGGAGGCGGTTTGAGCTTGAGGCGGTCACCGTCAATTCCGTGAACGAGTTGAAGCGTTCTCGTATGGTAGACGGCGAGGTCCGGACGGTGACCGATGCTCAATACGGTAGTCTGCTTCAGCTCGTCGTCGAACAGGCGCATGACGCGACGTTGGCTTTCTTCGTCGAGCGCGGCCGTCGCCTCGTCGAGGAAAACCCACCCCGGCTTATGCAGCAGGAGGCGCGCGAATGCGAGGCGTTCCTGTTCACCAAGCGATAGCTCCTTGTCCCAACGCTCGGTCTGGTCAAGCTTGGCGGTGAGACTGCCGAGATCGCACCGCTCGAGTGCCTTTCGAACATCTGCATCCGGGAAAGCGTCGAATGGGCTCGGATAGCTCAGCGCGTTTCGTAATGTACCCAGCGGCAGATACGGGCGCTGCGGCAGAAAGATGATTGTCATGGTGCTGAACATCCTGGTCGTGCCTTCGTTGGCCGCCCCGTCAGGAAAGCTGACACCCGATCTCTCACGGAGTCCACGCGGACCGGCACACAAAATTCGTCGCCTTTGCGGACGATTTCGATCGAATTTGCACATTGATGCGGCGCATCTAAACATCAGCGATAGAGCGATCGGGGAAACTGAACTGGAAATTGAAATGTCTCCGGACGGAGACATTTGGCCGGCGCGGCAATTCGGTGCGCTCAAGGTCCTCCCCAGGGAGTACTTTGCGAAGTAGACGCCAGGGGTCACTTTAATGTTTTCATCCGATCACAGCCTTGATCGTCATCACGAAAAACAATGCGCCGATGTCGCGCGAACAGCGCCAGGACGAAATCGCGTGCGGTCATCGATTTACGGCGTCATAGTGCGTTTCGCAAAGTGACTGGTGATCATCGCGAACTGGCGCATTTGCACCAGTTGGGCGCTTGCGACCCCGGATAAGGCGAGAAACCTGGTTGCCGGCGTGACGATGTTCCTGGTCAAGCACGACAAGTTGCTTCGTTGTCATCATGAATTGTCCGTTCTCGGTCATCGCTTGATCGCGGAATCAAGTTCACGCCGCAACGCGCGCGCGTCGAGCCAGTCTTCGATCTTGAGTTTACGCCTGGCCACAGACGACGGCGGCGGTCCACCTCGTCGCCGATGGGCTCCATCATGGTTTCCTGCGACTTATCCACATCCCGAGCCAGGTCCATTTTGCCGGACGGTTTGTTTCTGGATAGCATTCAGCTTTCAGAATGTCGTTTGGGGTCAGCCATGTTGGACAGTGAATTTAAAAGGCAGCGTGCTCAAGTTTTGCGCGATTTAGTGGAGGCGACAAATGACCCCTTCATCAAAAAACGGCTTCTCGCTTTGATGTCGAGATATGAAGACCGGGCCAGCGCTCGTACCCCTTTGACATCCGTTGATCTAAAAGTTCAGAGCCAGAGTACCGGATCAAAGCAATAGGCAGCTGCGTCCCGTCGCGGCTGCCACTTATAAGGCACGTCGCCTTAGACCGCACAATCAGTCACCCTGGTTCACATGGCATTTGTGGTCCAAGCCCACGTTGAAGATCATACGCTGTCGGCCACCACCGAAACCGCGAAGGAGGCGTTCGCAAAGGCGATCGAATGGCAGGCAGTTCATAAGTTGACCTGCGTTACCATTAGCGACGGCGTTAGAAGTTTCACAATTACCGATTTTGCATCAGCGATGGCGTTCTTGGAAATCGCGAACACGGTTGGTGCCACTTCCGATCGGCGGCCCAAGGTCGAGGAATGATGAAGCCTTATCCAACCTACCGGCAGCGAGAAGTTCTGCAATTCCTTATGCAGGGCGATTGGGTGCCGATTCTCAAGCTGATCCCGGTGGGTGACAGATTGCTTGGCAACCTTCTGCAAGCAGGCCGGATCGAGCGGACCTCAGATCCGAATACTGGTGACCTTTACCGCATCACCGAGGCGGGGCGGATAGCCTTCAGGACGCCTGTGCCGATAAAGTAGAAAGCCACCGACCTCAATTGTGGGTCGGTCAAGTCCGATATAAGCTGGAACGCGGCTCTGTGACTGAAAGTCTCCGGGCATGGCGAAGCGGACAAAACGGATTGTCATTCGGCGGCGTCAATTGGACGAGCCCTATAGTGTTGACTACTTCGCCCGGAAGCACGACATCTCGGCAGAGCAGGCTCGCGAGTTGATGCGGAAGATTGGCCGCGACCGCGCAAAACTCAACGAAGCTGCTGCCAGGCTTTTTCGCAGATAGGCCGCAGCGGGCTGGCGTTCGGAAAATATTCGATCACCCCCTAGGCTTGGTAGGCGCTCCAACCGATAAACAGCGGAGTTCATCGATCCGCCGTGCAAGGTCTATCGCCTTTGCCTTCAACACTTCCATCGCGTGGCCGCGATGGCCTTCATTTTCCAGTTCTATGATCCGGTCGTAAAATGCGTTCAGCTCGTTTTGCAGATGCTGAATTTTGTTTTGGACCGGGAAACGCG
The DNA here is from genome assembly GCA_963840465.1 of uncultured Alphaproteobacteria bacterium. Classification (GTDB taxonomy): domain Bacteria; phylum Pseudomonadota; class Alphaproteobacteria; order Rhizobiales; family Xanthobacteraceae; genus Bradyrhizobium. The sequence continues at coordinate 253,391 of CAWIZF010000017.1, read as the reverse complement.
AAGCTGGAATTCTATCGACTTGTTTTCCGGGCCGGTTCTCGCCCGCCGCGTGATCATGGCCTCTCCGCCGGCTTACGAAAGGGGGCCCGCCATTTGCGGCGGTGCCCCCCAGTCTAGGGAGACGATTTGAAGATAGTGCGATTCGAGGGTTCGTTGCATGTCGAAAATATACACACTTTGTGAAACCGTAGCGCTAACCATGAAGCGATCCGGGCGCTGCATCGCGCAGTATCAATCGGTATGTCGGCAACCCGACGGAAAGCGGACCTGGTTCGTGACGGACGACCCAACTGAGACATCGAGCCGCGTTAGCTTCAAATGCGACGGTCCTCATCCCTATTGCTCAAGTTTCAGATCTAACCTCGCTGAGGATTTCATCCCCACCATCCTTTATTAAGTAAGCGGGAATACCCGGCGGCTGTTTGATTTCCGGAGGAATCGGCGAGATATATTTGTAGTCACCTCGGCGGCGCACCAAATCCGCCTTCGCCGCTTTGCGCAAATCGGCATTGGTCATCAGATCGTGTCCAATGCCTGCCATGATTTTGGCCGACGCGATGGATGCCTTGTCGCCGATAGACATGCCGCCACATGCCGTCACACCCCAGGTGTGCAGGGCAACGCCGAGCGGAAGCGTCGGCCAGCCGAAAACCGACAATGGTGTGTTGAAGCTGACGTCGCCGCAATCCGATCCGCCCCCTGTCGTCTTTTCACCAATTATTGGTAAGACGGCCGTGGCCAATCCTTTCTCCGGTAGCGTCATCTCTTTCTGAATGGTCTTCGCAAACGTCTGGTCTGCTTCTGTCCACTCAATCGGGGTCGCCTTCATGTGCCGATGTGTCAGCGCAATCAGTGTATCATTCGGAAGGATCTGGTGAACGCCGGTAAACACCTGGAATTCCGCCTTGGTCTGGGTCATCTGGGCTGCACCTTCAGCGACGCCCTTCACCCACTCAGTCAGCTTCACTACGTTCTGACGATTCTTGTCCCGGATCGTCAGGAGTATTTGCGCAAAATCCGGCACTATGTTCGGGGACAATCCAGCTTGTTCGTAAACGTAGTGCATGCGCACGGTCGGCTCTACATGCTCGCGCATGAACTGTATACCAATGCCGAACAGTTCCGCTGCCTTCAGAGCGCTACGCCCCTGCCACGGCTCCACGCCAGCATGCGCCGTCCTACCGTGAAACTTGATGCGAATGCCATCATTGGCAGCGGTGGAGACGGCACCTGTGACTGCAATTGGCGCGGGATGCCAAGACAAGGCGGCGTCGACATCGTCAAAAAGCCCATCTCGCGCAAAATAGGCTTTCACGGCCCCACCCTCCTCGGCGGCACAGCCGAAGACTAAGATGGTGCCAGACGTTTTGTCCTGCTCCATCATTTTCTTCAACGCGATCGCGCCGCCCGTGCACCCAGCGCCTAGCATATTGTGTCCGCAGCCATGGCCGACTTCAAAGCCGGTCGGCCCAGGCGTTTTGCGCGGTTCAGCTGCGTTGCCGAGGCCAGGGAGGGCATCATACTCTGGCAAAAAGCCGATCTTGGGACCGCCCGATCCCTGGCTCCATTCCGCGAGAAAAGCGGTTGGGATATTTGACGTTCCGGTGGTCACCTTGAAGCCAGCGGCCTTCAACTCTCGCACATGAATCGCCGACGATTTTTCCTCAACAAAAAGCCCCTCGGCGTTCGTCCAGACCTCGCGAGAAATGCGCAGAATGACGTCGCGCGTGCTCTCCACTGCTTTCGCAGCAATAGCTGCAGAAGGAGGAGGCGCGGCGGCTGCGGTTAGTACGGGTGCCGCCTGCGCCAAGACTGGTCCTACCGAACCGATGCTGCTTACGCCGACACCGACTGCGCTCGTTGCAAGGAATGTTCTGCGATCAACGCCGAACTTGCTGTTTGCTGCCATTTACGCCTCCAGTAAGCATGTATGCCTCTGAGGCACAGCTTTCAGGCTACCCAATTCGCATAAAGGATGATTGATCCATCTCAAGAAGCGCAATCGCGGCCCGCCAACTCCTCGAGAGGTCGTGTTCGAGCAGCTTTCTTCAGATCATCTCAAGACGGTCGCTGCTGACGCTCGATGTCTGCGTTTGGCACCTTTGAGACATGCCCGCCTATCCCGAGAATGTCCGTTCACCGGGGTAGACCGGAAGTCGCAGCGGTCTTGCCAAACCGACGCGAATGACCCTGCGCGGACATGCTGCGGTTTGTGTCTCTAGGATATCCGGACATCCTGTATCGCCCGCCGGTCTCTAGTAACCAAAAGAGGTATAGCGATGCAGCCACTTAGCAGCAGAAGCCAGTCTTGTGGCACGCTCAGGAGAATAGCTGCGCTGCCGCCGATCAGCGACCAGACAACCGGAATAACAACAAGCCAGCGCGGCACGGGACCTATCGTCAATAGAAGCATTCCGAACGTAAAAATTGTCACCGGACACGGCGTGACGCCAAACATGGGCATCTCGGGATAATGATGTCCGGTTGCTATGCCGATCAATGGATAGACAATGGCGGCGTAGCCCACGAAAGCCGCACCTGCCCATGTCGCCAGTCCCCAGCGCAGGCCGAAACGAAGCTGACGACGATACACGCCCGCATAGATGAGATAACAGCCCTGGACAATGTACAGCGCAGCAAAGAGAAACGCGGCCTTGTTGATCGCAGAGAACCAACGCCCGTGATAGCCAACACCGGTCCACAACCACATCATTGCCAAAATAGCGGCGACGATACGATCTGATACTGGTGTTTTCCGAGGCAGCAATACAACGGCAATGCCGCCCAGCAAGTACGCTGCGATCTGGCTCGGCCAGATCGCACTATTGTAATTCGCAAAAACTGCAAGGAATTGTTCGTTTGTAAAGGGCAGCATCAATCGGCCTACAGTCTCAAAGTGAACATTCTCCAGTCCAGCACGTTCTCGCCTGCTGTTGGCGGGTCCGGCTCGACAATTTTTGCGCTAGTATTCCAGAATGAATCGAACCGCAGTATTCTATGCACTTGTCTCCGCTGCCTTGTTTGGCATCTCGACGCCTGCCGCCAAGGGCCTCGTTGGTGCGATCGATCCCGTCGTGCTCGCGGGGCTGCTTTACTGCGGCGCAGGCATTGGTGTGGCGATCTTGCGCAGCCTCGCCCATGCGGTCGTGCCGCAGGCGGCCCGGCAGCAGGGCCTTCGACGGGAAGACATCCCATGGCTGGCCGGTGCGATTGGCGCTGGGGGGATCGCTGGTCCCATCCTGCTTATGGCCGGACTGGTCCGCACCGACGCTTCTGCGGCTTCCCTTCTCCTCACGCTCGAAGGTGCGGCAACGGCATTGATGGCCTGGTTCATTTTTCATGAGAACTTCAATCGCAGGGTTGCTCTCGGTATGGCTTGTCTCGTGGCGGGCTCCGTGGCGCTCGCGTGGTCCGGCACGCCGACGCTGGCTGGTGTGATCGGACCCAGCGCCATTGTCGGCGCATGTGTGATGTGGGGCCTCGACAACAATTTGACGCGAAAGGTCTCGCTCGCTGATCCCTTGCAGATTGTCCAACTCAAGGGGCTGATTGCCGGGCCTGTCAATGTCGCACTTGGACTTTGGGCAGGGGGTTCGTTGCCGGGGGCGCTGGATGCTCTGCTTGCAGGCATCGTCGGCTTTCTGGGCTACGGCGTGAGCCTTGCGCTTTTCATCGCCGCTCTCCGGCATCTCGGCACCGCGCGCACTAGCGCATATTTTTCAACGGCTCCATTCCTCGGTGCAATAGTTGCCGTTGTTGGATTTGGAGAACCCGTCACCGTTCAACTGCTGCTGGCTGGCGGCCTGATGGGACTGGGCGTTTGGTTGCACCTCACCGAGCGTCATGAACATGAGCATATCCACCAACCGATGACGCACACGCATACGCACGTGCATGATGAGCACCACCACCATCAGCACAATGTGGAAGACCCGCCAGGGGAGCCGCATACGCATCTCCATGTGCATGGCTGGCTCAAACACAAACATCCCCACACGCCAGACATGCATCACGAGCACCGGCATTGAGTCCCGGAGCCGGATACCTCGTCCGAGCCTCGTGCGGAGGGTGGAAGCGGGCACCCCGTTTGACACAACTCAATGCCAATCCTAGCGAACTCGTCGTAGTTTCTGACTATCAGCCTAGACGTTTTAGGATTGGGTTCGATGGGGACGAGGAAAATTCCCCGGCGAAAAGAGTCCCGACGACAGGAGCGCAGTGGCTCTGGCCGAAGTGTGATCCACTCGAACAAGGCAAAATCGCGCATGGAAGAGCGCCAGCAGGTCATTGAGGAGTACATCGCCTCGCTTCGAGACTTCATGAAGTCGATCCTGCGCAAATTGCATTAAGTTCGGGTTTGGCAGAGGGCCTTCGAAGCTGCGAGTGGACGCAGAGGACTGCGCAGGCTGGCGACCGATCCGAACAAGCAGGAATTGTTCGCTCGGCTAGCCAAGCACCTTGAGACCTTGGCATCAGAAGTCGAACGCGCAATTTCAGAAACCGCCAGCAAGAAATCAGGTTGACGACCAACGTTCGCCATCGTCGCCACTTTTCCGTAGAAATACGGAGAGGCCGGAGAGATCCAAGCCAAGCTGATCGAGCGGGCTAGTTGGGCTTGTGATAAAGATCACACAAGCTGTCTTGCCGGTATCGATCGGCTGCTCAGTCGCAAGGAGCGACAGCTGGAAGGGATCGCGAAGGCTAAGGCTGCCGGCGTCTACAAGGGTCGTCCGGCGTCGATTGCTCAGCCCAGATCCGGCAGCTCAAGGCTGAGGGCATGGGACCGTCACAGATAGCCAAGCAGCTCGGCATTGCTCGCGCATCCGTCTACCGGGCTCTGGGGCCATGAGGTCAATGCTGCGGCACACCTGCGACGTTACCCTTGCCAACAAGGTCATGACTCTCTGGCACCACAAGCCTATCTTGGGCCGCCGCAATACCTGGGGGAAGTTGGCGTGAAACTAGAGTTCTGCGTTGCTTGTGGATCGAAGGCCGGCTTGCAGCACGGTCACCTTCTAAAGGGCGGGGGCGATGCTGAAACTAATCGGATCACCCTATGCGCCAATTGCCATGACAAGCTGCACCAACAGCGCTACGGCGCGCGTAAGCACAGCCAGCGCATCAAGACCGCAATTGCTGCCAGACGGGCGCGCGGTGCCAGCATCGGCCGACCGAAAAAGCTGATGCCGGATCAGTGCGAGGAGGCGCTGCAGCGGCTGGAATCTGGTGAGACCAAGGCTGCCGTGGCACGGAGCTACGGCCTCAGCAAGTCCACGGTTAGTCGCATAGTGCGCTCCGCGCGTCTGGCGACCCTGCTTTCATAGCGGCGTCGATGGCTTCTCTCGGCTTATTCCTGTTGGTCAGGGCCGTTTCCCTGTTGCAGGTTGGGATCGGACCATGACCGTGCTGATCTACGTGGATACGAGCAAGGTCGGCGACCCCGAGCACCTCAAGGTCTTCGCCAATGCTGACGCCGCAGAAGCCTGGTTTGCGGAAAACGATCCCGAGGGCGTGGCCTTTGAGTACGAGGTGATCGGATGACAGGAGGCCGCCAACTGGAGGGGCTCATCCACCTGGGCAAACATGCATCGGGGGGAATTAACCTTGTAAGCGGTAGCGGTGCTGCTCGCGAGCAGCATTTAGCTGATGAAGCCAAGTCTCTGCGCGCAGAAGCGGAATGCCTCCCCTCTGGCTACTTGCGCAACGCTGTCGAGGAGATAGCGCAGTTTGCTGAAATGTTGCTCAGTGAGCTGCGCAAGGGTCGTGAAGAACAGCGCCCGCCAGCATGACATGGGCGGGCACGAAAGAGCTGCCAATTTAACCTGGCTTCACTTTTCTTCAGGATGAAAGGCGTCTCTTTCCGCCTTTAGTTTCTCGATCAATTCGTTGATTCCGTCGATTGTACGACTGTCCGCAATGCGCCAGGCTAACCGCCGGCAACGGTCGATTTTACCATCCAGTTGGAGGCACTTCTCACACATGACATCCCCGCAATCAGGCGGGGGGACCGCGTCACCTTGCCGCAAATTACGAGGAGAAGGCAGTTTGGTTTCATCACCGTCCGTACAGAAACGGAGTCGTACTTAACCGGTCGGCTGCACTCGCCAAGGTCTCCGCTCTCTGCGCGTTGCTCAATAGCTCATCCTGCTCGCGGCTCGGGACAAGCAATTTCGCGGCTGCTCGCGCGTCTTCAGCAAATTTGAGAAGCCGCTCTTCCAGAGAAGACGGGGGACGCGCACGATTTCGCAAACTCGACATGACAGTTACTCCACCCACTGCCTGCCCTGGTGCGTTAACCCTGCGATCCTGTCTGAAGTTCCATCCCTTGGAACGCAAAAGCCGCCGCTGGATTTGGGATCAGCGACGGCTCTCTACTCACTCCCGCGGCTACGCCCCCCGCGATTGCCGGTGATCCTATTCGTGGGAGGTTAAAGAACGCTTCCCGCTGGTGCACCGGCTTCGTCTTAATGGGTATTGCGGCTGGGACTTTTGATGCGCAACGAAAGCCCTCGCTTTGAGGCTTGTACCGCTGTCGCTCCACGGGTTCGGCCGAGCACTGCGGCGATCCGCTCCCCCGGTTCCTTGCCCGCCAGGGCCTTCAGCTTGGCAACGTCATCTTCGTTCCATGGTCGTTTAGATTTGGGCATACGCAACCGTCCCTTTAAAAACACCTCAAATCCGAAACTTGCCAAAAGTTCCCGCGTTGCGTCGCGGTACGAAAAAGCCCCGTCGGGGATGACGGGGCTGAGTTTGCGTGTTCTACGGCGATCCCCATCGGGAGGATCACTGCAAAGCTAACAGCGCAGTCTCGCCTCGGATAATGCTTGAACCGGTATCGAGCAGAAGCCGGATCCTCTGAGGAACGGGAAGCAACTGCGCGAGTTGATGCAGGCGCCGTCGCCCCAATAACGCATAGAATGACGGCCCCAGCTTTCACCCCCGTGGCTGGGGCCGGCTTTCATTCAAGCTAGCGTCTCATCATTTCCATCATTCCCCGACTCAGCGGAAAATGCTCAAAACACAACCGGGTGTCACACTCCTAGGAGTGAGGCATGAGCCGGTTCACCATTGGCCTCATCGTAGCTGCGAGCCTTACCCTCACCGCTTATTTCGGAGCGGCAGCATGGCGTGCCTCTGATGATCGCCATTCGGACATTACAGGATCAATTGCACCAGCAAGCGATTTTTAGGCAATCCGCCGGCATGTAGAGCTGGGCTGAAGGCAAAGGGGAAATGACCATCGGAAGTTCGACCAAAGGCCCAAACATGACCCACCGAGCCATCATGCAACATTTGAGCTTGACTGAATGGAAGTTGGCTAACCGCCTTCCAATCCCGGCAGGTGAAATGATACTGAGCCGGCTAGTTAGCCAGGGTTGGATCGACATCCAAGGCAAGGACCATAACACCGTAGTCAGGCTTACAGAGGCGGGACTTAAGGCGATGCGGTCGAAAGTTAAATGATCCGCCGGCTTTTAGAGCTGGGGCTGAAGGCGAAGTGAAAATGAGAGAAAGCGACCCATCCAATCAAATCGATTTCGATGCACCGGCTACTTTTCGTAAATGGCCTTCACTTAACGGTCAGCGGCGCAACGATGGCACCGGTCCATATTTGCTGCTCGATAGCACGCTGGATGAATGCATTCGGCAATTCCTGGCGAAGCCAACTGTTACACGACACCTCTATGAAATTCATACGTTGCCACAGGCGCCCTTTGTGAGCGAGGTGGTAACTGCAGAGAACGTTGCCGAACTTGCACACCTGCGGGATTTTCTAACTCGCGCCGCCACGGCTTTAACGTCGCCGGCTGCAGAAAACCCATAGCGCGGGGCAGACTTACGTAGGAACGTGGAAGAATGGCCAAGAAGCGTATTTCGAGCGTTGATTTGAGCTGGCTCATCCTTGAGGAATTGTCTGACCCTCGAAGCCGCGGCACACGCATGTCGCTAGCTGTGGTCCCTGATGACAAGCACGGCTGGCGTGTCGTTGTTGCCAACGGCGGTCAAAGGTTTCTGACGGCCGATGACGAGCGACGACTTGCTGACGTGCAACGTCGGTTACGCTTGGTCTATGAACTTCGCCTTTGAAATCAGTCTCCGGGCGGTCTTTTGTTGTGTACATCGCGTTGACTAGCCTCCGAGGCTGCCCTCCGGCTAGGAGGCCATCCGCCAGCTTGTGAGGGCCAAGGGAAAGCACGCATGACGATTGCGATGCCATCCAGCAAACCTTTGATGAACTCGACGCCGCCGACAATCTGAACCAAACTCCCGCCCTCAAAGCCAGTGGCGGAGTTTGTTATGCGTAAATCCAACTGGACGCCGTCGATAGTTCCCAGCGACAACGATCAAACCGTTTATCTCATAACGGAAGATTTCGGCAGAATAGGCCGCGCGTGGCGCGAAGCCGATTACGAGGCTACGGACCTGGAAAGCGTTATTCAGCATCTCCTTTCTGGCCAATATAACAATCCGATCCGCGTCGTCGCCTTCAACACTGATGAGCGCTGGTCTGAGGACGTTTCAGAAGATGTGGCTCACGAACTGCGTCAGCGTTGCGATCTACAGGCGAGCGATGTGCCATCCTCCATTCAAAATTTCGTTGAGCGGCACGAAGGCCACGCTTGGCGGCAATTAACATTGCGGCTCGTCTAACTCCCGATTTCAGACGGGCGCCTCTTTCGTTCTCGACGGCGAGGCTGTGTTGCTTGATTTCAACGGACTGCACTCCCGAAAACATTACGATGAAGTCATGTTCTATGCCTTCGACATCCTCGTGAGCGACGGCCAGGATCTCCGCAAGCTTCCATGCGAAAGGCCAACCTTTCCCAACTACTTGCCCGACGCGTCGATGGTATTTTCCTCTCGGACTTCGAGCAGGACGAAATCGGTCCCGACCTGTTCCGGCATGCGTGCGTGATGGGAGGGCTGGAGGGCCTAGTATCAAAGCACAAGGAACGCCCCTATCGCGCCGGTCGATCACCGCACTGGGTTAAGGTGAAGAACCTCAAACATCCTGCAATGAATCGAGTGATGGAGTCCGTTTGACCGATCGAGCAGAGGACTATGCAATGAGCCACGCCAACGACGATAGGAGCCCGCTAATCGATCTCCTCACCTGCATTGTATGTAAGGTGACGATGAAGATTGAGAAAAGCGACCCCGACGAGAATGGCAGCGACCTTGTCCAATACCGTTGCGACTTGTGCGATAGAATTGAACTAGTGCGATTGATCCGCCAAAGCCGAGATGCGGCCTGACGGTGACTCCCTGGTAGACAACGAAGCCGCGAATTCGATAGCGCGGATCGGCAAGTATTCCCTCGATGTCCGACCGTCCCACAGCACGACCGCGTTAGCTTTGTTGGTAGCGATACGTAAGACCACGCCGCGCCAACCCGCCCAAACAGACTGGCCCCTGCACCCCTTGCAGAAAGCGGCTGCGGGCACCGCGGGGTCGCCGAGTATGGAAATTTCGCGCGTCGTCGCGCGAAATTCTGAGATTGCCGAGCTTGCGGCAATTGCCCTTTTGGCCGCAAAACCGGGCTGAACGCGAAAGAATAAGTCGCCGGTAAGGAAAATGTAAGCCGCGCGTTAAGCGTACCGGCGCGTGTCCCGACATCCTGCCGTGGTGAAACAGGCGAGCCAGGACACATCTAAATGAGCACAATTCATGGGACCACTGAGCTGCGGCACGTAACCGCAAGGCGGCAAGTCTTCAGCCCGCTCGAGATATACTGGGCTGCATTTCAAGAGTGGCGCAAACGCACGAGGCTACAAGCCGATCTGATCGACCTAAGCGACCGCGAGCTAATGGATATCGGTATTTCGCGCGGCGAAATCGATTACGTCGTCTCGAACCGTGGCAGTGATCCGCGAGGCATCAGATCTGCTGAATGAACGTCCGTTGTCTGACCCATGTAGGACCGGAAGACCAGAGGCCGACTTCCGATATGGGTCAAACTGAGAAGTCCGGGCGTTCAACCGGGAGGTCGGCTTTACCCCCAACTCCGGACGTGGCCTTACACTGCGCAAATTGACGCTTTGTGCCAAATCCGGAAGTGCCCCCGCCGTTATCGGCTACGAGGGATAGAGCTCCAACCAGCTATAGCCCGGACGAGCGAAGATATCACTGCGCTCAAACGGGCTACTCGCTGTTCGTGGTTGGCGCCGGGGAGGCGCTTACTTTTTAAACCTCGCTTGGATACCGGCCAGGCCAGCTTCGTAGACGCCGCTCAGGGCGTCAATCGCATCCTTCTCCTTGCCGGAATCCGGCGTGTAAGTGCCGGTCCAGGTCACGACGGAAACGCCGTCACCCTTTGCCGTGACCTTGATCGTGGATTTGTAATTTGTGACCGGCAACGGGCTCGAAACGAAGGCGTAGGAATAGCTGTGCTCCTTCTCATTGCGCGCGGTCTGCGTCTCCACGAACGACGCCTTGCCATCCTTGGTGACCAGCGTCCGGGTCGGCGGGGACTTGCCGTCTTCGATGCACGTGCCGACTGGCGGCAGCCAATCCTTGATGGCGCAGAACGAACCGATCACCGACCATACCGCCGCGGGCGCGGCGTTGACCTCGACGCTGCGGGTCAGGTTGGCGGCGGAAACGGGCATGGCGCCTAAGCCCAGGGCGACCGCGCAAAACGCCGCGGAACGGACCAATGCCGTGATCCTGCGTGCCGTGATGTCATTCTTCATAGGGTATTCCTTTCATCTTGAGAGCGGCCGGCATGCGATCCCTGCGATGGGCAGAATGCCGGCGCGAGGCAACACATGTCCTGCAGGCGAGCTCTTGCTCGCGATCCCGGTTGAATATCGATCCCGGCCATGGGCGGCCAGTTCAGGAAATGAACCCAGCCTGATACAGAATCTGAACTAGGAACCCCCTACGTTTGGCCCTAAGTTGCCGATCTCGCCTCTCACGGAGGAAAGCATGACCATCGGCAGCTATAAGCAGTTCTGTCCGGTCGCGATGGCCGCGGAAATATTATGCACGCGCTGGACCGTGGTGCTGCTCCGCGAACTCGTCGCCGGTTCGACTCGCTTCAACGAGCTGCGCCGCGGCGTGCCTCGGATGTCGCCGGCATTGCTGTCGCAGCGGCTAAAGGAACTCGAGGTGGCGGGCATCGTGACCCGTAAATCGGGCTCGGAACGCGGCGTCTTCGAATATCGACTGACCGCGGCGGGTCGCGAACTCGGGCCGATCGTCGAGGCCTTCGGCGTCTGGGGCCAGCGCCGCATCGAATCGCATTTGTCGCTGCAGCATCTCGACGTCCAGCTGCTGATGTGGGACATGCGGCGCAATCTGAACACGACGCCGATGCCGAAGAAGCGCAGCGTGGTGCAGTTCAGCTATCCCGAGCTGCCGGCGACGCAACGGTCGTGGTGGCTGATAGTCGATCCCGTGGAAAGCATCGATCTCTGCTCGATCGATCCGGGCTTCGACGTCGATCTCTATGTGTCGGTCGATCTGCGGACCATGACGGCAATCTGGATGGGGCTCGATACCGTTCGCGCCGCCATCGCCAACCGTCGCCTGATGCTGACCGGCAACCGGCAGCTCGCCACGGCGATGCAGAGCTGGCTCGGCCTCAGTCCCTTTGCGAAAGTGCAGAAGCTCGCAAGCTGAGGCGTGACCTCGCGGCCGGTACAGTCTCTGTATCGGCCTGCTTCACTTTCTGAACTGGCGCGCCGCAGCGCACTTCTGGCAAGCCGGGATCAGACCTCCCATTCACGCGGAGGCTGACATCGCGCCAGGAGAGACATAACATGACCGCGTTTTTGATCGCAGACATCAAGGTGACGGACGAAAAATGGGTACCGGATTACGCAGCATCCGTTCACGACCTCGTGCACAAGCACGGCGGCAAATATCTGTCGCGCAGCGGCAATGTGAAGACATTGGAAGGCACGCCGCTGGATACGTCGCTGATCGCGATCATGGCTTTCCCATCGGCAAAAGCAGCAGAATCCTTCGTTACCGATCCTGCCTACATTCGCTATGCCGCGGCTCGCCGGGGCGGCAGCGAAAGCCGCTTTCAACTGATCGATGATACCGATCTAGCCGGAACGATTCCGTATCTCGCCAAAGCCTGAACGCTCGGGACGGTTTTGAATTGTCGACATAGTAGAGTAGCGTGCCACCCAACATAAAGCACGCCGAGTAACTTCTGGCTCCAGCCTTCCCCGGCTGGGGCCGGTGCATTTTGTGGCTAGGGCGAAACGCCATCATGTCCGGTTCGGGTCGATATTGTTGCAAAAGTCGAAAATCGGACAACCCTAAAAATTTCGGAAAGTCGATCTTTGGACTTCTCTGCCGCTGCGTCGCTTTTCAACGCCACAGCGAAGGTCCGTGATCGATTTTGAATGAAACGATATGGTCCCACTGGAAAAGCGCCGCCTTTTCACGGCGCACACCCAAAGCGGACCCGCTGGTTTGCTGAACTAGCCAAGTGGGCTACGGGAATAAGACCTTCCGCCTCTATTGCAGACCGTACCGCAGCAGGTTGATCGAAGGGTTGCAAAGCGTCAATTTTGACATGTCAACGCTGAGGTCCCATGAAGCGATGGGCATGCTCCGCACATAGGAGGTGATGATGCAGGTTAGCTATCCATTGTCGGCCGGAAACCGTCATATTCAGATATCTTAGACCGTCCTCGATGTGCGTCGAAACGCTGTTCCAGAAAAAGTTGGGATATTTATCGATAACATCAGCTGGCGACGCATATCCAAGCTGACGGTTTTTTCCGGTCTCTTCAAACTCGCTATAGAGCGCATTGGCCTTTCGCGAATACATTGGATCCCCAAGCTGTCCAATGAGGTCGGCAGCTTGGACTAGTTTTGGCTCCATGCCCTCATTAGCGTTCGAGCGATCCAGACGTGCTGGAAAGCGCGTCATTTCAATTGCGGCTGCTATACGGGACGCGTCGAGGATGGGAGAATTTCCGAGGCGCTCAAAGGCAAATAGCTTCGATCGATCGACGTGATAAGGCGAGAGGGCTGCATCTGATGCGCCGCGAGAAAGCGTAATTGTCTTTCCGCTCCCGTCCACCACGAACTCGGTTTCTGTGTCACCGCTCAGAACGCCACGCACATAGCCGATATCGTGCAATAGACAAGCGACGATCAGATGGCTGTAATCAGTGGGTTCTATTCTTTGTGAAAGTGTCATTCCCGCTAGAATTTCACGTCCGACCATCGTGACCTGTAGAGTGTGCTCGTAATTGTGGTAAAGAGCATCGCTTCTGGCTAGACATTCAATGGTACTGCGCGCAAAGGAGCCTAAACGCTCAGCCATATCGTCCTGTGCTGGACCAAAAATACGACGGAAATCTTTGGCGAGAAAATTGCCCAACTTCTTGGCTGCTAATGCCGTGATCGTCTTCACCGACCATCTCCAGGACGGCAAGATGTTATCATTTTGCGAAGAATCTGGAAGGCGAAAAACGTCAGTCGGTACGGCCGGCGATCGAATGACCGGCACATCAGCTGTTGTTGCGCCGGAACACGTAGTCAGCGGAATAGGAAACGCTGAGATAGGCGCCTGCAGTTTCGCAAGCCCCTTGCGCCATGCCCCCTTTGGTGTTGATGCGCTCGATCGTCGCGGCTTCGGACAGTGCGCCGCTGCCGCGATGTTCGATGATGTCGAGCCTGAGCCAGACAATATCATTTGCGCTTGCGCCGGGCGCTGTGGAAGTCACCCTGCCCTTCACACCGCTGCCATCGATGTGATCCCAATTCGGTCCGGCATAGTGTCGCCCGAATGACTTGCCGTCGACGATCAGCGTGGCAACGGGCTCGCGAAATTGCCAGGCCAGCGCGCGAGGCTCCGACAGATATTTTTCGGGATCCGGCTTGCACTGGTAGATCTGGGCGCCCTCGGCATGAAATGTGGCGATCACAGCGCCGTCGCGAGCGACAAGTGCCGCAGGGATCTGTGCCGATACCTTGACGGCCAGCCAGATGGCAACAAGGCATGTCGCGGTGAGCGGCACTTTCAAAAAACTATTCATCGATTCTCTCCGGTTTAGATCTAAGCATGGTCACACATCCAGCCGAGCCGACCTCATCCTAGGGAGGCCGGCATTCAGCGTTCGTGCAGAACCTCCTGTTGATAGCGCAGCAGTGGCGAGAGCAGATAGTTTAGGATCGTGCGCGACCCCGTCTTGATCTCCACCGTCACCGCCATGCCCGGTGACAGGTCGACCATCCGGTCGTCGACCTGCATTTTGGTGCGGTCGAGCGAAATCCGCGCGCTGTAGTTCAACTCCTGGCCCTTGGGTTCGCTGCTATCGTTCTGCGCGCCCAACCGCCGGTCGCCGGTGCGGTCCTGCGGTTGTTCGCGGATGATGGCGTCCTGCGAGACGTTGAGCACGTCGCCGTGCAGCAGGCCGTAGCGGGTGAAATTGAAGGTATCGATCTTGATTTCGGCCTGCTGGCCGGCGTGGACGAAGCCGATGTCGCGGTTCGAGACCATGGCCTCGATTTCCAGCCGGCTGTCGCTCGGAACAATCACCAACAGGGCCTGCGCCGGTGTGACGACGCCGCCAACCGTGTGGATCGCAAGCTGTTGCACCACGCCGTCGACGGGGGCGGCCAAACGCTGCAGCGTGGTCTTGCGCTCGGCTTTAATGAGATCCTGTATCAGCCCGCTGACCTTTTGTTCGGCCTTGGTGAGTTCGTCCGATAATGACCGCCTATATTCGGCGACCGCCTGACCGCGCGTCTCACGGATCGCCGCCACCGCCGCTTCCGCTTCGTGCAGACGGCTGTTCTGGACTCGAAGCTCTTCCTGCTGTTCGACCAGCAGCTGCAGGATCTCGTAATAGGTGATCTTCGAGCTCAGCTCCCTCTCCATCAGCGTCTTGCGGATGTCGACCCGTTGTTGGACCACCGGAATCATCGCCTCGAGCTTGTGAATGGCGGCCCCGGTCGTGGCCTGTTCGGCTTCCTTCTGCGCCTGCTGACGCGCGAGCGCGGCGATTTTGGCGCGATGCTCGGTGACCTGGTTGAGCAACAACTGACGCTGGGTGCTGACCAGGATCTGGTCCGCACCGGTAGGGGCTACGAAGTCGGCCGCATGATCATCGCCGGCCGCCAGCGCCGCGCGCAGCCGCGCGACGTTGAGTTGCTCGGCAAGTAGATCGTTCTGGAGGTGGTCGCGTTCCGCGGCATTCACGGTCGGATCGAGCTCGACCAACACGTCGCCGGCTTTGACCGCCTGCCCGTCCTGCACCCGGATGGCGCGAACCACCCCGGTCTCGAACGGCTGGATGATCTTGGTGCGCCCGCTTGGTACAATTTTCCCGGTCGCCGAAGCCACGATGTCGATCGTGCCCCACCACGACCAGACCAACGCTACGCAGAACAGCACGACGATCGTTGCTGCGATCGCCCGCCCGATCGGCGATGGCGGTGTCTCCACGATCTCGAGCGCGGCCGGCAGAAAGGCGAATTTTTCGCGCCTGTCATTGATGCGCCGGAACGGGACGACGATTTCAGTCCGCTTGATGGGAAGCGCGCTGCTAGCCGACTTCATAAATTCCTCCCTGCAACCGGTGCAACGCCGCGTAACGCCCGCCGGTTTTGATCAGCGCGTCGTGGGTACCATCCTCCACCAGCCGGCCGTTATCGAGCGTGACAATCCGGTCCGCCGCCCGCACCGTCGAGAGCCGGTGCGCGATGATCAGGACCGTGCGCCCCCTGGCGATCTCCTTCATGTTCTGCTGGATGATGCGCTCGCTTTCATAGTCCAGCGCACTGGTTGCCTCGTCGAAGATTAGGACGCGGGGATCCGAGATCAGGGCTCGGGCAATCGCAATGCGCTGGCGCTGGCCGCCGGAAAGCGTCGAGCCCCGCTCGCCGACAATAGTGTCGTAGCCTTCATCCAGTTCGAGGATAAAATCGTGCGCTCCCGCGAGCGTTGCCGCCGCGATCACGCGCTCCATCGGCATCGCCGGATCGGCCAGCGCGATGTTTTCGCGCACCGAGCGGTTGAACAGCACGTTTTCCTGCAAGACTACACCGATCTGGCGACGCAGCCACGCGGGATCGGCCATCGCGAGATCCATGCCGTCGATCATGACCTGTCCGCTTTCAGGCACATAGAGACGCTGCACCAGCTTGGCGAAGGTGCTCTTGCCCGACCCCGAAGGTCCGACAATGCCGACCATCTGCCCGGCCGGCACGTCGAAGCTGACGTCGTGCAGCACTTCCCGCCCGTTGAGGCGATAGCGAAACGTGACGTGGTCGAAACTAATATTGCCGCGGATCGACGGCAGGCGCGCCCGCGCCAGCGCGTGAGTCGGTTCAGCCGTGGTATTGAGGATGTCGCCCAACCGTTGCACCGACAACCGCGCCTGGTGAAAGTCCTGCCAGATCTGCGCAAGCCGCAGGACAGGCGCACTGACCCGGCCGGACAATATGTTGAAGGCGACGAGCTCGCCGACCGACAGGCCGCCGTCGATCACCAGTCGCGCGCCGAAGTACAGGATAGCTGCGGTGACAACCTTGCTGACGAACTGCACCATCTGGCTTGCCGTGTTGCCGAGGCTCAGGACGCGGAAGCTGGCGCCGACATAGCCCGCGAGTTGCTCTTCCCAGTGGCGCTGCATTTGGGGCTCGACCGCCATCGCCTTGAGCGTCTCGATCCCGGTGACGCTCTCGACCAGGAACGCCTGGTTCTCGGCGCCGCGCCGAAATTTTTCATCGAGCCGCCGCCGGAACAGCGGTGTCATGACAGCCGAGATCGCGATGTAGATCGGGAACGAGCCGAGCACGATCCAGGTCAGGAGCGGTGAATAGGCGAACATCACCGCCAGGAATACGAAGGTGAAGAGCAGGTCGATGGCGAGCGTGAGCGCAGAACTGGTGAGGAAATTGCGGATGTTCTCCAGTTCACGCACCCGTGCCACCGAATCGCCGACACGCCGCACCTGAAAATAGGCCATCGGCAGCGCCAGCAAATGGTTGAATAGCCGCGCCCCGAGTTCGACGTCGATGCGGTTGGTGGTGTGCGAGAACAGATAGGTGCGCAGGATACCCAGGACTGTCTCGAACATCGAGATCGCGACGAGGCCGATGACCAGCACATCGAGCGTGTTCAGCGAACGGTGCACCAGCACCTTGTCGATGACGACCTGGAAGAACAGCGGCGAGACCAGCGCGAACAATTGCAGGAAGAACGACGCCAGCAGCACCTCGCCGAGCAGGCGCCGGTATTTGTGGATCGCACCCAGAAACCAGGTGATGTCGAAGCGCCGGCCGATGTCGGACAAACCGGCCCGGCGCGTCATCAGGATCAATCCGCCATCCCAGATGTCAAGCAGTTCGGCGCGCGACATCAGGGCGGGACGGGAATCCTGCGGCGACTGCACCAGCACTTCATCGCCACTGGCTTTGGCAACCACCATGAACCGGCCGTCCCGCAGGCTTGCGATCGCCGGCAATGGCGTTTTGGCAAGCCGCGACCATTTGGTCCGGCACGCCCGCGCCTTCAATCCGAAGTCTTTGGCGCACCGGAGAATCTCCGATGCGCCGATCTTGTTGGTTCCGAACCGGTGGCGGATCTGTTCGCGATCCGCCGCAACACCCTGGAAATGCAGTAACGTCACGAGGGCCTCGAGTCCCGAATCGTTGCCGTTGGTCGCCGTAGTCATCTGCATTCTCCAGGGTGACGCTGTGTTCAGGCTTGCTGCGGCATCGCCAGCAACGGCGGCTGGTTCACATGCGGATCAGCCATCGGCGTCGCGCCGTGACCTTCACCGTCCGCGACGAAGCTCGATGCCATGAACTGACCAAGCAAGGCCACGTTCATGCTCGGCAAGGTCGGCGGGCTCGCAACCGGCGGAAGCGGAGCCACGGGGTCGGGCGTAACGACCGGACCCGGGCCCGCGACCGGACCGGGCACAACCGGATCGGGCGCCGCGACCGGAGCCGGCGGCGGCGGGACCGGATCGGGCGCAGGGATCGGATCAGGCGTGATGACAGGTGCAGGCGGGGCGCCGGGGATCACGACGTTGGCGCCGGGTCCGCCGTCGAGCACGTTCTGCGCGGAGCCGCCGATCAGGATGTCGTCGCCGACACCGCCAAGCAGGGTGTCAACACCTTGACCACCGATCAGGACGTCATTGCCTTCACCACCGTCCGCAGTGAGCAGGATGCCGGTCCCTAGTCCCGTCGCGCTGATGACGTCGTCACCGCCGAGACCATGGATCACGATCCGATCACTGGCGTCGAAGTTCGAGATCGTCACAGTCTCGGCGAGACCTGTCACCGTGACAACGCCGTTGTTGCTGGAGACCAAGATCACGTCATTGCCATTGGTTGCGTTGAGGATCACGGTATCCGCCGCGTTGTCATTGCCGCCCAGATCGAGATTGACCTGGTTGACGTTGGTCCCGGTCAGATCGTTGACCGTGATGGTGTCGGCGCCGCCAAGTGCGTTGAACTGGATATTCTCAACGCCGTTGAGGTCCATGGTGATGCTGGCGACGTCGCGCGTGAACCGCGCACGGGTGCCGTTGGCAGATATGTCGACTTTTTCGTCGATGTTCGCACCGTTGAACAACAGCGTATCGTTGCCGCCCTGGCCCTCGACGGTGTCGCTGCCATCGCCCGGATTCCAGACGAAGGTGTCGTTGCCAGCGCCGAGCTGGGCAACGTCGTTGCCGCGACCGCCGTTGACGAGGTCATCGCCCTGGCTGCCCTTGATGATGTCATCGCCGTCGCCGCCGTTGAGCGTGAGCTTGACCTTGCCGGCCACGATCGCCGAAGCGTCGATGGTGTCGTTGCCGGCACCGCCGTTGAGTGTCAGCTGATCCCCTGCTTCGGCGTTTTCGATCGTCACCTGCTCCGCCAGGCCCCTGATCACCAGCGAGCCACCGCTGTGGACGACGCTGATGGCGTCGCTAGCGGCGGTGCCGTTGACGACCACGGTGTCCGCTGCAGCGTCACCGCCTCCACCAGTGGCACCAAGGTCGATCGCCACCTGCGTCACATCGGTGCCGGTCAGATCGTTGACCGTGACGGTGTCGGCGCCGCCCAGCGTGTTGAGCTGGATGTGCTCGACGCTGTTGAGATCCATGGTGACAATACCGATGTCGCGGGTCAGTAGCGCCCGGCCGCCATTGGCCGAGATATCGAAGCGCTCGCCAAGGTTGGCGCCGTCGAACACCAGCGTATCGGTGCCGGCTCCGCCTTCGACGATGTCGCTGCCATCGCCGGGGTTCCAGATGAAGGTGTCGTTGCCGTCGCCGAGGTCGGCGGAGTCATTGCCCTGGCCGCCGGTCACCGTGTCGTTGCCGGAGCCGCCGATCAGGGTGTCGGCGCCGTGGCTACCGATGATGGTGTCGCTTCCCGCACCGCCATCGATAACGAGGCTCATGGATCCGGCCGGCATGGTACCCGCATCGATAGTGTCGTTGCCGTTACCGGCGCTGATCGTCAGCACGTCGGTGCCTTCCGCCCCGGTGATGGCAACCTCCGCCGCCAAGCCGCTGACCGTCACGGAACTGCCAGAAGCTATTACCTGGATCTGGTCGTTACCGCCGGTGCCGGTGACCGTGACATGGTCGATTGAGCCGTCGCCGGTTCCCGTGCCGGGCGTCGTGCTGAGATCGAGCGCAACCTGCGTGACGCCGGTGCCGGTCAGGTCGCCAACCGTGATGGTGTCGGCGCCGCCGAGGGCCGTGAAGTTGATATGCTCGACGTTGTTGAGATCCATCGTGATGTTGGCGACGTCACGCGTGAACCGCGCACGGGTGCCGTTGGCCGTGATGTCGATCTTCTCGTTGATGTTGGCGCCGTTGAACTGGAGCGTGTCGGTCCCGTCCTGGCCCTCGACAACGTCGCTGCCATCGCCCGGATTCCAGACGAAAGTGTCGTTGCCGGTGCCGCCGAGCAAGGTATCATTGCCGCGGCCGCCGGTGATGAGGTCGTTGCCATCGCCGCCGAGCAGCCGGTCGGCGCCGTCGCCGCCGGTGATGGTGTCGTTACCGGCGCCGCCGTCCACGGTAACCGTGATGAGGCTGGCGAGACCGTTGCCTGCGGTGAAGGTGTCGTCGCCGCCGTTCATGTTAAGCACGAGGTTCTCGGTGGTACCGATATCGAGGAAGAACGGAGCGGGAGAGACTCGATCGAAGCGCACGCGCGTGCCGTTGGCGGTGAGCGTGAACTGTTCGGCGCCGTTGCCGCCATTGACTTCGGCGGTGTCGGTGCCGTCCCCGCCCTCAAGAAGATCGCTGCCCTCGCCGGGATTCCAGATCATGCGATCGTTGCCGGCCTGGCCGAACACCCGGTCGTCACCGGCGCCGCCGGTGAGCGTATCGTTGCCGTCGCCGCCGAACAGGAAATCGTTGCCGCCCTTGCCGAGCAGGATGTCGTTGCCGGCCTGGCCGAACAGCATGTCGTTGCCCGAGCCGCCGGTGATGGTGTCGTTGCCGTCGCCGCCAAACAAATTCACGGCGGGCAGCGCGCCATTCGCTTCATTTAATGTAATCGTGTCATTGCCGGCCTGGCCGAACACCTGAATCAGGGCGGTATTGGCAACGGTTGGATTACCTCCCGTGATCGGGACCGCACCGCCGTTGACGAGAATGTTACCGGCCGCATCGCGGCTCGTGATGATGCCGTTGTCGGTCGCATCACCGAACTCCGTGAAGAATCTTTTTGGAAAATATCGACGTGATAGCCATTGTAGTCGTCCTTCAATGTTGATGATCAGCGCGGATGCCCGTTGTCGGGGATGGACAGGTTGGAGTTTCGTATCGATACTTTGGTGGCCCTCAATGATCCTGGCCGGTTACATTCGGCCGGTGATCAGTGGAGGCGACGTGGTGTCAGAAGAATCCCACACTCAGGTCCAGGCGGGAGGTCGCCAAAAGCAGCGAAACGATCAGGCCGATACCGCAAAACACGGCAATCGCCTTGCGCGTCTCGACACCCAATCGGGTTTCGGACGCATGGGCATGTACTCTTGCAGTCGCAGCCAAGTTTGGGCTTGGCGAAAACGTTTGCCTGCTAGCCATCGTCTCCTCCGGAATACGGCGCGCGTATGTGCGGCCTGGCTCCAGAGATGACGGCCCGGCGTTACAGAAAAATTTCAGCTCGCGTTACAATTGTAACGTGCCGGATTTTCGCAGGCAGAGCGCCAGCGCGTCGGCAAGTTCGGTGCTCGCCAGCGGCCATTGCAGCACCTCGGAAACTCCTGCTTCCGCCAGCCTGCTGACGCTGAGGTCGATGGTCGACGCGGCGGCAAGCAACACCGGCGGCATCGGCGCGACCTGATGCAGGGCCTTGGCAAGATCCAATCCATCCCGGGTTTGCAACCCTTGACTAATCAGGATGATGTCGAAACGACCGGGCTCCGCACGGCACGCTGCAAGCGCATCGCCGGCGTGCTCAAAGCCGACAGGTTCGTATCCTAACGCCGCCAATTCTTCCTCGTCCCGTAGCAGACGTTCTCGTTCGCTTTCGACGATCATAACCGTCTCGCCGCGCCCGAGGGGCAGCATCGTGGACCCGACCACCGCGATACTACCCGCCGCCACGGGCAGCCATACCTCAAAGCGGCTTCCGTGCCCGGGTTGGCTCTGCACGTTAATGGCTCCGTCGTGATCACGAACAATTTCGCGAACAGTTGCGAGACCGAGGCCGGTTCCCGCGAAGCGAGTCGTGAAGAATGGCTCGAACATTCGTCGCGCCACGCGCGCATCAAAGCCGCGCCCGGTGTCGCTGACGCCAATGCATACATAGTGGCCCGGCGAAACATCGCCGTCGCTCATTTGAAGCGGAGCGGCCAGCTCTTCTTGCTTCGCGGTTACGCGGATACAACCGCTGCCGTCCATCGCTTGGGCGGCATTGGTGCACAGATTGAGGATGATCTGCTGCAGCTGTACGGGCTCGCCCGATACAGCGACATCAAGCGAGACGTCGTCAAGGACAAGCTCGACGCCGGATGGTAACGAGGCACGCAACAGTGAGGCTGCCTCCTGAAGCAGAGTGCGTACCTGCACAGGCCGGACACGCGCTTCAGTCCGACGCCCGAAGGAGAGAATGTTGTCTACCAGATCGCGCCCCCGTTGCGCCGCCTGGCGTATCTCCTCGATATGCCGTGCTGATTTGGTTCCGCGTGTCAGCTGTGGCTCGACCATTTCCGAATAGCCGAGAATGGCGGCGATGATGTTGTTGAAGTTATGCGCAATGCCGCTGGCGAGCAATCCGACCATTTGCATGCGACGAGCCCGTTCCAGTCGCGCCGTGAGTTTCGCCCTGTCACGCTCAAGAAATTCGCGTTCGATGGCATTAGCGACCGCGTCTCCGGCAAGCCGCACAATTGACAGCGGAAACATCCTCGTCCGAATTGGCCGAAAGGCATCGAAACCCATGATGCTTCGGACCCGCCCCGGTCGGGTCAAGTGCACGCATGCCCAGGCACGCACGCCGGCGGCCGTCAACGTGTCCTTCAATGGACCGGCCGCCAAGGCTGTGACATCGGAAACGGTGACGCTGTCCGGTTCCGTCGCACCGAGTTGCTCGGATAATGTTAGCGCTTGATCAGGCCAGCCCGACGGGAACCCATTTCCGTCAGCAGACCATGTGTGCAACCGGAGGGGTTTTTCATCCAGCACTACATAGGCGCGGTCCGCGCCGATCACCCGGCTGAACTCGCCTAGCACCTGCTTTAGCCGCGCCTCAGTTTCAGCTGGTGAGCAATTGATGAGCCGTGTCGAGTTCTCCGCTATGACATGTTCAAATGCCGCGCGCCGTCGCAGTGCAACGGCACGGGCACGCAGCCGCAGGCCGAGAAGCAAGAGCATGATAAGTAACAGCAGCGAGACCAGGTACAGCAGCAGCCCAAAGCGCTGCTCCACCGCTCCAACCATAGACCGGTGGCGGGAAAACAGTGCGCGGGTCTCATCGAGGGGCTGTCGGCTCGGCGCGGCAATGAACGACTTCAGCGTTTCATCGATCGCCGGTAGCTGTTCATACAGTAAACGAGCGTGCGCCAGCATCGCCCGTGCGACTTCCGCGTCCGGCCCAACCGTGGCCGCTTGCTCCGCAAACCGATCGATCCGTTCCTTGAGCGTCTTAAGGGCGTCGTTTGATGTGTCGCGCGAGACATAGAGAACGGCCGCCGCCAGAGCGTCAGCTACTGATGCGAGTTGCGCGTCGTTGGCGCGGAACGCTGGACTTGTACTCAGGAGTCCAACGTAGGACAGTGAATTCTGCAAGAGTGCGTTGCTGGTCTTGAAGCGCTCCATCAGGTCTTCCTGCTGCACGACCGCCGCCGCAAGCCGGTCAACCGGTCTTACATCGAGACCTTCGGTCTGCGCGTGGGAACGGAGCCGGTTGACGGCGTCTTGCATCGCCTGCACTGCACTGACGAAGCTGTCGTAGTCGCGAAGCAACCCGGCGCGCGCCTGCAGGACGTCGCGATGGAGAGATGCCTCAGCGAGCACGTAATCGTCGAAGGCCCGCAGCGTCATTGCATAGGCTGGTGCGTTAGTGTCGATTCCGCGCAGCAACAGCCAGGTGAGCAGCGCGAGCAGCAGCGAAAACCCAAGGGCGCTAGGTAAATTCCTCATCGGAACGAGGGGCCTGCGCGCGACGTGGCACTGGCTGGTCGCACCAACTGACCTCGGTAGGTGCCCGTCAGCGTGTTGAGGAATGCGACGATGGCGGTGATTTGCGGTTTGGTCAGCACGCGATCGAGTTGGGCCATACCCATCATCCTCACAGCCTCCGGCAACGTTGGCGCGCTGCCGTCGTGGAAATAGGGTGGAGTGGTTGCCACGTTTCGCAAGCTGGGGACTCGGAGCAGCACTGGCTCCGGCGAGCCGAGCGGATGGAAAATGCCGTGCCGCTGAAACAGATTGCCGCCAACGTTGACACCTTGATGGCAAGTGATGCAGCCGAGCGATTTGAAAACCTGATAGCCGGACAGCTCCTCCGGCGTTATCGCATCGGCTTCGCCTGCTAGCCACCGGTCGAAGCGGCTGCCCGGTGTAACGAGAGACCGTTCGTAGGTCGCGATCGCATCCAGTACGGCAGCCGCGTCGGGCCCCCGCCCGTAAGCCTCGCGGAATTGGCTCACGAATTCTGGATCGGCACGCAGTTTGCTCGCGACCTCGCCCGCGCTCGACGCCATGATCGCGGGATTGCGAAGGGTATGCTCGGCTCCTTCTTCCAGCGTGCGGAAATTCCCTTCCCAGTTCAGGCGAAAATTCAAACTCGCATTGAAGACGGTGGGCGTGTTAAGTGCCATGGGTAGGCCTTCGGAGGTGTCGTGGGCATTGGCACTTGCGCCATTGGTTTCTGTATCATGGCACGATGAACAGCTGTGCGTGTTACCGTGAGACAGACGCCGGTCATTGAACAATCGTTCTCCGAGCAACAGACGCTGTGAGTTTTGCGCGCGAGCGGCAGGGATTGGCGTGATCGGTTCGAGGCCGGCGCGGGCCGGGAGGACTGGCGACTGACCGGCAGCCGGCCAGACGACGTTGAGGCAAACGACCAACAGGAGATACGCAATCCTGCGCCTGTCTGTAGCACTAATCACGGCAGGCGCATCCACAATCGGGATACCGAATTGCAACCTCGCTGCGCTCAACGGCAAAGGCCTGCAATGGATGATCGTAGCCTTTGATGGTCCGCTCTCCGAAGGACACAGGCGCGATGCTCTGCTTCACCCGTTTGGCGACAACCGCATCCACCAGCATCGGCGTGTCATCGACCCCGCAGCAAAGCCGGTACGCCAGATTGACGACGTTTCCATTCGCGGTGTGGTCAATCCGACCTTCATAGCCAATGGTTCCGACAGCCGCTGGCCCTATCGCTATGCCCACGCCAAGACCCATCGCGTAGCCCCGAGTGCACCGATATCGAAAGAGATTGAAAGGCGCCTAGTCAATGCCTACTGCAGTAGAACCAAAATGCACTAGATGTCGAGCTAGACCACTCGCTTCACCTCTTGAAGTGAGATGATACTATGGAATCGAATTGTTTCGATGCGTGAGCAAGCCTGACATAGTCGGCCACCATCGCCCAAAAATCAGCCGCCTTGAGCGGTGAAAGATAGCGCTTTCGCCGAGCTTACCCCGATTTGAGTAATGGCGAATATCACGCAAACTGGCCCCCTCCGCCTCAAGGCGGCCTTTTGACAACCCTCCATACGATCTTGATTTTTGCTGTATTTTCTCTGCGCGTAGTCTTCGCTGCTTTCGGATAAGAACCTTGGGAATCGACCTCAAGACAGGTGCGCTGCGGGCTCATCGTACAGGCGACGCTGTTCGCTAGCGCAGATGATCGAACGTAACGTCGGGAGTTCATCACACTTACGCGAGGTGCAGCGATTTGCTATTGGCTGAGCGTGCGCGACAGCCCAATCAATAGTGCACCGATAGGTGTGCTTCGGCGACATCAATAAAGGCCTTGGTGAAATGAGCGGTTCATCGGTGAAGGACCCAGGCCTTCGCAGAAGCATCGATCACCAGGTGTGCGTGCTCGTTGTGGAGGACGATCCCGCCTTACAACGCATGATCCTAGACTATTTTCTCGAGAACAGCATCCATACCCTGTTGGCGTCTAATCGTCAGGAGATGGTCGATCAACTTGGCGGCACCGAAGTGAACTTGGTGATCCTCGATCTTCGGCTAGGCTTGGACGACGGACTCGATCTCCTGAGGAACGTCCGGCTGAACTCCGAGTTGCCCGTCATCATTATCACTGGTCACCGCTGCGACGACATCGATCGGGTGGTTGGGCTGGAACTCGGTGCCGACGATTATCTGACGAAACCATTCAATCTGCGCGAGCTGCTCGCGCGCGTCCGCGCGGTATTGCGACGGTTCAATGTCGGACGCGTGGCGCCGCCGCGCGATCGCGAGCGCGGCCACCTTCGATTTTTGGGCTGGCAACTCGACCGTAAGTGCCGCCGGCTCACCGACCCGGCCGGCGTTCAGGTCGCATTAACGAACGGTGAGTATGCAATGTTGCTCGCCTTTCTCGAAGCGCCACTGCGGCCACTTAGTCGCGATCATCTGTTGCAGGCGACCCGCGTTCACGAGGATGTCTTCGACCGCAGCATCGACGTGCAGATTCTTCGCCTGCGCCGCAAGCTCGAACGCAACCCCCGCGAACCGCGCGTCATCCAGACCGAGCGCGGTGTCGGATACGTATTCGCCGTTCCTGTAGAGCGGGTCTAAGTGGTCGTCCGTTAAGAAAGGCCGGTTTGAGTGCTGGAGCGAGGCGAAAGCCCAGCATAGGGCAAGCAGGACTGAGTGCAGCAAAGCCTTCAGCCAGGCGAGGACGCGACGCAGATTGTGGCCGATAGCGGTGAGGACGTGGCTCGTCAGCTAGACGAGCGACCACGTGAGACCTTGCAATTTGAAACCCCAGCAGAGAGATTTAACGCCTGTGTTGCGTCGACCGATTGAGCCGGCCGCCACCAACGGACATCCGTGAAAACTCTCCGACCCTACGAGCGCGGCAGATCAAACTCGAAAATCCGGCCGTAGCCGGTAACGGGCGCTCGCGCACTCGCCCAGCGCAAGGCGCACCAAAAGGCGACTTGGTTTGCAGTCAGAACAGGACGACCCAGACTATCCTCCAGCGCCTTAATCACCCCAATGGCGCGAAAGCCGTTGCCACCGATGAAAACACCTTCGGCATTCATCGGCACACGAGAACAGACCCAGTCGTAAACCTGGTCGGGCTGGATAGCCTGTTGATCCGATGACAAACCCGCTGGTCCGCTGTAAACGACTTCGATCCCCTGGCTCCGAAAGTAGTCGGCACCCCTTTGATCGATTTCGTCCGAAAACCACGGCGGATTGATCAGCGCCATCCGTTTGACAGAGAGCGCAACCATTGCCGCCACCGCCGCCGCGCACGGGACAATCACCGGGATCCCGCGCGTGCGGGCTTCCAGACGGGATTTGAGCGCCTCGTCATCGGCGGCGCCTCGCAGGTAGCTGCTGCTGGTGAATCCAAAAATGATCGCATGCAGCGGGGCTATTGCGGGCATTTCGGCAGCGTCATCTACCGCAGGCGGGTCCGCAACAGCGCGTACAGGGTCAGCGGCAAGGGTCGGGATCAGCCTCCCGGCCCTGTAACTGCCGAAGGGAAAGCGCGCGGCGTGGATCGAAATTCCATCAGGAGCGAGCGCGTTTAATTCCGTTTCCGGACAGACGTCGGCATGTGGCGTGAGAACGCCGATCCGGGTCTCCCCCCAGCCATCCGGCTGCCACATGGTTGCCTCTCCATCTGACGTTCGCTCACCGTA
Source organism: uncultured Alphaproteobacteria bacterium (assembly GCA_963840465.1). Taxonomy (GTDB): domain Bacteria; phylum Pseudomonadota; class Alphaproteobacteria; order Rhizobiales; family Xanthobacteraceae; genus Bradyrhizobium. The sequence goes on along the minus strand of CAWIZF010000017.1, from coordinate 226,111 downwards.
CACTCGACCGTCGCGTCGGCAAAGGCCGATGTCCGAAATGTTCTTGGCGGTGTAAAATCGCAGCGCCGAGCAAATTGCAGAGAAAAGTATTCCTTCGTAAGCATCGCTCTGGGTGCGTGAAGAGCAAACTGAACTGCAGTGCCGCGGAATCTGAGAACTGAGATTCTCTGCTCTTGGCGAGATTTCGCGTTTTCACACAGCCAAGGTCAAACTGAGAAGTCAGCGCGGGCAACCGGGAAGTCGGCTTTGCCCTCAATAACAGACTTCGTCAGAGGCCATCGGCATGTCTCAAAAGTGCCAATAAGAGACATCAACAGCATTGCTGCGGCCTCCCTTGAGCCAGGTTCTCGACGATATCCGTTTTGATCTGGGTCAAACACATTTATCTGAATGGCCTTAGACTAAAAATCTCTCGGCACAGCTCGATCCATTTTCCCTGTCAGGAGTGCGCAATGAAAACCCGACGACAATTTCAGGGTTTGATTGTTGCTGCGAGTGTCGCCATTGCATTCTTTGTCCTGCCCGCCTTCATTACGGATGTCGCGCATGCCCAAGGCGCCGGCGCCGGAGTGGGGCGCCCGCCAGCGCATATCAAGCACTTCGACCCGAACGGCAATCTGCCGTCGACGATCACGCTCGAGCTGCGCAAAGGCATCACGGCCACGCTGCCCTTCGACGACAAGCGCGACTTCGACGAGGCCAAAAAGGGCTTCATCGCCGAGCCGCCCTACAAGCAGATCATGGCCGATGCCGGCCAAGTTGCGTGGGACATGGGTAGCTATCAGTGGCTGCTGCAAGACAAGGACTTCCAGAGCATTCATCCCTCGTTACAGCGCCAGGCCGTGCTGAACATGGCCTATGGTCTGTACGAGGTGGTACCGGACAAGATCTATCAGGTACGTGGATTCGATCTAGCCAACATCTCGTTCATTAGAGGCGATACGGGCTGGATCGTGTTCGACCCGCTGACGGCCAAGGAAACCGCCCGCGCGGCACTTGAGTTTATCAACGAGAAACTCGGCAAGCGGCCGGTTCTCGGCGTCGTCTATTCGCACTCGCACGTCGACCACTTCGGCGGTGTGCGTGGCGTGGTGGACGAAGCCGACGTCGTCAACGGCAAGGTAAAGGTGATTGCACCCAAGGGTTTCCTCGAGGCGGCGATCTCCGAGAACGTTTTCGCCGGCAACGCCATGTCGCGCCGTACGCAGTGGCAATACGCGGTATTGTTGCCGCGCGATCCACACGGCCATGTGGATCAGTCGATTGGCAAGAACGTGGCCAACGGCAACACCGGGCTGATTGCGCCGAACCTGATTATCAGCAAGGACTTCGAAGAATTGACGCTCGACGGCGTGAAGATGGTGTTCCAAAACACGCCGGATACCGAGGCGCCGGTGGAGATGAACACCTACTTCCCGCAGTTCAAGGCCTTCTGGGCCGCGGAGAACGTGACTGGCACCATACACAACATCTATACGCTGCGTGGAGCGCCGACTCGCAATGCGTTGAATTGGTCAAAAGAGATCAACGTCGCGCTCTGGAAGTTCGGCCAGGAAGCCGATGTGATATTCGCTTCGCACAGTTGGCCCCGCTGGGGCAACGCTCGTATCCAGGAAGTGCTGCGCGCGCAGCGCGATGCGTATGCCAACCTGAACAATCAGGCGCTACACTACGCCAACCAGGGCGTGACGATCAACGAAATCCAAAATGTCTACCAAGTACCAAAGAGCCTGCAGCACCAGTGGGCCGCGCGCAGCTACCACGGCGACGCGCAGAACAACTCGCGCGCTGTCATCAACCGCTTTCTTGGCCACTACGATGGCAACCCTGTCAATCTGGCGCCGCTGTCGCCGAAGGATTCGGCACCGCTGTATGTCGAAATGATGGGCGGCTCGGCGAAGATCATTGCCAAAGGCAAGCAACTGGAGGCCGAGGGCCAATACCTGCAGGCCACAGAGATTCTCAACCGCCTAGTGTTTGCGGAGCCGCAGAACAAGGAGGCCCGCGGTTTGCTGGCCGATGTGTACGAGCAACTTGGCTACCAGTCCGAGAGCACCAGCTTTCGTAATAGCTACCTGCAGGCATCCTATGAGCTGCGCAACGGACTGCCTGGCGGCACGCCCCAACGAAGCACCGGGCCGGACGTGGTACGCGCCATGTCGACGGAAAGCTGGCTCGACTTCTTGGGCATCAGCATGGATCCGAAGAAAGCCGATGGCATACGCTTCACCATCAACCTGGTCACGCCCGACAATGGCGAGAAGTATTTGGTGGAGTTGAGCAACGCCACGCTGACCAACATCAAGGGCGAGCAGGCAAAGAACCCTGATCTAACGATCACGCTCAACCGGGCCGACCTCAACATGGTGATGATGGGTGTCAAATCCTTCGACGACTTAATGAACGCCGGCAAGGCTAAGTTCGACGGCGACCGCAAGCCCTTTGATCAGCTCAGGGGCCTCATGGTTTCGTTCACGCCAAACTTCGAGATCCTTCCGGGGACGGCGCCAAAAACGCTGACGAATGGCCCGAAGCCGTTCGAACTGCCTGATATGATGCCTCCGGAGGGCGACTGAAAGCGCTTACTAATACTGACCGACGATATTGATTGACGTCAGTTGTGGGTCACTCGCGACCGAATTGGTTCTCGGCTGAACGTCCGCATTCACCCCGATAGCAACCTAATAGCCTCTCATCGTGAGCCAATGGTCGCGATGCTCCGTCGCCAGCCAATTTTGGATCGATTGTTCGTCCAAGAAGCCGGTCACGTAATCGATCTTGCCTTCTGGACAGTGGCGCTTGATCTGCCAACCTCCGCGGGACGATTGCTCAGCTTCGAAAATTACGTGTCTAGACGCTGCCGGTGGTCGACAACAGAAAAAAATATCACTTTCAATTGGGCCGTCCACGCTGAGCTTGGCGCCACTCTGGGCGACGTCAAGCATCGTGCAGGACGTCGCCCATGTGCCATCGATCGCGACTATTTCAACGCGGACTCCTCGCGAGAACGTCACGCGGCTATTCTTGCGCTTGTTGGTAGGCGATTTCACGCAGGGCTCGGCGGACTTTGTATTCCTATTTTGAACTAGTCTTGGTCGCGAAGAGAAGCAGAAGCGCGAGTTGGGCAGCTAAAGGCCTTTTCCGGCGGCCGCTCCGAGTTCAATGACAACCCCCGGGGTGGTTATGTCCGGCTTCCTGAATCCCGCGGGGATGCGACCGGCAAGCTCGATCTTCGAAGTCATCTGATAGTCGTTCAGCACTGTCCGGCGCTCGAAATTACCCTTCAAGCTGATTAGCTGCATCGAAGCGACTATCTGCTCGACTTTGGCGCTGCTTCCGAATGGCAGCAGTAGGCGTTCACAGTCGACGCGGTGGCCGGCGGTATTGACGGTCGATAGGATACTGAAAATGGCACATCCGCTCTGAGCGCACTCCTGCGCAGTGTCGAGCGCATATTGCCGGACGCTTTCGGGCACGGCCTCATCCATCATCTTGCCGACCCAATCGGCATGAAATGCCTGGGTAATTTGCGCACCTTGATACCGCGCGCGAAATTGTCGGTGTCCGCCGCGACCCTCGATGCTCCAGACCATGAGCGCCTTCGGATCGATCATTCGGCTGTCAAATTGGAAGTCGGAGAACGCGGGGAAGCTGCGGCCTCCCGCCAGCTCGCTCCAGTACCAAAGCAGGCCGCGCTGGCTTATCGATTTTACGTGCTGAACTGTTATCGTCTCAAATTCCATCGTTTCCTCCTCCTTTCCGCCGCTTCCTCTTGCGTTGCTCCGATTTACAAAGCAGCTTGTTGCGATTTGGTGGAGCGTGCTGCGACTCAGGCTGATCCATACCGAGCTTAACGATTGCAGGTGTGCATCGGTTCAGCAGGAGCTTCTTTTGTTGGCATCTATTCCTCTTCGGTCTCGATCCGCTTGCAGTGGTCACAACGGTAAACCGTGATCATCGGACGTAGACCGTCACCTCTCATCGTAGCTAGGTAGGTCAAGGGGCGTGCGCATACCTCGCAGGGCCGCTTGGCCTTGGGCATCACCTCGAGGCCTAGCTCATGCCTCAGCCGAACGTCCTGTAAGATCGACTCAAGTGAACGGCCTTCAGCCGTGGAATTGCGATATTCGATGTATGTAATCGGACGATTGTTGCCCATTTACTTATTCCTGTTGAGCGACATCAAATTCGCAATTGTACGGCTGGAGCATGGCCTCAGAGTTTCAAGGCTATTTGCCTAGCAAGCTTGAGCTGCTGCTCGATTGGTGCGATCTGCGCTTCCAACTTTTCGCCTCGCGACGGATCGGGTACATTCTTCAAAAGGAGGCGCACATGCTCGACAGCAAGGTTGAGCAGCAGAATTGCGCGGAAGACTTCTTCCTTCAAAAGCAGTAACTGGCTGGCGTTGTCGGATGGAGCGTTTCTCGCCTTGGCATCGATGGCATTCGGCCAGCATGGTCCCGGCGCAGTACGCGAATGTCGAATCGCCTGGAGATTTACTACTTTTGACATGGTGTGACCTGCCGATCTCGATATCGCCTTGACGGCGAAGTCTCAACGGCACCATAGGACAGCCAAGTTAGCGAAGGTTAAGCCCAATTAAGGACGCTAGTGATCCATTTCTGCCATCCTGCGAATGTGGAGTGCTTCGACTGCTTACGCTTGGTGGCAGAAAACGGACAATGATGGCATGATTTGTGTATTCCGTAGGAGCGATCTGCTAGGTCCCGGCAACTTCAGATAGGTTGCCTTCCGGGTTACACAGCGCATTGATCGGGATGCTTACGAATCAACTGCAACAACGAATCAATGCCGGTCCGATCCTCACCCCGAAGCCACTATCCCGTCGTGCGCTCCAGCGATCCGGCCTTTGTCCGCGAGCGCTTGTTCAGCGTGTACGGGGCAACCAGATTTGATATCGGCAGGGCAAACAGGGCGTTCGCGGTGGATGCCAATCACCTCCAGATCGGTGGCCTCGGACTTTCCTATTGCGACTATGCCAGCGACGTATCGATCGGGTTCGGCGAAGCGTCTTTCGTACGGCAGTGCTTCAGTATCGAAGGCGTGGCTCGCTACGCGGCAGGGAAGCAGTCCGGGGAAATAACACCGAGGTCGTGGACGCCGATCCTGCATGCTCAGGAGCCGCTCAATCTCGATTTCAGGTCCGGCTACCGGCAGCTCGTGCTGCGGATAGAAATCGACGCCTTGCTGCGCAATCTCAGCGCTCTGGTTGGTCAGGATATCGGTCGAAATCTGGTGTTCGACGAATCCCCGGCGCGCCAGCCGGCGATGGAAGCTCTGAGGCGGCGCATTTTTCACTTTGCGATCGATTACAACCAACGTGGCAACTTCTTTTCCGACCTGGCCGCCGCTGAGGTCGAACGCATGGTGATCATGAAATTCCTGATGTGCCATCGGCACAATTATACGCATTTGTCGAAGCGCTCGTTTGCGACGGCCGCGCCGCCCTTTACATAAAGCAGCGTTGCGTTCCAAGCGTAACCCACCTGACCCGTGAAGAGGCCCAAGCCATCGATGTTGGTCTTCCAGGTATTCGCAGGGTTAAACAGGCTCACACGCTCGTTGCGGAGATTGGCCCAATCGCCTTGAGCTTCCAATCCAAATACCCAGGTGCCGGCTTGCCAGCGATACCCGACCTGGCCACCAGCGATGCCGCCTCCGGCGTCCTTGCAGCCTTCAGCAAAGCCGAACGCGACCGCATTGATTGCGGTGATATCAACGCACTGCCGGCTCCAGCCATAGCCGCCGTTGGCACCAATATAAAAGCCCGACCAGTCATACATCATCGGTATCGCAACTGGCGCAGCCTTGTAAGGTCGTGCGGCAAGATCAGCAGCGGATGCAGGGACGGTCATACCCATGGCAAGGAGAGCAACCGTAGCCAGCAAAAACTTCTTCGTCATCTCAATCTCCAGTCTTATGTGCTTGTTGTAGCGCAAGCAGTGTAGGCGGGAAGTCAATCAAGCCCAGTACCTAAATGGCAACACCGAAGTCGCTTTGATCAGTCTTAGGCGATCACTTACTCAATAGACGCCATCATTACTCAATTAGCGACGCGCGACTGCGGGTATCACCGCAATTGCGTCGGCTTTAGTACGTTCGCATATTGTCTGCCCCCAGCGTACCAGCATCGAGATGACGTCCCTGCGATGGCAGCGGTTTTCTGTCGCCAGGTTGCAAGTGGCGGTTTCGGCTTGGCGTGGCGACTATTGAGCAGCGGACAGCATTCCTATCGGATACACTCTTAGTGATCGCATCCGCTATTGGCGAGGCGATGAGCCTTGAATGAAAGCGCCTGTTCAGCGAAACCGCTCGATAACGGCTTTGCGGATCCTCAGCGCCGGACGAACCGAGGTTCTACGCTTTCGATTGCAGACACCCGACCACCGTCTCGACCTCGGCCGTTTCTAAGACACCTCGCACGGAAGTTATCCGCAATTGGACCAAGCTCTGTGCGAGCAACTTTCTTCTGCTTATTCCCCTAAGGCAAACACTGCGACCATGGAGTTGGCATGTCCGCTTGGCGTCAATGCAACAGCGATTCCGAACACCGGGAGGAATTTCCGACCTTCCGCTTAGCCTAAGCGGTGTTGATGAAATCGATATCGACCGTGATCCGCCGAGCATTCGTAACCATGCCGTCTAGCAACCGGCATTTTTTAGAGCTCGTTGCGGTGCTGATCTACAGTGTTCGGACGCCGCGCGGCGGGCGTCGGAACGGCTCGGCCTGAGTAAATGTCTTTTTGCCCTTTCTCGACAAGATCCTCCAGCATGACCAAGCTGGCGACCGTGCGGGCTAGAACTGTGTTTCTGACTCACAACTGCCCTACACATCCAATTCAGCGAGGCCAGCAGAATTAAGAACCACGATTTCGCGCTGTGTCTGGCCGAGAAACTTGAGAAAGCCCTTCTTCTTGAGGATGGAAAGAGCACGCGATACGGTCTCCAGCGTAAGCCCAAGATAGTCCGCGATATCCCGGCGATTCATTGGGAGCGCAATGACACCCGCTGGTGTCAGGCGACGATGCATCTCCAGTAAAAATGCCGCCACGCGTTCTAGCGAGGTCTTGCGTCCCAACAACAGCATGTGATTTTCGGCGTGCTGAAGATTGTCGGTGGTCATACTCAGGATGCTGCGGATAATGGCGGAGTCAGTCTTCGCCACACGCTCCAGGCTTTCGCGTTTCATCAGGCGAACTGCAGTGTCTACGATGGCTTCGGCTGTGAAACGATGAACCTCGCCATTTTCGAGGCCGAAGATGTCGCCCGCCAAATGGAACGCGCCGATCTGACGGCGGCCATCGGATAAAAGCTTGTAGCTTCGAACCGCGCCTTGAATGACTTGATAAATGTATTCGGCTGGCTCTTCTGCTCCGAATATCTCACTTCCCCGACCGTACTTGTATTCGGCTGAACTGACGCTCCTATGAGAGAGTTCGCCTAGCTCGCCAAGCAGCCGAGGTCTCTTGCCAAGATCGATGCCGATATTTGTGATCATGAGCGCCTCCTCAATCAAAACTCTGCGTCAGAACGCGAGCGCGAAATTTGATTGAGATCAAAACCACACGCACCAAGTCGATTTGGTCAGTCGTAGACTGATCTCTTACTCAATAGACGTCACCATTACTCAATTAGCGACTCGTCGTCTGCAGACGTTGCCGCGGAGAATTTTGGTAATTGCGTTGGCGCTGTAATAGAGTCCGTAATCGTTTGCCTTAGGGTTCGATCGTTCTCACGACAAAGAGGGGCGTGCCGACATGGAGATGCCTATACGCTGCCGTGCAATGGCAACTTTCTGCCGCCAACGCGCGCGGTTTGAAAATGAAAATAGTTCGTTTTGGATTAAAGAGGCAGAAGCGTGGGACAGTTTGTTAACCGAGTACTCCATCAAACAGGGCGCAGTCAGTGCCAAGCGAGCGGAAGCAACGGACGCGAACGCTTGACCATAGATTGGATCGTCCGCGGGCGCTTCCCATCTGCTTTTCCGCTCTAGCTAGAGAGCGGAGCTACTTTATGCAGCCACGGAGGCGGCCGATAATGAACGATGCAAAAAATCGCTCAGATGGAGGCCGCATCGCGTGATGGTTCCGAAAGCGAGCTTCCTTGTTAAGCCGCCCGGACTGTCGCCAGGAACTTTCCGACTTCCGTCGTGAGCCGGCTGCTGTCGCCGGACAGCATTTGCGCCGCCGACAGAACCTGCGCGGAAGCCGAACCTGTCTCGCTGGCGCCACGCTGGACGTCGGTGATGTTGGAGGACACCTGCATGGTGCCGTGTGCGGCCTGCTGCACGTTGCGAGAGATTTCCTGGGTCGCCGCGCCTTGCTCCTCCACCGCAGCCGCGATGGTCGAGGAGATCTCCGAAAGCCTTTCGATCGTGCCGCTGATCTCCTTGATCGCACCAACCAATTCCTGTGTTGCCGCCTGGATGCCGGTGATCTGCTGGCCGATCTCGCCCGTCGCCTTCGCGGTCTGTTCGGCGAGTGCCTTCACTTCGGAAGCGACCACCGCAAAGCCACGTCCGGCCTCACCGGCGCGGGCAGCCTCGATGGTGGCGTTCAACGCGAGCAGGTTGGTTTGCCCCGCGATGGTGCTGATCAACTCGACCACGTCGCCGATCCGCGCCGCGGCCTTCGACAGTTCGGCGACACGATCGTTGGTCTTGCGCGCCTGATCGACGGCATCGTTGGCGATCCGCGCCAATTCCTGCACCTGGCGGCTGATCTCGTTGACCGATGAGGAAAGCTCCTCGGTGGCGGACGCAACCGACTGCACGTTGGTGGACGCTTCTTCCGAAGCCGCCGCGACCATCGTGGTCAGCTCCTGCGACCGCTCGGCGGTCGCGGTCAGCGTCGAGGCGGAAGCCTCAAGCTCGGTTGAGGCCGACGACACGGTCCCGATGATCTCGCCGACGGTCGCCTCGAAATCATTGGCGAGCCGGTGCATATCGGTCTTGCGCTGCAGCGCCGCGCGGGCCTCGGCGTCCTTCTTTTCCTCCCGGTCGAAGCCAAGCTTGGCCTGCAGCGCCTGAAGGTTGCGCAGCGCAACGCCGATCTCGTCGTCCCGCTCGACGGTGACAGGACTGTTGAATTGCCCCTGGGCGATGTTCGCCATCACGCCGTTGAGGTGCCCGAGCGGACGACCGATCGCCCGCATGGACGCGCAGTGCCTGCCAGGCACCAGCCAGAAGGCCGAGGCAGAGCACCGCGAGCGCGACGACATTGGAGATGAGATAAGCGCGCTCGGCTGCGTTATACTCGGCTTTGGCTTCCTTGAGCTGAATCGCAACGAGCTTGTCGAGGTCGCGCTTGGCTTCGGCGAACAGGTCGGCCGACTTCGCCCGCCATGTGCGCGCTCAGGTCGTCATACTTGCCGTCGGCCAGCAAGCTCAGGCCGACCTTCAAGCCCTTCTGCACATACTCGCCGCGCTTCGGGCCGAACGCGTCAGCCACGCCCTTTTCCTCAGGCGTGAGGTAGGTCGCCATGTAATCGGACCAGTTCTTGCTGATCGCTTCGATGTTTGCGGCGATCCTGCCGGAGACATCGCCAACCGGCTGGCCGGAACGTCCGTTGGCGACGGCGCCGTACAGCGCCAGTGAGTTGTCCTTCATCCGGTCGTTGATCTCGAACAGCTGCGCCAACGGAACGGCGCGATCCTCGTAGATCGACTTTGCGTGCTGAATTGATCTGGTTCATGGCGAGGAAGCCGACGGCGCTGACGACCAGCGTCGCCGCCGCCAATGTGCCGACCATGGTTCCCAGGCGGGCCTTGAGGCTGCGCGTGAAAAACGCGAACATGTCGGCTGCCGATCGCTTGCGGATCATTCCGGCCTCGATCCGATAGGCGTTGGCTTTCCGGGCGCGGAGCAGCGCATAGACTTGCTCGGCTTCGTGGCGCTGATCCGACGGCAATCTGGTCCGGATCGACATGTAGCCTGTGACTTGACCGCCTTCATAGATCGGCGTGGCGCTCGCGAGCACCCAGTAGAAGTCGCCGTTTTTGCGGCGGTTCTTCACGGCGCCTGCCCAGGGCTTCCCTGCCTTAAGCGTGTCCCACAGGTTCTCAAACGCTTCCGGCGGCATGTCCGGATGCCGGATGATGTTGTGCGGCTGGCCGATCAGTTCCTGTTCGGTGAAGCCGGACGCCTGAACGAACTGGTCGTTGAAATAGGTCAGCTTGCCCTTGAGGTCCGTCTTGGAGACGATGAGGGTTTCGTCGGCGATCGAATACTCGACGTTGGTGACCGGAAGGTTGCTGCGCATTTTCTGTTCCTGCTGAGAGGTTCGACTTAAGGGTTTCGATGACCGATGGTGGTATGTGGCTTCAAAGATTCGAGGCCAGTTGCTGCTGCGGGAGCCGCTTCCGGGCGGTTCCTCTGCAGTCAGAAAGGTAGAGGAGTTCATCGCCGCCAACTGGGACAAGCCGCTCGACATCGAGGGGATGGCGACCTTGGCGCGGGTGAGCGCCAGAAGTCTGTTCAGACAATTCAAAAAGGACCGGGGCTGTTCGCCGGCGGAATTTGCGAAGCGCATCCGGCTCAACCGCGCTCGGGAGATGCTCGAGCGGTGCGACGAAGGAACTTCGGTAGTGCAGATTGCGTTCAAATGCGGCTTTCAGAATCCCGGCCATTTCGCACGAGACTTTCGTCTCGCGTTCGGCGAATTACCATCTGAAACACTGAAGCGTGGCCGCCCGCCTCCTCGCCTCCGGTATTGATCATCTTCACGGCCGGCTGGCGCTATTAGAAGCGGCTGCAACGGGCGTAATGTCTCAGATGGGTCAAACTGAGAAGTCCGGGCGTTCAACCGGCAGGTCGGCTTACCCCCAACTCCGGACATGGCCTCGCACCGCGCAAACTGACGCTTTGTGCCAGAAGCGGACTACGCGACCTTGTGGTTCACTCTAGCTCCTGCAAAGCAGCGCCCAGGGACATCAATTGGCGGCTTACATTCGGTTTTGAATTTCGGATTTGGCGAGATTTGCGTCGGCACCTGTACTGGTTCTTTGTCATTGACGCGGGTTGGAAAGCGGAAGCGGCGTTAATGTCCTCGCCCGTCACCCGCCTTCGCGGGTATGACGGTCCGTTGGGTGGTGATGAATTGCGCGATGACACGCGCTTCTTGTCGGAACAACTCGCACACCCCTCTCCTGCTAATGAATGGCAATTGCGCCTGCGACAGTCGCCTTTAATATTGGACAGCCCCCTGCTAAACCGCCGCCCATGAGTCCTTCCTCCTCCATCAAGACCAATGTCGCGGCGATCTCGATCTTCGCCAGCGCCGGCATGGCGGCGGCGAAATTCGCCGTCGGCATTGCGATCGGCTCGCTCGCGCTGATCTCCGAGGCCCTGCACTCCTCGGTCGACGTGATCGCCACCATCATCACCTGGCTGGTGGTGCGGGTGTCCGATGCGCCGGCCGATGAGGAACATCATTACGGCCACGGCAAGTTCGAGAGCCTGTCGGCGCTGTTCGTCATCGCGCTGCTCTACGTGCTGGCCGGCGGCATTTTGGTCGAATCCTGGAGCCGGCTGCGCGAGGGCGCGGCCCCGCCGACGCTGTCGGCGATTGCCTTCGTGGTGCTGGCGATCGACATCGCCGTGAATTTCTGGCGCGCGCGGGCGCTGCATCGCACGGCGCGCGAGACCCGAAGCCAGGCGCTGGCGGCGGACGCGCTGCATTTTGCTTCCGACGTGCTCGGCTCCATCGCCGTCATCATCGGGCTGGTGCTGACCGGCCTCGGCTATGCCTGGGGCAACTCGGTCGCCGCTATCGCGGTTGCCGTGATGATATCGATCCTGGGCGTGCGGCTCGGGCGCTCCACCATCCAGACGCTGCTCGATCGGGCGCCGCACGGCGTGGCGGAAAAGGCCACCGCCGCGATCGCCTCGGTGCCCGGCGTGGTCGGCGTCGAGCGCCTGCGCGCCCGCATGGTCGGGCCGACCTATTTCATCGACGCCATCGCCGAGGTGCCGCGCACCTACCCGATCGACCGCGTCGAGGCGATCAAGAAAACCGCGCAGGACGCCGTCAGCAAAGTCCTTGGCGACGCCGACCTCACCTTCACGGCCGTGCCGGTCGCCCGCGACAATGAGAGCGTGCGCGAGCGCATCATGGTGATCGCCCGCAATTCCGGCCTCGCCGTCCACCATGTCACCGTGCACGACCTCGGCGGCAGGCTGACGGTCAGCATCGATCTCGAAGTCGACGGCGGCATGGAACTGTCAGCCGCGCACGACATCGCCCATGAACTGGAGCGCAGCATCCGCGAGGACTTTGGCGAGGATGTCGAGGTCGACACCCATATCGAGCCGCTCGAGCCGGAACTGCCGCACGGCACCGACGCCGCGCACACACGCGTCGAGACCATCAAGGCCGCGCTGACGCGCTTTGCCGCCAATGGCGCGATCCATGACATCCATAATGTGCGGGTGCGCAACACCGACGCCGGCGAAATAGTTAATTTCCATTGCCGCGCCGTACCGTCGATGAGCGTCATCAAGGTGCATGAGAATGTCGACGAGATCGAGCGCGCGCTGCGCCGCAGGTTTCCCACCATCAAGCGCGTGATCAGTCATGCGGAACCGACGCGCGCTTAAGTTTTCGGGCGCGTTCCCGTTTCGGACTCGCGCGTGACGATGCCTTAATTCGCTTTGGACAACATTTATTTCGAATTAACGAATCGTTGACTCTCGACAGCCCGAGAAAACTGGATTCAAATCGCTATGATTCGGAATGACGCGGGGTTCCTTCCGGACAATGTGCAAAAGAGCCTTCGGCGGGGGTCTAAAGCATGGCGCGCGCGCATGCGGCGAACGCGTGTGTCCAATCCGACTCGATCAAGGGATTGGCGCAATCGATCGCAAAACCTGCCTACCACCGGCTGCTCACTGCAGAGCCGGCGCTTCGCCGCGCCGTGCCGACACTCATCATTGCCTTCCTCATCACCATCTGCCTCGGCGCCTTCGTGCAGGTAATCGACCAGAGCCGGCAAAAGCGCGCCGCGATGAAGCGCGACCTCTCCGCGCTCACCGACCTCCTGGCCGAACGCCTCGACCGCCTCGGTTCTATCCGGCAGGACCGCACCGCCAATATCGAGCGGCTGCAGAGCCTGCTGCCTGACCTGATTCCGGCCTGGGGCGCGGCTGGCAGCCGCCACATCATCATCACCGGCGCCGATCACCGGATACTGGCCCGCGTCCCGGTCGAAGGCCCTCTCGGCGACGGCGATCGCGTCCTCGACATCATCAGCACGGCGCAACTGCTCACCACGCCCGGCCTGCAGGGCGTCGTCAGCGACATGACGCTGCCGAACGGCAATGGCGCGATGGCGATCTCGCGGCTGGTCAAATCGCTGCCGGGCCAGGTCATCGTCATCCAGGAAAAGAACGAGCCGCTGTGGGGCTCGGACGCCGCATTGTCGGTGACGCTGTCGGCCACCACGGGCTTCGTCGTGCTGATCCTCGGCTTCGCCTTCCACTGGCAGTCGACCCGCGCCCGCGAGGGCGATCTGATCAACGACGCGGTGCGCGGCCGGATCGACACCGCGCTCAACCGCGGCCGCTGCGGCTTGTGGGACTGGGACCTCTCCCGCGGCAGGATCTTCTGGTCGGCATCGATGTTCACGATGCTGGGCCTCGACTTCCGCAACGACCTCCTCACCTTCGGCGAAGTCAACGCGCTGGTGAAATCCGATGACATCGACCTGTTCGCGATCGCCGACCAGATGATCGCGGGCCAACTCGACCACATCGACCAGAGCTTCCGCATGCAGCACACCGGCGGCCACTGGATCTGGCTGCGGGTGCGCTGCGAACTCAGCCACACCTCGGCCGACGGCGGCCTGCACCTGATCGGCATCGCGGTCGACATCACCGAACAGAAGAGCCTCGCCGAGAAGACCGTGGAGGCCGACCTGCGGCTGCGCGACGCGATCGAGACCATCCCGGAGGCCTTCGTGCTGTGGGACGCCGAAGACCGCCTCGTACTCTGCAATTCGCACTTCCAGCGCCTGCACAAGCTGCCGGACTCGGCAGTAACCCCTGGCACCTCGTACGAGACCGTGATCGAGGTCGGCAGCATGCCGGAAGTGCGCACCCGCCTGCAGGAGACCGGCGCGCAGGCGCCGGGCGCCCGCACCTTCGAGGCGCAGCTCGACGACGGCAGCTGGTTGCACATTTCCGAGCGCCGCACCAAGGACGGCGGCTACGTCTCGGTCGGCACCGACATCACCCGCATCAAGGAACACGAGCAGAAGCTGATCGAAAACGACATGCGCCTGCGCGCCAACGTCATCGACCTGAAGCGCTCGCAAACCGAGCTTGCCGATCTCGCCGAAAAATACTCGCGGGAAAAGAACCGCGCCGAGGAAGCCAACCAGGCGAAATCGAAATTCCTCGCCAATATGAGCCACGAACTGCGCACCCCGCTGAACGCCATCATCGGCTTCTCCGAGATCATGGGCAGCGGCATGTTCGGCGTGCTCGGCTCCGACAAGTATCAGGAGTACTGCCACGACATCCTGACATCGGGAAAATACCTGCTCGAAGTCATCAACGACATCCTCGACATGTCGAAGATCGAAGCCGGCCGCATGAAGCTCGACATGGAGCAGCTCGACCTGTCGAAGCTGCTGGCGGAGTCGCTGCGCGTGGTCTCGGGGCGCGCCGAGGACAAGCATCTGACGCTCGACGCCGATATCGAAAGCACCATTTCCGTGACGGCCGACCGCCGCGCGGTCAAGCAGATCTTCGTCAACTTGCTGTCCAACGCCGTCAAGTTCACCCCCGACGAGGGCCGGATCACCGTGCGGAGCCACGTGCTTTCGAACTCGATCGTGCTGATGATCGCCGATACCGGCATCGGCATCGCGCCCGCCTCGCTGCGGCGGCTGGGCAAGCCGTTCGAACAGGTCGAGAGCCAGCTCACCAAGACCTACCAGGGCTCGGGGCTCGGCCTTGCCATCGCCCGCTCGCTGACCAGCCTGCATGGCGGAACGATGCGGCTGCGCTCCAAGCTCGGCACCGGCACCGTGGTCCGCATCACCCTGCCGCGCGACCCGCATTCAGCCGAGGCAAGGAGCCAGGTCGCCGCCTGACCCCGCCGCTCACGCGGCCTTCTTCGACCGGCTGGTCGCGACCAGCACCAGCATGAACGAAACTGCGGTCATCAGCGTGCTGATGGCGGCGATCGTCGGGTCGATCTCGTCGCGGAGCGCGGTGAACATCCGCTTGGTCAGCGGCTGATACTGGCCGCCGGAAATGAACAGCGCGACGATGGTCTCGTCCATCGCCGAGATGAACGCGAAGATGCCGCCCGCGATCACGCTGGGCTTGATCTGAGGCAGCGTCACCGCGAAGAAGCTGCGCAGCCGGTTCATGCCGAGGCTGCGCGCCACCATCTCCTGCGTGGCGTCAAAACTCTGCAGCCCGGCCGTCACCGAGATGACGACATAGGGCAGACCGAGCATGACATTGGCGAGCACGAGGCCGGTCATGGTCGCGGCCAGGCCGACCTTGGCGAAGACGAAGAAGATGCCGACCGCGGTGATGATGATCGGCACCACCAGCGGCAGCAGCAGGGTGATGTGGATCAGCCGCATGATCCGCCATTTCGACTGGCTGATCGCGTAGGCCGCCGCAACCCCGAGCGGGGTCGCGATGACAACGGTGAGCACGGCAACCGTCAGCGTCACGCGGGTCGCCTGCATCCAGGCCGGATTGCCGACATATTCCTGGTACCAGCGCAGCGACAGCGACGGCGGCGGAAAGCTCAGGTAGCGCGCGGCCGAGAACGACATCGGCGCGATGATCAGGATCGGCAGGATGAGATAGAGCAGCACCAGCGCGCAGACCACGACCAGGGCAATGCGGAACGGGCGGGACATCGTCATTTCTGCCCCAACACGCGATCGAGGGGAACGAAGCGGCTGACCGCGAAGAAGATCAGGCCGACCGCCACCAGCAGCACCACGCCGACGGCGCTGGCGGCGCCCCATTGGTCG
The DNA here is from genome assembly GCA_963840465.1 of uncultured Alphaproteobacteria bacterium. Lineage (GTDB taxonomy): Bacteria > Pseudomonadota > Alphaproteobacteria > Rhizobiales > Xanthobacteraceae > Bradyrhizobium. The sequence goes on along the minus strand of CAWIZF010000017.1, from coordinate 210,090 downwards.
TAGAGTTCGACATTGCGGCTGACCAGCATCGATATCATGATGGTGCGGCCGCCGCCGAGCAATTCAGGCGTGATGTAGAAACCGAGCGCGAGCACGAAGACCAGCGTACTTCCCGCGAGCACCCCGGGCAGCGAGAGCGGCAAAAATATCCGCCAGAAGGTGAGCATGGGACCGGCGCCGAGACTGGCGCCGGCCTGCATCAGATCGCGCGGGATCTGCTGCATCGTGGCGTAGAGCGGCAGCACCATGAACGGCAGCAGGATGTGCAGGGTCGCAACGATGGTGCCGAAAGTATTGTGGACCAGCGCCAGCGGCTCGTCGATCACGCCGAGCTGGCGCAACAGCTGGTTGATGACGCCGGTCCGCTGCAACAGCGCGAGCCAGGCATAGGCGCGGACCAGCACGCTGGTCCAGAACGGCAGCACCACCAGCGCCAGGATGATGATGCCCCATCTCCTTGGCGCGACGCTCGCCGCATAGGCAATGGGATAACCGAGCAGCAGCGCCAGCACCGTCACCAGCAGGCTGATCTCGAACGTCAGCGCAAAGCTGCGCCAGTAGATGTCCTCGCTCCAAATCCGCCGATAATTCTCGAGCGTAAAGCCGTTGTGATAGACCGACTGCCAGGCGAGCCAGCCGACCGGCAGCACGACCAGCAGCAGGATCACGAGCAGCGCCGGCAGCGCCAGCGCCAGCATCAGGCGCTGTTCGCGGCGTTGGTGGAGTACCGAGAGGTCCTGCACGGGGCTGCTCATGGTGATCCTGCGATGGCGCGGAGTGCGCGATGCACGCCGCGCCGGGTTGCCGGCAAAACTATTTCTGCATGAAGCCGACCCAGCGCTTCTCTGCCGCCTCTCCCGCCGGCGACGACCACCAGGCGTAGGACATCAGCGCCTGCTTGGCCGCGTTCTCGGGCGCGCTCGGCAGTTGCGTGACCCGCTCCGGCTTGATGACGCCGGTATCGAAGGCCTTCGGGTTGGCCGGGCCGTAATCGATATGCAGCGGCAGGTTGGCCTGGTGGACGGGATCGACCGCCTCGTTGAGGAAGCGGACCGCGGTCGCGAGATTGGGTGCGTCCTTGAGGATGCAGAGCGAGGTGCTCTGCAGGATGCCCTGGTTGTAGGTGAAGGCGACCTTGGCGCCTTCCTTGGTCAGCGCGCTGACGCGGCCGTTCCAGGCCATCACCATGTCGACCTCCCCGTCATTGAGGAGCTGTGCGGATTGCGCGCCCGAGGTCCACCACACGGTGATATTGGGCTTGATCTCCTCGAGCTTCTTGAAGGCGCGGTCGACGTCGAGCGGATAGAGCTTGTCAGGCGCGACACCGTCGGCCATCAGCGCGGCCTCCAGCGTGGCGATCGGGTGATTGCGCAGCGCGCGGCGGCCCGGGAATTTCTTCACATCCCAGAAATCGGCCCAGCTGTTGGGCGCGGCCTCCGCCGAGAATTTCTTCTGGCTGTAGGCCAGCACGCTCGAATAGAACTCGTAGGCCACCGAATAAGGGGAGCGATAGGCCTCGGGCATCGCGGCGCCGTTCGGCAATTTCGAGAAATCGAGCTTTTCGAGCAGGCCCTGCTCGCCGCCGCGGAGACAATAACCTGTCGGCACGTCGACGACGTCCCAGGTCGGCTTGCCGCTGGCGACCTGCGATTTGATCGCGGGCCAGGCGTCGGGGATGCTGTCCTGGTTGATGGTGATGCCAAGCTTCTTGGCGGAGGGATCGAGGATCGCGATGGTCTGCGCCTTCTGGTAGGCGCCGCCCTGGGAGACGAAGGTGATCTGGTCCGCATTGGCCGGAAGCGCCGAGAGCGTCGCGAAGGACACCAAGGGAAACGCCGAGCAGTGCGCGGCGGCAGCAAGATGCAATCATCATGTTCAACCCCTCTTGTTATGATCGGGCGTAGAACGCCTAACGCCCGATCGCATCCAGAAACTGATACCAGCCGGCCACCACGCGGACGGCCGGTTCACGCAGCGAATAGAATGGAATGGTCCTGACGCGGCGCGCGTCGAGCAAACCAAGGTCGACGGCCTCCCCGCGCACAAGCGACGCGAGATAGCGGCCCATCAGGCTCGACATCGCGACGCCGGCGCCATTGTAGCCGACTGAGTAGAGAGTACGGTCATCGATGCGGCCGACATGCGGTACGGAATCGAGCGTCATGCCGACAAGTCCGGACCAGCGAAACGCCAGCGGAACATCCGCCAGCTCGGGGAAGATGCCGGTCATGGCACGGCGCAGCGACTCGAACGCGCTTTCCGAATCCTGCTTGCCGAAGGCCCCGCGGCCACCGAAAATCACACGGTCGTCGACCTTGCGGAACCAGCGCATCATGCGCTTGGTCTCTGTGTAGGTTCGCCCCGTCGGCATCAGGCTGCCGGCGAGGTTCGGTGACAGCTTTTCGGTAGCGATGAGCGCGCTGCGAAACGGCACCAACGTGCGCTGCAGCCGCGCCGTCGCCGATGTCAGGTCGGAATAGGAGTTGGTGGCGATGATCGCCTGACGCGCGCGGACGCTGCCGCCGGGCGTCTCGGCGATAACGCCATCGCCGTCGCGACGGAGTGCGAGCACAGGGCTTTCCTGGAATATCGGCACACCCCGCTGCGCAACGCCCTTGGCGAGGCCGCGCAGGTAATTCAGCGGATGGATGCCGCCTGAGCCCGGATTGAGCACCCCGCCGACAAAGCCCTGCGATCCCGTCTCTTCGCGCACCTGATGGGCATCAAGGATACGAACCTCGGTATCGCCCATCTCCCGCTTCATCCATTCGGCTTCGTCGATCGCGGACCTGAGCGTGGCCTGATTGTGCGCGGCCTTGACCTGCCCGCTGCGCGTCAGCCGCGCACTCGCGATGCCGAACTCGGACACCAGCTCATCGACCATCTCGACGGAGTCATGCGCGATTTCGTACATGCGCCTGGCCATGGCGCGGCCATGGGCGGCGTCGATATCGCGGAACGAGAGGCGGAATTTGGCGGTGATGACGCCGCCATTGCGGCCGCTCGCGCCCCAGCCGGGATGATTGGCTTCGAGCACGACCGGCGAAAGACCGCTCTTGGCGATGTGATGCGCCGCCGACAGCCCCGTATAGCCCGCGCCGATGATGACGACGTCGGCCTTTACCTCGCCGGCAAGCTTTGGAAAGGCAGGCAACGGCTCCGCCGTATCCGCCCAGAGCGAGGCGGCCGGTGCCATTGGGGTCCAGACCTCTGTCATGTCAGCCGCCCTGCCCGTCTCAGCTTCCGACCGCGGCGTCGGCGAACGCCTTCATCGTGGCGAAATGAAAATCGGGCTTTGTGAGCTCCGGCACCTCAGGCGTGCCGCCAAAACCTTTCATGCCCTGGCGCCGCTCGATCCAGCAGACCTTGTAGCCAAGCTTTCGCGCGATGCCGATGTCGTGATGCTGGCTCTGCGCCACGTGCAGGATTTCGGACTGCTTGTAGCCGAACGCCGACTGCCGGCCCTTGTTGTAGGCGAAGAATTCCGGATTGGGTTTGGCGACGCCGGTGTCATCGGCGCAGATGGTGTCGTGGAAGGGATTGCCGAGCGCGTGCGCGTAGCATGACAGCGCGACGCGATCCGCATTGGTCATCGCGACCAACCGGAATTTGGTGCGCAGGCGCTTCAGCGCCTCGACCGAATCCGAAAACGGCTGCCAGCGCAGCACGGCGAGCTGGAAGGAATTGCAGGCGGCATCGTCGGCCGACAGTCCGAGTTCCTTGGCGAGGTAGCGGTAGACATGGAACATCACCTCGCTCGACCGCTCCGGATGAGCATCGCGGCCACGCTTGTAGGACGCAAAGATCTGATCGTCGCTGAGCTCGGCTGCCTTCCGGCCGGAGATCTTGCGCACGGCATCGAGCACGCCGGCTTCGAAATCGATCAAGGTGCCGACGACGTCGAAGGTGAGAACCTTGAAGCTATCATAGGACATTTTCATCTCTTGTTCTGGTTGGTCTGGTGTTGCACTCGGGTTTGACGGGGCATTCATTCCCGCGCGTGCTTCTCTTGCGCCTTCGGCACGACGATGGTGTCTTCGGGATGGAGGGTGACGGTGAGTTCGCCGCCGACCGGTGGTAGCAGGCGCGAGGCCTGGTAATGACTGGGCTGACGCAGGCTCAGGCAGGTGCCGTCGGCCAGTTGCAGGAACACGCGAAGGCTTTCGCCCTGATAGACGATGTCGGTGACCGTGCCGGTCAGGCGGTTGAGCGCGGCATCCGCCACGCCGTCCGCGATCAGGAGCTTCTCGCTGTGCACCGCGAGCATCAGCGCCTCGCCCTCCGGAATCACGCGCGCGCTTTTCAGGACGGCGGGTCCTAACGCCACGCTGCAGGCGTCGATGCGGCGGACCGGCAACAGGCTCGCCTCGCCGATGAAACTCGCCACAAAGGAGTTGGCGGGATAATCGTGCAGCCGCTCCGGGCGATCGATCTGGACCAGCCGCCCGTCCTTGAGGATCGCGACGCGGTCACTCATCGTCAGCGCCTCGCGCTGGTCGTGGGTGACGTAGATGATGGTGGCGCCGATCCGCTTGTGCAGCTCGCGCAGTTCGATCTGCATCGCTTCCCGCAACTGCTTGTCGAGCGCCGACAGCGGCTCGTCCATCAGGATCAGGCGCGGCTCGAAGATCATGGCGCGTGCCAGCGCCACGCGCTGGCGCTGGCCGCCGGAGAGTTGGGCGATGCCGCGCGTCTCGTAGCCCGACAGCCCGACCATCGCGAGCGCGCCGCGTACCCTCGCAGCCCAATCCGCCTTTGCAATCCGTCGCGCGCGCAATGGAAAGGCGACGTTCTCGCCGACGCTCATATGGGGGAATAGCGCGTAGTTCTGGAACACCACGCCGATGTCGCGCTTGTGCGGCGGCAGCAACGTCACGTCGCGGTCACCGAAATGGATCGAGCCTGACGAGGGTTGGATGAAGCCGCCGAGGATGCCGAGCAGCGTGGTCTTGCCGGATCCGGACGGCCCGAGCAGGGAGACGAATTCGCGCGGCGCGACGTTCAGGGTGACGTTGTCCAGCGCCCGGACCGCGTCATAGTTCTTGCTGGCGGCCCTGATGTCGACGCTCTCTCCGCCCTGGTCCAATGATCGACCCCGTTGCGTTACCGAAGGCGCGCACCGATGCGCGCCATCGACGTCACCTGCGATGGCGCAAGCGACGGTTGAAACCGGCATGATCTCGTCTTATAGACCGGGCACTTCAAGGCGGCTCCCAAGGCCGTCCCCGCCGCGCCAGATTTTCAATCTTGCCCGTGCTGGCTGGCGATCGCGCAAGCCAACCAGAGTTGGCCGGCAGGGGCAATTGCCAAATTCTCACCGGCATCATAACATCAGGTTATGCCTGACCTCCGGCGGAAGCTGCCCTCGAGCCACGCGCTGTTCGTCTTTGACGCCGCGGCGCGCAACGGCAGTTTTACGGCAGCGGCGGCCGAACTGAACGTCACCCAGCCGGCGGTGAGCCGGATGCTCGGACAGTTCGAGGACTATCTCGGCGTCCGGCTGTTCGACCGCGCCAATGGCCGCGCGGTCCTGACGGAAGATGGCGAGATCCTCTATCGCCACGTATCGGATGGATTCCGCAGCATCGAGGGCGGCCTGATCGAGATCGACCGCCGCCGCAAGGGCACCGAGACGGTCACGCTCTCGGTCTCGTCGGCGTTCACCACCCATTGGCTGATGCCCCGCATCGACAAGCTGCAGCGCCAGTTTCCGACCGTCGATCTCCGCTTCCAGCTTATTTCCGGTCCGCTGCGCGGGCCGGTCGACAATGTCGATCTCGGCATGCGGTTTCGCGACCGCTACGATCCGGCGCGGAACGGCGCGCTGGTCATGAAGGAAGTCATGCTGCCGATCTGCAGCCCGGCCTATCGCGACGCGGATAGCGCGGACGGGCCGATCGAGGCCAACACCATCATCCGCCTTGCCGATACGCCGGGCGATTGGGCGGCGGAATATCCGGCCTTTCTCACCAGACGATCGGGGCCTGCCAAGTCGCTGAGTTTTTCCGACTACGCGGTGGTGGTGCAGGCGGCGCTGCTCGGCCAGGGCATTGCGCTCGGCTGGCTCACGGTCGCGTCGCATTGGCTGCTGACCGGTGCGCTGGTCCCGGCCTCGGAAACGCTCAGCACGACGCGGCGGCTTTGCGAACTGGTGCACCCGCATGACCGCTCGATCCGGCCCGTCGTCAGCGAGATCAGGGACTGGATCATCGAGCAGATGCAGAGCGACATGGCCGCCATCGACCGGCTCTACCCGTCTCTAGGGCTGATGCCGGCGAGCTATTAGGCGCCGGCACGATCTTCCAGCGTCGGCGCCACTTCGCGGGCGACCTGGACCAGCGCCGCGATCAGCGGCGTCATCGGATCGCGCTGCGGGATCACCAGTCCAACGCTGTAGTCGACGACGGGATCGACGATCGGAATGCTGCGGATGGAGTCGGACAACCCCAGTGTCTCCGCAAGCTTCGCCGGCATCACGCTCGCCCAGCGCCCGGTCTTGACGTGGGTGTAGAGCACCAGCAGCGAATTCGAGGTCAGCGACGGCGTGGCCTCCGCGCCTACCGAGCGCAACGCGCGGTCGATGATGCGGCGGTTCTGCATGTCGGGCGTCAGCAGGCACAGCGGCACCTGGCCTACTTCCTTCCAGGTCACCTGCTTGCGATCGCCGAACATGGCGTCGGGCGACGTCAGCAGGCGATAGCTCTCGTTGTAGAGCGGAATGGTGCGCACCTTGCCGATCGGTTCGTTCTCGATATAGGTCAGCCCGGCATCGACCTCGAGATTTTCCAACAGACCCAGCACGTCGGCCGACGTGCAGGACTGGACACGAAAGCGCACGTCGGGGTACCGCGCGCGGAACGGCGTCGTCAGCGACGCCACCATGCCGAGCACGGTCGGGATCGCGGCGATCCGGATCTCGCCGGAGAGCTTGTCCTTGAGGCTGTTGATCTCCTGCCGCATCGCGCGGGCGTCGCCGACGATGCGCCGCGCCCAGTCGAGCGTGCGTTCGCCCTCCGGTGTAAAGCCCTGAAAGCGCGAGCCGCGCTGCACCAGCATCACGCCGAGAATTTCCTCGAGCTGCTTGAGGCTGGTCGACATGGTCGGCTGGGTGACGCCGCAGGCCTCCGCAGCCCGTCCGAAATGCCGCTCCTTTGCGAGCGCCAGCAGAAGTTCAAGCTTGTCGATCAACGAGATGGTCCCAGGAAATGTGGTGGCAAAGGCGGTCGCCCGGTCGCCAGAAATAGCACGGACCGGCGGCCATCAACACGTCAAAAGCGGCGTCCGGCGGGCTCGATTTCAGGGGTAATTCGGTTCGCGTATCGCCTCATTTCCCAATCTTATCAACGTCATCGCGAGGAGCAAAGCTGACTGGTCCGCCGATGCTTTTTCCGTCATTGCGAGCAGCGAAGCAATCCATAGCGCGGCGTTGCGGAAGCGTGGATTGCTTCGCGCCCGGAGAAAACGGAGGCAAGCACGAATGCCCGGTGGAGATTGATCGTGGACGGCCTATTGCAAAAATAATCGCCTGCTAACTGGCAAACTTCAGTCCGGGTCAATCGAGCTTTTTTCTCAGCGCATCCGGCGCGAGGATATTGATGCGACGGTAGCACAGCGCAAGGTGCCCTTCTGCTTCCATCTTGCGCAGGATGGCGCCGCCTGTAGTGCGCGCGACATTGGCCATATGAGCAAGATCGTCGTGACTGATGTCGATTTCGATCGGTAAGCCATTCCGCGGACTGACGTAGCGGCAATTCGCAAAACGGAGCAGAACGGCCACAAACCGCTTGAAGTGATCGCGGATCATCAGGTCGTCCGCTCCCCCAATGGCAACATCGAGCTGACCGATTGTGATGAGGCCCAAGTACCTCCACGCACCAGGGTCCCGCCCGACGATTTCGTCGATAGCATGCAAAGGCAGATGCAACAGCTCAGTATCCCGGGTGGCCGTCAGTCCAACCCTGCGAGGCTGACGCGTAAAGGCGGCTGCCTCTCCGAACCAGGCGCCCGACATTGCTAGATGTGCGATGTAGGGCCCATGTTCTCCGGGCGCCACCGAAATGCCAAGGGCTCCGGCAACGACCCCGTACATGCCGCCGGGCTCATCGCCGACCGAATAGACCGGAGTACCTGCGGCAAATTGTTCCAGCCGGCATCGCTCGAGCACGACACTTCGAAACGATACCGGCGTATGGCGGAGCCAACCCCTGTTACCGACGATTTTGCACGCAGCCTCCCGGTCCAAGATCGCCTCCTCGCCTCGCCAATAGGTCGCCCACGAACAATCTCACTGTAGTTCGTGTGCTACCTGAGAGCGAGACAGGTTGATCGAGATCAAGCGCGGGGTGATGAATCCCGTGAAAAATATAGAGGCAACGCCATGGATTGGTTCGGCAGCGTATCGAAGTGCGCCCTTATCGCGGGCACGGCGCTGGTCATCCTCATAGGCCCGGCATTTGCTCAACGCGCCCAGAACGCCGCTGCGGCTGACGGGTCCGTCCTGCCGTTTCCCCACGCACCGTCTGCGAGCATCGCAGCCCCTCGCCTGCAGGATTCCAAGCATGTGCGGCGCGTGGAGCCGAGCCATCTGCGCAAGGATGCGCCCAACGTGCTGATCATCCTGATGGACGACGTCGGTTTCGGCCAGGCATCGACCTTTGGCGGCGAAGTCAATACGCCAACGCTCAGCAAGCTCGCCGACCAGGGCGTCAGCTACAACACCTTCCATACTACCGCGATTTGCTCGCCAACGCGCGCGGCGTTGCTGACCGGGCGCAATCACCAGCGTGTCGGCAACGGCACGATCGCCGAACGGGCGGTGGACTGGGATGGCTATACCGGCGTAATTCCGAAGAGCTCCGCCACGATGGCGGAGGTCCTGCGCAACTACGGCTACAAGACCGCCGCGATCGGCAAGTGGCACAACACGCCCGCCGATCAAACCACTTCGATGGGGCCATTCGACCGCTGGCCTACCGGACATGGCTTCGACTACTTCTATGGCTTCCTCGCCGGCGAGACGTCGCAGTGGGAACCGCGACTGGTCGAGAACACCAACGCGATCGAGCCGCCGCACAACGAGAAATACCACCTGAGCGAAGACCTCGCGCAGCGCGGCATCGACTGGCTGCGCCGGCATCAGGCCTTCGCCCCCGACAAGCCTTTCCTGCTGTACTGGGCGCCGGGAGCCGGCCACGGGCCGCACCAGATCTTCAAGGAATGGGCCGACAAGTACAAGGGCAAGTTCGACAACGGCTGGGACGCCTATCGCGAACGCGTGTTCGCGCGCCAGAAGCAGCTAGGTTGGATTCCGGCCGACACCAAGCTGACGCCGCGCGCGGCGAACATGCCAGGCTGGGAGAGCATTCCGGAGGTGCAGCGCCCGTTCCAACGGCGGCTGATGGAAATCTTCGCCGGCTTTGTCGAGCACGTCGACGTGCAGGCCGGCCGGGTGGTGGATGAACTGGAGCGTCTCGGCATTCGCGACAACACCATCGTGATCTATATTTTCGGCGACAACGGCGCCAGCGCCGAAGGCCAGAACGGCACGATCAGCGAATTGCTGGCGCAGAACGGAATCCCGAACACGGTCGAACAGCAGCTTGCGGCACTCGACAAAATCGGCGGACTCGAAGCGCTGGGCGGCCCGAAGACGGACAGCATGTATCACGCCGGGTGGGCGTGGGCCGGCAACACACCGTTCCAGCACACCAAACTGATCGCTTCGCATTTCGGCGGCACGCGCAATCCGATGGTGATCTCGTGGCCGCAAGGGATCAAGCCCGACAAGACGCCTCGGGCTCAATTCCATCACGTCAACGACATCGTTCCAACCATCTATGAGGTTGTCGGAATCAAGCCGCCGAAGGTGGTCGACGGTGTCGCGCAGGATCCCATTGACGGCGTCAGTCTCGCCTACACGTTCAATGATCCCAAGGCCCCGACTCGCAAGAAATTCCAGTACTTCGACAACAACGGCAGCCGCGCCATCTACCAGGATGGCTGGCTAGCTGCCACCTTCGGTCCCTTGGTGCCCTGGCTGCCTGGAGCGCCCGGCCTTGCTCAATGGGATTCAGCAAAAGATAAATGGGAACTCTACCAGATCGGCAAGGATTTCTCCGAGGCTAACGACTTGGCCGCGAAGGAGCCGCAGCGTCTGGCCCAACTGCAAAAGCTGTTCGATGAGCAGGCCAAGGCCAACAAGGTCTATCCACTCGGTGCAGGCATTTGGTTACGTCTGCATCCTGAGGACAGGATCAAGTCGCCCTACACAAGCTGGAAATTCGACGCGACGACCACGCGGATGCCCGAATTCACGGCGCCCGGTATCGGTAATCAGAACAATGCCGTGACCATCGATGCAGAGATCGGCGAGAACGCCTCCGGCGTTCTGTATGCGCTGGGCGGTTCGGGAGGCGGCGTTACCCTTTACATGGACAAAGGGCAGCTCGTTTACGAGTACAATATGATGATCATCGAGCGGTACACCGCGCGTTCCATGTCGAAGGTTGCTCCCGGCAAAAGGCGTATCGAGGTAACGACCAAGCTCGAAAGCGCGAAGCCGCTGACGGCGGCAGATGTCGTCCTGAAGGTGGACGGGGTCGAAGTCGCGCGCACCACCATCAAACGGACAGTGCCCGCCGCCTTCTCGGCGAGCGAGACGTTCGATGTCGGCGTCGACCTCGGTTCAAGCGTGTCGAACAATTACTTCGACCGGCGGCCGTTCCGCTTCGACGGCAAGATCGAAACGGTGGAAGTCAAACTGCAGTGATCGACGGCAGTTCGTTATGAAAGTCAACGCTCAAGCGATCGGTCTCAGCTTCATCCAGCGGCACGTCGAAGCGTTTGCTTCTCGAACTTCAATCAAGATGTAATTGGAGAATTGGCTATGCTTCGTCGCATATCAACTGCAGCAACACTTCTCGCGCTGTCAGCTAACATCGCAGCAGCGCAAACGAGACCAAACATTCTTGTCATCTTCGGTGACGATATCGGCTGGATGAACGTATCGGCGAACGGCGGCGACATCATGGGCGTCCAGACGCCTAACATCGACCGTATCGGCCGCGAAGGCCTGCGTCTGACTTCGTACTACGCGCAGCCGAGCTGCACGGCCGGGCGCGCAGCGTTCATTACAGGTCAGCTTCCCGTCCGTACGGGTTTGACGACGGTCGGAACGCCGGGATCGCCAGCAGGACTGCAGAAGGAAGACATCACGCTTGCGGAAATTCTCAAGACCCGCGGCTATGCAACGGCACAGTTTGGCAAGAACCATCTGGGTGATCTCGAGGAGCACCTTCCGCATCGGCATGGCTTCGACGAATTCTGGGGCAACCTCTATCACCTCAATGCCAGCGAAGATCTGGAGGATCCGGACCGGCCGACCAATCCTGAATTTCGCAAGAAATTTAATCCGCGCGGCATTATCTCGGGCACCGCGGACGGTCCGACCAAGGATGAAGGTGCCCTGACGGTCAAGCGCATGGAGACCTTCGATGATGAGGTCGCTGCCAAGTCGCTCGATTTCCTGGACCGGCGGGCCAAGGACAGCAAGCCATTTTTCCTTTGGCACAATTCATCGCGCCAGCATGTCTTCATACATCTGAAGCAAGCGGCTCAAGGTCTATCCCGCGCCGGCCGGGAAGACACCTATGGCGACGGATTGAAGGAACACGATGGCCACGTCGGTCAGCTTCTGGACAAACTTGCACAGACCGGGCTCGACAAGAATACGATCGTTATCTACACGTCCGACAACGGCGCCTATCAGTATATGTGGCCTGAAGGGGGAACCTCGCCGTTCCGGGGCGACAAGGGCACGACCTGGGAAGCCGGCGTCCGCGTGCCGTTCATGATCCGCTGGCCGGGAGCCCCCGCCAGCCGCGTCAGCAGCGAAATCGTGGACATGACGGACCTGCTGCCAACGCTCGCCGCGGCGGCGGGAGCGCCTGATGTCGTCGACAAATTGAAAAAAAGCGCGTCCTTCGGTGACCGCAATTACAAGGTGCACCTCGATGGTTACGACCAGACAGCACTGCTTTCCGGCAAGAGCGACAAATCGGCGCGCAACTTCATCTTTTACTATGATGAGACTGTACTAACCGCGATCCGATATAAACAGTTCAAGATTACCTTCTCGACCAAGTTCAACGGGAAGTGGGACGGATCGCTGGACAATCTGGGGCGGCCGCAAATCACGAACCTGCTGATGGACCCGTTCGAGCGTCAGTGGGGCGATCTCAATCGGCAATATGCCGAACACAAGGCCTGGGTCCTGACGCCGATTGTCGGCATCGCCGAGCAGCATTTGGCCACGTTCAGGGAGTTCCCGGTCAGGCAGGTCGGACTGAGCGCCCAGATGGGCAAAACCCTCGAGGGCATCCAGTCGCAGATCCTGAAGATGCAGCAGGTAAGCCAATAACATCGGCCATCGACAGCATAAGGGAGAGTTGCTGCCAGCGTCGGCGCAGCTTTTTGTCGAACCGCACATGGGCCAGGAGACAGGAAATGAATTTGAAGTCGTACGGACTATCCACCGCTCTCGGCCTGTCGCTGGCGGTGTTGTTCTCACCGATCGCAAGCGCCCAGGAAATCCTGCCGTTCCCGCCGGTCCCGTCGGCCTCTACGCCGGGGCTGACGATACAGGACTCGATTTACAAGAAACGCGTCGAGCCAAAGCGTCTCGCCGATGGCGCGCCGAATATCCTCGTCATCCTGATGGACGACGTCGGGCCGGGGACGGCCTCAACCTATGGCGGTGAGATCAACACGCCTACGCTCGATCGCGTGGCGAGGATGGGCGTCTCCTACAATCGCTTCCACTCCACGGCGATGTGTTCGCCGACGCGCGCCGCGCTGCTTACCGGGCGCAACCACACCTTCGTCGGTAACGGCCAGATCGCCGCGATTGCCAATGACTTCGACGGATTCAGCGGTACGATTCCAAAATCGTCGGCGACGGTCGCCGAAGTGCTGAAGAACTACGGTTACAACACCGGCGCCTGGGGCAAATGGCACAATACGCCGGAGGAGCAGATCACTTCCAAGGGGCCGTTCGAGTATTGGCCGACCGGTTATGGCTTCGAATATTTCTATGGCTTCCTCGCCGGCGAAGCCTCGCAGTACGAGCCAACGCTGGTGCGCAACACCACCCAGGTGACCGAAGAACCCCGAAGGGGCTACCACCTCACCGACGACATCGCGGAGGACGCCATCAAGTGGCTCCGCGAGCAGAAGGCTTACGCTCCGGACAAGCCGTTCCTGATGTATTGGGCACCGGGCGCTTCGCACGGACCGCACCAGATCATGAAGGAGTGGGCCGACAAGTACAAAGGCAAATTCGACGACGGTTGGGATGCCTACCGCGGGCGCGTCTTCAAGCGAGCCAAGGAGAAGGGCTGGATTCCGCAAGACGCCCAGTTGACTCCTCGGCCGGAATCGATGGCATCCTGGGCCTCGATCCCTGAGGAGGAGAAGCCGTTCCAGCGTCGCCTGATGGAAGTCTTCGCCGGCTTCACCGAACACGCCGATTACAATGCCGGCCGCGTCATCGATGAAATCCAGCGGCAGGGCAAACTCGACAACACGCTGATCTTCTACATCTGGGGCGACAACGGCTCCTCCGCGGAAGGCCTCAACGGGACTATCAGCGAGCAACTGGCACAGAACGGAATTCCGACCAGGATCTCGCAGCACCTCGAGGCGCTGAAGGAACTCGGCGGGCTCGATGCGCTCGGCGGCCCAAAGACCGACAACATGTATCACGCCGGATGGGCGTGGGCCGGCAGCACGCCTTACCGTTCGACCAAGCTGGTCGGCGCGCATTTCGGCGGCACCCGCCAGCCGATGGCCGTGGCCTGGCCCAAGGGTATCAAGCCCGACGGCACCCCGCGCCCGCAGTTCCACCATGTCATCGATATCGTGCCGACGATCTACGAGATGCTAAGGATCGCACCGCCCAAGGTGGTCAACGGCTTCGAGCAGGATCCAATCCACGGCATCAGCATGAGCTACACCTTGGCCAACGCCAAGGTGCCGGGACAGCGCAAGACGCAGTTCTTCGACATCATGGCGAGCCGCGGCATCTATCATGACGGCTGGTTCGCCAGCGCCCCCGGGCCGCGCGAGCCGTGGGTCGGAGGAATCCCAAAGGGCATCAAAGATTGGTCGCCCCTCACGGACAAATGGGAGCTCTACAATCTCGACAAGGATTGGAGTCAGGCCGATGACCTAGCCTCCGCCAATCCGCAGAAACTCGAAGAGATGAAAGCGCTGTTCCTGCTCGAATCCACCAAGAACAAGAACCTTCCGGTTGGTGGCGGACTGTGGTCCACGGCCATGTTCCATCCCGAGGATGCACCGGCCTCGTCGCTGGCCGAATGGACCTTCGACGGGCCGATGACGCGGATGCCGGAATCCGCTGCGCCCAAGCTCGGCAAGGTGGACAGCCTCGTCAGCATGGAGGTGGACGCGCCGGCGAACGCCAACGGCGTACTCTACGCGTTGGCCGGGTTCTCCGGAGGCGTAACCTGCTACGTCAAGGACGGCATCCTCAGCTACGAGTTCAACCTGTTCGAGATCACGCGCACCAAGATCAGGGCGACGGAAAAGCTGCCGGCCGGCAAGGCGAAGATCGAGGTCGAATCGAAACTCGTCGACAAAATCGGCGGTCCGATGAACGTCACGCTGAGGGTGAATGGCAAGGCCGTGGCGCAGGGCACGGTGCCGGCCGCGATGTCCCTTCATTTCACATCGAACGCGACTTTCGATATCGGCCGTGATCTCAATTCACCGGTATCGCTCGATTATTTTGACAAGGCACCGTTTGCGTTCAATGGCACCATCGGCACGACCAAGATCACGTATCTGAAGAAATAGCAGATTGCGGCGCTGGCGGAGCGACGATCGAGTGATCGATCACCAAGCGTAACGTTCGGTCGAAACCTGGAGAGCAAGTTGCCGGACAAGCAAACGGATGCCGGCAAACGCAAGCGACCGCTTTTACGAATCCTTCTTCTGATAGCGGTCCTTCAACTCGGACCGGCGCGCATCCTTGTTGCCCGGATTCAGCCAGCATCTGTCGGAGAAAGCTCCGACGCGATTCTGCCAAATCCCGCTTCAACGGGTCGAACGTCAGCCGGCTGAAGCTGACCGCCCGGATGCGGCAGCGGCCCGGCGCCGCGAACCACCGCAAAAACCTCCAGCGCACGATCGTAGCCCTTGATGGCCCGCTCTCCGATGGATGCCAGCGCGGTGCTGTGCTTGACATGCCCGGTGACAACCGGATCGACCAATATCTGCGCGTCGGCCGCCAGGTCGCAAAGCCGCGACGCCAGATTGACGACGTTTCCGATGGCCGTGTAGTCGAGGCGTCCGTGCCAGCCGAGCGTTCCGACGGTCGCAGGTCCCATCGCGATACCCACGCCGAAACCAATGTCGCAGTCACGGGCCTTCCAGTAATTGGCAAGGGATTGCACCGCAGCCTGCATGTCGATCGCAAGCCGGATGCCGCGCTGCGCCGGGTTCTCGCATGTGACCGGCGCATTGACGAGAACCATCACGCCGTCACCGGCGAAGCGGATCAAGGTGGCGGCATGGCGGGCCGTCACGGTACCGATCGCTTCATAATACTGCCTCAGCACGGCGATAACGACATCAGGCTCGGCGCGCGCGGAAAACGCGGTGAAGCCGCGCAGATCGCCAAAAATCGCGACCACCTCGCGTCGCTGTCCGTCCAGCAGCCCCTGATCGGAGTTTTCGACCAGTTCAGCCACTTGCGGCGCAAGGAATTGCTTCAGGCGGTTGATGCGCTCGGACTTCTGCTGCGAAGCCGCGAGTTCTTCCGCCATCTGGTTGAACCGGACGGCCAATTGCTCCAGTTCGTCGTGGCTGTGGATCGCGATGCGATGGTCGAGCTGTCCCATCCCGATCCGTTCAACGCCGTCCTCCAGTTGCCGGATCGGACCCCACATGCGGCACGCTCGCCAATAGGCCAGAACAAGCGCGAAAGCGATTCCGAGGCCGATGAGTATCAGAGAACGCCGCAGCGCGGCGCGGATCGATTCGAACGCCTCCTGGACCGGCTGCTCCGCGATCACCGTCCAACCGACGTTGGGGGCACGCACCGAGAGCGCAACGACGGGCTTGCCGTCCTCGCCGGTTGTTGCAATCGCCGATCCATTCGCAGCGCTGACGACGGCCTTGAGGCGCTCGATATCCCCACCGCCTGCTCCGCTGCGCAGCACAAGGCTGATATCCGGATGGGCTATCAGACGCCCGGAATCGTCGACAACAAGGGCGTGGCCTGTATCGCCGATCCTGATCGCTGCGATGATATCCCAGATCAGTTTGAGGTTGATGTCGGCAACGACGATCCCGGCGGCGGCGCGATTTCCCGCAACCGCGATCCGCATGTAGGGTTCGGAATCGCGCTGATAATGCACCGGGCCGTACCAGACCCGGTTGGCGCGTGCGCCGACAACCGCGGGATCTGCCGACATATCCGCGCCGCGGCCGGTTCTGTTCATGCTCACGCGGGAAACGAAAACGCGTTCGGTGCCGGTCGCGTCGACCAGCGAGAGCGAAACGATCGCCGGCACCTGCTGCAGCAAACGCAATCCGTCGATCCTGCGCCGGTCATCCTCGCCCGCGGTCCAGGGAAACTGCACGACCCAACCGAGCTGATCGCGTATTCCGTCGGTGAAAGCCTGGATCCGGTCGGCCGCCGAGCGGGCCTCGACCCGAAGAATTTCATCGAGATCGAGCCGATTGTCACGAAAGGCAAACCAGGCTTCGGTCGCGGAACCAAGCGTCAGCGGCACCACCACCGCGACAAACAGCGTGACGAAGTACTTGACGAACAGGGAGCGGCGCGGACGGGTCACGGAGAAGGTATCCGATGGAAGAAGTTTCGAACCAATATGAGACATGCCGGGCTCATTCGATCACCCGATTGGCGCGGAACAGAACTGAAGATTTATCCAGGTCGATGCCGAGCCGTTCAGCGGTCCTGAGATTCACGACCAGCTCGAATTTGGTGGGCTGAAAAACCGGAAGATTGGCGGGCTTTTCGCCGCGCAAGATCCGGTCAGCATACGTCGCCAGCCAGAAATAGGTCGCCTGCTGGTTCGCGCCGTAGCTCAGAAGTCCGCCGGCGTCGCAATATTCGCCCCAGCCGAACATCGACGGCAGTCCGTGCGTGATAGCGAAGTCGGCAATTTTGGCCCGGTGCACCATCGTGAGGACGTCCGGGAAGACCAGCAACGCATCCGCGCGCGCGTCTCCCGCCGCCGCCAGTCCCTTGTCCAGTTCGTTTTTGCCGGCAAAGGGAACGTAGACGGTCTCGATGCCCAGCGCCCTGGCGGCTTCGCTGGTCGCGCGCCACTCCGATTGTTCTCCCGGATGAAGGCTGTTTGACAACACGGCAAGCCTGCGCACCGTCGGCACGGCTTCCTTCAAGAGCTCAACCCGCTTGCCCGCCAGCTCAAGCGAAAGGAAGGTCGAGCCGGTGAAATTGCCGCCCGGCTCTCCGAGGCTCTTGACGATGCCCAGCTCCACCGGGTCGCCGCTCAACGCAAACAGGACCGGAACGTCCGTTACCGCCGTCATCGCGCGCGTCGCCGGACCGCTCGACACCGCCAGGTCGATGTTCCCTCGCCTCAGTTCGGATACGACCTCGCGCAGCGCCTGCGGATTGCCGGGCGCATAGTGCAGCTCGAAGGCGAGGTTCTTCCCCTCGACATAGCCCCGCGCCCGCAATCCCTCCCGAAACCCGGCCAGGAACGGGTCGGGCTGGGAGTCGGTGGATACCCAAAAGATGCGATAAACTCTTGTCGAATCCTGAGCGAGTGCAGCCGACTGGCCACGCCATCGCCGCCCCCAGAAACGCAATGAAATCTCGTCGATCCATGCCGGCGAATATGGCCCGGACCGGCCTGCCGCGCTTAGAGCCCGTATGCAGATAATCTAAAGATAATCTTGATTTTGGCTTGGGCTGTGTGCGGCCGCCGCCGGCGGCGGCGCGGCGGGATACGTCACGGCAACTGACCAACCGTCACATCTGCTTCGCGCCCGGTTGCGCGGTATAATTCCGGATAGCCGTTCTGCCCCAACGACGTGCTATCGTTCGACGCCGATCCATTGATACCGGTGGCGTCGCTCAACCGAGTTGGGAGGTCTCATGATCACAATCCCGGAACTGGTCGCGCAAGCGTTGGGGGCGTTTCTGGCTTCAGATACCAGGAGCAGGTTTGGCTCATCCCAAGCCCGGCTGGCTGAATTTCTCCCCTATGCAGCCAGGCTCACACTGGAGTGCATCGGCAACAGCGACGCCCTGTATCACAACATCGAACACACCATGCTCGTGACCCTTGCCGGGCACGACATCCTGATGGGTCGGGCGATGCTGCGGCACACGACGGCAGACGACTACACCAATTTCATCCTGGCGTGCCTTACCCACGACATCGGATACGTTCGCGGAATTGTCCAGGGAGATGACGGGGATTCCTTTGTCGCAGATCTCAGCGGCCGCACCATTCGCCTGGCGCGAGGTTCATCCGATGCCGCGCTGGCGGCCCTACCATGTGGACCGCTCGAAGCTGTTCGTCTTCGAGCGGCTCGACCCTACCGATGAAGTCGATGCGAGCCGGATCGCCAGGGCAATCGAGTATACGCGATTTCCCTATGTTGCTTCATCGTCAAACGACGAACTGAACGAAGAAGAAGGCCTGCTGCTGCGCGCGGCCGACCTCATCGGGCAACTCGGCGACCCCAACTACCTGAAGAAAGCGAATGCCCTGTTCTACGAATTCGAAGAAGTCGGCATGAACAAAACGCTCGGCTACGAGACGCCGGCAGATGTCGTTTACAAATATCCGCAGTTCTACTGGAAAAACGTCGCTCCGCAGATCGAGACGGCCATACGCTATCTCAACGTCACCTCAAGTGGGCGGCAATGGATAGCAAACCTGCACAGCAATGTTTTCCGGGCCGAGCGGGAAATGAACCTGTCCGGTCCGCAGCCGTGATCGCGAGGCCGTCGTTGAGCTAGCCGCCGGCAATACCGGCGACACGCAATCCTTCGACGAACCGATTGATGAAGCCCGCATCATTGCAGAAGAAGAACTCCTGTCGCGCCGTTTCAATGTTGTAGTTCGGCTTGCGCTGCAGCAGTTCCGCGGCCGCCGTTTCCGCCTGCGCCCGATCCCCGAGAAGTCCGAGCGACGCCGCCAGTGATCGCAAACGCCTGATAGGTGGCATTGGGCTGCCGTGTCGCCCGCCGCGCGAATTCGACCGCGATGTCATACTCGCCAAGCGAGAAGTGTGCCCAGGAGCGCACATGGTGGAAAGCAGGAAATATGGCTGTCGCGCGGACTGAGCATGATCGCCCGATCGAGCAGCGTTTCCGCCTCGATCTCCCGTCCGTGCCACAGCATGTTGAACCCCTGGGCGAAATAGGCCTGTGCAAAACTCGGATTGAGCTCCAGCGATACGTCGAGCGCTGCCAGCGCCTCGTCGTTCTGATGGGTCAGGCACAAGAGCACGTCCGAGCGCGCAGTGGCAGAAAGCAATCGAGCTCGTCGAGCGCCACCGCATGACGCCCCTGGCGCAACGCGGTTTCCAGCCGCGCCGCGCGATCTTTCGGTTCGTCAATGAACGCGCGTTGCATATTGACGTAGCTGAGCGCGCCATGGCCGCGCGCAAAATTCGGATCGGCGGCAATCGCCCGCTGAAAATAGGTTTCGGCCAGGTCGAATCCCGGCGTGGTGAAGCGCCACAAATTCCATAGGCCGCGCTGATAGCAATCCCAGGCGTCCAGGCTTTCCGGCGCCTTGCGGGCGGCGAGCTGCTGCTCGACCTTCGACAGCTCGGGCTCGATCGTTGCGGCGATCTGCCGTGCCATCTCCTCCTGGATATCGAAGATATATTCCAGCTGCAGGTCGTATTTGTCGGCCCACAATTGCTTGCCGTCCGCGGCGCGGACGAGTTCCGCCGTTATCCGCACCGTGTCGCGATTCTTGCGGACGCTGCCGACCATCACATACCTGACGCCGAGCAGCTCACCGATTTCGCGCGCATCCACCACTCGTCCCTGGAACGCAATCGTCGAGTGTCGCGAGATAACCGAAAGCCACCGGTTACGGGCGAGAAGGCGAATAATGTCCTCGGTCAAGCCGTAGCTGAAATAGTCGTTCTCGGGATCATCGGACATGTTCCCAAACGGCAACACGGCGATCGACGATCGCGTGACGGCCTCAGCCTTCACGGCTTCCGAGACGACATCGTCGAGGCGGCGACACTTCGGCAGAAACCGAGACGCGGCCGGGAACGTCTTCCCGGCGGCACCGTCATCAGCAACAAGCCCGAACCGCCGCTGCATCCGTCGTCGGCGCGTCGATCGCCTGAACATCGCCGACGAAGCGGAAGCCACGCTTGTGCAACGTCCGAATCAGGGCCTGGTCGTTTCCGTTGTCGCCAAGCGCGCGCCGGGCGCCATTGATGCGGCTGGAGAGCGCCGCCTCGGAGATGATCCGGCCGTTCCAGATCGTCTCGATCAGCTCGTCCTTGCTGACAATCCGGTCGTGGTTGCGCACCAGATGAACGATGAGATCGAATACCTGGGGCTCGATATGAACCGCTTTCCCAAGCCGGCGCAGCTCCTGCTGGCTGAGGTCGATCTCGAACTCGGTAAATTGGTATTTTGATACCACTTCCGTTAATCCGACACGAGGCTCCGCCCTATCCGACGGTGCAAGCTACAAACTAAGCAAAAACAGTCGCTTCGGGAGGAAAAACAAAGGTCTTCTCAAGAAATCCGCCAAGCAAGAACACGCAGCACAATCTACAGACGGGTCAATCACCGTTCAATCGGAGATGACCATGATCGACCTGTTGCTCAATCCCACCAAGGCGGATTTTTCGCCAGAAGGCTTGTTGCCGCACGAGAGCGCCATGCAACCCTGCACGAGGGTCCGCACCAGCCCCGTCGCCAGCCCCTCCGTCCCGCCGACGCGCCTGAAGCGCCTTCTCAACGGCTGGATAGCCGCCGCCATCGCCTACCGCGAACGGCAAGCCGCCTTGCTCGCGTTGCACCGGGCTGGCGATCGCAAGCTGAACAACAAGCGCCTCTACCGCGGCCCGATCGATGACGCCCTCGAAAGAGCCGCGCGGCTTCGCAGGCGGAGACGCCTCAAGCCGGCCTGACCAACGACCATTGCTCAACACATCCCAACATTTCAAACCCAGGAGATTTTAGATGTCGATTACGATGCACACCGGACCGAACACGGCGCCTCCCGCCATCGCCTCCCTTGCAACGCGGCTGCTCACCCTCTG
The DNA here is from genome assembly GCA_963840465.1 of uncultured Alphaproteobacteria bacterium. Classification (GTDB taxonomy): domain Bacteria; phylum Pseudomonadota; class Alphaproteobacteria; order Rhizobiales; family Xanthobacteraceae; genus Bradyrhizobium. The sequence continues at coordinate 188,757 of CAWIZF010000017.1, read as the reverse complement.
CTATGGCGGCCTCGCCTATCTGATTTTCTTCGGCACGTTTCTTTACGCGGTCGGCTTCGTCTCGGGATATGTCGTGCCCAAGACCGTCGATAGGACCGTCGATGCCGGATCGACGTCCTCGCTGCAGACTGCCCTGCTGGTCAATCTGGTGCTGATGTCGATCTTCGCCGTGCAGCACAGCGGCATGGCGCGGCAGGGTTTCAAGAAGCTGTTCACGCGCTTCGCCTCGCCTGCGATCGAACGCTCGACCTATGTACTGCTGGCCAGTCTCTCGCTGATATTGCTGTACTGGCAGTGGCAGCCGATGCCGACGGTGGTCTGGAACATCGAAGCCCCCGTTCTCGCCGGCGTCGTGACCGCGGGCGGCTTCCTGGGCTGGCTCATCGTGCTCTACAGCACCTTCCTGATCAGCCATTTCGAGCTGTTCGGACTGACCCAGGTGGTGACGCATTTTGCCGGGCGCGTGACTGAGCCCATGAAGTTCAAGACGCCGGGCCTGTATCGCCTGATCCGGCATCCGATCTATCTCGGCTTCATCATTGCCTTCTGGTCGCACGCCGACCATGACGCTCGGCCATTTGCTGTTCGCTGCGGTGACGACGGCCTACATCTTCGTCGGCATCTATCTCGAAGAGCGCGATCTGGTGGCGATGTTCGGCAATGAGTACCGACACTATCGCGAACGGGTGGCGATGCTGTTGCCCCGCCTGTTCTGAAGAAGACGATCGAACACGCGAAAATTGCGCTCGTCAGGATGCACTCAACGCACCTGACGGGCGCTTTCGATTCCGGAATGCGGCAATAGTAAGCCGTTAACCAACCAATGACCGCCAGCCGGCGGCCCATAGGCTTTGCCTATGTCCCTTTCTCAGTCGATTGATTGCGTTTTGAAATCGCAACATGAGACAGCTTTATTGATATCTGGAGCGATTCCACGTTTTGATCGGAGGCTACAACCTCTGATCGGAATGCGGATGATGTCGACTTACGAACCATGGAATGAAACGCGCGGCGCCGAGATCATCGCCGAGCACGACAAGCTCGAAGGCGCCACGCTGGTGATCCTGCACGCGATGCAGGAAGCATTCGGCTACGTGCCGGAGCCCGCCATTCCGATGATCGCTTCCGCGCTCAGCCTGTCGCGCGCCGAAGTCCATGGCGTGTTCACGTTCTATCATGATTTCCGCCACGAACCTGCCGGCCGGCATGTGCTGAAACTGTGCCGCGCCGAGGCCTGCCAGGCCGCCGGCGGCGACGCGCTTGCCGCGCGCGCCGAAGCCAGGCTCGGCATCGCGCTCGGAAACACCACGGCCGATTCGCGCGTGACGCTGGAGCCGATCTATTGCCTCGGGCTGTGCGCCACCGCGCCGTCGGCGATGCTGGATGGCCGCGTCGTCGGGACGGCTGGATGAAGCGCGCCTCGATGCGCTGGTGGCGGAGGCGCAGCGATGACGATGCGCATCTTCGTTCCCCGCGATGCCGGTGCGGTCGCCGTGGGCGCCGATGAAGTGGCCATGGCACTCGAGTGGGCCGCCGTCAGAGCCGGTATCGCCGTCGAGATCGTCAGGACGGGATCGCGTGGGCTCTATTGGCTCGAGCCGATGGTCGAGCTTGCGACATCGCGGGGCCGCGTCGCGTTCGGCCCCGTGACTGCGGCAGACGCGCCTTCCGTATTCGATGCCATGACCATCGGCGGTTCGCACCCATTGCAACTCGGCCTCACCGAGGAAATCCCCTGGCTGAAGCGGCAGACCCGCCTGACGTTTGCACGTTGCGGCGTGATCGATCCGCGCTCGGTCAGGGATTATCGCGCGCATGACGGCTACAAGGGGCTGGAGCGCGCGCTGACGCTGACCTCGGACGAGATCCTCGCCGACGTCACGGCGTCCGGACTGCGCGGGCGTGGCGGCGCCGGTTTCCCGACCGGCATCAAGTGGAAGACGGTGGCGCAAGCCAGCGCCGACCGCAAATACATCGTCTGCAACGCCGACGAAGGCGACAGCGGCACGTTCGCCGACCGCATGATCATGGAGGGCGATCCCTTCGTCGTGATCGAGGGCATGACGATCGCGGGCATCGCCGTCGGCGCCACCAAGGGCTACATCTATATCCGCTCGGAATATCCGCATGCGGTGGCGGCGATGAACGCCGCGATCGCAGCAGCCCGGCGCACCGGCTATCTCGGCGAGCGTATCGTCGGCTCCAATCACAATTTCGACCTCGAAGTCCGGGTCGGCGCCGGCGCCTATGTCTGCGGCGAGGAAACCTCGCTGCTGGAAAGCCTCGAAGGCCGCCGCGGCATCGTCCGCGCCAAACCGCCGCTGCCGGCGCACAAGGGCCTGTTCGGCCGGCCGACCGTGATCAACAACGTGCTGTCGTTCGCGGCGATCCCCTTCATCCTCGACAACGGTGCGAAGGCCTATGCGGAGTTCGGCATGGGCCGCTCGCGCGGCACCATGCCGATCCAGCTTGCCGGCAACATCAAGCACGGCGGCCTGTTCGAGACCGCCTTCGGCGTCACGCTCGGCGAACTGATCGACGATATCGGCGGCGGCACTTTCACGGGCCGTCCGGTTCGCGCGGTGCAGGTCGGCGGCCCGCTCGGCGCGTATTTCCCCCGCGCGCTGTTCGACACGCCGTTCGACTACGAGGCCTTCGCCGCGCGCGACGGGCTGATCGGCCATGGCGGCATCGTCGTGTTCGACGACAGCGTCGACATGGCGAAGCAGGCGCGCTTTGCGATGGAGTTCTGCGCGGTCGAATCCTGCGGCAAGTGCACGCCATGCCGGATCGGCTCGACGCGCGGCGTGGAGACCATCGACAAGATCATCCGCGGCGAGCGCACCTCCGAAAACCTCGCCGTGGTCGAAGACCTCTGCAACACCATGAAATTCGGCTCGCTATGCGCGCTCGGCGGCTTCACGCCCTACCCTGTCATGAGCGCGCTGAAACACTTCCGGGAAGATTTTGGCCCGGCACCGGCCACCCTGCAGGCCGCGGAATAAAGGACCACGCCATGTCACTCATTCAAGAAACCGATTTCGGAACACCGCGCTCGAAATCCGAAACGATGGTGACGCTCACCATCGACGGCAACAGCATCACCGTGCCCGAGGGCACCTCGATCATGCGCGCGGCGATGGAGGCCGGCACGCAAATCCCGAAACTCTGCGCCACCGACATGGTGGACGCCTTCGGCTCCTGCCGGCTCTGCCTGATCGAGATCGAGGGCCGCGCCGGAACGCCGGCCTCCTGCACCACGCCGGCGATGAACGGCCTTGTCGTGCATACCCAGACCGAGCGCCTGAAGAAACTGCGCAAGGGCGTGATGGAGCTGTATATCTCCGACCATCCGCTGGACTGCCTGACCTGCGCCGCCAATGGCGACTGCGAATTGCAGGACATGGCCGGCGCGGTCGGCCTGCGCGACGTGCGCTATGGCTATGAGGGCGAGAACCATGTTTTCGCCAAATCAGACGGCTGCAGCAACGACAACTGGATGCCGAAGGACGAATCCAATCCCTACTTCACCTACGATCCCTCGAAATGCATCGTCTGCTCGCGCTGCGTCCGCGCCTGCGAGGAAGTGCAAGGCACCTTCGCGCTGACGATTTCCGGGCGCGGCTTCGACAGCCGCGTCTCGCCCGGCATGAGCGAGAGTTTTCTCGGCTCCGAATGCGTCTCCTGCGGCGCCTGCGTGCAGGCCTGCCCGACCGCGACACTGACGGAAAAATCCGTCATCGAGATCGGCCAGCCCGAGCATTCCCTCGTCACCACCTGCGCCTATTGCGGCGTCGGCTGCACCTTCAAGGCGGAAATGCGCGGCGAGGAAGTCGTGCGCATGGTTCCCTACAAGGACGGCAAGGCCAATCGCGGCCATTCCTGCGTCAAGGGCCGCTTCGCCTGGGGCTACACCACCCACAAGGAACGCATCCTCAAGCCGATGATCCGCGAGGACATCGCCGATCCCTGGCGCGAAGTGTCGTGGGACGAGGCGTTCAATTTCGCCGCCGCGAAATTCAAGGGCATTCAGCAAAAGTACGGCCGCGACGCGGTCGGCGGCATCACCTCCTCCCGCTGCACCAATGAAGAGACCTATCTGGTGCAGAAGCTGATCCGCGGCGGTTTCGGCAACAACAATGTCGACACCTGCGCCCGCGTCTGCCATTCGCCGACCGGCTACGGCCTGTCGCAGACCTTTGGAACCTCGGCCGGCACGCAGGACTTCGACTCGGTCGAGCATACCGACGTCGTCATGGTGATCGGCGCCAATCCGGCCTCCGCGCATCCCGTGTTCGCCTCGCGGCTGAAGAAGCGGCTGCGCCAGGGCGCCAGGCTGATCGTGCTCGATCCGCGCCGCACCGAAATGGTGGAAGGCCCGCACATGAAGGCGCTGCATCTGCCGCTGATGCCCGGCACCAACGTCGCCGTGCTCACGGCGCTGGCGCATGTCATCGTCACCGAAGGCCTCGTCGATGAAGCCTTCGTGCGCGAACGCTGCGACTGGAGCGAGTTCGAGGAATGGGCCGCCTTCGTGGCGCTGCCGAAGAACAGCCCGGAAGCTACCGCGATCATGACCGGCGTCGATCCGAAAGATCTGCGCGAAGCCGCGCGCCAGTTCGCCACCGGCGGCAATGGCGCGATCTATTACGGGCTCGGCGTCACCGAGCACAGCCAGGGCTCGACCACGGTGATCGCGATCGCCAACCTCGCGATGGCGACCGGCAATATCGGCCGGCCCGGCGTCGGCGTGAACCCGCTGCGCGGCCAGAATAACGTTCAGGGTTCCTGCGACATGGGCTCGTTCCCGCACGAACTGCCCGGCTATCGCCATATCTCGGGCGACGCGGTGCGCGACCAGTTCGAGGCGATGTGGAACGTCAAGCTCAATCCCGAGCCGGGCCTGCGCATTCCCAACATGTTCGACGCCGCGATCGAAGGCACCTTCATGGGCATCTACGTGCAGGGCGAGGACATCCTGCAGTCCGATCCCAACACCAAGCATGTGGTGGCGGCGCTGTCGTCGATGGAATGCGTCATCGTGCATGACCTCTTCCTCAACGAGACCGCGAACTACGCCCACGTCTTCCTGCCGGGCTCGACCTTCCTGGAGAAGGACGGCACCTTCACCAACGCCGAGCGGCGCATCCAGCGCGTCCGCAAGGTGATGACGCCGCGCAACGGCCTCGCCGACTGGGAAGTCACCATCGGCCTTGCCAAGGCGATGGGCTTTGAGATGCGCTACAATCATCCCTCCGAGATCATGGACGAGATCGCGGCGCTGACGCCGACCTTTGCCGGCGTCTCCTACGCCAAGCTCGAGGAACTCGGCTCCGTGCAATGGCCCTGCAACGAGAAGGCGCCGGAAGGCACGCCGGTGATGCATATCGGCGGCTTCGTCCGCGGCAAGGGCAAGTTCATCGTCACCGAATATATCGCGACCGACGAACGCACCGGGCCACGGTTCCCGCTGCTGCTGACGACGGGGCGCATCCTCAGCCAGTACAATGTCGGCGCACAGACCCGCCGCACCGAAAACGTGGTCTGGCATGCCGAGGACCTGCTCGAAATCCACCCGCACGACGCCGAGCAGCGCGGCATCCGCGACGGCGACTGGGTGCGGCTGAAGAGCCGCGCCGGCGAAACCACGCTGCGTGCCGAGATCACCGACCGCGTGGCGCCGGGCGTGGTCTACACCACGTTCCATCACCCGGACACGCAGGCCAACGTCATCACGACGGAGTATTCGGACTGGGCCACCAACTGCCCGGAATACAAGGTCACGGCGGTGCAGATTTCGCCGTCGAATGGTCCGAGTGATTGGCAGAAGGCCTATGACGAGCAGGCCCGCCACTCCCGCCGCATCGCGCCGGCGGAAGCCGCGGAGTAAGGCATGCCCGCTCGGTCTATCACGCGAATCGGCAGATCTGGCGCGACGGTCAGCTCGGTGACGGCACGCGCCTGATTCCGGAAGAGACCGCCCTTGCGCTGACCTACAATGGTGGCACCTATGCCGTGATGATGGGCACGCCGCAGGATCTGGCGGATTTTGCCGTCGGCTTCAGCCTCAGCGAAGGCATCGTGCAATCGCCCGACGAGATCGAGACGTTCGACATCGTCGAAGCTCGATGACGGTATCGAACTGCGGATGTGGCTGACGCCTTCCAGCGCCGAACTCGTCAACGAGCGGCGGCGGCATATCGCGGGCCCGACCGGATGCGGCATCTGCGGCGTCGAGTCGATTGCGGAAGCCATCCGCCCCGCCGCGATCGTTGCGAAGGGACGCACGTTCGCGCCGTCCGACATCATGGCAGCGATGGCGCGCATTACTCCGCTGCAGGCGATCAACATCGCAGACCCGCGCGGTGCATGCCGCAGCGTTCTGGACGCCGGCGCGCGGCATCGTAGCGCTGCGCGAGGATGTCGGCCGCCACAACGCACTGGACAAGCTCGCCGGCGCGCTGGCGCTCGCCGAAATTCCCGCCACCGACGGCATCGTACTGCTGACCAGCCGCGTTTCGGTCGAAATGGTGCAAAAGACCGCCGCGATGGGCGCGCCTGTCATGGTCGCGGTATCGGCGCCGACCGCACTGGCGGTGCGCACGGCAGAGGCCGCCGGCATAACGCTGGCCGCCATTGCACGATCCGACGGTTTTGAGATTTTCACACATCCGGAACGGGTTGCGGCCTTACAGACATACTGGCGTTGCGGAGGCTACCCATGTCGCCTGATCGGCTGATCTACATGGCCAATCAAATCGGAAAATTCTTTCAGAGCCAGGGCCACGACAAGGCCGTGCCCGGCATCGCCGACCACATCAAGAAGTTCTGGGACCCGCGGATGCGGAAAGCGATCTTCGCGCATCTGGACGCCGGCGGCAGCGGGCTCGACCCCAATGTCCGTGACGCCCTCGAGACGCTGAAGAAGGCCGCCTGACCGCCGCTACAGACGACCCGGCACGCCTATTCGAAAGCAAAGATCCGCTTCCAGTCCTTCTTCATATCGACCACGGTCCACTTGTTCACCGCTGCGGCATCCAGCGCCGTGTCGAGCTTGCCGAAATGCGATTGGCGGTCGTAGGCGTATTCGCGTTCCGCATCGGTGTGGTGGACGATCAGGCCGAACCGCGCGCCGCTGGCGCCGAGTGTCGTCCATTGCAGCATTTCGAGATCGCCGTCGGAATTGCCGAACGCCGCGATCGGACGGCGGCCGATGTGCTCGTTGATGCCGATTGGCTTGCCGGCCTTGTCGTCGATGAAGTTGATATCCGGCAGACGGAACAGCACCGGCGTGCCGTCGCGCATCTCGAACCGGGTCTTGATCGACGATCCGATGACCTGATCCGGCGGCACGCCATAAATCCGCTCGGTCCACGGCCGCATGAACTCGATGCCGCCGCCTGACGCGATGAAGGTCTTGAAGCCGTTGGCCCGGAGGTAGGCGAGCAGTTCAAGCATCGGCTGGTACACCAGTTCGGTATAGGGCCGCTTGAAGCGGGGATCGCGCGCGGTCGCCAGCCAATCCGTGACGATCTTCTCGAACTCCGCCGTCGTCATGCCGGCATGCGTCACCGCAATCAGCTCGACCAATCCCTTTTCGCCGGACGCGGCCAGCGCCTTCAGGTCGCCGTCCAGCACCGCCGCGAACGGCTGCTTGGTCTTCCATTCCGGATGCATCGGCGCCATGGCCTTCACGCGGTCGAGCGCGAAGGCCAGTTGCACGTACATCGGCTGCTCGACCCAGAGCGTGCCGTCATTGTCGAAGGTCGCGATGCGCTGGTCGACCGGCACGAAGAAGGGCCCGCCTTGCGTCGTGACGCGCGCGACGAAATCGAGGATCGACGCCTTGGTCGCGCCGTCGTTCCAGGACGGCAGCGGATCGCGTTGCGCCTGTGCCAGCGCGGAGGTGGAGCGGAGCGAGGCAGACGAGCAAGGGAAGCATCGCCAGCGACGAGAGCAGGACGCGGCGATCTGACGTCGAAGGAAGACGGACGATCGGCGTTCATGGTGGGCTCCTTTCACGGTGCCGAGCGCGGCGCACGGAGACTCGAAGCGCGCCCGCCCATACGTCAGGTCGACCGCCATGGCGATCATCAAATCCTTACTTGCCCATTGCCGTCCTGGCCGCCTCGATCTTCGCCTTCACGGCATCGAGATTGAAGCTCGCGCCCTTCTGCATCGGCGGAAACTCGATCGCCGTCATCGCCAGCTTCTCGACCTGCTGCTGAACAAACACAAAGCGCCAGAATTCGTATTTGAACCAGTCGAAGTATTGCTGCGCGCCTTCTTTGGTCCCGCTATCGGGCCAGCCCGTGCGCTCGAACGGATCGAGGCGAAGGTTGGTCAAATAGGGCACGTCAGCCTTGGTTTTTTCACCGAGCCAGCCGCCGGGCTGGTCGATGAAACGATACTTGTAGTCGTCGATGCGCACGGCACCGAGTTCGCTCTCTCCGAAGTAAAAGATTTCGTGCCGGTTCGACGGTCCCTTGCCGGTGATCATGTCCATCTGGTTATAGCCGTCCAGATGGCACTTGTAGGTCGTGTCACCGATCTGTTTGCCCTTCTTCAGCTCCTCGACGATGTTCGGGTTGCCGGCCGCCGCCAGGAAGGTCGGAAACCAGTCCAGACCGGAAATGATGCCGTTCTCGACCTTGCCGGCCGGCACCTTGCCCGGCCAGCGGATCATGCCGGGTACGCGGAAGCCACCTTCCATGACGGTGCCCTTGCTCTGCGCGAACGGCGTCTGTCCGCCATCGGGCCAGGTGAAGACCTCGGTGCCGTTGTCGGTGGTGAAGACGACGATGGTGTTGTCGTCGACGCCCATGTCCTTGAGCTTCTGCATCACGATGCCGACGTCGTCGTCGAGCTGCGCCATGCCGGCTTCATGGATCGATCCAGCCGTTCTTGGAGTTGCGTAACGCCTGGTATTTCGGCGACAGGTGCGTGACGATGTGCATGCGGGTTGGATTGAGCCACAGGAAGAACGGCTTGTTGTCGGCCTTGGCCTTGTCGATGAACTTCAGCGCGAAGTCGCGGATTTCGTCGTCCACGGTTTCCATCCGCTTGGGATAAAGCGTCCCGGCATCCTCGATCCTCTGCTTGCCGACCTTGCCCCAGCGCGGATCCACGGTGGTGTCATCCACGTTGGTCGCCCACGTATGGAGCATGTTGCGCGGACCGACGACGTTCAGCAGCTCCTGCGGGTAGTTCGGGTGCGCGGGGTCTTCCATCGCGTCGAGGTGATAGAGGTAACCGAAGAACTCGTCGAAGCCGTGCACCGTCGGCAGGAATTCATTCTTGTCGCCAAGGTGGTTCTTGCCGAACTGGCCGGTGGCGTAGCCCATTCCTTTCAACGCCGGTGGCGATCGTCACTGCCTGCGCGGGTATGCCGATGGCTGCGCCGGCCTGGCCGACCGTGGTCATGCCGGTGCGGATCGGCAGTTCACCGGTGATGAAGTTGGCGCGACCTGCCGTGCAGCTCGCCTCGGCGTAGTAATCGGTGAACAGCATGCCTTCGGCGGCGAGCTTGTCGAGATTGGGTGTCCGGCCGGCCATCAGGCCGCGGTGATAAGCGCCGATATTCCACATGCCGATGTCGTCACCCATGATGACGACGATGTTCGGCCGCTGGCCGGCCGCAGCGGGTGCCGGTGTTGGCTGCTGCGCCTGCGCAGAACTTGTCAGCCCGACCGCGGAGAGTGCCGAAGCGGCGACAAGAGAACTCCCGCTCAATAATAGATCGCGGCGTTTCAATCCGCTGCCCGATTGCGGAGTAGCGTCGTGGGAATCTCCAGGCGGAAGCTTGTTGCTCATGACGTGCTCCTCTCTGTTGTAATGCAATTGGTTCTGTTCGCTTGATGCATCGGAAGCCGGCGTGGCTTGTAGAGGTGCCGACCGGCCCGGCGCGGGCCCTTATCACTTTGCTCGCTATTCCGTTGGCGGGCGCCCCGTCGTGGGGCGCCCGCTCGTCCGATCACGCTCGTCGCCACGCGACTAGTCGCTGCGACCGGCCGTTTTGGCCTTCTTGATCTGCTCCAGGATCACCTGGTCGAGGTTGTAGCTCGCCGGGGCCTGCAGCGGCGGGAACGCCGCATAGGTCTCCAGTTCCTTCAGCCAGAGCGCCTGGCCGATGGGCAGCATGTTCCAGTCGTAGATGTAGGCGGTCGACGGGGAGCCGAGTGCGCCGCCCATGCCCATGAGCGTCTTCTATTGCGAGCCGATCGAAGTCTCGAACGGATCACGCTTGATGTTGACGACCTGGGCCCAGTGGAAGGGAAGCGCGCCGGCAAGAAAGCCCGCCGGCGGCGTCGGACACCATCGTGAAGTAGATCTTCCAGTTCTTGTAGCGAACCGCCGACGGAGTCCTGCCCGAATAGTAGAAGAAGGTATCGCGCGCCGACTTTTCCGACTTGCCCGGAAAGGTATTCGGTCTGGTTGACGCCATCGAGCGTGGTCTTGACGATGCCGGGATATTGGCCGGCCTCGATGCGCTTCTTCAGCGCGTCTCCCTTTGCGCCGCCGGCGATGTTGACGAGCGTGGGCAGCCAGTCGAGCGACGCGAAGATGTCGTTCTTGACGGTGCCCGGCTTGATGACGCCCGGCCAGCGAACGACGCACGGAGCGCGCATGCCGCCTTCCCAGGTGCTCAGCTTGCCGCCCTTGAACGGGGTGGTGCCGCCATCCGGGAAGGTGATGGTCTCGGCGCCGTTGTCGGTGGTGAACACGACGATCGTGTTGTCGAGCTGGCCCATGTCCTCGAGCTTCTTGAGCACATAGCCGATGTTGTCGTCCATCTGCTTCATGCCGGCTTCGTTGACGCCCCAGTCCTTGCCGCCCTGGCTCGCCGACCATGGCCGCGTACTTGTCGATTCAGCACGGTCGTGACGTGCATGCGCGCCGGATTGTACCAGACGAAGAAAGGCTTGTTCGTCGTCTTCGGGTCGTTGCGATCGATGAAGTCGATGACCTTGGCCGAGATTTCCTCGTCGACACCCTTCGATCGCTCGAGCGTCAGCGGGCCCTCGTCCCTGCACTGTCTGGTTCTGCGCTGTGCCGTCGGAGACTTGCACGACAGAGCACCGGGCGCGGAGGCGTCAGGCAAACCGTCGTCTTCGGATCGACCGCGCCCGGGACCTCCGGAAGACCGGGGATCGGCGTGTTCTTGCACGGCGGAGCGACGGTCTGCTGGGTCGGGGTCTTGTTGATGTCGGGGAAGCTCACGCCCTGCATCGCGTCGAGGTGATACAGGTAGCCCCAGAATTCCTGGAAGCCATGCGCGGTCGGCAGCGCGTCGGTGTGATCGCCGAGATGGTTCTTGCCGAACTCGCCGGTGTTGTAGCCGAGATCGAGCAGGAACTTGGCGAGCGCCGGCGTGCCGGGCCGCAGATAGGACGGGCTGCCGGGCAGTTGCGGAGGGATCATGCCGGTGCGCAGCGGATGCATGCCGGTGAAGAAGGCGTTGCGGCCGGCCGTGCAGCTCTGCTCGGCGTAGTAATGCATGAAGATCGCGCCTTCGTTGCCGATGCGATCGATGTTGGGCGTCTCGCCGACCATCAGGCCGCGATGGTAGATGCTCGGCTGCATAGAGGCCGATGTCGTCGCCCATGATGAAGAGGATGTTGGGTTTCTGTGCCGGCTGTTGCGCTGCCGCCGGCGTGCTGGCCGGTCCGGACAGCGACATCAACATCGTCGCGCCGAGCAGCGAGGCGCAGGATCGCTTATGCCAACCAGGTGTCTTGCGTGGCGGCGTTGCAATAAAGGGTGGCTTGTCGGGCGAATATGGAACTCAACATGGCTACGCTCTCCCTTTTTATGATGCATCAGAGGCTCCTCGCCTGATGCATCGAAAGCCAAGATGACTCGTGGAAGTATCGACCGGCTCCGCGTGTCGCGCTGCCGGCCGGTAGCGTCGGCAGTAGTTCGGCGCGCACAAATGCGAGCCGCCTTTGATGACCTTTCGTGGAATTTTCACATTGGTCGTTCTGGGGTCGTAGCTGTCGGCCTCGCGGCCGCCGCGCGGGTTCTCCGGAATGCAGCAAGCCTTCGGCGCATCCGCCTGATGCTTTGGCGAATACCAGTCGGCCGTCCATTCCCAGACGTTGCCGATCATGTCGTGGAGGCCGTACCCGTTTGGCGGGAATGCGGTGACCGGCGAGGTGCGCTCGAAGCCGTCGGCATTGACGTTCTGGCGTGGAAATTCACCCTGCCAGGTATTGGCCATGTGACGGCCGCCCGGTGTGAACTCATCGCCCCACGCAAATTCGGCAGCCGTCGAGCCCGCCGCGTGCCGCAAATTCCCATTCCGCTTCGGTCGGCAGATCCTTGCCAGCCCATGTCGCGTAGGCGAGCGCATCGCTGAAGGCCACATGCACGACTGGATGATCGTCCAGCCCACGGATGTTGCTTCCGGGTCCGTAGGGATGCCGCCATTGCGCGCCCTTGGCGAACGTCCACCACTGGCTGAAGTCGCGGAGACTGACCGGATGCGCTGGGCGGAGAGAACATCAGCGAACCCGCATAGACCATGTGCGGGAGCATTCCGGGATAATCCTTCGGATCAGGCGTAATCTCGGCGACGGTGACGTGCCCGGTAGCCCTTACGAACTCCCTGAATTGCCGGTTTGTCACGGGATGGCGGTCCATCCAGAAGCCGTCCACGGTGACGCGATGCGCCGGGGCTTCTTCGGGATAATGCTTGTCCGATCCCATGCGAAAAGTGCCGCCGGGTATCCAGATCATCCCCTCGGTTTGCGAGGCGGCGTTATCAACGGAAGCATCGGCCTCGGCCGCAATTGCAGGAAAAAGCGCCGTCATTTTCGAGCGTTGCCTCCCGATCGATCGCCAAACAAGAGATCCAGCCGGGCCACGCTACGCAGTAGCCCGCTCACGGGCTATTGGACCGTGGTCCAACATCGAACGCAGGTGCAGGGGCAGAGGGAAACGAACCTGTTGGCCCAAAGATCAACTCGCCGCACTCACCGCACACCGGACATGATCTTTGCTGGCGGAAGCTTTGGTGGTCCGGCCACAGAGGATTGAGCTGAAATCATGCAGAGCGGCGTCCAGCTTCGGAAATGACTCAAGACAGAACTTGCGCACCGACGGTCCACCCGCAATGGGGCCAGGTGGGGTATTGGCCTAAGGGGCAATCGACGGGCAACCATCATGATCGCCATACTGGGGTTTCGCCGCTTCGTGCGAACGGCATTCGGAACCTCTCGCAACCGCCGAATGGGTCGGTTGTGAAATGTCATCCTTCTGGATTGCGAGGCATCATGGGGTACCTGGATCTTGACTTCGTCGGGCTCAAGCAAGAGCTGAGCAACAATCAGATTACGGTACGCCACGGCTTTAAGATCTGACATCCGCCAGCCAATAATTCCAGAAAGCGGGAAGTTTAATCATGTTCAAACATCTCATTGCGCTGGTGCTTGTCGTGCTCGCTGCGGTATTCGTCTCGCCAGCATTTGCCCAACAGCCGCCGGGAGCCAACGTGGGCACGCTGACCTGCAAGATGGCGCCCTCTATCGGCTTGATCTTTGGATCCCGGCAACGGATGGCTTGCCGTTTTGTTTCCAATGGCCCTAATCCGCCAGAGGCCTATGTCGGTGTCATGGGTACAATTGGCCTCGATGTAGGAATCACCGCGGGCGGGGTCATGGCGTGGGGCGTATTTGCTCCCACTACCGGTCCAAAACGCGGGGCGCTTGCCGGGACTTATGTGGGTGCAAGTGGTGCTATCGGAGTTGGTGTCGGCGTTGGTGCCAACCTCCTGTTCGGCGGAACAGGACGCTCGATCGCTCTGCAGCCGCTGTCTGTCGAGGGGTCGGTTGGCATCAACCTGTCTCTTGGGGTTTCGAGTCTCACGCTTTCCTTGGCCGAATGAGGATACCGCAAAGAGTCTCCCTCAGCCTCCATCGCGACCCCGCGGCGACTTCGACAAGCTGCTCGGTCAGGAGCCAGTAATCAGAGGACGTTCGATGACAACTACAGTGAAATTGCTGGCCAAGCTTGGATTGTTGCCACTGCTGGCCATTCTGTCCGTTGGTTCTGTTTCTGCTCAGACAGATATCGGAAAGACGGTTCTCGAGAAACTTACTGCCAAGGTTGCCAAACTCGAGAGCGCTTGTGCCAGGGACATAAAGAAGTACTGCAAAACGGTGACGCCCGGTGAAGGCCGCATGATTTACTGCATGCAGGCTCACGAGGACAAGATTAGCGTCAAGTGCGCGTTCGAACTGGGGGAAACCTCAACCGGCGTGCAAACCGCGGCTGATGCCCTGAAAGATGCAGTGATTGCTTGCAAGGCCGAGATTAGCGGCGTGTGCGGAAAGATACTGCCCGGCCAGGGTCGTATTGCCGCGTGTCTGCTCTCGAATAAATCGACAGCGTCAGCCGGATGCGTGGATGCCATTAAGAAAATCGAATCCATGGCCACTCAATGAGGGGATGCCGCGCCCGATCTTTCCGTATCGTGGAGACTGAGACGCAAGCGAAGGGGAATTGGATTAAAGCATTGTCGTTGTCTATTCTTGCGGGGGTTCTGCATTCAGTCGATGTATCTGCCCAAGTCTCCACGCAATATCCATTTTGCCTTCAAGGTGATGACTATCCGAGCTGGAGCAACTGCACGTTTACCAGCTTTCAGCAGTGCCAGGCGTCGGCATCGGGCACGCTCGACGAATGCATGGCTAACCCCTGGTATAAGGCCGGCGCCGACACGACGGCGCCATCTCCGCAGGGACCGGACAGCGTCGATGGTCCGCTTCCGATCGGGCCGCCTCCGAGATGATCAGGATCCTTGGAGCCGGTCGCCTGATCGGGCAAACACACCGTCACAAATGGCGGCACCGGGCGTAAGCCTGGTTGCACGACCCGGATTGGCACATCGCTTGAACGTCAATCAGTCGAGTTCGCATCTGAACGTGCAAGTCCACTAATGACTTGATCGGAGAAAATGCCATGAACCGAATGCCATACGCCATCGTCGGCCTCTCGTTGTTCATCATCCCGGCATCGGCGCAGCCGCAGCTTTCGCCGGCAACGCCCGTGCCTCCAGCGACGGAATCCGCAGCCAAGGCTGCGTTTGGCGTTCTGCCTGGTCGCTGGGTCAGGGTGCAGGGAGGCTATGTGATCACGATCAATTCGGTAGACGCCGACGGCCGGCTTGACGCCAGTTACGCCAACCCGAGGGCGCTACCTTTTCAAACGGCCGTCGCTACCAGCGATGGCAACAGTCTCAAACTTTTCTTTGAGCTACGCGCCGCCGGCTACAACGGTTCTACCTATACGCTCAACTATGATGCGGCGAATGATCGGCTAACCGGCGTCTACGATCAGGTCGTCGTCAAGCAAAAGTTCGAGGTTGTCTTCGTGCGCTCCAAGTCGTGACGCATGGAGCATGCTATCGTTTAACCGCAGCCAATTGGCTACAATTTTACGAGGCGGCCACCTTCCCTATGCGCGGCCGGCAAGATCGAGCGGGCCGCCCAAGCAAAAACGCTTCCCATTGATTTTGCTGATAAATTGCCTGCCGCGGAACGCGGTACGCGCTGCCAAAGCGTGGTAAGGTTGCGTTCGACCATCAGAATGGCGCATCTGCAGGCGGCAGTTCCTTTTGAAATTTTTCCTAATGTATTTTCGGCGTGATGGCCTTTTCCGTAATGACAAGGACGCGCATCGCAGGGTGGAGCTTGGCGCTCCTTTTTCTGTTCGGCGCGGAATCTCGCGCCGCTGAGCCTCGACGCGTGCTCATGCTGCACGCTTTCAATTACACATTCCCCGCTACCACACTGATCGCGGACGGCGCTCGTAAGCGCTTGCTGGAGCGCTCGCCACAACCACTCGAAATCGATGCAGACTATCTTGACCTGGCGCGAAACACGGATCCCGAATACGAATCTGCGGCTAACGATGTTTCTGCGGGCCAAGTACGAGAAACGCCCTCCTGACGTGGTGATAACGTTAGGCAGCGCAGCTCTGCCATTCATCGTCAGGCACCGCGACGACTTCGCCCCAAATGCACCTGTTGTGTTCACGGCCATATCTCCTCAAAACTATGGCGCGTCGCGGCTACCGCCGAACGTCACCGGAATAATTACCGAGTTCAACCTGGACAAGACGCTTGCGCTTGCGGAGCGATTGCAGCCGGAAGCCAGCCGTCTATTCGTCATTGCTGGAAGCGGGGAGGTGGATCGGCTGTGGCAATCGACTGCTCGAAAAACCATCGAGGATCGTCAACGAAAATTCGAAGTGACATACCTGTTCGAGCGTTCCTATGCGAATCTGGTCGAAGAAGTGTCGAAGATTCCCCGTGATTCGATTGTGATGCTCCTGACGGTATTTGCCGACAGCGAAGGCAACGCGTATGTCCCAGCTCAAGTGGCAGGTTCTCTGTCCGCGGTCTCACCAGCACCGCTCTACGCCCCCTATGACACCTACATCGGCAATGGCATCGTCGGCGGCTTTGTTGAGACATTTGAATCGGTTGGTGTTCGCGCCGCAGACATGGCACTTCAAATCCTCGCCGGGAAAGACCCTGCCACGATCGTACCCCAAACAAATCCAGGACAGGCCTATCGGGTCGATCACAGGGCGATGGCGCGGTGGAAGCTCCAGGAGAGCAAGCTTCCTCCCGATACTGTCGTCTTGTTCAAGGAGCCGACGATCTGGACCGAACATCGAGGCGCCGTCGTTGCGGCCATCCTGATTGTTGCCTTGCAATCGTTGATCGTTGCCGCACTGCTGTTTCAGCGGCGGAGAAGGCTACGCGCCGAAAATCTGCTCAAGGAAAGCGAAGAGCGGATGACGTTCGCTGCCGCTGCGGCCAATATTGGGCTTTGGCAATTTGACCGGGATCGAAATGAGCTTTGGGCGACGGAGCATTGCAGGTCGATGTTTGGAATTGCGCGCGATGCGCCGTTGACCCGCAACACGTTCCTTTCGGCCGTTCACCCCGACGATCTGCAAACTGCAACCCAAGCGCTAAGGTCATTGGCAACAGAGCAACCTGCCATCAGCGACGTCCGAATTGTCCTGCCGGGCGGGGAGACGCGTTGGGTTCGCATGCGTGCCCGATCCCGTTCAGAGGGCGGCGGCCGATCGAAGCATCTTGGCGGCATATTCGTCGATATCACCGAACAGAAGTCGGCCGAGGCCGAGGTTGCACTGCAACGTCTGGAAGTTGAGCATCTGATGCGCGTGTCCGTGCTCGGCGAGCTTTCCGGTTCGATTGCGCACGAAGTCAACCAGCCGCTCACTGCGATCCTGTCGAATGCGCAAGCGGCTCTTCATCTCTTGGCGCAGAATTCGCCGGATCTTGTCGAAATTCGCGATGCACTCAGGATATTGTTCATGAGGACAATCGCGCCGGCGAGGTCATCCATCGTCTCCGCAGCCTTCTGAAAAAGGGCGAGCGGAAAACGGAATACGTCAACATCAATGACCTTGTCAGATCGACTGTCAGCCTGCTGCATAGCGAGCTGATCGGCCGCGATATCAGCCTCAGGCTTGATCTAGATCATGCTCCACTTTTGACACGCGGCGATTCAGTGCAGCTGCAGCAAGTCCTGCTCAATCTTGTCATGAATGCAATGGACGCCATGGCCTCGACCCCGATAGCGCAGCGGTCTATCCAGATCTCGACCGGCGGTCCCCAAGCCGGGATGGTGGACGTTCGCGTAAAGGATCGTGGACACGGCATTCGCCCCAAGGAAAATGGCCGGCTTTTTGAGCCTTTCTACACAACCAAGGACCAGGGCCTTGGTCTGGGTCTAACCCTGTGTTCAACGATCATACAGGCCCATCAGGGAAGGCTGACCCTCGTCAACGATGAGCGCGGCGGCGCCATCGCGAAATTTTCGTTACCTTTCCAACAGCCGACATTCGATACCGCATGACGGACGAGTTCACAATTTACGTGGTCGACGATGATCCGGGAGTCCTCAAGGGGCTGTCGCGACTGCTCCGCGCCAGGGGATTCGAGGTCAGAGTGTATTCTTCCCCCCGGCTATTCCTCGATGAGCATGACATGACCGTTCCCGGCTGCGTCGTATTGGATGTTTCGATGCCCGGTCTGGATGGTTTGGAGATTCAGCGCGTGCTGACCGCGGCCAGCGGCTATCATCGTCCTGTCGTGTTCATTACCGGAAAAGGCGATATTCCCACCAGCGTGCGCGCCATGAAAGCCGGCGCGATCGATTTCCTGACCAAACCCGTGAAAGACAAGGATTTGTTCGAAGCGATATCCCGTGCGGAAGCCAGGGACGCTGAGTCGCGTCGGCTTCATTCCGAGATGGAATCGGTGCAGGCGAAGGTCAGCAACCTGACACCGCGCGAACGCGAAGTGTTTACGCATGTTGTGGCGGGACGGCTCAACAAGCAGATTGCCGGCGATCTGGGTACGGTCGAAAAGACCATCAAGGTCCACCGCAGCCGGATGATGGAGAAGCTCGGCATTCGCAACGTCGCTGATCTCGTCCGCATGGCCGAGAAGCTCAATCAGTCGAAGTAGGGAACACGTACCTATTGGCCCAAGGGCCAACTCGACGGGCGCGCGGCGCGACCGCAATAGTCTTTCATGGCGGAAGCTTCTCCATCGATTGCTATCGTGGACGATGATCCAGCCGTGCTCAAGGCCTTGAGCCGGTTGCTGCGTTCGCACGCTTTTCGTGCCCGGACGTATGAATCGGGACAGGAATTTCTCGCGGCGTTGCCAGCCGGTCTTCCGGACTGCCTGATCGTCGACCTCCAGATGCCGGAAATGAACGGTTTGGAACTTCAGCAGCATCTCGTGGGCAACGGCATCAAAATTCCGACAATCCTAATCACTGCGCATGCTGACGTCGCGTTGCACGATCAGGCAGGGCTAGTTGCCAGCCTCCGGAAACCATTGCAGGAAAAAGCCTTGCTTGACGCTATCGACAAAGCGGTCGGTGACTCGCGTAGCGCCGGGTAGAGAACCGTAAACCGGCGATAAGTCTTGGGATCGACCTTGGCGCAGGATGCGCCAAGGTACAGGCATCGACGGCGGCAGGAATCCCCTACATTCCCATGATCGCGATATCCTTCACCGTGCCGCTGACACCGGCGATCTTTGCCGCCTCGGTCGCCTTGCCGGTCGCGAGATCGACGCTGTAGAGCGTACCGTCCGCCATCAGCCAGGCTTCGTTCTTGCCGGCGCCGTCGGACCAGATGTCGAACGCGACGGTATCCGCCTTGATCCCGAGCTTGCCGATCGCAGCGAGCACGCCGTCGTTCGGCGGCGCCTGCTTGATCAATCCGCCGATGGTGCCGTCGATATTGAACAACGCCGTCTCCTTGGCGCCCTTCACCGAGTTGATATAGGCGCCGGCGACGATGTTCGGCTTCTCGCCCTTGTGCATGTCGCCGTCGGCATATTTGTGGTCGCCGTCCTTGGTCACCTTGCCGTCATCGACATTGGCGCGCAGGTTCATCCCGTCCGCGCCCATCACGCGCAGGCGGTCCGCCACCGGATTGAAATCCACCGTCGCGGCGACGCCCTTGGCCAGCATGGTGTCGAGCTTCGACTTCGTCGTGGCCTTGCCGTCCGCCGCGATCGTCACAATGGTGCCATCGTCGACCAGTCCATAGAGCAGGCCGTCGGCCGGACGCACGTCGATGCCGACCAGCGCGCCGGAAATGCCGGTCACCTTGACCGACCCGGTCGCCTTCTTCTGCGCGGTATCGACCATAGCGATGGTGTCGCCACCGATCAGGGCGGCGACCTGCGCGGCGTTGGCGGCTGCGGATGACAGCAACAATGCGGCCGAAGCGGCGAAAATTGAGCGAAAATTCATCGTAAAGCTCCCTGTGTTCCATGATCCTCTCGGGACCAACACAGCGGGTACCGGCGGCGCGGCGAAACGGATGCAGCACGCTGAAAATAATTTTCGGCACATGCATCCAAATGCCGCATCTCACGGTAGAACAACTATGCAAGGGCATAGACATGACCGGAAATGGCACCATCACCGCCGGCGTGCAGGCTCCCGACCTGCTCGATCGGGAGCGCGAGGCGCAGCTTGCCGCGGCGTTGGCGCGTTGCGCGGCCGGCGACCGCACGGCGTTGCGCGTGATCTACGACAGCGAGGCGCCGCGCATGGTCGGCATCGCCCGCCGCATCCTGTTCCGGCAGGACCTCGCGGAAGAGGCCGTGCACGACGCCTTTATCCGGATCTGGCGTGGCGCGGCCGGCTTCGATCCGCGCCGCGGCAGCGCCCGCGGCTGGCTCTATGCGGTGGTGCGCAACCGCGCGCTCAGCATTCATCGCGATGAGCACCGCTATGAAGCATCAGATGAAAACGTCCAGGATGTCGACTGCGAGGCCACCCTGTCGCGAATGCCGGAGACCAGCGCGCTGCGCCGTTGCCTCGAGCAGATCGACCGCCCCCGCCGCGACGTCGTGGTGCTGGCCTATGTGCACGGCATGAGTCACGGCGAATTGGCGGGAAGGCTCAAGGTTCCGCTCGGCACGGTCAAGAGCTGGGTACGGCGCAGCCTCTTTGCGTTGCAGGAGTGCATGGGATGAACCAGCACGACCTCGATAACGCCATGGCCGGCGATTACGTGATGGGCCTGCTGGACGGCGCGGAGCACGCCGCCGCCGAACAGCGCCTCGCAACCGACCCATCGTTCGCTCACGCCGTCAGCGCCTGGCGGGCACGGCTTGCGGACCTCGATCTCACGGCCGAGGAAACCCCACCAAGTCCGGCGCTCTGGCAGCGCATCGCGGACGCTACCAAATCCGCGCCGATCGACGCCGCCCTGCCCTCCGCGCGCGCCGCGCTGCGTGGCGCCACGCTTTGGCACGACATCAAGTTCTGGCGTGTCGCCGGCATCGGCGGCAGCCTCGCCGCGCTATTGTTTGCGGTGATCATGATCGGCGCGCTGACAACGTCGCGTCACCTTCGCCACGACCTGATTGCGCTGGCGCAGAGCAAACCCGTCTACGTCGCCGTGCTGGTGAACGACGCGACCAAGGAGGCCGGGGCCATCGTCAACGCATTTTCCAATGGCCGCGTCGAGCTCATTCCGCTACGCCCGATCGACGTTCCTGCCGGTCGCACGCTGCAGGTCTGGACGCTGTGGGATCGCGCCGTTGGCCCGAAATCGATCGGCCTCACCGGTCAGTCGCGCACGCTGCAGCTGAATTTGGAATCGTTGCCGGAAACCGTGCAAAACCAGCTGTTCGAGATCACGCTGGAGCCTGAAGGCGGCTCGCCCATCGGACGGCCGACCGGCCCGATCCTGTTCAAGGGCAACGCGGCGCGGGCGTTGTAGTCGCCCTAGCCCCGCCACCAGCGCCAGAAATCGCCTTCGAAGCATTCCTGTAGCCCGGGTGGAGCGAAGCGCAACCCGGGGATCTCGCAAGCGGTCAGACTGCCCCGGATTGCGCTTCGCTCCATCCGGGCTACGGGGTTTGATCAAGCGTTAGCTACCGCCCACCAGCGCCAGGAACACCCGCCGCACCTCGCCCTGCGTCTCGCGCACGCGCGCTTCCAGCGTCGAGAAATCAGGCGTGTCGCCGGCGCGCGCCATCACGTGCAGGAGATTATCGCCTGATGTTTCCGGGTTGAACTTGTCGGTGACGCAGAGCCTGATGATCTGCGTCAGGTCGTGATAGAGCCGCGCCGCGGAGCGCAATATCTCGGCGTCGGACTGCGGCAGCACGCCGAGGCGCGCGGCGTTGTCGAGCACCTGCAGCGTGGAGACGCTGAGGATCTCGGGTTTTTCCGAGGCGTGCACGAGCTGCAGATACTGCGCGATGAAATCGATATCGACGAGGCCGCCGGCGGCCTGCTTGAGGTCCCAGACGTCGTCCTCGCCCTTTTCCAGCGCAATCGCCCGGCGCATGTCGGCGACGTCGCCGGCGGTGGAGGCAGCATCGCGCGGCCGCGTCAGCACGCCGCGGATGACGGCCTCGATCTTCTCGCGGAACGACGGTGAAGCCGAAATCACCCGCGCCCGCGTCAGCGCCATGTGCTCCCAGGTCCAGGCTTCGCGTTCCTGGTAGTCGGCAAAGGAATCGATCCGCGACGCCAGCGGCCCGGCGCGGCCCGACGGGCCGCAGCCGCATGTCGACGTCATAGAGCACGCCGTAATTGGTTCGCGTGGTGAACGCCGAGATCAGCCGCTGGGTCAGCCGCGCGAAATATTGCGCGCCGTGCAGCGATCGCTCGCCGTCGGAATCGGGATTGTCGCCGTCGAAATCATACAGCAGGATCAGGTCGAGGTCGGAGGACGCCGTCATCTCGCGGCTGCCGAGCCGGCCCATCGCGAGGATCGCAGTCTCCTGCCCCTTGATGCGGCCGTACTGGGTGGCGAACTGATCCCTGACCAGGCCGTGCACGGTGTGCACGATGCCCTCGGCGACGTCGGCAAAGGCGACGCTGGCCTGCTGGGCGGACACCGTGCCGGACAGGATGCGCGTGCCGATCAAGAACAGGCTCTCCTGGCCGAACAGCCGCAGCCGGTCGAGG
Source organism: uncultured Alphaproteobacteria bacterium (assembly GCA_963840465.1). Taxonomy (GTDB): domain Bacteria; phylum Pseudomonadota; class Alphaproteobacteria; order Rhizobiales; family Xanthobacteraceae; genus Bradyrhizobium. The sequence continues at coordinate 166,258 of CAWIZF010000017.1, read as the reverse complement.
AAGTCTTCGTAGGAGGCCGCGTCCTTCAGCGTCGCCGCCAGCCGCGCCGACAAGTTCCTTCTGGTCCGGCATCGCGCCGAAGAAACGGGGATCGATCAGGCCGTCCATGATCTGCGGCTGGCGCGCCAGCATGTCGCCGAGCCGCGGCGCCGCGCCGAGGATCAGCGCCACCAGCGCGACCAGATCGCGGTTCTCTCTCAACAGTGAAATCAGCCGGCCGCCGCGCTGCAAGGCGCCGAGAAAGCGATCGAACGCGGTCACCGCGTCATCAGGATCTTCGGCATGCGCCAGCCCGTCGATCAGGCCGGGCACGAATTCGATGAAGGCTGCCTTGGTCGCTTCGTTGCGGAGCGCGCGGTAATTGCCCTGCATCCAGAGCTGCAGCGTGCCGGCCACCGCGACCGGCTTCTTGAAGCCGAGCGTCGCCAGATGGTCGAGCAGGCGCGTATCCTCAGGACCCGCGGCGTAGTCGACCTGCGGCAGCTTCACCGTGCCGGTCGGATCGCCCTCGAACAGCTTGCCGTAATGCCCCTGCACGATGTTGAGATGGCCGAGCAGATCCTTCGCAAAGGCTGCCCGGCTCTCATAGCCGAAGAAGTTCGCAAAGCGCTCGACGGCCTCGGCATCTTCGGGCAGCGCATGGGTCTGCTCGTCCGCGATCATCTGCAGCCGGTGCTCGACGCGGCGCAGGAACTCGTAGGCCGCCGTCAGTTCTTCACAGGCCTGAAAGGTGATCCAGTTGCTGGTGGCCAGGACTTGCAACGCGTGCAGCGTCGGGCGCACCCGCAATTCCGCGGATGACGGCCGCCGGCAATGAGCTGCTGCGTCTGCGCGAAAAACTCGATCTCGCGAATGCCGCCGCGGCCGACCTTGACGTTATGGCCTTCGACCGCGATCTCGCTCTGGCCGCGAAAGGTCTGCATCTGCCGCTTCATGTCGTGGACGTCGGCGAGCGCGGCAAAATCCAGATGCTTGCGCCAGACGAACGGCGAAAGTTCCGAGATCAGCGCCTCGCCCGCTTTGGCGTCGCCGGCGCAGGCGCGCGCCTTGATCATCGCGGCGCGTTCCCAGGTCCGCCCTTCCCGCTCGTAATAATGCAGCGCCGCGTCGGTCGAGATCGCCACCTGCGTCGAGGCCGGATCGGGCCGCAGGCGCAGATCGACGCGGAACACGTAGCCGTCGCCGGAGCGTTGCTGCAGCAGGCGGGCAAGCGCCTGCGTCACGCGCACGAAGAACGGCGCCGGCTCGATGTCGGCGACCAGCGAGGTGGCGGCGGGATCGAAAAACACGATCAGGTCGATGTCGCTGGAATAGTTCAGTTCGCCCGCGCCCATCTTGCCCATGGCGAGCACGATCAGGCCACAGCCCTCCTCCGGCCGGTCGTGATTGACGGCGGTCATGCGGCCGCGCGCGACCTCCTGGCGCAGCAGGAAGCGCAGCGCCGCCTGCACGGAGGTTACCGCCAGATCGGTCAGCGCCGCCGTCACCCGCATCACCGGCCAGACCCCGCCGATGTCGCACAGCGCGATCAACAGCGCGGCCTCCGACTTCATGCGGCGAAGCAGATGCATCACGTCGGCCTCGCCTGCGGCGGCGAGCACGTCGCGCGAGGTGTTCTCGATCAGCGCGGCGAGATGCGGTTCCGGGTCGCATGCCAGGAGACGGATCAGCCGCGCGGCATCGGCGCGGATCAGGTCGAACAGGTATGGCGAGAACTCGACGATGCCGAGCAGGATGGCCCGGGCGAGCGGACGATCCAGCCACGCGCCGATCTCAGCCGACTGCTGCGGCTCCAGTTCGGCGAGCCAGTCTTCCAGGCGTTGTTCGGCGGTGCTGCTGGCAGTGATATGCGGCCCGCTGACGAACCGCGCGGCCAAGGCGGAGGAATTCATGCCACCTTCTGTGGCACATCCGGCGTTTGGGCCGCAAGCCTGTCACCCGCGGCAGATAGCGCCGGGATTACCAGCGTCGCGGTCAGGCCGGGATGCGAATCGCCGAGCCTGAGTTCACCGCCGTGCAGGGTCGCCACCGCGGACGCCAGGCTGAGGCCAAGCCCGGAACCCGGCAGCGTCCGGCTCGCCTCCAGCCGCACGAACCGCTCCACCGCGTGCTTGCGGTCGCCTTCGGGAATGCCCGGTCCATGATCGGTGACGCTGAGCAGCACGTGGTCGCCCTCGCGCCGCGCCTCGATCAGGATCTCCCTGGTGCGCGCGGCGGCGGCAGGATCCAGCGGCTGCACCACCGATGACGGCTTGCCGTATTTGATGGCGTTCTCGACCAGGTTGGCGAGCGCCTGGCTGATCAGCTCACGGTTGCCGTGCAGCCGCGCGGTCGCGGCCTTGACGCGCAGGGTCATGCCGTCGTCCTCGGCCAGCGGCTCATACAATTCGTGGATGCCCCTGGCGACGTCGGCCGCGTCGAAATCATCCATGTTGCCGCGCGCCTGCCCGGACTCGGCGCGCGCGATCATCAACAGCGCGTTGAAGGTGCGGATCAGGCCGTCGGATTCCTCGATGGTCCGCTCCAGCGCCGCGCGGTATTCGGCCTCGCTGCCGGAACTCGCCAGCGCCTCCTCGGCGCGGTTGCGCATCCGCGTCAGCGGTGTCTTCAAATCATGGGCGATGTTGTCGGAAACTTCCTTCAGCCCCGTCATCAGCGCCTCGATGCGCTCCAGCATGGCATTGAGGTTTTCCGCGAGGCGATCGAGTTCGTCGCCGGAGCGCCCGACCGGCAGGCGCCCGGAAAGGTCGCCGGCCATGATGCGCCTGGTGGTGCCGGTCATCGCGTCGATCCGCTGCAGCACCCGCCGCGCCACGAAGATGCCGCCGCCGAGGCCGAGCACGATGACGACCAGCAGCGACCATTGCGCGGCATTGGCGACGATCCCGAACAGCCGCCTTCGTTCCTCGAGATCGCGACCGACCAGCAGGCGGAAACCGTTGTCGAGTTGGGTGACGCGCACCAGCGCGCGGTGGTTGGCGGTATCCCGCTCGTCGAGCCGGCGGTACGCCGTCTCGGACCAGCCTGTCGAGGCCATCACGCCCGGGGACAGCGATTCGACATTGCCGCCGAACGCCCTGCCCTCCGGCGTGGTGACGAGATAGAGGTTGGCGCCGGGCCGCAGCGCCCGGTAGCCGAGCGTGGTGGCAAGGCCTTGCAGCCCGCGGCGTGCGTAGATGATCTCGATCTCGGCGATTTCCGCGTTGACGGTGGTGGTGATCTGCTCGTTGATCAGCCGGCGCGTATTCCAGGCGAAATAGCCCAGCAGCGACGCGGCGAACAGCGCAAACAAAAACAGATAGACCAGCGTCAGCCGGAACGCCGTGGTGCGGATCAGTTTACCGAAGGCCGTCACGGATCATGTATCCGGCGCCGCGGATCGTGTGCAGCAAGGGCCGCTCAAAACCCTTGTCGATCTTGGAGCGCAGCCGTGAAATATGCACATCGATGACGTTGGTCTGCGGATCGAAATGATAATCCCAGACGTTTTCCAGCAGCATGGTGCGGGTCACCACCTGGCCGGCATGCTTCATCAAATATTCGAGCAGGCGAAACTCGCGCGGCTGCAGCGTCAACTCGTCCTTGCCGCGGGCGACGCGGTGCGAAAGACGGTCGAGCTCGAGATCGCCGACGCGGTAGGTGGTCTCTTCGGCCGGGCCGACATTGCGGCGCGACAGCACTTCGACGCGCGCCTGCAGTTCGGCGAATGAATAGGGCTTCGGCAGATAGTCGTCGCCGCCGGCGCGCAGGCCCTTGATGCGGTCGTCGACCTGGCCGAGCGCGGAGAGGATCAGCACCGGCGTGCGGTTGCCCTTCTCGCGCAGCGCACCGATCACCGACAGGCCGTCGCGCTTGGGCAGCATGCGGTCCACCACGAGCACGTCGTAATCGCCGCCATCGGCCATCGACAGGCCCTCGTCGCCATCGCTGGCGAGATCGGCGACGTGGCCGACTTCACGGAACGCCTTGACCAGATAGTCGGCGGACTCGCGGTCGTCTTCGATGATCAGCAGGCGCATTTGCGGGGCAGTTGCGGGTCACGGGAACTGCTTTCTCTCACCATGGCGCGACCGCCCTGCACATGCAAGGCGGCCGGCCGCTCTCGCGATCGAAGTGAAAAAAGCGGGCGGTGAAGCTGGGGGACCTCACCGCCCTTAGGACCTTCCGACGGAGGGGGGCGTATTCCGCAGGAAGGTTGCCAGAGGGAGCGAGTTTTGGACCCGCTCCCCGGAAGGAGACGTCGGCGGGGGCGACGAATGCCGGCGAAACCCTCCATCTGATATCTAGTCCTCGTTTAGCCCTTCGCCAGCGGCACCGCGACGAAGCGCGACGAACCGCCGCTCTTCACGCGCATGAGAACGCTGTTCTTGTTGTCGGTGCGGGCGGCGTCGATCGCCTCACGCACCTCGCCGGCGCTGGTCGACGCTCTTGCCGGCAACCTCAAGAATGACGTCGCCTTCCTTGAAGCCGCGTTCGGCCGCCGCGCTCTTCGGGTCGACCTCGGTGACCACGACGCCTTCCTTGCCGGCGCCGGCCACGCTGTTGGCGGGGGCAACCGTCAGGCCGAGCTTCGGCACGCCGGTTCCCTTGCTCAGGCCACCCTTGTCTTCCTTGTCGGTGTCGGCCTTGGCCTCGATCGTGTTCGGCAACTGGCCGAGCGTGAGGTTGACGACCTTGTCCTGGCCCTTCTGCAGCACGTTGAGCTTCACGGCGTTGCCGGGCGCGAGACCGCCGATGGTGCGGGCGAGTTCCTTGGCATCCTTGACCGGCTCGCCGTTGACGGCGGTGATGACGTCACCCGACTGGATGCCGGCCTTGGCCGCCGGACCGTTGGCCTGCGGTTCCGCCACCAGCGCGCCTTCCGCCTTCTTCATGCCGAGGCTGTCGGCGATGTCAGACGTCACCGGCTGGATCTGGACGCCGATCCAGCCGCGGCTGACCGTGCCCTTGTCCCTGAGCTGGGCGATCACGTTCTTGACCGTCGAAGCCGGGATCGAGAACGCGATGCCGACGCTGCCGCCGGACGGCGAATAGATCGCGGTGTTGACGCCCATCACTTCGCCATTGGTATCGAACGCCGGACCGCCGGAATTGCCCTTGTTCACGGGCGCGTCGATCTGGATGAAGTCGTCATACGGGCCGTTGCCGATGTCGCGGCCGGAGGCCGAGACGATGCCGGCGGTCACGGTTCCGCCGAGCCCGAACGGGTTACCGACCGCCAGCACCCAGTCGCCGATCCGCGGCTTGCTGTCGGACAGTTTGGCGAACGGGAAGTCCTTGCGGCCCTCGACCTTGATCAGCGCCAGATCCGTGCGCGGATCGGTGCCGATCACCTTCGCGGTGAAGGTCTTGCCGTCGTCCATGGTGACTTCGACCTTGTCGGCGCCGTCGACCACGTGGTTGTTGGTCACGGCAAAGCCGTCAGGCGAGATGAAGAAGCCGGAACCCTGACCCGTCACCGGGCCACGGCCGCCACGCGGTCCACCGCGCAGGCCGGGCGGCAAGCCATCCGGACCGCCGAAGCGGCGGAAGAAGCGCTCCATCGGCGAGCCCGGCTGGAACGGCGAGTCGTCGTCCTTGTTGGCGCTGTCGTCACCCTTCGTGGTCTTCTCGGCGATGTTGATCTTGACCGAGATCACCGACGGCTTCACGCGCTCGACAATGTCGGCAAATCCGATCGGACGCTCGACCTTGCGGACCTCGGTGTTGACCTGCGCGTGCGCCGCGCTGGTGAAGACATCGACGGGGCCCTGCTGCGGCGAGAAGCCGTACACGGCGGCGCCGAGGCCGGCGACGACGGAAGCCATCAGCGCGAATTTGCGCGCGGAGAACAGCGAACGGCGCGCTGCGCCGTAGGACGGAAACTTGGAAAGATCGACGGGACGTTCGGTCATGTTGCTAAAATCTCCAGAGCAATCCTGAATTCGACGGTGCGGGGGCTGAACACCTGACAAGGGTGAAGATGGGGTTTGCCGCCTTACCGCGCGCTGGCTAGGGAATTAAACTTTTGTAATGCAGGGCGGTTATGGATGCGGCAGAATATCGCAGGCAAATCAGCCGGTTAGCTGAGGCTGAAAAAACACTTTTTGGGCGCAAACGCCCCTCTCCGGCCGAAAAAACGCCATCGGCTCGCATGGATCGGAGCGGGAAGAGACGGCGGAAACGCGGTTCGTCATCCCGTCCAACCTCCGACTCCCTTCAGCTCTTCTTCATCTTCAGCCGGCCCATGAAATCGCGCTTGCCGAGCGGCACGCCGTTGGTGCGCAGAATGTCGTAGGCCGTGGTGGCGTGGAAATAGAAGTTGGGCAGCGAGAACGACATCAGGAAGCCCTCGGTCGTGAAGGGCAGCTTGTGATCGCCGAGGAGAAAGACGACGTCGCGGCCGCCGAGCGCATTGACGGCGTCCGGCGTCCAGCCCTCCAGCGCTTCGCGGGTTTGCGCGACCAGTGCCTGCAATCCAGCGTAATCGTACGGCGTCTTGAACGAGGGCGGACGAAATTCTCCGCTCTGCGCGGCCTCGATGGCGCCGCGGGAATGCTGGGCGACGGAGATGATCTGGAAACGCAGCGGCAGCATGTCCGGCGCCAGTCGCGCCTCGACCATGGTTTCCGGATCGATGTTGTTTTCGCGGAAATGAGTCAGGCCGCGCTCGAGGAAGCCGCTGACGGCGCCGAGGGTTTGCAGGTAATTCGCCACGCTGGCGTCGTAGAGTGAAAAGGCCATATCCGGTTTCCCCCTGGGCTCTGTTTGTTCTTGAACAGGGGAGTCTTAGCGGAAACCCATCCGCTTGCAACGGCGGGCTTATGCCTGCTTTTCCGGCGCATCGGCTGCGAGCAGGCGCTCCAGCCTCGCCTCTTCATCTTCCGTCAAACGCAGCAGAGAAGGATCGCCCGCGGCGCCGGATTGCGTACGGCGGCGGTTGTAGAGCCATAGCGCCAGTCCGCCTCCGATCAACGCGAGCGGCGGCAGCAGCCACAGCAATACCGTGTGCGGCGTGAAGCGCGGCTTCAGCAGCACGAACTCGCCATAGCGCGCGACCAGGAAATCGATCACCTGGCTGTCGCTGTCGCCGGTCGCGATGCGCTCGCGCACCAGGAGCCGCAGGTCGCGCGCCAGCGGCGCGTCGGAATCGTCGATCGACTGGTTCTGGCACACCATGCAGCGCAACTCGCGCGACAGGTCGCGCGCGCGCGCTTCCTTCGCGGGATCCGACATGATCTCGTCGGGCTGCACCGCGTAGGCGGCCGGAGCAGCAAGACGCTGCAAGCAGCAGGACGGCCGAAATTGCGATCAGCTTTCGCATCATTCTCCCCTCATCCTGAGGAGCATCCGAAGGATGCGTCTCGAAGGATGGCGTCAACCCGGGCCTCATCCTTCGAGACGCCGCTATCGCGGCTCCTCAGGATGAGGAAAAACTATTCCGCCGGCTGCAAGCGCGCGGGCAGCCTTGTCAGGCTTCTTGGCAGGCTTCGGCGCGCCGACGCGCAGCCGCCGGTCCGAGAGCGACAGCAGGCCGCCGAACGCCATCAGCACCGGCCCCCACCAGATAAACAGCACCAGCGGCTTGTGAAAGATGCGCACGGCGATGGCGCCGTCGGCGTTGGTGTCGCCGAGCGAAACATAGAGCTGGCTGGCGCCGCGGGTCAGCAGTGCGGCCTCGGTGGTCGACGATCCCCGCGTGGTGAAGTTGCGCTTCGAGGGCGTCATCACGCGAAGCGTCTCGCCGTCGAGCGTGACCGTGAACTGGGCGATCATCTCGCGGAAATTCGGGCCCTGCCGTTGCGTGACGCCATCGAGCTTCAACTGATAGCCGGCGACGCTTGCAACATCGTTCGGCTTCATCGTGCCGATATACTCGCTGTTCCAGGTGGTTTCGCAGACGATCCCGATCAGGGCGAGTCCGACGCCGGCATGCGCGAACGCGGTGCCCCAGGTCGCGCGCGGCAACCCGCGCGCGCGGGCCGCCGCGGTCGCCAGCGGCGCACGAAACAGCGCGGTCCGCTCGACAAGGTCGCTCAAGGCGCCGGCGATGACGAATACCGCGAGCCCGATCGCGAGCGGTGCGAACGTGGCGCCGCCCCGGGTCCACGCCCACAGCACGGCGATGGCGATCAGCGCCGCAACGCCGGCTGCGGTCAGCCGCTGCGCCGCGCCGGCCAGATCGCCACGCTTCCACGCCAGCAGCGGCGCGAACGGCATCGCCACCATCAGCGGCACGAACAGGGGTCCGAAGGTCAGGTTGAAGAACGGCGGGCCGACCGAAATCTTGTCGCCGGTCACAACCTCCAGCGCCAGCGGATACAGCGTTCCGATGAAGACGGTGGCGCAGGCCGTGGTGAGAAACAGGTTGTTGAGCACCAGCGCGCCCTCGCGCGAGATCGGCGCGAACAGTCCGCCCTGCTTCAGCGCCGATGCGCGCCAGGCGTACAGCAAAAGACTGCCGCCGATGAACAGGCAGAGGATCAGCAGGATGAACACGCCGCGCGCCGGATCGGTCGCGAACGCATGCACCGAGGTCAGCACGCCCGAGCGCACCAGGAAGGTGCCGAGCAGCGACAGCGAAAACGTCAGGATCGAAAGCAGGATGGTCCAGACCTTCAGCGCGTTGCGCTTTTCCATCACGACCGCCGAGTGCAGCAGCGCGGTGCCGGCAAGCCAGGGCATCAGGGAAGCATTCTCGACCGGGTCCCAGAACCACCAGCCGCCCCAGCCGAGTTCGTAATAGGCCCAGTACGATCCCATCGCGATGCCGAGCGTGAGGAATATCCACGCCACCAGCGTCCATGGCCGCACCCAGCGCGCCCAGGCGGCATCGATGCGGCCTTCGATCAGGGCGGCCACCGCGAACGAGAACGAGATCGAGAACCCGACATAGCCGAGATAGAGCATCGGCGGATGCACGGCGAGCCCGATGTCCTGCAGCACCGGGTTGAGGTCGCGGCCCTCGATCGGCGGGCTTGCGATGCGCAGGAAGGGATTCGAGGTGAGCAGGATGAAGAGATAGAACGCAGACGCGATCCAGCCCTGCACCGCCAGCACATGGGCGCGCAGCGACAGCGGCAAATTGTTGCCGAACGCGGCGACCAGGCCGCCGAACAGCGCCAGGATCGATACCCACAGCAGCATCGACCCTTCGTGATTGCCCCACACGCCGGTGATCTTGTAGAGCAGCGGCTTCATCGAGTGCGAGTTCTCGAACACGTTGACGACGGAGAAATCCGACATCACGTGCAGCATCGTCAGCAACGCGAACGACGCCGCCACGAACAGCAATTGCGCCAGCGCACTGGAGCGCGCGACATTCATCAGGGCATGATCGCCCCAGCGCGCGCCGAGCAACGGCACGGTGGACTGGATCAGCGCCAGTCCGAGCGCCAGCACCAGCGCGTAATGCCCGGCTTCCGCGATCACTTCGAAGCCCCCTGCACCGGCGCGGCCGAGGCCGCGGCGCCGGGCTTGGCGCCGTAATCGTCCTTCCAGTGCCCCTGCTTCTTCAGGGCATCGGCGACATCCTTGGGCATGTAGGTCTCGTCATGCTTGGCCAGCACGGTGTCGGCCCTGAAGACGCCGGAGGCATCCAGCGCGCCTTCGGCGACGACGCCCTGCCCTTCGCGGAACAGGTCCGGCAAAATTCCCTTGTAGGCGACCGGCAGCGTGGCGCTGCCGTCGGCGACGCTGAAATTGACGGCGAGATTGTCGCCGCGCACCAGCGAGCCCGGCTGCACCAGGCCGCCGAGGCGGAACCGCTTGCCGGCCGGGATCTGCTTCTCGGCCGCCATCGTCGGCGTCGAAAAGAACACGATGGAATCGCGCATGGCATTCAAGACCAGCGCCGCGGCAATGGCGAGCACCGCGAGCGAACCGCCGATCATGGTCAAACGCCGTTGCTTGCGCGTCATGGCTATCCTCTGTTCCCGGCTTCGGGTTCCGGCATCATTCGACTATCCTCACGCATGATGTTGTCCGAAAACCGCTGCACGCTTTTCGGCATCATGCGTCATCCATCAAGCCCGAGATTCTTCGCGCCCTCATTGAGCTGGCGCAAGCGTTCGGCATCGGCGGCGACGGCCTGGCGCGCGTCGGTCAGCGCGCTCGCCGCCTTGTCGCGCTCGCCCATCACCATATAGGCGCGCATCAGCCGCAGCCATCCCTCGACATCGTCGCCGTTCTGCTTCAGCCGCGTCGCGAGCCGGTCGACCATGCCGCGGATCATCGCGCCACGATCGGCATCGTTCATGTCCTTGGCGGCGGCCATCGCGTCATTGGAAAGCGCCGGCGCGGCGGGACCACCGACCCTCGTCAGCGCGGCCTGGACCAGCGGCCGCCATGGCGCGTCGGCCGGCGCCTTGGCGAGTATCGCGCGCCAGATCGCGGCGGCGTCGGCCTGGCGACCATCCTGTTCGGCGGCGAGGCCGAGGAAATAGTTTGCCCTGGGCTCGTTGGCGTCTTGCGCGACCGCGCGTTCGAACTCGGCCTTGGCCTCCGCCGTGACGACGCCGCCCGCCACCAGTGCAAGGGCTTCACCGAGATCGGAGCGGCGCTCGGCGCTGTCACCGGCGTACGTGATGACATTGCGATAGGCCCGGACCGCGTCATCGTAGCGGCCAAGCCGCGCCAGCACCGGCGCCAGCACGGTCCAGCCGCGGGCATCGGTCGGGTTCTTTTCGAGATGGGCCTCGACCTGCGCCACCATGTTTTCGAGCGGCTGGTTGGCGTCCGCGGCGCGCGTCCGCGAGGCCAGCGGAAAATCACCAAGCCATGGCGATCCGAGCGCGAGGTAGAACATGACAGCCGCGACCGGCAACCCCACCAGCGCCACGATCGCGGAAGCGCGGCGCAGGCCGAGGTTCGACCGCGCCGGCAGGTCGCGCTCGCCGTCCGCGGCAGCCAGCAGGCGGCGGCCGATTTCGACGCGCGCCGCCTCGGCCTCGGATACGCCGATCAGACCCGCGGCGACATCGCGCTCGATCTCGGCAAGCTGATCCCTGTAGACGACGGCCTCGCTGCCGCCGGCCGGCGCAGAAGCGCCGCGGCCCAACGGCCAGAGCACGGCGAAGATCGCCGCGACCGTCATCAGCGCGAACACAAACCACAGTGTCATCAAGCGGTTCCCGGGGGCGAAACGGCGCGTCCAGGCGGGCGCCGATGCGCCGCTTTACACCACCGGCGGCAAGCCCGGCAATTGACAATTGCGGCAGAAAACATCCGGACGGGAGTCTCCCAGAAGGCCAGGCCGGCAAGGGATTTGGGCCTAGCCCGCCTTGGTCGCCTTGCGCTCGCCGGTCACGGCATTTTCGGCCGCCCGGCTCATCAGCGACGCATAGTCATGGCCGAACAGGATTTCGCAGAAACGGATCGCCGCCTTGGCCTGCGTCTGGCGGTAGGCGCGCGCCTGGGGGTCGCCCCCGCGCAGCGCCTGCACCAGGCTCTCGGTGGAGCGTTCGACGTAATGCTGCAGGTCGGAATAGGTCCGCAACGTCACTTCGTTGATGGCGAGCTCGCTGGCATAGGTCCGGCACACCGCCACGAAGTCGATCAGGGCGGCGATCTCCTCGACCTCCGCGGCGTCGATCTTCGGCGCGGCGGCGATATCCTTGTCGGCGCGCTGGCGCAGGATGCGGCGGACCCGGCCGGGCACGCTCTCGATCTCCGACTTCAGCGCATTGGAAATTTCGGCGCGGATCGCCGTGAGCTGGCGGCCCCACGCGGAATCGTTGCGCAGGTCGAGCTCGGTGCGCAGCCCGCGCACGCCATCGTGCAGGATTTTCAGTGGCTCGCCGACATTGTCGAAATGGCCGCGCCTGATGTCCGTGCGCAGGCAGGCCGTGAGGAACGACAGATCGTGCAGCGCGATCGTGACGGCGATGCCGTAGGGCGTGGCGGCCACGCGAAGCTCGTCGTCGGATGCCGCCATCTTGATGGCGAGACGGATGATCTGCCACGGCTGCGCCAGCCGCTGCATGATCAGCGACAGCGCGAACGGCAGCAATTGCGGCGTCTGCAACGAGGGAACGTTGAGCGCCGAACCCACCGAGGCAATCTGGGCATTCGGAGAATACCCGCATCTGGCCCGGCATCCGGCTGCCGAGCGTATCCAGCGTCTCGCGCGCCCGCAGCACGCCTCCGACCGACAGCAGGTCCTCGACGACATTGGGCGGGCCGATACGGGCAAGCGACCGCTGCCTGTCGTCACCGGCGACCGGTGTGGCGATCTTGATGATCGCGTCGGCTGCGGCGAGCTGGAACTTGCGGGTTGCGCTTTCGAGGCCGGCGGTGCTGCCGCTCTGCCTGACCTCGGCGAGCGCGGCTTCGAAGGCGCGCGCGGCATCGGGCGCACCGTCGCGGCCCAGCCATTGCCAGATCGGCAGCAGCGATGCACGGCGGATCTGCCCGATCCTGACGGGAAAATTGCTCTCGACGAGAAAGGGCTCGAGCGGACCAAACAACAGTCGCGCCGGATCGTCGGTCCGCGGGCGCGCCTCGTCGTCTTCCTCGGTTCCGCGCACGACCTTGCGAAGCTGCTCGAGCACGAAATTGGCGACGGCCATGTCCTCGCCGCGCTCAATGGCGCGCTCGAACTCCCGCATCAGCAGCGCCTGCGATTGGGGCGGGAGCTGGGCGAGATAGTCCCTCAGCCGCTCGGTCGATGTCTGGCTCATTCGCCTGGTGTGGATATGCGTGTGTCATGTGGACGGGCATAGCGCGTCCGCCGCCAATCTTAGAAGTGCGCGCGTTAAGAAGTCGTTTAGGAATACCGAAATCAACCCCGGGCATTGCCGGTTCCCGCCCCGGCAACCCCAGGTAATCGCCGGGCGAGGCGTTCAGACCCCCGGCAGCACCAGTTCCGCCCGCAACCCGCCGATCGGAGCGTCGCCCAGGACAAGGCTGCCGCCATAGAGGGCGGCGAGATCGACCACGATCGAAAGCCCGAGCCCGGACCCCGGCTTGGACTCGTCCAGCCGCTGGCCGCGCCGGGACACCTGCGCGCGCTCGGCGGCGGACAATCCGCGGCCATCGTCATCGACAATGATCCGCAGCCACGGCCCGGCGCGGGGCTCTGACGGCGGCTCCACCCTCACCTCGATCAAGACCTGCGAGGCCGCCCATTTGCAGGCGTTGTCGACCAGATTGCCGGCCATCTCCTCGAGGTCCTGGCGCTCGCCGCGGAACTTGGCCTGGGGATCGGCCTTCACCGCGATCGTGATGCCGCGATCCCGATGGATCTTTTCCATGGTCCGCCGCAGCGCCTCGATGGCGGGCGCGACCTCGGTGACGGTGCCGACGATGGTGACGCGCGCGGCGATCCGCGCGCGCTCCAGATGATGCGCCACTTGATCCCGCATCACATCGGCCTGCTCCAAGACCTTGCTGGCAAAGGGATCTACCGCGTGGGCGGAAGCCTCGTTGACGATGACGGAGAGCGGCGTCTTGATGGCGTGGGCGAGATTGCCGACATGGGTGCGGGCGCGCTCGACGATCTCGCGGTTGGCGTCGATCAGCGCATTGGTCTCGCGCGCCAGCGGCGCGATCTCGACGGGAAACTCGCCTTCCAGCCGTTCGGCGCGGCCGGAGCGGATGTCGGCGATCGATTCCGAAATGCGCTTGAGCGGCGCCAGCCCGAAACGGACCTGGAAGATCGTGGTCAGCAACAGCACGATACCGAGCGCGGCGAAGGTGCCGCCGAGGTAATAATCGAAGGCGCGGATCTCGTCGAAAATCTCGGATGCGTCGCCGGCCACGCTGACCAGGAATTTGCCGTCGACGCCGAGGTCGACCGGCCGCTCGACCACCCGCAGACTCTGGCCCTCGGGCCCGTCGACGTAACCGAGACGGATGCCGGCGGGGGTCAGTTCCGCGCCGATCTCCTCGAGCTTGGGCAGCTTCTTGTCCCACAGCGAACGCGACGCCCGCGTCTCGGCCTTCTCGTCGGTACGGACGATCTGCCAGTACCAGCCGGACAGCGGCAATTCGAACAGCGGCTCGCCGAGCGACTGGAACTGGTGGTCGGGCGGCTCGTCCGGCGTCGCGACTTCGGCGATCAGGGTGCGGAGATAGAGGTTGAGGCGGCGGTCGAAGGCGCGCTCGGTCGCGTTACGATAGACCGACGACAGAATGACGCCTGTGATGACCAGGATCACGACCACCCACGCGGTCGCCGACAGGAACAACCGCGTGGCGAGCGAACTTCCGCGCATCAGAGCAAGATCCCGAAAAGCGTATCCCCAGGCTCCGATCCTGCGGATGGAGACTGGCCTTCGGATAAGATCATGCTCGAATAAAAGAGCAAGGCTCATCAGGTACCCGGCGACGGCGGCGTCAGCAGATAGCCGAGCCCGCGCACGGTCTGGATGATGTCGACGTCGAGCTTCTTGCGGATGCGGCCGACGAACACTTCGATGGTGTTGAAGTCGCGGTCGAAGTCCTGGTCGTAGAGATGCTCGACCAGTTCGGTGCGCGACACCACGCGCCCGGTGTGATGCATCAGATAGGCCAGCAGGCGATATTCGTGCGAGGTCATCTTGATCGGATTGCCGGAGACGCTGACGCGGCCGGTGCGGGTATCCAGCGAGACCGGACCGCAGGTCAGTTCCGACTGCGCATGACCGGCGGAGCGGCGCAGCAGCGCGCGAATTCGCGCCAGCACTTCTTCGAGGTGAAACGGCTTGGCGACGTAGTCGTCGGCGCCGGCGTCAAACCCCTGCACCTTGTCGCTCCAGCGGTCGCGCGCGGTGAGGATCAGCACCGGCATCGCGCGGCCGCCGCGGCGCCACGCCTCCAGGACCGAGATGCCGTCCATCTTGGGCAGCCCGATATCGAGCACGACGGCGTCATAGGGTTCGCTGTCGCCGAGGTAATGCCCCTCCTCGCCATCGAACGCGCGATCGACCACATAACCGGCATCCGTCAAAGCCGTCGTAAGCTGACGGTTGAGATCCGGATCGTCCTCAACGACGAGCAGGCGCAAGCTGGCCTCCAAAAGTGAGCCCTACGATATCAGATCTCAAGATGAGGCTAACCGGCGTGAACGGGCCATGAACGGGGCGCACGGTGCAATGTTACTTTTTCGTCATAACGTTTTCGGCGGCCGGGACAGGCCGCAGCCGAACGCCTAGCATGGCCAATTCTGCCGCTGAGAGCCGAGCAGGTCGCTTGATCAGCTCGCAACCTCAGGTGCGGAAGAATACGAACCAGACGATGCCCAGGATCAGGACCGCGAGCCCGGTCGAAACCGTCAGCAGCGCGAGCACCGACGGGCCGGGTTCGGCCTGGCGTGCCTCGGTCGGGGTTTCGATGATTTGGCCATGTCGTTGCGTTGCCATGGGGACCTCTTCGATTAAGTGCCTGTGATGCCAGCGAATGCGTCGACACCGCCAATTGAAGCAACGCATGATCGGAAGTGATGTTCCGCGCCTTCGGGCCGATGCCGCGCGGCTGTAGCGTTCAAAAGGTCGCAGGCCGGCCGCGGAACGGGGCCTGTCCGGCGGTTAACGCCGTTTCCGCAATTTCCCGCCCGCCGTGTTTGAGACGGGGGCATCCGATGGTATCCTTGCCGGTCGTCTGTCGCGTTTTTTGGAGTAGCCCATGGCCCCCCGTGCCAATTGGAAGGGTTTTCTGCGTCTTTCGCTCGTGACCTGTCCGGTCGCCCTCTATCCGGCGACGTCGGATACCGAGAAAGTCTCGTTCAACCAGATCAATCGCAAGACCGGCCACCGCATCAAATACGCCAAGGTCGATGCCGACACCGGCGAGGAAGTCGCCAACGAAGACATCATGAAGGGCTACAAGATCGACACCGACACCTACATCGAGGTGTCGAAGGACGAGCTCGACGACATCGCGCTGGAATCGACCCGCACCATCGAGATCGACGAGTTCGTGCCGCGCAGCGACATCGACAGCCGCTATGTGATCCGCCCCTATTACCTCGTGCCGGACGGCAAGGTCGGCCACGACGCCTTTGCGGTGATCCGCGAAACCATCCGTAACATGGACAAGGTCGCGATCGGCCGCGTGGTGCTGACCAACCGCGAGCACATCATCGCGCTGGAGCCGCTCGACACCGGCCTGATGGGCACGCTGCTGCGCTACCCCTACGAGGTGCGCAGCGAAACGGAATATTTCGACGACATCCAGAACGTGAAGATCACCAAGGATATGCTTGATCTTGCACGGCATATCGTCGAGCAGAAGTCGGCCCCATTCGAGCCCGAGCAGTTCGAGGACCGCTACGAGCCGGCGCTGGTCGACCTGATCAACCAGAAGCGCAACGGGAGCTCACGCACCACACCAGGCCGCGCCGAAAACCAGCGGTAACGTCATCAACCTGATGGACGCGCTCAAGAGCAGCCTCGCCGGCGAAAGCAGGCCGCCCCTGCCGCCGAGAAGGCCAAGGGCAAAAAGCCGAAGAAGGCCGCCGACGGTCAACGCGAAATGTTGTTGCCGATCAGCGGCGGCGGCAAACGCGCCGCCAAGGAAACGGCCAAGGAAACGGCCAAGGAAGCCCCGAAGAAGGCCGAGAAGCCGGTGCGCACTGCCGCCCGCACCAAGAAGGCCGGATGATTGGGCAACGAGCGCGATAGCATCATCAGCGCGCGATGCCCTGGTCGACCCCGTTCGATGACCCGATACCGCTTCCGGGCGACCGAAGGCTCGTGACGCTGCAGCAGGCCGCCGACTATGTCATGGCACTGCCGGAAAAAGTGCAGCACGAGGCGCACTGGCAGACCGCGGTCGGGAATCTGATCAATGCGGCGGAGACCGGCGGCGGCTGGCTGATGTTCGCGCGGATCGCTGTCATGCGGGCGCTCAACGCGGGCGGAAAAAAAGAAGGCTAGCTAGCTGGCTCAAATCGCCGCCCGCCCCTGTCGGCCGCGGCTGGAGCAGTGGCTCCTGCATGGTGCAGGCCGGCGAACCCCGACTGACTCGATCGAGGTGCTGACGTCGGCGAATTTCGTGCTGAGCCCGCTGCCGATGCCGCTGACGGCGGTGACGATCAGGATGCTGATGCCGCCCGCAATGAAGGCATATTCGATGGCGGTAGCACCGCATTCATCGTCGACAAATCGTGCAAATAAACGACGCATAGACAAACTCCTGTCGACGCTCCCCGGAATTCCCCCGCGCCCTACTTGTTAAACTCTAGGCGGGAACGGTTGAAGAGGCCTTGACGAACAGAATGAACGATCGATTAAGGCGCACGAAGAAAATCCGCGCCCCGGCATCATACGGTACGGAAAATTTACCATCGATTGCGCACCGCCCGTCCATCGTCGCCCGATCGACGTCTTGCGGAGTGAGGCACATGACAGCGCAGAAGCGCGAAACGGGAAGGAATTACTTCGATTCCTGCACGAGGAGGCCGAGGAACAGCATGTCGCCGACCTATCGGCGGCCGCGAAGCATCGCATCACGGACCACATACTCGGCTTGATGGCTGCGATGTTCGGCCGCCGCAGCGAAGCGAGGTAGTACCCCCATCCCGCCGCGGCGTTGAACAAGAGACCGGGCATTCGCCCGGTCCCTAAGGTCGTTCTTAGAAGTTACGCTGGGCGCGGACCTGGAGCAGGACGGTGTCCTGATCCTTGAACTCGTAGAGCGCGTTAGGCTTCGGAGCGGTCGCCGTGAACACCGAAGAGCCCGACATCTTCTGGTCGAGATGGAACCACTGCACTTCGCCCGTGAACGTCAGGTTCTTGACGGGTGTCCAGCGGAGGTTGGCGCCGAGCTGCGAGACGTTGAAGTCGGGGTTACAGGTGTAGTTGCCCGCAGCGTTTCCGGCCAGTGCCTGACCCGGGTGGCTGAGAGCGAAGGCAGCGCGGTCAGCACCTGGCCGAGGTGGTTCCCGCACCCAGCAGATTGTCGTTCGCGCCGCCGTCATACCGGACGACGAGGTCGCTGCCGAACAGGCTCGACGACCAGTACGGGTCCCAGTTGTGATTGAACGCGCCGCGGACGCCCCAGGCCGACGTCAGGGCGATACCGCCGGTACCGGCTGCACCACCGGCTGCGCCGGGCATATAGACGCCGTCGGTGGTCGCACCGAAGCCGACGCTCTGGTAGCCGAAGCCGCTGTCGCCGAACATCGCAAAGTTCGGCGAGGTGCCGCTGGTGGCGATCACATTCTTGGTCGTGCCCTTGGCATAGGAGGCGTCGATCTTGATGTCGTCGCCCGCACCGGTCGGCAGGTTCTTGATCTGCAACGCAGCCATCACCGAACCGCCCCACTTGGTTTCAGGGTGGCCACTGATTTCGGACAGGGCGGTCGGGACGCCGCCCGCGCCCAGCGTGTTGTAGGCTCCGTTGACCTCGTGCGCCGCGGCCGACAACTGGAACAGACCCCAGGCCTGATCGACCCGGATCCTGCCGACGATGTCAGGAGCATGGGTGCCGGCGTAGGCGTTGGATCCGGTGCCGTTGGCGCCAATTGCCGACGGAATTCCCAGATTGTAGACGGCCGTGCAATTCCACACGGTCGGGTCGTCGAGACCGATCGAGGCCGATACGCCGTTACCGAACTCGGCGGTGTACTGGATGTTGTTGACGCCCGTGTCGGTATTGTTGCCGCCCATCAGGTTCGAGTTGATGTTGCCCGGGAAGCCGTTCCACGGTGTCGAGTAGGCCGAAGAAGACTTACCGAAGGTGAAGCCGGCGAACTGGATGAGAGATACTCAGTCGCGACATAGCCGCCGCCGGGGGTGGAAAGCGAGTTTGAGACGCCGCCCGGGAACGCCGAGAGCGTGGTCGGATTGGAGCTGCCGAAATTGTTGAACTGGAAGTCGCCCTGACCGAAGGTGGGACACCACGCCGTACTCGGTCGCGGTTCGGGTATCCACCGTCAGCGCCAGACGGGAGCGGTCAACGAAGTAGTCGCGGTAGCGGTTCTGCTGGCCGAGATCGCTGTTCCAGGCTGGCCCGCCGTGGACGGCGCCGTTGAACGTGACGTCGGCGCGCAGATAGCCGCCGATCTTGATGCAGGTGTCGGTACCCGGGATGTCAAGAAGCCGGCGCCGTAAAGCGAGCAGACCCTCACATACTCGACTGCCTTGGCCTTGACCGGAAGGTCGGCCGCCTGTGCCGCCGCGCTCATGGCGATCAAGCCTGCCGCCGAGCCGAGAATGAGTGTTCGCGCCGTAATCATCAAAGTCTCCTGTCCTGCGAATTCATGCAGTTGCATGTGGCAGAAGTAATCCAAAAATCCCTACCTGGAATGACAAGAGTGTGATACGACCTCGCTTCGATCGTGGCTGTGATGTTTTCACCGCAGAGGCGTCGAGGCATCGGCTCAGACGATATTTTTACTCAGGCAAGCCCCGCCCATAGCAACAATATTCTTTCGATCTGGCCAAAAGTTCCAAAACGCATATCAGCACTTCAGCGCGGGCGCGCCACCTTCGCTTTACCGGGCCGGAAAATCCTGTTCCTACTGTTGCAAATCGGCCGGACCAAACCGGCCTGCATCAGGGGAGAGACCGTCATGAAGGTCGGTGACGCCATTGCGGAAATCATGAAGCGCGAGGGGATCGAGATCCTCTGCGGCTATCCGGTCAATCATCTGATCGAATACGCGGCCGACGCCGACATCCGCCCGATCATCGTGCGCCAGGAGCGCATCGGCCTGCACATGGCGGACGCGATCTCGCGCGTCACCTCCGGGCAGAAGATCGGCGCGTTCTGCATGCAGCACGGGCCCGGGCGCCGAGAACGCCTATGGCGGCGTCGCGCAGTGCTACGGCGAGTTCGTTCCGGTCCTGGTGGTGCCGGTGGGCTATCCGCGCCGCATCGCCCAGATCGACCCGAACTTCAACGCCACGCGCGAGATGCGCGGCATTGCCAAGATCGCCGAGCCGATCACATCGCCGGCCGAAGTCGCCAACGTGATGCGCCGCGCCTTCACGCAGCTGCGCAACGGCCGCGGCGGGCCGGTGATCGTCGAAGTGCCGGCCGACATGTGGAACGAGGAGGTGCCGGAGCCGCTCGAACTACACGCCGGTGGTCGCGCACCCGCTACGGCGCCCGATCCCGCTGCGGTGAAGGAAGCGGCCGCGGCTGCTCGTCGGCGGCGAAGCGGCCGGTGATCTACGCCGGCCAGGGCGTGCACTGGGCGGAGGCGTGGACGCAGCTGCGGGCAGCTCGCCGAGCTGCTCGGCGCGCCGGTCACGACCAGCCTCGGCGGCAAGAGCGCTTCCCGGAGACCCATCCGCTGTCGCTCGGCTCCGGCGGCGTCGCGATGCCGAAGCCGGTGCATCATTTCCTCGACGATGCCGACGTGATCTTCGGCATCGGCTGCTCGTTCACCGAGACCAACTTCGGCGTCGCGATGCCGAAGGGCAAGACCATCATCCATGCGACGCTCGACCCGAACCACCTCAACAAGGACGTGCGACGCCGACGTCGGCGCTGGTCGGCGATGCCGGGCTCGCGCTCGACGCGCTGATTGGCGGAGCGTCGGCAAGACCGTCAAGGCGAAGCGCGACGCCACGGCGGTCGCGGCCGAGATCGCGGCCATGCGCAAGGAGTGGATGGCGAAGTGGCTGCCGCGGCTGACCTCGAACGACACGCCGCTGTCGCCCTATCGCGTGATCTGGGACCTGCTGCACACCGTCGACGTGAAGAACACCATCATCACCCACGACGCCGGCAGCCCGCGCGATCAGCTCTCGCCGTTCTGGCACTCGACCGAGCCGCTCTCCTACATCGGCTGGGGCAAGACCACGCAGCTCGGCTACGGCCTCGGCCTCGCGATGGGCGCGAAGCTCGCCAAGCCCGACAAGCTCTGCATCAACGTGTGGGGCGACGCCGCGATCGGCTTCACCGGCATGGATTTCGAGACCGCGGTGCGCGAGCGCATCCCGATCATGTCGATCCTGCTGAACAACTTCTCGATGGCGATCGAACTGAAGGTGATGCCGATCTCGACCGAGAAGTACCGCTCGACCGACATCTCCGGCGACTACGCGGCGATGGCGCGCGCCTTCGGCGGCTACGGCGAGCGCGTGACCGAGCCGGACGAGATCATCCCGGCGATCAAGCGCGGCATCGCAGCAGACGCAAGGAGGGCAAGCCGGTGCTGCTCGAGTTCATCACCAGCAAGGAAACGGTGGTGTCGCGGCCGGGGACCTGAGGCCGCAACCGATTGCCAGATAGCCACCGATGCCACGTATTACGATCATCGAAACCGGGGTGCTCGCCCCGGATTATCGCGAGCGCCACGGCTCGTTTCCGGAGATGTTCGAGCGCCTGATCGGCGCCGAGGACGAAAGAATCGGCTTCGACGTCGTCAGCATCCCCAACGGCGAACCGCTTCCCGATCCCGCCACATTGCAGGCGGTCCTCATCACCGGCTCACCCGCCGGCGTCTATGACGGCTCGACTGGATCGCGCCGCTCGAGGATTTCGTGCGCGCGGCCTATGCCAGCAACACGCCGATGGTCGGCGTCTGCTTCGGCCATCAGCTGATCGCGCAGGCGATGGGCGGCGCGGTGCGCAAATCCGAGAAAGGCTGGGGCCTCGGACGGCACGTCTACGACGTGGCGCCGGGCAACGGGATGATCGAGGGCCGCATCGCGCTCGCCTGCTCGCACCAGGACCAGGTCATCACGCCGCCGGCCGGCGCCAAGACGATCCTGTCCTCGGACTTCACGCCGCATGCCGGGTTGCTCTATGCGGGCGGCACCACGCTCTCGGTGCAGCCGCATCCGGAATTCTCCGTCGGCTTCGCGCTCGCCTGCTGCGAGATGGCGGGCAAGGGCGATGCGCCCGATAGCGTGGTAATACCAGCGAAGGCCTCGCTCGCCGAACCGCTGGACAGCGCGCAACTCGGCGCCGCCATCGCGCGCTTTCTCACCCGCTCATCGTAGAGCGTTTTCGAGCGAAGTGGATACCGGTTCGCGTGAAGAAAACGCGTCAAAACAGAAAATATTAGTGCAGGGACGACAATAGCCCCCTACTCCGCCATCTCCGCCGGCGTCGACGGACCGGCCAGCGGCCGTTCCTCCATGAGGAGGATGCAGAGCGCGGCACAGGCCAGCAGCGCGGTGGCGGCGCCGAACACGTAGCTGAACGCCGTAATCATGTCGGCGGCGGGTATCGCATTCGCGGGTCCGCGATGTTCGCCGAGCGAAATGCCCGCACCGAGCGCCATCAAGAGGATCGCGCTGAAGGCGGCGACCATGAACGACGACATCAGCGCGCGGAAGAAATTCATCGCGCCGGTCACGGTGCCGATCTGCGCGCGCGCCACCGAATTCTGCAGCGAGACCACGCTGACCGGGAATGTCGTGCCGAGCCCGAGCGCAAACAGCGACAGCACGACCAGCAATCCCCACAGCGGCAGCGTCGTCACCGTCAGCACCACGCCGAAGAGCGCCGCCGCGGACGTGCCGACGATGGCGACGCGCTTGTAGTGCTTGGCGCGCGCCATGGTCCGTCCGGCGATCGCAGCCCCGCAGGTGGAAACCGCGGCGAGCGGGATGAACGCCAGCCCCGCCTCGCTCGCGGTCAAATGATAGACGACCTCGTAATAGAGCGGCAGATGCACGGTCAGCGCAGTGATGGCGCCAAGCGCGCAGCCGCCGGCCACCATCGCGTAAGGCACCACCGTTCCGCCCATCAAGGGCAGCGGCAGGAACGGTTCGTCGGCATTGCGCGCGTGCCAGACGAAGGCGAACGCCAGCGCGACAGACGCACCGATCATCGCCATGATCGCCGGCGACAACCAGGCATAGCGGTTGCCGCCCCAGCTCAGCACCAGCATGACCACGACGGCGGACGCCATCAGCAGCACGCCGCCGAGCCAGTCGACCTTGCGCCGGCGATGGAACACGGGGATCTTGCCCATCTTCGGCAGCAACAGAAACAGCGCGCCGACGGCGAGCGGCACGTTGATCCAGAAAATCATCGACCAGTGCAAATGCTCGGCGAACACGCCGCCGAGCACCGGGCCCAGCAAGCCCGCAGCCATCCAGACGCCGCTGAAATAGGCCTGGTACCTGCCACGCTCGCGTGGTGAGACCACGTCGGAGATCACGGTCTGCACCACCGGCATGATGCCGCCGCCGCCGAGTCCCTGCAGGCCGCGCGCGATAATCAAGACCGTCATGTTCGGCGCCACCGCGCAGAGGATCGAGCCGGCTGTAAACAGCACAAGCGAAACCGTGATCATGACGCGCCGGCCGTAGATATCGCTGAGCGTACCGAATACCGGCGCCACCGCGGTCGAAGCCAAAAGATAGGCCGTGATGACCCAGGACAGGTTGCTGACGTCGTTGAACTGGCGGCCGATGGTCGGCAGCGCGGTCGCGACGATGGTCTGGTCGAGCGCGGCCAGGAACATCGTCAGCAACAGGCTCATCAGGATGGTGCGGACCTCGTCCGGGCTCAGCGGCGCGGGCGGCGCGATCGGCGGCGCATCGCTGACATCAATGACCTCGGTCGTGATGTGCGAGAGCTCGCGGCCAATATCGTCGGGCAATGTCGTCTGGTCGGCGGGCTCACCGCCCTGCCGCTGGTGCTTGTTCATGTCGGACGTAATATTTTTCCGCGCGGCCAAAGCCGCCGAGATAGAATCGCCATATCGCACGCATCTTAGAGGGTGAATTTCCCCCGCGGCAGACGCCTGCGCGCATGGGTGCATCCCGCGGGGGTATCATCGCGTTTCCGTGAGCGACGTGTCGGGCCTCGCAGGCGCCTTCGGCGCCGCCTCGATCGCGGCTCCAACCCGTAAATCTCCGGGCTGCCAGCCTAGAACTTCAACGGCGTGAGCAGATCGATCAGATGCGGCTTGTTCTCGTCGACAATGGCGAGCTTCTTCGCCATTTTCGGGTTGTTCTTGAAGAACGCGACCAGGCCGTGCTTCTCGGGCGACCAGTCCTCCCGAACCGGCTTCTTGGATGCCGGATTCTCTTCTTTCGGGCCTTCTCCTTGGCCTGCTCCTTTTCCCAATCCGCCTTCCGTCCCGCGTCGATCTCCGCGACCGGATAGGTCAGATGAATCCTGTAATCGGCGTCCACGCCCCGCGCATCCAGCAGCATCTGCAGCGTGGCGCGTTCCGGATTGCCATGCTCACCGTCACCGGAGAAAACGTAGTGATCGGCCGGCATCCGCTTGAAGAATATGGTTTCCATATTGTTGTCGCTGCCGTGGTGTGGGACCTTCAAGAGGTCGACATGCTTCTTGCCGTTCTTTTCCAGCAGCCCGGCCAGTTCCATTCCTTCCAAAATCCTGTCGCCGCGGGCATCGCCCGTCAGCAGCATGCTTTTGCCGCCGAGTTCGGCAAGGACGACGATACTCGAAAGGTTGGGAATGGATTCATCCTTGAAGGCCGCCAGCGCCGCTTCGGGCGACTTCTTTTTCTTCTCCTTTTGAGCACGCAGCCATTCGTCATGCTGTTTCTGCAGTGCCAGCAGTTCCGGCTGCATCGGCCCGACCACCGTCACCTTCAAATCGCCGAGCGTCACCGGCTTCGCGGTCTTGGCCGCAAGGATGAGCTTGCCCTTGAATTTGTGGTTGGGCTTCCACCCAAGTGCCTTGGCGTCGTCACGCAACGTGCGGCCCTGCGGGATGCTGGACAGCACCTCGACCGTTTGATGCATATTCTCATCTTCGATCTCTGCGTCATCCCTGAGCATGCTGGCTCCGAAGCTGGCCAGCACGCTCCCGGAATCGATGCCCGCCTCACCTCCCGCAGCCGTCGTCTCGACCGATGCGGTGCCGAACCCTGCCACCAGTTCATCGGGCTTGGTCTTGAGCAGATCGTCGAAACTGTTGTGCCACAGACTGGTCACGTCGAGCCGTACATCCGGGCTGTTGGTGCGCTGCTCCTTGGTGAGGTCGAGAATTCCCTTGATGTGATCGTCGTCGACATGGCTCACCATGACGACGTCGACCGGGAGCGACTCCTGTTCCTCCAGCTCGCGCGTTTCGCGGATCTTCTGCAGGCGCGGCTTAAGAAATGGCCCGTAAACATTCGAAGGACCGCCATCGATCAGGATCAGATGCGGATCCTGCTCCGATCCGAAGTCCAGCATCAGGCAATCGCCCTTGCGCGCCCGCAATACATCCAGACTGAAGAACATTTTCCCGCCTCCCTAGATGGATTGAAAGGCACGCAGGACGTCCAGCATGCCGTGGCCCTGGAAACTTCGCTCGCGGCCGAGGTCGGTCGCGCTTTCGCACAGGATTTCGTTGACCCGGCGCGGCTGGCCGATCAGTTCCTCGTAGCGCGCCAGCAGCATCGCGGCGGCCCCGCTGACGTGCGGCGCCGCCATGCTGGTACCGGATCGGCCCCCATTCCTTGTGCTCGCCGCCGGTGACGCACGACTGCACCCGCTCTCCCGGCGCCACCAGATCCGGCTTGAGGCGGCCATCGCCGGTCGGACCGCGGCTGGAGAAGAAACTCACGCCATAGGTATGCGGCCAGTTTCCGTGCGTGGACCCGACCGTGATGACGCTCTCGCCATTTCCCGGATCGGTGATGCTGAACGCCGCATAGCTTTCGAAGACGCCGCCATCCCTCGTTTCAAATTTCTGGAAGCCGCGATTGCCCGCGGCGGCAACCACCACGACCCCGCTCTCCACCAGCCGTTCGCATTCGTTGCAGACCGGCGTGCGCCCGCAGGCGTAGTTGCCGACGTTGTGTGGAATGGACAGGCTGAGATTGGCGCCGTGAATCGTGATGTAACTGTGCCGCTCGTTCACGTAGCGAATGTATTGCAACGCCGCGATAACAGCGAATTCGGTATCGTCGATAGTCTTGCCAAGAACGCGGAAATCGTAGAGCCGGATGTCGGGACACATGCCGTCGGGATTTTTGGTCGCGATTCCGTTGGCCCCGATGATGCCCGCGACGTGCGTGCCGTGCGGGCTCGGCGGTGGCGCCGGGTTCTTGAGCGTGACCAGCTTTTCTACGACGCCCCAATTGATCGGGCGCTTTGCTCCGGCATCCGCGGCAATCGTCTTCAGAAAACCGCGCGCCTCGTCCGCTTCGATGCCGGCGGCCTTCGCGAGTTCCTCAAGTTCCGCAGGCGCTATGTCATCTTCTTCATTGCTGACGATCTCGCGAATCCTCGTGAAGTCGAAGGTCTTTCTGACGCGCGATCTGCCTGGCTTCTCCCGATCATCGAAGGCAGCGTGCTGGGCATCGATACCGGAATTGAGCACCGCCCAAACGATATTCTTGCAATTCACCTTGAACAGAGAATGCGCTGCATCTGCCTTCACGGCCGGAATAGATCGGTCCAGCGCGGCCGATGCGACGCGGTTCAGCGAGACCTGGAAGATAAGGCCATCGGTCCTGGCTTCTTCGCTGTCTTCGGGATCATCCGATGCAGGCGCGAGCGGATTAGCCTGAATGACCCCGTAGAGATCGAACATCCCTTTGATGATTTCATCGACATAGGACTGATATTTCTCGAATGCCTGATCGACCTTGAGCAACGGCAACCGCTCAACTGGCCGGGGCGGAGCACTGCCCGCGACCGTTGGACGCTCGAGTTTACCGATCCAATAGATCAGCCCCGCCAGCGCGATGTATCTTTCAAGCGATGTAAAATTCTCCGGATCGTTGCCAGGCCGGTCAGGCGCCCGCTCGAGCAACCTGCGCAGGTTGGCCTGGTCGATCTTCAGTATTCTTTCCTGGAGCTTTGACTGGCTCCACCATTGTGTCAGGGGCACAAGGATGCGCAGCACTTCGTCGAAATACAGCCTTGCGCCGACCAGGCCTTGCAGATAGGCGACCTTCGCTCTCACTTTGGGTCGCTTCGACGGCGGCGGAACTTCGGCTTGGCGATCCTGCTCGCGCAGGTTTATTCCCCGTGGAATGACTTGAGCGACCACCGCGGCGGTCGCATTTTTGTGAGGCGTGATCAACACGTCCTGACTGATGCCCGGATCAAGCGCATAAGCGGCCCAGACGTCTCCCAGCAGCGGAGAATCCTGCAGTACGCGGCGGTCGCCGACGGGGCCTAACAGGATGTGCTCGACCAGTTCCGCAGGGATCGAGAATTGCAAGGGTCTGTCGGCCTTGGTTCTCGGGCTTCCGGGCGGAGCCTGCACCGTGTCGGGCTGCGCACCTGCAGGCGTTGCATTTGCAGGCGCTGTCGTGCCGGATGCGGCTCCCTCCGGCTCCGCGGTGCTCGGCATGGTCTCACTCGCCGATTTCGGCTTGCTCCGCCGCGATCCGCCACCCTGCTTGCCTTGCCTTTGCCACGTTCGGCCCCCGCCTTTGCCTCAGACCCCGGATTGAGGATATGGAAAGACCGGCTTCGGCTTCAGCCCCGCGTCCAGATGCTTGCGCAGCGCCGCATCGCAGACCGCGTAGCCCCAGTTGATCAGCCTCTCTTGCGTGGTGGAGTCCAGCCGCTTCAGGCGCGTCGGCAGTTCGGCAAGCTGCGTCGTGCGATCCAGCGGACAGTTGAGCGCATCGGACAGTTTGTAATCCGCGATGTCGGTGCGGATGCCCCAGTAGGCGCCCTTGCGCGTTCCTGATGTGAAGGAATCGATGACCTGGCGCCTGCGCAGCGAACGCACCTGGTTGTCGATCAGGTTCAGCACCCGGTAGGAATGCCGCGGCCAGTCCGTCTCCGGCTCTTCCTCTTCCTGGGTTTTGCCACCGGCATCGCGACCAGAACGGTCTGGTGCCGCTTCCATGCTGTTTCGAGCCCGAGATTGTCGTAGACGCCGCCGTCGCTGAGAACCACGCGGGTGGTGAATGGCGGCCGTTGCAGATCGAGGCCCGTGCCCGGTTCGAAGTCGCTGTCCCTGAGGCGCAGTTCGAATGGGGACAGCACGGCGGAAATGCGGACGAAGCCGCAACCGCCTGCGCCAGGGGAATCCGGGGATTCTTCACCATGCCGACGCGGTAGT
Source organism: uncultured Alphaproteobacteria bacterium (assembly GCA_963840465.1). Taxonomy (GTDB): domain Bacteria; phylum Pseudomonadota; class Alphaproteobacteria; order Rhizobiales; family Xanthobacteraceae; genus Bradyrhizobium. The sequence goes on along the minus strand of CAWIZF010000017.1, from coordinate 138,397 downwards.
CGCGCATATAGGGCTTCATAAAGCGCCAGAGCGCGCCCGATTGGACGTTGGTCGCGTTGATCACGAAGCGCGGCTCGTCGGGCATGTCCTGCAGCGTCTTGCCGTGAAACAGGTGCTCGTCATACGCCTTGGCGATGCGGTCGCCGACGCTGCCCGGCAACAGCGCGCCCAGAATGACGGATTCCGCGTCGATCGTGACGCCGGCGAAGGCGCGCAGCGGCTCGACGAATTTGGGAATGAAATGGCTCCTGACGCTGTGGGTCAGAAAGCTGAGGCTGCGCCAGGCCAGCGCCAACTGGCCGGCCGTTATCGATCCGCCCGAGACGCTCGATATCCGCTTGATGTTCTGCAACAGGCCGGTCTCATAGAGGCGCCAAAGCACGCCGATATGAAACACCATCGCGCGATATCCTCCGCCGGAAAGGCACAGCGCGGGGGTCGGCTCGGGCGGTCTGTTATCGTCGTCCGTCGGTATCGGCTGAACCGGTCCAGTATTCATGGGACACCTCAAAAATTGAGGGACATCTCACCGATGGAAAATCGAAATCCAGCGCAAAGCCTAAGGCTGTTCGTCTTCAAATGTACAACCACCTTAGCGCGTCGACTTCCGAATGGAAAGGCGCATGTGGTCGCGGCCGGCGCGCGCCGACGATCAGGGCCGCTTCTTCAGACGCGCCCGGTTCGGCAGCATAGGCCGGCCATTGCACGATGTGGTCCTCGAGATCTTCGTCAGGGATTTCGTCCTCGGTGCCCTGCACCCTGCCGCGCACCGAAACCCCGGCTTCATGCACGGTATTGGGATCACCCGAAATCAGCGGGTGCCACCAGTAGAGATCGCGCCCCTCCGCGACCAGTTTGTAGCCGCAACTCGGCGGCAGCCAGTTCAGGGTGCGGACGTTCTCGGGCGTCAGGCGGACACAGTCGGGAACCTTTTCGGAGCGGTTCTGGTAGTCCTTGCAGGCGCATAGGCCGGAATCGAGCAGCTTGCAGGAAACATGGGTGAAGTAGATTTTGCCGGTATCCTCGTCTTCAAGCTTTTCCAGGCAGCAGCGTGCGCAGCCGTCGCACAGGCTTTCCCATTCGGCGTTGGACATCTCTTCCAACGTCTTGGTTTTCCAGAAGAATCCCTCCTGGCTGGAAGCGCGCTTGGGTGGTGCGGTCATGAAGTCGGCGGTTTACGGGTCGAGTTCGGCTGCAGCCCTTCTAGGGGGTCCGGCAACCAGGGCGCAAGCTGGCTGACTACGGACGCAAAAAAGGGTGGGAACGCGTTAGGGCTGACCACCAAAATGGTGAGCGAGAGCATTGGTTTATAGCCCCCGCTCGGATAGAACAATTGCGAAGTCCCCAAGCGTCCTAAAAGCGCCTTGGGTTTGCCGCAACATCAAATCATGACGTCTCGATAGCGCCCGGCCGGGTGCGTGAGCGTTTCGAACGACCAAGGGTCCCGGTGCGCCAGATCGTACCTCCGCAGTGGAAGCAGAAGATCCGGAACTTCTTCCTGGATCTGGATGCGCGCATCGACTTCGACGCTGTTCTCGTCGGGCAAGGGCCTGCGCGAGCTGTACGAGCGCTACTCCACCTTCATGGACCGCTTCTATGTCGGCCGCTGGAAGCGCTGGGTGTTCATCGAACCGTTTTCGGAGGCCGCCACCATCGGCCTCGGCGGGCTGATCGTGATGCTGGCGCTGGCGATCCCTGCGTTCCGCGAAACCGCCGATGACGACTGGCTGAAGAAGTCCGATCTCGCGGTGTCGTTCCTCGACCGCTACGGCAATCCGATCGGCAGCCGCGGCATCAAGCACAACGATTCGATCCCGCTGGAAGATTTTCCGGACAATCTGATCAAGGCGACGCTCGCCACCGAAGACCGCCGCTTCTACGACCATTTCGGCATCGACATCGCCGGCACCGCGCGCGCGCTCGTCACCAATGCGCAGGCCGGCGGCGTGCGCCAGGGCGGCTCGTCGATCTCGCAACAGCTGGCCAAGAACCTGTTCCTCAACAACGAGCGCACCATCGAGCGCAAAGTGAAGGAAGCCGTTTCTGGCGATCTGGCTGGAGACGCGCCTGACCAAGAACGAAATTTTGAAACTCTATCTCGACCGCGCCTATATGGGCGGCGGCACCTTCGGCGTCGACGGCGCGGCGCATTTCTACTTCAACAAGTCGGCGCGCGACGTCAATCTCGCGGAATCGGCGATGCTGGCCGGCCTGTTCAAGGCGCCGACCAAATACGCCCCGCACATCAACCTGCCCGCCGCCCGCGCCCGCGCCAACGTCGTGCTCGACAATCTCGTCGATGCCGGCTTCATGACCGAAGGACAGGTGTTCGGTGCGCGGCGCAACCCGGCGTTCGCCGTCGACCGCCGCGACGAAAATTCGCCGAACTATTACCTCGACTACGCCTTCGAAGAGATGCGCAAGCTGGTCGACACCTTCCCGAAATCCTATACCGAGCGCGTCTTCGTGGTCCGCACCTCGATCGACATGAACGTACAGCGCGCCGCCGAGGACGCCGTCGAAAACCAGCTCCGCCAGTTCGGCCGCGACTATCACGCGACGCAGGCCGCCACCGTGGTCGCCGATCTCGACGGCGGCGTCCGCGCGATGGTCGGCGGCCGCGACTATGGATCGAGCCAGTTCAATCGCGCGACCGACGCCTACCGGCAGCCGGGTTCCTCGTTCAAGCCCTACGTCTACACCACCGCGCTATTGAACGGTTACACCCCGAACTCGAAAGTTGTCGACGGTCCGGTCTGCATCGGCAACTGGTGCCCGCAGAATTATGGCCACTCCTATTCCGGCTCGGTGACGCTGACCCAGGCGATCACCCGCTCGATCAACGTCGTGCCGCGTCAAGCTGTCGATCGCGCTGGGCGGCAAGTCGCCGAACCCGCCAAGGCCGGCCGCGTCAAGATCACCGAGGTGGCGCGGAAGTTCGGCCTCACGGCCCCGCTGCCGGATACGCCGTCGATGCCGATCGGCTCCGACGAAGTCACCGTGCTCGAACACGCGGTCGCCTACGCGACCTTCGCGAACAAGGGCAAGGCGACGAAACCTCACGCGGTGCTGGAAGTGCGCACCGGCGCCGGCGATCTGGTCTGGCGCTTCGACCGCGACGGCAAGAAGCCGGTGCAGGCCATTCCCGCCTCCGTTGCCGCCGACATGGCGTGGATGATGAGTCACGTCGTCAGCGAGGGCACCGCCCGCCGCGCCGCGCTGGACGGCATTCCGACCGCGGGCAAGACCGGCACCACCAACGCCTACCGCGACGCCTGGTTCGTCGGCTACACCGGCAACTTCACCTGCGCGGTCTGGTACGGCAATGACGACTATTCGCCGACCAACCGCATGACCGGCGGTTCGCTGCCCGCGCAAACCTGGCACGACATCATGGTCGTCGCGCATCAGGGCGTCGAGGTGAAGGAAATCCCCGGCATCGGCATGGGCACGAAGCTGCCGCCGCCCGCCGTCCCCGCCAGCGTCGCGGCCAACGGTGCGGCACGGGTGCTGGAGACCAAGCCGGGACCGCCGCCGGTATTGACCAAGCGCGGCGCGGATATTCTGGTGCGCGTCGAAAAACTGCTCGACGAGGCCGGCAAGGCCGCGGGCAAGACCTCGTCCAACGATCAGAAGCAGCCCGCCAAGCCGGTCACGTCCGGCGCGCTGGCCTTCCCCGAGAACTATATCGCAGCCGCTGGCGACCAGCCTGCACCGGCGCAGCGGAAGAATTAAAAGGCATGATCCGGCAGAATGTTAACCGGCTTTCCTCGGAGCAGATGCAAGGCGTCTGCGCCGACCTGCCAAACAAAAAGAAGCGCTTCAGGTTTCGGATGAAGCCGGTTCAACCGGAAATCTGATGCCGTGAGATTTCGGAGCACTGGCCTGTGCGGCTGATCTTCATCACCTTGCTGGCGTTGGCGCTTGCCACGGCCGTCGGTCTCGGCTCGACCTACATGACGGCGACGCGCGGCACCGATCTCGGCACGCTCACGATCGGCGCCTGGACCGCGCGGCCCAAGAGCGGCACCGCCGAGGTCGATCCCTATTCGCGCGCCTCGATCGCCCGCAGCGGCGAATTGCCGATCGGCACCGGCGACGGCATCGCCTTCTCGGCCACGTCGGACGACAAGAACAAGCCGCTCGACGGGCGCTGCGACGTGCTCGTCAGCGGGGTGACGCCGGCGGCCCGGTTCTGGACGTTGACCCTGTTCGACCGCAAGGGACACCTGGTTGCGAATTCGCTGCAGCGCTACGGCTTCACCAGCCAGGAAATCGTCCGCGGCTCCGACGGCGGGTTCGAGATCCGCGTGGCGGCGCGGTCGCGGGCCGGAAACTGGCTGCCGACCGGCGGCATCGAACGCTACGCGCTGATGCTGCGGCTCTACGATACGCCGGTTGGCGTGGCGACGCGGACCCAGCGCGACGCGCCGATGCCTTCCATCACGACGGTGGGCTGCCCATGATCCGGCTGGTATTCACCATCATCGCGGGCGTGCTGCTGGGCGGCGTGGTGCATCTCGTCAGCGTGCTGGCGCTGCCGCGCATCGCCACCCAGGACGCCTATTCGCGGTTGACGCCGATGACCAAAGAGAATGCCGTCACGGCCCTTCCGCTCGCCGAGCCCAACAACGCGCCGATGCCGTTCATGGACCCGGCCTTTGCGGTCGCGATCTGCCGCTACGACCTTTCCGGCGGCCCCATCAAGCTGACGGTGCCGGTCAGCCAGGCCTATACCTCGGTGTCGTTCTACACGCGCAACGAGGTCGCCTATTACGCCATCAACGACCGCTCGGCCGGCCGCAAGGTGATCGAACTCGACCTGATGACGGAAGACCAGCATTCCGCATTGCCGGAGGATGAGGAAGTCACCGCCGCCGACCGGCTGATCATCGACTCCCCCGACCGCGACCGGCCTGATCGTGCTGAAGGCACTGGCCCCGGAGCCCGGGTTGATGCCGCAGGCACAGGCCTCGCTCGCGGCATCGCGTTGCACCTTGCAGACCGAGCCTCCGCCGGCCAAGCAGCCCGAACCGACAGTGCCCGCGCCGGCCCCTGCGCCAGCGCCGAAGGGCAAGCGCTGATCGGGAAACGGTTGGGATGACCGATAGTGATCCCTTAAGGAGACTGCAGTATTAGTAGTCGCTTGTCAGCAATTGGCCCTCGCGGCCAGGAATCAGCGAACATTGGAAATGGAGTTCCTGGCAACGTGGATCGCGGACCTTTTGATCGGCCGGTCCTCCGACAGCGCACCCACGACATTGCTTGGCTGGACTTCGATCGGGCTGTTTGCCGGTCTGATCGCGCAGGTCGCCTACGTGATCTACATCTGCTTCGCGGCTTCCGTTCCAACCTTCCTTTGGTTCAGCGTCCTTGCAAACACCGTCGCATTCGTTGTCGTCCGTCGCGCGCTGAGATGGCGATATCCCGTATAGGTTTGGTTCATGCTGGCGAGGAAGCGGAAAATGCCAGCCAACCAACGCGTCGCAGCTAGGTCAAAGCGGCCAAACGGTAACCGTTAGCAACGAAGACGAAAAAACGAGGATCAAGAGGATGATCGGAATGATCGTCACGCCAAGCCAATAAAGGAGCGGATTCTCCGCGCGATCATACACGGTGAAAGTGTAGTGTTTACTGGGAAAATAATAGTGCCGCCCGCCACCTTTGAGCCACCGCCCGGTTCGAACCGCCGTTCGCCAGATTGGCCCAATCTGCCAGGCAAAGGTTACGGTGAAAATCCAACCTAATAGGAGCAACCAGTAGTCGGCCAACCGCTAATCCTCTTCGGTTCAAACGGGGGTGGATAGATACGATCCCCCTTTTGCGAAGCTGCGACCTAGGCCCCTAACACTCCATTAATTACCGTCGCGCAACGCTCTCTGCGCGCGGCGCCCCTCGCCTTCTCCACACCCGCAAGTCAGTCATGACTTTGATGGCCGCCGCGAGGACCAGCGCGCAAAGCGCCGCCTTCGAGACCATCTCCATCGCCCCCTCGATGAGTATGGCGTGGACCGCACTCCCGACGACGATGACAATCGCGAGCAGCATATGAGCGATGCGCCACGTTCGCAGTCGCAGTCCCAGTCGCCGGCGGAGTGCAGCCAAAAGCGCGACGGCGAAGATTGCCCACATGGCGATCACACCAAAGGGGGAGAACGGCGTCGGCGACGTAAAGAGAAGCGCGTCAATCATATCCGGCGGACTAGTGATCCAAAGGCCCCCGACGTGGATCACCACCGCCACGACCAGCGCGCCTCCGATCCAGTGATGTGCACGTCGCCCGATACGGCCCGACAGTCCGGGTAAGTATCCGCCAATTAAAAGCGGCTGAAGGAGCATGACGCCCAGTGCGATAATCCCTGCGAATCCGGCCAGTATGTAGACCGGACCACGCCATGCGAGCAGCGGGCTCGCCGCTGCAGCGGCGATCGGCACGCAAACGGCTGTTGCAAAGGCGACCCAGATCAGGATCACCTGGGCCAATCTCCATCCCTTCGTTCGCAACTCGATCAGACCGACTGAAGGACGAAGTGCGCCTCCAGGCTGGTTTCCTTTGCGCTCCGCATTACGGGACGTAGAAAGACGGTTTTGAACTCACCACTGTCATAGGCGAGGTGACCATGCGGTTGGCCAAAGACGGGAACGATCTGCGGCATCTCAAGACGGAACGCCCCGTTCTTGTCGGTGAGCGTGGCGCCATGACTTTGCGGTTCGTGCTCCTGCCCTTCGGTCGTGTGCGCCCAGATCTGGATGCGCTGCCCGGCAAGCGGAGTCCCGTCGCCTGCCCGGCGCACGGTGCCACTCATCCAGAAGCCACCCTTGCCGATCCGATCCACGATCGCCGCGCCCTTGAAGTAGTTGTTGGCTCCGCCCGGCATCGAAGCGGTCGGTGCGAGGCCTTCCGCGCGGGCGGGCAACAGGAGCCCGGAAACCCCGGTTGCCAGGACGGAGCCGCCAGCGGCGAGGAGGCTGCGGCGGTTGAGCACGACGGTGGTCATGTAAATTCCTCCTGGCGAGCGTGCAGTTGCTCAGCCGAGGCTACAACAACAAGCGCGAGACGCCCAGTTGAGGGAGGCGAAGAGCGCGACAGGTCGCAATAACAGTGTTGTGAACGGTGTGCCGGCCGCTCAACCAGTGTCGTTGACGGGGCATACGCCCCTATCTAGCCCTTCACTACCACTGCCCGCCCGATCACCGGCTGGGCGGCGACCGGCGGGTTGGCGGTTTGCGCGGCGAGTTCGCCGATCAGGCGGTCGGCATCGGCGGCGATATTGTCGGGCGTCTGAATCACCAGCCGTTCCAGCGCCCAGCGATACGATGAAATGCGCCGCTCCAGGCATTGCTGGACCCATTGCACGATCAGCGTGTTCTCTTCCATGCGGGCGACCGCATCGGCCTGTTCGCGCGGCGACAGTTCCGACACCATCTTCAGGCTGGCGCTGCGCCTGCGGTCGAGTTCGATGACGCGCGCGGCGGAAGCAAAGAACGGCTCGAACCGCGTGATGTCGTTGCGGACGTCCTCGATCAGCTGCTGATAACGCGAGGTGTGCGAGCGGTGCGGCTCGTCGATCAAGGCGCGTCCGTAGATGGTGCGGTCGAACACCACCTTCTGCCGCCATGGCGAGGGCAACGGCTGGTAATCGCCGAACACGCTCTTCCAGGCGGGCCGCGAATGCGGCGGCTCGATCAGGGGATAGGCGAGATCGCGAAGCTGGCGCTCGTTTTCAGTGAGCTGGAACTGCGAGGGCGTGAGGCCGACGCTGGCGGTAGCCTCGGCGCCCAGCCAGCGGTGCATGTCGTCGTTGCGCATATCGGCACGGGTGCGGCCGAAATCGCCGCCGCTGCAGCCGCCGAGCACGGCGCTTGCCACGAGCAGAATGAGAGCCGGGTGTGACCGAAGCCCGGTGGTCCGGATCGGGAGGCACAGCTCCGGCATTTCAAAGGTCCGTCGTTCAGGGGCGCCGACGACGACGGCGACCGGGCGCGGTGCCCTCTTCCGGTCCGCGCCCATCGCCGGTCTCGCCGGCTTTACGCTCGATACGGACAACAGGAAGGATCAGCACGGTTCCCAGGCCATCGCGTGGAGCGCCATCCATGGTTGAGCCCGGCCGCCGTGAAGCCGCATCCGCCGGAAATTCAATGATGGTGCCCATGTTCCGTTCTCTCTGGTTGCCGCACGGACATGCTTTGGCCGGCGACATGCCATCATTCAGAACAGAACGTGGTTAACGGCATCTTAATTTGTGCAGGTGGTACAGTTACGGGGTTTCCGGCGCCCGCTGCGCCCGCCGAAAGCTCACATTTTATCGGATTTCTTCACGGGCTGTTTTCCTTAACCAACTCTTAAAGTGCCGTGCGTAGGCTGACGCGAGGGATTACCGAAGTCGCGTACACCTGACATGACCGCAGCTCCAATGTTTCCGGGATTCGACGGGCTGATGACGCTCTCGCGCCGCGAGGGCGTCGATATCAGGCCGACCCTGCTGCGCGTGCTGACCGACCTCTATGTCCAGACCAGCGCCCATTCCGCCGACGAGGAACGGCAGTTCGTCGAACTGACGTCCCGCCTGATCGACCAGGTCGACGACGCTACCCGTGCCGCGGTGCGGGCGCGGCTCGCGATCTATCCGGCAACGCCGGCCGAGATCATGGACAAGCTCGGGCTGCGGCGCTCGCCCCCCGGCGAGATCCTTCCCGTAGCGGCTGCGATTGCCGCTGCGCCGACCAGCGCGCCTGTGGTGAAGGCGCCGACGGAAGCGCAGTTGCGGATGGCGTCCACCCTGTCGATGCGACCCAACGATGCCGCCGAAATCAGCGACATGTTCTTCGCGGCGGGCGCCAGCGAGCGCGCGCTGATCCTGCACAATATCGCCGACACGCCGCTGAAAGCTTCGCCGCGGATTCCGCCTGCCCGCGCTGCGCGCGCGCTCCATATCCTGGAGATGGCCGCGTTCGCGGAGGACACCGAAAACTTCGCGCTCGAGATCGGCGAAGCATTGATCCTGCCGCAGCGGATTGCCGAACAGGTGGTTCACGATCCCGGCGGCGAGCCGCTGGCCTGCGCCGCGCGCGCACTGGACATGCCGAGCGCCGCGTTCCAGCGCGTGCTGCTGTTCCTCAATCCCGAGTTCGGCTCATCGGTGCATAATGTCTATCGTTTGTCGCGGCTTTACGACCGCTTGAGCGAACGATCCGCGCTGGTGATGCTGGCGGCGTGGCGCGGCTCGACCATGGCGGTCACCCGCGCCAAATATCGCGCTGCGCTCTATGACGACGAACGCCATCGCGTGCGTGCCGCAACGTCGCAAACCCGTCCCGCCGTGCAACCCGGAACTGCACCGGCCGTTCGCACCGGCACCGACGGTTCGAAGCGTTAGCGCGCGGTTTTAATTAAGCCTTCGCCAGATCCAGAAAGTGCCGCCCTGCCCGGTCCTCGGTCTCGACGATCCAGGCGTCGGGATCGAAGCGGAGTTCCTTGGTGAGACGTTCTTCCACGGATTGCTCCGGCACCGGCTGCGGCGAAGCCGGCGCGAACAGCCGCTCCGCCGGGCGGCTCTCGTCATAGACGGTCTGCGGCGCGGGCGCATACAGCATGGCGCTGCCATCGAGCAGCGCCACCTTGACGAACACCGCCCCCGCCTCCTCCGCCCCGCGCTTGCGCACGGCGCCGAAGATTCCCTCGGTCTGGCAACGGCGCAGATAGGCGGCCACCCAGATGCGTTGATTTCAATCGCATGGAAAAGACGATAGGCCGGCGTATTGCCGGAAGCTAGTCGATCGGATGGCCGATCATCGCCGTGAGTTCGCGCACCAGCCGATCGGACATCTGGCCGGTCACCGGGAGCTTGCGGTCGCGCTCGAATTTCGAGATTGCGGCCTGCGTGTCCGAGCCGACCGCGCCGGTCGGCTTCAACTGGCCGTAGCCATATTGGGTGAGCGCGCGCTGCACCGCCGCCACGCGGCGCGCGCCGGCGCTTTGCGCGGTGGCCGGAATCGGCGCGGGCGGACGCGCCACATTCGCAGGCGCCGCGGCAGGCGCACCGGTCGACTTGACCACCAGATTGGCCATCGGGTCGGGATTTCTGGATGCTCCTGGAATTGTTCCTGGGATCGGCGCTCTTGATCTCGACGTGCCTTGGGATCAGCGCCCCTCACCTCGACCGGCCTGATTTCCGGCGGCTCTGCCTCGCCCGGCCTCAAGGTCAGTTCGACCGGGCGCGGGCGCGGCAGCGGGCTCACGACCGCGGCTTGCGGCGCCGGCAGCGTCACCACCGAGCCGAACATCGGCGAGGGATGGCGGCCGGCCTGCAGGAACAACGCATTGGCGAGGATGGCGCAGATCGCGGCAGCGGCGAGCAGGCCCGCGACCATGTCTTTCGGACTGTGCAGGAGCATGCGCATCACGAGGCCGCGCCCTTCCTCCACTTCAATCGCAGCCGCTTTCGCGCCGCGACGGCGGCGGCGCGGCATCTCGTCATCGTCGTCAATTCGCCTAGGCACGCTTCTTCACCTGGTGGACTTGATCCTGTGATTCCGGTCGCGGCGCTGGTTTCAGCGTTGCGACGTTGTTTGAAGGTGTCAGCAACGGCGCAAAGTCAAGCGGCAAGACAACAGCCACCGAAGTGCCCTCACCGACCGTGCTCTGCACGTTCATCTCGCCATTGTGCAATCCGACCAGGCCCTTCACGATCGACAGGCCGAGGCCGGTGCCTTCGTGCTTGCGCTGATAGGTCTTGCCGGCCTGGAAGAACGGATCGCCGATCCGTGCGAGATCCTCGGCGGCGATCCCGACCCCGGTATCGGTGACACACAGCATCAGCCGTGCGCCGTCGACCGCGGCGGAAACCGTCACGCTGCCGCCGCGCTCGGTGAACTTGATGGCGTTGGCGACCAGATTCAGCACGATCTGCTTGAACGCGCGGGGATCGCCGTTCATCACGGGCAAGTCTTCCGCCGCGCGGGTGATCAGATCGACGCCGTTATCCCGCGCCTTGAGCGCCAGCAAATTGCAGCAGTGCAACAGCGCCGCGCGTGGCGCGAACGGCTCGGGCGAAATTTCGAAATTGCCGGTTTCCATCTTCGAGATATCGAGAATGCCGTTGACGACCGACAACAGATGCTGGCCGGAATCGTTGATGAGCTGCGCATATTCCTTGCGGCGTGCGGCGTCGATCATCATCGCCTCTTCGTGCACGATCATCTCGGAGAAACCGATGATGGCGTTCAACGGCGTGCGCAACTCGTGACTCATGGTGGCCAGGAAACGCGTCTTGGAGGCATCCGCATGCTCGGCGGCGGTGCGCGCCAGTTCGAGTGCCTGCTCCTGGACCTTGCGATCGGTGACGTCGCGCATCACGGCGACGACCTCGGCCTCGAGCGAACCCTGCTCGAGCGGCCGGCAGCGCATCTCGACCCAGAGGAAATCGGCGGCAATATTCTGGCCGCGAACCGCGTCGCGGCGAAGACGGAATTCGACGCGTTGCTCGCCGCCGCGCGCGGCGTCCGACAGCGCCGTGAGATAGGCCGGACGATCGACGACATGGACGCGGTCGAACAGGCCGTGGCCGATAAGCCGGGCAACCGGCGTGCCGAGCATGGCTTCCGCCGCCGGCGAAATGAATTCCACGGCGCCGTTGCGGCTGTGACGCGAAATCACGTCGCTCATGTTTCGCGCGAGCAGGCGATAACGGTCTTCCTCCACATAGAGCAGCGCCACGGAAGTGCGCGCCAGCGATTCGGCGCTGACGGCCAGTCCCGCCGGCATAGAGCGTCGCGGAAGCCACGCCGGCTCCCATCAGGACGGCGCGCAGGGCCGCGTTCGACTCCGGCACCGGCAGAAAGTGAAAATGTCCAAGCGCGATCAGCAAGGCGACGCATGACAGCGCAAGCGCGGAAGCAAACGTGACCACCCGGCGCGAGGCCGACAGCGCGGCTTCCAGGGGAACCACGATGAGCCAGACCGCGGCGAATGATTCGATGCCGCCGGTGGTTATGGCAACCATCATGACGAGGCCGGCCAGCGCCAGCGCGGAGAGGATATGCGCGCCTTCATAACGGCCGGTGCGCGACAGGAACCATGACAACAGGATCGGTGCGATCAGCCAGGCGAAGGCCCGACCTCGAGCGCCGTGGGCGCCCCGCGCATCGCCAGATAGACCGGAAAAGCCGCAAGCGCCACCAGGCTGCCGAGCAGCCGCGGCGCCATGATGCGCGGTGACGCGCACGCGTCAACGCATCATATCGTGCCGAGGGATGCAGCAAGGCATCGAGACAATCGCGGATGATACTCAAAACAGTCACGGCTCTCGCGCTTCGGCTTGTTCGTCAGACAGACGCGCCGGAACGCCCCCTCAATCTTTGCGCCACCGTGTCAGAGCGAACTTAAGCGAACGCTAAGGCGCGACGGACGGCCGGCAAACACGGTGCATTCGCGAAGGTTTCACGCCCCGCATGACGCTCATTCGACGCGGATGGTGAACGACAGGTTTAGAGCCGCATCGATCTATGGTTTCGAAATGGTGGATGCGCGAGCGGCGCGAACTCTTCGCGCCATAGTGGTCATCAATCGAAAATTTACGCCAAATTGAATCATCGCAATTTTCAGCGAATTTTCGGCGACTTTACCTCAATGCAAACACTTCCGATTTATCGACGGCTGCTAGATCAGGAACAAGGCTGCGGTTTAACTGCAACAGAACCATAAGAGACGACCGGGGTCGCGAGATGTTTTTTCTGCTTCGCATGGCATTCTGGCTCGGGCTGGTGCTCGTGCTGTTGCCCAGGGAAAAGACGCCTGAATCGGACAAGGTGCCGCAGGTCGGCGCGTCCGAAGCCGTATCGGCTGCGACCGCCGCCGTCTCCGACATGGGCCAGTTTTGCAAGCGCCAGCCGGCGGCCTGCGAGGTCGGCGGTCAGGCGGCGACGGCGATCGGCCAGCGCGCCCAGGACGGCGCCCGCCAGTTGTACAAGATCATCACCGACAAGAAGCCCGACCATACCAGCTCGATCGACACGACCGACGACGCCGGGGCCGCGGCGCCCACCGACGCGCTGACGGAAGACGATATCGCGATCGAATGGCGGTTGCCGCGGACGCCGCTAGCCTCAAAATAGCCTGCGGAACCGGTTCCATTTCCGTCGCTTTCGTTCGGTCCGCATCCTATATAGGATTTTAGGCAAACGGACGCGGGCCAGGATGACGATCGACGAGATCAGGGACAATTTCGAGCTGCTGGAGGAATGGGACGACCGCTACCGGTACGTCATCGAACTCGGCCGCACGCTTGATCCGATGCCGGAGGCCGAGCATTCCGCCGAGAACAAGGTGAACGGCTGTGCCAGCCAGGTCTGGCTCTCCAGGCAGATTGATCGCAGCAGCAACGGCGAACCGCACCTGAAATATCTGGGCGACAGCGACGCCCACATCGTGCGCGGCCTGATCGCAATCCTGCTCACGCTTTATTCCGGCCGCACGCCGCAGCAGATCCTGGCCACAGATGCACTTGCCGTATTCGACGAGTTCGGATTCCGCGATCACCTGACGCCGCAGCGATCCAACGGACTGCGCTCCATGGTCGAGCGCATCCGCTCCGACGCGCGCGAGGCGCTGGCCGCGGCTTCCTGACATCCAGGGTTTTGGAAAAACTACTTCCGTTTCCGCGCCTGCTGGCCGAGACCCATTTTCTTGGCGAGCTGTGAACGCGCCACCGCATAGTTCGGCGCCACCATCGGATAATCCGGCGGCAGGCCCCATTTGTCGCGGTATTGCTCCGGCGTCATGTTATACTGCGCGCGCAGATGACGCTTCAGCGACTTGAAGCGCTTGCCGTCCTCGAGACAGATCAGATATTCCGGGGTCATCGATTTCTTCACCGACACAGCCGGCTTGGCCGGCTCAAGCGGCGTATCGGGGCGGCCGCTCGACACCCGCATCAGCGCGGCATGAACCTGGCTGATCAGGTTCGGGATTTCCGAGGCCTGGGTCGGATTGTTGCTGAGATAGGCCGATACGATATTGGCGGTCAGTTCGACGGGCGTCTTGCCGGCGGAATTGGTCATGGCTCAACCCTTTGGGATCACGAATGCATCTGTCGGCCATACGGTTCGGGCAGTATCCAGCCGCGCCTATACACCAACGAAATCTCATACGACTTGGCGAATATGAACGAAGTGCCGGGAATCTGACAAGAACGACCGCGCTTTATTTTCGATAGCCGGCGCCGTGGCAAGTATTGCCGGATTTACAGCCGCTGGTCGAGATGCGCGCGCAGTTCATCAATCGAGGCGAAGCGCATCATCCCTTCCGGCATCTGGGCCTCGATCGAACCGTCGGAATACAGCGAATAGGCCATGCCATCGACAATGCCCGATTTCAGCACCGTCACCTCAGGCTGATCCTCGGTGTGCGCCGGTTCGCCATTGGCTTCCGGGAGCGTCGGGGACATCCGGCCGCTGCGCCGCGGCAACGCAATTCCACCGGGCTTTGCGCGTTCCGCTTTCGGCCAGGCATCGAACGCTGCCGGCGGTTCGGCCGTTTCGATCGGCGGCACGGTGGGCGGCTTGGGGCGAAGTTCCGACGACAACAGGTCCGGCGGTAGCATCTCGCTGGACCTCGCGTGGGCACGCTCGCGCTCTTTTCGCGACGCCGAGGAAAAGAGCAGATTGCGCTTCGGTTTCGACGGTGGCGGTTCGGGGTGCATCGGTTCCGGGATCGGATGGTCACGCAAGACAGCCTCGTTCTGCCACGGCGGCGGTGCCGCTGTGGAGAACGCCGGGGGGTCCGCTGGCGAAAAGGGTTCGGAACCGCCGGACTGCTCAGCGGCCAGGAAGCCGCCAACGGCGGGTGCGGAATCCCGCGTCGCGGCGACAGGAAGCACCGACCGTACCATGGCTTCCCCGCGCGCTTCAGGCACGCCGGAACCGAGCCGCCGCGCGATGTTCTTCAACTCCCGGACCGTCATCCAGAGCGCGAGCATGATCGCGCCGGCGCAGACGCCCATCACGCCGACGATGATCAGCGTATTGCCGGTACTGAATTCCTTGATCGGGATCCCGAAGCCGATCGCCAGCAGACCCGCCAAAACAAGGCCGATCCCGGCGACCAACATAACAAACATCATCGAACCAACCCCTCAGCCGCGCCCGAAACGCTCGCCAGCCGCCCCACGCCACGATACCGTCATATTGTGCGCACCGCCAACCGCCAATTGCATCCCGGGTTCCGCAACGGCGTCGTCCGGTTGCAGGATTCCGGTTCGCGGACGCTCATGCTGCCATTCAGGTACCGTTCAGCCCGCCGCCCGTAGTCTCAGCACCTACCAATTGCTGCCCTTTTGTTGCATTGCATCAGGGATTTAAGGCCACAATTCCCAATTACTTGGTAATGGAACTGCGCTATATGGGTACCCGGGGAATGAGGCTCAAGAATATCCACGTTGGGCCGTAGGGGACGCTGGGTTACCAATCGCCATGTCAGCCATCACGACTTCTGCCCTCGATACGCCCGCGCGGCGCTCGATGGAGCGGACCTGCGACGACCTTGCCGTACTCGCGCTTGCCGTGGTTACGCTTGTCGCCAGCCTGACCTTCCGTGACTACGGATTGGGCTGGGACGACTACACGCACGCCGAATATGCCGACCTGCTGCTGCGGATGTATGGTTCCGGCTTCAAGGATACCGGCGCGCTGTCGTTCGCCAATCTCTATATGTATGGCGGCGGCTTCGACATGGCGGCGGCCCTGCTGCACAAGATCATTCCGCTGGAACTGTTTGAAACGCGCCGCCTGCTCGGCGCCGTCGTCGGCGTGATCGGCCTTGCCGTGACCTGGCGGCTGGCGCGGCGCGTCGGCGGCCCGCTTGCCGGGCTCGCGACGCTGCTGCTGCTCGTACTGTGCCCGACCTTCTACGGGCACATGTTCATGAACCCGAAGGACGCGCCGTTTGCCGTCTCGATGGTGATCCTGATGCTGGGTCTGGTGCGCCTCGCCGAGGAATATCCCGCCCCCTCGCCGCGAACCATCCTGATCGTGGGCCTCGGCGCCGGCCTCTCCATCGGCTGCCGGATTCTCGGCGGGCTGGCCTTGGTGTATGCGATCGTGGGCTTCGTCCCGCTGCTGATCGATGACGTTCGCACGCAAGGCGCGCGCGAAGCGGTCCGCCGCTTCGCCCATGTCTTATACGTGCTGCTGCCCGGCCTCGTGTTCGGATACCTGATCATGGGCCTGGTATGGCCGTGGTCGATCATGGAAGCGGACCATCCCTTCAAGGCGCTGACCTATTTCTCGCATTTCTTCGAAAAGCCCTGGAAGGAAATGTTCGACGGCGCGCTGGTCTCGGTACCTGACATGCCGTGGTCCTACCTGCCGACGCTGTTCGCGCTGCAGCTTCCCGAAATATTGCTCGCGCTGCTGATAGCCGGCGTCGTCGGCACCTTCATGTCGCTGTCGCGCGCGGACGTCCCGGCGCGCCGCAAGACCATCTTCCTGATGCTGACGCTGGCGGCCAGCCTGCCGCTGGTGATCGCGATGGTGAAGCGGCCGGCGCTCTACAACGGCATTCGGCATTTCGTTTTCGTCATCCCGCCAATGGCGGTGCTTGCCGGCGCGTCGTTCGCCTGGGGCATGAACTGGCTCAAGGTCAATCACCGCCGCTGGCAACCCGCCGCACTGGCGGTGTTCACGTTCGGCCTGCTGCTGCCGCTCAGCGAGATGATCCGCCTGCACCCCTACGAATACACCCATTTCAACCACATCGCCGGCACGGTTCGCACCGCCGACAATTACTTCATGCTGGACTATTGGGGCCTGGCGCTGAAGCAGGCGTCCGATGGTCTGCGCGAAGAGCTGGTCGAGCGGCAGGAATCGCCGCCGCAGGGACGGAAATGGAAGGTCGCGGTATGCGGCCCGCAGCGCCCGGCGCAGGTGGCGCTCGGCCCCGACTTCACGATCGGCTGGGACAGCCAGTCCGCCGACTTCGCGATGACGCTGGGCGAATTCTACTGCAAGGGCCTCACCGCGCCCGTCATGGTGGAAATCAAGCGCGACGACGTCGTGTTCGCGCGCGTCTACGACATCCGCGGTCGTCCCATCCCGACGCTGCTGGCCATTCCGGCGCCGTAGCGGCGCATTGCCACGATAGCATGACTGCCACGCAGGACGTCTGCCTTGCCGCCCGTCCGGCACAGGGATAGGCTCGCTTGCGAAAATCAACAATTTTTCCGGAGGAAGCGCGCCATGTCGCCAGCCGAAGCTCGCCTGAAGCAAGTTCCGTCCGGCATGACGGACGCCGAGTGGAACCAGCGCGTCAATCTCGCCGCCTGCTATCGCCTGGTCGCACTTTATGGCTGGGACGACCTGGTCGACACCCACATCTCGGCGCGCGTGCCGGGGCCCGACCATCACTTCCTGATCAACCCTTACGGACTGATGTTCGAGGAGATCACGGCGTCGAGCCTGGTGAAGGTCGATCTGCACGGCAACCAGCTCAGCGAAAGCGAATACAGCATCAATCCGGCCGGCTTCACCATCCATTCGGCGATCCACGAGGTGCGCGAGGACGCCGGCTGCGTGCTGCATCTGCACACGCCCGACGGAACCGCGGTCGCGAGCTGCATGGAGGGCCTGCTGCCGATGAACCAGACCGCGCAGTTCGTCACCCACGACCTCGCCTATCACGATTACGAAGGCGTGGCGCTGGACCACGACGAACGCCCGCGGCTGCAGAAGGACCTCGGCAACAAGAACCACATGCTGTTGCGCAATCACGGCACGCTGACGGTCGGCCGCTCCGTCGCCTCCGCCTTCGAGCGCATGTACCACCTGGAGCGCGCCTGCACGATGCAGGTGCGCACGCGCATGCTCGGGCCGACCGCCTATCCGGTGGAACAGGCCGTGATCGACAAGAACGAGCAGCTGTTCGCCAATCCCGATCGCGCGGAACTGCGCTTCCACCAATCTGGTGTGGCCGCCGCTGCTGCGCAAACTCGATCGCATGGATCCCAGCTACCGGAATTGAAAATTGGCAATTGCCGTGTAAGATAGTCGCCAACGACCTCTGCACGACCGAATCAAAACGCCGCCCAATTCCGGGCGGCGTTTTTATTTGGGCGCGTCGTCGGGTCGGCAAAGCGCAGCGCGCCCACCATCTGCAGATCAGCCATGCGCCGACGGCCGGCAAGGCGCGATGCGCCTTGCCCACGTCGTTACTCGCCCCATGAATTGAGCGCCGCGTAAACGATGCCGAGAACGACGCTGTAGGCGAGCAGCATCGCGAGCGAAAACACGGCTGGCCAAACGCCGAGGTCCAGCTTGCCGGCGAACGGCCCCAATCCCACCAGCGGAAAGAACACAAATCCCATCACGAGCCAGCCGAAGACACCGAAAGTCGCTCCCTTTGCCGCGCCGCTGTTTCCCGGCAGCCAGGCGTAGATCCACCCGAAGCAAAGGCCGAGGATCGTCGAGCCGTTCAGGAACGACATCGCCCATGGAATGATCGGATGGACTTCGCTACCCGTCAGATGAGCGAGCGTAGCCTGAAAGCTGTGATAGGGTTGAAAAGCAGGAAGCAGGCCGGTCCGCGATTTCAGATACATCAATAGCGTATGGGCGGCGCTGCCGCAGAAACCCGCGATGGCCGCCTTCCAGATCCAATGCCCGCGCATCGCCGCGCTTAGCGCGGCGCCTCCGCGAGCGCGCCCAAAATCCGCGCCCAGGAGCGGATGCCCTTGTGAAAACTCTTGAGGTCGTACTTCTCGTTCGGCGAATGGATGTTGTCGTCGTCGAGACCGAAGCCGATCAGCAGGCTGTCGAGGCCGAGCGTGCGCTTGAAATCCGCGACGATCGGGATCGAGGCGCCGGAGCCGACCAGCAGCGCCTCCTTGCCCCATTCCTCGGTCAGCGCGCGCTTGGCGGCCGACAGCGGCTTCATGTTCCAGTCGAGCGCGATCGCCGCCCCGCTGGAGTGCTCGGTGAAGACGGCCTTGCAGTCGCCCGGAAGCCGCGCGGTGACATAGTCGCGGAACGCCTGCTTGATCTTCTGCGGGTCCTGGCCTTCGACCAGACGGAAGGAGACCTTGGCGGAAGCTTCCGCCGGGATCACGGTTTTCGAGCCCTCGCCGGTATAGCCGCCGATGATGCCGTTGATGTCGCAGGTCGGACGCGAGGATACCTGCTCGATCAGCAGGCGATCCTTTTCGCCGGCGGGGATCGAGAGGCCGATCGGCTTCAGGAATGAGTCCGGCGTAAGGTTGAGGGCCTTCCACTGCGCCAGGATATCCGGCGGCAGATCCTTCACGCCGTCGTAGAAGCCGGGAATGGTGATGCGGCCGTTGTCGTCGAACAGGCCGCCGAGGATGTTGGTCAGCACGCGGATCGGGTTGCGCGCGCCGCCGCCGAACACGCCGGAATGCAGGTCGCGGTTGGCGGCCTTGATGGTGACCTCGTCATACACCAGGCCGCGCAGCGAGGTTGTGATCGCCGGCGTGTTCGGGTCCCACATGCCGGTGTCGCAGACCAGCGCGAAGTCGGCCTTCAACTCATCCTTGATCGCCTCCATGAACGGCACGAAATTCTTCGAGCCGACTTCTTCTTCGCCTTCGATCAGGATCGTGACATCGACCGGCAGCGATCCCGTCACCTTCTTCCAGGCGCGGCAGGCCTCGACGAAGGTCATCAACTGTCCCTTGTCGTCCTCGGCGCCGCGCGCCACGATGATCTTGCGGCCGTCGGCGTGATCGGTGACGACGGGCTCGAACGGCGGCCGGTGCCACAGATTGAGCGGATCGACCGGCTGCACATCGTAATGGCCATAGAACAGAACGTGCGGCCGGCCATCGCTGCTGCCATTCGCCTTGGCGACGATCGCGGGATGCCCCGCCGTCGGCCTCACCTCGGCCTTGAAGCCGAGCGTCGCGATATCCTTCGCAAGATGATCGGCGGCCGCCTTGCAATCGCCGGCGAAGGCCGGATCGGCCGAGATCGACTTGATCCGCAGCAGCGCAAACAGCCGTTCGAGGCTGTTGTCGAAATCGGCGTCGATATGATCGAGGACCGGCTGGATCTTTGCGTTGGACATGGCTGAATTATCCTTAAGTTACCCTTGGCTGTGGGCCTTGTTATTGGCGTCAAGTTGTAGCTCGCCCGCGGCCTGAGGCAAGGCGACATCCGCGGCAGGCGGATGCAATATGTGCCAGACCAGCCCCGCCGACGAGCAGGACGGTGGCGGCGAGATTATTGCCATAGGCCTGCAGGTCGATCGGGAACAGCGGAAGCGACAGGCACAACAAGCCGCCCGCCGCGGCGAGCAACGCCCATGTGCCGGCCCTGACTGCGGGACGCGGATCATAGGCGGCGCGATGGGCCAGTACGGTGATCGGAAAGAACAGCCACAGGAAGTAATATTGGCGGGCCAAGGGCGACGCGACGGTGATCAGGCAAAACAGAATGCCGATCTCCTCGGCATCCGAGCGTTCCGTACGGCGCGAGGCCGGCGGCATCACCGCGACATAGCCGAGCCCGATCGCAAGCGATATCGCCAGCACGATCCAGTTCGACGTCTTGAAGTCGAGGTTGGCGATATTCATCGTCCGCACAGGCTTGGACGGATCATCCTGATTGTAGTTCACCGGCCGCGTCAGCCGGTGCGTCATGGCGATGATGGATTGGTTGACCCACGACCAGTTCTGCTCGTCGCGCTGTCCGAACCCCTTCTCCGAACTCGTCCCCACCATGCCCTGGTACCAGGTCTTCAGCTCCGCGGCGTTGTGCTGGAAGCCGCGAAACGGCGCCGGCAGCACGAACAGAAACACGCCGATGAACACCAGCATGCTCGCGGCCGCCGCCCACTGTCTTCGCCACACCAGATAAGGCAGCACCGCCACCGGAAACACCTTGATGGCGGTGGCGAGCGCGAACATGCTTCCCGCCATCCAGCCACGGTGATCGCGCAGCAGCCAGAACCCGTAAAGCATCAGCGCCAGCAGCACGAGATTCGGCTGGCCGAGATCGAACATGTCGAACACGAAGGTGACGGTGACGAAGCCCGGCAGCGCTTCCAGCCAAGGCCCGGGCTTGCGCCCCGATCCCGCCATCGCGTGCGAGAACTGCGCCGTCATCCACCACGCGACGATGTTGAGGAACGACAGGCACAGATAAAGCGGGATCTTGCCGAACCAGCTCGGGATCGCGAGCAGCACCGCCGACAGCGGCGGATAGATGAAATCGAAATAGGTGGCGGGATCGTCGGGGTAGAGATTCTTCCCCTGCAGCACCTGCTGCCCGGCCCAGAACCACAGCGGATAATCCTTGGTCTTGCCGTTGCCCCAGATTTCCGGGACCAGCACATCGGCCGTCAAGGCGATGCAGCAGACCAGAAACAGCAGATCGAGCGGCCTTCGTAGCGACGGATATCTCAGCACGCGCTCGTTCCGGAGGTCAGAGGGAGATCGTGGCGGCTCTTTGTTTAGACGCGTTTTCTTCACGCGAACCGGTTTCCACTTCGCTCGAAAACGCTCTATCGCCGCAGCAAGCCGCCGAGCGCGCCGCGCACCAGCGAGCGCCCGATCGAACCACCGAGCGAGCCGCCAACGGCTTTGCCGAGATCGGCAGCGACACCGCCGATGACCTTGTTGGTGACGGAGCGCGTAACGTCTCGCGCAATCACCTGGCCGGTCGACATCTTGCCACGCTTGACGTTGGTGCCGAAGATCGTGCCGACGATCGAACCGATCTGTCCGAGAATTCCGCCGCCGCCAGCGCCACCATCTTGCCCATCCGCAGGCGCCGCCGTTCCGGCCACGCGCTTCTGCAGCATCTCATAGGCGGATTCGGCATCGACCGCGGTGTCGTATTTTCCCTTGACCGGGCTCTTGTTCATGATCGCCTTGCGCTCTTCCGGCGTGATCGGCCCGATCCGTGCCGTCGGCGGACGGATCATGACGCGCTCGACCATGGTCGGCGTACCGCCGCCTTCGAGGAACGACACCAGCGCTTCGCCCTTGCCGAGTTCCATGATGACGCGGGCGGTATCGAGCTTGGGGTTGGGCCGAAAGGTCTGCGCCGCTGCATTCACCGCCTTCTGGTCGCGCGGCGTGAAGGCGCGTAGCGCGTGCTGCACGCGACCGCCCAACTGGGCCAGCACCTTGTCCGGCACGTCGATCGGATTCTGCGTGACGAAGTAGACGCCAACGCCCTTGGAGCGGATCAGGCGGACCACCTGTTCGATCTTGTCCATCAGCGCCTTCGGCGCGTCGTCGAACAACAGATGCGCTTCGTCGAAGAAGAACACCAGTTTCGGCTTCGGCAGGTCGCCCGCTTCCGGCAACTCTTCAAACAACTCCGACAGCAGCCACAACAGGAAGGTGGAGTAGAGCCTGGGGTTCTCCATCAGCTTGTCGGCGACCAGGATATTGATCATGCCGCGGCCGTCGCTGTCGGTCTTCATGAAATCCTTCAGCGCCAGCGCCGGCTCGCCGAAGAATTTCGTTGCGCCCTGGTTTTCCAGCACCAGAAGCTGGCGCTGAATGGTCCCGACAGTTGCCTTGCTGACATTGCCGAAGCTCTGCGCGGCCTTTCGGATGTCGGCGAGTTCATCTTCCTCGGCATCCGGCCCTTTTTTTCCGCCAGCTGGCGCGATCGCGTCCAACAGCGCACGCAGATCCTTCATGTCGATCAGCGTCAAGCCGTTTTCATCCGCCACGCGGAATGCGACATTGAGGACGCCTTCCTGCACGTCGTTCAGGTCGAGCATCCGCGCCAGCAATAACGGCCCCATCTCCGTAACCGTGGCGCGAACCGGATGGCCCTGCTCGCCGAACACGTCCCAGAACACCGTCGAGAACTGGTCGGGCTGGAAATTGAGGCCCATCTCCTTGGCGCGCTTGAGGATGAAATCCTTACCCTCGCCGACTTCGGAGATACCGGACAAGTCGCCCTTGATATCGGCCGCGAACACGGGAACACCGGCGCGGGCAAAACCCTCCGCCATGACCTGCAGCGATACGGTCTTGCCGGTTCCGGTCGCTCCGGTGACAAGGCCATGCCGATTGGCAAGCGCAAGCGCAAGCCATGCAGTCTGTTCGCCCTTGCCGATGAAAATCTTCTCGTCGGTATCGGCCGTCTTGTTATCGGAGGTCACCATTGCATCGCCTCTTCGCGCGCATCGCGCAGGTTTGGTTGGCGATCATATCGCATCCCGGCTTCGGATTGAAACCATCCGCGACGGAAACGTGAGCGTTCGCCCGCTTCATCATTCGTGTTTCTCATACTTTATTCTGTTGTTCCGCGAAGAAATCGAGAACGCAGCGCAACAAGCCGGTGTGATTCCGGCGTTCACTCTTGCATTGCTGCAACACTTGCGACGCGAAACCGCCTTGATGGGCGCGGATCGCTTGTATTTCAGATCGCAGGCGCTCAAGATCAAGGCAGAAGTAGGCGACCCGGTTAAACCGGTTGGGGACGGGGCAAAATATGGACGAACTGATAGGACGGCTGGCCTCCAAGGCCGGCATCGATAGCGCTGTCGCTGAAAAAACCATCGGCATCGTTCTGGGTTTTCTCCGCAACGAGGGACCCTCCGACAAGGTTCAGGCCCTGATCGACCAAATTCCGGGTGCCGAAGCTGCGATTGCAGCGTCCAGCAGCAATGGTGGTTTCTCGCGGCTGATGGGCGGAGGCTTGATGGCGGTCGGCACCAGGCTGATGGCGCTTGGCCTGGGCATGACCGAGATCCAGGGCGTGGCGCGTGAACTTTTCAGGTTCGGTCGCGACAAAATCGGAGCGGATCAAATGGGCGAAATCATTTCAGGGACGCCGGGCCTCAGCCAGTTCGCATAGCAAGCACATTCGCGAACACATTCGCCCCAAGCACATTCCTTTTTCATCGAGAATCATGACTTATCCCCTTTCCGAGATCGAAGGCTTGACCGCCTACTCTGCCTCGAAACTGAAATCGTTGGGCATTCGCACGACCGTGGCGCTGCTGGAGGCTGCCCGCACGGTGAAAGGACGCAAGACGCTCGCGGCAAAGACCGGCATCAGCGAACAGCAACTGCTCGAATGGGCGAATTTTTCCGACTACATGCGCATTCCCGGGATGGGCAAGGCCAAGGTGGGCCTGGTGCGTGCGGCCGGCGTCACCACGGTGCGCGAACTCGCCCACCGCAATCCGGCGCGCCTGGCCCAGAACATGAAAGACGTGAACACCAGGCGCAAACTGGTCCGGGTTCTGCCTTCCGAAAGATCGGTCGAGCAACTGATCGAGCAGGCGCGCAAGCTGACGCCGAAGATCAGCTACTAGAGCCGGTTGGGCGGCCCCGCGGGGCAGGCTCTCACGCCTTGACTCCCCGGCGCGGACCGCGCAAAGCCACCGCATGATCGCCGCCAAGCCCAGACCCACCGCTGCCACCGGTCCGGCCGGTCATGCGGTGCTGCCTGCGCTAAAGTCCAGGCCCTATCCGGCGGTGATGGGCGTACTGAATGTAACGCCCGATTCATTCTCGGACGGTGGGCACTTCACCGCCCCCGAGCGCGCGCTGGCCCAGGCCCGGCGAATGATCGCCGAGGGCGCCGACATCATCGACATCGGCGCGGAATCCACCCGGCCCTACGGGTCGGAACCGATCTCGGCGGAAGAGGAATTGCAACGCCTGCAGCCGGTGCTGCCTGACGTGGTTGCGCTCGGCATTCCCGTGTCGATCGACAGCATGAAATCCGCCGTCGTCGCCTGGGCGCTCGATCAGGGCGCCGCCATCGCCAACGATGTCTGGGGCCTGCAGCGCGATTCCGGCATGGCCGGGCTGGTCGCCGAGCGTGGCGCGCCCGTCATCATCATGCATAACCGCGATAGCGCCGATCCGGCTGTAGACATCATGCAGGACATCGTCGACTTCTTTGCGCGTTCGCTCGACATCGCGGCGCAAGCGGGAATTTCGCCTGACAAGATCGTGCTCGATCCCGGCATCGGCTTCGGCAAGACGCCCGAGCAGAGCATGACCGCACTGGCGCGGCTCGGCGAGTTGCAGTCGTTTGGACTGTCCCTTGTTGGTCGGCGCTTCGCGCAAGCGCTTCATCAGCACGGTGACGCCATCGGAACCGCATCAGCGTCTCGGCGGCTCGATTGCCGCGCATCTGTTGGCGGCCCAGAACGGGGCGCGGATCATCCGGGCGCACGACGTCGCCGAAACCGTACAGGCGCTGCGCGTCGCCGCCGCAATCAGGGAACAGGGATGAGCGATACGATCTTCATCACCGGCGTCGTCATCCATGCCCGCCACGGCGTGATGGAGCATGAGACCGAAGTCGGACAGCGTTTTGTCATCGATCTCGAACTTTCCGCGGATCTGTCGGAAGCCGCGCGCACCGATCACCTGTCCGACACCGTATCCTACGCCAGTGTGGTGGCGACCGCGACGGCGGCGTTCAAGAACACCAACTACAAGCTGCTGGAGCGCGCCGCCGGCGCCGTTGCCGACGCGATATTCGCGACGTTTGCGCGCATCGACACGGTCAAGGTCACCGTGCACAAGCCGCATGCGCCGATTGCCGCGATCTTCGAGGATGTCGGCGTGGTGCTGACGCGCAAGCGGCAATCGCCCTGACATGGCTGACGTGCTGATCGCGCTCGGCGGCAATGTCGGCGACGTCCGCGCGACATTCGAGAAAGCCATCGCCAACATCTGCGGCATGACACAGGCCGCCCTGCTCGCGCGTTCCTCGGACTACACCACCCCGCCGTGGGGCGAGGAAGACCAGGCGCCGTTTACCAATGCCTGTATCGAGATCGAAACCAGTCTCGATCCGCATGCGCTGCTGTTCACGCTGCACAAGATCGAGAAGAAATTCGGCCGCGACCGCGCCCGTGAGACGCGCTGGGGTCCGCGCACCCTCGACCTCGATCTGATCGCCTATGACGACGTCAGGCTCGACAAGCCGGAACTGACGCTGCCGCATCCGCGGGCTTTCGAGCGCGCCTTCGTGCTGGTGCCGCTGGCCGAGATCGCGCCCGACCGTATCATTGCGGGACGCCGCGTCTCGCGATGCGCTGGCGCAGCTTTCGACCGAGGGTATCCAGCGGCTGCCCGACCTGGACTGACCGGCAAGGACCTAAAACAACCGTTTGGCTTGGCGGCCGCCCCGTGGCAATTTCCGGCCCAATCAAGCGATGACCAGGGAATAATGGGCCGGATGACCAAGACTGACGAACTGACATTGGCGGCGGAATTTCCGCAGGCGACCTACGAGGACTGGCGCAAGCTGGTCGACGGGGTGCTGAAGGGCGCGCCGTTCGAGAAACTGGTCAGCAAGACGGCCGACGGGCTGAAAATCGATCCGATCTATCGCCGCGCGAAAGGCATAGCACCGGTCGCCGGCCGCGCCGCGGCCGCGCCCTGGCTGGTCATGCAGCGGATCGACCATCCCGACGCAAAGGCAGCCAACGCGCAGGCGCTGCACGATCTGGAGAACGGCGCGACCGGGCTGACCCTCGTGTTCGCCGGCGCCAATGGCGCCCATGGTTTCGGGCTCGATCCTTCGGCAGAGGCGGTCGCGCAGGTGCTCGATGGCATCTATCTCGACGCCGGCATCGGCATCGAGCTTCAGATCGGCCCACAGTCGCGGATGGCGGCCATTCACCTCGCGGAATACATCAAGGGCAAAGGCATCGACCCCGCCGCCTGCGACATTCGTTTCGGGCTGGACCCGCTCGGGTCCTGTGCGGTGTGGGGCTCCAGTCCCTACAGCTGGGAGGAGATCGTTCCGGCGGTCACGGGCGCGATCAAGGGCTTGGCCGCGATGGGCTTCAAGGGCCCGCTCGCGGTCGCCGATGGACGGGTGATCCATGATGCCGGCGGGTCGGAGGTCCAGGAACTGGCATTCGTGCTGGCCGCCGGCGTCGCCTATCTGCGCGCGATCGAACAGGCAGGAGTTGCGCTGGAAGATGCGCAAGGCATGGTCTATGCGCGGCTCAGCGCCGACGCCGACCAATTCCTGACACTCGCGAAATTCCGCGCGCTGCGGCTGTTGTGGGCGCGGGTCGAGCAGGCCTGCGGGCTGACGCCCAGGCCGCTGTTCATTGCGGCCGATACCGCGTGGCGCATGCTGACGCAGCGCGATGCCTACGTAAACATGCTGCGCGCGACGATGGCGACCTTCTCCGCCGGTCTCGGCGGCGCCAACGCCATCACCGTATTACCGCACACGCTGGCGCTGGGATTGCCCGATCCGTTCGCGCGGCGTGCCGCGCGCAACACGCAACTGGTGCTCTTGGAAGAGTCCAACCTCGCCAAGGTGAGCGATCCCGCGGCCGGCTCCGGCGGCATCGAAACATTGACAAGACAGCTTTGCGAATCCGCGTGGTCAATGTTTCAGGAGATCGAAACGGCCGGCGGCATCTTCGCCGCGCTCGAACACAATCTGATCCAGCGCAAGATCGCCGCGACCCGCGCCGTGCGCGAGGCCAATATCGCCAAGCGCAGGGACGTGCTGACGGGCGCCAGCGAATTTCCCGAACCTGCATGAGGCTGAGATCGCCGTGCTCGATGCTACGCCGATCGTGCTGCCGTCCTATGGCGAGGCGAAATTCAAATTCGATCCCCTGGCGCCGATGCGGCTGGCCGCGCCGTTCGAGGCGCTGCGCGACAAGTCGGACGAAAAGCTCAAGGCGTCAGGCGCGCGGCCAAAGATCTTCCTCGCCAATCTCGGCACGGCCGCCGACTTCACCGCGCGCGCCACCTTCGCCAAGAGCTTCTTCGAGACCGGCGGCATCGAGGCAATCGACACCCAAGGTTTTGCCGACCCCGCGGCGCTCGCCACCGCGTTCAAGGCATCCGGCGCGGCGATTGTTTGCCTGTGCTCATCCGACAAGGCCTATGCGGAACACGCGGTGGCCGCCGCAAAGGCCCTTAAAGCTGCCGGGTGCCAAGCATATCTATCTGGCAGGGCGGCCCGGCGAACAGGAGGCCGCGCTGCGCGAGGCCGGCGTCGGTGATTTCATCTTTGCCGGCGGCGATGCGCTGGCGATGCTGCGGGAAGCCTGGCGGCGGATGGAGTGAGCATGACGGACAACAACCACAAGACGGTCCTGACCGGCGGCTGCCAGTGCGGCGCCATCCGCTTTGCGGTGTCGAAGGCACCGGCCAAGATCAGCATCTGCCATTGCCGGATGTGCCAGAAGGCATCGGGCGCGCCGTTTGCCTCCTTCGCCGACATCGAGCACGAAGATTTCAGCTGGACCCGCGGCAAGCCGGCTTCGTTCCAATCCTCTTCCATCGCCGAGCGCGATTTCTGCGCCGCCTGCGGCACCCCCTTGAGCTTCCGCCGGATCGGCGGCCCCCGGATCGAGATCATGACCGGTGCGTTCGATCGGCCCGACCGGGTGGTGCCGACGCGGCAATATGGAACCGAATCCCGGCTCGGCTGGGTGGTCGGCATCGCCAACCTGCCGAGCCAGACCACCATGCAGAATTACGGGCCGGAGAAGATGGCGACCATCACCAGCCATCAGCATCCGGATCATGATTAGCGGTGGCGATCTCCGCCCGCCAAATGTGCTAAGATGGATACCATGAGCCGCATACCAAATTTCGCAGATATCGCCTTTGAGGCCACCGCACCCGCGCAGCCCGCCGGCAGCGCCGAGCCGTGGCTGACGCCCGAGGGCATCCCGGTCAAGCCCGGCTACAGCGAGGCCGATCTCGAAGGCATCGACTTCCTGGAGACCTGGCCGGGCGTCGCGCCCTATCTGCGCGGCCCCTACCCGACCATGTATGTCAACCAGCCCTGGACGATCCGGCAGTATGCCGGCTTCTCGACGGCGGAAGATTCCAACGCGTTCTATCGCCGCAACCTCGCCGCCGGGCAAAAAGGTCTTTCGGTCGCGTTC
Organism: uncultured Alphaproteobacteria bacterium; assembly: GCA_963840465.1. Lineage (GTDB taxonomy): Bacteria > Pseudomonadota > Alphaproteobacteria > Rhizobiales > Xanthobacteraceae > Bradyrhizobium. Next base: position 109,524 of record CAWIZF010000017.1, on the reverse strand, counting down.
GACCTCGCCACCCACCGCGGCTACGATTCCGATCATCCGCGCGTCACCGGCGACGTCGGCATGGCCGGCGTCGCGATCGATTCCATCTACGACATGCGTACGCTGTTCTCGGGCATTCCGCTCGACCAGATGAGCGTGTCGATGACCATGAACGGCGCGGTGCTGCCGATCCTGGCGCTGTTCGTCGCGGCGGCCGAGGAACAGGGCGTTCCGCCGGAGAAATTGTCGGGCACCATTCAGAACGACATTCTGAAAGAGTTCATGGTGCGCAACACCTACATCTATCCGCCGACACCCTCGATGCGGATCATCTCCGACATCTTTGCGTACACCTCGCAGAAGATGCCGAAGTACAATTCGATCTCGATTTCCGGCTATCACATGCAGGAAGCCGGCGCGACGCAGGACCTCGAGCTCGCCTATACGCTGGCCGACGGCGTCGAATATCTTCGCGCCGGCTTGGCCGCCGGGCCTCGACGTCGACCGCTTCGCGCCGCGGCTGTCGTTCTTCTGGGCGATCGGCATGAACTTCTTCATGGAGGTCGCCAAGATGCGCGCGGCGCGGCTGCTATGGGCCAAGCTGCTGACGCAGTTCAACCCGAAGGATCCGCGCTCGCTGTCGCTGCGCACGCATTGCCAGACCTCCGGCTGGTCGCTGACCGCGCAGGACGTCTTCAACAATGTGATGCGCACCACCATCGAGGCGATGGCGGCGACGCAGGGCCATACGCAATCGCTGCACACCAACGCGCTCGACGAGGCGCTGGCGCTGCCGACGGATTTTTCGGCCCGCATCGCGCGCAACACGCAATTGTTCCTGCAGCAGGAAAGCGGCACCAACCGCATCATCGATCCCTGGGGCGGCTCCTACTACGTCGAGCGGCTGACGCAGGATCTCGCGGCGAAAGCCTGGGGGCACATCCAGGAGGTCGAGGCGCTCGGCGGCATGGCGAAGGCCATCGAGGCCGGCGTGCCAAAACTGCGGATCGAGGAAGCTTCCGCCAAGACGCAGGCCCGGATCGACGCCGGACGTCAGGCCGTGATCGGCGTCAACAAGTACAAGCCGGTCAACGAGGCCGCGATCGACGTGCTCAAGGTGGAAAACTCCACCGTGCGGCGGCTGCAGATCGACAAGCTGAAGCGGCTGCGCACCGAGCGCGACCAGAAGGAAGTCGACCAGGCACTGGCGGCGCTGACGCGCAGCGCCGGCGAAGGCAACGGCAATCTGCTGGCGCTGGCGATCGACGCGGCGCGCGCGAAAGCAACCGTCGGCGAAATTTCGGACGCGATGGAAAAGGTATTCGGGCGTCACCGCGCCGAAATCAAATCCATCACCGGCGTCTACAAGCGGGAGGCGTCGGCCATGTCCAACCGGGTCGAGAAGGTGCAGGAACTGATCGATGCGTTCGAGACGGCCGAGGGCCGCCGCCCCCGCATCCTGGTCGCCAAGATCGGCCAGGACGGCCACGACCGCGGCCAGAAGGTGATCGCATCAGCCTTTGCCGATGTCGGCTTCGACGTCGATATCGGGCCGCTGTTCGCCACCGCCGACGAGGCGGCGCGGCAGGCGGTCGAGAACGACGTGCATATCCTCGGCGTCTCGTCGCTGGCGGCCGCCCACCTCACGGCCGTGCCCGAACTCAAGGCCGCACTGAAGAAGCACGGCCGCGAGGACATCATGATCATCATCGGCGGCGTGGTGCCGCCGCAGGATTATGACGCTCTCTACAAGGCCGGCGCCGAGGCGATCTTCCCGCCCGGCACTGTGATTTCGGATGCCGCCGAAGAGCTGATCCACAAGCTCAATGCAAGGCTCGGCCACAGCAGCGAGGCGGCGGAGTAGTCCTGCCGCCAACCCAGCCAGAGGATTTCCCGTGCATCCCGCCGCGCTGCCAATGCTCACCCGCCGACTTTGTCTTGCGGGCGCGATAGCCTGCCTCGCGTCTCCGCTCCTCGCCGGCGAGCCCCGGCCCGACGCTACCTTCAAGAACAAGTCGTTCGAGGGGCGCGTGTATCTCGACGACACGGTCAAGGCCGATCCGGCGCTGGCCGCCGACTGCCTCGCGGAGGGCAAGAAGTGGATGGAGAAGAACGCCGCGGAAGCGGAAAGCGAACGCAAGCAGGACCCGCAATGGTTTCGCGACGGCGGCTGGACCTTTGAGCGACGCTACAATTTCCGTTCGCGCGTCGATGGCCGTTATGTGAGCATCGTCCGCGGCGACTACATGGACACCAAGGCCGCGCATCCGAATTCCGATCGTCAACACGATCCTGTGGGATTCGGAGGCCAACAAACGCATCTCGATCCGGCCCTTCTTCACCGAGACCGCCGACAACGGCCCGACGATGAAGGCGATGGTCAAAGCTGTGCTCGCTTCGCTCACGGCCGAGAAGAAGAAGCGCGACGCCGGCGATACGGCGACATCAGAATGGTTCAAGGGTGTCGAGCCAAAGCTTCTGAAGATCGGCGCGGTGACGCTGACGCCATCGACTGTCTCAGGCAAGAGCTCCGGCCTGACCTTTCACTATCCGCCCTACGCGGTCGGCCCCTATGCCGAAGGCGAGTATGTCGCCTTCGTGCCCTGGGAGACGTTGAAGCCGTATCTGACGCCGGAAGGCGTCAGGATTTTCGGCGGCGCACGACCGAAGGACGACGAAGACCGGCCGCAATGACGGCCGCACCACACGTACGCACGCCGACCTAGCGCTCTTTCGAGCGAGTGGGTCCTGCGATGGGCGGTCGCCAGGGGGCACCGTGCAGTCGTCTCGCAAGGAAGGCCGCAAGTGCCCCCGGATAGAACATCCTGATCCAGGATGCGTCGATGCTCACGCAGCAGCGTCAAGACCAACGCTTTGCTGCAATCCTTCCAACTCTGCTTCTAAATCCAAAACGATATCGTGTAGCAAACGTGCCGCGAGCGGATCTGTGGTCTCCTGCTCCATCGCTCGATAGCGCGCCACCTGATTTCTGCGCTCCTTCCACCATTCGCTGTCAGTCATGATGATGTCTCCCCATGCTCTGCCCCCCAAGCGCGCGCGTATTGGCTCCCTGAATTAAGGAATTATTGCGGCGCAAAAGCGGGAACCGGCGGCCGTATCGCCATGAGTGTCCGTGAGGACAATAGTGCCCCGTGGAAATCTTTGATCTCATGCCGGGCACTGTGCTGGAGAGTTCGCCCCTGGCATAGGACAGCGCGAGCCTTCGATGAGGCTGCTTCGTTTCCCCAGCCCCCTCTAACGGAGCAGCCTTGTCGGGGTGCCAGCGACTAAATTGCCGGGACGGCAGTCGAGTGACGGCGTTGATCTAGATCATGGCTTGCTGATGAGGCGTGGACCGTCATTACGACGACGCTGAAGCGACGGAAGCAAGCGAGGCGTGGCCATCCCATTCGATGATGGCGTCAGGGCGCACGGCGTCGCTGCCGTCGCACCACAAGTGGAGCATGCCGATGTGGATCCTGATGTACGTCTTCTCCTACTCAGTCAGTCCAGCCGCTACAAACGACAGGGCGGAATGGAGGCTCCTCCCAACCGTGGTGTTCCAGGAGTTCTCGAATGAAGAGCGATGCAAGGCGGCCAAGTCGACACTTGAGGGCAGCTTAAAGGAGGCGGGAGCCAAGCTAAAAAGTGGTTTGGAAGACTTGAAGAGCTTAGGTAAGGCTGACCCAGCGCAGATCATCATTGCCTTTAATGTGGAATGCCTTCCGAAATAAGGTCGGAGCGATCGCCAATTTTTGGCGACGCTCGTAGCTTTACGCGCGAAGGCGCGTCCTCGATCACGCTTTCGCTGACCCCTTCGATATAGGCCGGGTAGTTGTTGAAATCGCGGATCAGGTCCCACACGGTTTCCAGGGGATGGTTCAGCACGGTGCTGTAATAGGCGGTCGTCATGGTCTCTCCGATCGATCGCGGCTCGATGACTGAGCCGCATATGGATACCTATTTCGGGTAGTCCGATCGCCGCCACCCGATTTCCGGATGTGGCGAGATGCCCACCTGTGATGAAACGTATGATCGGCCAACGGCTTGCGACCGCAGCGCAAAGCCGCCTAGAATGCCGCATCACAAGAGCGCCCGGACTCACGGGCGCCGCAGGGGAGGATTACGATGTCCAGGAAGATCACGCGCCGCGCCTTTGTCGCTTCATCGGCTGCTGCCGCGGCTGTCGCGGGTTTTGGCTTCAAACCGGCTTTGGCGCAGGCCTATCCCGCGCGCCCGGTGACCGTGATCGTGCCCTGGGGCGCCGGTGGCGGCACGGATGCGACGGCGCGCATCGTCGCGGCGCTCCTGGAGAAGGATCTCGGCCAGCCGTTCAACGTCGTGAACCGCACCGGCGGCTCCGGCGTGGTCGGCCATTCCGCGATCGCGACCGCGACGCCCGACGGCTACACCATCGGCATGCTGACGGTGGAAATCTCGATGATGCACTGGCAGGGGCTCACGGAACTGGCGCCAAAGAGCTACACGCCGCTGGCGCTGATGAACGAGGATCCGCCCGGCATCCAGGTCAGTTCCGCATCGCCCTACAAGACCGTGAAAGAACTCGCCGACGCCATCAAGGCAGCACCTGCCGGCAAGTTCAAGGCCTCGGGCACCGGCCAGGGCGGCATCTGGCATCTCGCGCTGGTCGGCTGGATGCAGGCGATGGGACTTGCGCCGAACCACGTGGCCTGGGTGCCGTCGAACGGCGCTGCGCCCGCGATGCAGGATCTCGCGGCCGGCGGTCTCGACCTCACCACCTGCTCGGTGCCGGAAGCGCGCGCCATCATCGAAGCCGGCAAGGCGCGCAGCCTTGCGCTGATGTCCGAGAAACGCAATCCGGCCTTCCCCGACGTGCCGACGCTGAAGGAAGCGATGGGCATCGACTATTCGACCGGCGCGTGGCGCGGCATTGCCGGTCCCAAGGGCCTGCCTGCGGATGTCGCGACCAAGATGACGGCCGCGCTGAAGAAGGTTTACGACTCCAAGGAGTTCAAGGAATTCATGAGCAATCGCGGCTTCGGAACGGTGTGGGGCGATGCGGCCGAATTCGCGACCTTCATGGACAAGGGCGACGCCCAGATGGGCGTGGCGATGAAGGCCGCCGGCCTGTCGAAGGCCTGAGCATCGGCTGACATCGTCCGAACCCGCGGAGCTCGTTCATGCGTCTACCCGATCGCGTCACGGGATTGTTTCTCGTTGGCCTCGGCGCGGCTGCCGCCTATGGCGGCTGGCAGTTGCCGCCGGTGCCCGGCCAGCCGGTCGGGCCCAACGTCTTTCCGCTGGTGATCGGAACGGGCCTTGCGCTGTGCGGCCTCGCGATCGCGTTCGGGATCGGCCATTCCTTCGAAGAGGAAGAAGAGCTCATTCCGGTCGAGGGCAGCCAGCCAAAGCAGGCTCAGCCCGGCCGGTTCTACGGGCTCCGCGCGCTGCTGCCGCCGGCGCTGCTGCTGTTCTATGTGGCCGTCGCCGACCGGCTCGGCTTCATCATCACGGCTGGATTGATCGTCTTCGTGACGTCGACCGCGCTCGGCGCCCGTTGGAAGCTGTCGCTGCCGCTCGCCGTGCTGGCGCCGATCGGCGTCCATCTGATTTTCTCAAAGCTGCTTCGCGTGCCGCTGCCCGCCGGGCTGCTGCCGATGCCCTGGTGATCGATGCTCAAAACCCTGATTGAAGCTTTCGCGCTGATTTCCACCTGGGAAGTCATCATCGCGATGTTCGCCGCGTCGGTGTATGGCCTCGTCATCGGCTCGCTGCCCGGCCTGTCCGCGACGATGGCGACGGCGCTACTGGTCCCTGTTACCTTCTATCTGTCGCCGATCGCGGCGATCGCGACCATCGTCGCAGCATCCACGATGGCGATCTTCTCGGGCGACATCCCCGGTGCGCTGCTGCGCATTCCCGGCACCCCGGCTTCGGCGGCCTACGCCGACGAGGCCTATGCAATGACGCGCAAGGGCGAGGCGGAACTGGCGCTCGGCGCCGGCGTCTGGTTCTCCGCCGTCGGCGGCATCGCCGGCACACTGTCGCTGATGATCCTGGCGCCGCCGCTGGCGGAAATCGCGCTGTCGTTCTCGACTTTCGAATATTTCTGGCTGGCGCTGCTCGGCCTGATGTGCGCCACGCTGGTCGCCCGGTCCTCGCCGGTGAAGGCCATCGCGGGCATGTTCCTCGGCCTCCTGGTTTCCTGCATCGGCATCGAAAACCCCGGCGGCGTGCCGCGCTTTACGTTCGGCATAACCGACCTGTTCGGCGGCATCGAGCCGATCCCGGCGCTGGTCGGCGTGTTCGCCGTGGCGCAGGTGATGCGTGCGATGCTGACGCCGGAGCCGCCGCCGATCCCGAAGCGCAGGTTCGGAAGCATCATGGCGGGCCAGTGGCTGCTCACCAAGAAATACCACTGGCAGATGACGCGCGGGAATATCATCGGCATCATCATCGGCGTATTGCCGGGTGCGGGCGCCGACATGGCCGCCTGGGTCAGCTACGCGATGTCCAAGCGCTTTTCGAAGGAACCGGAAAAATTCGGCACCGGTCATGTCGAGGGCCTGGTCGAAGCCGGCGCCAGCAACAACGCCAGCATCGCCTCCGGCTGGGTGCCCTCGCTGCTGTTCGGCATTCCCGGCGACACCATCGCGGCAATCGCCATCGGCGTGCTGTACATGAAGGGGCTGAACCCCGGCCCGACACTGTTCACCGAAAAAGCGTCGAGCATGTACGCGATCTACCTGATGTTCATCATCGCCAACATCATCATGATCCCGCTCGGCATCGTCATGATCCGGCTGGCGAGCTACGTGCTGCGTGCGCCGCGCTCCAGCATCATGCCGATCATCATGCTGTGCTGCGCGGTCGGATCCTTCGCCATCGGCAACAACATGTTCGGCGTCGTGACCGTCGCGACGTTCGGGATCATCGGCTATGTCATGGAAGAAAATGGCTATCCGGTCGCCGCCATGGTGCTCGGCATCGTGATGGGCACCATGATCGAGCAGAGCTTCGTCACTTCGCTGATCAAATCCGACGGCAGCATATTCCCGTTCTTCGAGCGGCCGATCGCCGCGATCCTCGCTGCCATGGCGATTGGCGCGCTGGTCTGGCCGATGCTGGTCTGGGTGTGGCGGAAACTCAAGGGCGAGGCGCCCGCCGCCGCGTCGGCGCGCTGAACGGACGGCGCAGGCCCCCCTCGCCTGACTGGCGCGGGCGTTGTAAACCGAGCCATGACCCTGCCGAAGATTCCTTCCCCCGACGTCGGGAAACTCGCCAAAGAACTCCGCTCCGGGCACCGCGCGGCGCTGGCGCGCGCGATTACCCTGATCGAGAGCCGTCGTGGCGACCATCAGGCCGCAGCGCGCGATCTGGTGCAGGCGCTGTTGCCGGACACCGGCAAGGCGGTCCGCGTCGGCATCACCGGCTCGCCCGGGGTCGGCAAATCCACCACCATCGACGCACTCGGCATGTTCCTGATCGAGCACGGCCACAAGGTCGCGGTGCTGGCGGTGGACCCCTCCTCGGCCCGTACCGGCGGCTCCATCCTCGGCGACAAGACGCGGATGGCGCGGCTGGCGAACTCTGAAGCCGCCTTCATCCGGCCCTCGCCGTCGTCGGGCACCCTCGGCGGCGTTGCCGCGAAGACCCGCGAGGCGATGCTGCTGTGCGAGGCGGCCGGCTTCGACGTGGTGCTGGTGGAGACCGTCGGCATCGGCCAGTCCGAAACCGCGGTCTGCGACATGACCGATTTCTTCCTGGCTTTGATGCTGCCCGGCGCCGGTGACGAATTGCAGGGCATCAAGAAGGGGCTGGTCGAGCTCGCCGACATGATCGCGATCAACAAGGCCGACGGCGACAACATCAAGCGCGCCAATCTGGCGGCGGCCGAATATCGCGGCGCGCTGCATATCCTGAGCCCCCGCTCCGAGCACTGGCATCCGCCGGTGCTGACCTATTCGGCGCTGACCGGCACCGGCATGGACACGCTGTGGCAGAAGATCCTCGATCACCGCACCGCCATGAACGCCTCGGGCGAGTTCGCCGCGCGGCGGCGCGAGCAGCAGGTGAAATGGATGTGGTCGATGCTGGAGCAGCGGATGATGGCCCGCCTGCGCGCCGATCCCGCGATCCGCGCCAAGGTGAAGAAGACCGAGACCGAGGTCGCCGACGGCCGCCTCACGCCGGCGGTCGCCGCCGAGCAGATCGCGGAGTGGCTGCGGTGAGCGAAAAGCTTCGCATTCTCGTCACCGGCTTCGGCCCGTTCCCCGGCGCGCCCTACAATCCGACGCAGCCGCTGGTGGCGCGGCTGACGCGGCTGCGTCGGCCGGCCTTCGCCGATGTCGAACTGTCCAGTCACATCTTTCCCGTGACCTACAAGGCGGTCGACCGGGAATTGCCGCTGGCGCTGGCGCAGCACAGGCCGCACGCGCTGCTGATGTTCGGCCTCGCCGGCCGCACCGGATATCGTCCGGATCGAAACCCGCGCCCGCAACGCCGTCACCATGCTGTGGCCCGATGCCGCGCAAACCCGCGCGCGCAAGGGATCGATCGCCGACGGCGCCGATGCGCAGAGAGTTCGGCCCGCATACCGCCAAGCTGCTGCGCGCGGCGAAGGGCTACCGGCCTCGATGCCCGCGCCTCGCGCGATGCCGGAAGCTATCTCTGCAACTATCTGAGCTGGCGCGCGATCGAGGCCGTCAATGCCGACAACGGCCCGCGCCTCGCCGCCTTCATTCACATCCCGCCGCTGGCGCGCGGCGGCGCGGTCAGGCGCAAGGGCTTTCCGCGGATCACGCTGGAAGAACTGGTCGATGCCGGCGAAGCGATGCTGCTGGAGATGGTGAGGCTGGCGCGCAAGACCTTCGTAGGGTGGGCAAAGCGAAGCGTGCCCACCATCTCCCAGCGCGCTCGGTGATAGATGGTGGGCACGTCGCTTCGCTCCTTTGCCCACCCTACGGACCGTCGTCCTACGCAACATTAACCCTACCCCGAACAATCGCCGCCATCCCTTGCCGTCTTCACCATGCTCCGTCCGCGTTTTCGCGATACCTATTCAGCCATGGACATGAACCGCCGCCATCTCATTGGAGGATCCGCCGCCGGTGTCGCAGGCGCGCTTGCGATGTCGCCCGACGCCGCACGCGCGGCGCCCCTCGCCTCCACGCTCGGACGCGACGTCACGCAATATGGGGTGCGTCCCGGCAGCCCGGACGATCAGACCAAGAATCTGCAGCGCGCGATCGACGAAGCCGCGCGCGCGCAAGTGCCGCTGGCGCTGCCGCCGGGCGTCTATCGCACCGGCATGCTGCGGCTTTCAAACGGCACGCAACTGGTCGGGGTGCGCGGCGCGACCAAACTCGTCTTCAGCGGCGGCGCTTCGATGCTGCAGAGCGAAGGCGCCAACAGCGTCGGCCTGACCGGCATCACCTTCGATGGCGGCGGCATTCCGCTGCCGGAGCGGCGCGGCCTGGTGCATTGCCTCGGCGGCCGGGATGTCCGGATTGCCGATTGCGAAATATCAGGCAGCGGCGGCAACGGCATCTGGCTGGAACAGGTATCCGGCGACATCTCCGGCAATATTTTCAGGAAGATCGCGACCACCGCCGTCGTATCGTTCGACGCAAAGGGCCTGATCGTCTCGCGCAACACCATCACCGACACCAACGACAACGGCATCGAGATCCTGCGCACGGCGATCGGCGACGACGGCACGCTCGTTCTCGACAACCGCATCGAGGACATCAAGGCCGGGCCCGGCGGCTCCGGGCAGTATGGCAACGCCATCAATGCCTTCCGCGCCGGCAACGTGATCGTGCGCGGCAACCGCATCAAAAATTGCGACTACTCCGCGGTGCGCGGCAATTCGGCCTCCAACATCCAGATCACGGGCAACAGCGTCAGCAACGTCCGCGAGGTCGCGCTCTATTCCGAATTCGCGTTCGAGGCCGCCGTGATCGCCAACAACACGGTGGATGGCGCGGCTGTCGGCGTCTCCGTCTGCAATTTCAACGAGGGCGGACGCATCGCGGTCGTCCAGGGCAATATCATCCGCAACCTGCTGCCGAAGCGGCCGATCGGCACCGCGCCCGACGACGACGCCGGGATCGGCATCTATGTCGAGGCGGATTCATCCGTCACCGGCAACGTGGTCGAGAATGCGCCCTCGTTCGGCATCATCGCCGGCTGGGGCAAATATCTCCGCGACGTCGCCATCATCGGCAACGTGATCCGCAACGCCTTCGTCGGCGTCGGCGTGTCGGTCATGCCCGGCGCCGGCACGGCGCTGGTCAGCAACAACATGATTTCGGAAACTCCGCGCGGGGCCGTGGTCGGGCTCGATCACGCCCGCACCATCACGACCGATCTGTCAGCCGAAGGCGCGCAGCGTTACGCTCAGGTGACGGTCGCAGGCAACGCGGTGCGGCGGTAGTTCGCGTCCCTCCCCGCCCGCCTAAAGCGCGTTGCGCAGCAGCGGATAGCGGTCCTTCATCGCGTCGAGATCGAGTGCCGGGAACTGCATTTCGTCGAGCGCCAACCCATCGGATGCGGAAGGCGCCTCATCCGCTACAACGAGCTGACTTTCCAGCGCGACCAGGACGTCCAGGGGGACGTCGCGTGGCGGCGGTGCCGCAACAACAGGGGCCGCTTTCGGCTGAAGCTGCACAATCGGCTGACGGAGCCCTTGATCGCGCGGCAGCGGTGTCAGCGGCAGCGGCGTGGTTCGACGGCGGCCAAGCCAGGTCATGTCGATCGCCGTGTTGTCGAGCGCGGCTTCGCGGCTCAGCAGGTCGCGCCAGGTCGCGACGGCTGTCTTGGCTTCCTGGATGTTCTCGAGAAATTCGAGTTCGGTGTGGAAGCGGCGCCAGCGCCCGGTCTCGAACAGTTCAGTGAGATATTCCAACCGTCGCTCGGCCAGGTTGCACCAGCGCGCAACAATGTTGCGGCCACGTGCCACGTCTGCAGGATGTGCCATAAATTAGCCCGTAAGAGAGGAACGGACGCAGACGCAACCAGAGACGAATCAGTTTGAGATGGCATGGATATTCTGTGGAAAACTTTTTCGTGTCCAGTGCGTGAAGCCATGTAACCGCAAGGCAAGCGACAAGGCCCGCAAAAATACGGTGCTGTCGCCATTATCCACCGTCAACCCGCAGGGCGGCATGATCGCGCTGCGCCAAGCACACGGTAAAATTGTATACTAAGAAAGCGGACAAAAAACGTGTAGCCGGCGGTTTGCGCGAGCCCGCATGCACGCTGCTTCTTTGGAATCACCTGCCGAAAATGAAAGACCCGTCCGGGGGGACAACCGGACGGGTCAAGCTATATGGGCGCTTGGGGTGGATGGGCGCTCGCGCCGAATACAGCCGATGGGGAGGGATTACCGCTCCCACATCAATAAGTCGCAGCACCCTCGCCGAACGTTCAAAACGTCCGGCGATTTTTTTAACCCTCTGTTCGGGATGATTGCCGGGAAAATCACGGCCCAGCACGCTATTTCGCGGCGTTTGCGGCCGATTTGTCCGATGCCATCGATGGCGGGGGGTCATTCAGCGCCCGGCTCACGGAAGCGTTATCGGCCGCCGGGTCGAGCGCCGGCGTCTTTTCTCCCGCGGGCTTGCCTGAAACCGAGGCAAGCGGAACCGCCGGCGCGGCGGTCGCGGCGGTGACCGCGGCAAAGGCGTCGGCCTCGCCTGCGCCAAACTGATCGTCGCGGCCGGGGACGCCGAGATCGCGGGCGGTCTTCGTCAAAATGGCCCGAATATCGTTCGGCTTCAGCGCAGGATTGCGCTCCAGCATCAGCGCCGCAACGCCGCTGACATAGGCGGCGCTGAACGAGGTGCCCGACGTGATCTGATATTTTTCATCCGGCGCCGGCAGGAAGATATCCGCGCCCGGGGCCGATATGGCGATGTGGTTGCCGCGGTTGGACGCCGCAAACAGCTTGTCCTGCGCGTCGGTTCCGCTCACTGCAATGACGTTCGGATTGGCGGCGGGATAGAGCGGCGGCGATTTCGCTCCGGCATTGCCGGCCGCAGCCACCATCAGGATGCCACGGGCCGCGGTGGCGGCGATGCCGCGCTCGATCAGCGGGTCCTTCGGGCCGGCAAAGCTCATGTTGATGATCTGCGCGCCATGCTCGGCCGCGTAGTTCAATCCCCTCAGGATCACATAGGACGTGCTCTCCGCGCCCTTGGATCCCCTGCCGAATGCGCGGATCGCCAGCAACCTCGCCTCCGGCGCGCTGCCCATCAGTTTGGCATGCGCGACGATCGCGCCGGCGATGCCGGTGCCATGGACATGCGGACCTTCGCTGCTGCCGAGCGCGTCGAAACTGTCGGCGACCGAATTGGCGAGTTCGGGATGTCTGACGTCGACGCCTGAAATCGATCACCGCGATGGTGACGTTCATGCCGCGGACGAGCGCGTGCGCCTGCGGCAGCCGGAGCTGGGCGACGGCGTATTGCGCGGCGTCTCCCTCGATCGCGGGCTTCTTCGCTTCCTGCAGGAAGTGACGGAAATTGAACTGCACCGAACGCACGCTGCCGTCGGCCGCGAATTCGCGGCGCACCGTGTCCACCGGACGCCGGTCGACGATGCGGAACAGGCCGATGGTGCCGCCGAGCAGCGGGAAATTCTGCGAGGCGATACGCTCCAGGCCATGACGCCGCGCCAGTTCATCGGCCTCGGCGCTGGATAACGCGCCGTCGATTTCGGCGACGAGCTCGTTCGGGACTGTACGCAGATTGAGCGCGGCCTGCGAATTACCCTTGTCTGACCCGCCCTTCCCCTTCCTGGCCACGGTCTTGGCGGAGCCGCCCTTGCCGCCACCGGTCGACGTCACCAGGCATTCGCCGTCCGCACCGCGACCGGCGTTTTGGCAAGCCGAACTGGAATTGGTCGGGAACCGCGCGACAGACAGCGTCGACCGCGCTCCGAGGTCCGGGCGCGTTCGCGCGACGGTATCAACGCCTACGGTCGGCCGAGCCGCGATGTTTGGCGTGGTTCTCGGCGCCACCGCGTTGATGGAGGGTACCCGCGAGCCGACATTGAGGTTGGGCGTACGCATGACGCTTTGCGCATGAACCGCGGAAGCTGCGAAAGCCAGCAATGGCAACAGCGCCGCCGACAGGATCCAGGCGCGGCGCCGCTTCTTCATCTGCCAATTAAAGCCATCATGAACCATGGGACCTCGGCTTGCCGGGCGCGCGACGAGCGGCTTACGGCGTTGCCACCGCGAGGCTGACGATCTTCTCGCGCTGCAGCCTGGTGAGCAGGCTTGCGGCTTCGTCCTTGCTCATCGCCTTGCCGAACTGCAGCCGGAACATGCCGCCCTTGGCGCCGTCGACGATCGAGGCCTGGTAATTGTCGAGCAACGCGGTGATGTCGGCGATCCGGGCTTCCGGCGCAAACCGCACCAGTGCGCGCGTCGGCGCGGCGCTGCTTGCGAGATCGCGCGTAATGGGTGCCGCCGACGGCTCGTTCAGGCTGAGCGAGGCGGTCTGGAACGAAGCGGTCTGGTTCTTCATCAGCACGGCGCCGATCACGCCGGCCTGCAACAGCAGCGCCACGGCGCCGAGGCTCGCCGACCAGGCCAGCGTACGCGGCGACAACCTTGCGAAAAATTCCGATATCCGGGCGGACAGGCTAACCGAAAGCGATGGCTTGCGCACGGGCTCTCCGTCGATCGCGGCGAACAGCTTCTGCATGGCGCGCACGGACGGCGCACCCAGGCTTTCGTTGAGGCTGATCGTCTCGGCATATTCCTCGCGGATGACCGCGAATTGCCGGGCAAGCTCGGGATCGCCGGCGAGCGCTTCCTCGACGCGGCGTGCATCGCGCGTGCTCAAGGTGCCGGCCGCGTGGAACGGCAACAGCAACTCGATTTCGCTGGGCTCTTGATCCAGCACTTTCTTGCTCGCCGCCATCATGGCCAACCTCGCTCTACGCCGGCTGCCTTCAGCAACTCGGCCAATTTCTTGCGCGCGTAAAACAGGCGCGTCTTGACGGTGTTCTCCGGAATTCCGACGATTTCGGCCACCTCTTCCACGGACTTCTCGTGGTAGTAGACGAGATCGACGATCTCCCGGTGCTCTGGCGAAAGCGCCGTCAGGCACTTGCGCAACGCTTGCCCCGTATCCTTCTTCTGCACCACCACTTCCGGATCGTCGGACGTATCCTCGATCGCGTTGGCAGTCTCGTCGTCCAGTCCAACGTCCTTGCGGCGCCTGAGTGCCGACAGGGCCTTGAACCGCGTAATCGCCAGGAGCCAGGTGGTAACGGCGGATCGGCCTTCGAACTTGCCAGCCTGACGCCACACATCGAGAAAAACCTCGCTGATGAGGTCTTCCGCAATCTGTTCATCCCTTACGAGCCGAAGCCCGAAACGGAACACCCTGACATGGTGCCTTCCGTAAAGCACCTGCATGGCGAGCCGGTCGCCTTGAGCGATCCGAGCGATCAGAATTTCGTCTGAAGCCGCCTGTGCCGCGTTCAATGCCCGTCTCGCAAAGTTGGTCTGACGGGAGAGGCCAGCGGTTCGATGTGAATGGTGAGATTCTTCACATTACGGCAATGTCCGGATTGCATGTGTGACCTATCGCACAGACGGACATGACCAGGCCGTTTTCCCGGCCAGGACGAGGTGAACCCCAGTATTGGTATCATAATACGCAAACACTTTCCTAAAGACACGCCACCTCGGGACCTTAGCAAGGCTTCGCCGACAGGGCAGCACCCTGCTTCACGCCGGGGAGCTCCCGCACAAGCGAGTTCCACCTTATCGGAATCCGGCAGATTTCCGTTGCGAAACAGTACAATGGCAGGGTTTTAACGGGCCCGATTCGACGCCAAAAGATACCAAACCTAAAGGCTTTATTCCCTAAAGTTTCGTCCGGCATCCTCCAATTGCGGCAGGACATGAGCAGCGCGGCTTCATTGCTTCAGGGGCAAGGCACCCACGGTACGGCCGTGCCGGTGCGACTGCCGCTGGAACTATTGAAGCGGCGGGTCGGCCAGCGCCGCCATATGCTGGCCGTGCAAGGCATCAGCTACGTACTCATCAGCTCGGTGCTGCTGGTCTATTGCTATGCCGGCACCGTCCCGATCATCATTCCGTCGGCCTATTTCCTTTCCGGCATCGGGCTGATCTCGATCTTTGTCGTGTTGTCGGAAGCCCATTTCAACGACCGGTTCGAAGACCACTATCTGACGAGCTTCCAGGTGGCCGGCCACGTCGCGCTGCAGCTCTGCTTTCTGCTGGCGGCGCCCGAAATCGGATTTGCCTTCCTGAGCGTGGTATTTCTCATATTCGGGTTCGGCGCGCTGCGAATGACCTCGCGGCAGGCGATTGTCTCCTGGACGCTCACCATGATCGGCCTGGCGCCGATCTTCCTCTTCAGCAGCACCCCGATCGCCCTGCCGATTACCACCCAGACCGAACGCGTCGCGGCCATGCTTTCGTTTGTCCTCACGATCGGACAGTGCGCCTTCGTGGGGCTGTACGGCAGCACTATGCGCAAGATGCTCTACGACCGCAGCTTCGAATTGAAGGCCGCGTACAAGCGGATCGAGGAGCTTGCCGAACTCGATGAACTGACGGGAGCGTCAAACCGGCGCTGCATCATGCGAATGCTGGAGGAGGAGATCGCCCGCGCGACCCGCGGTGGATCGCCCTGCTCCATCGCGCTGATCGACCTCGACTGGTTCAAGCGCATCAACGACGCCTACGGCCATCCGACCGGCGACGAGGTGCTGCGGACATTCTCGATCACCATGTTCGCCAACGTTCGCAGCATCGACCGGTTCGGCCGCTATGGCGGCGAGGAATTCCTGCTGGTGCTGCCCGACATGGACACCGACCAGGCGATGCGGGCGCTCGACCGGTTGCGCGCGATTATTGCCGATCTCGACTGGAGCGCGTTCTCGCCCGGCATGAAGGTGACGATGTCGGCAGGCGTTGCAACGCTGAATCCGAACGAGACGTCAGACCTGTTTCTCGCGCGCGCCGACAGCGCGCTTTATGCAGCCAAGGCGCAGGGACGCAACCGCATTACCAGCGCCTGATCCGACACATTTCAGCTCCGGCGGTGGAGAATCCGCCGCCGGTCTTTGCTCCAGGACAAAGTCATGATTTCAAAAGCCAACACGTCTCCCTCGCCCGGAAGTCTGCTTGACGAGCTGCAGTCCACCCTTGCGCACGGAACCGTCGCGCGACGGGTCGAGACCCTGCGCCGGGTAACCGATCTCTTCATCAACGGTGCGGTGGATTATTCGGACGAACAGGTCGGGCTGTTCGACGATGTCTTCCAGTTCCTGATCGATCACATCGAAACCTCGGCCAAGATCCTGCTGGCCAACCGTCTCGCCCCGATCGACACCGCGCCGCCGCTCACCATCCGCGCGCTGGCTTTCGATGATGTCATCGAGGTGGCGGGTCCCGTGCTGTCGCAATCGATGCGGCTCGACGACAAGACCCTGATCGAGAATGCGCGCAGCAAGAGCCAGGCGCATTTGATGGCGATTTCGACCCGCAGGACCCTGAGCGGCGCGGTCACCGACGTGCTGGTCCAGCGCGGCAATAATGCGGTGATCGAGTCGACCGTGAACAACCCGGGCGCGGAGTTCACCGAGCGCGGCTTTACCCGCCTCGTCAGCCGCGCCGAAGGCCACGACAATCTCACGACCTGCATCGGCCTGCGTCCGTCCGTGCCGCGGCACCTCTATCTGAAACTGCTTGCCAAGGCCTCCGACACGGTGCGGCAGCGGCTGGAGGCCGCCAACCCGCAGCAGGCGGCGGAGGTGCCGACCGTGGTCAAGGAGGCAACGCGGCGCGCGCGCTCGGCGACCTCGACGATCACCCAGAACACCGAGATTGCGCACGCGCTGGTCAAGTCGCTGTACGCGGACGGCCGGCTCGACGAATCCGAGGTGGCGTCGTTTGCCGCGGCCGGGAAATTCGACGAGGCCAACGCTTCGATCGCAGCGCTGGCCAACGTGCCGGTGGCGATCGCCGAGAACATGATGGTTGAAAGCCGGGCCGAAGGCGTGATGATTTTGGCGAAGGTCGCAGGGTTGTCGTGGCCGACGGTCAAGACCATCATCAAGATGCGCGACGAACTATCCGGCGCGGAGCCCTCCAATCTCCTGGCCTGCAAGGACACCTACGAGCGGCTGCGGCCGTCGACGGCGCAACAGGTGCTGCGTTTCCACCGCATGCAGCAGAACGCGCCCACGACGCCCCTACCTAGTACCTGAGCAGCTTCGCTCCGGCGAGCGCGCCGATCGCGGTCACCAGCGCGGTCGCAATCGTGTACCACGCTGCCACGAACAGCGGTGAATCGTCCGTGCAATGCGAGGCGTAGAGCGTCGCCGCCAGTCCCGCCGACAACAATCCCGCGATGGCGCCGGCGACCGCCGGCCGCGACGGCGCGCCGTGGCGCAGCCCGATCAGGGCCCCGGCCAGAAGCGGCAGCGACAGCGCCGGGATCGCCGTCATGCAGATCCACGAGTTCTTGCCGACCAGCCGCGTCATCATCGGCAACCGCTGCGGCATCATCATCTCGCCGCCGATCCCTGCGGCCAGTATCCCGACCGGGGCCAGCAGCAGCCAGCCAAATCCGCGCAGCGAGGCCTCGGGCCGCGACAGATGCAGGCTGACGGCAATCGCCGCAATCGCCAGCGCCAGCGTCACCGCGAATTTCAGGTCGAAGAACGGATTGCGCATCGCAACCATCACGTCGGGCCTGATGCCGAGTTCGGTAAAGAACATCAGAAGCGAGACCGGCGCCGCGGCCAGAAGCGCCAGCATCAGCGCAAAGCCGACCGGCCGCGCCCGGTGCGGATTGTCGGCTGCCAGCGTTCGAATGAGCTGATCGGTATCCATCCCTACTGTTCCCGTAGCTTCGCGGTCAGGCTGGCCAGCGCGCGGTGCAGCGCCACCCGCACCGCGCCCTCGCTCATGGAAAATTTCGCGGCCGTATCCTTGATCGAGGCGCTGTCGACCGCGATCGACTGCAGCACGTCGCGCTGCCGCGCCGGCAGCGTCTGAAGCTGGGCGGCAACCTCGCTCGCCGAGGCGGTCTCGGCCGGCGTTTCGCCCGGCAGCGTCTCGGCGAAATCGTCGATATCGACGAAGATGCGCCGGCCGCGGCGGCGCAGCGCATCGATCAGCTTGTTGCGCGCGATCGCAAACAGCCAGGGCGCAAACGGAGCGCTGACATCCCAGGTGTGCCGCTTCAGATGGACCGCCAGCAAAATGTCCTGCACGATGTCCTCGGATTGATCGACCGGTTGCCCTGCCCGCGCGAGACCGCGGCGCGCCGCGGCCCGGAGCACCGGCGTGACGGCCCTGAGCAGGCGATGATACGCCGCACTGTCGCCTGCAATGGCCGACCGCATCAGGCCGGTCCATTCGTCATCCCGTTCGCGCAAGAGCGCTCCTACCCTTCAATTCGGCCGATCTATCAAATTGTTACCTCAGAACCCCGAGATCACAAGGTCGTGATCGAGTGACCGAAACACCTCCCGCGCCACCGGCTGGGCTGCCGGCAGGCTCATAACATCGATTGCGCGGGCTCGCACCCGCTTGCCGCAGGACACCCGGCGCAGCGCCGCTGGAGACGACGTTGCCGGCAAAATGCCCACCAAGCATCCACCGCAACACCATTGCCCAGCTTTTGCCCAGCGCGGCCCGAAGATTCCCCGTTTCTGCCGCGCTATGGACACGCGTCGGGGTCTTTTTCGCGGATGGGCAGCGGCCAATGGGAGACTCCACATGACGATCAAAGCCAGCGCGGGATCGGCATTGATTTTAGCGGCAGGGCTTTTGGCAGGTCTCGCAGGATCACTGCCGGCGAGAGCCGCCAGTGCCGATGCGGATAGCGCCGCGGTCTCGAAGTCGGAGAGCACGGCGTCCGACAAGTCCGCCAGGCAAGACTCGCGTTCGCTGAAGAAGCGCTACGCCCATCGCAAATCCACGCACACGGCATCGAAACCGGCCGAGAGCAGGAAAGCCGACGAAAAGCAGGTCGCCGATGCGAGCGGCGGCACCGCGCCCGCAATGCCCGCACGGGTCGCCAACGCCAATGCACAAATGACTGCCGCCGATGCGCCGCCCGACAGCGCCAAGGGCATGTCAGCGGCCATGTCCGAAAAGGCCAATACTGTTCTGCAGACCGCCGCTGACAAGCCGGCCGATGCGGAGGCGCCGGCCGAGCCCGGCGCGGTTGCTTCCGATCAGAGCAGCAATTTCGACCGATCGTTGACCCCTTCCGAACAGCCGGTCGCGACGACGACGCAAGGGGTTGTACTGGCCTCGACCTCCAGACCGTCGTCGGATGCGTACGCTAACGACAGTTCCACGCTGGACAAGACGTCGCTGATCGGAAAGGTCTTCATCGCCTTCGGCGCCCTGCTGACGCTGGCGTCGGCCGCGCGCATGTTCATGGCGTAACCATCGTCGCATCGGACGCGGGCCACCCGCGTCCGGGATCCGCTCCCGTCCCACTTGAAGCCCACCCCGGCAGCGGGCACATTGCCCGCCAAATCGTAGCGCGGGGTGGATCATGGCGACGTTCGAACACATCATTGTCGAGAGCAAGGGCGCGGTCGGCGTCATCACGCTGAACCGGCCGAAAATGCTCAACGCGCTGTCATTCGGCGTGTTTCGCGAGATCGCGGCGGCCGTCGACGACCTCGAGGCCGATGACACTATCGGCTGCATCCTGCTCACCGGCAGCGAAAAGGCGTTCGCCGCCGGCGCCGACATCAAGGAGATGCAGCCGAAAGGTTTCATCGACATGTTTTCCAGCGATTTCGCCGCGATCGGCGGCGGCCGCGTCGCCACCTGCCGCAAACCCACCATCGCCGCCGTCAGCGGCTATGCGCTCGGCGGCGGCTGCGAGCTCGCCATGATGTGCGACATCATCATCGCTTCCGACACCGCCAAATTCGGCCAGCCGGAAATCACCCTCGGAACTATCCCGGGCATCGGCGGCACCCAGCGTCTGACGCGCGCGATCGGCAAATCCAAGGCGATGGATCTGTGCCTCACCGGGCGCATGATGGACGCTGCGGAAGCCGAACGCTCCGGCCTCGTCAGCCGCGTCGTGCCGGCGGACAAATTGATGGAAGAGGCGCTCGCGGCGGCGGAAAAGATCGCCTCGATGTCGCGGCCAGCTGCCGCCATGGCCAAGGAAGCCATCAACCGCGCGTTCGAAACACCATTGTCCGAAGGCATGAATGTCGAGCGCAATTTGTTCCACTCGACCTTTGCGCTGGAAGACCGCGCCGAGGGCATGGCGGCGTTCATCGAGAAGCGCAAGCCGGTGAACAAGAACAGGTAAGGCTTGCTCTGCCTCGTAGGGTGGGCAAAGGCGCGAAGCGACGTGCCCACCATCTCTCATCAATCGCGACTGCAATGGTGGGCACGCTTCGCTTTGCCCACCCTACGGCACCTCGCTATTTCATCCGCGTCAGCGCCGCATTGACCAGCGCGCGGTAGGCGCGCTCGGCAAACGTTGTCGGCTTGTCGAGACCCAGCCGCGCCAGGCATTCGAGGTTCGCGCCGTCCGGCGGCTGCGTCATTCCCTGCCACAACAAGCCGGGCAACAGCAGCGGCGTCCGCTGCGCTTCGCGCAGCAACTGCAGAGCCGGGATCAGCCGTTGCTCGACTGCGTCAAAATCGCTGCCGAACGGGAATGACGGCAGCAGCCCCGCGTCGCGCGCAGGCTTCAAGGCCTGCACGATCCGCTCCGGAAAATTCTCGCGGTGGCTGCGCGGAATTTCAAAATTCTTCGGCAGCTTGCCGGCATCCTTGGCGACCTTGGCCAGTTCATCCTGGAAGCGGGAATCCGTGATCGCCAGCATCGCCGCGATGGTCTCGGCGTCCGATTTGCCCCTGACGTCGGCAACGCCGTATTCGGTGACGAACACGTCGCGCAGGTGCCGCGGGATGGTCTGGTGGCCGTAATTCCAGCGCATGTTGGAAAGCGTCTTTGCGACCCGCCTGCCGTGTCGATTCCAGCGCGAGGACCGACCGCGCGCCTTCAAGCTCAAACGCCTGCGCGACGAAATTGTACTGGCCGCCGACGCCGCTGATGACCTGACCGTCCTCCAGGCCGTCAGAAACGGCAGCCCCCATCAGCGTCGCCATCATCGCCGTGTTGACAAAACGACCATCGAGGCGCGCGCGACGCTTGGCATCCTCGTCGCCATAGAGCTGGTTGGTGAAGGAGACCGGCATCATCTGGATGCGCGCGAGTTGCTCGGCCGGCATCTCGCGCAATGCGCGATAGAACGATTTTGGGCCGAGGAAAAATGCCCCGTGCAGCGTCACGCCATCGGCCTCGCGCTTGAGAATACCGGCGTCGATCAGGCCGAGAAACGCCTCGATCAGCATTTCGCTGACCCCATAAAGCCCTTTCGAAAACGGCCCGCTCTCCGCGGGCTCAGTTCCCGGCGCAAGCCGCTTCATGATGGCGTGGAATTGCGCGTTGTCGCGGTGACGAACGATCAACCCCTGCGCCAGCGCATCGCCGACCTGCCCGATACCGATCTGCAAGGTGCCGCCGTCGGGCACGAGGCCGGCCGCATGAAGCCCGATCGCGTATTTGGTGTCGCTGACCGGCTCGGCCGGCGGGGCGAACAGCGGGAAGTCGGTCGCGGGGCTGTCGAGCACCGCGGAAAATTCATCCGCCGGCAGATCGCCGGCGCCCGGCATGAACGGCAGCTCGGAATTGACCTGACCGATCAGCTTGAACGATGCCCGGCCTTCGCTCCGCGCGCGCAGGATGTCGAGCGTGGTGTCGGTATTGCAGCTCAGGCTGTAACGCGTCACGCCATCGATCACACGTTTCGCGACCAGCTGGGTGACGACGTTCAGCCCGCGCGACAGCAGGTAGGCCGAGGCATGGGTATAGTTCGCGGAGATGTAATGCTGTTGCGCGTACGGCACGTGCAGCCATTTGCCGGCCAGAAAGAAAAACTCGATCACCTCGATGTTGGGCGGCAACTCCCCGGCATGCAGCGCGCCGGCATAGGTCAGGTCGGGATAGCCGCCAAACAGCCGGTCGATCACCGGGCCGATGAAGCGCTGTTCGAGCAGGCTCGAGGGCCGCGGTTTTTCCAGCGTCAGCGCCGAGAACAAGGTGAGCTTGATCGAACGGTCGGCGGCGGCGCGTGCATACAACGCGTTGACGACATGGTTGGCCTTGCCTAGTCCGAGCGGCAAGCCGACCACGAGGTTGGTTCCGACATCGCGGATGATATCCTCCGCGATCGCTTCGGGGTCGGAAAACAGCTTCGGCATCAGTTGCGGACCGGGGGCATGACTGGAGAGCCAACCGCCCCGAATCGGACGCCAGCCAGCGAAGCCTAGCGTATTTGCCGTTGAACTTCGTCTGTGACGAACCGGCAACAGCCAAGCGCTGAATTCACTGAATTAATGTACTGATGTCGCGCGGCAGTTTGCCTGTAGCGGCGACGCCGCCTAAACAGGTAGACGAGCCGAGGATGTCGGCGGGGGCGGGCAAACCATGCATGATCCGGAATGACGGGTGACCGGCGTTCCCTGAAGGTCATGCTCAAACAAGCAGATAGAGCGCGGTGGCTCGAAGCAGGGTTATCACGTTCGTGTGTTGGCTACGGAATCAAATGGCTGGGCGTGCCGCTAGGGTTGGCCACGTTGATAGGCGCTTGCTTCGATCGGGCATTCGCCTTGTGGCGGCTTGCTTTGCGTTGGCGGCATCGGCCGCGCATGGCGAAAGTCTTCCTGAGGCACTGACCAAGGCCTACCAGACCAATCCTGCGCTCAATGCCGAACGTGCCCGCCAGCGCGCCACCGACGAGAACGTGCCGCAGGCGCTTTCAGGGTATCGGCCGCAGATCCTTGCCACGCTCTCCGCCGGCTTCCAGGCAGTGCGCAACCTGCTTCCCGACAACACGATCCAGTCGGCGAACCTGAAGCCGTGGACCGTTGGCGTGACCGTTACGCAGACACTGTTCAACGGGTTCAAGACCGCCAACAGCGTCCGCGTGGCGGAACTGCAGGTGCAGTCCGGCCGCGAGGCGCTGCGCAATGTCGGCCAGGGCGTGCTGCTCGACGCCGTCACCGTCTATACCAACGTGCTCGCCAACCAGTCGCTGGTCGAAGCGCAACGCGCCAACGTGGCGTTCCTGCAGGAAACGCTCGGCATCACCCAGAAGCGACTCAATGCCGGCGACGTCACGCCGACCGATACCGCGCAGGCCGAGGCGCGCCTCGCCCGCGGCCGCGCCGATCTGAACGCCGCCGAGGTCAACCTCGCTGTCAGCCAGGCGACCTATACCCAGGTGATCGGCAACGCGCCCACCCTGCTCCGCCCCGCCGATACCGTGGACCGCCTGCTGCCGCGCAGCCGCGATGACGCCACCGGGCTTGCCTTCCGCGAGCATCCGGCGGTGATGGCGGCGAGCTTCGACTTCGACGTCGCCACCACCACCATCCGCGTCGCCGAAAGCAGCCTGATGCCGACCATCACGCTGCAGGGCAGCGCCAGCCGCAGCAAGCAGTCGGATCCGACGCTCGGCACCTTCGGGACCGACCAGGCTTCGGTGACCACCCAGCTCACCCAGCCGATCTATGACGGCGGCATGGCGGCTTCGCAGACCCGGCAGGCCAAGGAAGTCGCCAGCCAAAGCCGGCTGGTGCTGGACCAGTTCCGCAATCAGGCCCGCACCGCCGCGGTCGGCGCCTGGGTCGCCAATGAAGGCGCCAAGATTGCGGTCACCGCATCCGAGGCCGAAGTCCGCGCCGCCACCGTCGCCCTGCAGGGCGTGCAGCGCGAGGCCGCTGGCGGCCAGCGTACCACCGTCGACGTGCTGAACGCGCAGCAGGACCTGATCCAGGCCAAGGCGCGGCTGATCGGCGCGCAGCGCGACCGCGTGATCGCTTCCTACACGCTGCTCAGCGCGATCGGCCGGCTCGACGTCAAGAACCTCGGCCTCAACACGCCGGATTATCTGCCGGAAGTGCACTACCATCAGGTCCGCGACGCCTGGCACGGCCTGCGGACGCCGTCGGGGCAGTAGGTTGTATTTTTTCCCAGTGTTAACCGGGCGCTGATCATGTCGGGTATTTTCAGTCGCCAGCCGCCCGCGTTGGCCTAAAACTCGCTCCGTTTCCGCTCCCCGTTTTGATCGATCGATTTTGCGAGGCCTCGTGGTCACAAACATTCTGCGCTGGTCGGGCAACGGCTTGTTGGTCCTGCTCCTGTCCTTGATCCTTGTGATCGCCTCATTCCGCCTCGCGGCGTCGATACGCGAAACCGGCACGCGCCCCCAACTGGCGCCCCGGACCGGCCACCTGGTGCCGACGCGTTCGGGCGGCGTGTTCGTGCAGGAGAAGGGTCCGGAGGACGGCGTTCCCGTGGTGCTGTTTCACGGCACGGCGGCGTGGAGCGAGCTGTGGCGACATACCAGCGACGTGCTGGCCGCGGCCGGCTTTCATGTGATCGCCCTCGATCTCCCGCCGTTTGGATTCTCGGACCGTCCCGGCAGTTACACGCGGCAGGACCAGGCTGCCCGGATCAGCGACGTGCTCGATGCGCTGAAAGCGCCGCCCGCCATCGTCGTCGGTCACTCCTTCGGCGCCGGTGCGGCGACCGAACTGGCGATGCGATATCCGGATCAAGCGCGCGCACTGGTGCTGGTCGATGCCGCACTCGGATTGACGGCTGCGCCGTCCGCCGCGCCCTGGGTGATCCAGCCGCAATGGATTCGCGAAATCCTGGTGTCGCTCACCATCACCAATCCCGTGGCGACAGAACTGCTGCTCAAATCGCTGATCGCGAAGAAGGACCGCGCGCTGCCGGAATATGTTGCAATCCTGCAAAGGCCGCTGACGCAGCGCGACAGCACGAGCGACATCGCCCACTGGCTGTATTATTTCCTCGGCGCCGACACCGATGCCGCGAGCGCGGACCGCACCGCCTATGCGAAGCTGGAAGTCCCCGTCGCCATCCTGTGGGGCGACCAGGATACGGTCACGCCTGTTGAGCAGGCCCTTGATCTGCGAACGCTGCTTCCGCAGCGAACGAGCCTGACAATGCTGCCGGGGCTCGGTCACATTCCGCAGATCGAGGACCCCGGCATGTTCAACGACGCCCTGCTCAAGACACTCGGAAAACTCTAGACTGGGCAGAGATTCGACAAGTCCTGCAGTTCGCCGCCGGAGACATCATGGACATCATCAGATTGTGCGCCTGGGGCTACGCCGCCCTGCTCGGCTTTGTGATCCTCACCGGCTACATCCCGGCCTTCATCGACGCCAATGACATGATCTTCGGCCTGTTCCGCCGCACCTGGTACGCCGACGGGCTGCATCTCGTCTCGGCGCTGTGGGCGGCAGCGGCGGCGATGACCTCGCGCCGCGCCTCGGAATTGTTTTTTCAGTTGTTCGGCGCGTTCTACTTTGCCGATGGCGTGCTCGGCCTGCTCACCGGCAGCGGCTATCTCGACTTCGGCATCCTGATCAACGGCGTCCTCAATCTGCCGCTCTCGACGCGGTTTTTCGCCAATGCCCCGCACCTCGGCCTCGGCGGCGTGGCGATCCTGATCGGCTATCTGCTCGCGCCGCGGACGCGGTCCGTCGCTCATGCTTAGGTGGTTGCGGTGCATCCTGGCTGTCATCGCGATCCTGATCGTGCTGACGGTGTTCGTGCCGCTGGCCTATATCGAGGGGACGTGCCGCCCCTCTTCCGGCGCCGCGGCGGCCAATGCACCGGCGGTGACCTTGCCCGCGATCGACGAGCCGGGCTATCGGCGCAAGCTGAACAACACCTTCTTCACCTTCCCCGAATGGTACATCGTCTATTCCTTCGAGGATTTCGGCCGCTTCCTCGACCGCTCCAGCGAAAGCCATTTTGGCTATCTCGGTCACATCTTCGGGTTCTGGCGGAGCTTCTGCACCATCAACCGCGCCGTGCCTGCGACGGGAGAATCGCTGACCGAAGTAAAGACGATGATCTACATCATCGGCATCAGCTATTCCGTCGAATACGCCGTCAAGGGATTCTATGAGAATACCATCGGCCGGGTGTTCGAATGGATCAGGGGCGATAAGCGCACCCCGCAGGACGAATTCGGCCGCGCCGTGCTGCAGGATTATGCCGCCTTCCTCTACACCATCCCCTGGTACAAATATCCGTTCCGCGAAAAGCTCGACGGCCTGATGGCGATCTCGGCGCCGACGCCGAGCAGCTTGCGCAGCTGGGAGCGCGACTTCGCGCTCGGCGCGGAATATTTCGTCAAGATCGGCTACGCCGCGCTGATCCAGAAGGCGCTCGACGCCGGTGGCGACGACGAGCCGCGCGACATCATGTTCGTGGTCGCGACGCTGCCGCCGCAGGCGCTGGCGAGTGAGCCGCGCATCAAGCCGATCCGTGCGCTCAACGCCCAATGGCAACTGGTGCAGGCGCCGCGCTACAAGGCGCTCACCGAAATCCTTCAGGGCCTGCTGGATCAGGGGTTCGGCCTTGCGGAGATCGCCGGCAATCACGACATCCTCATTACCGTGATTGCCCCCGATGCCGCCAAGCTTGACATCAAGGGTACGACGGAACTGTTTTCATTGGAGCTGGATGCCCGGCCCGGGTTTCGCAGGGCCGGCCTGAAAGCCAGGATCGACCAGCTTGTCGACATCAACCGCGACCTCAAGGCCAAAGGCGCGAGCATCGAGCACTTCTATGACTACTGACGGGCGTCGGCAGGACCGGACGTTGCCGCTGGGCCGCATCGCCGGCGCGGTTGCTCTCGTCATCGTCGGCTGGCTTGCTGTTGTCGTTGCGCTGACCTTTGGATCCGCCCCCGGCAAGTCGATGGCGATTGTCGGTCCGCCTTCGCAAGCGCTGGCCGTGGTCGCCAAAGCCAACGGCCGCATCCTCGCGTCGAACGACTACTTCACCATCGCGCGTTCCGACGATTCCGGCTTTGTCGCCCGCCTCTATGCCGCGGGCGCGCTGCTGGTACTGGACGCCGAACAGGCCGGCGGCTGCAGCGGCCTGCGGCCAAAGCGCATCGTCGCTCGGCTTTGACCGCTACGATGCATACTTCTGATAGAACGTATTCGTAAACAACTCGCCCGGATCATACTTCCGCTTCGCCGCGAAGAAATCGTTGATCTGCGGATACGAGCGCTGCAACTGATCCTTCGAATAATAGAGCTGATAGGGCAGGAAAAACCGGCCCTTGTGCGCGATGGTGAGGTCGATCAGTTCTTCCGTCGCCTTTTTCATGCGCCGGTTGCCTTCATCATCCGTGGTCTGGTTGATGTAGAGCACCAGCGAGAATGCAGGCTCCGGCGAATAGGTCAGGAAATTGTTTTCCTGATGCACGACGCGCACCGAGGCATTCAGCAGATTGGTCTTGTTGTCGGTCAGCACCTTGCGCATGCCGTCGACGAACGAAACGAACTGGCTGCGCGGGATGAAATATTCGTGCAGGATATCGGTGTCGTTGGGCAGCGAGTTGCGCAGATAAGGCACGGAATCGTGCATCGGGTCGTTGCGGTTGACGAGACAGGCCTCCGCCGATCCGATCGCCTGCGCGCGCGTCACCGTGCAGGTCTCCATCCGGTGCTCGATGTGCTTTTCCGACAGCCACTTCATTTCCTGAAACAGCGGTCCCTGCTTGGACAGGTTGATGGTGAGCCGCCGCAATTTGGTGCCGAGACCTCGCCGAGCGGTTCGCGCTTGAAATCGGCGCCGTCGACCTTGGTGTAGGTGTAGAGCAGCAATTCCTTCAGGAACGAGCTTGGCGCGGTCGAGAGGTGGCCGTACATCAGGCCGATATTGCCGTCCTTCTCGATCTCCTTGGCGAACAGCGCCGGGAATTCCTTGTAATCCATCATGCGGCGGCCGGTCTGGTAGACCAGATTGTCGGCAATATCGAGTTCGGCCTCGACGATGACGCCGAACAGGCCGTAGCCGCCGACCACGAGGTTGAACAGATCCTTGTTCTCGGTCGCCGATACCGTCTGCAGCGAGCCGTCCGCCAGCATCACCTTCATCGACTTGATCGACTTCGCAAGCGCACCGGCCTGATGGTCCATGCCGTGGGCGTTGACCGAGATCGAGCCGCCGACGCTGAAAATGTCGGTCGATTGCATGGCGCGGACCGCAAAACGCGGATGCAGCACGTTCTGGATATCGTGCCAGGTCGCGCCCGGCTGCACCGTGATCGATCGCGAACTCTCGTTCAGCACGATCTTGTTGAAGCCGCGCATGTCGAGCACGATGCCGCCCTTGCGGAAGGCGTGCCCGCCCATGCTGTGGCGCACGCCGGCGGTCGTCACCGAGAGCTTGTTGTCGCGCGCAAAGGCCAGCGTCTTCGCGATATCCTCGACGCTGCGCACGTCGACGACGCCGTAGATTTCGGTCTTGTTGAGGCAGCTCGCATCATTGATGCTGCCGCCAAGCTGCGACCATTTCACGTCTTTGAGCGGCGCAATCGCCTTGATCCGCTCCAGATCGATTTTCGCCTGCTCGCCGCCGCCAACCGCCGGCCCGCAATCCTTTTCCCCGGTGGGATCGGCCGCCAGCGCCTGAAGCTTGCGATAGCTGTAAACGCCCAGCAGCACCACGACCACGGCAGCAACGGACACGCCGGTTTTGAATTTTTGTGAAAATTTTCGCATGAACTGATTCCAGAGGATGGCGAGATAGTCCGGGCGGGCGGATGATTAGTCAAACCGGAGCGCCTTCCGGTTCGATAGGCCTGCCGCGTTACTGAACCGATAAGGCGATGCAGCCTGACGACGGCCGCCCTTCCCGCGCCTCACTTCTCCCGATAGTCTGCCGACCGCAGCACGGGCGAAGCAACGCCCGGCGCCGAGGGGAGAAACGCTGAAGTCGACAGGCTATGCGCCTGTCCGGACATCGACAATCAACAACATTATCCAGGGAGAACACCGATGCTGACGCGACGCAGTATGATGCTTGCCTCTATCGCAGCCGGAGTGATGATCAACAACAGAACCGCCGCCGCCAAGGCGGCGCAGCCCGCGACACCGGTCAATTTCGACATCCCAGCCGGCGCCTGCGACTGCCACACCCATATCCATCCCGACCCGGCGAAATTCCCGTTCTTCTCCGGCCGCGTCTATACGCCCGAACTGGCCTCGCCGGAGGAAATGACCGCCCTGCACAAGGCGCTGCGCAAGGAGCGCGTCGTGATCGTCACGCCCTCGATCTACGGCACCGACAACTCGGCCACGCTGTTCGGCATGGCGGCGCGGGGACCGACCGCGCGCGGCGTCGCCGTGATCGACGACAAGACGTCGGAGAGCGATCTCGACCTGATGGGCAAGGCCGGCATTCGCGGCGTCCGCCTCAACCTCGCGACCGGCGGCGTCAACGATCCGAGCGTCGCCCGGCCGCGCTTCACGAACGCCGTCGAGCGCATGAAGGCGCGCGGCTGGCACGTGCAGATCTATACCAACATGCCGATGATCACTGCGGTCAAGGATCTGATCATGGCCTCGCCGGTGCCCGTGGTATTCGATCACTTCGGCGGCGCACAGGCGGCGCTTGGCGTCGAGCAGCCCGGCTTTGCCGACCTCGTGGATCTCGTCAAGGCGGGCAAGGCCTATGTGAAGATCTCCGGCGCCTACCGCGCCTCGAAACTCGGCCCTGATTATGCCGATTGCATCCCGCTCGCGAAGGCGCTGATCGCGGCCAATCCCGACCGCATCGTCTGGGGCACCGACTGGCCGCACCCGGATTCCGTCACCCCGCCCGGCAAGCAGATCAGCGACGTGACGCCGCTGTTCCAGATCGACGACGGGCGGCTCCTGAACCAGTTGCCGGTGTGGGCGCCGGATGCGGCGATCCGCAAGAAGATCCTGGTCGACAACCCGGCGCAGCTTTACGGGTTCTGAAGCCCGGCGCCCGACATCGCGGCCCGCTCACGTCCGAGCGGGTCGCGGTCGCAAGTGCGCAGCCAGTCGCCGGCCTTGCGCAGGCCGCCGAACGGGAACAGGTGAAATCCCGCGATCGATGCCGTTGCGGCCGCCGGCGCGCAACGCAATCCCCTGACGACGTCGTCCGGGCCGGTATCCGTCAGCAGCCGGCCGAACCGGCCGATCTGGGCCCGCAGCGCGCGCATCGAATTGCCGATGCCGCAGCGGAGCGCGAATTTTGTCAGTGTCGCCGGCGTGGCAGGTCCGGCAAGGCCGACGATAACGGGCAGATCGATGCCGGCGCGATCGAGTTCAGCGATCCATTGCAGGATCGGCGTGCTCTCGAAGCAGAATTGCGTGACGACATCGACCCGTGTCTTCGTCTGCCGTCCCCAGTCGCGCCAACCGCCAGCACTTTCATGCGCGTCCGGCAGTTCGAGGAACGGATGGCCTTCGGGATGACCGGCCACGCTGACGGACGCGATCCCATGCGCCTCGATCAATCCGCTGGCGCAGACATCGCGTGTCGATTTGAACGGCCCCCGCGTGGTCGCCACATCGCCCGCGATCAGGAGAATGCGCGACACATTGGCCTCGCCCCGCGCCCGCGCCAGGAAATCATCGAGCGCCTCCCGCGAGGCCATTTCGCGCGCGGCGATATGCGGCACCGGGTTGAAGCCGGCGCGGCGCAGCGCAACAGCCGTTTCGACATTGTGGCGATAATTGTCGCCGGGCAGGAACGTGATGGTGACGTCGGTGCCTTCAGCGAAATGCTCGCGCAGTTGCGCGACCTGATGCCCGCGCGAGGAGATTTCGACTGAAGCCGACGACAGCAGCGCGGCTAGTCTCGCGGATGATGGATCGGAGACGGTCACGGGCGCCTCCCAAATCATGCCGGCGCGCGGCGGCGCGAGATCACATAGGTCTCGTCGTTGAACCACAGCCCGCCATGCTTCTTCAGCACGCGGTCGGTGGCTTCGAGGTAGCGGCCGTCGCGGACCACTTCCGACAACCTGTTGTCCTCGATTTGCGCCACGTAGATCGCAGCATTCCAGGCCGCGAACAGCGTCGACGTCCCGATCGGCCCACTCACCTCGTCCGGCAGCGTATGCATGCGGTAGCGGAAGATCGAGCGCGCGTCGGAGGAGGCGTTGAAATTGTAGTGCCGGGCCGCCGCGCCAAGCTCGTGCTTGACCTGGCGCAGGATGGCGTAACGGTCGGTCTTGAAGGGGTCGTCGCCCGGCCAGACCTGATCGATGATTTCGATGCCGGGGTCCTTGCCGTGCGAATGGATGCCGATCAGCCGCCCGCCCGGCCGCAGCGACTTGACCAGCGGCGTCAACACTTTTGAAGCCTTGAACTCCACGCTCGCCCGCGCCCGGTAGGGCTGCGAGGCGATGACCAGATCGTAGTCCGCCATCACCCGGCCGGGCCGCGGCATGATCGGATCGAGCAGGAACGAATGATCCTCGCGCCGCAGCGTCAGAATGACCGGACGCTGGTAGACCGGATTGCCCGTGGTCGGGCTGATGCCTGCGCGCCAGTTCTCGGCGAGGAAGCCTTCGAGCTCGCCGATCTGCTCGGCGAAGCCGTGCGCGGTGTTGCCGGTGAGCGTGACGTCCTTCCAGATCAGGCCTTGCGCCGACGTTACCGAACGCGGCGTCAGCCACGGCGCCTCGGCATAATAGAGATTGGTCACGACCAGCACGGTGGCGGGATGCTCGAACAGGCGATCGGCCATCTTCTCCAGCATCAGGCGGACGTCTTCGTAGCTGATCTCCTTCGCCACGACGTAGAGCGGCATGGTCGGGAAGCGCGCATGCACCGCCCGCATCACCCGCGACAGCACGGTGCCGTCGCCGACGCCGGCATCGAAGATGCGCAGCGCCGGCGGCGCCGGCTGCAGATTGCCGAGTTCGAGCGAGATGCGGTGGCCGACCTCGGTCTTCTCGCTGCAGGTCGAGACGAACAGCAGATACTTTTGCCGATTGTCGAAGAATCGGAAGCCCGGCGGCGCCACGGCGTTGGCGCTGGCCGCACCGTTCAGCGATTTGGCGACCGGTGACGGCTGGCCTGCCGCGGCGGTCGAAGCCGGCTGATGCTCGGCGAGATAGGCGCGGACCTTGTCGAGCGTGCCGGTCGTGATCCGGGCGCCGTCGCGCAGTCGCGACACCAGCTTGCCGTCGTTGACCACCAGCCGCCCGAAGGTGGATTCAGCGGTCTGCGTCTGACGGCAATAGTCGCGGATTTCGCCGAGTATCTGCTCGGCGGTCGGCCCCGATTTCGCCGGCTGCGCGTGGCCGTTCTGTCCGCCGTTCGACCCTTGGCTTTCCTCGATCCGCATGGCTTGCTCCCGCGGTTGTCCCTAGCGGTATCAAGGGACGGCCACAGGATTGCGTCAACCACAAACCGAGTGGGCAGGAATCGTGGGCATGCGCCCACCCGAGATCAGCGTGCCCGGCGCGAGAACACCGAGATCAGCACCGGCAGCGTCACCAGGATCACGATCGGCGCCAGCATCATGCCGGTGACCACCACGACCGCCAGCGGCTTTTGCACCTGCGAACCGATCCCCTCCGAGAGCGCCGCCGGCAACAGCCCGACGCCCGCCACCACGCAGGTCATCAGCACCGGGCGCAATTGCAGTTCGCCGGTACGGATCACCGCGCGCATCCGCTCATAGCCTTCGTCGATGAGCTGATTGTACTGCGACAGGATGATGATGCCGTCCATCACCGCGATGCCGAACAGCGCGATGAAGCCGATCGCCGCCGATACGCTGAACGGGATGCCCGTGATCAACAGACCGAGCACGCCGCCGAAGATCGCCATCGGGATCACGCTCATGGCGAGCAGCGTGTCGACCATCGAGCCGAAATTGAAGAACAGCAGCACGCCAATGAGCGCGAGGCTGATCGGCACCACGATCGACAGCCGCTTGATGGCGTCCTGCAGATTGCCGAACTCACCGACCCATTCGACCCGCGATCCCGGCGGAAGCTGGACCTGCTCTGCGACCTTGTCCTGCGCTTCCTGGATCGCGCTGCCGAGGTCGCGGTTGCGCACCGAGAACTTGATCGGCAGATAGCGTTCCTGCCCTTCGCGATAGATATAGGCGGCACCCGAGATCAGGTTGATCGAGGCAACCTCGCTCAGCGGAATCTGCGTGATTGCACCGCCCTGCCCGGCCACGCCGATCCGCAAATTATGGATCGCCTCCGCGCTCTTGCGGTATTCGGGGGCGAGCCGAACGATGATCGGGAAATGCCGGTCGCTGCCGGGCTCGTAGAGATCGCCGGCGGTGTCGCCGCCGACCGCGACCTTGATGGTGGCGTTGATGTCGCCGGGCGACAGGCCATAGCGCGCCGCACGCGCCCGGTCGATATCGATCTGGACGGTCGGCTGGCCCAGCGAGGTGAACACCGCAAGATCAGTGACGCCCTGCACGGTGCCGAGCACGGATTTGATCTTGTTGGCCGTATCCGTCAGCGCCTGCAGATCGTTGCCGTACAGCTTGATCGAGTTCTCGCCCTTGACGCCCGACACCGCCTCCGAGACGTTGTCCTGCAGATATTGCGAGAAGTTGAATTCGACGCCCGGGAATTTGTCCTGCAGCTGCCCCAGCAGTTCCGCGGTCAGTTCGTCCTTGTCGCGGGTGCCGGGCCATTCGCTGTTGGGCCTCAGGGGCGCGAAGAATTCGGCGTTGAACAGTCCGGCGGCGTCGGTGCCGTCGTCGGGGCGGCCGTGCTGCGACACCACCAATTCCACTTCGGGACGCGCGCGGATCATCCTGCGCATCTCGTTGACGTAGGCGTTGCCCTCCTGCAGCGAGATGGTCGGCGGCAGTGTGGCGCGGATCCACAGATTGCCTTCTTCCAGCTTGGGCAGAAACTCCAGCCCCAGCAGCCGCGCGAACACGATGGTCATGACCACGAGCGCGGCCGCTCCAGCCATAACCAATCTCCGGTTTCCGACCGCCCAGTTCAGGACCGGCATATAGAGCCGATGCAGGAACGCCATGATGCGCGTCTCGGTTTCCTGCAGGTGCGCCGGCAGGATGATAGCGCTCAGCGCCGGCGTCACCGTAAAGGTCGCAATCAGCCCGCCCGCCAGCGCGTAGGCATAGGTCCGTGCCATCGGCCCGAAGATATTGCCTTCGACGCCGCTCAGCGTGAACAGCGGCAGGAAGGCGGCGATGATGATGGCGGCGGCAAAGAAGATCGAGCGCGACACGTCGGCGGACGCCGACATGATCGCGTGGCTCTTCATCCCCATCGTGGTCTCGAAGGAGATGTGGCTCTGCTCGGCGGCGGAGAGCGCGGTGGTCTGCGTCAGCCGCCGGAAGATCGCCTCCACCATGATCACGGTGGCGTCGACGATCAGGCCGAAATCGATCGCGCCGACCGACAGCAGATTGGCGGATTCGCCGCGCAGCACCAGGATGATGACGGCGAAAAACAGCGCGAACGGGATCGTCGCACCGACGATCAGCGCACTGCGGAGATCGCCGAGGAATATCCACTGCAGCAGCACGATCAGGATGATCCCGACCACCATGTTGTGCAGCACCGTGTGCGTGGTGATGTCGATCAGGTCCTTGCGGTCGTAGATCCGCTCGATTTGGACGCCGGGCGGCAGGATCGAGGAATGATTGATGTCGTGGACCAGCTTTTCGACCCGGGCGATGGTCGGCGAACTCTGCTCGCCACGCCGCATCAGCACGATGCCCTGCACGATGTCGTCGTCCTGGTCGAGGCCGGCGATGCCGAGCCGCGGCTTCTCGCCGATCGTGACATGGGCGATGTCCTTGATCAGGACCGGATTGCCGCCGGACTGGGAGACCATGGTGCTATTGAGGTCGTCGATCGAGCGGATCAGGCCGACGCCGCGCACCACGGCGGATTGCGCGCCGATGTTCACGGTGTTGCCGCCGACATTGATGTTGGCGTTGGAGATCGCCTGCAGCACCTGCGGCAGCGTCAGCCCGTTGGCGACCAGCTTGTTGAAATCGACCTGGAGCTCGTAGGTCTTGGTCTTTCCGCCCCAGCCGGTGACGTCGACGACGCCGGGCACGGCGCGGAAACGGCGCTGCAGCACCCAGTCCTGCAGCGTCTTGAGGTCGAGCACGCTGTAGTTCGGCGGGCCTTTCAGGCGGTAACGAAAAATCTCGCCGGTCGGACTGAGCGGCGAGATGGTCGGCTGCGCATTGCCCGGCAGCGGCGCGAGTTGCGACAGCCGGTTCAACACCTGCTGCAGCGCCTCTTCATAGGTGTAATCGAACGAGAACTGCAGTTTGACGTCGGACAATCCGTACAGCGAGATGGTGCGGATAGTGCGCAGGTTCTTGATGCCGGCGACCTGGGTCTCGATCGGGATCGTGATGTAGCGTTCGATCTCTTCCGACGACAGGCCCGGACTTTGCGTCACGATGTCGACCATCGGCGGGGTCGGATCGGGATAGGCCTCGATGTTGAGCTGCTTGAACGCGATCAGGCCGCCGACCAGCACGGCGACGAACATGGCGACCATCAAATAGCGGCGGCTGACTGCGAGGGCGACCAGGCGATCCATTCAGATCGGAGCTTTCAATGAGTGGTCAGCTACCGGACGCGGCGCGGTCGATGAACAGCGCACCCTTGGTCACGATCTGCTCGCCGGGTTTCAGATTGCCGACCACCTCGACGAGATCGCCATTGGTGAGGCCGGGCTTGATCTGACGCAATTCAATCGTCTTGTCCGGATGCGCGACCCAGATCCGCACCTGATCGCCCTCATAGATCAGTGCCTGCTTCGGCACGCCGACCGCCGGACGGTCGCCCGCCGAATAGATCGTGACGTTGGCGAACATTTCCGGCTTCAGCAGCAAGTCCTTGTTGTCGATGGTGGCGCGGACCAGCAGCCGGCGCGTCGCCGGATCGATGGCGGTGGCGACGTAGTTGAGCCGCGCCGACAACGGACGGCCCGGCAGCGCCAGCACGTTGAACGTCACCTCCTGCCCGATCGCGACGCTCGCGCAATCGCTCTCGCGGACGAAGGCCGTCATCCAGACGGTGGAGAGATCGCCGATCACGTAGACGGGATCGCTGGCGCCGGCGTTGACATACTGGCCCGGACCGATCTTGCGCTGGACCACGGTGCCGGCGATCGGCGCGAAGATGGTGGTCTCGGGATTGATGATCCGCTTTTCCTGGAAGGTCGCGATGTCCTCATCGGTGAGGCCGAGAATGCGCAGCTTGTTGCGCGCCGCCTCCATCGCCGTCTGCGACGAGCGCATGTCGTTTTCTGCCTGGATCAGCGTCGCCTGGCTCTGCTGGTAATCCTTCAGCGGAACGGCCTTGCCCTCGAACAGGTCCTTGGCGCGCGTTCCCTGCAATTGCGCCAGATCGAGCGCGGACTTCGCCTTGTTCATGGCGGCCATCGCGCCGATGAAATCGTTTTGCGCCTGAACGTTGTCGGCGGCCTCGATCACGAACAGCGGCTGGCCCTTGACGACGCTGTCGCCCGGCTTGGCCAGCAACCTGGTGACCCGTCCTGCATAGGGCGAGAACACCGGCGTCGAGCGATCCTCGTCGATCGCGATCTTGCCTTCGGTGACGTTTTCGGCGCGGAAGCCGCGTTCGGTGACGGGCTGAATGGTCAGGCTCGCCCACTCGGCGGGGCTCGGCGTGTAGCGCTGCAATCCTTTGCGGGACTGGCTCGAGACTTCCGAATGTCCAGCCTTGGTGCCGCCGACCTTCGTAAATCCGTAGAGGCCCGCGCCGACTGCAAGCGTCACCAGCGCCACGGGCATAGCCCATCGCTTCCAGCTAAGTTCCTGCCATTGCTTTGTTATTTTCTTGAGCATACGAGCCCGGACCACTCAGCGACGTTTTGCCTCACCTGCCCGCTAATAGTGCCCAAATGGCAATTTACACAACCTAAAAAACCAAAATGGGTCGGGCGGCGAGGTTAAAGTTTGGAGAAGTAAAGCTGAACGAGGGATGACTGCATCATGCGCGCGCGGGCCATTGTGGCGGATGGCTGCCGAGCGGCATCGCTGGACGGGCCCAAAACGCCGGGGTTTTCGACAGAATCGCG
This sequence comes from uncultured Alphaproteobacteria bacterium, assembly GCA_963840465.1. Lineage (GTDB taxonomy): Bacteria > Pseudomonadota > Alphaproteobacteria > Rhizobiales > Xanthobacteraceae > Bradyrhizobium. Next base: position 72,545 of record CAWIZF010000017.1, on the reverse strand, counting down.
GCGTGCCTGACCGACCGCAGTGCACCAAAGCCTGAGCCGAGTTCCTCGATGAAGGGCGTGACGGCTTCCCCCGTAAGATCCCGGGTATCGAGGCCGCCGGCGACCCGGCCAAGATTCCACAGCCAGCGTCCGGTCTGCGCCAGCGATACTTGGACATGCCAGCTGCCGCCTTCACGCGCCTGGCGCGCTTTGGCCATCATGGCGCCGAACGCCATGAAATATCCGGTGGCGTGGTCGAGCATTTGCGCCGGCAATTCCTTCGGTCCATCGATACCTGCAGCCTGCCCCTCGGCATGGTTGAAACCGGTCGCGGTCTGCACCAGCGAGTCGAAGCCGCGCCGCTCGGCCCAGGGACCTGCGGCACCATAGGCCGACAGCGTGACATAAATGATACCGGGATTGATGCGCGCGGCATCCTCCGGCGAGAAGCCGAGGGCGGCAATCCCGTGCGGCCGGTAGCCTTGCGAGAAAATATCCGCCTCGGCCAACAGATCGCGCAGGGTTGTGCGGCCCTGCCCGGTTTTGAGTTCGACAAAGCTCGTCAGCTTGCCGCGGCCGGTATCGATGGTGAGCCACGGAATCGCCGGCAGTTCGGGGCCTGAGATCAGCAGCACGTCGGCGCCATGCGCGGCGAGCGTCCGGCCCGCCACCGGACCCGCGATCACGCGCGACAGATCGAGTACGCGAATGCCGGCCAGCGGCCGCTCGCCTTTGGGCCAGGGCTTTGGCGCGGCCTCGCCGATCTTCGCGATCGATATCAGCGGCAATCCGGCGAGCGCTTTTGCCTGCGGCGTTGCCGACCATTGCTCATGCGAGCGCATGAAGGCGACGACGCAGCCGCCGGCATAAGCGGCGGTCTCGAACGCTTCGCCGTCCCATTGCATCAGCGCGGCCTGCACCGCGTCACGCTCCGGCTTGCAGTCCAGCACCTTGCAGACGGCGTCGCGGTGATGGGGAAAGTTGGTGTGCAGGCGCACGAAGCCGTCGCGGGTTTTGTAGACACCGGCGATCGCGTCCCAGGCCGGCGGCGGCGGCTTGCCGTCGACGCGCAGATAACGTTCGCTCCGGCATTCGACGACGGCATGGCGCATATCGACCGCAACGTCCTGCGCATCCCCGCTGCGCATCTTCCAGATCTCGGCCGCCGCCAGCCCGGTCGCGGCGATGCTGACCTGCGCGGCGGCAGCGACGCGAAACGACGACGGCAGTTGCGGCTCATCGCCGGTCAGCGTGAGCGCGTCGAGCGCGGAAGCTTCGCCGCCGGCAGAGGTCCAGATATCGGAGAGAATTTCGCGGGGGCTTTGCATCGGTGGGTCTCTTCCCTAACGTTCTTCCTTAACATCCCAAGCAAACGTAGCCCGGATGGAGCGAAGCGCAATCCGGGTAGAGCGATCCGCGTGGCAAGATCCCGGATTACGCTCCGCTCCATCCGGGCTACGTCCTTAAACCCCCGGAAGGAGTTGCAATGGCTGCCATCGATCCCCTGACGGCGGGCGCCGTTTTGCTTGCGACCGCGGCGACCGATGCGGTCTACGTCATGTTCACCTCGGCGGTGGTGGCGCGCAAGCGCGTGCCGGCGGCGACCTGGAGCAGCGTCTGGTATTTGCTCTCGTCCTACGCCGTCATCAGCTACACCGAGAACTGGGCTTACGTTGCCTTTGCGGCCGTAGGCTCCTGGGTGGGCGCCTATGCGACGATCACCTTCCTGCACCGCCCGCCCGGCGGCCCGCCGGTGGGCGCGGCGCCGGAGTAGACTCTTGGTCGTCATTGCGGGCTTCATCTCTCAATCAGTTCTCTACCGTCGTCGCCCGGCTTGACCGGGCGATCCAGTACGCTGCGGCGTATCGGATCAATCATCGGCGTCTCTGGGATACTGGGTCGCCCGGTCAAGCCGGGCGATGACAGTTGCATATGAGGCGGCATTCTCGCGGCGCATTGCGCCCGAGGTTTGCATTTCCGCGTCCTTTTTCCAGGTACGGCGGCCGATGGCCGCCTATGCCCCCTCCTCCGGCAAACGTAGGAGGGAAGTCATCATTAACGAAAGCGCCGTCGGCGATTTCAGCTTTCTCCCGGGTTATCTTCACCGCTACAATGCGCTGATATCAACGAAGGAAAAAACAGGATGGACTTGGGTTTGAAGGGCAGAAACGCCGTCGTGCTCGGCGGTACGCGCGGCATCGGGCGGGCGATTGCGGGCACGCTGGCGGGCGAAGGCGCAGGCGTCGCGGTGTGCGCCCGCAACGCGGATCAGGTCGCCGGCACCGTTGCCGAGTTGCAGGCGATGGGGGTGAAGGCGACCGGCGCGCCCGTGGACATCACCGACGCCGCCGCATTGAAGTCGTGGATCGCCGATGTTGCGCGGGAGCTGGGCAGCGTCGACATGCTGTTTTCCAACGCCGGGGCCATGGCGCAAGGCGGCGATCCCGCCTCCTGGGAGCAGAACTTTCGGCTCGACGTGCTCGGCGCCGTCAACGCATTCGAGGCCGCGCGGCCATTGCTCGAGGCCAGCGGCGAAAAGACCGGCGACGCGGCCTTCGTCATCATCTCATCGATTTCCGCGGCGCAAGCCGACACCGCCAGCTCCTACGGCCCGATCAAGGCGGCGCTGATCCACATGGCCAAGGGACTGGCGCGGCAATACGCGGGAAAGAAAATCCGCGTCAACGTCGTGTCGCCGGGCACCGTGTATTTCAAGGGCGGTATCTGGAACATGGTCGAGCAGAACATGCCGAAGCGCTATCAGGATGCGCTGGCGCGCAACCCGACCGGCCGCATGGCCACGCCGCAGGAAATCGCCAATGCGGCGGTGTTCCTGGCGAGCCCGGCCTCCTCCTTCACGACGGGCTCGAACCTCGTCGTCGACGGCGCGATCTCGAACCGGGTGAATTTCTGAGGACGTTGCGCGGTTGTAGGGTGGGCAAAGGCGCGCGAGCGCCGTGCCCACCATCTATCAACAGCCGCGCATGAATGGTGGGCACGCTGCGCTTTGCCCACCCTACGATTCTACGATGCCTCGCCTACTTCACCGTGTCGGCGCCGGCCTTGCAGGCCACCGCATCCTGGTCGCCGGTCGCGCCGCTGCAACCGACTGCGCCGATGATCTTGCCGCCCTCGACAAGCGGAATACCGCCGGGAGATGCGGTCGGCGGGGGCGAATCCAGCGTGGCGATATAGGCGCCGGCAGGAGTCTGCATCACGTTGTTGAAGATCTGCGTCGGGCGGCGATAGCGCGCCGCGGTACGGGCCTTGTTCTGCGAGATCGTCACCGATCCAACCTGGGTGTTGTCCATCTTGTAGAAATAGACAAGCTCGCCATGCGTATCGACGACGGAAATGGCGAGCTTCCAGTTGCGGGGAGATTTCGTGGCCTCGGCAACGACCGCCTTCACGATATCCGCGGCGCGGTCGGCGGTGATCGAATTTCCGTACGGGACATCGAACGGCATCTGGTCCGGCACCGCCGCCGGGGCGGCTGCCGGTTGCTGGGCCTGAGCCTGGCCGCAGATCGTCACGGCCGCGCACGCCGCAAGAATCGCCAAAGTATTCCGACGCATGTCTTCCTCCCAAGGATATTGATGATGAGGGTATTGATTATGTTGCGGCCGGGTCGTCCCCCTGCGCTATCCGGCTGACGTCGACAGTAGGCGTTTTCCAGGCGTGTTGAAACTCAATTTAGACGTGCGCGGCGCCGGTTTGTTGCGGCGCGAAGACAATCGCGGCCGTCCCCGGAGCGCAGGCAGAGTGGCCGGAGCTCGCTTACAACTCGCGAAGTAAACCGGTAAACTTGAAACGATAAACTAAGGAAACTTTACGAAGTCATCATTATTCTGGCGGCTTCAAAGACCCAGCCGACTGGGTAGCAATGACGGATGGTCACCATGATTGTCGACGATCAACGGACAAAAGTGCAGCGCGAACCGCGACGCGAACTGCGCAAACGGCCGACCTGGATGACGGTCGACGACGGGGTGACGAAAATCGAATGCTTCATCCTGGACGTCTCGCCGGGCGGCGCCAAGGTCGTGACCGACACCGCGCTGGACGTCAGGGACATCTTTGATCTTGCGCTGGTGCCCGAACATACGACGCGCCAGTCGTGCGAAGTGGTCTGGCGCCGCGGCAAGACCTACGGCGTAAAATTCCTGCCCTGAGAAAGCGGTCTTCGCCGCGTTCCGAAGGATGCAGACCCGTCCGTGGCCTCATGGTTCGAGACGGCGCTTCGCGCCTCCTCACCATGAGGGACGAGAGCTATCCTTGGCCGCGTTAAATTCTTAGCCCGTAGCAGCAGCATGAGAACCTCATCCTGAGGAGCGGCCCCTTGGCCGCGTCTCGAAGGATGGAGGCCCGTCTGGGCCTCGTGGTTCTCCCGGCGATACGAAGCGTCGTCCGGAGACGGCGCAGAGCCTGTCATCGGGCCGCGCTACGCGCGGACCCGTAGGCGTCTCCTCACCGTGAGAGGAGATTACCGCCCGCGTGCCATCCCATCCCCACCCGCGGACATACCCTCTTCGTGATTGGCCTTGACGTATGACTGTATTATTACAGTCAGATGTCAGTTCGATTACGGCGGAGCGGCGAATGAGTTTGGAATGGCAGGCGCGATCAGGCTCCCTGGCTTGGTCTAATCCCGTGTCCTGGTGGTGGGGCCTGCTGACGCTGGTGAGCGGCGTCAATATCGCCGTCTGGTTCGTGCTGTATCGCGAGCTTCCGCTGCAGCCGGCCGGCGCTGCCGGCGGCGCGTCCGGCATCGGGATGATGCTGCTGTTCTGTGCGGCCTATGTTTTCGGCTGCGCCTTCAGGTCGTTTCTGCCGCGCGCGGACGTGCAGCGGATCTGCCTGTTCGACACCTGGCTGTCGAGCGTCATGGTCGGACGGTCGGTGGCGACCGTGGCCGAGATCGCTTTTGTGGCGCAATGGGCTGTTCTCCTGCACCAGCTCGGCACCATGACCGGAGCGGAAACGACCGTAAATGCCGCGTGGGTGATCATTCCTCTCATCCTGATCGCGGAATGCCTGTCGTGGTATGCGGTGCTGACCCGAAACTATCTCGGCAACGCGATCGAAAATTCGCTGTGGGCGGTTGCCTTCTTCATCGTCGGCGTCGGCCTTTGCCGGCTGCTGCCGGAATTCCATGGTGCGGTTCGCGTGGTGCTGGCCATAGCCATCGCAGGCATTGCCGGCTTTCTGGCGTTTCTGATGACGATCGACGTCCCGATGTACCTGAAGCGCTGGCGGACCGGAGACGCCGATGGCCACAAGCGCCTGACGCCCCGCGAGGGCCTGCGCGACGTCAGCACGCGCTGGGTGGTGACGCACGACCTTGCCGAGTGGAAAGACGAGATTGCCTGGATGTCGCTTTATTTCAGCCTGGCGGTCTGGTCCAGCCTCGTGCTGTGCGTGTTCTACGCGCTCGAAAATCATCTGCCGCAATACCGCACCGAAGCGGCGATCGTCAGCGTGTCGCCTGATGCGACGGCCGCTTATGGTGCGAACGGTGGCGCGCCGACAGTGAACATTTCCACGACGGATGCGTTGAGGAAGAACGCCGCGCCGTAGTTCCATCGCTGTTATCAACTGAAGCCTTACGTCGCATGGCGGCGTGACGGGAGTTCGTCTATTGCCGGCGTGAGGCTTTGGTTTCACGAGGACGAGCTTTTGGACAAATTTCAGATTGGCGTTCATTTCGTGGCGCTGGCCGCAGCCTTCGCGCTCGCCGTCCCGATCGGCTGGGATCGCGAAAAGCGAGCGCGCAGCGCGGGCCTGCGCACCTTCCCGCTGGTCGCGATGGCAAGCTGCGGCTTCGTGCAGGCCAGCGAAGGCCTGCTGGTGCATTCCCCCGACGGCATGGCGAAGGTGATCGAAGGCCTGATCACCGGCATCGGCTTCATCGGCGGCGGCGCCATCCTCAAGCAGGGAACGACTGTGCAGGGCACCGCGACGGCCGCGAGCCTGTGGGCCACCGGCGCGATCGGCGTTTCCGTCGGGCTCGGCAGTTACGATGTCGCGGTGACGGTCTCCGTGTTCACGTTCCTGACGCTACGGCTATTGACGCTGGTCAAGGAAGAGAGACGATCTCAAGAACGGAAGAGCGACAAGAGAGTGAACGCCTCGCGCGAAGCCCGGACGAGGAAGAGATCCGGAAACGATATCGTCGTAGCGTGATCCTGTAATCAGACAGGAGCCGATCATGTGGATGATCATCAACCTGCTTTACCGGGAATATTGTCTGGCCCGGTTGCAGGAGATGCGCAGGATCATCCTTGCTCGGTGAAGCGCGAGCAATCTGTCGCAGCCCGCATTTGCGATTTCAGTGATTTGCCGACTTGCAGTGAGCTGAAATCAGGAATCATCTGTTCGGGACCGAGATCGAAGGAGAAGGTTATGCAGCCATCGACAGACGATCTGCTGATCCGTCAAATCAGTGCGCTGATATCTGCGACCGCCGATGCAGCCTCCACCAGCAGCGAACACACCCCCTTAATGGAAGCAAGGCTATACGAGACCCTGGCTGCACATTGCGCCGAAAAGCAAAGGCTCGCGGCGGCATTTGCCAGAAGTGGAGCCGGAAAGCCCCCGAGGGGACTGATCTACTGGTAGATTGGAACCGGCGCGCAGCCCGGATGAGCCAACGGGTCAGTGAAAATCCCGTGACGGCGGCAGGATTTGGACGTCGCGCGGATGGCGGATCTTTTGCGCGGGGTTGTCAGGGTGTTCGCGGCGGTCGTCGTTGAGCGGCTCGATCAGCGCGGGGCCGGCCGGTACTGGATGCTTACGACTGAGTGAATCATTGGCGAGGCCGATCAGGTCGCCGGAGCGGTCGAACATCCGCTGCGCCACCAGATGCGCCACGCCCTCCGGACCGTTCGGGGTATAGTCGCGAACCCCGCGTTCATCACCTCATCCGGAAGCGCGTGACCATCGTCTCCGGATGAGCCACATCGCAAATCTGATGAACCAATCCGGTGCTCCCAGATAGCGCAGTGCTTCAGGCGCGCCCTGGTCGTCGAGCTCGCGATGGTTCCGATCCGAGAAATAGTCCTGTCTGGTGGCGTACCATTCCAATGTATGTGCAATCTCTTCCTGCAAATGCTCGCTGTCCGGCAGCTTGGTGAGGAAGTTATATTCGCGCCGAAGACAGATCGCCTCGATCCTGTACCGGCTCGCCTCGTCGTAGTCGATGCCCCATCCATCCAGCCTCGCGTGGGTCGCTTCATGGACGATCGTGGAAGCGATCCTCTCAAGCGTCGTTGTTTCCGCGAGAACGAAACGCTCATCAAGTACGCAAGCGTTTAATGATGACTTGTAGTGTGCGAGAGCGCTTGGAAGCAGCTGAACCAATACTCGCTCGAGATTGCGGATGACGCGGGAGTAGTGAAGCGTGTCGTGATCCTTGATCAGTCGAAGCGCTTCCTCGACGCGGCGAAGGGCGGGATGGGGCTCGGCTTCCCTGGTCCCTACCCAAAGTCCAACCTCTCGACCCCTCGACAACCAAAGCTCGATCCTATCGACGAGGGATAGCTTCCGATCAGGCTTTCTGACCACGACTAGACCGCGCGAGCTCTGCGATGATTCCAGGCACTGCAAATGTTATCTCGTCGACATGTCCGATTCCGACCTCTGGCAGAACGATAAGCTGATCTCTCTTTCGAGTTGCTTAGGAGCTTTATTCAAATCGTCTTGATTGTCGCGACGGCGGCTTCGGGGCTCGCGCTAAGGCGCGCCCCCGGAATGACGCAACTTCAATGAAAATCCCGCGACGGCGGCAGGATGCGGACGTCGCGCGGATGACGGATTTTCTGCGCGGGGTTATCAGGGTGTTCGCGGCGGTCGTCGTTGAGCGGCTCGACCAGCGCGAGGCCGGCCGGGACCGGGTGCCTGCGGCTTGGCGCATCATTGGCGAGGCCGATCAAATCGTGGGAGCGGTCGAACATCCGCTGCGCCACCAGATGCGTCACCCCCTCCGGGCTGCTCTGGATATAGCCCTCGACCAGGATGAGGCGGGCGCCCATCACTTCCTTGCGGTACTGTTCCATCACCTTCGGCCACACCACGATATTGGCGATGCCGGTCTCGTCCTCCAGCGTCATGAAGACGACGCCCTTGGCGCTGCCCGGGCGCTGGCGCACCAGCACGACGCCGGCGCAGCGGACGCGGCGCTTGTCGTTTGTGTGGTTGACGTCGCGGCAGGCGACGACGCGCTCGCGCGTAAACCTCTCGCGCAGAAACTCCATCGGGTGCCCCTTCAGCGACAGGCGGACGGTCTGATAGTCGGCGACCACCTGCTCCGGCAGCGGCATCTCAGGCAGCGGCTTGGCGTTCTCGTCCGGCTGCTCGCGGGCGACCGCGGCCTGAAACAACGGCAGCGGCACATCGTCGGGCAACCGCCGCACCGCCCACAATGCCGCGCGGCGGTCGAGCCCGATGGAGCGGAAGGCATCGGCGTCGGCGAGCAGGATCAGCGCGCGTTTTGGCAGTGCGGTGTCGCGGGCGAATTCTTCCAGCGAGGTGAAGGTACGGCGTTTGCGGGCGGCGACGATGCGGTCGGCCCAGTCTGACTCGCCGTCATTCCGGGGCGCGCGCAGCGCGAGCCCGGAATCCATTTCTCCACGCGAATGCGGCCAAATGGATTCCGGGTTCGCGCCAAGAGGCGCGCCCACGATGCGCAATTGCGCATCGGAGAATGACAGTTGGCTTTGTTTCAACCGCTCCTCATCCTCATCGACCCAGCTAAATCCGTCGATCTGGCGGAAGCCAAGCCGCACTGCACAGTATTCATTACTCCCCTCCTCCAGCGTGTTCTGGGCAAAACTGTAGGACACATCGATCTCGCGCACGTCGACGCCGTTGGTGCGGGCGTCGCCGACGATCTGCGCAGGCGCGTAAAAGCCCATCGGCTGCGAGTTCAACAGCCCGCAGCAGAAGGCGTCCGGGTGATAGTGCTTCAGCCATGACGAGATATAGACGAGCTGGGCGAAACTGGCGGCGTGGCTTTCCGGAAAACCGTAACTGCCAAAACCCTTGATCTGGTCAAAGCAGCTTTTGGCGAATTCGGGATCGTAGCCGCGCCCGATCATGTTGCCGATCATCTTGTCTTCGAACTTGCCGATGGTGCCGACATTGCGAAACGTCGCCATCGCGCGGCGCAGGCCGTTGGCCTCTTCGGACGTGAATTTCGCCGCCTCGATCGCGATCCGCATCGCCTGTTCCTGAAACAAGCGGCACGCCGAGCGTCTTGTGCAGCACCTTGTAAAGCTCATCAGGCTCACCGTGCTCAGGCGCCGGCGAGGGATAGCTCACCTGCTCGATCTTGTTTCGCCGGCGTAAGTACGGATGCACCATGTCGCCCTGGATCGGCCCGGGCCGCACGATCGCCACTTCAATGACGAGGTCATAGAAGGTGCGCGGTTTCAGGCGCGGCAGCATGTTCATCTGGGCGCGGCTCTCGACCTGGAACACGCCGAGCGATTCACCGCGGCACAGCATGTCGTACACGTTCTTGTCGTCCTGCTCGACGGTGGCGAGTTCCCAGCGCTGGCCCTTGTGGTCGGCGATCAGATCAAAGCATTTGCGGATGCAGGTCAGCATGCCCAAGGCCAGCACGTCGACCTTCATCATATGAAGCGCGTCGACGTCGTCCTTGTCCCATTCGATGAAGGTGCGGTCGTCCATCGCGGCGTTGCCGATCGGCACATAGGTGTCGAGCCGGTCCTGCGTCAGCACATAGCCGCCGACATGCTGCGACAAATGGCGGGGAAACTCGATCAGCTCGGTGGCAAGCTCGACCGCGAGTTCGACCATCGCATTTTGGGGGTCGAGCCCGGCCTGGCGGATCTGCATCTCGTTGAGGCCCTTGCCCCAGCTTCCCCATACCGTATCGGCAAGCGCCGCGGTGACGTCTTCCGTCAGCCCCAGCGCCTTGCCGACGTCGCGGATCGCGCTGCGCGGACGATAATGGATGACGGTGGCGATAACAGCGGCGCGATGGCGGCCGTAGCGGCGGTACACATATTGCATCACCTCCTCGCGCCGCGAATGTTCGAAATCGACGTCGATGTCGGGCGGCTCGAGCCGCTCCTTGGAGATGAAGCGCTCGAACAGCAGATCGACCTTGGTCGGATCGACCGAGGTGACGCCGAGCACGTAGCACACGGCCGAGTTCGCCGCCGAGCCCCGGCCCTGACACAGGATGTTCTGGCTGCGCGCGTAATGGACGATGTCGTGCACGGTGAGGAAATAATGCGCGTAGTTCAGCTCGGCGATCAGCGTGAGCTCTTTCCGCAACGTCGCGCGCAGCGTGTCGGAGATCTCGCCGCCGAAATATGTGTCGACGCCGGCCCAGGTCAGATCTTCGAGGTGCTGCTGCGCGGTCTTGCCCGGCGGCACCGGCTCGTCCGGATACTGATACTTGAGCTGGTCGAGCGAAAAGCTGATGCGGCCGGCAAAGCGCATGGTCTCCGCGATCGCCTCCGGCAGGTCGCGGAACAGGCGCGCCATTTCGTGCGCCGGCTTGAGATAGCGGTCGGCATTGGCCTCGAGCCGCCGGCCGACGGCGTCAATCGTCGTCTTCTCGCGGATACAGGTCAGCACGTCCTGCAGCCGGCGGCGGGCGGGATGGTGGTACAGCACCTCATTGGTCGCCAGCAGCGGGACTTTTGCCGCGAGCGCAACGCGATGCAGCCGCGCCAGCCGGCGCTTGTCGTCGCCGCGGTAAAGCAGGCTTGCGGCAAGCCAGACGCCATCGGCGCGGCCGTTCTTCAGTCGCTGCAGAATTTCCTGCGCACTCGCCGCGTCGAAGCGATGCGGCAGCGCCAGCACCAGAAGCTGGCCTTCGGCGAATTCAAGCAGGTCATCGAACCGTCAAATGGCATTCGCCCTTTTCGATCCGCGTGATGTCGTCGCCGCGCTTGCCGCGGGTCAGCAACTGGCAGAGCCGGCCGTAGGCGGCGCGGTCGCGCGGATAGACCAGGATGTCGGGCGTGCCGTCGATGAAGACGATGCGCGCGCCGATCAGAAACTTCGGCTTGTGCGTGACCTCGGGATTATCCAGTTCCTTCCAGGCGCGGACCACGCCGGCCAGCGTGTTGTGGTCGGCGATGCCGATGGCGGGAAGGCCGAGTTCGCTGGCCTGATGCACATAGGCGCGCGGATCCGAGCCGCCGCGCAGGAACGAGAAATTGCTGGTGATGCCGATTTCGGCATAATCATTGACGGGGCTCTTCATGCGAACAGCCCGTGCACGAACCATCGGACCGGCGCGGGCTCGCCTTCTGCATCGGCCAGCTCGCTTTCATAGAGTCCGTCGCGAAAGATCCAGAAGCGCAAGCCCGCCTCGTCCTCGATGCGGAAATAATCCCGCGTCGGGCCATCGCCGTTCTGCTTCCACCATTCCATGGCGATGCGTTCGGGGCCCTCCACCCGCACCACTGCGTGGGTGACGCGGCGCCAGGTGAATTGATGCGGCGGACCGTCGGGCACGGTTGCGAACGGCACCTTGATCGGCTCCGGCCGTTCGAACAGCCGCAACGGCCGCAGCGGCGGTTCGCTTTCGATGCGCTCCGGCCAGGCCGCCTGCGCTGCGGCTGCCAGATGATGCTGCGCTGCTACGGCCATCACCGCGCGCTCGGGGATGTGGGTATCCTGCGGCAGGTGCACGACGACGCGCTTGCCCCCGATGCGCGCGGCGATGCGGTCGATCAGCGCGGCCAGTTCGTCATTGTCGTGGACGTTGGCGTCGAGGTCGCGCTGCTGCTGCACCACGATCTCGGTGCGGCCGGCGGACAAGCCGAATGAGATCGAAGCCGAAGCCGGGATCGAGGGGATCGTTGAGCGCGTCGAGCCGCTCGCGGAACAGGCGGTCGATCATATCAGCCTTGGTTACCGGCCGCCCGGTATCGACCGAGATCGTGCGCACCGCGCCGTCGGTGCGGAAGAAACTGGCGTCCAGCCGCCGCGCGCCCTTGCCCTGCCTGTCCATCGCCGTGACCAGCATGGCGGCGAGCGCGGACAGGTTCATCGCGATCACGGTGTCGGTGGCGACCGGTTCGGGAAAGCGCTTTTCGACGATGTAGTCCGGCAGCGGCTTTCGGGGACTGATCGGCGCATCGCCCTCGCCCAGCGCCTGCTCCAACAGCGTCGTGAAATGAGCGCCGAACCGCGCCGTGATTTCGTGGCGACCGCGCGCGGCGACGTCGCCGATGGTCTTCAGGCCGGCGCGGCGCAGGCCGGCGGTGATGGCGTCACCGGCGCCGAGCGCCGATACCGGCAGCGGAGCGACGGCCGCAGCCTCCTCGCCATCGGCAATGATCTTTCCGGAAACATGGCGCGTCAGGGTGCGGGCGCAGATCGAGGTACTCGCGATCGCCGCGCTGACGGCAAAGCCGCGACGCGTCAGCGCGCCGCACAGGATCTGCAGCAGCGCGCGCTCGCCGCCGAACAGATGGGCGCAGCCGGTGATGTCGAGATAGAGCCCATGCGGCGGATCGAGCGCCACCAGCGGCGTAAAGCGGTCGCACCAGTCGGCGATGTCATCGAGCGTCTTGCGGTCGGCGACCTCGTCGGCGTCGAACACCGTCAGCTCGGGACAGATGGCGCGGGCATTGGCGAGCGGCAGGCCGATCGAGAGGCCGGCATGCACGGCCAGATCGTCGAGGGCGTAGATCAGCAGCGCGTTGTTTTGCTTGGCGACGACGACGCTGGGCGTTTTATCCAGCGCGCCGCTGTCCTGTATAAGCTTGCGCTTGATGCGGTCGATGGGCAGGCGTGGCAGCCACAGGCTGAGGATACGCCGCCGGTTCGCTGAAGAGGCACTCATCACATTTCCATTCCATGATCCAGCGGCCGACCGGGCCATGACGGTTGCGAACCAGTTGCGCGTCGAACACCGGCGCGCCCCAGGCGGTCCATGGTGCTGAAGGCGGCGAATGCGCCGCGCGCACGATCCATCTGGTCTCCGCGGTCGAGGGCCGCGGCTCCGCGGCCATCCGCAACAGCAAGCGCGGTGACGCCGGAGGCTGCCGCGGCCAGTGTGAGTTTGCGGCTGGCGACGAGATCGAGCTGGCGCGCCTGCCCCCAGACTTCCAGCACGACGGCGCCGAGTGCATCGCAGGCCAGCGCGTCGGCGGCGGTCCGCAACGCGGCGTCGGTGTCGGGGGCGCGCACGGTCACCAGCAGCCGCGGATCGAGGCCTAATTCGCAAAGCCCGCTCAGCGACAGCGCGCCGGATTCAATTTCCGAAAAATCCTGCCGCACCCAGACCAGCGGCCGGCGCGGCGATACCCTTCCCGCCAGCCCCGCGACGAAGCCCGTGGCCGACGCGCTCTGGTGGCCCTCGGCGAAAACCTCATGCACCGCTGCGACCGCGAGACCGCCGCACAACGTCGCATCTGCTGCCGCATGGCCGAGCGCGACCTTGTTGAGGTCAGGCGCATCGCCATGCGTCTCGATCCGCTCGATGCGGCCCCGCAAATTCGCAAGCGTGTTTGTGCGTGCGGTGCTCATGCCCCGCTCCTTCAGAAAATTTGCCTTTACCGCTTCTTCCCGAGTGAACCCGCGGCTGGCTCATTTGTTCATGATATGTTCTAATATAAAGCTAACCGGCCCGGCAGAGTCAATCGAGATCGACGCTTGACGATTACTTGGCCGATTCATGAATGGAATCAAAGGGATTCAACGATGGATGTGCAACGCAAGCTGGAAATCCTGGCGGATGCCGCGAAATACGATGCTTCCTGCGCCTCCTCGGGCACCGAGAAGCGGGATTCCAGCGACGGCAAGGGCCTCGGCTCGACCGCGCCGGGCATGGGCATCTGCCATTCCTACGCGCCGGACGGACGCTGCATCTCGCTGCTGAAGGTGCTGCTCACCAACGCCTGCAATTACGATTGCTTATATTGCGTCAACCGCACGTCTTCGAACGTGCCGCGGGCGCGCTTCACGGTCGACGAGGTGGTGAAGCTGACGATCGACTTCTATCGCCGCAACTACATCGAGGGATTGTTTCTCTCCTCCGGCATCATCCGCAGCGCCGACTACACCATGGAGCAGGTGGTGAGCGTGGCGCGAAAACTGCGCGAGGAGCATCACTTCCGCGGCTACATCCACCTCAAGACGATCCCCGAGGCCGACGACGCGCTGATTGCGGAAGCCGGCAAATATGCCGATCGTCTTTCCATCAACATCGAAATGCCGGAGGAAAACAGCCTCGCCAAATTCGCGCCGGAAAAGGACGTGCGCGCGATCCGCCGCACCATGGGCCGACTGCGATTGAAGCTGGACGAAGCCAGGGAGAACGTCAGGACCGCGACGAAGACAAAGCCGCCGCGCTTCGCACCGGCCGGCCAGAGCACACAGATGATCATCGGCGCGGATGCGGCCAGCGACAAGACCATCCTCGACACCAGCGCCAATCTCTACGGCTCCTACCGGCTCAAGCGCGTGTATTATTCGGCCTTCAGCCCGATCCCCGACGCCAGCCGCGCGCTGCCGCTGGTTTCGCCGCCGCTCATTCGCGAGCACCGGCTCTACCAGGCCGACTGGCTGATGCGGTTTTACGGTTTCGACGCCGGCGAGATCGTGGATGAGACCGAAGGCATGCTGTCGCTCGACATCGACCCAAAGCTGGCCTGGGCGTTGCGTCACCGCGACCGCTTTCCGCTCGATGTCGCGACCGCCAGCCGCGAGGATCTGTTGCGGGTGCCGGGGTTCGGCACCAAGGCGGTCGACCGCATCATCGCCACGCGGCGCCTGACCTCGATCCGCCTGGCCGACCTGGTGCGGCTGCATGTCCCGCAGAAGAAGGCGTTGCCGTTCATCGTGCTCAGCGATCACCGGCCCTCGCTGCATCTGCTCGATGGCGCGGGATTGGCGGAGCGATTCAAGCCGAAGGCGACGCAATTGGGATTTGGATTTTGAGTAGAGCCGTCATGGCCGGGCTTGTCCCGGCCATCCACGTCTTCGTCGCCGAAAGGAAAGACGTGGATGCCCGGAACAAGTCCGGGCATGACGAGAATGGAGAGTGTCGCATGCACCACATCACCCTCGACAGCGAAACCGATTTTGACGGCTGGCGCAAGGCCGCCCGCGCGCTGGCGCTGAACGACGTAAAACCGTCCGACGTGATCTGGAACGTCGCAGGCGACGCGCCCGAACTGTTCGCGCCGACGGCGCCGCCACTGGAACCGCCTCATGGCACCTTCAACGTATCGTCCAGATTCGTCGAACTGGCGCAGATTGCGATCCTGCATCGCAGCCCGGAGCGGTTCGCCCTGCTCTACCGGCTGCTGTGGCGGCTGCAGGCAAAACCACGATCTGCTCGATATCGCGACTGATCCCGATGTCGCAGAGCTCGCCGCGATGGCGAAGGCGGTGCGCCGCGACGAGCACAAGATGCACGCCTTTGTCCGCTTCCGCGAAATCGGCCGCGAGCAGAAATCGCACTTCGTCGCCTGGTTCGAGCCGGAACATCATATCGTCGAACTGGCCGCGCCGTTCTTCGCGCGCCGGTTTGCCGATATGCCCTGGTCGATCCTGACGCCGGATGTCTGCGCGCATTGGGACGGCCATGCCGTCTCGATCACACCGGGCGTCAGCCAATCCGAAGCACCCACCGCCGACCGCCTGGAGGAAACCTGGCGAAGCTACTACGCTTCAATCTTCAACCCGGCACGGCTGAAGGTGGCGGCGATGCGCAACGAGATGCCGAAGAAGTATTGGCGGAACCTGCCGGAGGCCTCGTTGATTAAACCCCTGATCGAAGGCGCCGGACGTGCCGCAAGCGCGATGATCGCAAATGCCGCGACCGAGCCGCACAAGGCGCAGAGACGGCCGGAACCGGCCAAAAGAAACGATAAGGGAAACGACATGCCTCCCAAGCACGCCGGCGACGATATCGAGACCCTGCGCGAGGAAGCCGCCGATTGCCGCGCCTGCCCCCTCTACAAGGATGCCACCCAGACCGTGTTCGGCGAAGGCCCGCAAACCGCGCGGATCATGCTGGTCGGCGAGCAGCCCGGCGACAAGGAAGATCTCGCCGGCAAGCCGTTCGTCGGTCCCGCCGGACAGATGCTTGATCGCGCGCTGGAAGAAGCCGGCATCGACCGCCGCAAGGTCTACGTCACCAATGCGGTGAAGCATTTCAAATTCGTGCCACGCGGAAAAATCCGCCTGCACCAGAAGCCGAACACGCCGGAGATCAAGGCCTGCCGGCCATGGTACGAACGCGAACTGGCCGCGATCAAACCCGACCTGGTGGTGGCCATGGGCGCCACCGCGGCGCAAAGCGTGTTGGGAAAGATCACACCGATCAACAAGAACCGCGGACGCCTGATCGATCTCGATGATGGAACCCGCGCGCTGGTGACCGTGCATCCATCCTATCTGTTGCGATTGCCCGATGCCGATGCCAAGGCGCGGGAATACCAGCACTTCGTTCAGGATCTCAAGATCGCCGCCGACCTGCTGCGAAAATCAGCCCATGCGGCCTGAAACTGCCGATCCGGCAGGCGCAATTTCTGGTGAAATATAACGGAAAATTTGACAATTCCGTTCACAACCATTAATTGACAAAGAACACAATCGCATTCTCAAGGGAATGTGGAATGTGGGACGTCTGGTCACGCCATGACGCTCCATACGGTCGACGCGCTGCGCGGTACCCCTTCAGCCCCGGCGCCGTGCAGCGCGCGACCCACTCTCCTGCTCGCCCGTGGCGTCGCAGCGCTCGCCGATCCATCCGCGGGCCCAAACAAATCCGTCCAAACCGCCAAATTGGCCCAAGCCCGAACAGGCCGCTCAACAAGCGACCCATCCTTCACGTCCGGCTTCAACGGCAAATAAAGAAGGCCTGTACTGGAGATACAGGCCTTCGTTGATGCGTCTTCAAACGTCAGATGCGATCCGGCTTCAAGAACGTGCGACGCGCCCTACGCCGCCGCGAGCTTGTTCTCGACCAGCTTGATCCAGTACGAGGTGCCGTAGACGATCGCCTCGTCATTGAAATCATAGGCGGGGTGATGGAGCCCCGCGCTGTCGCCGTTGCCGCAGAAGATGAAGGCGCCCGGCCGGGCTTCCAGCATATAGGCGAAATCTTCCGCGCCCATCAAAGGCGGCATGTCGTGGACGTTCTGGGCGCCCGCGACGTCCCTGGCCACCTGCGTGGCGAAGTCGGTCTGGTCGGCATGGTTCTTGGTCACGGGATAGCCGCGCTCGTAAACCAGATCGACCTTGGCGCCGGTCATTTTGGCCACGCCCTCGCACACCTCGCGAACGCGCCGCTCGACCGTTTCGCGGACTTCCGGCGTCAGCGTCCGCACCGTGCCGCGCAGTTCGGCGGTCTGCGGGATCACGTTGCGCGCGTTGCCGGCATGGAACTCGCAGATCGAGATCACGGCGGAATCCAGCGGATCGATGGTCCTTGAGACGATCGACTGCAGCGCGGTGATCAACTGCGAACCGACCAGCACGGAATCGATGCACTTGTTCGGGCGCGCGGCGTGGCCGCCGAGCCCTTCGATCCTGATGTCGATCGAGTCGGTCGCGGCCATGACAGGGCCGGAACGGATGGCAAAGGAGCCGACCGGAATCCCCGGGCCGTTATGCATGCCATAGACCTGCTCGATGCCGAACCGGTCCATCAGCCCGTCCTTGATCATGGCGTCGGCGCCCGCCCCGCCCTCCTCGGCCGGCTGGAAGATCACGACCGCGTCGCCGGCGAAATTCCGGGTCTCGGCGAGATACCGCGCTGCACCCAACAGCATCGCGGTGTGGCCGTCATGGCCGCAGGCATGCATCAGGCCCGGCGTCTTGGAGGAATGGGGCAGATTGGTCGCTTCCTCGATCGGCAGCGCGTCCATGTCGGCGCGAAGCCCGATCACCCCGATCTCGCCCTTGCCGGGCTGCTTTCCCTTGATGACGCCAACGACGCCGGTCTTGCCAAGCCCGGTGGCGACCTCGTCGCAGCCGAATTCGCGCAGGCGATCGGCGACGAATGCCGCAGTGCGGTGGACTTCATAGAGCAATTCAGGGTTTTCATGGATATCGCGGCGCCAGGCCTGAATATCGGGTTGCAGATCGGCGACGCGGTTGACGATGGGCATGTGACTTCTCTGGCCTCAAAGGTTGGAATGCTAGGGCTTCTGTAGCATGCAAGCGGCGGTCCACCCAGCACTCTGCCGCAGAGCCCCCATCCACCCGGGAACTTGACCGGCCGGGGCTGGAAGCCCGGCGGAGACTTGGCGGGACCCTTGGCCTTTCCCTTGGCCCTCCCCCTTGCCGAGTCACGCGGCCAGCGTGTTCTCGACCAGCTTGATCCAGTAGGAGGTACCGAACACGAGCGCCTCGTCGTTGAAATTGTAGGCGGGGTGATGCAGCCCTGCGCTGTCGCCATTGCCGCAAAAGATCAGCGCGCCCGGCCGCTGCTCCAGCATGAAGGCGAAATCCTCGCCGGCCATCAGCGGCGGCATCTCATGTACATTGGCATCGCCGGCGATCTCTCTGGCGGCCCGCGTCGCGACATCGGTCTGCCCGGCATGGTTGACCGTTACCGGATAGCCGCGATCGTAGGTCAGATCGATTTTGGCGCCGGTGATCTGCGCCACGCCGGCGACGACCTCGCGGACCCGCCGTTCCACCATTTTCCGCACCTCGCCGTTCAGGGTGCGGACGGTGCCGGTCAGGAGCGCGGTGTGCGGAATCACGTTGCGGGCATTGCCGGCGTGAAATTCGCACATCGAAATCACCGCCGATTCCAGCGGATCGACGCTGCGCGACACGATCGACTGCAGCGCCGTGATCAACTGCGCGCCGACCAGGACGGAATCGATGCTCTTGTGCGGCTGTGCAGCGTGCCCGCCGAGCCCCTCGATCTTGATGACGACGGCATCGCCGCCGGCCATGATCGGACCGGGCCGAAGCGCGAACGAGCCGACCGGAATGCCCGGACCGTTATGCATGCCGTAGACCTGCTCGATGCCGAAACGGTCCATCAGCCCGTCCTTGATCATCGCAACCGCGCCCGCGCCGCCCTCTTCGGCCGGCTGGAAGATCACGACCGCATCGCCTGCGAAATTGCGGGTCTCGGCGAGATAGCGCGCCGCCCCCAGAAGCATCGCGGTGTGGCCGTCATGGCCGCAGGCGTGCATCAAGCCCTTCGTTTTGGAGGCATAAGGCAGATTGGTCGCCTCCTCGATCGGCAGCGCGTCCATATCCGCCCGCAGCCCGATGACCTTCACGTCACCCTCTGCCGGCGGGCCTGTCGCCCTTGATGACGCCGACGACGCCGGTGCGGCCGATACCGGTAATGACCTCGTCGCAGCCGAATTCCCGCAACCGGTCCGCCACCAATGCCGCAGTGCGGTGCACGTCGTAGAGCAGTTCCGGGTGTTCATGAATATCCCGGCGCCAGGCCTGGATGTCGGGTTGCAACTCGGCGACGCGGTTGACGATGGGCATGGAGATGACAGGCTTTCCGGATTTGAACGCTTCTGCCCCTGTAGCATGCAAGGGGCGGTCCAACCAGCGCCTCCGGAGACGCCGCCCATTCCCGGCCGTCATGGCCGGGCTTGTCCCGGCCATCCACGTCTGACTAATAGAAGAAAGACGTGGATGCCCGGGACATAGCGCGAAGACGCGCTTCGCGCTGTCCGGGCATGACGATAATCGCAAGCGGGCGGACGATGCCGAAGCGGCTTGAAGGTGATTTCGACTATATCGTGGTCGGTGCGGGTACCGCCGGTTGCATCATGGCCAACCGGCTCTCGGCCGACCCGAAAAATCGCGTGCTGATCCTCGAGGCCGGCGGCAACGACAACTGGATCTGGTTTCACATCCCGGTCGGCTATCTCTTCGCGATCGGCAATCCCCGCTCGGACTGGATGTTCAAGACCGAGGCGGAGCCCGGGCTCAACGGTCGGTCGCTGGCCTACCCCCGAGGCAAGGTGATCGGCGGTTCCTCCGCCATCAACGCCATGATCTCGATGCGGGGCCAGGCCGCCGATTACGATCACTGGCGCCAGCTCGGTCTGACCGGCTGGGGCTATGACGACGTGCTGCCGCTGTTCAGGAGGCTGGAGGATCATTTCCTGGGCGAGAGCGAGCATCACGGCACCGGCGGCGGCTGGCGGATCGAGGCGCCGCGGCTGTCGTGGGACATTCTCGACGCGGTCGGCGACGCCGCCGAGGAAATGGGCATCAAGCGGATTGCCGATTTCAACACCGGCGACAATGAAGGCATCAGCTATTTCCACGTCAACCAGAAGCGCGGCCGGCGCTGGTCGTCGGCGCGCGGCTTCCTCAAGCCGGTGCTGAACCGCGGCAATCTGCGGCTGGAAAAGAATGTGCTGGTGGATCGCCTGATCATCGAGGAAGGCCGCGCCGTCGGCGTGCGCTTCCTGCAAGGTGGCGAGGTGGTCGAGGCCCGCACCAAGGGCGAAGTCGTTCTATGCGCCGGATCGATCGGATCGACGCAGGTGCTGCACCGGTCCGGCATCGGGCCCGCCGACTGGCTTTCGCCGCTCGGCATCGATGTCGCGCTCGACAAACAAGGCGTCGGGCGCAACCTGCAGGACCATCTGCAGCAGCGCGCGATCTACAAGGTTTTTGGCGTCCGCACGCTGAACGAGACCTACTACAATCTGATCCGGCGCGGCATGATGGGGCTCGACTACGCCTTCCGCCGCCGTGGGCCGCTGACCATGGCGCCGTCGCAGCTCGGCATTTTCACGCGCTCCGATCCACGCCGCGAGCGCGCCAACATCCAGTTCCACGTGCAGCCGCTGTCGCTCGATAAATTCGGCGATCCCCTGCATCGTTTTCCCGCGATCACCGTCAGCGCCTGCAATCTGCAGCCGACCTCGCGCGGCACCGTGCGCATCCGCTCCGCAAAACCGGACGAGGCGCCGTCGATCGCGCCGAATTATCTCTCGACCGACGACGACCGCCAGGTCGCAGCGGACGCCATCCGCACCACGCGGCGGCTGATGAAGCAGAAGCGGCTCGAACAATATCGCCCGCAGGAATATCTGCCCGGCCCCAGCGTCGGCGACGACGACGCGTCGCTGGCAAAGGCCGCCGGCGATATCGGCACCACGATCTTCCACCCCGTGGGGACGGCGAAGATGGGGACGGCGAGCGACCCGATGGCCGTGGTCGACGAGCGGTTGCGCTTTCATGGCATCGCGGGCCTGCGCGTGGCCGATGCGTCTGTCATGCCGACGATTACGTCGGGCAACACCAATACGCCGACGGCGATGATTGCGGAGAAAGGCGCTGTAATGATTCTAGAGGATGCGCGTAGGTAGCTCGTAGCCCGGATGAAGCGAA
Source organism: uncultured Alphaproteobacteria bacterium (assembly GCA_963840465.1). Classification (GTDB taxonomy): domain Bacteria; phylum Pseudomonadota; class Alphaproteobacteria; order Rhizobiales; family Xanthobacteraceae; genus Bradyrhizobium. The sequence continues at coordinate 51,230 of CAWIZF010000017.1, read as the reverse complement.
GCGTAATCCGGGGCAACCGGAGCACTCGATCCCGGATTTCGCTGCGCTTCATCCGGGCTACGATCTCGTTCGTTCTCTCACGAAAACGTCATCTCGATCGATCGCTAAAGTCGCCCTTCCGGGAATAAACCCCGCCCCTCCCCGATCACGTCCCTGCAAGCCCAATCACGGGCTCAGGGAGATTTGCCATGAGCGATCACGACCACCACGATGACGGCGTCAGCCGGCGCCGCGTCCTGGAATGCATGACCTGGGCCGGCACCGGCGTGCTCTGGACCGTTACCGGCGGCGTGCCGCATTCGCTCGGCATCGTGGACTCGGCGCTGGCCGCCGAGCCCGCCGGGATGACCTTCCTGCAGATCAGCGACAGCCATGTCGGCTTCGACAAGCCGGCCAATCCCAATGCGCTCGGCACGCTCGAGGAAGCCATCAACAAGGTCAAGGCGATGCCGAAAAAGCCGTCGTTCATGATCCACACCGGCGACATCACCCATCTGTCGAAGGCATCCGAATTCGACGACGCCGACCGCATCATCTCGCAGGCCAAGCTCGACGTGCATTACGTGCCGGGCGAGCACGACTTCATCGACGAGGAGGTCAAGCTCTACAAGGAGCGCTACGGCCGCGGCACCAAGGGCGCCGGCTGGTATTCGTTCGACGCCGGCGGCGTGCACTTCGTTGGCCTCGTCAATGTCGTCGACCTCAAGGGCGGCGGCCTCGGCAATCTCGGCAACGAACAGCTTGAATGGCTGGAGAACGACCTGAAAGGCCGCTCGAAATCCACGCCGGTCGTGCTGTTCGCGCATATCCCGCTGTGGACGGTCTATCCGCAATGGGGCTGGGGCACCGAGGACGGCGCCCGCGCGCTGGAATACGTCAAGGGATTCGGCTCGGTCACCGTGCTGAACGGCCACATTCACCAGGTGATGCAGAAGGTGGAGGGCAACGTCACCTTCCACACCGCGCGCTCGACCGCCTTCCCGCAACCGGCGCCAGGCAGTGCGCCCTCGCCCGGCCCGATGAAGGTCGAGGACTGCTAAGCTGCGCAGCCTGCTCGGCGTCGCCAGCATCAACTTCAAGCAGAACAATCAACCCTTGGCGATCATCGACACGCCGCTGCAGGGCTAAGGTAGGGAATACGACAATGAGTTCGATCAATCGCCGCGACTTCGGCATCGCCGTGGTCGCGACCGCGCTCCTGCCGATCGCCAGCGCCCGTGCCGAGGATGTGGCTGTGCACATCGACAATTTCGTGTTCGAGCCGGCCCAGCTCACGGTGAAGGTCGGCCAGACCGTCACCTGGACCAACCGCGACGACATTCCCCACACCGTGGTGTGCGCCGGCAAGTTCAGGTCCAAGACGATGGACACCGACGGCACCTTCTCGTTCACGTTCGCGGCACCGGGCGAGTACAAATATTTTTGTTCGCTGCACCCGCATATGACAGGGGCGGTGAAGGTTGAGTAACGCGGCAAACCAAGGCATCACAGCCCTGCCCGGCCGGTGGATCGAACCCGGCCGGGCGCAATCCTGTTCTGCAGCAGCCGGACGCAAAGGCGATGCCGATCAAAGCATCCGACGACGATCCCGAAAAGGCGCGGCGGTTTCGCGAGGCCGCGCTGCCCTATCTGGACGACGCCTATACGCTGGCGCGCTACCTGCTTCGCAACGCCGCCGACGCCGAGGACGCAGTGCAGGAATGCTATCTGCGCGCGTTCAGGCATTTCGACAGCTATCGCGGACCGGCGATGAAGCCGTGGCTGTTTGCGATCCTGCGCAATGTCTGCCGCGCCGAATATGCCCGCCGCGCTACCACGCCGACCAGCGCGATCGAGGACGTGGCTGAGAGCGCCGAGCAGACGCCGCTGTGGCATGAAGCCGAGGAAACGCCTGAGGCCCAGCTCGTGCGCCGCTGGGATTCCGACACCATCCGCCGGTTGGTGGCCGCGCTGGCCGAACCGTTCCGCGAGACCTTAGTGCTGCGTGAAATTCAAAACCTGTCGTACCGCGAGATTGCCAAAGTCGCTGAAGTGCCTGTCGGCACCGTGATGTCACGTCTGGCGCGCGCTCGCGCCATGCTGCGATCGGCGTGGCTTGCGGAAGAGGAGCAATGCAAATGACCTGCGACGAAGCTGAAGTCCTGCTTCACGCATTGATCGACGGCGAACTCGACGCCGGGCACGCGCGCGAGGTGGAAAGCCATATCGCCGGCTGCCCGCGCTGCGCGGCGGCGCTGCGCGATTATCGCGAGATGAGCAAGGCCATTGCGGAAGCCGGCGCGGGCTACACCGCGCCCGCGGCGTTGCGTCAACGTATCGAGGCGGCACTACCGCAGCCGCGGCGAGCGCCAAATCGCCGCGCCGTGCTGCGCGGCTTTGCGATGGGCTCGGCGGTGTCGGCGCTGGCGGCGACGGGCCTGGTTGCGATCGTGTTGCGCAATGACGACGCCGAGCGCATCCAGGCCGAAGTGGTCTCGGCGCATCTGCGCTCGCTGCAGGCCGGCCATCTCACCGATGTCATCTCCACCGATCAGCACACCGTAAAGCCATGGTTCAACGGCAAGCTCGACGTCTCGCCGCCGGTGATCGACCTCACCGCGCAAGGCTTCACGCTGATCGGCGGCCGGCTCGACTATGTCGATGCCCGCGCCATTGGCGCCGTGGTCTACAAGCGACGCCAGCATGTGATCAATCTATTCGTCGCGCAGACCGGCAATACCGAACGCCGCGGCGCGAGGATCGATACCGTTCAGGGATTCAACATCCGGCACTGGAGCGATCGCGGGCTGAACTTTTGGGCGGTCAGCGATCTCGCCAAGGACGAGCTTGCGGAGTTCGGAGAGAAGTTCGAGGGCGCGATGCGGAGTGCGACGACAGGCTAAGAGTGACGGCGCACCGCACCCCGCATCTGGCAACGCTATCGCACTGAGCGACGATGCCGCGGCGCGACCGATACGCGATCACGCGCGGGCACGGCGGAGCCGTAATACGCGTACGCTGAATCCGCCGGGCGAACCGCGTACCTGCCCGCAAGCACGTCCGCATTGGGATGATAGAACGCAAACGCTCCGGGCTCCTGTATCGCAGCCTGCGCGAACACCGGCGTTGCAATAGCGGTCGCGAGAAGCGCGGCCGCTATGGTTGGAATGAACTTCGTCATGGTGAGTATCCTTTGATGGTGGGACCTCATTCATGTGGGCGCGGCAAAAGCGAAAGTTAGACGGTGCGCGCCGCCCTCACCGCGATGTGAGAGATCGCGCACATTCCGTGCACGGCGCGAAAAATTTTCCTTTAAGCAGGATTGCGGAAGAACAGGACGATCGCTGCCTGCCTTGGACGAAGTGTCTTTTTCCGATTCGCGCGAGGTACACTCGCAACAACGAGAAGACGCAGAGCCGCTATGTCTGCGGCGGATAGCGATCGAAGCTGGGCAGTTCGTGCGCGCGCTCCATCCAGTGCAGCCGCTCGGCGGTCTGGATATGCACCATCGCCGGAACGGCATTGGGGTCGTCGTAGGTCGCGCTCTGGATGTCGATGATCCCGGGCAGGATGCTCGCATTGATGTAGAAGAGCCCCGTACCGCAGTCGGCGCAGAAGTGGCGGCGACCATGCTCGGATGATTCGTAGACCTTGGGCGTCCCCTTCGTCACCTTGAGCGCGTCCTCGACATACATCGTCCAGCCGACCATCGGCGCGCCGGCGTGGCGGCGGCAATCCGTGCAGTGACACAGCGCGTGAACGATGGGCGTGCCCTCGATCTGATAGCGGATCGCGCCGCAGTGACAGCCGCCGGTGACGTTGGTCATGCTATCCTCCATCGACAGTCCGTAGCCCGGATGGAGCGCAGCGCAATCCGGGACATCAGTCGGCCGGCGAAACGCCCCGGATTGCGCTGCGCTCCATCCGGGCTACGGATTTGTGGCTACGCCGACTTGCGCACCGCGTTGTCGACCAGCGTCTTGCCGAGCGACCAGATCGCGCCGGGGACCTTGTGGCTGGCGGCGATGACGTCGTCGAACGACTTTTCGATCCAGTTGCAGTCTTCTTCCGTGATCACGAGCGGCGGCAGCAGCTTGATGGTGTGGCTGCCGTGGCCGGAGACCTGGGTCAGGATCTTGTGATCCTTGAACAGCGGCACGGTGATGAGCTGGCAGAACAGACCCTTGTTGGCGGTCTCCAGCAAGATTCCAGGAAGCCTTCAGCCGCAGCGATTTCGGCGGACCGAACTCGATGCCGATCATCAATCCCTTGCCGCGCACTTCCTTCAGCAATTCATAACCCGGCACCATCCGCGTCAGCGCGAGGCGAAGCTCGGCGCCGCGCTTGGCGGCCTGCTCGACCAGCTTTTCGTGCTTGATCACGTCGAGGGTTGCGATGCCGGCGGCCATCGCCAGATCGTTCTTGGCAAAGGTCGAGCCGTGCACGACCGCGCGGTCCATCTGGTTGAAGATCTTGTCGAAGATGCTTTTGCGCGTCAGCAGCGCGCCGACCGGCACGTGACCGCCCGACAGCGCCTTCGCCAGCAGCACCATGTCGGGCTCGACATTCCAGTGCTCGACGGCGAGGAATTTTCCGGTGCGGCCGATGCCGGTCTGGATTTCATCCGCGATGAAAATGGTGCCGTATTTTTTGCACAGCGCGGCGGCGCCCGGCAGGAATTCATCCGAGGGCATGTTGACGCCCTTGCCCTGGATCGGCTCGACGATGAAGGCGGCGACCTGGCGCGAGGACAGCGCCTGCTCCAGCGCTGCAAGATCGTTAAAAGGGATCTGCGTGCATCCCGGCAGCAGCGGCTCGAAGCCGGAGCGGAAGTTGGCATCGTCCATCAGCGACAGCGCGCCGTACGACAGGCCGTGGAATGAATGGGAACAGGAGACGATGCCCGGACGGCCGGTCGCGCCGCGCGCGAACTTGATCGCGGCCTCTACCGTTTCAGCGCCGGAGTTCGCAAAGAACACCTTGTCCAGATATGGCACATGTTCCAGCAGGCGTTCCGCCAGCACGCCGGCGAGCGTGGACACATCAAGTTGAACCAGATTGGGAAAATCGCTGTCGAGCACGCTTTTCAGCGCGTGGCGCAATGCCGGATGATTGCGGCCAATCGCAAAAACGCCAAATCCGCTCAGTAGATCGAGATAGCGGGCACCGTCCCGATCGAACAGGTATTGACCTTGACCCTTCTGAAAGCCCACATCGTAGCCGATGGTCTTCAGCACACGGACGAGTTGCTCGTTCAGGTGGCGCGCATGCATGGAACTTCGCTGCGCCTGCCGCTCTACAAACAGTCCGGAAACGTCTAGATATGAACTTGGCATCGGCTACATACGTCGGTTGATGGCGGTTTCGTCAACTGAAAACACTCATTGCGGCGTTTTGACCCCCGCTTTGAATCATCTACTTAAACATAGGTTTGAACCATGTTGCACTGCCCAAGAACCATCGCGCGTACAATAGTTTATTCGGGAGTTTTTTTGGCCACAGGTGTCAGCCTGGCGCTGGCCGCTGATCCCACCGGTGACTGGAAAGTAGCCGATGGCGTGGCCAACATCCGTGTCGCCCAATGTAACGGCAACATGTGGGGCGTCGTTGCCTGGGAAAAGACACCGGGCGGCAAGGACAAGAATAATCCCGACGTCGCCAAGCAGAGCCGGCCGACTTTGGCCATGCCGATCCTGATCGACATGAAGAAGAAGCCCGGCGTCGATTCCTGGGAAGGCCAAGTCTACAACGCCAAGGACGGACAGCTCTACAGCTCGACGATCAAGCCGGTCGGCGCCGACCAGCTCGAAATTCAGGGCTGTGTGCTCGGTTTCCTGTGCGGCGGTGAAACCTGGACCCGCGTCGGACCGCCGATTCCCTCGAGCCCCGCCAACAGCATGGCCAAGGGTGCGCCGAAGGGGCCGGCTGGTGCGCTGCCGAAAACCGCAGCTCCGGCAGCTGCACCGGCGGCGCCGAAGACCACTGGAGCAGCCAATCCGGCGCCGGCAAGCCCTGCCCCCGCGCCGAAGGCCGCGCCCGCTCAGAAGCAGGCGGCCGCCCAGCCGGGTCAGCCCGCCGATATCGGCGACATCTGCCTACTCCCCGACATCGCGCGGTTTGCCCATTAGCGCGGGCTGGAACAGCAGCACCGCGGCCAGCGTGATGACGAACGACAGCGCCAGCAATTTGCCCATGCTGGCGGTGCCGGGATGACTGGATAGCCACAGGCTTCCGAAGGCGGTCGCGGTCGTCAGTGCCGAGAAAAAGATCGCGCGTGTCAGGCTCGACTGCAGCAGGTTTGTCCTGCCCTCGCGCCATGCCGTGACGTAGTAGATCTTGAAGGCGACGCCGACGCCGAGCAGCAGCGGCAACGCGACGATATTGGCGAAGTTGAGCGGCAGTTCGATCAGCACGCAAAGCTCCAGCGTCACCGCGCCGGCCACCAGCAGCGGCACCATCGTCATCAGTACGTCGGAGATCCGCCGCAGCGCCAGCCAGAGCAGCAGGCTGATCACCAGCAGCGCCCAGATGCCGGCATGGATGAACGCCCTCACGATGGTGTCGCCGGACTTGAGGATCGATACCGGCCCGCCGATCGCATTCGGCTCGGCCGCCAAAACCGCATCGGCAAACCGGCGAAGGTTATCGTTGTCGTTGGGGTCGCCCTTCGGCAACGCCTCGACGCGGATCAACCCGTCCTTCGACTTCCAGCTGTTCAACAGTTCCGGCGGCAGCGTCTTCAACGTGACAGGGCCCGCCTGCATCGTGTTCTTGAGCTGATCGAACACGATCTTGAGCGGGACGACGAAAATGTTCTGCGCCTTGTCGCGCGTCGCCTGGTCGCTGCCGGCCAATTTCGACAGCGCGTCCGCCAGCCGCCGCGAGGCAACCGCGCCCGGCCCCTTGCCGTCGCCGGCCGCTCTGCGCAGGCTGTCGACCGAACTCTTCAGCGCGCCGACATTCTCCTCATCGGTGGGCGCCGCATCGACAGAATTGGGATTGAGCGCGGGCCCCACCACCTTCGCCGCCTTGGCGATCAACTGCAGCTTTGCCGGCTGATCCTCAGGCACAAAACTGTCGATGGACATTACGCGCAGGACTTCCGGCAGCTTTTCCAGCTTCGCCCCGATCTTCTTCGCTTCCGCTTCCGAAGTGGTCAGCACGTTGACGGCGTTGGCGCCGGTGTTGGGGTCCTTGCGCAAATCGAGGAAGGTCGCGATCGATTCGGCCTTCGGGTTGCGCAGGTTGATCGGGTTGAAGTCGAACTTCATGAAATAGAGCAGCGGCAGGCCGGCCACGACGAGCAGCAGCGTACCCACCACGATGATGATGCGATGCCTTTCGAGGAACTCATCCACCGGCGCCAGAAACGCGTAGCCGACCGGCTCGCTTTCGCCGGGCGGGTGAAGCAGCTTCAGCATGGCAGGCAGCGCCGTGATGCTGGTGATGAACGCGATCATCATGCCGGCGCCGGCGATCTTGCCGAGTTCGGAAATGCCCTTGTAGTCGGTCGGCAGGAAACACAGGAAGCCGGCGGCGGTCGCCATCGCAGCCAGCGAAAGCGGCACCGCGCAACGGCTGGCCGCGCTCTCCAGCGCCAGCGCCAGATCCTCGTTCTTGAAACGCTCGGAACGGTAGCGGACGCTGAACTGGATGCCGAAATCGACGCCGAGGCCGACAAACAGCACGGCGAAAGCGATCGACAGCAGGTTCAGCGATCCCACCATCATCAGGCCGACCGCGGTCGTCAGTGAAAGGCCGATGAACAGGTTCACGAACACCGCGAAGATGATCTTCCCGGAATGCAGCGCCATCCAGAGAATCACCAGCACGATGAAAACGGTTACGACACCGTTGAGGATCGCGCCGTCCTGAACGGTCGAATATTCCTCGTTCGCGATCGGAACCGGGCCGGTCAGCCGCACCCGCGCGCCGTATTGGCCGGCAAAATTGAGGTCGGTCGCGGCCTTCCGGATCGCGTCGGTGGCGTCCTTGCCGGGTTCGAGCTCGCTGTAGTCGAGCTTCGGCTTGAACTCGATGAAGGCGCGGCGGTCGGCGTCGGTCAAAGGCTTGTCGCTGACGAGTTCGCGCCAGGAGAACGTCGCCGCCCCCTTGGTCAGGATGTCCTCGACCGTCTGGCTGATCAGGTTGAAGGGCCGTTCGGTGTTGTCGAGCTTGACCTGCCCGCGCTTGACGCCGGCAAGCCCGCTCTCCAGCGCACCGGTCAGGCCGCGAATCGAAGGATCGCCGGCCATGATCTCGATCAGGGGGGCGGCGGCCTCGAGCTGGCCGGCGACCTTGCCGACTTCTTCCACCGGCAGGAACAGCAGCCCGTTCTTTTCGAAGAACTCGCCCGAACCGAGCGGCTGCACCGATTCGAAATGCCTGGTGTCGCCGGTTAGCTTTTCGGCCAGCGCCTTGCTCGCGGCACTCGCGAGTTCAGGCGTGGGCGCCTCGACGACGGCGAGAATCAGCTTTTCACGGTCGAACGCGCGCTCGAACTGATTGTCGCGGATGCGCCAGTCGAGGTCGGGCGAAATCAGCTTGTTGATGTCGGTGTTGATGGCGAAATGCTTGGCGGCATAGTAGCTCGCTCCGACTGCCAGAAGCAGGGAGGCGATGACGACGAGAGTGGCAAACCGCGTACAGGTTCTGACAATGGCGACGACAATACTGGTCAGCACTTCGTTTCTTTCTAAATCTCAAGGAGAGTTGAGCGAAAACGCCCGCTGTCTAGCGGAGTTCCCGAAGCCGATCTAATGTTGTTTTCGCTGCTTCGCCGACGGTTCAATTCAGGACGGCCAAACCAACCGGAACGGGTGTTCGGGGCGGGTATAGCCGGTTTGGATGGGCGACAAAGTGACGAACCAGTGAGCAACCACCTCTCACAAGACTCTGTTAAGAGTATTTAGTTACCTTTTTTGTGGTAACCATTGCGCGATGCACCTTTTCTAGCCGCGCTATTTTTGACACATAGACCTGCGCTTCCATCTCCTGGGGTGGGAAATACCTTTGGGTTCCAGTTTTGGTGCGGATATTGCAAATCCGGATGTGACCGGCTGCACGGAGACCTTCGGCTGAATTTGCGAATTCTGCACCTAGTGCAACCAACTTAATGGACGTCCCATGGAAGTGTATCTAGCGCAGCCCCGCGGATTTTGTGCGGGCGTCGTGCGTGCCATCGAAATCGTCGAGCGCGCGCTTCAGAAATACGGTCCGCCCGTCTATGTCCGGCACGAGATCGTACATAATAAGTACGTGGTCGAAAGCCTCAAAGCCAAGGGGGCGATCTTCGTCGAGGATCTGTCGGAGGTTCCGCCACTGGCGGTAACCGTCTTCAGCGCCCACGGCGTGGCCCGCAGCGTCGAGGAAGAAGCCGCCGCCCGCGGCCTGCCCGTCCTCAATGCCACCTGCCCCCTGGTCACCAAGGTCCACAATCAGGGCAAGCGGTATATGTCCAAGGGCCGTACCCTGGTACTGATCGGGCATGCCGGCCATCCCGAGGTCGAGGGAACCATGGGCCAGGTTCCAGGGCCGGTTCTGCTGGTCCAGAACGTCGACGATGTGGCGATTCTGCCCCTGCCGACCGACGCCCCAGTGGCCTATATCACCCAGACCACCCTCAGCGTGGATGACACAAAAGACATAATCGCGGCCCTTCAAGCTAAATTTACAGATATTCAAGGCCCCGACATCCGGGATATCTGCTATGCGACACAGAACCGCCAATCTGCGGTAAGGGACCTAAGTAAGCTGGTGGATGTCATCTTGGTGGTGGGGGCCGCCAATAGTTCCAACTCAAACAGGCTCCGCGAAATCGGCACCGAGGTCGGCGTCGCGAGTTATCTCATTGCCGACGGGAGCGAGTTGAACCCCGATTGGCTCAAGGATGCGAAAGCGGTCGGCATTACGGCGGGCGCCTCGGCGCCCGAAGTTTTGGTTGACGACGTGATCGAGGCTTTGAGGCGTATCGGACCCGTCAAGGTCTCGGTGCTTCCCGGCCGGGAGGAGAACATCGAATTCCGGCTTCCGGCCGAACTGACCGCGGGCTGATCCACTTCCACGATTTCCAAGTCTGGGCCTCGGGCCCAGACTCAAGTCCAGAAAGAAAATCTCTCCATGGCAATACCGTTTTTCAAGGAACTGAGCATCGGCGGCTACCTGATCAAGCAGAAGCTGCTTGGCCGGAAACGCTATCCGCTGGTGTTGATGCTGGAGCCGTTGTTCCGTTGCAACCTCGCCTGCGTCGGCTGCGGCAAGATCGACTATCCCGACGCGATCCTCAACCGCCGCATGTCGGCCCAGGAATGCTGGGACGCGGCTGAGGAATGCGGCGCGCCGATGGTGGCGATCCCCGGCGGCGAACCGTTGATCCACAAGGAGATCGGCGAGATCGTGCGCGGCCTCGTGGAACGCAAGAAGTTCGTCTCGCTCTGCACCAACGCACTGCTGCTGGAGAAGAAGCTCGATCTGTTCGAGCCCTCGCCCTACCTGTTCTTCTCGGTGCATCTCGACGGCCTGAAGGACCACCACGACAAGGCAGTGTCGCAGAAGGGCGTGTTCGACCGCGCCGTCTCCGCGATCAAGGCCGCGAAGGCGCGCGGCTTTACCGTCAACGTCAACGCCACGATCTTCGACGGCCATCCGGCGGAAGAGATCGCAAAATTCCTCGACCTCACGACCGAACTCGGCGTCGGCGTCTCGATGTCGCCGGGCTACGCCTATGAGCGCGCCCCGGACCAGGAGCACTTCCTCAACCGCACCAAGACCAAGAAGCTGTTCCGCGACGTGTTCGCGCTCGGCAAGGGCAAGAAGTGGAACTTCATGCATTCCGGCCTGTTCCTGGACTTCCTGGCCGGCAACCAGAGCTACGAATGCACGCCGTGGGGCATGCCGGCCCGCAACATCTTCGGCTGGCAAAAACCCTGCTACCTGCTCGGCGAAGGCTACACCAAGACCTTCAAGGAGCTGATGGAGACGACGGACTGGGACACCTACGGCACCGGCAAGTACGAGAAGTGCGCCGACTGCATGGCGCATTGCGGCTACGAGCCGACGGCGGCCAATGCCGCCCTGCTCAATCCGCTGAAGGCGATGTGGGTTGCGCTGCGCGGCGTTCGCACCACCGGTCCGATGGCGCCCGAGATCAACCTCGATAAGCAGCGCCCGGCCCAGTACATCTTCTCGTCCGAGGTGCAGAAGCGCCTGTCCGAGATCCGCCGCGACGAAGCCGCTGCTGCCGCCGCCAAGCAGAACCAGCAGGAAAAAGCCTCCACCGCGGCCTGAGCGGAATGAAGCAAAGATTTGGGGCCCCGGTTCAGGTGAACCGGGGCCCTTTGTTTTTTGCGCCTCTCTCAGACTCTTCACGGCAGGACCGCTAGTTCGTCCCGGTCCGCAGAAGCAGACTCTCGATCTCCGCCGCGCGCCCGGCACTGAGCGTGCCGCGCTCGATCCCGAGCGGGACATTGCGCAGCGCCAGTTCGCGATACAACGCGCCCGAGGCAGGAAAGCGCGCGTCCAAGGCTTCCAGGTGCTTGAGGATCGTTCCGACGTCCCCGCGCGCCACGCACCCGCCCATGCCGTTGGCCAGGCCGCCGTCGAGAACGGCCGCGACCGTCCCCCGCAGCAGCGGCGTCATGGCACGCAGCGCATCCGCCTCGCTGGCGCCAAAACTCTTCCAGAGTTCGACGCCTTCCTTGAGCAACGCGATCAGGAACGGACCGACATAGTAGGCCGAGGCATGATAAAGCGCCCGCACGCCAGCCGGCAGCGCCAGCGGTTCGCACCCGATGCGGGCCGCGAGCAGTTCCAGCTCACGCCTGAAATCGGGCTCGGCTTCGATACCGACGGTGCATCCGCGCAGGCCCTCGAGCGCGACGTCGGGATTTGCAAACATCTGCATCGGATGAAATCCGCCGGTCAGGGCGCCTGCGGATTTCGCGTGGTCCAGCGCCGTCAGTTCGGTTGCTCCGCTGCAATGGACGACGCGGTGACGCGGCTCCCAGCGCAAATCGCGGCAGACCGGCAGGATCGCGTCGTCGCTTACCGTCAGGAGGACCAAATCGCAGATGTCCACGACCTCTTGCGCATGCGTCATCGGCCGGGCCGACGGCACCCGCGATCCCAGCAGCCGCGGCGCATCGGGGCCGCGATTGTAGAAGGCCGCGACGTTCAGGCCCGCGCGGTCAAACGCCGGCGCGAGCGTTTGCGCCACGCGGCCGGCGCCGACGAAGCCGATTTTCAACGCCGCGAGCGCCGTGCTCATTGCGCATAGCTCCCGTCGATACGGTCGAGCCTTCGCCGCAGCGCCGGCCATTCCAGCAGGCCGTAACCGGCTTGCAGATTTTGCGCCGCTTCGTTCAGGACCGGATTGGTGTCGCGCTCATTGTCCAGCGTGATCTCGGTGCCGGCGAAGCAGGTCACCGTGTTGTCGATCGCCAATTCGGTCGGCGCGTGCAGCGGCCTTCCGCAGCCGAGCGCGTCGACCTGGATCCGGCAAGCCTGTTCGAGCCAATAGATGGCATTGAACGCCTGCGGAACCGTATTGCCGCAGACCAGCAGGCCATGATTACGCAGGATCAGTACGTTGTTCCGGCCGAGATCGGCGACAACGCGGTCGCATTCGTCCCGATCGATCGCCGGTCCCTCGAAGTCGTGATAGCCGATCCGACCGTGAAACCGCATCGCCGTCTGGGACAGCGGAAGCAGCCCTTCGGCAAGCGTGCTGACGGCCGTGCCGGCCCTGGTGTGGGTATGGAGGACGCACTTCACGTCGGGCCGCGCGCGGTGGATCGGGGCATGCAGGTAGAAGCCGGCCACGTTGACGTTGTAGCCGTGGTCGGGCTGCAGCAGGGTTTGCCCCTCGATATCGATCTTGACGAGGCTCGACGCGGTGATTTCCTCGTACAGCATGCCATACGGATTGATCAGATATTGGTCGTCATGCCCCGGGACCTGTGCACTGATGTGGTTGTAGATCAGGTCGGTCATTCCGTAGAGCGCCACCAGGCGATAGCACGCCGCGAGATCGACCCGCGCCGCCCACTCCTGTTCCCCCACGCTGGCCCGGATGTCGTTGATGGAGCGAATTTCGGTTTGACGCATATTACTCGCCGCGACCGCGGCCCCCTTAATGGCTGATGACGGAGGCACGCTCCACGATCCGGCCCAAGCCTTCCGATGATGGAAGCGCGCCGAATATTTGCATCCCGTCCATGCCCAGCCTGGATCGCACGAACAGATCGGCGGCATCGGCATCGCCATGCTGCAACATCTCGGCGGCCTGCAACGCATGTGCCATCCGGGTCACCAGCGCCCTCGCATGCCCGTCATCCGGATACTGGGCACGCAACCGATCGGCGAGATCTTCCGTGCTCCTGTCGTAGATCCGGCTAAGGCCCCTGCTCGTCCGCAACTCGTCGATGAAGGCATCCCGGCAGCGTGCATCCCGCTGCATGGCGCGCAGAACGTCCATGCACATCATGTTCGAGGTGCCCTCCCAGATCGAATTCAGCGGCGCCTCGCGGTAAAGGCGCGCCATCGGGTTCTCCATGATGAAGCCGTTGCCGCCGTGCACCTGCAGGCATTCGTAGCTGAAGGCCGGCGCGCGCTGACAATTCCAGAACTTCATCACCGGCGTCGCGACCCGCGCCAGCAGCCGTTCGTGTTCGCTGCTCTCCATGCCGTCGGTGGCACGCGCGACCCGGAGCGCGCCAAGCATTGCCGCCTCGCTCTCGAGCGCGAGGTCGGCGAGCACGTTGCGTTGCATCGGAAGCTCGGACATCGGCTTGCCAAACGCCGTTCGCGTTTGCGCGTGGTTCAATGCCAGGCTCAGGGCTTGCCGCATCAGTCCGGCGGAGCCTGCCGCGAAATCCAGCCTTGTCAGGTGAGCATGCGAGAGAATTTCCCTGATGCCACGCCCTTCCTCGCCGACGAGGATCGACCAGGTGTCGTGGTACTCGATCTCGCTCGACGCGTTCGAGCGGTTGCCGCACTTGTCCTTCAACCGCTGAATGAAGACGCGGTTGGCGCTGCCGTCGGGCAGCAGGCGCGGCACGAACAGACAGCTGACGCCGGACTCGGTCTGCGCCAGTGTGTAGAATCCGTCGGCTACCGGCACGGAAAAGAACCATTTGTGGCCGGTGATCGCATAGATCTCGCCATGCGTGCCGCGTTCGACGAAACGTGCGGCCGTCTGGGTCTCGCGCAGATCGGAGCCGCCCTGCTTCTCCGTCATCGCGTAGCCGATGACCGCCGCGCGCTTGGCTTCGATGGGAAGCCGCCGTGGATCGTAATCCGCCGCCAGCGTTCGCTCCCGCCACGTCGCAAATTGCGGCTTGCCAGCGAAGCCTGCGATGGCGGCATAAGCCATTCCGGTCGGGCAACCGACGCCGTTCTCGATCTGATTCCAGAGATAGCTCAGCGCCGCGCGCGCGAAATGCCCATTCGGCTCGCGCGTCGACCACGCCAGACTATGAACCTCGCTCTGGAACGCCAGCGCCATCAATTGATGCCAGGCCGGATGAAACTCGACCCAATCATTCCGGTTGCCATACCGGTCATGGGTCAGCAGCTTCGGTTCGTGCTCGTTGGCCAGCCGCGCGGCTTCCTGCACGGATTCGCAGCCGGCGTGCGCTCCGAGCGCTGAAAGCTTGTCCTTTGCCCACGGCGCGATCTTTGCGACCAGGCCGCTCAACGCGCGATCGCCGTCGAATGCGTTGAAGCCGAGCGATGGCCGCGCCTGATTGCGAACTTCGTGGGTCGCAAATGGGCCTGTTTCCGTGCTCGCGAATGCAACCGGCTGGGCGCGCGCGTTCATGCGGGGACTTTCGATACGAGTGTCAATTCGGGCGTGGCGCTGCGAAACAGCATGCGCGCGGAAAGGCCGGCGATCGCTTGCGCGATCGCCTTTGCCGCATCCGAATCAGGGGCCGCCTCCGGCGCCAGAGGGCCGACCAGGGCTTCCATGAAGGCGCCGGTCACGCAGGAAGCCGCGACGTTGGCGTCGATCTCGACGAATTCGCCGCTGGCGATACCGCGCCGAACCAGTCTGGCGATCTGATCGGCAAGCGCCGCCCGGTATTTCAGGCGCGCCGCGTCGATCTCCGGCTCGCATGGTTCGGCGATCAGCGCGTAGGCCAGACGGCGGCCGCGCATCGCCCGTATCGAGAAGGTGTAAATCGCGTCCACCAGACATTGGGACGCAGATCCCTCCGCCTCGGCGATCGCGGCGACCACGGCCACCTCGCGCTCGGAGACGAGGCCAAGCACCTGTGCGTACAGGTCCGCCTTCGAGTCGAAGTAGCGGTACACGCTCCCCGTCGCGACGCCCGCCCGGGCGGCGATCAGGGCGATCTGGGCATCCTTCCACCCGCTCAGCGCCACGGCGTCCCGTGCGGCATCCAGGATGCGCGCTTTGGTTTCCACGAGCTGATTGAGGCGAATCGCAGCAATTGCCATAGTGAACCGTAATTCATGAATACAGGATCATAGTTCATTCTTGGTCGAAAGCCGATGCTTGTCAAGTATCCGGCGGGGCTCCTGCGGCCGAGAACGACGCCAAACGAGAGCGAGGCTCCGCGTGCCGCCGAAGATCAATGCGTCCGAGAGCAGCGCCCCGCTCAGAGGAACCAGAGAACGCGCTTGGCAAACCCGCACCTCGATACGGCGCGCGTGTTCACCGCGCCAACGACGCTTGACGATCACCGGTGCGATGGAATGAGGAATGTCATCGGGCTGGCCGCCCATGCGCGCCTGGGCGAGGCCGCTATCGAAGTCCCAGTTCTCGGACCAGCCGGACCCGTCTCTTTAACTTGGAGCTTTCTGGATTCAAAAGCCGGCGCGCGAATCAGATCGTCGCGGTGGCGAGCCCCTCTTCGCCGTGCAGGAAACCGCGGCAGCCGCGCAGGGAGCGCAGCGCGCGATTGAAATCCAGTCCCGTGGAGACCAGCGCCCGCAACGTGGTGGGATTGCGGGCCACCCCGCGCAGCACCTTGCCGAGGTCGATATCGCCGTTCGGCTTGATCGCGCTCTTGGCCAGCGCCGGAAGCGACCGGCTGGCGGGATCGGAGATGACTCGCAGCGCCGCGAACGGCAAGCCGGCCTTGGCGGCATAGGCTGCAGCAATATGACTTTCCATATCGACCGCCGCCGCACCCGTCTCCGAATGCAGCGCGGCCTTGCAGGCGGTCGCCGCAATCACCTGCTCCACCCCGGCGAGACCACCGCGGACGACGCGCCGGCGACGCAGCGTGGCACGGGCGATCATTTCCTCGTTCAGCGCCAGACCTGCCAGAAAACGGGTATCGCCGGCCAGGACCTCAGTCGCCACCACCACGTCGCCCGATTTCAGCGACGGATCCAATCCGCCCGCGACGCCGAACGAGATAACACCCCTGAAAGTGGAGGAATCCAGCGTTGCCAGCAGCGCGCGCAATTGCTGCGGGTCGCTGGAACTGCAGATCACGATCATGCCGGGCCCGGCCGCAATGCGGGCCTCCTGCACCAATCCTGTTACGATCAGAACCGGCCGTGGATCATTCGAATTGCGATCAACCGAATTGCCCACGATCGCGGCGGCCCCCGCCCCCAAAGTCACATCCCGACCCCTACCACCCTGCTGTTGGTGCTTCTCAAATTTCGGTACCGCGCCAGCGCCCAGAGCGGAAAGAACTTCGAGTAGCCATGATAACGCAAATAAAACACCCGCGGAAAGCCCGTAGCCGTGTAACGCGCCTCGTCCCAGACCCCTTTTTCGGTCTGTGTGGTTTTTAGGTACTCCACCCCCCGCAGCACGGCCGGACTCTCGACCTCGCCCGCCGCCATCAATCCAAGCAAGGCCCATGCCGTTTGCGAGGAAGTCGACGGAGCGTCCTCGAATCCCTTGTAGTCCAGCCGATAGCTGACGGCATCCTCGCCCCAGCCGCCATCGCTGTTCTGGATCGAGACCAGCCAATCCACAGCCTTGCGCATCATCGGGTCCTGGTGATCGATGCCGGCGGCGTTGAGCGCACACAGCACCGACCAGGTTCCGTAGATGTAGTTGAGGCCCCAGCGGCCGTACCATGACCCTTCCGCGAGCTGGGTGCGGCGCAGATAGCCAATTCCGTCCGCAACCGCCTTGTTGGTCCCGGCCGTCTCGCCGAGCTGCGCCAGCATCGAGATGCAGCGCGCGGTGACGTCCTCGGTCGGCGGATCGAGCAGCGCGCCGTGGTCGGAGAACGGGATGTTGTTCAGATAATATTCGAGGTTGTTGACGTCGAAGGCGGCCCAGCCGCCATCGCGGCTCTGCAGGCCCTCGATCCACTCGCGGCCGCGCGAAATCGCCTGGTCGTATTCCTTGCTGCCGGACGCCCGGCGCGCGCGGTCCATCGCCATCACCACCACGGCGGTATCGTCGAGATCGGGATAGTAGTCGTTGTTGTACTGGAACGCCCAGCCGCCCGGGCGGACATCAGGGGCCTTCACCGCCCAGTCGCCCTTGAGGTCCAGCACCTGCCGCGGCTTCAGCCAGTCGAGGCCCTGCTTCATTTTTGCGAGCGTGTCTTCGCCACCGGCCTCCGCCAGCGCGTGGCAGGTCAGTGCGGTGTCCCACACCGGCGACACACATGGCTGGCAATAGGCCTCGTGCTCGCCGATCACGAGCAGCTTGTCGATGCCCCTGCGGGTGACCGCGCGCGGCGGAAAATCCGGTCCCTTGCCGAGCGCCTCGTACATCATGACGATGTTGGCCATCGGCGGATAGATCGCGCCCATGCCGTCTTCGCCGTTCAACCGCTCTTCGGTGAAAGCGAGCGCCGCATCGATCGCGCGCTGACGCAACTTCTTCGGAAACAACGGTTCGACCACGCGCAAGATCTTGTCCAACACGCTGAACAGCGTGAACCAGCCCCAGCTCTGATGCGGCGCCTTCGGCGTCATGCCGACCGACTTGGGATCCTGCAGGAACAGCTCGTCGACGCCGACGCCCTTGGGATTTTTCGCCAGAGGCTTCAACGCCGCCATCACCATAAGCGGCACGATCGTGGTGCGCGCCCAGTAGGAAATCTTGTTGATATGGAACGGCGACCACATCGGCAGCAGCATGATCTCGACCGGCAGCACCGGCACCGCGCGCCAGCTCAGCACACCGTAGAAAGCCAGCAGGAATCGCGTGAAGACGTTGACGCGGGCAGCGCCGCCGCGGCTGCGGATCGCCTCGCGCGCACGCACCATATGCGGGGCATCGACGGAATCGCCGATCATCTTCAGCGCAAAATAGGATTTGACGCTGGCGCTCATGTCGAACGGACCATCCTGCACCAGAGGCCAGCCGCCATGGTTGCCTTGCGTGCGGCGCAGATAGTTGGCGATCTTGGCTTCGAGGGCGCTGTCGACGGGCTCGGCGAGATAGTGCCGCAGCAGGATATATTCCGACGGGATCGTGCTGTCGGCTTCCAGCTCGAACACAAAGTGTCCGTCGGATTGCCGGTAGCCAAGCAGCGCTTCGGTCGCCGACGAGATGCTCTTCTCCAGCGCGACGGGGTCGATTGTCGCGACGGGTTGGCCTGCAATTGTTTTGTCGATGGACAGCATATCGCTAGCATCCCTCTTTTCGCGCGCGGGCTCTGTGAAGCCGGTCACGCAACTCCTGTCAGGGAGAGACGGATGACCATTCCTTGAATGGCCATCCGTCTCCATCACTACTTGAGCATGATCTTTTCGGAAAACCGGTATCCACTTTTCCGGATCATGCTCTAAGTCCTCGCCAGAACCAGATCGGCGGCGCGGTCGCCCGACCGTATCGATCCTTCGATGGTTGCCGGCAATCCGGTATCGGTCCAGTCGCCGGCGAGAAACAGGTTTTTGAACGATGTCACCGGCCCCGGGCGCAGCGCGTTCTGCTCCGGCGTGGCCTCGAATGTCGCACGGCGTTCGCGCACGATCTGCCAGGGCGGCAGCGGCAGATCACCCTGCAGTCCCGCGGCCTTGCAGACCTCCCGCCAGATCGCCAGCGCGAGTTCTTCGCGCGGCAGGTCGACGAGCCGGTCGCCATTGCTGATGGTGACCGACAGCCGCTGCGGAAACGCGAACAGCCACTCCACGAGGCCACCGACCACGCCGAGGATCGGCACGGCATCGCGGGGCGGATCGAAGCGGAAATGCGCGTTGACGATGGCGCGGAATTTCGACGGCGTCTTCAGGCCCGGCAACAGCGCCGCCGCCGGGCGCGGCGGCACCGCCAGCACCACGACGTCGTCGGGGCCGAGCGCAATCGCGTCGCTGCCGAATTTCAGTTCGCCGACATTGCCGCCCGTCGTCGCAAATTCGCGCAGCTCATGGCCGAACTGGATCGAGGCGCCCTTGTCCTGCAACAGCTTGATCGCCGGGTCGACCAGAACTGCGCTCAGCCCGTCGCGCGCGATCAGCGGCCGGCAGGCCTGCCCGCCCGCCAGCAGCGTTTCCCGCACGATCGCGCCGGCGAGGCCCGCCGACCCTTCCGGCGGGTCGACATTGAGCGCGGCCAGCAGCAGCGGCTGCACCAGCCGGTCGTATAGCGTACCCTTGCAGGGGATGGTGTCGCCGACCAGCTTGCCGGTGCCTGCCCAAACCAGCGGCGCCAATGCCAGATAATCGAGCAGCCTGGTATCGGGGACGCGGCGCGCTTCGTCGAACACCCATAGCGGCAATTTGCCGTCGCCGAGATCGAGCTGCCAGCGCTGGCCGGTCGTGATGTCGACGAAGGGAAACTGCGCAAGCTTCGGCCCGACCAGCCCCGCCTCGGTGCCGATCGATCGGGCGTAGGCCAGCGCATGGCGATTGCCCGACAACAGCAAATGGTTGCCGTTGTCGATGGTGAGATTGGTGGCCGCGTCGAAATAGGACCGGCAGCGGCCGCCGGCCTGCTGCGTGGCCTCATGGACATGCACCCGGTAATTGGCGTTGGCCAGCCGTACGGCCGCCGAGAGGCCGGACACGCCGGCGCCGATGATATGAGCGTTTTTCTGCATCAGATGATCGCGTAACGGAGAAGGATGGCGATCTTCGCCCATTTATGGACGCTGACCGGCTCGCGCGGGGCGGCAAAGCCCCGTGCCAGGAGCAAGTCCAGGATCGCGCGGTAATATTTCGACATGATCCGCGGCGCGCGCACCTTGCGCCGCGAATTGCGTTTCATGATCTCGTCGGCCTTCTCGAAATGCTTTTTCGCCCGCTCGGCCAGCGGCAGGCAAACTTTGGGCAGCGCGCGATCGGCAGTCACCTTCTGCGGATTGTCGCTGGTGATGCCGGCAAGCAGCAGACCTTCGCGCGGCAGATAGAGGCGGCCGAGCCCGGCGTCTTCGTCGATGTCGCGCAGGATATTGGTCAATTGCAGCGCGCGGCCGAGATGGTGGGCGAGCAGGACGCCGTCTTCCTCGGGCAGGCCGAACACCCTGACCGACAGACGCCCGACGGCGCTGGCGACGCGATCGCAATAGAGATCGAGCGTCGCAAGATCCGGCGCACGAATGTCCTGTGGCACGTCCATCTCCATACCGTCGACGACAGCGAGAAAATCCTCGCGCTTGAGGCCGAAGGTTTTCACCGCGGCGGCGTAATCCTGCACGCGCGGCGGGGGACTTCCGTGATATAGCGCATCGATGTCGTCGCGCCATTGCTGCAGCGCCGCCAGCCGCTCGGGCCGCGGCCCGTCGGAATCGGCGATGTCGTCGACCTGCCGGCAGAAGCTGTAGATCTGGAACATCGCCTCGCGCTGGCTGCGCGGCAGGATGCGCATCGCGGCATAGAACGAACTGCCGGACGCGGTGGTGCCGTAATCTGCATCTGCGTTGGCCGCCGCCGTCTGCACCGTCATGCGCCGGCCGCCGGTTTTGCCAGGGGACGCCGTCCCGCGGCGCGCCTGATCATTTCGTTGACCATGCCGCCGATGCTCTGCGCGAGCAATTCGGGCTTGCTCAAATGCACGCGCTCGCTGAGCGGATCGCGCACCTTCAGCATGCCGACGATCTTGTCGGCAAAGGCCTGGATCACGGCAACCTCGAGCCCGAGCCGGAAATCCTTGACCTCGGCGCTGAGCGACTTGCTTTCATCGAGCAGCGTCTCGGTCCGCACCGCGAGCGCCTGCAGGCACTGCAGCAGCGCCGGCTGCGACTTCGCCTCGCCCAGCATCTCGACGGTGGCGCCGCTGGCGGCCAGCGCGTCGCGCGGCAGGTAGACGCGGTTGAGATTCTTGTAGTCCTTGGCGCAATCCTGCAGATGGTTGTTGATCTGCAAACCGGCGCACAGCGCGTCCGACGCGGCCCAGGTCGAGGTGCTCTCGCCGTGGACGTCGAGCATGAAGCGGCCGACCGGCATGGCCGAATAGCGGCAATAGTGAATGACGTCGTCCCAGTTCTCGTAGCGCAGCTTGGTGACGTCCATCCGGAACGCGACCAGCACGTCGAGCGCGTGGCGCGGCGCCATCGCGCGCTCGGCCAGCGCCAGGCGCAGACTGACGGCCTCTTTCTGCGTGTCGCCCTTGCCCAGCAATTCCGCCTCGAGCAGGTCGAGATAGCGCAGCTTCTCGTCCGCGCTAAGCGTCGCGTGGTCGGCGATGTCGTCGGCCGTCCTGACGAAATTATAATAGCTGAGGATCAGCGCCCGGTGACGCGGATGAATGATCCACGACGCGACCGGAAAATTCTCGTCGCGGTGGGTTTTTCCGGATCGCAGGTCGCTCGCGCTGGTCATCAGGAACTGGCTACTCATTGGAATTGGCGGCACGCGCCGATGTTCGGCGGACGCGAGGAAATCGCGTGCCCCATATAGGGGAATACGCCGCCAAAACCAATGCTATATGGGCTGACTAGCCCCGCCCGTGACGCGCGTCATAGAGCCGAAAATGGCTTCCGCGACGGTTGACGGACGCGAGCCCCGGCTTATTGGCCGTTGTTCTTCAGAACCTGGTCGCAGGCGGTGCTGATCTTGGTCCGGTTCTCCTTGAGACAGGCCAGGATGGTGAAATCGCCCTGGTCGATCACCGGACGGCAGAACTTCTGCACGTCACGGTTACAGGCCTTCTGCTCCTCCGCCGTTCCGCTGCGTTGCTGCTGGGCGAAGGCTCCGGACGAAACCGAGATCGACAACAGGGTGAGTGCGAGGAAAAATTTACGCATCGTATTCCTTCATTCGGCGGCAAGAAATCCTGTTCCCGATTTGCACTTCGGCATTGCCGGAACGGATTTGTCTGGATGGGCAGGCGCCGCGTAACGCAGCGCCGAGTAGAGGACAAGCATGGCAAATGCGGCCAAATTTACGACGATCTCAGCACGTAAAATAACCGACTGATATCTAACGTGTATTTTTGTCACACCTGCAGAAGGAATTGACTGTTGCAGATGAAGCGGCGCGTAGCTAGATGCTGCGCAGACGGGATGGTGTGATTGGTTGATTCTTCTTGGCCGCCTGCGGCTTTTTTCCGCCGCTGCCAACGGAAACAGCACCCCGTCATTTGAACCTAAGATACTGCGGGAACACTAAATCTTCGATGCGGCGAGACGTATCTTGAAAAAGAGGCGTCTATTTGATGGGAAAACTCACGATGAAACTGTTTGGTTCCAGCTTGTTTGGTCAGGCTCTCGCAGCTGCTGGCGTCGGGGCCGCGCTCATGTTGTCGGTCACCGCAAGCCATGCCCAGGCGGGAGGCCCGTTCGCCGGCTTTGACGGAAACTGGAGCGGCACCGGCACGGTCGCGCTCTCCAACGGCACCACCGAGAACATCCGCTGCAAGGCAGACTACAAGGTCAACGCCAACGGGCTTGGCCTGAAGCAAAACCTGCACTGCGCCAGCGACAGCTACAAATTCGACCTGTCGAGCGACGTCACCAGCCAGGGTGAGCGCATCTCCGGCAACTGGAGCGAAAAGAGCCGGAATATCTTCGGCAATCTGCAGGGCACTGCCGGCGGCGGCCAGATCGACGTGTTCGTCGAGGCTTCCGGATTTGCGGCTAACCTGAACCTGCGGACCAACGGCAACAAGCAGAACGTACAGATCGACTCCAAGGGCGAAATCCGCGGCGTCAAGATCACGATGAGCAAGACCTGACGCTGGGCCTTTGAAACAGCATGAAAGGCAGCGCCCCGGCGCGGCCTTTCCATTTTGATCAGAAGAATTTCCAGCCCCAGCAGGGGTCGCCGTGGTCGCGACGTTCTGTCACTTCGACGCGCATGAAGCGATCATGCGCAAGCGCCGCCCCCACCCACAATTCGTTCCAGGCATCGAACACCGCTGATGACAGCGCGTCACGTTCCGCCATCAGGCGCCATGACGTCTGGCGCACAGTCGCGGCCGAACCTTCCAGTTGCAGTTCCGCGTCGTCGTCCTGCCCGCGGGCCAGCCGGGCAAAGGCCTTGGCGAAACCCACTGCGCCCGCTTCCACGCCGCCCAACAGCCGGGCGACCTCGTCGAAGGTGTGCATCCCGACCAGCCGCGCCGCGGCGCCGGCGAGATGGCCGCCCTCTTCCGGACCGAGCACGGCGATCGTTTCCGGCACGATCGAGGTGACATACTCCATCGCATAATTGCGAAGCACCTTCTGCAGCCGTTCCTCCGGCCATGTGTTCTCCGGCAGGCGCGGCGCGAGATCGGCGCGGAACGGCGGACAGCGCTCCCCGGGGGAAAACTGCAGCCGCTCCTCGGGCGCGAGATCACGGTCCCACTCCTTGTAGTAGCCCTCAAGCCCCGGCTGGCCGTCGACGGTCTGCCCGGTGCAGACGAAGCCGAGCCTCGGATTGCCCAGCACGACGCCGTTGTTGGCGTGCCATCCGCGCAGCATCGCCCGCGATACATCCGAGGGGATGCCGCAGATCGCGGTGCCCGACCAGATCCAGCGCGGCGGCGGATAGCGCACCCAGGCCTTGGTGTCGCTCTCAGGGACATACTCGACCTTCACGCCGCCGACCTGGTTCGACAGATAGTGATATTGGGCGCACGCCACCGCATGCGGAAGCTGGTCGAGGCCGAGCTTCTTCAAACCGGGCAGGAAGCGCGCCAGTTGCTGCCGCCGGAAGGTTCGAAACACCACCTCAGCCGCGCGCGGCGCACCCGCCCGCGAGGCCAGCATCAGGATCAGCCCGGTGAGATAGGAATGATAGATGTGCTCGATGGCGCGGTAGGCGGCGGCATCCGCCGCAGGGCGAACACCTGTTCCTGCAGACGTCATTCCTCAGCCCCTCTTCGGCCGCCGTTAGCCGGCAGCCTTTGTTTTCAGTGCCGCTGCTATTCCGCGGGCTTGACGTGACTGACGCCGCGAATCTTTTCCGACAGGTTGATCAGGAACATCGAGGTCGGCCGCAGGATGAAGAGATCCGCGACCAGCGCCATGATCATCGAGAACGCGCTGAGCCAGCCGAACAGCCGCAGCGACGGCAGGTCGGAGAACACGGTGACGACGAGGCCGCAGGCCAGCACCACCGTGGTCAGGATCAGCGCCGGGCCGACCAGCACGGTGGCGCGCTCGACCGCGAGCGCCGAGCCGACGCCGGGCTTGCTCTCCAGCCGCAACCGGTTGAGGAAGTGGATGGTGGCGCTTAGCCCTAAGCCGAACGACACCGTCAGCGCGACCACGCTGGCGAATTGCAGCCCCTCGCCCATGATCCACAGCACCGTGCCCGATGCCACGACGGGAAAGATGCCGGGCAGGATGCAGGAGAGCATCACCACGACCGAGCGGAATGCCAGGCCGATGAAGACGGCCACCAGCAGGAATTCGATCGTCAGGCCGTGGTTGAGTTTCGAGATCATGTTGGCGCTGTTGCGCGCGGCAATCGCCGACAGTCCGGTGACCGCGATCTCGAAGCCGGGGTGCTCGGCCCTCACCTTGTCGAGCGCCTTGTCGAGCTTGTCGATCACAGGAAGGATCTCGCTGGAATCGAGGTCGGGGACGCGCCCTGAAACTACCACTGCATCCTGATCGGCCGAAATGAAGCGGCGAACCAAGTGCTCGGGGATGACGCTGACATACTCCTTCAACGTCGCGACGTCGCTGCTGCCGGCCTTCTCGGCAAGCCAGCGCCGCAGCGTTTCCAGCGACCAGACGTTGCCGACGCCGGCCGATTTCTCGACCATCGAGTGAACTTCGGCGATCGTCTTCAAGGTATCAGGCGCATAGAGCGAGGCGCCCTTGGGGAATTCGATCAGAACGTCGATCGGATTGGCGCCGGTCAGCTTGGCGTCGAGGCGGCTCGACGCCGCCACCGCCTGCCGCTTGTCCGGCACTTGGTCGGCAAGCCGATAGCGCGGCTCCAGCGTGGCGTAGATGAAGCCGAGACCGGCGACGAGCAGCAGCGCGAGCAGGCTGAACAGCCCGGGGCGTCCGACCATGCGCACCGCGATCCAGTAGCAGAAATTGCGCAGCGCCTGCACGCCGGCATCCGCGCTCTGGAATTTTACCGCGAAGACCTTCTCGTTGCGGACGAACAGCACGCCGAACACCGGCACCAGCGACAGCACCGCGATCAGCGCGATGATGGTGGCGGCCAGTCCCGCCTCGCCGAATTTGCGGATCAGTTCGGAATCGGAGAACTGCAGCGCGATGAACGAAATGCCGGCGGTGCCGTGGGTCAGCACGCAGGCCGGGCCCACCACCAGCACGGCGTTGGTGAACGCGGTCAATTTGTCCTGGCCCGCGATCAGCCGGTCGCGCGCCGCGAACGTCAGCTGCATCGAGTCCGAAAAGCTGATCACCATGATGAGCGGCGTCATCACGTTCAGGAACATGTTGAGATTGAAGCCGGCCCAGCCAAGACCGCCGAGCGCGAGCAGGATCGCGATGATCGGCGGAAAGGCCGCGACCACCATGAACGATATCTTGCGGAAGAAGATGATCGCGATGATGCAGCCGGCCAGAATGCCGAGGATGTTGTAGGTCAGCCCGTCGCGCTTGACCGCGTTGCGGATCTCGAGCTGCATCACGGGAACGCCGGAGAGCTGGGCGTTGAGACCGCTGCCCGACAGATCGTCGGCCATGATCTTGCGCATTTCGCCGACCACCTTGCCGAGATCGTTCGAGGAAACGACGCTCGGCTCCAGCGACAGCACGATCAGCGCCAGCGTGCCGTCCTCCGACAACAGCTTGCCGCGAATGATCTCGTTGGCTTTGACGGTCTCGACAAACTTGTCGTAGGCGGCGCCTTGCGGCAGTTCGGGTGGGAACAGCGCGGCCGGCAGCCTGCCGGGCTCCGGCGCCTGACGCGCCGAAAACAACGACACCAGACCGCGCACGCCCTCGACCAGTTGCAGGTCGGTGACCATGTCGCGGATCTTTTCGAGGTTCTCGCGGGCCAGCAGCGTCTTGCCCTCGACCACGACCAGCACGTCGAATTCGGTCGCCGGGAAGCGCTTGGTCACGGCCTCGTATTGCTTGTAGTCCTTGGAATCGGACCGGAACAGCTGGCTCAGCGAGTTGTCGATCTTGATCCGGTAGATCCCGAAGATCGCAGCCACGATCAGCACGGCCAGAACGAGCATCGACAGGATCGGCGCCTTGACCGCAATCAGGCCCATGCGCTCGAGTCCGAAGGCGATGCTCTTGCCCGGCGGCGGCGGCTCCTCGATGGCTTCGACGTGGACGCGACTTTCGGAATTCTTGTCGAGCATACCCTGTCCAGTTCTCACGTCGGCCTGTTTGTGCAGCTTGGTTTTATGCAGTTTGGTGGCGCGAATGCGGCTTTGCCAGCCCTGTACGATCGGCGCTAGCCATTGAAATCACGCGGTAAATTAATCCGCGCCGTTTTACAGGGCCGGACCCCATCCGGCAAGCGCGCGCGGCGGGGCAAATCGACACGAAGGTGACGAAAAAGCGCGTTAAGTCTCTGATTTGTCACACCGCCGGCGCGGCTTTGGGGCGTTCCGGTGGACACCGCCACCGCCTGCCGCAACGGCGCGGCGCAACCAATTTCAGTCAATTTTTCGGGAAACAGTTCCCGCGGGGAGAGGCGTCTGCAGTGACGCAGCGCTCAGTCCTTTTTCGCCTCCACTTCCGTTCCGGCACGCAGCGCCGCCCTGAACGCCGCGTCGAACAGGCCGCGGTACTGGCTCGCATTGACGTTGGAAATGTGCGCGGTGTCGCGGAAATTGGCCTGCCCGTTGCGGACCAGATCGCAATAGCCCTGCCCGCAGACCACGGACTGCGGGTCCACCACAACGAGATGCGGATTATCCCGGTACCGATCGAGGACAGGCGCGATCTCGTCCCGCAAGGCGCGCATCGTAAGCCCGGGGCCGGCCTCGACCTTCCATTCGCCGATGGCCTTTCCCGCGCGGATCTGGTTTTCGATCCACCGCTGCGGCAGGTCGAAGCCGATGTTCAACAACGGCATGATGAGGACGACGGTCTTGCCCGCAGACAGCAGGCTGTCGACGAGGACGGAGATCTCGAGCGCATTCGTCCAGTTGCTTCCGAGCACGATGATGCGCGGCCCGATCGGTCCCAGCACGAAGTCGAGCGTGCTGCGGTTGAATTCCCGGCACGGCCGTTCATCGCGGGCGTTTCTCGCCGCATCGTCGATGAAGGCCCTGCACGCGTTCTGCGTCGCGATCAGACCATGTATCCGATGGGCGAGCGCCGCAGAGGAAACAGGGTCGAGATACTGATTGGCAAACGAATCGCCCCACAGGATAGCGGAAGGCCTTTGGGCCGCCTGCTCGCTGCCGAAACTGCAATAAGTCTCCGTCGCCTTCTTGGTGGAGTTCGCGTTTCTGAAGCACTCATCCCGCGGCGTGCTGGTTCTTCTCGCAAGTTCGGCGGGCAATAGATATTCCGGCAGCCTGCCCGGAAACCCCTTGTTGAGAAAAGTCAGCGATACGAAGCCCGCCAACAACGCGAACGCCGCGGCGGAGCCCCCCAGCAGCCTGCGCGGCGTCCAGAAGTCCCGGCGAATTCTGAAGGGCTGTTCGACATAGCGGTAGGAAATCGCGCCGAGCGCCAGCGATAGCAGCACCATCAACGTCTTCTGCGTGGCGCCCACGCCATACCCGCGCAGGGATAGAAAGCTCAGGGCAAAGACCCAGACCGGCCAGTGCCAAAGATAGATCGAGTAGGACCAGTCGCCCACGCGCTGGATCGCGGGCACTCCCAGCAGGCCGCCTTCGCGGCTTCCCTGTCGCGCGGCTATGATGATGGCCGAGCCCAGCACCGGCAGGATCGTGAGCACGCCGGGCCATCGCGCTTCGGGCAAGGGATAGGCGACGCAGCCGGCGACCAGCAGCCAGCCTGCAACAGCAACGGTCGGCGATTGCAGCCAGGAGGAAGCGGCGATCGCCTCAGATCGGCGCCGGATCTCCGCTGCAGCGATCAATCCGCCGGCCAATGGCTCCCAGGCTCGCGCCTGCAGGGAGAAGAAGGACGATCCCGTGGCATCTTGCTGGCTTGCCCACAGACACCACGCCAATGACAGGGCCGCGAACACCTGCAGCGCAACGACCACCGCCTCGATCCCTGACATGGCGCGCAAAGCAAGCCGCCAGACCAGGCCAACGATCAGTGGCATGAAGAAATAGAACTGCCACTCCAGCGACAGCGACCAGGTGTGCAGCAATGGTTTGGTCTGGGCCGCCATGGCGAAATAGCCGCTGTCGCTTTTGAAGGCAAAGTTCGACAGGAAGGTCAGCGCCGACAGCGCCTGGAGCAAATGCTTCGAATATTCGGCCGGCAAGGTCACGAACCAGCCGGCGATGACGGACGCAATGGTGAGCACCGCAAGCGCAGGATAGATCCTGCGCATCCGCATCATCCAGAAAGTCCACGGCGAAAACCGGCCGAGCTTCAGCTCGTTCAGCACCTTCGCCGTCATCAGGTAACCGGTGATCACCAGGAAGACATCGACGCCGACAAAGCCCCCGGCAAAACCCGGTATCTGGAAGTGAAAGCCGACGACGGCGACCACCGAGAGCGCACGGAGCGCGTTGATATCGAACCGGAATGCGTCACCGATTCCAGGCGTGCCTGCGGCCGTCGGTGGTGCCCCCGTATTCGCCATCGCCTGTCTCTGCCCGCTCCCCGTTCGCTTATATCAGGCGCGAGTTGGCTCACAACGGCGAAGCGGCCGCCTGTCGATCCGTTTCCGGTTCAATCGATCGGTCTGGCGGCGATCAGCGCGGTTCCGCTTTCGTCCTTCAGCGCCACGCCGGTGATCTCGCGCGCGATGCCCTCGCGCACCAGCCACGCGATCTTGAAGGCGGCTTCATCGTAGCGCAGGCCGGCGCCGTGGATGTTCGAGACGCAATTGCGCTTCTCATCGGTGAGGCCGATGCGCGGCGCAAAGGTGAGATAGGCGCCGAGGCTGTCGGGCGCCGAAAGGCCGGGCCGCTCGCCGATCAGCATCACCACCATCCGCGCGCCGAGTACGGCGCCGATCTCGTCGCCCAGCGCAACGCGCGCGCCCGATGCGACCACGACCTGGCCAACTTGGATCCCCGCCTCCGTCAGGCGCGGCGCAAGATGGCGAACCAGTTCGACGGCGTGGACGTTGACGGCCGCCGGCGACAACCCGTCGCCGATCACGATCACAACCTCGTTCGCGCCGCCGCTTTGCTGTTCCAGCGCGCGCCGCGAATCCGGGTCCAGCATGCGTCCGAGATCGGGACGGCGCAGATAGTCGCGCCGGTTGCGCGCCTGGCTGGAAACCTCGCCGACCTGCAGGCCGAGGCCGGCCAATCCCGCAACCAGATGCGGCACATCCAAAGCGGCGTGAACGGCGTCGCGCGCACGCGCGTGGTCGAGCGTGAAGGCAAGCAGCGCGTCGGTCGGCAGGCTCGCGCCGGAGCGGCCGAGCCCGACGCGCGCCGGCGTCAGCTCCCGCAAGGCTTCGAGCGGGCGGGACGGCGGCGCCGGGGTTTTCATGGGCTTTTACTCTGCAGGGACCGAGGCCTCGCGCAGCCGGATCGAATAGTTCGACGCGTTCTGCTGACCGACCGACGCGGCACGCGCGAACAGGATCAGATGATGGGCGAGCAGCGAGGAGGCTATCAGCCCCTCGATATCGCCATGCCGCAATCGCCCCAGCGCAAACTTCCAGAACACCCTTTTGTAGTCGCCGAGCACCCCGACTTTCCAGAAGATGTTCTTCAGCATGATCAGGCCGCGCCTGATGTTTGCCCAGCTTTTCTGCTCGGGCGATACCGGAACCTTGATCCGCTGCAAATAGGTGTAGTCGCATTGATACTGGTAACGTGCGAACAGTTTCTCCGGCTCGTAGGCGACCCCCATGCATTTGCGCCAGGAATCGACCACCTGATTGTAGGGCAGCAGAAATTTGACATTGGAGTCGCGGCCGTCGTCGTCATTGACCAGCCGGCCTTCCTTCTCCAGCCGGTCCCATAGCGGGGTCTGCGGCAGCGCCTGCAGCAGATTGATCGTGAGCAGCGGGATCTGCGTCTCGTCGACGAATTGCAGCAACGCATCACCGGTTTCCGGCTTGTCGGTGTCGAGCCCCATGATGATGCCGGAGACGACTTCCATGCCGTAGGAGTTGATGGTGCGAATGCCTTCCAGGATCGGGACCATCATGTTGTGGTCCTTGTGCATCGCCTTCAGCGCGTCGGGATCGGGCGTCTCGATGCCGCAAAACACCGTAACGAAGAACGCCTCGCGCATCTTCTCCAGAATCTCGGGCCGCTTGGCAATGTTCAGCGTCGCCTCGCAGGCGAGCCGCATCACGTAGCCGGTCCGCTTCTGCCACTCGACCAGATGCGGCAGCAGATCCAGCGCCGCCTTGCGGTTGCCGATGAAATTGTCATCGACGAAATAGACCGAGCCGGTGACGCCGCATTCCCGCAATTTGTCGAGCTCGGCGATAATCTGCTCCGGCGACTTCAGGCGCGGGTTACGGCCGTAAAGACCGGGAATGTCGCAGAATTCGCACTGATACGGACAGCCGCTCGAGTACTGGATGCTGCCGAGGAAGTACTTCTTCATCTCGGCCATCTCGTAGGCCGGAAGCGGAAACTCGGTCATCGGCAGACGGTCGGCCGTCTTTAGAATGACTTGTTGCTCCGGCCGCGACGGGTCGCGCGCCAGCCGCGCGATCAGCTCATTGGTGGCATCACCGAGTTCGCCGACATGCAGATAGTCGAACGAGGGATAGTAATCCGGACACGCGCTCACCGACGGCCCGCCGATCGCCACCGCGAGGTCGAAGGCATGCGCGCGGCGGCAGATATCGTTCATCTGCTGGCGCTGGATGTGCATGCCGCTGACGAACACGGCTTCCGCCCATTCGAAGTCTTCCTTGGTAGCAGGGCGAATGTTCTCGTCTACGAAGCGGACCGGCCAGTTCTCCGGGAGATAGGCCGCGATCAGCAGCAGGCCTTGCGGCGGCATGAACGCCTGCACGCCGTCGGTCAGGGGATAGGCGTACTCGAACGTACCGAAAGAAGACGTGTAGCGCGGAAAGACGCACAGGATGCGCCGTGCCGTCTCGATGCCTTCAGCTCTCATCAAACTTCCTCAGACATAGCTTTCACAAATCTAAGCACGACATTGAAAGTTGGGCCAGAATTTCTTCAAGATTGTGGCGACCTTCGCTCGTGCAGCAGTCGGTTCTAACCCGCGCGAGGTTCAATGGTTGCATCAAAAGCGGCGGTCGGCGGCCCCTCAGGCGATTAGCCGCGAGGCAAATTCGGGCAGCAGGCCCGCGTCGCCCGCAAGCCGGAAATTGGTATCGGCAAGGCCGGTGCGCAATAGCCAGTCGTCGAACTCGGGCGCCCGTTTCAGGCCGAAGAGGTCGCGGATATAGAGCGCATCGTGGAACGAGGTCGACTGGTAGTTCAACATGACGTCATCGGCGCCCGGCACGCCCATGATGAACGTCACACCGGCGGCGGCCAGCAGCGTCAGCAGATTGTCCATGTCGTCCTGGTCGGCTTCG
Source organism: uncultured Alphaproteobacteria bacterium (assembly GCA_963840465.1). Lineage (GTDB taxonomy): Bacteria > Pseudomonadota > Alphaproteobacteria > Rhizobiales > Xanthobacteraceae > Bradyrhizobium. Next base: position 19,367 of record CAWIZF010000017.1, on the reverse strand, counting down.
GCATGGTTGGTGTAGCAGACGTCGACACCGAGCGGCAGGCCGAGCAGCTTCCCGCAAAAGTGATCCTCGAGGCCGGCACGGATGATTTCCTTGCCGTCGTAGAGATATTCCGGACCGATGAAACCGACGACGCTGTTGACCAGCAGCGGATCGAAGGCGCGCGCCACCGCATAGGCTCGCGCTTCGCAGGTCTGCTGATCGACATTGTGATGGGCATTGGCCGACAGCGCCGAGCCCTGCCCGGTCTCGAAATACATCACATTGTCGCCGACCGTGCCGCGGCGAAGCGACAGCCCGGCCTCACGCGCCTCGCGCAACAGCGCGAGATCGACGCCGAAGCTGCGGTTGGCGGCTTCCGTTCCCGCGATCGACTGGAACACCAGGTCGACCGGGGCGCCCTGCCCGATCAAACCGAGCGTCGTGGTCACGTGGGTGAGCACGCAGCCCTGCGTCGGAATCTGCAGCCGCGAGATAATGCCGTCGAGCAGCCGCAGCAGTTCGCCGATCACGGCCGGATCGTCGCTGGCCGGATTGATGCCGATGCAGGCATCGCCCGATCCGAGCAGGATGCCGTCGAGGATCGAAGCGGTAATGCCCTTGGCGTCGTCGAAGGGATGATTGGGCTGCAGCCGCACGCTCATCCGCCCCTTGAGGCCGATGGTGTTGCGAAACGCCGAGGTCACCGCGCACTTCTTGGCGACCAGGATCAGATCCTGGTTGCGCATCAGCTTGGAGACGCCGGCGGCCATTTCAGGCGTGATCCCGCGCGAGACCTTCGCCAGCGTTTCGCCGGTTGCGGCATCGGACAGCAGCCAGTCGCGGAAGCCGCCGACGGTCAGCGCGGAAACCGGCGCAAAAGCCTGCGCCGCGTGGGTATCGAGGATCAGGCGGGTGACCTCATCGTCCTCGTAAGGAATCACCGCTTCGTTGAGGAATTGCTTGAGCGGCACGTCGGCAAGCGCCATCCGCGCCGCGATCATTTGTTCCGCGCTTTCGGCCGCGACGCCGGCAAGACGGTCGCCGGACCGCGGCGGCGTTGCCTTGGCGAGCAGTTCGCGCAAATCGGCGAATACGTAGGAGGTGGCGCCGATGACCTGGCGATGGACCATGCTGACTTTCCCGCGCGGACCCGCTGCGTTGCCGCGCTACCCTATCATCACGCACGCGAGCGTGCGGAAGATGATTTTTCGGAGTGCGGCGTGGCAGCCCCAGCCGCCTCCGGCCAGTTCAGCGTTCGCGTAATAAGCCACCGCCTTTTGGGAACTCCGCCCGCTTGTTTCAAGGGGACGCGCGGCTATCGCAATCCGTCACCCTGTGGCCACCTCCAATTGCACTCGCATGTCAGGGCCCGCTGCAGTCGCGTCAAGCTGCCGAATTTTCCCGGCGAGGCAACTTCCCGCATCCGTGTAACCATATGAAATTATTTCGTTATCCTCAATTAGTTGCAGTTCTGGCAACTTCGCGCGTTAAGACAATCTCCATCAAACAACGGCACACTATGCTCATGCCGAAGGCAATCGCTTGGGAAACCGTTCCGGCGTGCCAATACGGCGAATTGTCAAATCCATATTTGTTTTGGTGGCACCATGGCATCCCGTTTTTCGCTTGCGGCCAAATTGTATTCGATCTTCGCGCTGTTCGCGGTGCTGGTCGCCGCCATCACCGCGCTGTCCGACTACAACAGCCGGCAGAGCACCGAGCTTACCGAAGCGGTATCGATCGCCAGCCGCGGCGCGCTCAATGTCGAGCGCATCAATTCGCTGGTCTATGCGGTCGTGATGGAATCCCGTGGCGTTTACATGTCGACCGAACCTGCCGTCGTAAAAAAGTACGGCGACGGGCTGCTCAAGTTCAACGCGCGCATTCTTGAGGTCGTCAAGAACTGGCAGACGCTGGTCCAGGCCGACGACGCGCAGCAGTTCGCCACCTTCAAGAAGCGCATCGAACAATTCGTCGATTTCCGCAAGGAACTCGTTCGCCGCGGTGTCGAGATCAATGCGGCAGCAGGCCGCGAATGGGGCGACAACGACGCCAACCGCGAAGTGCGTGTCGCGTTGAACAAGGATCTGGAAGCGCTGTCCAAGGTCTATGCCGAACGCAGCAAGCGACTGGCGCAACAGACCGACACCAACCACATGATGGCGCTTGTGCTAACTTTCCTCGGCGTCATCGCGCTGGCGGTGGTCGTCATCGGCGTGCTGATCATCGCCCGTTCGATCGCCCGCCCGCTTTCAGTGATCACCGCAACCATCAAGCAGGTTGCCGACGGCGCCGAAGGCGTCGAGGTTCCGCATACCGGCCGCAGCGACGAGATCGGCGCGCTCGCCCGCGCCATCAAGATTTTCCAGGAGGCGATGGATCGCAACCGCAACCTCAATTCGCAGGTGGTGGAAGATTTCGAAAGCGCGCGACGAACGTTCCCGCCATATCGAAGCCTCGGTCGACGCCTTCAGGGAAGCAATCGGCGGCGTGCTGCGCGCGGTCACCGACAATGCGGCCTCGATGCGCGGCACCGCCCAGACCATCGCCAGCGTCTCGTCGGATGCCAGCGGGCGCGCGGTGGCGGCCTCTAGCGCCACCGAGCAGGCCTCCAGCAACGTCTCCGCCGTGGCCAGCGCCGCCGAAGAACTCTCAACCTCGGTCGAGGAAATCGGCCGCCAGGTGCGCCAATCGGCCAGCGCCGTCGAGCAGGCGGGCCTACGCACCGAAAAATCGGTCGCCGAAATCGAGGGGCTTGCCGCCGCGACCCAGCGCATCGACGGCGTGCTCAGCCTGATCCAGGCAATCGCCGAGCAGACCAATCTGCTGGCGCTCAATGCCACGATCGAAGCCGCGCGCGCCGGCGACGCCGGCCGCGGTTTTGCGGTCGTCGCCCACGAGGTCAAGGCGCTCGCCGAGCAGACCGCGAAGGCGACCGCCGAGATCGGCCAGAACGTCGGCCTGATCCAGACGTCGACCAAAACCTCCGTCGAGGCGGTTCGCGAGATCGGCAACGCGGTGCGCGAGATCAACGAGGTGACCTCCATCATTGCCAATGCGATCCAGCAGCAGGATGCGGCAACCCGCGAGATATCGTCCAATGCGCAATTGGCGGCGCAGGGCAACGGAACGCTGGTGGTCAATATCACCTCACTGAGCGACGCGATCGGCACGACGAGCACGGCCGCGGCGTCCGTTCTGACCGGATCCAGCGACCTCGCGGCCACCGCCGAAACGCTGTCCCGCGAAGTCGAAAAATTCTTCCGCAATTTGCGTGCGGATTCGTCCGAGCAGATACGGAAGACCGGCACGTAAGGCGGCATCTCCGGTCGCGCCAAAGTGTGAGGAGAACGCGACACGCCGATCATTGGGTCTTGGCACGACGGGACTTGTTCGGGATAGCGGACGTGTCGCCAACCATTCCCGACCATAGGCTACGGGACCCGCACGCCTCGCAAGCCAGCTTCGGCGATGGCGTTCTGCACGGTGCCATCGGACCGGATTCGGTTCACGAATGCGTCGATGGCGGGAAGCTCCGCGACCGCGCGGTTGCGCACTCCGATCGCCATATGCACGACATTGAAGCGTCCAGGCAGCACGCGCGCGCCGGGTAAGGCGTCCGCGATACGGTGGGCAAGGTGCAGGTTCTCGCCGTAGACGTCGGCCTTTCCTGTCGCGAGCGCCTCGCGCGCCGGCTCGAACCCACCAGGCACTGGAATGATCTCCGCATTCTTGATGAGGCGACGCAGTACAGCGTCGGGCGCACTGCCTTGCGCGACCGCGATCTTCACGCCGGGACGGTCAACTTCCTCGGCGTTGGTTGGTGCCGCGCCAGGGCGCGCGACATAGCCGTTATCGACCTCCATGAACGTCGCGCTGAAGGCGAGGTGCTCTGCGCGTGAGGGATCACGCGCAGCAAGCCCGATGTCCCAATCATCGGTCGCGAGACTTTCGTTGTAGCGTGCAGGATTGTCATAGGCCTTGAGGTCTACCGGAACGCCGAGATGTGTAGCAAGCGCGCGGGCCACGACGACGGAAACGCCTCCAAAAGTGCCGTCAGCGCGTCGCGTTACCAGAACGGGATTGGAGACGATCAGAGCAGCGCGCAGTTTCCCGGTCGGAAGCAAGGTACTGTTGGCTGATGGCGCTTGCGCTCCGGCGCGCGTCCAGCCTGTGGCTAACGACGTGACAGCAAATGCGACCGTCTGTCTCCGTGTCCACATGGTGTAACCCTCCGACGCGAGGACTGATTGCGCTGGACAATCCTAGACTAGTCCGCTCCTACCAGACGTCACAAGGCAGTCATCGCGCGGAAAGGCAAAGCCTGTCGAGGCTGCGGACAGCTAGAGCGGGATGAGTTTAGGTTTGGTCATATCCGGCGTTGGCGAAGTAATTGGCGCATTCGTCCGGTGAGACGGTGTTGAGGATCGGAGCGATAGCATCGTAGACGGCCTCTGTGGTTCGCTGTGCGGCTTTGCGCAGCCAGTGTTTGAACTTGGCGAAGAACTGCTCGATCGGGTTCAGATCGGGCGAGTATTTCGGCAGGTAGAAGAGCTTGGCGCCGGCGGCGCGGATGGCATGGCGAACGGCCTTGGCCTTGTGCGAGCCGAGATTGTCCATGATGACGATGTCGCCGTGCCGCAGCGTCGGAACCAGAACCTTCTCGATGTAGAGAAGGAAGGCTTCGCCGTTGATCGGTCCTTCGATGAACCACGGAGCGGTGATGCGATCGTGGCGCAAGGCAGCCATGAAGGTCATAGTATGCCAGCGGCCGTGCGGCACCTTGGCTTTGAGGCGTTGACCGCGCGGCGCCCAGCCCCGCAATGGCGCCATATTGGTTTTGGTCCAGGTCTCATCGATGAACACCAGGCGAGTGGGATCGATCCGATCCCGATACTTGGTCCACTGCGCCCGCCGATGGGCGACATCGGGACGGTCCTGCTCGGCAGCAATCAGCGTCTTTTTTTGTAACTGAGCTTCTCAGCGTGGACGAACTCCCACATCGTGCGGTAATCGACCTTGAGGCCACGCTCGGCAAGCTCGGCCACCAGCCCGCGCACGGTAAAATCCTTCCGGCACCGTTGCATCAGCCATTCGCGGTGCGGCCCCGCAATCTTTTTTGGCCTATAGCCGCCGATCCGGTCCGGTTTGACGCTGCCGGTCTCGTGGAAGCGCTGCACCCAGTTGATCGCCGTGCTGATGCCCACCCCAAATTGGGCGGCCGCCTGATGCCGCGACAGGCCGCCTTTGATGACAGCCTTCACCACCCGCTCACGAAGGTCGTTCGAATAGGGTCGCCCCATCCATGCTGGCCTCCTTCCCAGCCAGCATGTTGAATCAGAAGCCGGCTGATTTGGGAATCTGGAGGGTTCTGTGAGGTCGCGCTCACGCGAGGGCGCGGCAAGCGCTAGTTGCGCGACCTCATTGAAGCCGGATTGAACGAAGGCGCGGGAGAATATGCACGGTGGTGCGGCTATGGGGATAGTTTGAGATCGCGGGTTGCTATCGGCAGACTGCTTAGCTGACGCGGCGACGTTTTGGTTGCGCATTGGCGGCAACTTGAGACAGAGAGCATTTTACAGGCGGTCGCGATCGATGGCCCGCTGCATCGAATAGTTTCCGGCGCGCTGTTTGGCCGCACGGATTCGGCAGCGTCTGCGATGATTGAGACGATGGGATCATAATGACGAATGACGATCTTCGTGCACGGCATAGATTGGCTCACGATGTGTCGCACCGGAACGATTGGGTTGGAGCGCCGGAACGACTGAAGCAGTGTCGAAAGCGCTCGATGATGCGCATGACGCCACCACAATCAGGACAGGCGGGAGCCTTGGCCCACGTCAGAGCGTCCGAATCCGCAGGCGACGGCTCGCCATCGTTTGGCGCTGTCCGCTCACGATCGAGAAGTTGGCGGCAAAGGGCGAGTTTGGCAGCGCGCTGGCCGTTGGCCATGAAACCGAAGTGGCGGATGCGATGGAAGCCATCGGGCAGCGTGTGAAGAAGGAAGCGGCGGATGAACTCGTCGGGCTTGAGCTTCATGATCTTTGTCGCGCCGTTCTGGCGGTAGTCCTTCCAGGTAAAGGCGACATGATCCTCGTCGAGGGCGACGAGCCGGCTGTTGGCGATTGCAACGCGATGGGTATAGCGGCCGAGATAGGCCAGCACCTGCGCGGGGCCGCCGAACGGCCGTTTGGCGTAGACGACCCAGCTGATGCGCCGCATGGCGGCGAGGTGAGCTGCGAAGGCAGCAGGCTCGGCCAGGGATGCGAGATCGCCGAAGAAGTTCAGGGTGCCGGCGTCGAAGGCGGCGGTCAGACGTTGGAGGAACAGGCGTCTGAACAGCCGGGCGAGCGGTTTGACGGCCAGGAAGAAGTTTGGTCGGCTGGCGATCCAGCGCGCGCCATCGGGCGAGAGGCCGCCGCCCGGCACGACGCAGTGGACGTGGGGATGGTGCGTCAGCGCCTGCCCCCAGGTGTGGAGGACGGCGACGACGCCGATCCCGGCGCCGAGCCGGCGTGGATTGGCGGCGAGCGTCGACATTGCCTCGGCGGCGGCTTTGAACAGGATCGCATAAACGATGGCCTTGTTCTGAAAGGCGATCGCGGCGATCGGAGCCGGCAGTGTGAAGACGACGTGGAAATAGTGAACCGGCAGCAGGTCGGCTTGACGCGCGGCGAGCCACGCGGCTCGGGCTGGCCCCTGACACTTCGGACAGTGCCGGTTGCGGCAAGAATTATAGGCGACGCGTGTCGTGCCGCAGTCGTCGCAAGCCTCCATGTGGCCGCCGAGCGCCTCGGTCCGGCACGCCACGATCGCGCTCATCACGCGCCGCTCGACCCGACCGAGATGACCGGCATGTGCACGGCGATAGGTGTCGCCATGCCGGCGCAGAGTATCGGCAATCTCGATGGCGGGCCTGTTGCAGCGGCTGTCGGGGCGGATCATCACCCGCATCCCGCCGCGGATCATCGAGGTGGCGTCACCTCCAGCGACAGGCGGTCGAGCGGGCTCTGCGTCGCCCGGATGGTATGGGTGGCGACCTGCGTATAGCGCGCTGTCGACGACAAATTATTGTGCCCGAGCAAGACCTGGATGATCCGAATGTCGGTTCCGTTCTCGAGAAGATGCGTCGCGAAGCTGTGGCGCAGCGTGTGCAGCGTGACGCGCTTGGTCAGGCCCGCGGCCTTCACCGCCGAGCGGCAGGCGGCGTGCAACACGGTCGGATCGATCGGGTGATCTTCGTCGCGTCCGGGGAACAGATAAAGCCGCGGCCGGGCGAGCCGCCAGTAGGTGCGCAGGATGCCCAGCAGCTGGGGCGACAGCATCACGTTGCGATCCTTCGCGCCCTTGCCGTGGCGCACCTGGATGACACCGCGGGCGCTGTCGATATCTTCGATCCGCAGTCCCGCGACCTCGGAGGCCCTGAGCCCGGCCGCATAGGCGGTCGTGAGCGCGGCGCGGCTCTTCAGGCTCGACACCGCCTCGAGGAACTGCACGACTTCGTCGGCGCTCAGCACCACCGGTAGCTTGCGCGGTTCTCGCGCATAGGGAATGCGCTCCGGGATGAGCGCCTCGCCGAGCGTGACGCCGTAGAAAAATCGTAGCGCACAGACGATCTGGTTCAGCGCCGGCCATGATATGCCGATCGAGACCAGATGCACCTGGAAGGCGCGGACGTCTTCCAGCTCTAACCGGTCAGGCGATCGGCCAAAATAGCGGCTGAACTTCGAAACCGCGCTGATGTAGGATCGTTGCGTCGCCGGCGACAGATTGCGGACGGTCATGCGTCACTCCACCGGAAGCACGTCCACGGCCACGCCGAGCTTCTGCTTGCGCGAGCCGGCAATGATGCCGTCGACCGGCGAGACATCGGAGAAGTCGCGCCCGACGGCCAGAACGATGTGATCGTTCTCAATCATGATGTCGTTGGTCGGATCGAACCCGACCCAGCCGAGTTCGGCGCCGCACCACACTGACACCCAGGCGTGGGTGGCGTCGGCGCCCTGCAGGCGCGGCTTTCCCGGCGGCGGGATGGTGCGCAGATAGCCGCTGACATAGGCCGCCGGCAGGCCGAGCCCGCGCAGGCCCGCAATCATCACATGGGCAAAATCCTGGCAGACGCCGTGGCGCTTTTCGAACACCTCCTCGAGCGGCGTCGAGATCACCGTGGCCTTCGGGTCGTACCTGAAATCGTTGCGGATGCGGCGCATCAGATCGGCGGCGCCCGAAAGAATGCCCCCGCCCGGCGGGAAGCTTGCCGCGGCATAAGCGGTGACCGGCGCCTGCACCGGCACCAGCGCGCTCGCAAAGACATAGCCGACCGGCGAAACCGGGCCGAGACTGGTGGCCTCGAACGCCACGTCGCGGACTTCATCCCATGACGGGCTCGGCGCGGCGCGGTCGGGCGCCTTGCGCGACACCGAAACGCGCGAGCGGGAATCGATCCGCAAACTGCGATGCGCGGTTTCGATCAGGATGCTCTCGGTATGGGTGCCGAAAAAATCGCGCCGCACGGCGCGATCCGCAGGCCGCGGCCGGATCTCGACCGAATGGGAAATCAATTGCTGCCCGTCGCCCGATTTCGGCTCCAGCCGCAGCGAGCACCGCGCAAAACTCACCGGGCTTTCGTAACTATAGGTCGTGACATGACGGATGTCGTAGATCACGCGAGGCCCGTGAGTTTCTCCGGCCGGCTCGCATTGGGCCCGTGCGGGAAGTAATGCAGGCCGATGGCGTCGGCGAGATTGAGCAGATCCTGCTCCAGCGCGAACAGGCTTTTGACGTCCAGCGTCGCGGCTTCGGCGGTCGTCAACGTCGCCTGCAATGCCACCGCCAGCCGCTGCGGCCGCTCGATCAGGCCATGCTCCTTCAGGCTCGGGAGTGCGGCGATGTGATCATTCAGCGTCGCCACCTGAAACGCGACCGAGCGCGGATTATAGGGATCGAGCACCGCGAGATCGCGCACCGGCGCCAGCGCCGGGCCGACCAGATAGCGCGAACGATAGGTGATCTGGCAATCCACCAGCGTCAGCAGCACATCGAGGTCTTCGTCGCCGGCTTCGTCATAGGCGAATTGCCGCGCGAACCGCGCGGTGTTGATGGCGCGCTCGGCGCGGCGGCCCATGTCGAGGAAGCGCCAGCCGGCGGCGCGATTCATGTTTTCCTGCGCCAGGCCGGCGATGCTTGCCAGTTCCTGCAGCGTCAGTTCGGCGGCGCTGACGACGCTGTCATCGTCGTCGACCTCCAAGGCGAGGCGCTCCACCATCTCGGTGATGATCTGCCAGGCATCGGGCGAAAGCCGCTCGCGCAGCGAGCTTGCGGTGCGCTGCGCCGATTTTGCCAACGACAGGGCCGAGCCGAATTTCTCCGGGCTCTGCAGCGCCTCGGCGACGACCCTTGCGGGGTTCGTCCGCGTCGCCTGCGAGGCCGCGCCCCAGGTCACCAGCAGCCGCTGGATGCGCTCGACCGAGGGCAGCGTGGTCGACGACCCCTTGACGGGATCGCGCATCGGCGCGCCGAGCGCGCGGATCAGCCGCAGCGTGGCCTCGGCGCGTTCGAGATAGCGGCCGAGCCAGAACAGATTGTCCGCGGCGCGGCTCGGCACCACGCCGGCGATGCGGCGGATGCGCACGGCTTCGGCGGCCGGCAGCAGCGTCGAAGCCGATACGGCCTTGTCGGAGACAATCCAGACATCCGCCGACCGTGCGCCGTCGCCCATCGAGACGGCACGGGCATCGGGCTGCTCGGCAATTCTGCAGAAGCCGCCGGGCAGAATGGTCCAGCCATGGGGCGTTGCCGCGGCAAACACCCGCAGCACGAACGGCCGCGGCGTGATCCGGCCCTGCTCCCACACCGGCGTCGTCGACAGCCGCACCAGTTCCTGGCCGACATAATCGATACCGCGATCGGCGATCGCCTGCCGCAGCCGGTCGCGCTCGGCGGGCGGCAACTCGCCGGCGATGACCGGCTCGTGGCTGGAAAAGCCCGGAACGGCGCGGCCATAGGCGCCCTCGATCGCAAAATCCTCCAGCCGCGACAGCACTTCCTCGCGCGCGGCTTTCTGGCCGCACCACCAGGTCGCGATATGCGGCATGATCAGGGTCTCGCCGAGCAGCCGCCGGCACAGGCTCGGCAGGAACCCGAGCAGCGCCCTCGCCTCCAATACGCCGGAGCCCGGCATGTTGGCGACGACGACGCCGTTCTTGCGTATCACGTCGATCAGGCCGGGCACGCCGAGATGCGACGACGCATTAAGCTCCAGCGGATCGAGAAAATTCGAATCGACCCGGCGCAGCAGCACGTCGAGCCGCTTCAACCCTGCAACGGTGCGGATATGAATGCGGTCGCCGCTGACGGCGAGATCGTCGCCCTCGACCAGCAGGAAGCCGAGATAGCGCGCCAGCGTGGCGTGTTCGAAATAGGTCTCGCTGAAGGCGCCCGGCGTCAGCAACCCGATCCGCGGCTCGTCGCGATCGGCGCTGGAGCGCAGCGACTCGCGGAATGCCTCGAAGAACGGCGCCACGCGCTCGACATTCATCGACTTGTAGAGGTTGGAAAAGGCGCGCGACAGCACCAGGCGATTTTCCAGCGCGTATCCCGCACCCGACGGCGCCTGTGTGCGGTCGTTCAGCACCCACCAGCGCCCATCGGGGCCGCGGCCGACATCGGCCGCATAGAGGTGAAGATGGCGGCCGCCGGGCGGTTTGACGCCGCAAACCGCGCGCAGATATTCGTTGCTGCCGGCAATCGCGGCCGCGGGCACCGCGCCATCGGTCACCAGCCGTCCCTCGCCGTAGAGATCGCGCAGCACCATTTCGAACAATTGGGCCCGCTGGGCGATACCCGCGGTCAGTTGCTGCCAGTCGGCCTCGTCGATGATGAGCGGCAGATGGCTGAGCGGCCACAGCCGGTCGGCGGTCTCGCCGGGCGCGCGATAGGTGACGCCAGCCTCGCGCAGATGCCGGTCGGCGGAGGCGAAGCGGCGTTCGATATCGGCCGGCGACAGTGCGGCAAAGGCATCGAAAAACCGGCTCCACGCCGCGCGGGGCGCGCCGTCCTCGCCGATATACTCGTCGGGAATGCCGGGCAGCCGCGCATAGTCGCGGGTCCATTGCGCGATCCGGCGCTGGCCCGGACGGGCCTTGCTTTCCTGATTGCTGCCTTGGCTCGCCATTCCGATTCCCTTAAGACCGTCGCGCCCTGATTAGATCAGGAGCGGCGTCCTCAAGTCGAGCGTCAAGGGGAATTCATTTGTGCGTTCCTCGGGCGGCGGGTCGATTCGGCCCGGGGTGTGGCCGTGGTCCTGAAACCGGGCCAGCCGCCGCGCTTCCGCCTCATAGGAATTGACCGGCTTGGTGTCGTAGCTGCGCCCGCCGGGATGGGCGACGTGGTAGACGCAGCCGCCGAGCGAACGGCCATTCCAGGTATCAATCAAGTCAAATGTCAGCGGTGCGTGGACCGGAATGGTCGGATGCAGCCCCGAGGCCGGCTGCCAGGCCTTGAAACGGACGGCGGCGACCGCCTCGCCGGCGCGGCCAGTGGGCGTCATCGGCATCCGCCTGCCGTTGCAGGTCACGATATGGCGGCCCTCGACGAAGCCCTCAGCCTTGACCTGCAGCCGCTCCACCGAACTATCGACATAGCGCACGGTGCCGCCGGCCGAGCCCTCTTCGCCGAGCACATGCCAGGGCTCCAGCGCCTGCCGCAATTCCAGCGCGACGCCGCCATGATGGACGCGGCCGAAGGCCGGAAAACGAAACTCGAGCTGGGCCGAATACCATTCCGGCGAGAATTCGTAGCCGGATTGCCGGAGTTCATCGAGCACGCCGAGAAAATCCTCCCAGAGGAAATGCGGCAGCATGAAGCGATCGTGCAGCGCCGTGCCCCAGCGGACGAACTTGCCCTGCTGCGGTTCGCGCCACAGCTTTGCGATCAGCGCGCGGATCAACAATTGCTGCGCCAGCGACATCCGCGGATCGGGCGGCATTTCGAGCGCGCGGAATTCGACCAGCCCGAGGCGGCCGGTCGGGCCATCCGGCGAATAGAGCTTGTCGATGCAGATTTCGGCGCGATGGGTATTGCCTGTTATGTCGACGAGGATATGCCGGAACAGGCGGTCGACCAGCCACAACGGAGCCTCGACATCCGCCGGCGGCACATGCGCAAGTGCGACTTCCAGTTCATAGAGCCCGTCATGCCGCGCCTCGTCGATGCGCGGAGCCTGGCTGGTCGGGCCGATGAACATGCCGGAGAACAGATAGGACAGCGACGGATGGCGCTGCCAGTACAGGACCAGGCTCTTCAACAGATCAGGGCGGCGCAGGAACGGCGAATCCTGCGGCGTCGAGCCGCCGACCACGACATGATTGCCGCCGCCGGTGCCGGTATGGCGGCCGTCGACCAGAAAACGGTTGGCGCCGAGCCGGACCTTTGCGGCGTCTTCATACAGGCCAAAGGTGATATCGACGGCGTCGCGCCAGCTCTGCGCCGGCTGGACGTTGATCTCGATCACGCCGGGATCGGGCGTCACCTTGATCACTTCGACGCGCGGATCGTAGGGCGGCCCATAGCCCTCGACATGAACCTGGATCTGCATTTCCTCGGCGGTCGCTTCCACCGTCGCGATCAGTTCGAGATAATCTTCGACCTTCTCCACCGGCGGCATGAAGACGCACAATACGCCGTCACGGATTTCGACCGAGATCGCCGTGCGCACCGGCTTGAGCTTTCGCTTGGGCTTCTGGCTCCAGCTTCGCGGCACGCCTCCTGCTGCGGCGTCCTTGTCTTCGACCGCGAGTTCCAGACGCGGCTCCATCGGATCCTGCTCGACGACATAAGGATATTCTTCGGGAGGAACATGGGGCAGCGACGACATCGGCAGCCGCAGCCCGAGCGGAGAATCGCCCGGTATCAGGAACAGATGGGGCCGTCGCAGTTTCCAATGTTCGCTCATCCAGCCCTTGACGTCGGCGCCCGCGTGCTGGATCGGCAGCACGAATCCCTTGGCCTTGTTGAGCCCTTCGTCAAACACCCGCGCCATGCGCGAGCGCTCTTCCGGGTCGGCCAGCTTGGAGTCGCCGGGATCGACGTTGACCGGCAAGGCTGCTTCCTTTTGCAGCCAATGCACGGGGTCCTCGTACGCCGGCATCACATAGCCGGTATCGAGACCAAGCCGCTTCGCGGTGCCTTCCACCATCCGCTGCGCGTCCGCGATCTCGGCCTTGCGCGGGTTATCGATCTTCGCGATCAGTTCGGCATTCTTCCAGATCGGCACGCCGTCCTTGCGCCAATAGAGGCCGAAGGCCCAGCGCGGCAGGCTTTCGCCCGGATACCATTTGCCCTGCCCGTAATGTAATAGCCCGCCCGGCGCGAAGCGCGCCTGCAGCTTGCGGATCAGTTCGTCGGCCAGCGCCTGCTTGGTCGGGCCGACGGCGGCGATGTTCCATTCCGGCGCTTCCAGATCGTCGACCGAGACGAAGGTCGGCTCGCCGCCCATGGTGAGCCGTACGTCACCGGCCTTGAGATCGGCGTCGACCTGTTCGCCGAGCGCATCGAGACGCGCCCAGGATGCGTCGGAGAACGGCCGCGTGATCCGCGGCGCTTCGCGGATGCGCTTGACGCTCATCTCGAAGCCGAAGTCGACATTGGCGAAGCCGGCGCTGCCCGAGATCGGCGCCGCCGAACGGTAATGCGGCGTGGCGGCGACGGGGATGTGCCCCTCGCCCGTCAGCATGCCCGAGGTGACGTCGAACCCGATCCAGCCGGCGCCCGGCAGATAGACCTCGGCCCAGGCGTGCAGGTCGGTGAAGTCGCTCTCGACCTCGCGCGGGCCTTCGACCGGATCGATATCGGGGCGCAACTGGATGAGATAGCCGGAGACGAAGCGCGCCGCGAGGCCGAGGTGGCGGAAGATATGGATCAACAGCCACGCCGAGTCGCGGCACGATCCGGAGCCGGCAGCCAGCGTCTCTTCCGGCGTCTGGATGCCCGGCTCCATCCGGATGACGTAGCTGATCTTCTTCTGCAGTTGCGCGTTGAGATCGACCAGGAAATTGACAGTGCTGTCGGCCTCGCGCGGAATCTCCTTCAAGTACGCCGCGAACAGCGGCCCCTGCTCGCCGGTGGCAAGATAGGGCGCAAGCTCGGTCTTGAGATCGTTGGTGTACTGGAACGGAAAACTGGTGGCGTAGCCCTCGACAAAGAAATCGAACGGATTGACCACCGTCATCTGCGCCGAGAAGTCGACCTCGATCTTGAGTTCGGTCGCCTTCTCCGGAAAGACGAACCGCGCCAGCCAGTTGCCCTGCGGATCCTGCTGCCAGTTCACGAAGTGATTGGATGGCGTGACCTTGAGCGAATAGCTCAGGATCGGCGTGCGCGTGTGCGGCGCCGGGCGCAGGCGCACGGTTTGCGGGCCGAGATCGATCGGTCGGTCGTATTTGTAATGCGTAACGTGATGCAGCGCGACGAAGATCGACACGGACCGGGAACTCCAGCAGCTTTTTTGAGCAGAACACCGGTCCCGGGTGGGATCAAGCACTAACAACGGGCATGGGGTGCCTACGGCTCAGGCTTATGATGCGGCGCAAGGTTGCACCTGCTAATCTACCCATGATTGAATAGCGCATTGCTTGCCTCTCGTTCGGAAACTCGCCCGTACGGCATCGCTTCAAGGCGCGGATGAACAGGAGACTTGGCCCATGAGCTTTCTGGTCCGATTCCCGCTGGATTCCTATCGCGGCGACGCACTCGATGATTTCACAGTCACGTCGCGTTTCACACATGGAAACGCACAAGCCATGATGTGGCTGTCGCAGCTAGCCTACGAGACCGACGACAGCGAAAAGGTAGACAAAATCCTGAATAGATGGGGTCTCGAGAGACGCGGCTTCGGCGCCGACACTTTCAATCCAGGTTTGGTCCCGCCAAAAGCCCGCTTCATTGTCGCCATCGGACGCGGCGCGACTTTCGTCACATTTTCCGGTACCGATCCGCTCAGTATCAAGGACTGGATCACCGACTTCACCCTCGCACCAACTCCAAATGTATTTCACCAGGGTTTTGTCGGAGCCGTCGATGCAGTCCGGTCCGACATCGAAGCGGCGATCAGGAGCGGCGGCGTCGGACAAGCGCTCTTCTTTACTGGACACAGCATGGGCGGTGCCCTGGCAAATATCGCAGCATTGCGGGCATTGGATGCTGGCCTCCGGGCAACCGCCGTTTACACGTTTGGTGGGCCACGAACTGGCGGTCACGATTTCTTTAAAGCCTACGAGTCTCTCAGCGGAAGCACATTCCGCCTCGTCAATGGTAACGACATCGTCCCGGCCGTTCCACCCAGCCTGCTAGGCAACTTCCGCCACGTCGGCCAAATGCTGCGTTGCCCGCATGGCTCAACCTTCGCAGGTCAGGTACTGGCGTCGAAAGAGGGAAACGACCCCAGCCTCATCCAGGTCGGGCTAGGTGCGGTAAGCGATCTCGACCTGAACATCCCAAGCATCGACGAACTCCGCAACATCGACCCGCGGTCGATCGACCAATCCGGTGTACTGCCGGGCGTCGTGAGCGACCATGTTCCTGCAGCCTACTTCCGGGCGTTGTCGGTCACCGTTCCATAACCGCCGCTGCGCAGCCTCACATCGTCGCGCCCAGCACCCACGGCGCGAACTCGGCGCCGCCGAAATCAAAGCTCTCGCTCTTGGTCGGCTGGCCCGATGCCGTTTTCAGCATCAGCTCGAAAATGCGCTGGCCGCATTGCTGCACGGTTTCCTCGCCGTCGAGGATGGTGCCGCAATTGACGTCCATGTCGTCTTCCATGCGCTGGTACATCGGCGTGTTGGTCGCGAGCTTGATCGAGGGCGCAGGCTTGCAGCCGAACACGCTACCGCGGCCGGTGGTGAAGCAGACGAGGTTGGCCCCGCCCGCCACCTGCCCGGTCGCAGCGACCGGGTCGTAGCCGGGCGTGTCCATGAAGACAAAACCCTTCTTGGTGACGGCTTCGGCGTAGTTGAGCACGTCGACCAGATTGGTGCTGCCGGCCTTGGCCATCGCGCCCAGTGATTTCTCCAGGATGGTGGTGAGGCCGCCGGCCTTGTTGCCGGGGCTCGGATTGGCGTTCATCTCGGCGCCTTCGCGCTTGGTGTAGTCTTCCCACCAGCGCATCAGTCCGACGAGTTTTTCGCCGACTTCGCGGCTGACCGCGCGCCGGGTCAGGAGATGCTCGGCGCCGTAGGTTTCGGGGGTCTCGGAGAGGATCACGGTACCGCCATGGGCCACCAGCAGATCGCTCGCCACGCCCAGCGCCGGATTGGCCGATACGCCGGAGTAACCGTCGGAGCCGCCGCATTGCAGCGCCACCGTCAATTCGCTGGCCGGCACGGGCTCGCGCCTTACCTTGTTGGCGTCGGTCAGCGCCTCCTTCACGAAGGCGATGCCGGCCTCCACCGTCTTGCGGGTGCCGCCGACTTCCTGGATGTCCATCGCGCGCAGCCGGCCGGCCAGTTTCTGTTCCTGCATCAGGCCGCCGATCTGGTTGACCTCGCAGCCGAGCCCCAGCACGACCACGGCGGAGAAATTCGCATGCCGCGCGTAGCCGCCGAGCGTCCGGCGCAGCAGCGCCAGCGGCTCGTCCTGCGTCATGCCGCAGCCGGTCTTGTGGGTCAGCGCCACCACGCCGTCGACATTCGGGAAATCGGCCAGCGGGTTATCGCCGGTAAACGGATTCTTCTTGAACATGTCGGCGACGATGCCGGCGACATGGGCGCTGCAATTCACCGAGGTGAGGATGCCGATATAGTTGCGCGTCGCCACGCGCCCGTCGCCGCGACGGATGCCCTCGAAGGTCGCGGGCAGATCGAAATTCGGCACCGGCTTGACGTCGACGCCATAGGCATAGTCCTTGGCGAAATCGCCCATGCCGCAGTTCTGCGTGTGCACATGCTGGCCCGGCGCAATCGGCACGGTGGCAAAGCCGATGATCTGGCCGTAGCGGCGCACCGGCTCGCCCACGGCGATCGGCTTGATCGCCACCTTGTGGCCGGCCGGAATCCGCTCGACGGTGGTGACCCCATCGGCCACCACCATGCCGGGCGGCAGGCTCGAGCGCGCGATCAGCACCCCGTCGTCGGGATGCAGGCGAATGACGGGTGCCGGGGTCATGGGTGTCTCCTCTGAAGTGGGCGAATAGCGAATGGCGAGTGGCGCATAGTGCTACGCCGCTCTCTACCCCCATTCGCCATTCGCTACTCGCTATTCGCGGATCTTACGCCTTGCCGCCGGAATCCTTGCGGGTCTGGTTCACCTGCATCTTGGCGTAGGTCACATCAGCCCGCTCTCGTTCGACAGCGTCACGAGCTTGAAGCCCATGTTGATGGCGCGCACCGCGCCCTCGGCGCCCGAGCAGTGGATGCCGGGATAGAGGCCGCGCTTGCCGCATTCCTTGATGATCTTCTCATAGATCTTGAGGATTTCGGGCTCGTCGCGGTCGAGCTTCGGCACCAGGCCGTAGGAGAAGCCGAGGTCGGACGGGCCGATATAGACGCCGTTGATGCCCTCGACGTCGAGGATCGATTCCATGTTCTCGACCGCGGTCTTGGTCTCCATCATCGGCAGCAGCACGATCTCGTCGTTGGCCGTCTGCTGGTAGCCGCCGGCCGAGCCGTACATGCCGGAGCGGATCGGGCCGTTCGAGCGCGTGCCCTTCGGCGGATACTTGGCGTACTGGACGAGGTCCTTGGCTTCCTTCGGCGTGTTGATCATCGGGCAGATCACGCCATAGGCGCCGCCGTCGAGCACCTTGCCGATGATGCCGGGCTCGTTCCACGGCACGCGGACCATCGGCGTCACCGGGTGGCCGTTCATCGCCTGAAAGCACTGCACCATCGAGAGATAATCCTGCACGCCGTGCTGCATGTCGACCGTGACGCTGTCGAAGCCGCATTGCGCGATCACTTCGGCCGAGAAGCCGGACGGGATCGCGAGCCACGCGTTCACCACGGCCTTGCCCGAGGCCCAGACTTTCTTGACGTTGTTGGTTGTCATTGATCGTTTTCCCTTTGTGATCGTTACGATTGTTGGAGTTCACGGAGTTGATTAGCTGGCGGCCCGCTGAATGCTGGCCTCGCTGACGCCGACCTCGCGGGCGGTGTTGACGATCGCAGCCCAGGTATCGTCGGGCAGCGGTACGCCGTTCCTGGTGCGCTCGGCGCGCATCTTGCGTTCGGGGTCGCCGGGGACCAGCACGGTATCGACGCCGGCAATCGGCTTGGTCTCCCGGATGAAGTCGGTATAGCGCGAGATTTCGTCGTCGAAGTAGCCCGCTGGTGTCGATCACCTTGGGATCGACATAGAAGGCGAGCATGCCGTTGGCGAACTGCCGGCCGCCCGAGGTGGCGCCGGTGCCGGTGAGCGCGCCGCCGAGCAGCTCGCAGATGAAGGCAAGCCCCGATCCCTTGTGCTCGCCGAACGCGCGGATCGCCCCTGTCCCCTTGGTGTGGTCGCGCGGCCCGTCCGGCGTGTAGGGACCATAGAGCACGGACGGCTCCTCGCTCAGCGTGCCGTCGGCATCGACCAGTGCGCCGGTCGGCAGTTTCTTGCCGCCGCGGCTTGCCACCAGCACCTTGCCTTCGGCGACAACCGAGGTGGCGAAATCGAGCACGATCGGGTCCTGCCCCTTGCGCGGAATGCCGACGCAATAGGGCGCGGTCGAGAGCCGCTTCTGCACGCCGCCGAACGGCGCCACCAACAGCGAGCCCGCGGCGTTGACGAAGTGGACCGACACCAGCCCTTCGGCGGCGGCCATTTCGGCCCAGTCGCCGACGCGGCCGATATGCCCGGCATTGCGCAGCGCGACCGCCGACAGCCCCGCCTTCTTGCACTTCTCGATGCCGGTCCGCACCGCGAACGGCGTCACGGTCTGGCCATAGCCGAACTTGCCATCGACCACGGCGAGCGACGGCGTATCGACGACAATCTCGGGGGTCTGGTTGGGAATGACGTTGCCGGTCTTCTTCCAGCGGACATAGACCGGGACCCGGATCACGCCGTGGCTGTCATGGCCGGTGAGATTGGCCGTCGTGAGATAGGTCGCGATCCGCCTGGCTTCCTCGGGCGAGGATTCCGAATGCGAAAAAACCTCGGCGACGAAATCGATCAGATTGTTGACTTGTATGGTGACCATGTCCGGATTTCAGCCTGTCCTTGCAATGGGGACGCCTGATCGTCAGCGGCGAACCCCAGAACTCCCGCACCGGTTTTCATGACCGGCTTGACCGGCACTTTGAGCGAAAATTCGCGCGCGTGTCTACCATTAGACAAATGATTGCAATCATTTGTCCGGCCGCTATGCGTCGGGCCGGTAGCATCATGCAAATTTGCGCTTACTCATC
>CAWIZF010000016.1:0-27287 GCA_963840465.1 uncultured Alphaproteobacteria bacterium | reverse complement strand
GCAATAGCAACGGGCTTGGCCGCCTTACACCAGAAGCCACTTTCCAGTCCGCAAGATTTTTCCAGTCAGGAAGACCCGCCGGCTTTGTGCTAGATTGATGGCCACATCGATCTCCACAGGCGGGAATGCCGGATTTGCTCGCATTCGAATGGATCATCGGGCTGCTGCTTGGCGCGGTGCTGCTGTCCGCGCTGGCGCGGCGGCTCAAGGTGCCCTATCCGACATTTCTCGCGATCGGCGGCATGTTGCTGGCCTTTGTGCCCGGGGCTCCGTCGTGGACGCTGGAGCCCGAACTGGCGCTGGCGCTGTTCGTGGCGCCAGTGCTGCTGGATGCGGCTTTCGATACCTCGCTGCGCGACCTCAGGAACAACTGGCTGCCAGTCTCGACACTGGTGCTGGTCGCGGTCGGGGTCACGACCGGCGCCGTCGCGGTCGTCGCGCACTGGCTTCGCCCGGACATGCCATGGGCGGTCGCGATCGCGCTCGGCGCCATCGTGGCACCGCCCGACGCCGCGGCGGCCACCGCGATCCTGCGCCAGGTCAACCTGCCTTACCGCATCCAGAAGATCCTCGAGGGCGAAAGCCTGCTCAACGACGCCAGCGCACTGCTGATCTACCGCGTCGCGGTCGGCCTGGTTGCCGCCGAGCACATGAAGGTGCACGAGTTCGCGCCGTCCATTGCGCTGGCGCTGTTCGGAAGCCTCATTGCCGGCTTCCTGTTCGCGCGGGTCTGGGCGCAGATCACGCGCCGCATCACCGAGGCGCCGAGCGCCATCATCACGCAATTCGCCGGCACGTTCATGGTGTGGATCGTCGCCGAGCATATCGGGCTGTCCGGCATTCTCACCATCGTCGCCTATGCCATCACGATCGCCCGCACCGCGCCCGAACGCACGCCGGCGCGGCTGCGCGTGGCCTCCTATGCGGTGTGGGAAACCGTCGTGTTCGTGCTCAACGTGCTGGCGTTCATTCTGATCGGCATGCAGCTCAACCCGATCTGGTCCGGGCTCGATGACGAGGTGCGGTTCAAATATTGCAGCTTTGCCGCCGCGATCCTTGCCGTCGTGGTCCTCGCCCGCATCGCCTGGGTGATGCCATATGGCGCCTTCCTGCGCGCCTTGAACGTGCACGGACTGCTTCCTGCGCATGTATCTCCCGCGGTACCGACGGTGGGACGCGGCATCATCGTGTCCTGGTGCGGCATGCGCGGCATCGTTACGCTGGCGGCTGCCTTTGCGCTGCCCGAGAGTTTCCCGTACCGCGATCTCATCCTGCTGACGGCCTTTGCCGTGGTGCTGGGGACCCTCGTGATCCAGGGCCTGACGCTGCGGCCGTTGATCCTCGCGTTGAAATTCGAGGAGGACGATCCGGTCGCGCGTGAGGCCGCCCAAGCCCGCTGCATCGCCTATCGCGCCGCGCTCGAGGCGATCGAGTCCGATCCGTCCGAGGAGGCCGAGATCCTGCGGCTTGAATACCGCGCCGTGCTGCTGCGCGCCGAAACCGAACCCGAACTCGGCATCGCGAGCAGCGAGCTGCCGGCCGATCCGCTGCGTCGCCGCGCCATCGGCGCCGCACGAGAGGCACTGCTGAAGATGCGCCAGCTCGAGGAGATCGGCGACGACGCCTTTCACCAGGTGGAAGAAGAGCTCGACCGCGCCGAATTGAGCGCACAGGCGTAGCGTAGCGCGTCAAGCGCCCGATTTGCTCGTGATACCGCCATCGACCACGAGTTCGATCCCGGTGACATATTTCAATTCATCGGAGGCGAGAAACAGCGCCGCATTGGCGACGTCCCAGGCATCGCCCATGTGCCCCATCGGCACCTGCGCGTCGCGCGCCCGCCACATCGCTTCCACATCGCCCTTGGCGTAGCTCTGCGCGAGACCTGCCGAATGCTCGACCATCGGCGTCTTCATCAGCCCCGGCAGGATCGCGTTCACACGCACATGCTTTGACGCGAATTCGACCGCGGTGGTGCGCGTCATCTGGTTCATCGCCGCCTTGCTCGCATTGTAGCTGACATAGGAAATGCCGACATGGCGGATCGAGGCGATGGAGGAGATGTTGATGATCGAGCCGCCGCCCTGCTTGGCCATCACCGGAATGACGTGCTTCATGGCGAAGTAGGCGCTCTTGAGATTGACCGCGAAGACATGATCCCAGCTCGCTTCGCTCACCTCGACGACGCTGCCGACCTCGGCGATGCCGACATTGTTGTCGAGCACGTCGATGCGGCCATAGGCCTTCAGGCACGCCGCCACCATCGCCTCCACTTCGGTTTCGCGGGAAACGTCGGCGGTGAATGCGGTTGCCTTGCCGCCCTCGCCGGTGATGATGTCAGCGGTCTCCTTGGCTGCCGCCGCGTTGCGGTCGACGCAAAACACGCTAGCACCCTCGCGCGCAAAGGTGACGGCGGTCGCCTTGCCATTGCCCCAGCCGGGCCCGATCGAGCCCGCGCCCACCACCATCGCCGTCTTGCCCTTGAGCCGTTCCATCGACTTCTTCTCCCTGTAGGTTCTCGTTTTCTTGTAGCCCGGGTGAAGCGAAGCGCAACCCGGGAATCCTTGTTTGGCACTTGCCCCGGATTACGCTTCGCTCCATCCGGGCTACGGGGACCCTACGCAGGAAGGCGAGAAAGCAAAAGATGCCCCGGCATGGGCCTACAAGGGCCTTGCCACGGGTACCCAAATTGGACTGAATGCGCCCGCGAAAGGTCCGGGGAACACCGGGCCTGGGAGTTAACGGGGTACCCGGGGAAAGCATGGCCGCAGACAAGACAATGCCTGACAACGACGAGGTCGTTGCGGTATCCGACGAAGCACTGCAGAAGGCGGAATCCTTCGTCGAGGCGGAAGAAGGCGCGGCCAACCGCCTGATGGGCTGGGCGGGGAAAATTTCGACCGCGATTGCCGTGGTCATGAGCCTGTTCCATCTCTATGCAGCCTACGCAATCGTTCCGACCCAGGAACTGCGCTACATCCACGTTGCCTTCACGCTGGTGCTCAGCTTCCTGCTGTTTCCGCTGGCGATGCAATTCCGCAACCGCGTGCGGTGGTGGGACATCGTGCCCGGGATCGTCGCGGTCGCGACCATCGTCTATGCGCTGTGGGGCGGCGACGACTTCACCGACCGCGCCACCATGCCCGACCGCTGGGACGTGATCGTCGGCATCGCCTTCATCATTCTGGTGCTGGAGGCGACGCGGCGCACGACCGGCGCGATCATGCCCGTGGTGTCATTGCTGTTCATTGCCTACGCGATGCTGGGTCCGCACTTGCCGGCGCCCTGGACCCATCGCGGCTATGACGTCGATCGTCTGGTCGGTCACCTCTTCATTACGCTGGAAGGCATTTTCGGCGTCGCGGTCGACGTGTCGGCGACGCTGATCATACTCTTCACCATCTATGGCGCATTCCTGCAGCAATCCGGCGCCGGCAAGTTCTTCATCGATTTCTCGCTGGCCTTGATGGGCGGCAAGCCGAACAGCGCCGGCCGGACCGTGGTGCTGTCTTCTTTCTTGCTCGGCGGCCCCTCCGGGTCGGGTGTCGCCACGACCGTCATGATCGGCACCGTGGCCTATCCGATGATGGCCAAGGCGGGCTTTGAGA
Source organism: uncultured Alphaproteobacteria bacterium (assembly GCA_963840465.1). Classification (GTDB taxonomy): domain Bacteria; phylum Pseudomonadota; class Alphaproteobacteria; order Rhizobiales; family Xanthobacteraceae; genus Bradyrhizobium. The sequence continues at coordinate 23,679 of CAWIZF010000016.1, read as the reverse complement.
AAAACGCCGCGGGCGGCTTGCTCGCAGCCGGCGGGCTGGGCGCGATCCTGTCGCCGCCAGTGCTGGGCGCGGCTGCGTTCCTGATCGCCGAGTTTCTCAAGATCAGCTATCTCGACGTGATCTGGATGGCGACGATCCCGACATGTCTCTACTACATGTCGCTGCTGTTCATGGTCGAACTGGACGCCAAGAAATTCCACGCCAAGGACGTGACGTTCACGCCCGAGATGTCGCTTGGCCAGATGACCAAGCGCTACGGCTTCCACTTCATCTCGCTGCTCGCCGTGGTCGCGTTCATGATCATCGGCTATTCGCCATCGCTGTCGGTGTTCTACGCCATCGTCGTCACCTTCGTGCTCAGCTTCCTGCGCAAGGAAACCGCGCTGATGCCGGCCAAGCTCGTCAAGGCGCTGGCCGACGGCTCGATCGGCGCGCTCAATGCCGCGACCACCTGCGCCTGCGCCGGCATCGTCGTCGGCATCGTGACGTTGACGGGGCTCGGCCTGAAATTCTCGTCGATCGTCATCAGCTATGCCGGCGGCAGTCTATTGTTGACCGCGATCTACACCTCGCTGATCGTCTGGATCATCGGCCTCGCGGTGCCCGTGACCGCCTCGTACATCATCTGCGCGGTCATCGCGGCGCCCGCGCTGATCAAGCTCGGCGTGCCCGACTACGCCGCGCACATGTTCATCTTCTACTATGCGGTGTTGTCCGAGGTGTCGCCGCCGACGGCGCTGTCGCCATTCGCGGCCGCCGCCATCACCGGTGGCGATCCCTACAAGACGACGCTGCAATCCTGGAAGTACACGCTGCCGGCGTTCCTGGTACCGTTCGTGTTCGTGCTCGACCCGCAGGGTGTCGGGCTGCTGCTGGCGATCCCGAAGGGTGGATCGTGGGTCGATATTCTCGAGATCACGATCAAGACGACCTTCGGCCTGCTGGCGCTGGCGGCGTTCGCCCAGAACTGGGCACTGCGACAAAATACGCCAGTGGAGCGTGGCCTGCTTCTGCTATCCGGACTGCTGCTGGTGTTTCCGAGCCTCATTGAGGCGATCGTCGAATGGATCATCGGCCGCGATATCAGCTACACCTATGTGCCCGGCCTGATCATCGGTCTCGGCGTGTTGCTGTGGCAGGCCAGAACGCGGTCGCCAGAGCGGCCGGCGCTAACGACATAGTTAATGAAGGGATTGAGGAGACAAAAATGAAAAAGACCACAGCCATATTGGCGATGACCCTGGGCCTCGCAGTTGCGGGCGCAGCCTATGCCCAGCAGAAAACCATGTCGATCGGAACCGGCGGCACCGGCGGCGTCTATTATCCGCTGGGCGGCGCCGTCGCCAACGTGCTCTCAAAGAGCCTTCCCAACGTGCAGGCTACCGCCGAGGTGACCGGAGGGTCGATCGACAACCTCAAACTGATCGGCGCCGGCAAGAGCGAGCTGGGCTTCACCATGGCCGATGCCGCGCTCGATGCGCTGAACGGCGAGGACAAGTTCAAGAGCGGCAAGCTGCCGCTGCAGGCTTTGCTGGTGGTCTATCCCAACCGCATGCATGTGGTGACGGTGGAAGGCACCGGCATCAACAGCATGGCTGACTTGAAAGGCAAGCGTGTCTCGACGGGATCGCCGGGCGGCGCCACCGAAGTGATGGCGTTCCGTGTCATCGAGGCCGCCGGCCTCGACAAGGACAAGGACATGAAGCGCGAGCGGCTCGGCGTTGCCGAATCCGTCAACGCCATCAAGGACCGCAAGATCGACGCGTTCTTCTGGGTCGGCGGTATTCCGACCGCAGCCGTCACCGATCTCGCCGCAACGCCCGGCATGAAGATGAAACTGGTCGACCATGGCGACCTGGCCGAGAAGATGAACGCCAAATACGGCAAGCTCTATACGGCGAGCAAGATCAAGGCCGGCTCCTATCCGGGCTACGACAAGGACAATTCCATCACCGAAGTGTGGAACCTGATCGTCACCGGCGACAAGATGAGCAACGAGGACGCTTACACCATCGTCAAGACGCTGGTGGAGAAGAAGGCCGATATCGTCGCCGTGCACAAGGAAGCCGAGAGTTTTTCGCTCGACAACCAGGTGCAGGAGCGCTCGCCGATCCCGTTCCACCCCGGCGCGCTGAAATACTTCAAGGAGCAGGGTATCGGCAAGTAAGCGGCAAGCAAGCGCTTCGCTTCGTCCAGAACACATCTCGATGACCGCGGTCCGCCATGGACCGCGGTCATTTCTTTTTGCGGGAGGGAACCTGCCCGGTCACCGGAAGTTGGCTGAACGTCGGAACCACGCGAGCAAGCTTTGGCCATTGTCAGGACGAGGAACGTCGAGCGCGCGCTGGATGCGCTGAATTTCTTTCTCGCCGACGTGCGCGACGGCCTCGGTCCCTATCTCGCGATCTATTTGCTGACCGAACAGAAATGGGACGAGGCCTCGATCGGCGTGGTGATGTCGGTCGCTGCACTCGCCGGCATCGCCGCCCAGACGCCCGCGGGCGCGCTGATCGACCGCTCGAAGGCCAAACGCGCGTTGATGGTGACGGCGGCAATCCTGGTCACCCTTTCCTGCATCGCCTTGCCGCTGGTCCACCGCTTTGAACTGGTCGCGGCAACGCAGGCAATCGCGGCCGCCGCGGGCGCGATTTTCGCTCCCGCGATTGCGGCTGTGACGCTCGGCATCGTCGGGCCGCGGGCCTTTGCCCGCCGCACGGGCCGCAATGAAGCCTTCAACCATGCCGGCAACGCGGTGGCCGCTGCCATAGCCGGCATTACCGCCTATTCGTTCGGGCCTATCGTGGTGTTCTGGCTGCTGGCCGCAATGGCGGTCGCCAGCATCTTCGCCACGCTCGCGATCCCGGCAGGCGCGATCGACCACCATGTCGCGCGCGGTCTCGACGACACGGCGGAACGGGATGGACCACGCCACGACAAGCCATCCGGCTTCCAGGTGCTGCTGACCTGCAGGCCGTTGTTGATCTTTGCCGCCGCAACGGTGGCGTTTCATTTCTCGAACGCGGCGATGCTGCCGCTGGTCGGGCAGAAGCTGGCCCTCGTCAACCGCGACGTCGGCACCACGCTGATGTCGGTCTGCATCATCGCCGCCCAGATGGTGATGGTGCCTGTGGCGATGCTGGTCGGGCACAAGGCCGACGTCTGGGGACGCAAGCCGATCTTCGCGGTGGCGCTGGCCGTGCTGATGCTGCGCGGCATGCTTTATCCGCTCTCCGACAATCCCTACTGGCTGGTGTCGGTGCAACTGCTCGACGGCGTCGGCGCCGGCATTTTCGGCGCGCTGTTTCCGCTCGTCGTCGCCGATCTCACGCGCGGTACCGGACATTTCAACGTCAGCCAGGGCGCGATTGCGACCGCCGCCGGCCTGGGCGGCGCGCTCAGCACCGCTGCCGCAGGCCTTATCGTCGTCCAGGCCGGCTACAGCGCGGCATTCCTTTTTCTGGCGGCAGTGGCCGGTGCGGGACTGATCGGATTTGCGACCATGATGCCGGAAACGTTGCGGCGTGCGCAGAATGAGTGATGCAGGACCGGCGGCTGAAGAATGCCGTTCGCCGATTTTGCGCCGAACATGGCCTGCGTGCGCCGCATCATTGCTGCTTCTGCGAACGAGTTACGAACATCGCGACGCCAGCAAGCGACCACAGGCGTTAACATGCGGAGCTGATCAAAATTTGCCCAGGCGAGTTGAGCGCTCACTGAAAACCCATGAAATGGATGGATTTATCCGCTCACCGGCAGCGCGTGTTGAAAGGCTGCAATTACCGCAAGATCGGATTCTCGTCTGCGGTCTTAACCCTATTGAAGTATTCATGGGGCTTACCGCAAAATTCCATTATTGCGACCTCAAGGCGGATGTACCACTGGCGTCGGGGTATCTGTTGGGAGGGCGGGGGATGGAGCAGATCAGCTTTAGCGAATATTCGCGCGCAGCTAATTTCGGGCATCGAAAGCTGACGCCCAGAGCCTGCGTCGTCGATAGCAAGAAACACCTTCGATTGTTTCTTTCCGACGCGCTCGAGGATCTCGGCTTTGTAACCTGCGAATGCGGTCAGGCCGGCGATCTGGCGGGCATGCTGCAGACGGAGCAGCCGGACCTGGTCGTGCTCAGCGTGTGCGTCGACGGCATCAATGTCGGCGAAATTCTCGAAGCCATTGTCCGCAAGAATTTCGGCGGCAAGGTTCTCGTGATCGGTCAACCCAACTCGATCATGGTCAAGGCCGTCAGGCAGATTGGCGACGAATACGGGATTGCGATGCTGCCCTCGCTGCAGACGCCGTTCGGCGCGGCGAGCCTGCGCGCCAGCGTCGCGGAGCTGCTGCCGGCCGAGCCGGCGCCGAGCCCGGCCGTCGATGTCGCCGAGGCCTTGAAGGCCGGCTGGCTCGAATTATGGTACCAGCAGAAGATCAACACCCGCTCGCTGGCGCCTAGCGGCGCGGAGGCGCTGGTCCGGATGCGGCATCCCGCCTGGGGCATCGTCCCGCCGGCCTATTTCATTCCCGACGACAAGGATCCGCATTTCCGCGCGCTGTCCGAATTCGTGGTCGGCCGCGCCATCGAGGACTGGCGCTACCTGCTGGAGAGCCAGGGCCCGGTCGATCTTTCGATCAATCTGCCGGTGTCGTTCTTCGGCGATGCCGCGGCGGTGCGCGACCTGTGCCGCGCCATGCCGGCCCACCCCGCCTTTGGCGGGCTCCTGATCGAAATCGACAGCGGCGAGGTGATCGGCCATCCGGACCTTGCGGTGGACGCCGCGAGACGTCTGCGCCTGCACAATATCGCGCTTGCCATCGACAATGTCGGCGCGGAGTGGCCCTCTCTCCTGGAGCTTCGAAGTTTTCCGTTCGCCGAACTCAAGGTCGACCAGCAATATATCAACGGCTGTGCGAACGACCGGCTGAAGCAGACAGTATGCCGGCGCATTGTCGAACTGGCGCGGGACAACGGCGCCCGCGCCGTCGCCCAGGGCGTGGAGACCCGCGCCGATTTTCTTGCCGCGCACGACATGGGGTTCGACCTGGTCCAGGGCCATTTGTTCGGCAAGCCGGTGGCGGTGCGGAAATTTGCCCGCTCGCGCCCTCAGCTCCCACCCGGCTCCGAAAAGCCGTCCTGAATCAGGTTCACTCGAACTTCATGTCGATGCATTTCGAGATATCTGTGCCAAGGCCGGACGAGATGATGATGCACCCGCGCACCTTCAGACTATTGTTGTCGCTGGCCCATATCGCATAGCCGCCCGGACCGAAGAACGAATTGGTGTTCGGCGGCTCGGTCTCGGTGGCATCGAACGAATAGGTCGAATCGCCATCGAAGATGCGCGGCTTCTTGGCGCAGCCGCCGTCGGCCTGGACGTTGATGACTTCCTTGTTGTCCCGCGTCAGCGCCAGCGAAACCTGACAGCGGAAATATTCCGACGTCTTGGTGTTGAACACATACGCATAGGATTTGCAGGTCGAGGTGTTGAGCTTGCCCGCACTCAATCCGCGGCTGCAGGCGATCCGCTGGTTGTTCGAGAGCCTGAAATCGTCGGCCGCCGCCGCTTGAGCCAGCGTCATGAACGACAGCGCAACACCAAGACCGATCTTCATGACGAGGTTCATCCTGACCATCCCTATGAGGTTTTTCGCAATGCGTGCTTGTAGCCGGAAAGGCGAACATAGTCGTGAAGTCGAACGCGGGAAATCACAAAGTCTCAAAGGCTGTGTGATGCGTCGAAGGTGCCAATTGACGGCACAATGCCGTTCGTGATTTGTTCAGAACACGGGGCAAGAGGCCGAAGGCTCACGGGGAGGATGGATGATGATGTGCATTTCAACGAAGACGGTTTTGGCGGTGGCCGTCATGGCGGGGCTTTCGACCTGCGCGTTTGCGCAAAGCGCCGCGCCGACGCCTTGGGAGCTGAAATCCGACATGGGCTATGCCTACGGCAAGGACGGCAAGACGCTGTCCTACAAGATGGGCACCAACAATGCCGGCACACTGCTCAAGGGCGCCAAGAAGGTGCCGAAGGGTACCTTGTTCTTCGTCGGCGAGAACGGACAACTTTATATGCGGACCGGCCCCTATCTCGAGGGTGACGGAAGGTTCATGTTCGGATCGAATTGAGGGATTGTTGCAACAGGGCAAGCTGTCATCGTCCGCGAAGGCGGACGATCCAGTACGCCGCGCCGTCCGCGACTTCACTCTCGGTAGCGCCGATTACTGGATGCCCCGCCTTCGCGGGGCATGACGATTCGGGATCGTGGCGCGACTAAAACGCCGCCGCCAATTCCTTCGCACCGGGCTTGCCGCTGTTGAAATCCATGCGCTCGTCGGTCACCGCGAGCAGTTTCGCCACCGTGTTGTGGCGAATCGCGACCGGGTTGCGCTCATAGCCGCCGCGCTGGAAGAAATTCGAGGTCGGCACCTGTTCGCGCATCGCCTGCGGCATGGTCACCATGTCGAGGCCGGTGCCGTCGCCGGTCAGGTTCATCATTTCGAGTTCGGCCGCCGAGAGCGGGCGGTTGTAGCCCTTGGCGCGGGCGAAGAGCACCGACGTCAGCAGCTTGTGGGTCTGCAGCATCGGGCCGACGTCGATATCGAGCACCATGGCATGCACGGCCCAGCCCTGCGGGGTGTTGGCGAGCTTTTCGTGCTCCGACCACGTGTCCGGGACCGTGCGCGAGAACGCCACCATTTTCTTCAGCACCGCGAGCTTGTGATCCATCGCCTTGCGCGGCGCGCCCGACAGCGCCGCGGCCCTTGCCGTCAATTCCTTGATGAATTCGTGGCCCTGCTCGGCCAGCAATTCGACGCTGTTGGTGGTCAGCAACTGGTTGTAGCCGATCGCAGTCGAGATCGCGCGGGAGCCCGGCCGCGAGGCGCTGAGGCCCGACTGCATGTCGTGGTTGCCGGTGCCGCCGGTCTCGAACGAATAGACCCGCACCGCCTGCTCGCGCGTCAGTCCCGCGGCCAGCGCGTAACGGGCATAGGCGCGCTTGAACTCGACCTCGGATGACGGCCGCTGCGGCACGAACTGGAAATGGTCCGCAGCAGCTTTCAGGAAATCGGCGACGACCGGAATCGGCTTGCGTTCGCGCGGCGGCTTTTCTTCCTCCGGTTCCGGATTTACCGGGCGCTTCGGACCGCCGTAGACCGGCGGCTGGGTCAGCACATAATCGTCCAGCGCAATCGTCTGGCGTTCCCGGCGCTTGGCGTTGCGGCCCTTTCGCTTCTCCGAGATCGAAGACCAATAGGCCCCCGCCTCCTCCTCGAACGCGGCGCGCGCTTGCTCATACTCTTTCAGCTTGCGGCGATATTCGGCGATCGCCTGCGGCGAGGCCGCCTGCGCCATCGCATCGGCGGTGAAGGGAGGGAGTACACCCGCTTCGACCGCCATCGCAGGCGACGCCCGCGAACAGCGCGAGCGTGACAAGTCCGGAACCCATGCGAATCAATGGCAGGCGCATGGGCCCGTTGTAGCAAGCATGCCGCGCGAAGTCAGCCCCGAAGGCTGCGACTTTTCTTCCCCTCTCCCCTTGTGGGAGAGGGTGGATCAATCGCGCGGAAGCGCGATTGAGACGGGTGAGGGGTATGTGTCCGCAAACACAAACCTCTCAAGCGGATGCGATACCCCTCATCCGGCGCTTCGCGCCACCTTCTCCCACAAGGGGAGAAGGAAGAAGCCCTACTCCTGCTCGACGCCGCTCGCCTTCACGAGCTGCGACCACTTCTTCTCATCCTTGTCGATGAAGTCGGCATAATCCTCCGGCGTGCCGGGCGTGATTTCGGTGCCGTCATTGCTCAGCTGCTTTTTCACCTCGTCAGAGCCAAGCGCGTCGCGCAGCGCCTTGTTGAGCTTGTCGACGATCGGCCGCGGCGTGCCTGATGGCGCGACGAGGCCGTAGTAGAGCGAAGCGTCGAAGCTGGACAGCCCTGCTTCAATCATCGTCGGCACGTCGGGCAACAGGCCCGAGCGGGTGATGCTGGTGACCGCAAGCGCGCGCAGCTTGCCGGCGGAGACGTTGGGATGCGAAGCCGGAATCGGCGCGAACGCCATCGGGATGTGGCCGCCGAGCAGGTCGGTCAGCGCCGGGCCGGTGCCCTTGTAGGGGATGTGCACCAGCTTGATGCCGGCGGCGCGGGCGAAATATTCACCGGTGATGTGGCTGGCGGTGCCGGCGCCGGCCGAGCCGAAATTGACCTTGTCGGGATTGGCCTTCGCATAGGCGATCAGTTCGGCGACGCTCTTCGCGGGGAACGACGGATGCACCACCAGCGAATTCGGCGCGTTGCCGATCATGCCGATCGGCGCAAAATCCTTGCGCGGATCGTAGCCGGGGTTCTTGTAGAGCGAGGGGCCGATCGCCAGCGTGCCGGTGTAGCCCAGCAGCAGCGTGTAGCCATCGGGATCGCTCTTGGCGACCGCCTTGGTGCCGACCGTGCCGCCGGCGCCGGGGCGATTGTCGACCACGACCTTCTCGCCGAGCACTTCGCTCATCTTGTCGGCGATGGCGCGGCCGACGATCGAGGTGCTGCCGCCGGGCGCAAATGGAATGACCAGCGTGACGGCGCGGGTGGGATAGTTCTGCGCTTGCGCTGAATTGGCAGCGACGCTCGCACCGAGCAGTGCGGCGGCAACACCGAGGTTCTTGATCCAATTGGACATCATGCGCGCGCTCCCAGAATTGTTCTTCTTATTGGCGCAGCCATCGTCGCTGAAACGATCCGTATTCGCAAGTTGACTTCCGAATAAGGCGCTCACGTCGAAACTGCATAGCATCTCACATCGTGAGATGCGCGCGATCCTATTTCCACGCGAATACCGGCTGTTCCAGTTCCGCAACGCGCGTATTCCTGCCCGCCAGCAGTTCGGCAAATTGATAGATCAGCGCCGCCGTCGGCGCGTGGATATGCTGACCGGCATGGCGGAAGCGGATCACCCGCCGCGTGCTTTCGGGGATCGTGGTAAAGCTGAAGGCATCCCCGCGCTCGATATCGTCGAGCGCGACACGATGCACCGAAGCGACCTCTTCCGGGTTAGGGACCAGTTCGGCACTGATGCTGACCCAGACCACGACAGGCGTAATGAGATAGCCCGACCGGGTCGGGTAATCGTCGAGCAGGCCGAGGACATCGCCCTCGCCCAACGCGACGCCAAGCTCTTCATGCAGCTCGCGCAGCGCGGCCTGCGCCTGCGTCTCGCCATGGTCGCAGCGCCCGCCCGGCAACGCCCATTGCGCGGCGTGCGAACGCAAGGTCGCGGCGCGGCGGGTCAGCAGAAACGTCGCGCCGCCGCCAGCATCGGCTTCCGTCAGCGCGATAGCCACGGCAGCGCGTTTCAGCCCGGGCTCCGTGTCGCCCAGGGGCGCCCGCGTGAATGCCGCGCAGAGCCCTGCGATATTCCGCCGGGTGGTATCGTCAAATGACCGGGCCATCCTGCTTGACTACAACACAAGCGCATCAGATGAAATGACCCAGACCGCATGACAACCCGCAGGGAATGGACAGCACGACATGACGAGCAAAGCCGCGGACAAACTCAAATCCGACGGCTGGAAGATCGTCGAAACCACCGGGTTCCTGCACCTGATCGGCCCGCTATGGCAGCGCGTGGTCGACGGCACGCACGAATACGCGCTCGCCACCGAGGACAAGCACCACAACCGCCGCGGCCTGGTGCAGGGCGGCGTGCTCATGACTTTTGCCGACCGCACCTGCGGCATGACCGCCCGCTACGTCTCGGGCAAGCCGATGCTGGCGACGGTGCAGCTCGATACGCACTTTGTCGAAGCCGGCAAGATCGGCGAAGTCCTGATCTCGAGGCCGCATGTGGTACGCTCGACCCGCAGCCTGATTTTCATCACCACCGAGGTGACTGTCGACAAACGCTGTATCGCGATGGCGAGCGGCGTGTTCAAGATATTGAAGAGCGAGGGTTAGGCGCTTTCTTACCTCGCCCCACTTGCGGGGAGAGGTCGGACTGCCTCGGCGATGCGAAGCATCGTCCGGTGCAGTCCGGGTGAGGGGGTACCGGTCTATCGATGGATCGCAGCCCGCGGAGAGAGCCCCTCACCCCAACCCTCTCCCCGCAAGCGCGGGGCGAGGGAGTAGATGCAGCGAATGCGAGGAGCCACAGATGCAATACCGCCACCTCGGCCGCAGCGGCCTGAAGATTTCGCCGATCTGTCTGGGCACCATGATGTTCGGCGGCCCGACCGACGAGGCGACGTCGTCGCGGATCGTCGCCAAGGCGCGCGAGGCCGGCATCAACTTCATCGACTCTGCGGACGCCTATAATGGCGGCCAGTCCGAGCAGGTGGTCGGTCGCGCCATTTCGAACAACCGGCACAACTGGATTCTGGCGACCAAGCTCGCCAACCAGATCGGCGACGATCCCAATCGCGGCGGGCTGTCGCGGCGCTGGGTGCTGCAGGCGGCGGACGAAAGCCTGAAACGGCTCGGCACCGATCACATCGACATCTACTATCTGCACAAGGAGGACCATGCGACGCCGCTGGAGGAGACGGTGCGCGCCATCGGCGACCTGATGCGTCAGGGCAAGATCCGCTATTTCGGCGTCTCGAACTACCGCGCCTGGCGCGTCGCCGAGATCTGCAACATCTGCGACAATAACGGCATCGACCGCCCGATCGTCAGCCAGCCCTATTACAACGCCATGAACCGGATGCCCGAGGTCGAGCATTTTCCGGCCTGCGGCTATTACGGCCTCGGCATCGTGCCATATAGCCCGCTGGCGCGCGGCGTGCTGACCGGCAAGTACAAGCCCGATGCCGCCCCCGACAAGGAGACGCGCGCCGGCCGCGCCGACAAGCGCATGATGCAGACCGAATGGCGGCCGGAATCGCTGCAGCTCGCCCAGGAAATCAAGCAGCACGCCGAAGCCCGCGGCATCACCGCCGGGCAGTTCGCGGTTTCATGGGTGCTGAATTCGTCGTTCGTCTCGGCAGTGATCGCGGGCCCGCGCACCGAGGAGCAATGGGACGATTACCTGAAGGCACTCGATTATCGCTTCACAGCCGAGGACGAGGCGCTGATCGACCGGCTGGTGGTGAGCGGCCATCCCTCGACGCCGGGCTTCAACGACCCGGGCTATCCGATCGAGGGGCGGCGGGCGCGGACGGATGGCCAGGCCCGATGAGCGGCCGGGCGGCCCTGCGCAGCCCGCCACTTTTAGTTGCAATAAGAACTGCGACATACGGTAACGGGATAGTAACTTTGATCGTCGAAGACTGCACTGTTCAGGCGGAGGTCCTGCAATGGACGAGCACAGAACAGCACCACGTCGGCGGCTATTGAAGGGCGGCAAAATTTCGTTTGGCGGCGGCGCCGTCATCGACTGCACAATCCGCAATTTCTCCGAAACCGGCGCCGCGCTCGAGGTGGGCTCGCCGGTCGGCATCCCGGAACGCTTCACGCTGGTGGTCGACGCCGACCACCGCCATCTGCCGTGCCGCGTCGTCTGGCGCAAGGAGACGCGGATCGGGGTTCATTTCGAAGCCTGACCGGTGACGCCACTTCCAAGCAGACCTGGCAGCCGCCAGGTGGCCGGCTATCTGCCGTCGGGAACCGGATGCCGCCTTGCCAATTCATCGAGCGACAGGCGCGCCTCCGCATCGTCAAGCGTGAAACGGACAATGACATCCTGACGGCCCACCTGGCCCCAGAGTCCATCCGACGACCATTTCTGCGGCACGGGCCCACGCAGACCTTCGACCCAAACAAAATACCACTCCGTCATGGATGCACCTCTCACGCCTGGTCAGCAACCAGATGCGAAGACATTGCCGGCCGCGAGTCAATCCGGACGCACCGGCAGTATCTTGGCAGGCTAGTGCACAGATGCTTGCGCGCCCGGCGTCGGTAGACGTTGCAGCAAATTCGCGCTTCTCGCCTCAGGCGAATTGCGCGACGCCGTGGCCGACCGACCAATTCTCTTTCGCGGATTCGAGAATATTCACGAATACGTCTTCCGGCCGGATGCCGGGGTTTTCGCCGAGTAACTCCGCCGTCCGCCGGAATAGTGCTTTTTTCTGGTCCGCGGTGCGGGTGTTGAACACGGTGATCTGGATATACACCACATCTTCGCTCCGGCTGACGCCATAGCAGGACGCGCTGGTGCGGAAGTTGGCAGGCTCGTGCTCGGTGATGGTCATGAACTGGTCGTCCTCGGGCACGTCCAACGCCTCGCGCATCGCGCGGTAGAGACTGTCAAAGATCGCCTGCCGGTAGGCTTCCGGCTTTCCGGCGCGCAGCGAGATGTGAATGAGCGGCATTGCGAATCCTCATCTGAAACCGGCACGTCGGACGCGCGATGGTGACGCCCGTACGAGTGGTTCACCCCGTTGACGAAATGAGCTACCAATAGTTTTTGACACGCTGTCGAAATTGGTATTCGTCATTCTTGACGCTATGTCAAATACTTTTTGACTGGCGTCAGGCGGACATTGGACCGATGTCGCGCCCAGGAGGGAAACGTGAGGCCGCGAGAGTTTGACCACGACGACGTCCTGCGCATCGCGTTCGACCACTTCTGGCGCAACGGGGTGCGAGGCACGTCGCTCTCGGACATTGCGCGTGACGCGGGCGTCCAGCGCGGCAGTCTCTACAATGCCTTTGGCAGCAAGGAAGCGCTGTTTCTCTGCGCCTACCAGCGCTATGCGAGCGAGTATCTGAACGCGCTGCAAAAGACGCTCGGCTCGGGGACCTTGCGCGAGCGCCTCACGGCGTTTTTGGAACTGACAATCAGGAATTTTCGTTCCGGCTCGCCGCCCCGCGGCTGTCCGACCACGCGGGGACTGATGGAGCTCGGCTCCGTTGAAGGCGAAGGGCTCGACGAGAACGCGCGCCAGGCGTTTGCGGATCTGGTGGCGCGCATCACCGGCCTGGTTCAGCAAGCCTTGTCGGAAGGCGCTGCGCGCGGCGAGTTCAACGGCGACCCCGCGAGCGCGGCATTGCACATCGTCACCGTAACGCGCGGATTGGCCGTGCTCGAACGCGCCTTCGGCGATGAGGCCCAGCTTCGCAAGATTGCCGCGCATACGGTCGATCTCGTGCTCGGCGAGAACAGCCGCTAGCCAAAATCGCACCGCGATATGCGGGGATCGGCACCAACAAGACCCGGATATCGCTTCGCTCATCCGGGCTACGTTTCGAGCGAGCAGAGATCGTAGCCCGGGTGAAGCGAAGCGTAACCCGGGGTCTCTTTGACGGCTAAACTCCCGGGTTACGCTTCGCTTCACCCGGGCTACGCATCACGTCACATCGAGATCTTGCGGTTTTCGCCGATATCGGGCCGCGTGCCGGTGACGGCGGCGGCGGCCATCTTGACGTATGAGACGATGGTGCCCGGCGAATCCCAATATTCCGCATCGTCGGGCGTGACCTTCAACACGCGGATATTCGGATCATCGGCGCTTTCCCACCACGCTTTGGCGGTCGTCGTAAACAATTCCTTGATCTTGGCGCGGTCGTTGGAAACGACGGCGTTCCCGGTCAGCGAGACGTACTTCTGGGCAGAAGCGTCGGCGAAGCTGAGATTGATGGCGGGGTTGCGCGCGATCTCTTCGTCCTTGTGACGCCGCGCGTCCGTCAGGAAATAGATCGTGTTGCTCTCGCGCTCCAGATACGCGCTCATGGGCCGGGCGCGCAATTTGTCTCCATCGCGCGTCACCAGCATCGCAAAACCGATCTTTTTCATCAATTCCCATGCGCGCTCGACGTCGCGCGCGTTGTCATTCGTCATGTTTCACTCCATTGCTCAAGGAGTGGTAACGGCACGCCAGCGGCGTTGTTCCTCGAATGGCATGAGTGGAAATGAATTTGACGCCTGACGCGGACGTAACTGCGCGCAAAACACCCCTCCCCCATTCATGCAGGCGCGCCGTCCTCCCTCTCGGCGAGCGCGTTGACCGCCGAAGATGTGAGGATGTTGCCCAGGAGGTCCTTGAACACGACCTCGGGGTGCCCCTCCTCGGCGAATTGCGCGGCTTTGGCGAGCGCCTCCCGCGCGGTTTCGACGATGACCCCGAACGCGCCGGCGCCGTTTTTCGTGTAGACGTGGTACGGCATGATCAGTTGACCGCGCCTGGCTGTCGCTGCCCGGCGTCGCGCCGCGATTCGCGGGTCATTTCCATCGTCGCCAGTCCTTGTTCAGGCCGCCGCGCACCGCTCGGTTGAACGCAGGCGCATGGGCTTGCCACCCGGCGGGTTGCGCGGCCCGTTGCCGTCCAGCGCGCAGAGCGCTTCGAGAATTTCGTCGATATGAACGGGGGCCTTCAGTCCATCCGGCGCGCGAAGCGCCGGACAGGACGCGATCGCCGAAGCATCGGAAGCCCATGACGCGAGGATGGCGCGCTTCTCGGCCATGCTCAATTCGGGATGAGCGACGACGTCGCGCGGATGCGCGAACACCGTTCCCGGGTGAAGGAGAGAATTGAAGTCGAAAACATTGTCATGCGCGGGCGTCGTCCGCATGGCTGCCTCCAAACATAAGACGCGTTGAGGGGTAGCCGCGCGGAAATATCCGCGCGGCGGCGATCGGTCCCAAGCCGCGGGTCGGTCAGGCGGCTTTGGCCTCGATCTGGCTGACATTGCCGGTGCCGGCGATGGCGATGCGCCGTGGCTTCATGGCCTCGGGAATCTCGCGCGCAAGCTCGATGACAAGCAGACCGTTCTCGAAGCGCGCACCCTTGACCTCGACGTGGTCGGCCAGGGTGAACTGGCGCTTGAACGAGCGGGTGGAGATGCCGCGATGCAGGAAGGTCTTCTCATCCTTCTCGGCCTTGTGGCCTTCCAGGGTGAGGACATTCTGCTCCACGGTCAGCGCCACCTCGTCTGCCGTGAATCCGGCGAGCGCCACCGAGATCTGGAACCGGTTCTGGTCCAGCCGTTCGATATTGTAGGGGGGATAGCTCTCTTCGGCGGTCCGCTGGACCTCGTCGAGAACGTCAAACAGGCGGTCGAAGCCGATGGTCGACCTCCACAGGGGAGTCCAATCATACCTCATAGCCAAATCCTCCAAAGAGCAAGTTGGGTACGAGCCGGCGCCGGACACCTCCCGGCGCCCGCCTTGATGTTCGGGGCCCCGCAGGCGCCCCGGCCGCGATGTCTGCGGCGACCAAAAAAATCGGTAACGGCGAAAAAAGTTTCAAGGGGAGGCGCAAAAAATTTCTGGCGGCGTGGCGGCAGTGATCCCAGCCAACGGCGGACTACGTCCGCCCTCGCTCGTTGAGCTACGGCGGACAAGCCGCTCATCTCGTCGCGGGCGCGCGCCGGCGGCCCGTTGGTATCCGGGCTACACTTGCTGGATTTAGGTCAGTCGAGGGGCTAGTATCCGGAACGGCCCGCGCCTTTCTCAGGAGGTCCGATCATGACACGGCACCTTTTTCTTGCGGTTGCGCTCATAGGCACCGGAGTGCTCCTCAACTCGCCTTCCGAAGCACAGCATTGGCGATGTGAAGACAGAGCCGCGAATTGCTTGGGCAGGTGTACCGACAGGGCAGCAGGGATTAGCGACTGGGGACGCCTGGACAAATGTTGGCGCTGCGACCGCCAGGTGATCAAATGCATGATCAACGCGAACGTGCGCCGGTATAGTTCTTACTGAACTCGATGGCATGTCCGTGCGGACGCGGCTGGAGGCGGTATGGCACCTTGGACCGCAAGTCTCGTCGCATTCTTGCTGGTGGCCTCGCCTGCCGTCGCGGACGCGCAGACGAATTGCGAAGGGATACCTCGCGGACCGGCACGCACCGATTGTTACCTCGGCCTAAGTCAGTTCTATCGTGCGCAATCGGATCTTGCCGCCGACAGGGCGCGCGCGCAATCCGACGCCGCGTGGTATCGGGCAATTACTGGAACAGACCCTCCGAAACCGAAACCACGTCATCGACGATAAACAGCAAGTAGCCCGCATGAACCAGCGGGTCGCGCCAATGCGCGCCTCCGACGAGCGCAGTTGCGCTCGCGCGGAGATGACAAGCTGCGAGATATGCGGGGATAGGCATCCACCAAAACCCGTACGTCGCTCCGCTCATGGGGCTATGCGTGCCGTCGCGTCGGCTGTCCTTCGCCGGGCCGGGCAGTTACAAGTGAACCTCATAAATCATCGGTCGCGCGGCCCTTCGGCGGGGCGACTGGCCAACAACAAGAAAAAGGGTGGAATGTCATGCATCGTAAAATCGCCGCGCTGGTCGCAGCAGTCGTCGGGATAGCCGCGTGCGGGCCAGCCTGGGCGGGATGGCCGGACGACAAGCCGATCGAAGTCGTCATCGGCTTTGCGCCCGGCGGCGCGACCGACGTCATGGCGCGCAAGCTGCTGCCGTTCGTCGAGCAGCGACTGGGCGGCAAGGCCAAGTTCGTCGTGCTGAACAAGCCCGGCGCCGGCGGCGAGATCGCGTTTGCCGCGATCCAGCGCGCCGCGCCGGACGCCTATTCGATCGGCGTGGTCAACGTGCCCGGCTACAACTTCATCCCGATGACGCGAAAAACCCAGTACGGCATGGACGAGATCCGCCTGATCGCGCGCGTGGTGGACGACCCCAGCGTGATCGTGGTGCCCGCGGACAGCAAGTTTGCAACGCTGGCCGACGTCGTCGCGGCGCTGCGCAGCAAGCCGGGCTCGGTGACGTTCGGCCACAACGGGGCGGGCACCAATGGTCATCTGGCGATCCGCATGCTGGCGAGCGCCGCCAAGGTCGAGCCCAACGAAATCTCCTATCGCGGCACCGCCGTGCAGCGGACCGACCTCTTGGGCGGCCATCTGGAGGTCGGCATGGTCAGCCTCAGCGAAGTCGCCGAATTGCACGGTACCAACAAGGGCCCGCTCCGCGCCATCGCCATCCTGTCGAAGCAACGTTCTCCATCCCTCCCCGACGTGCCGACCGCCGAGGAAACCGGCATCGCGGTCACGATGACCGCCGAACGCGGCTTCGCCGCGCCAAAGGCCATTCCGGACGAGATCGCCAAAAAGCTCGAAGCCGCCATCGCCGAGGGCCTGCGCGATCCGGAATTCATCAAGAGCTCGCCCGGCGACGCCCCCGTCATTGCCTTCATGCCCGGCGCGGAATGGCAAAAGCGCCTCGACGACATGTCGCAAGCGTTGCGGCCGCTGGCGGAAGAGATGAAGGCGCAGGAGCAGAAGTGAGAGGTGCGCTCGGTGGGAGGAGCCCGCATGAGCGCAGCGATATGCGGGGCTTCGATATATCCCGGATATCGCTTTCGCTCATCCGGGGCTACGACGCCGCGGCTCCCAACAAAAATATCGAAAACAACCCCATGCAAAGTAGCCGGCGACTGCTGCAGTCCAAGGTTTAGTTCGAAACTTGACACGTCGGGCAAATCAGCGGCACAAGTTCATCATCCCGGAAATTGCTGGATGACGGTGCGTGCGCGCATGCGATGTGCGGGGCTTCGTAGGTCCCGGATGTCGCTGCGCTCATCCGGGCTACAAATTGAGTGCTATTTCGAGCTGAGCGCCAGCTCCGCCTGAATGTTGCGCCCCGTGCGTTCGATGTGCTCACGCAGGATCCGCGTGGCGTCGCGCGTGCGGCGCTCGATCATCGCCTGCGCGAGCGCGGTGTGCTCGGCCGGCACCTTGCGGTCCGGCGCATGCTTCTTGAGAAAGATCCGGCGATAGCGATCGCTCTGGTCGTGCAGGGTGGCGCAGAACTGTCGGAGCAGCGGCATCTGGCACGCGGAAATCAGCTCGGCATGGAATGCGCGATGCGCGGTTTCCCAGACGTCCTGCTCCGCCGCCGACCGCGCGCCACGCTTGCAGCGGCTCAGTTGATGCAGCGCCGCCAGGATGCGGCCTTCCCAGGCGACGTCGCCGTGTTCGATCGCTTCCTTGATCGCCAGGCCCTCGAGTTCGACACGAAGCCGAATGATTTCGGTGAGGTTATCTCGCGGAGACCGGCGTGACCCGGTAGCCGCGCTGGTCGATCAGGGCGACCAGGCCGTCATTTTCCAGGCGGCAGAGCGCTTCGCGCAGCGGACTGAGACTGACGCCGAAGGCCGTGCGCAGCCGGTCCAGATTGAGCTTGCTTCCCGGCAGCAACTCACCGCGCATGATCGCGTCCCGCAGGCGGGCGACCAGCGTCGTCGAGAGCGTGGCGGAGGCCGGAACGGCGGCGGTGCGTGCGTCGATCATGGTGCGCTCAGGGTACCGGGTCGAAACCGTAAAGCAAAGCGGGGTTATCGACCAAGGCGAGCTGTTGGGTGCGGCGGTCCGGCAGCCACAGCGGAATCAGATCGACCAGGTCGCCGTCATTCGGCATCGGCACGGGACAGATCGGATGCGGCCAGTTGCTGCCCCACAGGATGCGGTCCGGACGCGCTTCGACGACCTGTTCGATCATCGGCAGCATGTCGCGATGCGGATAGGGTTCTGACGACAGGCGATAAAGGCTCGCCAGCTTGACCCAGCAGCGATCGGTATCGAGCAGCCGCAGCAGCGTGGCGAACGGCTCGGAGATTCGACGCCTTCGGCGCCGCTGATGCGCGCAAGATGATCGAGCACGAACGGGCTCTGGACGTCTTTGCAGAAGCTGCGGCTCGACATCCACCAGTTCGGTCGACCGGTTGAAGTGCAGCACGAGGTGCCAGCCAAGATCGATCGTTTCCTCCGCCAGCCCGCGGAGATGCGCGAAACTGGCGCCGCCGCTCACCACCGTCGACATGCGGCAGCCGCGCATGCCGCGCCGGTGCATGTCTCTCCAGGTCAGCTCGCGGCAGGCCGGACGGGATCACGGCAACGCCGCGAAGTTTGTCCGGGATCGCGGTCGAGCGCCGCGAGCGTCACGCTGTTGTCGGTGCCATGCGCGCCGCCGTGAACGATGACGGCGCGATCGATCCCGAGCGTGGCGTGAAGCTGCATCAGATCTTCGAACGTGCAGTCCTCCGGCGTGTAGCTGCGCCGGTCGCTGAACGGGAAATTCCGCCTGCGGCCCGAAGACGTGAACGTGCGGTCGCAGGCGCCCGCCGGCATCGCAAATACCGGACGTCGCGGATGGCGGTCCGGACCGGGGCAGGGTGTATCGGCGTGCCGGATTGATACGCGCTCATGGCTCCTCATTGACGTGTCGGTAACTCTGATCGGACGGCATCTGACGTGCGGCCGACACGGTTTGACGACCGCCATTATTGCTGTCAACGTCAAAATCGACGAAATCAATAAAAATCGATTATCTGGAGGAAGCGAATCGCGGTACCGTCATTTCGCTGTCGCTGTCGGCGCCTCGTGATGGGATCGTTGATCGGTGCAAGCAGCGCACGCCGTATTCCCCGAGCGCCCCGTCGAGATCGTGGTCCCGTTCCCGGCCGGCGGATCGAACGACGTGGTCGCGCGCCTGCTGGCGCACCCGCTGTCCGAGCTTTGGGGCCAGTCCGTCGTCGTCGACAATCGTCGCCGGCGGCGGCGGCAATATCGGCGCCGAAGCGGTCGCCCGTTCGACCGGCCGACGGCTACACGCTGCTGCTCGCGGCGCCCGGGCCGCTCGCCGTCAATCAGTCGCTGTATTCAGCCAGCTGTCGTTCGACCCGGCGCAAGGATTTCACCCCGGTCGCGCTTGATCGCATCGGTGCCGATCGTGCTGGCGGTCAATCCGGCGGTGAAGGCGAACGACCGTCGTCCGAACTGATCGCGCTCGCCAAGGCGCGCCGGGCAAGCTCAATTTCGGATCGTCGGGTCAACGGTTCGACCAATCATCTCGCCGGCGAGCTGTTCAAGAGCACTGGCCGGCATCGACATCGTTCACGTGCCGTATCGCGGCGCGGCGCCGGCGATGAACGATCTGATCTCCGGCCAGATCCCGATGATGTTCGACAACATGCCGGCCGTTCGTCCGCAGGTGCAGGGCGGCAAGATCCGCGCGCTTGCCGTCGCCGGAGCCGACGCGCTCGCCGCTGTTTCCCGAGCTTGCCGACCATGGTCGAAGCGGGTGTTGCGAGTTTCGAGGCGTCGTCCTGGTTCGGCCTGGTTGCGCCCGCCAAGGTACCGCCCGACGTCACTGAAGGCGCTGATTGAAGCCGCGAGCCAAGGTGATGAAGCGAGCCCGACATCGTGAAGCAGTTCGCCGATCGTCGGCGCCGAGCCCGGCACGTTGTCCGGCGATGCCTTCGGCGCTTTCCTCGCAGCGGAGGTCGACAAGTGGGGCGAGGTCGTGAAGACCTCCGGCGCCAAGGTCGAGTGAAACCCTGCGCCGTCGCTGAAACAAGGAAGAGAAGCGCATGACCAAGAAGCCGGCGTCACTGGACGAGCTGAAGTCCCGCTACGAATTCATGATCGGCTTCACGCTGCCCAAGATCGCCAGGCGGCTCGAACTCGGCATGCGCGTCGATCCGGACCTGGTGACCGCGCTGGAAGATTGGCGCATCGCGGCGCTGACGCCGGATGCGCTGGATCAGAAGACCGTGCAACTGATGGCCTTCGCGATTCTGCTGGTGCAGACCTCCGAAGCCGCCGCCAATCACGCCAAGGCCGCGATCAAGGCCGGCGCGACACTGGAAGAACTCCACGCCAGCGCCGGTATCGCCGCGCTATTCCGCGGCGTGGCCGCCTTCAACATGGCCGGCGAAATTCTCGCCGGCCTTTTTCCGGAGTGAGCGAAAGCGCGCGAAGGAAGAACATCGCCAAATCGTCACCGCCCGTCGCCGTGACTCAGTTGTAGCCCGCATGAGCGGGGATCGCACTGACCACGCCCCGGATATCGCTTCGCTCATCCGGGCTACGCTATCTATCTTCTCGGCGCGATCTTTCAGGATGGCAGCTAACGGATTGAGCGCCGCCTCCCCGACAAGCTTCAAGGTGTTGGTGTCGTGATGATTGAACGGGACGTCCCTTCCCTTCACCAGAAGCTCGGTCTCAATGAGATAGGTCCAGCTTCCGTCGTCGTTGAAGGTGATGTCACATCGGTAGCTCTCCGTGCGGAACGCTTCGTCCAGAAATTCCGTTGAGCAGATTCCGTAACGCGTATCGCCACGCTTCGCCGTGACGGAGATTTTCTTGTCGTCCGGCTTCGCGTGGCCCGATGCGAGCAAAACCTGGCCTCGCGGAATTGTCACGCTTTGCAGGATCAGGCCGGTTGCGGGCTCCCAAAGCCAATAGCCGACCTGGTCGTGGAAGGTGATGTCTTCCTCGGGCGTGTTGATGTGGATGTGATAACGCAAACCATAAAAGAGCTGCGGTCCATTGGCCTGCGGATCGATCGGGTCCATCCGGATATGCTCCCGAAAAATCCGACGCTCCGGGCCCGCGGCCTTGGGGTTGACGTCCACGCCTTTGTCCGCCTGCCAAACACCCGCCAGATGGCGCAGGGGTCCGAGATTGGCCAGGCCGTCCGGGGATACGTTGTCGGGCTCGGTGAAGATGTCTGCGGGCATGGGCAGCATACGAAAACCTCGCGTGATCGCGGTATCGGCAATCGTATGCTGACTGACGGCGTGGAGTCACCTCGATCATACGACCGGTACGGCGTTCCGCCTGGACCCGATATGCGTGGGATGAACAGCACTTCAAGGCGATCGCTTCGCTCATTCGGGGCATCCGGCGGACTTGCGTATTGCTCAACGCTGAGTAGCATTCCCTGACTAGGGAGATTGCCAAGTTTTGGACAGGGCCCGCCTATGGTAACCTACAGAGGTTGCTCGAATCGGATTTGGGCAGAGGCAGTGAGCCATGTTGCGGCTGGGAGGCTCTGGCGTGCGAGCGGAGCCTTGATCAGACTGACGCGGCCGAAGCGATAGTCCAAGCCATCGATTGTATGATCGCCTCCCAGACGGAGGTTATCGAGCGTGGGGAGAGCGATGGACAACGCGCTTTCGGCTTTGACGCCGCGGCGCTCGTTGCGACGGCTGCCGACTGGCTGGTCGAGAGCGGGCTTGGCGGCAGCGACGTGGCGGAGCTTGTTGCCGGATTGTGCCGCCGCCTCAATTCAGCCGGTGTGGCCATCGACCGCGGCGGATGCTCGATCCTTACGCTGCACCCACAGATCGTTTCACAAGAGGTAACCTGGCGTTCGGACGACGACAGGGCATCCACGAGGTACTACACGCCGAGCTTGATGGAAGATCCTGATAACCGGCAGGGTCCATATTTCGACCTCGCATTGAACAGGCTCAGGTACAAACGTTTCCTTCTCGATGAGCCCCGGGCAGGGGAGGATATGCCGTTGCTCGCGCGGCTCCGTTCCGAAGGTTTCAAGGAGTACTTCGGCTTCTTCTACGCCATCGGCGGGGCGGCGGCGGTTTCCCCGTTCGCCCGTCGGGTCGGTCTCGTCCCTGCGTCGTCGGCTCGTTCGCGACGCGTCGAGCCGGCGGCTTCGGCGACGCCGAAATCGAATGCTTCAAATCGGTCTCGAAGACATTGGCTCTGGCGGCGAAGGCGCGGACGAACTTCGAGACCAGCGCCCGTCTCCTCGACATCTATCTGGGCCGCTCGTGCGGGTCCCAGGTGCTTGACGGGCGTATCACGCGCGGCGAATCCTCCGGACCTGATTCCTGCGGCATCTGGTTCTGCGACCTGCGCCAGTGATCGCCCGTCGACGAAATTGCCCCTGAACGACCACACCACGCTTCTCAATCGATATTTCGACGTGACGGTCGGAGCGATCATGGGGGCGGGCGGCGAAGTCCTGAAGTTCATCGGCGACGCGGTCATGGGGATCTTCCGCTCCGATCGTCGCGGAGAGCGACGTCGACATGCGCGAGCGTGCCTTGGCCGCCTCGATGAAGACCTTGCAGGATGTATACAGTCTGGATGCGTTTGGGCGGTCCCTGGAGGTCGGCATTGCTCTACACGTAGGAGAGGTGATGTACGGCAATGTCGGCACCGACGAGCGGCTGGACTTCACGGTCATCGGCCGCGCCGTCAATGAGGCGGCGCGGCTCCAGGGACTGACCAAGCAACTGGGGCATCCCGTGCTCGCGTCGGCATCGTTTGTCGGGCCGATTTAGCTATCGCTTCAACTTCGTTGGAGCCCATTCCGTGGCGGGGTTCGATGATATGCTCGAAACCTATATTCCCCTTACATGACGCGCTCTCGGGGCATTCGGGCAAGCAGCCGGGGATAGGCACGACAAAATCACGGGTGCACTTAACCAAGTCCAGCGGCGGCTTTCTTCTTTGCCACTTTAAGTGGCTTAATCGGAAGCTTTTTCGCAGTTGGCTTGCTCACCACAGCCTTCTTCGCGGTTGACGCCTTTGCTGTTGAGGTGGGCGCTGCAAATGGTGCCCAGGGGTTGTCGACCAGCGTCAACAACACCAGAGAAATCAATCTCTTAGAGAATACCTCTTAATCGATTGTGTACCACCGCGGTGTGCCAACGTCGATAGCGTTCTGGTCTGACACCAACACGCCCAAGTCGGCCGAGCGCATTGGCACACGACGATGCGGAATGCGACTTGGTGCTTTGGAAGCGGACGATTTTCCGAGGAGCGCACGTGCGAACTCCCCCGACAAGAGCCTTTCGATAGACAGTTTGCCGCACCTCTTCGCAGTGCGCGAGCCGCCGCCCCCCAAAGGGATGACGCGAGTATTTCATCAAGCTTTGCTTCGGCCTGGTCAACGTCACCGTCGACAAGGCTCGAGATCGATCTTTCAAGATCTATGATGTCCCGCCCTTGGTATCGCGATGCCGCGCACGTGAGGACGTGCTTTCGCGGC
>CAWIZF010000015.1:0-33318 GCA_963840465.1 uncultured Alphaproteobacteria bacterium | reverse complement strand
TTATGGCAGCGAAGGAGGCGTGCGGTTTTGATGGCAAGCTTAGTGATGCAATGATTGACCGCCCTTTCAGCGAACATGCCGAACTGCCCACCGACCTTGGCGGCGGAAAACCGACGAAGGCGGCCCCCAAGTCGGGATTGATCCGCCCTCCCGAATCCATCGTCAACTTCGCGCACGCCGCGGCGCCCTGCGGAACAGGACCGCGACCTCGAAGCGTTCCGTAATCCTTGAAGGACGTCCATGCATTTCGCAACGTGCTCTTAAGGATTGGCCTCGAATCGAGCCGGACGTCGACCCTGCCCAAGCGCCTGCAGCCAATGCTCGCGACGCTCGCCGACGCTCCGTTCGACGACCCGGGCTGGGTTTTCGAGGACAAGTACGACGGCTTTCGGATGGTCGCGGAAATCCGGCGGGGCAAGGTTGCGCTCTACAGCCGCAACGGCAAGATCATCAGCCGCAGTTATATGGAGGTCGCCAAAGCGCTGGAGGGCGTGAAGGGCGACGCCGTGATCGACGGTGAGCTTGTCGCGATCGGTAAGGACGGCGTCTCGCATTTCCAGTTGCTTCACAACGCGCTGCGCCATGAAGCAAAGCTCCTGTACTGCGCCTTCGATCTCATGTTTGAGAAGGCGGCGGACTTGCGCAAGCAGCCTCTGCGCGAGCGCAAGATGCGGCTGAAAGGCAATTCTGCCGCGCGACAAGCTGATTGCCTTCAGCGCTCACCGCAAAGGGCACGGCACCAAATTCTTCGCCGAGGCCGAGCGGAAAGGTCTCGAAGGCATCATGGCCAAGCGCTCCGACCGATGACCTGACGACCATCAAGGGCGCTGATGGTGTTGCGCAAGGAGAAATCATCGAGATCACCGGACGCATTCTCAATCGTCATGGTGAACCGGTTGGCGGTGTTGGCGTCACGATCTGGAAAGCCAATTGCTTCGGCCGCTACGCCCATGCCAACGATTTCAACCCCGCGCCGCTCGATCCAAACTTCGTCGGTTGCGTAGGCATTCGCTGTGGCGACGATGGCATCTATCGCATTAAAACGATCAAGCCCGGCGCCTACCCCGCGGGCCCGGACTCGATGCGTCCGCCCCATATTCACTTCGAAGTGCATGGCCATTTCGAACGGCTAGTTACGCAGATGTATTTTCCCGGCGAGCCGCTCAACGCCCACGACAGGTTGCTCAACTCCGCGCCGCGGCCAGAGCTGCTGGTCGCGACCTACCCCTCACCGCAAGGACCGCCGGGTCTTCGCGTTCTAAATTTCGACATTGTCCTATCGCGGGGATAGAACGTTCTTCCATGACAAGGACCGACGCCTGTTGGTAGCCGACCTTGCGTGGGTCCAAAGGAGACCTCTTCCCGCGGGTATGGCATGTCCGTTTTGCCCGCGGGAGCAGACATGCCCGTGAACGGCAGCTTTGCGCCAAAAGCCGCCCTCCTCCCACAAGGTCGCAGTTGACCGTACCCAGATCTTTAGCCCTCCGGCACGCCAGCCAGGCGCAACCCCTCAAAGTAGCGCTGGCGTCGCGCGAGATAGATCGGATTGTCGCCCTTGGCGTTGATCCGGTAACGGCGAATCGTGAAGCCGGGATCGAGGGCAAGTCCAGCCTCGGCGATCGATCGCGCCTCCTTCAAGGTCCCCGACCAGCGCCAGCGCCATAGCAAATTGAAAATGAGACAACGCATGATTTCGGTTGAGCTCGAGGCTCCGGCGAAACCACTCAACGGCTTCGCGGTCTGCCTTGATGCCCAACTTGCCGAGCCCCACAAACATGTACCACAGGAAGGCGCGCGTATCGCGCGGGGACAGCCGGAGCGCCTCTTGAATGTGCCCCTCGACCTCCTCGCTCCGACCAGACTGATACTTGCCGAGGCCGATGAACCCGTGTGCATCGGCCAGATTGCGGTCGAGCGCCAGTGACCGCCGGCATTGGGCGATGCCGTTGTCGATGCGTCCCGTCTGAATCTGCACGGCGCCGAGCAGCATGTGAGCCCTAGGATGATTGGGGGCCTGGAGCAACGCCCTGTTCAAGGCAGCCTCCGCGACGTTGAAATACGTATGAATGTCATCGGCCATGAACGCCGAGCCCACGGATACATCGACCTGAGCCGCGGCGACCGCCGCTTCGATGTTGCCGGAATCGAGCGCCAGGGACCGCGCGAAGAAATCTCTTGCTTGCGCCAGAAGCGCAGGTGTCACGCCTCTGTTCTGGAGAGCTCTGCCCTGGAAATACAAGTCCATGGCGTCTGGGCGGGGCGATCGTTCCGCGCGTCGCGCTTCGGCGGCGATGAGTTCGGCATTCAAGGTGTTGGCCAGCCGGGACACGATCTCGTCCTGCATGTCCAGGAGTTCGGCCGCGGGCTTGTCGAAACGATCGGCCCACACATGGCTTCCGGTGTCGGTGTCGGTCAGCTGCGCATTCAGCCGAAAACGATTGTCGCCGCGTTGCACTGAGCCTTCCAGCACGTAGCGCACGTTCAGGTCACGGCCGATTTGCCTCGCGTCGACGGCCTTTCCCTTGAAGGTAAACGCGGTGTTGCGGCCGATGACGAACGAGCCAGCGATGCGCGACAAGTCCGTCGTTAGGCTTTCGGTCACGCCATCGACGAAATAGTCCTGCGCGGGATCGCCGCCAATATTTGCGAATGGCAGAACGATGATGGACAGATGCGGCATCGGAGATGATGCCGGCAATCTCCGAAGTGTCGGATCGACCGCGGCGCGTCGCCGGAAATGACGAGGCTTCGGGCTGGCTCTCCGTTCGTGACCAGCATGTAGCCGCGGCGAGGCAGAGTTTTCAGGGCCGGTCGGCTTGCGTCTCCCAGGGCGCGCCTGATGTCGCCGATCGCCTGGACAAGGGAATCCTCCGTGACCTCGCAATCCGACCAGACCTCGTCCATGATCTCGTCCTTGCCGACCAACTGACCGGCCCGTGTCGCAAGCAACCGCAGCACCGCCCAGGCGCGCGGACGCAAGGGGACAATGTCGCCGCGTTCGTCGCGCAACGTTTCACGGGCCAAATCCACGGTCCGGTCGCCGACGACGATCGAATGCTGTGATGACTTCAACAAGGACGCCTCGTGGAACCAGCTTTCGGAAAATTTCGGCGGAGTTTCGGGACGCAGGGGTGATTGTACAGCATCATCTAGCAGCCCGGGATAGCAAAACGCTCCCTGTCGAAGCCGCCAAGACGAGGTAGCCTCCATGATCCGGCCCCTAATCCTTGCTGCACTCGGTCTCTCGATTGTAGGCCTTTCGCCCGTTGCCGCTGCCGACAATAAATATGGCCCCGGCGTCACCGACACCGAGATCAAGCTCGGGCAGACCATGCCTTATAGCGGGCCGCTCTCCTCGCTCAGCCGGTTCGGCCGGGTGGAGGCGGCCTATCTCAGAAAGATCAACACCTCCGGTGGGATCAATGGCCGCCAGGTCACGCTGCTTTCGCTCGACGATGCGTTCGCGCCGGGCAAGACGGTCGAGCAGACGCGGAAGCTGGTGGAAAGTGACGGCGTGCTGGCAATCGTGGGATCGGTTGGAACCCCGCCAAATCTCGCGATCGCAAAATATCTCAACAGCAAGGCCGTGCCGCAAATCCTTGTGCTCTCAAGCACGCCGAAGCTCGACGACCCCGAAAACCTGCCTTGGACAACTACCTTCATGATACCGCAGCCGGTGGAAACCCGGATCTACGCGGAGTATCTGCTCAAGACGAAGCCTGACGCGAAGATCGCCGTGATCTATCAGAACGACGATTTGGGGAAGGGCAACCTGGCTGGTTTCAAGGCTGCTCTGGGATCGAGAGCCTCGTCCATGGTGGTCGGAGAGGCCGCTTACGACATCATGGTTCCGACAGTCGATTCACAAATCGTGGCACTCAAGGCCTCAGGTGCCGATACGTTATTTCATGCCTCCAATGCACGCTTTGCCGCGCAGGCCATCCGCAAGGCGCACGAGCTCGGCTGGAATGTGCAGCATGTGCTGCTCTCCGGCGTCAGCAGCATTTCGGCTGTTCTGCGTCCGGCGGGACTTGCGGCCTCGACGGGCGCGGTCAGCGCGTTCTGGTTGAAGACAACAGAGGATCCCATGTGGGACGACGATGCCGGCATGCGGGAGTATCGGACCTTCATGAAGGAGTGGGCACCGAACGATGATATCGAGGAATCGATTTTCCCCTACGCGACCGCTCAGATCATCGTCGAGGTTCTGAAGAAGTGCGGCGACGACCTCTCTCGGGAGAATCTCATGAGGCAGGCAACCAACATTCAGGGGCTTCAACTGCCGACGTTCCTGCCCGGCCTGACGATCAACGTCACCCCATCGAACCGGATCGGCTGGAGAAAGGCGAGGATTGGGCGTTTCGATGGCACCAGATGGGTGCTGTTCGATGATGTCATCGGCAACTGATGATCGAGCGTGTCGCGAAACGAAGATGTTTGATGGGTGGATCGGGGCCAATGACCAACGGGCTGAACATTGCCATCGTCGGCGCGGGGATTGGCGGGTTGTCTGCCGCGCTCGCGCTGAGCGCGCGGGGCATGAACGTCACGGTTTTCGAAGGAGCAGAGTCCCCACGTGAGGCCGGGGCTGGACTATCCATCCCTCCGAATGCAGTGGCCTTGCTCAAACGCACCTCGCTTTGCGATGACTTCGAGAAGATCACCACAAGGAGCCTGGGTCTGACGCTGCGGACGTCACGGGGAGAACCCGTTCCGAGGCCGCCTGCGGACCTCGCGCTGCTAGAGCTTATCAGATTCACCGCGTCGAGCTCCTCGAGATGCTACTTGGATGTGGTGAACGGGACCGGTTCGATTTCGGACATCGTTGTATTGCCGTCGATGAAACTGAAACACGGAGCGCGACTGAGTTTTGCCAATGGTACCGCTTGCGATGCGGATGTGGTCATCGGTGCGGATGGCATCCATTCGATCGTCACAGCGCGAGATCGGCCTGACGGCGAGCCCGACTAGCGAAGGCATCGTGGCCTACAGGGGCCTTGTGCCGGCGGAAAAACTGTCATGGGCGGCGGAGCTCCGCGGCTTGAACATGTGGATGGGAGATGGCCGCAGTTTCATCTGCTTTCCGGTGTCCGAGGGCCGGCTGATCAATGTCGTCGCATTCGTCCCGAGCACGCGCGATATGGAGGAGACTTGGTTCGCGCCGGGCGACGTCAAGGCGCTCGCAAGTGAGTACGAGGGGTGGGACGCTCCCGTCCGGGACCTGATCGCAGCGCTCGATCACACCTTTCGCTGGGGCATCTATGATAGGCCACCCTTGCCCTATTGGTCGAAAGGCTGTGTCACGCTTCTTGGCGATGCCGCTCACCCGATGGTCCCGCATTTCGGCCAGGGTGCAGGGCAAGCCATTGAGGACGGTTTTGCACTTGCCGTTCTGCTCGAGCACGCACGACGCGACGAAATTTCAGCGAGGCTGCAGGCCTACCAGAACCTGAGGATGGGACGCACGAGCGGTGTCCAGACCGCCTCGCGCCTCGCTGGCAGGTTCTACCGATCCGCAGCCGGCAATCCTTCAGAGCAGGCGGAGCGGATGCGGGAATGGATGTCGGCCGCGGCCTGGATATTTCCGTACGACGTGGAAGAAGCTGCGGCGGCATTGCTAGAGCCGGACCGCCCACCACGCCAACTCTTGGCCTAAGCGGGCTTGATGCCATCCCAACAAATGACCGCTGGTCAGGGAAGAGCCACATTGGAAGATCCCGTCGCGACCTCGGCAAACGGCCCTTCCCTACGTGCCCCTCAAGCTGAACGTCCGCTCTCCGCGCCAGAATCGCAGTTCATTTGTGCAGAAAATTGCGGGCTGCTCAAAACTTCGTCTTGTTTCTCGGCGACCATTTCATTTCACTTTCTCCTGCAGGCCATTGCGGGCGACATCGGTCTAGGTCACGGATTGCCCTCGCTCCATACCCTGTCTGCCCCCGTCGTCTCTCCAAGTTGCGGCGGGGGCTCCTTTGCTCGAACAAGGCCCGCCGGCATAATGATCATAGCATGGCATCTCGTTGGCGGCTGCTGACGTGAGCGCGAATTATCGCCGCCGTTGTGGTTGTTGTACCCCTCACGCCTCCAGCGCGAAACCTTGGTCATGCGAGAGAGAGAGAGAGAGAGAGAGAGAGAGAGAGAGGAATGTGATTGCGTTCACAGCCGAATTATAAGTGGCATGCTATCCTCCGCGACGTTGCGGCGAGCGAGGCTTAAACACATTTAGAAAATTGAGCGAACAACCTCGTTGGAGGTAATGATGTTCAAGCGGCTTCTTTTAATCTTGTTTATTTCATTGACAATCTTGGATGTGGCTCGAGCCGGTTGCGATGATGGCGCGACTTCAGCGGACTCTAAAATCCAGCCCGGTTCAAACGCAACGTTAATCGCTGCCAGTCTACTGCACGAGATTGAACTTTGGCTCGCGTCTAACTTCGATTTACCCCTCACGAAAGAACGCCCCGCCATTGTAATTGTCACTCAGGCGGAGCTAGTCGCGAAGCGTTTGCAACAGAATTCTCCCTCTGAAGGGGCCGCGCACGTCGATCCTAGTCAACGTCGGGTCGTTGCACTTTATGACGATAGTGCAACGGCCATCTTTCTGACAGACGATTGGACAGGAACATCACCTGCCGACAGATCGATCCTGGTTCATGAAATGGTTCATCACATTCAGAATCTTTCAGGGATCAAATACGAGTGCCCGATGGCTCGAGAGAAGCCAGCCTATTTAGCCCAAGACAAGTGGTTGGGGCAATTCGGGCTCAGTCTTGAGAAAGAATTCGACGTCGACATGTTCACCATCGTCGTTTCTTCGGCTTGCGCTTTCTGAGGGTTGCCTTCGCAGCGTTGGGTTCGAAATATGTTTAAGCTTCTGGCCGCCATTACGATGGTTTTCTCGTTGCTGATATTGCTGCAAGGACAGCTGCATCAACCTACGATACGCCCAACCGGACCGATGCCAGCGCCACTCATTCCTTAATCGGATACGCCAACGCCCACCCCTGTCCTAACGAGAAAGGGAGCGCGCCGGATTCTCAAGCTTGCTAGGTACTGTCCATACCCCAAAGCTTGCCCTGAACGAAGCAAGTGCAACTGGCAAGACGATCGACGGCACTCGTTGACGGCCAGTCCGACCGACGGCCAGCCCGGAGTCTTCTGTTGGCACTTGGCTGACGAGCGGAGAATCGCCGAATGCCCGCTTTGCGCCGATATTGTTGCAAAAGTCTTTTTGGGGGAACGAACGAAATTTTTTAGAGCCGCTGCTGCGTTTTACGAGCGGCGACGTTGGGGACCATATCGTTTCATCCAAAATCGACCAGGGATCTCCGTAGTGGCGTTGGAAAGCAATACAGCGGCGGAGAAGTCCAAAGATCAACTTTCGCAAGATTTTCCGGGTCGCTCGATTTTCGACTTTTGCAACAATATCCGCCAAAAACAAACTCATGCGCTGCAGCAAGCAGGTGCTATTCGATCACCTGGTCGGCTCGCACCAATATGGAGGTCGGCATCGTTCGAATGTCGAGGGCTCGGGATTCACACCACAAGATGTAGCTGGGACAACAGCCCGAGACCAGTACCTGCGAAAAGCTGTCCCTCTTACCAGCAAAGGTAGTAGAGGTTGATCCATGTCAGATTTTGGACAAACTCGACGTTCCACGCTTCTCGACGCTGCCTGGCGGACAGCATACCGCGTCGGCTTCCCGCTTGCCCGCATCTGGTGGCGACTGCGGCACCAGCAGCATGAAGGGGCACTTGTGGCTGTCTACGTCGGTCATGCGCTGCTGCTGGTGCGCTCGTCGTATAGGATCGAGTGGAACTTCCCCGGCGGTACTGTCCGACAGGGTGAGACGCCTGAAGTAGCGGCTCGCCGCGAGCTGGCAGAAGAAATCGGCCTCGCCGGAGCATTCCCGCTGGTCGCCGTGGGCGACGCCCGGGGCCTCTGGGAAGGGCGAAAAGATAAAGTGCATTTCTTTGAACTACGACTGGATCGGCTGCCAGAGTTACAGCTCGACAACCGCGAGATCATCGGCGCACGGCTGATATCGCCGAGCGAGTTGCGCGGCATGGCGCTGACCGGGCCGGTCGCCGTCTATCTTGGCAGGACAATTGCGCCGGGCTGCCATTCAGATTGACCGCGCAACGCTACTGTAACGTTCACGATCCTTCTGGCCGAGGCAGCGGGCAATAATCGCGTCGGCGTCGTCACCAGCGTTCCGGCCTCTCCAGGCAACATGCTGATCGGGCCGCACGAGCAGCTGCGGCGCCCGATAGATGTGCTGAAGGCCGGGTTGATCGATACGTGCAATTTCGAGCGGCATTCCACGGCGCATCGCAGCCGTCACCAGTTCGGCATCAGGGGCTGCTCCAAACGCGATAAGCGTGAACCATGGGCCCAGCCGATCGAATAAGGCGCTGCCGTCGGCGAGAAGAATACTTGGCAGCCGAGCTCCTGGCGCCGCTGTGGGAACGTACCGCACGGGATCGTCCGATATCTCCGCATCCGTCTCCGGGCATACGATGGGCGATCGCGGGTACGCATAGCCCAGTTCGATCCCATAGCTCTCGTTCTCCGCATTGCCCAACCCTGCGATGCGGGCGGCGAGCACCGCCCGGCAACTGTCGGATTCGGCCGAAGGCTCGTAGACGCAATTGCCTGCGTCGGCGTATGCCCGCGCGATCGCCATGCGCACGTCGGTGTGCGTACCCGAGGCCTGACGGTTGCGGAGTCCGACCGGGCGCCGCTCGGCATCGTAGGAGGCGAGCAGAGTCGGTCCGCCGAAGCCGCGCACCAGCGCAGCGAGCTTCCAACCGAGATCGCAGGCATCGCCGATGCCGGTATTCATGCCATAGCCGCCCGTTGGGATATATTGGTGCGCCGCGTCGCCGGCGAGAAACACGCGTCCTTGTCGATAGGTCTCAGCCACCAGCAGGTGCGCGGTCCACGGATTGGCAAGGATGATTTCGCGGGGGATGGACCCACCCATAAATCGAGTGAGCAGGGCATTGGGATCGACCCGATCCAGATCATCGCCGGGCTTTGGACGCGTATGCAGCGTCCAGTGATCGACGTCGTCTTGCGCGATCAGCGTTCCGCGCGGCGACTGGTAGTGCCAGGCTATGCCCCAGCGTTGCAGTATGTCGCGTGCCGACGAGCGGAAATGTACCATATAGCGCTGCGCGACGCGGGCCTGGCCCTCAAGCTGGATGCCGAGGCAGCTCCGCACGCGGCTCGTACCACCGTCGCATCCGGCAAGATAGGCACAGCGTATCGTCTCGGTGCGCCCAGTCGCTGTCTCGCGCACAACGGCAGTGACGCCGTCGGCATCTTGCTTACAGTCCTCGAAAGCCGTACCGAACCGCGAGAGAACGAGCGCTTCGGCCTCGACGGCGCGCTTGAGCGCTGGCTCGATGAGGACTTGCGAGACGCGCATGGCGGGTTCAAGTGGCTGGCTACCGTCGTTGTGGCGTGCGATCTCGGCCCGCTTCTCGATTACGCTGGGGTAGCGGAACCGGTGCAGTTCGTGGCCGGCCATGGTCGTGACCCAGGCAACGTCAAAGCAATGCCGCTCCGGCACCGCCACCATGCGCAGGGATTGCGCGAGCCCAAGGCGGCGGAAGAGCTCCATCGAGCGAACATTGGTGATGTCCATCTTCGGATGCTGCGTGGTATCCGGATTCCGTTCGACCACCATTGCCTGCACGCCGAGGCGGGCCAGCGTCAGCGCCAGGGTCATGCCGACCGGGCCTCCGCCCGCGATCAAGATAGGGACGAAACGCATTTCAGTCGTGCCTTTGGCCGAGCGGGACGCAGAGCAACAAGCGTCGTGTATGCTAACTAGCACATTATTGAATTAGACGTGCATTCTTCCATTACAGAAGATCAGACTACCGTGGTCACAGATGGGTCATTTTTAGACTTGGGCGCGCGAAGTTGCGACGGCCGTGCCTTACCCTCAGGAACAGACGTCGCCAGCGGGCCTGTCAGGTCCGAAAAAAGGGTCTTGGCTGTGTGAAAACGCGAAGACGCTCAATCGCGATAGAAGAACTTGTTCGCCCCAGACCGTTTTAGTCGCTCAACGCGCAAGCGGATTCAACTTAGAGATCGAATCGAAAAATATCATTCTTCGTCGCGTTTCGATTTTTGAGTTTTTACACAGCCAGGGTCACTCACGTGGGTTTCTCCCTGCCACGATGACTTCCAGTCAACCCCCAGTGAACGGACATCTTGAGCGCCGGTCGGCTTGTCTCGAACGTTCCAACAACGGCACAGCGTCCTCGGATTTGAGACTGCAACTGGTCAGTGCGGTTCACCTATTTCCTCAGTCAGTGCGGCGATGGTTGATGAGAGATGACTCAACCCAAATGAATCGCTAGACTTGCGCGACGAGCTTCCCGCCTAGAAACCACAGGACCGCAATCGCAAAAAGATTTTGACGCAATCGGTCTGGCACTGCGGAGTAGCGCAAATGAGTTTCGTCAGCGCGAACGACCATCCCAATCCCATTAGTCCACAAGATCCGCTGTACTATGCACCGCGCTCGGTGCGCAGCATAGCGGACCCACGATCAAACTCGATGCAGCAGACGAGATCAGACAGTCTGCCTCCCGCTTCCTCCTTGTCTCGTTTTGAAGAGATGAGCGAGGAAGCTTTCGCCAAATACACCCGTCCGCTGGATTCCCGGCTCGTTCACGAACGCCGTCCATCACGCGCACTGCTCGCCACTGCTGGCGGAATTACCGCAGCGATTGGTGTCACTGTTGTTGTGGCGCTTCTTTTTCTAAACGGATTTCCGAAGCCAAAAAATGATCCCTCGAAAGTTGCCGTTTCCATTTCCACTCCTGCGTCGGCTACGCCGGCTCAAGTGACGTCCGAAGACCCGCAAGCGCTGCTTCAGAGATTCAGGCAATTTCAAACGACGCAAGAAAGCGAAAACCCGAAACCCGCTGTTCCCGAACCTACCGCCGCTGGAACGGCTAAAGAACGGCCCGATACATCCCAAGCTCTGCTTGAAAAATTCATTCAGTGGCAGCAAAGGAATTAGTCTCAAATAGGAAGTCGAGCCGGCGATTTCCCCGCTGTTGTCCTGGGTCTTTATCGCTTTGTGGGTGTTCGCAACATAAGCGATCAGAACGGCTGAAGCGAACAGCGGAAACGTCTCGACAAAATTGCGTAGTGCTCGCTCCAGCCGGCCCGCTATTCCAAGTCAACGGGGGCACGGCCTCGTCGCGTGGACCGGCGGTGCAGAGATAGCCGCGTTGCAAGCTCGCGGCATGCGAGGCAAGCACGACTTGTACGTCCAAGGACGACACTTAGGGCGAGGCATCCTGAGTTCAAACGTCATGGCTTTCCCGCGCCTCAGGCGTGCGGAACGTATCCCTTGAAACTCAGGAAGGCGCCCAGCGCACCAACTATCAGCGCCGCCACGATAGTAGAGGTGCGTCCGCCATAGATGGTCGAGCCGACCGCAACAGCGAACTGCGGCAAGACGATGCGGAGGATGCCGCCAATGGTCATCAGCCAACCCATAACCGTGATGATCACGCGCCAGTCCGCGCGCCACATATTGTGCAGATTGACGATAGCGAGGCCCGCGAGCAGCGACAGCAGGCCGGACAGATAGAACACGATGCCCGTGTGCAACGCCCCCGCGATCATGCTTTCGTACATGCCGAGATTGATCAGCATGCCGAGCGCGATGGCAACGAATGTCGGCCCCATGAGCCTAGCGAGAAACAATGAGCGATCCATGATGCGCCTCCACCGCGCGAACTGCTCGTCCTGGAGACATGCGATCACCGACCGCGGGATATATATGTGGCCGCTCAGTTAGTTGCCTATCACCGGCCGGCCTGGTGCGCGATCCAGTGGCGGGCGTGGCTTGGCGAGACCCGTCGTGCCGGGCGGGGATTCGTTGCTGGCCGTCCTTGTTTCGATCCGCTCAAACGTCGTGACGGCTGCCGCGAGTATTGCGATTGTCACCGCAACAGCGAAAAGTATGACGGCGGTACGGTGGCTATTCCGCTGGTTAGGCATGAGGAAGCCTCCACAACACCGCAAAACGCTATGCGGCTTGGATGGTTCCACCCAGCTCCGCCTGCGAGCGCCAAAATTCGGTACTGGGTCAGTTTGGTATAGCAGGCTTACTCGCTGGAAAATGGTTGGTTCGGGCCTAAATTCCCGCGATAGCGACAATTGTTCAATGCAATTGCGGCGCCGAGTCAGACGCACTGAAGAGAAGTTCTTGGTGCCGCATACGGATGACGCGATCTGCGCGGTCTGCGGCGCTGCGCTAGAAATCTTGGTCGGAGCACCCACGTTCCCATATATGAATTTATTGAACGTCCAGACAGAAAGCCGGAGCGTCACGGGCGAAACCCCTCCTCATGTCCGTTCAGGGTCAAACGCTACACACCAAGTCCTAGTCGAAGTCCGCTTTGGCTGGCCCGAAAGCCGACCGGCGATCCGGACGCTGCGCGGCCGGGCAACTCCCGTGCTGCAGGAGGCCGGCGCTATCAGCAAACGGTGAACGCGGTTAGAGGACCGACTGCAGCCACGTCGCGAAGGCCTGAATGGTCTTCTCGCGCGGATGATCCGCCGTTCGAACCAGGTAGAACCGATATCCCGGCAAGCACAAATCAAAAGGTCTCACGAGCGTCCCCGCCGCAAGTTCGCGCGCCACGAGCACGTCGCTGAAGATGCCGATGCCCTGACCGGCAACCACCGCCTCGATGGCGTGCAGCTCCTCCCTGAAGCTGAGGTGGTCCATTTCCTTGAATTCCGGCACGTCGCGCCACTTGCCTCGTGCTGCGGCGAGCCATCTCGGCCAGGTCGGCGCCTCGATATCGGACGGCGACCACCAGCAATGAACGAGAACCTGTCCGCGAAGTCCGGCGGCTCGCTTTAGGCCCGGGGCCAATTCAGGGCTGCAGACCGGCCAGAAGGTGTCGCTCAGGAATTCCTTGGCGAGACCATCCGTCGGCAAGGTGCGGGCATAGCGGATCGCGACGTCGGCATCGCCGGCATGCAGGTCAAGGACGCCGTCGGTGCCGATCACGTCGAGAGGCACATTGCGACGCGCCTTCTTCCAGCGGGGCAGCCGTGGCACGAGCCAGCGGCTCGCAAAGGCGTTGGTCGTCGTCACCCGAAGAGGTTGCGCGTCCTCATCGCGCCTCATGGCGGCAAAAGCAGTGACGAACGTTTCCAGTCCGTCACGCACGGCGGGGAAAAGGCGTGCTCCGGCGTCCGTTAGAGACAGTGGCCGCGGCCTCCGCCGAAATAGAGCCCGCCCGCAATGCCGCTCCAACTGCCGTATCTGATGGCTGATCGCCGTCGGCGTCACGCCAAGCTCGGCCGCGGCTTTC
Source organism: uncultured Alphaproteobacteria bacterium (assembly GCA_963840465.1). GTDB lineage: Bacteria > Pseudomonadota > Alphaproteobacteria > Rhizobiales > Xanthobacteraceae > Bradyrhizobium. Next base: position 19,956 of record CAWIZF010000015.1, on the reverse strand, counting down.
TTGAAGCTCAAATGCCTCGCCGCCGCATCAAAGGCGCGCAGCTCGATCAGGGGCGGAAGCTTGTCCATACCCGGGAGTGTAGATGAAAATCCTTCACCCTAGGCTGAATTATTCGAGTTTGCTCCTGGTACGGTCCGGGCGGAAGAAGGCATGAGACCCCAACCAGGAGCGCCCCCATGAGCTCAGTTCGATCCGTTGCCGAAGTCACCGCTGAACTTTCCGCCACTTTCTCCGGGCAACTCCTGAGGCCGGCGGACGCAGGCTACGAGGAAGCGCGAAAAGTCCACAACGGCCTGGTGGACAAGCGCCCGGCTTTGATCGCCAGATGCCGTGGCGTCGCCGACGTTGTCGATGCCGTAAACCTCACGCGCAAGCTGGGCCTCGAAGTGGCGGTTCGAGGCGGCGGTCACAACGTGGCGGGCCGCGCGACCATCGACGGTGGACTGGTCATCGACCTCTCGCTAATGAAAGGCATTGAGGTCGATCCCAAAGGCCGGACGGTACGTGCCCAAGGCGGCGTCACCTGGGGCGAGCTCAACCGGGAAACCCAACTGCACGGCCTGGCGGTCACGGGTGGGGTTGTTTCCAGCACTGGCATCGCCGGGCTCACCCTGGGTGGTGGGCTGGGCTGGTTGATGGGCAAATATGGCCTCGCCCTCGACAATCTTCAGTCGGTCGAGCTCGTCACTGCCGAAGGCAAGGTGGTGCGGGCAAGCGAGAACGAAGAGCCCGACCTGTTCTGGGCCGTTCGCGGCGGGGGCGGAAACTTCGGCGTGGCAACCTCACTCGAATATCAGTTGTACTCGGTCGGCCCCGCCGTAACCGCTGGCCTCGTCGTCCACACCTTCGAGGCAGCCCGCGACCTGCTGCGATTCTTTCGGGAGAGCACGGCCTCCCTGCCCGACGAACATACGATCTTCGGAACCCTCACGCATGCGCCGGACGGATCGGGCACGAAAGTGGCTGGGATGGCGACGTGCCACTGCGGCTCGGTCGAGGCCGGCGAGGAAGCCATGCGGTCGCTGAAGCGCTTCGGGTCTCCCGTCATCGACGCGATCGGTCCGATGCCCTACTGCCAACTCAATGGGATGCTCGATGGCGCCTATCCTCGTGGCGCCTTCAACTACTGGAAGTCGAGCTTCCTCGCCGGATTGAGCGACGATGCCATCGAAACGATGATCGCCTGCTTCGCGCGATGCCCCACCCCGATGGGCCAGCTGCTCCTTGAGCACGTCCATGGCGCGGCGGCCCGCGTCGGTGTCGGCGATACGGCATTCCCGCATCGCGCTGAAGGCTACAACTTCCTTATCCTCTCGCAATGGAGGGATGCGGGCGACACCGACGCGTGCATTGCGTGGGCGCGCGAGACGTATGCCGATATGCAGCCCTTCGTCGCCGCTGGCCGGTACGTGAATTACCTGGACGATGACGAGGCGGGCGATCCCGTGCCCGCCGCGTATGGCCCCAACTACCGGCGCCTCCAGGAGCTCAAGACGAAGTATGATCCGAGAAACTTCTTCCGCATGAACCAGAACATTCGACCGTCAGCCTGAGTATGGGGAGATTGCCGTGCCGATCACGTACCGGCCCGCCCGCGATGGGGATCTGGGGATAAGCGATCAGTTAGGGCGGAATGGGCGCCGCCGAGGCTGTGCCTTTCGGCAATCGTGCCGCTGCGGACGCCTTCGCCACCGCCAACGGCGGCAAAGTCGTCACGTTCGCTGAAATTCCGAGCGGCTACGTGCTCGGCAGCGACAGCGCCGGCGATCAAACGGGGCATGAACGCCCCGGCGCGCGCGTCAACTGACGAGGGACGGAGATGGCACCAGCACAACTCACACGCCGACGCATGATCGCCATCGCAGCCGCGACTGCAGGCTCGGCTTTTCTTTCCGGCGGACAACGCGACTGGGCGGGCGAAGCGGTGCGATGGCGAGGATCGGCGCTCGGCGCGCAGGGTCGATCGACATCTTCCATCCCGATCGGGAGGAGGCTGAAAAGGTCGTACAAGTTTGCTTGGCGGAGGTGCGGCGGCTGGAGCGTCAGTTCAGCCTGTACCGGCCGGACTCCGCTATCTGCGCCCTGAACCGGAGCGGCATCCTGGTCGCTCCGGACCCCGACATGGTCGCGCTCCTCAAGGCTTCCCTGCAGTTCTCCGACCTTACCGACGGCGCGTTTGATCCCACCGTCCAGCCGCTTTGGCAGCTCTACGCCGGACACTTCTCGTCGGAAAAGCCGGATCCCGACGGACCGCCGGCCGAGAGGCTGGCGGAGGCACTGGCGAAGGTGGGCCGCAGTGGCCTGCGCGTGAGCGAAGAGCGTGTGGCGCTCCTCAGGCGTGGCGCCGCGGTCACGCTGAACGGAATCGCCCAGGGGTACGCCACCGACCGTGTCGTGGATGTCTTGCGCACACGCGGGCTGTCTACGACCCTCGTCAACATGGGGGAAATCCGCGCGCTCGGAGCGAGAGCCGACGGCACCGCTTGGCGCGTCGGCCTTGCCGATCCGGACGAACCCGGCGCGCTTACCGAAACCATCGACCTGGTCGATCGCGCAGTGGCGACCACGGCGGGCGCGGGCTTCCGCTTCGATCGTTCGGGCCGCTTCACGCATTTATTCGATCCCCGGACGGGGCGCAGTCCCGCGCTCTATCGGACCGTCAGCGTCATCGCGCCGACCGCCACCGAGGCGGACGCGCTTTCGACTGCCTTCAGCCTGATGCCTGCGTCGCACATCGGCGATATCGCGGCCGCGCGGCCGTGCAGGTCCGGTTGCTCAGGGTCGGCGGGGATTTGCTTGTCTATGGAACCTGAAGCCGGATCTTCCGGTGGCCGGAACCGTTAGTCGTGTACCAAAACGGAGAGTCCGCAAACGCGGACGCAGAGAAGGAGAACAAGATGCGAGGATTTGTGTTCGTGGCACTTTTGGCGGTCGCATGCACCAGCGAGGTCAGGGCCCAGGATGCCGCTGCAGGGGAGAAGGTGTTCGGCGTCTGCAAGACCTGCCATCAGATCGGCGAAAGCGCCAAGAACGGCGTCGGTCCGGTTCTCAACGGTCTCATAGGTCGTAAGTCCGGCAGCGTGCCGGGCTACTCCTATTCGGCAGCGAACAAGGATTCCGGCATCACATGGGACGAAGCGACGTTCCGCGAGTACATCAAGGATCCCAAGGCCAAGATACCCGGCACAAAGATGATTTATGCCGGCTTGAAGGATGAGCAGAAGACCAACGACCTGATCGCCTATCTCAAGCAGTTCGACGCCGACGGCAAGAAGAAATAGTCCTTCGGCCCGTTCACCACCGAAGCCAATATGACGACAAGGATCCCCGTGCCGCGGCTGCGTGCCTATGAGGGAGCGGCCTTGTTGTCATACGGCTTCCGGCCGTTCTTTCTCCTGGGAAGTGACCTGGAATAAACTCAAGGCCGAGCTTTCCTCCCGTTTTCCCAAACGTCCTACACTCATTGTGCACTATGGAGATCATCAACCCGTAATGACACGGCGGATCGAGAGAAAACTCAAGCTCGACCTAGACGCGACGCGGCAGTTCCGCACGTTCTACGCCATAGAAACCTTGAATGACTTCTCTGATCGAATTCCTTGTGGACGCGGCTCAGAACTGGATATTGCTTTTCTTGGGACAGTGGTTTTGCAGCATGCTGGTCTGCCGCTTGATGAGATCTTTGCTACGCGAGCGAGCCTGCTTGAGCATTGCGGCGGAGCCTACTTCGCATCGCCCTCGGAACGGAAACGCCGGTTCCACCGTACCCTTGTCGATCTGGGCATGATCGACGTGGCACCAACTGTGCGATATCAACGCTAAACCTTCCCCGCAGGTTGGGTCACCGCCGGTTACGTCACCGCCGCCAAGCACGGATGAAGCATCCTGGTCCGGTCTCGCAGCCAAAACCAGGGAGGGTGTTGTCGGACGCCGACACTGCCTCCTGCCGTCTGAACCTCATGAGTTCACGACGCGCCTTCGGCTAACTCAACTTGTCCGGCCGAACCCGGGAACCTTTTCACCCAACGGCCGTCTAAAGGGCTTCGACGTGACGCGACAACCGTCGTCTCCACGTCCGCCTGGAGGACCATGCCTGTCAACCCAAATTTACTCGCGCTGCGTCGTGCCGAAGCGGCGCCACCCGGTGTCCAAAAGCCCAGCCGGGCCGAAGTCGAAGCGGCGGTGCGATCGATTATCCAATGGGCTCCGGGGACGGATCTAGTCACCAGCCGTATGCTGGGTTGTTTCCGCGACAACTTACTGACGCGCCAGGAATTTCTTGGCGTGGCGACGTGATCTGGAATGCGGCTCACGGATCGCCGGTACGATGGAGGGAGTGAACATGTCTGAAGAGCAAGCCTCGCCTGCCGGGCCGGATCTCGCGCAAGGCGTCGCATTAAATGAGTTCGGCGGCGTGACCTTGCTCGGTCACGTCGGCGACCAGGATGTCTTGCTGGTACGTTCCGGGTCTGAGATTTTTGCCATCGACGCGCATTGCAGTCATTATCACGGACCGCTCGCGGAGGGGCTCGTGGTCGGCGACAGCATTCGCTGCCCCTGGCATCATGCGTGTTTTGATTTGCGCAGCGGGGAAGCGACGCGCGCGCCGGCGTTGAGTGCGCTCGCGGTCTGGCAGGTGGAGCACGAAGGCGACCGGATCTTCGTCCGGCAAAGGCGTGAGCAGCCGAAGCCGCGCAGCAAGGGATCTGTCGATGCGCCCGGAAAAATCGTGATCGTCGGCGGTGGCGCGGCGGGCTTTGCCGCGGCGGACATGCTGAGGCGGCAGGAGTTTCGCGGCAGCATCGTGATGCTCAGCAACGATGCCGCGCCTCCGGTGGACCGGCCGAATCTGTCGAAGGATTATCTTGCCGGCAGCGCGCCGGAGGATTGGTTGCCGCTGCGTCCGGACGGCTTTTACGCGGAGGCCGGCATCGACCTTCAGCTTAAAAGCAATGTGAGTTCGATCGATACCAAAGCGCGCGATGTCATCGTCGCCGGTGGCGGCGCCATTCCGTATGACCGTCTGCTGTTGACGACGGGTGCTGAGCCGGTTCGGCTGCCGATCCCGGGCGCTGACCAGCAGCACGTTCATGTACTACGCTCGCTTGCCGATTGCCGGGCGATCATTGAATCCGCAAAAGGTGCACGCCGTGCGGTTGTGATCGGTGCCAGCTTTATCGGACTTGAGGCAACGGCGGCGCTACGCGCGCGTGACATCGAAGTCCATGTGGTGGCGCCGGAACAGCGACCGATGGAACGTGTGCTCGGACCTGACATGGGTGATTTCGTTCGCGCTCTGCACGAGGAACACGGCGTCATTTTTCATTTGGGCGATACCGTCGTCGGTATCGACGGTAAGCGCGCAAAACTCAAGAGCGGCGCCTTGCTGGAGGCCGAATTTGTGGTCATCGGCGTCGGCGTACGACCGAACCTCGGCCTGGCGGAACAGGCAGGCCTCAAAATCGACCGTGGCGTCGCGGTAAACGCGTTCCTCGAAACCAGCGTCGCCGGAATTTACGCGGCAGGTGACATAGCACGCTGGCCCGATCCACATTCGCAAGAGAACATCCGGGTCGAGCATTGGGTGGTGGCGGAACGCCAGGGCCAGACCGCCGCGCGCAATATGCTGGGACAGCAAGAGGTCTTCGACGCGGTACCGTTCTTCTGGAGCCAGCACTACGATGTGCCGATCAATTATGTCGGTCATGCCGAGCAGTGGGACGAGATAGCCATCGAAGGCGACATCGCGGGCAGGGATTGCCTATTGAAGTACAAGAGCAAGGGGCGTGTACTCGCCGTTGCTTCGATCTACCGCGACCTTGCAAGCCTTCAGGCCGAGCTTGCAATGGAGCAGACATCAAGCCGATAGGTCGACAAGCCGTTTTGCCGCGTCGAACGGTGCCGAGTCAAAACAACGCTCGGGACCGCAAAGCCTTTCGAACCTTCACCAAACCTCTTTCCGCTCGTGCCACTTTGCAAACGTGGGCGTTTTGCCGAAGTCCGCTTTGCGCCAAAACCCGCCGTTCGATCATGCATGGTCTCGCGCTCTATAGGTGCGGCTGACTAAGACAATTTCCCTCCGCGCAAAGCTCTTAGGGCGTTCATTATAACGGCAACATCGATTGCTTCCTGGATCAGCGCCCCCTCCACAGGCGTCAGATAGCCCAACGCGGCGGCCACCATTCCGATCAGCGAGAGCCCCATCCCGGCAAAGACACCTTCTAGCGCGATAAAACGGGAACGTCGGGCGATCTCCATGGCAGGCACGATGCGATCCAGGTGATCGACCAGAATGACAACGTCGGCGGCCTCGGCGGATGCAGCAGTGCCTCTGGCTCCCATTGCCACACCGACATCGGCCGCGGCAAGCGCGGGCGCGTCGTTGACACCGTCACCAACCATCATGACGGGACCATTTTTCCGCTCGGAGAGTACAACGAGGACTTTCTGATCCGGCGTCAGCCCCGAACGAACCGCGTCGATTTCCAGATCTGCAGCAACGGCGTCGGCAACCTCGCGCCTGTCCCCCGTTGCAAGGACGATCCGCTGCACTCCGAGCGTTCTCAGCCGCTCCAGGAGAGATCGTGTGCCCGCACGCAGTTCATCAGCCAGCCTTATCTCGCCCGCCAGGCGGCCATCGATGGCGACGGCGACAATAACCGCACCGGCAGCCCTCGATGCAGTGAAGGGATTCTCCGCTCCTTGCGTCAATTTCGACATCACGAAGATTCTCCGCTCCTTGCGTCAATTTCGACATCACGAAATGGATTCCCCCGACCACGACGGACCGCCCTTCCACGACGCCCTGAACGCCCTCTCCGGCCGTTTCGACGACATCGGATGGTATGGTGAGTTTAAGCTGATGGCTCTGCGCCTCGGCAACGATGGTCTGGGCGATGATGTGCTTGGACGCCTGATCAAGCGAGGCTGCGAGGCGCAACACATCATCAGGATCGGCATTTGCCGATACGTTGACGGCCACAACCTTCGCCCTGCCGTCTGTGAGGGTCCCGGTCTTGTCGAGGACCAGGGAATTAATTCGTGCAAGCGCTTCGATCGCCTTGCCTCCCTTGATCAGAATGCCATGTCCCGCCGCCCGGGAAAGGCCGGAAACGATGGCAACCGGTACCGCGAGAATAAGGGGGCACGGCGTCGCAATGACGAGAACGGCGACCGCGCGTACCGGATCGCCGGTGAAGAACCAGGCGACGGCAGCGATCAGCACAGTGATCGCGAGGAACACCATCGCGAAGCGATCGGCGAGCCTCGACATCGGCGCCTTGGAGCGCTGCGCCCCTTCGACCAGGCGGACAATGCCGGCATAAGTGCTCTCGTTGGCGCGATGCAATACGGTGAGATCGAATGCATCGCCGGCATTGGTGGACCCGCTCATCACCTCATCGCCAGTACGCTGCTGGACCGGGATCGGCTCTCCCGTAAGCGCGGATTGATCCAGGACGGCAAGCCCGCTCGCGACAACGCCATCGGCCGGGACAACATCGCCCTGCCGAACCAGCAGACGGTCGCCCGGCACAATCAGGTCCAGCGCAACCTCTTCCAGTCCGCCGTCCCGATGCCGAATGGCCGTTCGAGGTACCCGCGCCAAGCAGCGCGGTCATCTCGCCGCGTGCGTGGCGTTCGGCAAATGCTTCGAGAAATTGTCCGCCGGCATACATCAAGGCGACGACGACCGCTGCCAACTCCTCGCCTACGACGAGGGCGGCAGCCATCGACAAGGCTGCAACGATATCGAGGCCGACTTCACCGCGTCGCAGGCTTGAAACGATGTCGTAGACAAGAACGATCAGAACCGGAATCGTGAACGCCGCCCAGACACGATCCTGCCACGCCGTCTGTCCGAGCAGCGGAATGGCAAAGCCAAGGGCAAGACCGAAAGCCGGCAACAGTACCAGCAGGGCTCGAACCAGGAAGCCGGCAAGCATTCAATTGACCTCACCAGAAGCGAGCTACTGCCCGACCGGAATCAGCAACGGCTATCGCCAAATTGCCGACGCGGTGCGCCGCTAGGCAGACTCTTCGTCGGCGCTCTCGAGACGGGCGCCCAGCCCGAATTCTAGACCACCGTACCAAACAGTTTTCCGATACCGGCGGTCAGCGCCAGGGCAAACGCGCCCCAAAACGTCACCCGAATGGTGGCGCGCAGAATGTTGGCACCGCCCGCCTTTGCGCCGATCGCTCCCAGGACGGCGAGAAAGGCCAGCGATGCCGCGGATACGACAGGCACCAAAGCGTTGCCGGGGGATACGACGACCATAAGCAATGGCATTGCGGCGCCAACCGAGAACATTGCCGCTGACGTGAGTGCGGCCTGGATAGGGCGGGCTGCGGTGATTTCCGAGATTCCCAGTTCGTCGCGTGCGTGGGCCGTCAATGCGTCGTTCGCCATCAACTGCTCGGCCACCTGCCGCGCCAAAGGCTTGTCGACACCTCGCTTGACGTAGATTTCGGCAAGTTCATCGAGTTCAAACGCCGGGTTCTCGCTCAACTCCTTGCGTTCCCGTGCAAGATCGGCCTGCTCGGTATCCGACTGCGAACTGACGGAAACATACTCGCCGGCTGCCATCGACATCGCTCCGGCCACCAATCCCGCAATACCCGCGATCAGGACATCGTTTCGCGTTGCAGCCGCCGCGGCAACGCCGACAATCAGACTCGCGGTAGAAATGATGCCGTCATTTGCTCCCAGAACGGCGGCTCTCAGCCATCCAATCCGATCGACGAGATGGCTTTCGGGATGCGTGTGAAGGCGGCTCATGTCTTCTTCCTAATAACTCCTGAAGCCGCCTTCCAGCGGCCACTGTATTGAACTTTCTCTCGATCTCGAACCTGCTGATTTTTTTGCGTCCATTTGCGCCGCAAGGCGCCTGCGCTGCTTGATTCAGGTCAATCTGCCCGAGGCGAATTGCCGGCCTGGCGCACTTCGACACGCACTCCGGGGGCAACGCGATCGCCGGGATAAACAATGACCGACTCGCCCGGCGCCAAACCCGAAGCGACAGCGGCAAGGCGGCCGGACCGGCGCAGCAGCTTGATGTCTCTGATCTCGGCACGTCCATCCTTCACAACATAGACGGTCCAGTTTTGCCCTTGGCGGAACAGGGCGCCCGTAGGAACGATTGTCGCGTCCTCTTGCGTGAAGACGTTAATGCGGGCATCGACCTGATAGGCATCGCCAAGCCCAGCCCATTTCTCGGCCGAGGAGATCAAATCCACCAGGACGTTGACCCTTTGCTCTTCCACTCCAAGCGTCGAAATCTTGGTGAACGCTGCCGGCTCAACCCGGCGGACTCGCCCCGAAAGCTCCCCTTGACCGCCCCAATGCTCGATCGCCACCTCAGCGCCGGGACGGATCTCGACAGCGTCCGTGCTCAATACGTCAACGACGATTTCAAGATCGCGAGGGTCCCCAATCTCCAGCAATGGCGTGCCGGGCTGGACGATGGTTTCGCTTTCCTGAGCAACTTTCAGCACGACGCCGGCAACCGGCGCAGTCAAGCTCCAGCTTTCGGGCGGCAAGTCGGCACCATCGAGGTACCGAGCCAGCACGGCTCGCGTCTGGTTCAGTTCATGCTCGGCAGCATGATTTTGAAATTCCGCCGCGTGTAGATCGCGATCTGCCAGCCGCATCACGAGATCGGCGCGCTCGAGTGCCTGGACGGTGGTTGCCCCGCGCTCGACCAGCGTGCGCGTGCGTGCGAGATCATTCTTGGCCTGATCGTTTTGCGCCACCGCCCGCTCGACGCCAGCCTTGGCGCGCTCCAGGGCGGCTTCTGCCGCGCCAAGCCTCTCTTCCGCCTCCCGACGGCTGCGCTGATCGAGAAGCGGTACAGGAGACGGCATAATCGTTGCGACGACATCATCAACGCGAATCGGGTCCCCGACCTTGAACCGCACTCGGCCGAGCCGACCCGCCAACGGCGCCGCCACGACATATCGTTCGCGAATGCGCGTTTTGCCGTCCTCATCCACGCTGGCGACGAACCTGTCCTTCTTCACGGATACCACCTCGACCGGTATCCGGCCCGGTATCAACACCCAGACGACGGCCGCCGCGGCCGCTACCAGACCCAGCACGATCAAAGTGCGACCGACGGTGATACGCATATTCACTCCCGCGTCTTGAGCGCTGCGACAAGATCGAGCCGGTCCAAGCGGCGTCGCACCACGTACGCACTGGCCGCTGCCGCGGCCACGACCACGGCCACGGCTGTCAAATAGGTCCGTACTCCGATGACCGCTGGAATCTGGAAGCTTTCACTGGAATGAAGTCGGGCGATCAGTTCGATAATACCTTGCGAGAGCATCAGTCCGATCGGAACTCCCAACGCGACTTCGATCGCGAATTCACCAAACAGGATGCCCGCAACCTCGGCACGGGTGAATCCGAGCACCCGCAAACTCGCCAATTCCCACGCGCGCTCCTGCAATCCGATGCGCGCGCTGTTGTACATGACGCCGACAGTGATGATCACCGCAAACAACGTGAGAACACCTGCGCTTACGAAGACAAGACCGGCGATCTTGTCGAGAAATGACGATCAGCGTATAGGCCTTCATCGTAACGGACTCGATCGTTGGCAGGCTCTTGAATCGCTGGGCCAGATCGAGCACAGCAGTTGGCTCAACATACATGGTCGCGGCCGAAACCACGGCACCTTCCCCCGTAAATCGGTTGAGCGTATCGATCTCCATATAGGATGCCATCCCGACCATCTCGTCGACGCTGGCGCTGATCGGTAGATCGCGCTTCTGCCGTCGGCCTTCCATCGCCTCGACCGTAATCACTTCGCCGGCGACCACACCGAGCCGCTCTGCAAGCCTTCGGGTCAGTGTGATCCCGTCGGGCGACACCTCGATTGGACGCAAGGCGGCGTCGTGGGGCCGGCGCAACCCGCTTCCGGCGGGTAGGCCTATGACCGAAGTCAGATAGCTGCGATGACCCGCGCGCAAGCGCACCGGGACAATTCGTTGCCCCTCGACGACGAGCACTCCGGCCTCACGGGCCAGGTCGCGAATGACAGCGCGATCCATCGCCCGCGGGAACGTCACCATGGTGTTGCCCCGCTCCACCATGTTGAATTGAACTTCAATCATCTGATCGATGGCATCGCGCCAGAAAAGACCCAGCACCATCATTGGGACCGCGAAGGCAATGCCGACAATGGTAAGCGCGGCGCGCAGCGGACGTCCGGAAATATTGCGCAACATCATCGTCCGACGCGCGTTCAGCGCTTTCGTTGACAACAGCGCCTCTATCCAGGAACGGCGGAAGCGCAATGGAGCAGCAGGACGCATGGCAACTGCCGGCGTCAGCCTGACCACGTTCCGGAGCGCCGTAAGAACGCCAAGCGAGGCAGCACCAAGACTGATCGCGACACTTACGCCGGCCGACCATGGCGTTAGCCTGAATGGCAGGTCTGGCAAGCGAAAAAAGCCGTGGTAGCTGGAGATCATCGCTTCGCCGAACGCAAGTCCGCCGGCGATCCCAAGCACCGATCCGATCAGCACGATCACGGCGACAAGCTTGAGGTAATGCAGCATCAGCGGCATCGTCGGGAAACCCAGCGCCTTCAGCGCCGCGATCTGTTCGCGCTGCGCCGCAACCAGCCGGCCCAAAGCTCCGTTGAGAAGGAAAGCCGCGACACCAAAGAATATGAAGGGAATGGTGATTGACATCACCTTTTGCTGGTTCAGTTCGTCTTCCAGGAACCTGTTGGACGGTTGATCGCGCCGCTCGATGGCGCCGACCGATCCAAATGGCTCCAGCAGGCGGTCCAGTTCGGCAATCACAGGCCTGGGATCAGCACCTGGCGCCAGCGAAACAACGACGTCGTTGAAGGCGCCCTTCATGTCGAACGCGGCTTCCGCCGCGCTGCGGTCAACCCAAAGGATGGCATAGAGACGGTCGTCGGGAATTGGCAGACCCGGCTTTACCGCATAGACGTATTCCGGCGACAGCGCGATGCCGGAGATGTTGAAGCTCTGGACCCGCCCGTTGAGAACCACGCGGATATCCCGGCCGGGCTTTATCCCGTTGGCCTCGGCGAAGGCCTCGTTGATCGCAGCGCTACCTACGACTCCGGGTTCCGGCGCGGTGCCGCGTCGCAGGTGCAATCGCGCGAGCGACTCGTCACCGGCGTGGACGAGCGAGACCATGCGCGCCGATACCGGCAGATTGGAGGATGGCCAGTCCACAATGACGTCGCGCACAATGCGTGGTTCGACAGCCGCAACCCCGGGGACCGCATTCAATCGCGTCAATATCGAGAGCGGTGCCCGCTTTAGGGTGACAAAGATCTGCGGAAATCGAGCATCCCGATAGAATTGCTCGCAACCGGCGCGCAGCGACTGATAAGTCGACACCGAACCTACAAATACAGCTACTCCCGCCGCCACCAGCAACGCGATGGTAATAACCTGCGCACGCATGGCATTAAGATCGCGCAGGAGTTTTCGATCCAGCAGGCTCACCACTGCACCTCATCAGGCGATAGACGGCGCGCATTGCGTTCTTCGCCAACGATGCGCCCGCCGCCGAGCCGGAGCACGCGGTCGGCCATGCCGGCAATCGCCGCATTATGGGTGATAATGATCGTTGTGGTGCCGAGCCGTTCGTTTGCGCGCACAATGGCCGCAAGCACGACCTTGCCGGTTTCATAGTCCAGCGCGCCGGTGGGCTCATCGCACAGCAATACGTCCGGCGATTTAACGATCGCGCGAGCCACCGCGACGCGCTGCTGCTCTCCGCCGGAAAGCTGCGAAGGAAAATGGTCGAGCCGTCCTTCAAGTCCGACCAGCGAAAGGACTTCGCGCGGGTCGAGCGGCTTTTCGGCAATCTCGTTTACGAGCGCCACGTTTTCCAGCACAGTCAGGCTGGGGATGAGGTTGTAGAACTGAAAGACAAAACCGACATGTTCACGCCGATATCGCGTGAGCTCGGCGTCGTCGGCCCCGACCAGATTATGATCGCGCCAGCGGGCCTCGCCTGAGGTTGGGGCATCCAGACCACCGAGAATGTTCAGCAGGGTCGATTTCCCCGAACCAGAAGGCCCCAGCAGCACGACGAACTCGCCTTCAACGATATCGAGATCGACGTCACGGAGCGCATGGACCTCGACGTCCCCCATGCGATAGGTCTTGGACAGACCGCGGGCATGAAATACCGGGCTGACGTTCGCTGCCTGAACGGCGGTCGGTCCAATCATAACGGCCCCCTCGAAACTCCCCTGTATCTTTTCCGGGTACGCCTCGCTCGTCTCGTTAGCGCTGCCTGGCCAATCTCGACCCGCTTCCGGCGTCGACGTCACGCGTGTCATGGACGGCGCCACGCTAGATAGGTCAGTGTGAAAACAAAATCGGTACCGGAGGCTTCGACAACATGCTCTGGGTCGCTCCGCCGAGGATGAATTCCCGCAATCGAGAGTGTCCATATGCACCCATCACAAGCAGGTCTGCGCTGCAGGAAGCGGCATGCGTTTCAAGGACTTCCCCAATTGACCGCCCCGCCGCGTCCACGTTCTCGAGGATCACGTCGATGCCGTGCCGCGACAGGTTCTTGGCGAGTTCTTCGCCTGAGTGTTTGGTATCGAGGACCTTCTCATTCGCGACCGTTACGATCCGGACTTCCTTTGCTTTTTCCAGGACCGGAATCGCGTCCGCAATCGCGCGCGCCGCTGCGCGGCTGAAATCCCATGCAACCACCGCGGTATTGAGTTTGAACGGTTTCGCTCGCGGTCCTTCCGGCAGGACCAAGGTTGGCTTTCCTGTTCCGAATATAACAGCCTCCGCATACCATTGGTCGTAGGCCTCCGGGACCGGCACGATCATCAGGTCGCGAAGCCGCCCATATTCCACGAACATGTCCGGTACTTCGTGCGTCAAACATTTTTCCAGTATTCTCTCGTGCGATAAGCCAGCCTTATCCGCAATCGAATCAAATGCAGCCAGCAGGGCCTCTGCTCCTTTCCGGCTTTTGTTTGCCTCACTGGCAGCCATTCCCGCGACATTCACGAGCGAACTTGAGAGAAAGCTTCCGGGAACCTGGACATGGACCTCGCACGCGAGAGCCGCGATGTGACAACCCAACGATGACGCAAACGACACGGCGTTCTCTACGACCGAGACGGGTGTCGGCTCAGGGTAGCTGGTCAAACCAAGAAGTACGTCTCTAAAAGCCATCGACCTCTCCCTGCTCACAATCTCGATCAGATTAGTTCTCAGGTCTCATGCCGAATTGATCTTGCGCAGAAACCGTCTGTATCGCTCGCGCCGGCGCCACCAGCTACAGGTAACCTTGATCGCCCTGCTGCGCTGTTGATCTAACTCAATGAGACATCGAGAGAACTTCGTAAAAAGAAGTGTAATGCCGTTTGAACGGCGATGTCGATCAAGGTCGGCTCGTCACGAGAGGCCGCCCGATTCGGTCAATCGGCCCAGCGCGGGCGCCGTAACCTGCGGATTTCTATCGGATTATCCTCAGAGCCTGAAATCGGCCGCCGCAGGAAGGAGCTACAGAATGAGCTACTATTTCAGCAAGACCTTGCTCGTTGGGTTTGATGAAGCCTTACGACGCACTATCGATGCCCTAAAACATGAGGGCTTTGGCATCATTACGGAAGTCGATGTAAAACGGACCTTCCAGGAAAAGCTCGGGGTCGATTTCCGCAACTATCGTATCCTTGGGGCATGCAATCCGACGCTCGCCTACGAAGCACTTCAGCTTGAGGACAAGGTCGGCACTATGCTGCCGTGCAACGTCGTCGTTCAAGAGATCGCTCAAGGTCGTACCGAGATCGCTGCCATTGATCCCATCGCGTCGATGCAAGCAATTGATAATCCGAGCCTGAAGAAATCGGCGGAGCGCGTTCGGGTCCTGCTGCGACAGGTCATCAACGGCATATAGGAGTTACGCTCGGTCAACCTAGCCGCCAAGTGCCGCCAAGTCGCTGTGTAAGTTGTTCCTCGGAAGCCGGTTCCGTGCGCCAAATCAGATCGGTAAACAACACCACGTATCAAACGCTATTGTCGGAGTGAGGCAGCATTCGAACGAGCGTGCGATCTCGAAATACCCAGTGATGGATAAGCGCGGCGGCCGCATGCATGACGGCAAGGATTACGAGCGCATGGGCCAGAACTTCATGCACCTCCTTTACGCTATGGGAGAAGGCACGATCCTTGAGCCAAGGCGATGGAATCTCGGCCAGACCAAATAGCGGCAGGGCATCGCCACGCGCAAACTGAAGCACAATGCCAACGACAGGAACTGCTACCAGCAAAACATAAAGGCTGTAGTGCGCGATCCGAGCGGCAGGATCTAGCCACTTTCCCATCCATGCACCAAATTCCGTGGCTTCCGGTGGTGGAGCCGGATCGACCAACCGCCAGGTTAGGCGCGCTACCAGAAGGGAGAGGATGGCTATCCCGGCGCAAATGTGGACGAACAGGCCGGAATCACGCAGCCCACCTTTGGGCAGCACATCGTCGAAAGTCCCAAGCGCCCAAGCGAGAGCAACGAGGAAGACCGTCAGCCAATGCAGCGCCTGCGGAATCGCGCCGTAGTCCTTCGTTGAATTAAATAGCTGCATGCCGGAACCCCTCTTTGAAAATATGTTCCTAGCGCGGCTGAAATTCGTTGATATGGATCAAGTTGGGTAGGCGTCGGCCTAACTCGACCGGGAAATACAGCCGGCATCCAGCCCACTGCGATTCGTTGCGCTGACTCAACATGTGGCGGTGAATGCAGATTAGAATAACCGGTGCCTTCCGTTTCAATACCACGCATAATGGATGCTCTCGAAAATGAAACGCGTTCGGCTCGATTCTCCGCATGGCCGGAGCGCAACCGAAGTACTCGCTGCGTTAAATGTGTCTCTTGCCTCCGGCCTATCTGACCACGAGGCCGAGCAGCGGCTGTCCGTCTACGGGGCAAACGCGATCAGCTCACGGCAAAAAGCCGGACTAGTCTCCATCCTTCTGCATCAGTTTCAGAGCCTTGTGGTTGCGCTGCTCGCCGTTGCCGCGGCCGTCGCACTCTACTTTCGTGAGTGGGAGGAAGGCGCCGCCATCGTTGGCGTCTTGATCATCAATACCGCGATCGGCTTCGTGACAGAGATCAAGGCTATTCGATCGATCGAGGCCATAAGAGCGCTCGGAAGTCGTTCGGCCAGAGTGCTCCGCGGCGGCAAGACGCGAGTGATCCAGGCGGAACGATTGGTCCCGGGAGACATCGTCTTGCTAGATGCTGGTGATGTCATCTCGGCGGACCTGCGACTTGTTGAAACCGCCGACCTTGACGCTGATGAATCTACTTTGACCGGGGAGTCAATGCGGGTCTCCAAATCGCCAGCCCCGGTCGATGCAGCCGCGCGCGTTGCCGACCGTACATCAATGCTCTTCAAGGGCACCAACATCACGCGAGGCACCGGCACCGGCGTCGTTGTCGCAACCGGCATGGACACCGAACTTGGCCATATCTCTAGACTGGTGGCAGAAGCAGAGACGGAAGCCTCCCCGCTTGAGAAGAAACTTGCGCTTTTGTCGGGGCAGCTTGTCTGGCTCACGCTCGCGCTAACCGCTCTAATCGCCGGAATCGGGCTGCTGCAAGGCAAAGACGCCTTCCTGATGGTCGAGGCCGCTATTGCGCTCGCAGTCGCGGCTATTCCTGAGGGTTTGCCGATCGTTGCCACTCTCGCCCTGGCGCGCGGCATGTGGCGAATGGCACGCAAGAATGCCCTGGTCGAACGCCTGTCGGCAGTTGAGACGCTTGGCGCAACAACAATAATCCTCACCGATAAGACCGGAACGCTTACCGAAAACCGCATGACGGTGAGAAGGATCTGGCTTCCATCGGGCGAAATCCACGTCGAGAAAGATAGCTTCTGGCTCGCTGACGGGAGTAAATCCTTCCAGCCGGATACCATCGCAGAGCTCCAGGGCCTGCTCAGAATTGCGGTCCTTTGCAACAACGCGACGTTAGCGCACGTTTCTGCTGAGGACAGCGGCGACCCGATGGAACTTGCCCTGTTGCGCGTCGGTCGGCTTGCCAGCCTGGACCGTCGTGAGCTGTTGAGTGAAACCGCTGAGGTCACGGAGCACGCCTTCGATACCGTCCGGAAGATGATGGCCACAGTTCATCATCGTGGCGACGGTTATCTCTTCGCCATAAAAGGCGCCCCCGAAGCGGTGATCGCTTGCACGACGCTCGATCAGAGCACGCGCAATGAGTGGCTGGCGCGCGTGACAGCGCTCGGCGCCCACGGTCTCCGCGTGCTCGCCTTTGCCAAGCAAATCCGACCACGCCTCGACGATCCGGCCTTTGAGGCTTTGACCTTTCTTGGTCTCGTTGGGCTTGAGGATCCACCAAGGGCCGATGTACCGGCTGCGATAAGCGCATGCCACGCGGCCGGTATCAGGGTGATCATGATCACCGGCGACCATTCGGTTACAGCGCGCAGCATTGCGCGACTTGTAGGATCTGGGTGGTGATGCGCCACGCGTCATCGAAGGCCATGAACTGGCCAGTCACGACGGTAAGGTCAGCAATGAATTCCTGCAAACCGAGATATTCGCTCGCGTCAGCCCAACGGAGAAACTGGACCTTGTTCGTTCCTACCAGGCTTCTGGCGAGATTGTTGCGGTGACCGGCGACGGAGTTAATGACGCGCCGGCACTACGACAAGCAGATATCGGCGTGGCCATGGGACTTAGGGGCACCGATGTCGCTCGGGAAGCGGCTGCGATGATCCTGTTGGACGACGCCTTCCCGACAATCGTTGAGGCGATCCGGAACGGACGGGTCATCTTTGGCAATATCCGCCGCTTCGCGACTTACCTTCTGTCCTGCAATCTGGCTGAGGTTCTGATCGTCGGCATTGCGATGATCTCCGGACTGCCATTGCCGCTTCTTCCACTGCAGATACTGTTTCTGAATCTAGTTACGGACGTCTTTCCGGCTTTTGCCCTCGCTTTGGGCGAAGGCGACAAGGATATATTGAAGCGGCCACCGCGCCATCCGAAGGAACCGATTCTCGGACGCGGCCAATGGCTCGCGATCGCTCTGTACGGTGCCACCCTTACCATCGCGACCTTCGGAGCCCTCGCCCTCGCGCGTTTCGGACTCGAGCTGGATGAGCAAGCGACAGTGACGGTAACGTTCCTGACGCTGGCGTTTAGCCAGCTCTGGCACGTCTTCAATATGCGCCATCAAAAGTCAGGACTCATCGACAATGAAGTCAGCCGAAATCCCTGGATCTGGGCGGCGCTTGCGCTTTGCGCCGGCATTCTACTGATCGCAGCGTATGTCCCAAGCTTGGCATATATGCTCCACATGGTCGCGCCGGAGATCAAAATGTGGGGAATTATTTTCTTGATGAGTACACTCCCATTGCTCTTTGGGCCGCTTATCAGGCGTTTTGTTCGCAGGTATGACACCAAATGGTGATCTGACGTAAGCGAATTGCAGCTGTCGCATCAAGCTGAGCCTCTCCACACCATAAGCGAGCGCTGTCTAGGAGCACCGCTCTATGGACGGCCTAGGAAGAAAGAAACACCGGGAGGCGTGGAGACCTAATTATCGTCCTCGTTGCACCGCCAAAAATGATCTCGCGAACTCGTGAACGACCGTAGGCGCCCATAACCAGCATGCCGGCCTCAAATCTTTGGGCCGATGTCATGATCTGTTCACCAAGCGAGCCTCCCTCGTACCCGATGCTGTCACAACGGGCAGTGATCCTGTGAGCTCCAAGGTGTCTAACGAGTTTTTCCCCGCTCGGAAACCGATCTAGCTGCTTCTCCCCATTAACAGTGATTATTTCAGTCAGAGCCGCCTGCTGTAGAATTGGAATTGAATCGTGAACGGCGCGCGCGGCGGATCGGCTTCCATCCCAGGCTACGAAAACAATCTTGGGTGAATATTTGAAAGTCGCTTCAGCTGGAACCAATATTAGTGGGCGACCCGAACCAAGGATCAATTCTTCGATTATCTCACGATTCGGATTAGTCGCGGAGACGACCGAACAGTCGAATATACGTCCGGTTTCTGCAACTACTGCCGGCAGTTCGGCGCGGGTACATGCCTTGAAAATTGTGTCCGACTGAGTACCACCCTTGTTGGCTATAGCCTGAAATATGTCCTGTGCTCGCTTGGCTGCAGATTGATGATCACTCTCCTCGCGAATGAGGTGCTCTGTAACAAAGACAATGGCCGGCTCAGGGATTTGGCTTTCGATGATGAGTCCACAAAGTTGAGCCTTAACCAATGAACTCAATTGAGCCGCGAATTCGGAAGCACGCTGAACTTCACCAAGATCATGGTGATTCAAATAGACCATTATCTCCCGAAAGCTCATCAGGCATCCCCTCATGAGGGCTTCCCAGTCAACTTCGAAATAGAGTTCGAGTTTACCTTCATCCGGAATGATCTAAATCAACCCAAGAGGCGCAATTTACAAGCCCGAACTTCGGCGAACTTTTGTCGATCCCGGCGTAAAGAATCAGCATTAAGACCCCCGGCAATTCTGATGGCATCAGCCTTCATACAGTTTTAGAGTGCACCGCTCTACAGCTCGACGATTGAATATGCCTCCTGAATCTGACTGCTGCCTCAGGGAACCTCAACTCAAATTCCGGCTCTGTCTTGATCGTCATCAATCACGCCAAATTCCATCACCGGCATGATCCAATATACGAGTCTGGCTCCTGCGAACGCCGTCTTGAGCCGGGCGAGCAATCGTGCGGCATCTTGCCTTTCTAGAATTGTCCGTACCATCACCTCGTCGGCGTGACCTTTGACCTGCTCGGCCGAGGTCTGCAACCGTACCGTCGGGCCGTGACCGGCACCATCAGATGCCGTGAATCCGGATACCAGATCGCGCTGCTCGCTGAGATAGTCGAACAGCTCCTCGCGAAGCGAACGAGCGGCGATCAGCGTCAGGCAAA
>CAWIZF010000014.1:0-229780 GCA_963840465.1 uncultured Alphaproteobacteria bacterium | reverse complement strand
ATTGGCGTCGGTTTCGGCCTCGAAATCCTCGGCATAGTCGAGGTCGAGCACCGGCGTGCCGTTGTAGATGCCGCAGGAGATCGCCGCGACATTGTCGCGCAGCACGTTGGCCTTCAGCATGTTGCGGTTTTTCATCCACGAGATGCAGTCGGCGAGCGCCACCCAGGCGCCGGTGATCGAGGCGGTGCGGGTGCCGCCATCGGCCTGGATCACGTCGCAATCGACCGTGATCTGGCGTTCGCCCAGCGCTTCGAGGTCGACGGCTGCGCGCAAGCTGCGGCCGATCAGCCGCTGGATCTCGACCGTGCGGCCGCCCTGCTTGCCGGCCGCGGCCTCGCGGCGGGTGCGTTCCAGCGTGGCGCGCGGCAGCATGCCGTATTCGGCCGTCACCCAGCCGCGGCCCTGGCCCTTCAGCCACGGCGGCAGGCGCTCTTCCAGCGTGGCCGTGACCAGCACATGGGTGTCGCCGAATTTCACCATGCAGGAACCTTCGGCATATTTGACCACGCCGCGTTCCAGCGACACGGGGCGCAGCTGATCGGGCGCACGGCGGCTTGGCCGCATGGGAAATCCTTTCGAAATCGAGCGAAAATGCGTTCGCGGTGCTTGTAGGAGGGGGCGTGCGCAGCGGCAAGGGCTTTTGGCCCTGTTTGGGAGGGAAAGGGACGCTTGTCATTGGTCCCCTGGATCGACAGATTAGGGTGTTGGGAGGAGTACCAGTGGCCCACCACGATCCGATTGGCCTGATCGCGCCGCATGCCGGGCTCGCCCAGCTCAACGAGCGCTCGCGCGACATTTTTCGTCAAATCGTCGAGAGTTATCTCGCGACCGGCGAACCCGTCGGCTCGCGCAATATCTCCCGCCTGATCGCGGTGCCGCTGTCGCCGGCTTCCGTCCGCAACGTGATGTCGGACCTCGAAGCGCTCGGGCTGATCTATGCGCCGCATACCTCGGCCGGGCGCCTGCCGACCGAACTCGGCCTGCGCTTCTTCGTCGACGCGCTGATGCAGGTCGGCGACCTCACCGAACCCGAACGGGAATCGATCCAGAACCAGCTTGCCTCCGTCGGGCGCGCGCAATCGGTCGAGGCGGCGCTCGGCGAAGCGCTGACGCGGCTGTCGGGCCTGACCCGCGCGGCCGCCGTGGTGCTGACCGCCAAATCCAATTCGCGGCTGAAGCATATCGAATTCGTGCGGCTGGAGCCGGAACGCGCGCTGGTGGTGCTGGTCGGCGAAGACGGCCAGGTCGAAAACCGCGTGCTGGCGCTGCCGCCCGGCGTTCCCTCCTCCGCGCTGACCGAAGCGACCAACTTCCTCAATTCGCGGATTCGCGGGCGGACGCTTGCCGAAGCGCGGCTTGAACTCGAAACCGCGCTGACGCAGAGCCGCGTCGAACTCGATCAATTGACGCAGAAGGTGATCGCGGCCGGCATCGCAAGCTGGTCCGGCGGCGACAACGACGACCGGCAATTGATCGTGCGCGGCCATGCCAATTTGCTCGAAGACCTGCACGCGCTGGAGGATCTCGAACGCGTCAAGTCGCTGTTCGACGATCTCGAGACCAAGCGCGGCGTGATCGATCTGTTGGGCCGGGCCGAGCGCGCCGAGGGGGTGCGGATTTTCATCGGATCGGAGAACAAGCTGTTCTCGCTGTCCGGTTCCTCCACCATCATCGCCCCCTATAGCGACGCCGCGGGCCGCATCGTCGGCGTTCTCGGCGTGATCGGGCCGACCCGGCTGAACTATGCGAGGGTGATTCCGACGGTGGATTACGCCGCCCGGATCGTCAGCCGGATGCTGGGCGGCTGATCCGCCCCGAATTGGGCCTCAATCCGGGCTGGTTGTGCTTGATTTTCGGCCCCTAAAGCACGATATCCCCCGCAGCAAATCCCCATCGAACCAGATACGTTTTTTGAGAAGGCAGTCTTATGACCGATCCCAACCGGCCGAGTGATGATGCGGTGAAACCGGCCCAGACCGGCGAGCCCGTGGTCTCAAAACCCTACATCATGCCCGACGATCCCGAGGAAGGATCGAATGAGGCGCTGACCAAGGAACTGGCCGAGGCGCGCGACAAGATGCTGCGCACGCTGGCGGAAATGGAAAACCTGCGCCAGCGCACCGCGGCGCGAGGTCGCCGATTCGCAAGATCTACGGCATCACCGGGTTCGCGCGCGACATTCTCGATATCGCCGACAATCTGCAGCGCGCGCTCGACGCCATTCCGGCCGAGGCCAGGGAGACCGCCGATCCCGGCATCAAGGCCTTCATCGAGGGCGTGGAGCTGACCGAGCGTTCGCTGCTCAACACGCTGGAGAAGAACGGCGTCAAGAAGTTCGATCCGTCCGGCGAGAAGTTCGATCCCAACTTCCAGCAGGCGATGTACGAAGTGCCCGACCCGTCCGTTCCGTCCGGGACGGTGGTTCAGGTCGTGCAGGCCGGCTTCATGATCGGCGAGCGCGTGCTGCGCCCGGCGCTGGTCGCCGTCTCCAAGGGCGGCGCGAAGGCCGCGCCGGCGGCCGACGTCGCGAACTGAACCGGATTTCTACGACTTCTACGGCTTATCGTCTGCCTTCGGCCGGTAGGTGCCGAAGCTCCAGAGATTGCCTTCCGGGTCCCGGCAGGCAGCGCGGCGTAAGCCGCCAGCTACCCGATCCTCATGGTGAGGAGGCGCGTGAGCGCCGTCTCGAACCATGTGGCCCCGCTGCTGCATCTCGGGATTCGAACAGTAGCCCTGCCGATACCGTTTTGACGAAGTGCAGCTGTGGCTTTTGCAAGCCTCGCTAAGGCCAAGACGTTCTCATACGATGACGTACTCAAGACCCATGGCATCCTGTTCGGCGCGATCTATCCCTGGGCCGGGCAGGATCGCACCCAGACCGCACCGAAACTCACCATCAAGAAGGGTCCAGTCATTTTCGCAAACGCGCCGGAAATCCGCGCCGCGGTGGAGTTCGCGTTACGCAAAGGGCAGGACAAGGACTATATGAAAGCCAAGCCCGGCGAGATCATGGGTTATCTTGCCTATGGGCATCCGTTTCTCGACGGCAATGGCCGCACCATCATGACGGTGCATTCCGTGCTCGCGCAACGTGCGGGCTTCAGCATCGACTGGTCGGCAACGACGAAGAATGCCTATCTCGACGCGCTCACCAAGGAAATCGAAAACCCTTCAAGCCATCTCGACGCCTATCTGACGCCGCTTACGCGGATCCGTCGCGTATGAGGCGTTCGCCACCGCGATCATGCAGGCGCCAGGGTTGGATGGCAGCGTGCAGGATGCCGCGCTCAACCAAGTACTCGGCAACACCGACGAGCCGGCTGTTAAAGCCCAATACGAAGCCATGTTGACGAAACGCAAGAGTACTTAAGACCCACGCCTTTAAACGTCCAGCGATCGCACCAGGCGGCTGTCGGTCAGCGCCAGCCGCCTAGCCCAGGCCGTTGGCGGCTCGCCGGCAAGGGCAGAAAATTCGCGGGCGAGATGCGCCTGATCGGCATAACCGCTCTCGACCGCAATGCCCGCCCAGCCGTGCTCTTGTCCTGTATGTGCGAGCCGACAGGCTCGATGGAAACGCATGATGCGGGCAACCGGCTTGGGCGCGAGACCGAGTTCGGATCGAAAACGGTTCACCAGGTGCTTGCGGCTCCAGCCTATTTCTTTCGCGAGTGCGGTGATCCGCGCGCCGCCCGCACTGCGCGCCAATCGTCGATAGGCGAATTCGATCTCGGGCGACGGCAGGTGGTCGGCGCGATCGGCGACAAAATCCTCGACCAGATCGAAACGGTTTTGCCAAAGGGGCGTCGCGCCAAGCCGCTCGCGCAATTGCCGGCCTTCGCGGCCCAGCACGTCTGACATGTCGACCATGCGCGCGGCGAGATCGACGACGGCGCTGCCAAAGAAGCGGTAGGCGCCAAGCGGCGTGAAATCGACCTGCACGCATTCGGCGCCGCCGTCGGACTCGATCAGGACCGGGCCGGCATAAAGCCCGGCGGCGAAACTCGGCTGCCGGTCGGCGGCATCGGGCTCACGCCCGAGCGCGATCAGGAACGGCGTGCCGAAGCTGATGATCAGGGGTACCACCAGCGACGCGGTTTCGCGCTGGGAAAACTGGCCACGCGCCGTTTCACGGTAACCGGTCATGCCCGAGATCAAGCCGGCCGTGCGCGGTGACGGCGCACGACGAACCATATCGAATGCGAACGGAGACGCCGGACCCGACATCCCTCACCTCCGAAGCGGACGCCGGCCGTCACGCCGCGATATCGTCCGACTTGATCCGCTTGACGCCGGCCTTGGTCATGTCGGCCCAGGCTTTTGCGAGCGAGCCCTGGGTGTCGATGCCGCGGCAGGCGTCCTCGATCACGTAGGTTTCAAAGCCGGCCTTGCGCGCGTCGAGCGCGCTCCATGCCACGCAGAAGTCGGTGGCGAGGCCGGCGAGGAACACCCGCTTCACCTTGCGCGCCTTCAGGTAAGCGGCGAGCCCCGTCGTGGTCTTGCCGTCAGCCTCGGTGAAGGCCGAATAGCTGTCGACGTTCTTGTTGAAGCCCTTGCGGATGACGAGCCCGGCATGCGGGATCGCGAGGTCCTTCGACAGCGACGCGCCCTCGGTGCCCTGCACGCAATGATCCGGCCACAGCACCTGCTTGCCGTAGGAGAGATCGACGGTCTCGAACGGCTTCTTGCCGGAATGGGTGGAGGCGAACGAGACATGGCCCGCGGTGTGCCAGTCCTGCGTCATCACCACATTGGCAAAGCCCTTGGCGATGCGGTTGATGATGGGGACGACCTGCTCGCCGTCTTTCACCGCGAGGCTGCCGCCCGGCAGGAAACAGTTTTGCACGTCGATGACGAGCAGCGCGGAAGCGTCATCAGGCTTGATCGGTGCGGCCCACAGCGCCGATGGAGCGAGGGCAGCGACCGACGTCGCGCCGAGACCTGTCAGAACCAGCCTGCGAGTAAACATGGTGCGTCTCCCCGGTCATGAACCCGACGGGGAAAAGCTAGTTCCATTTGTGTGCGAACGAAAGCCCGAAAATTCGGCGCGCCTTGCGAATTTCGCAATCAGCCGCGCGGATGAATTCCGTCGCGCACCGCGCGGAAGCGCGGAAAGGCCTTGGTCCAGTCGTCGCGCGGCGAAGAGCCGATGATGCGCATCGAGGTCTGGGCGCCGAACCGCAGCCACTGCACGATGGTGACCGGCGTATTGTCCTTGCCGCTGGTGGCGTCGATCCGCGTCTCGTAGCCGGGCTGGCCATCGATGCGGACCGGCTCCGACATCGTGATCCTGCCGTCGCGCACGCCGGGAATGGTGGTCGCGATCTGCTGGGCAAAGCGGCCGCGATCATCGGGCGAGGCCGCCGTCGAGCCGATCAGGCCGATGATCATGAAGGGCGCGAGCTTCGAAGCCGGTCTTTTCGTCGCCGTCGGAGAGAATGAGGGCTGCGCCCGGCGCCAGCGTGCGGATGTTCTTGAAGCTCGAGAGCTCGCTGATCTTGAACGGCATCAGCCCGAGCTGCTCCTCGACCGGCACCTCGTTGCGGATCACGGCGGAAGCGAACATCTGGCGCACGGCGTCGTCGGTATAGATCCTGGCGGCGTTCTCGGGCACCTGCACGGCGACATAGCCGGAGAAGGTGGGGCCGGGCAGGATCATCGAATAGCGGCGCACATTGGCGGCGCCGTCCTTGCCGTTTTCGACGGTGTAGTAGGCGAGCCCCGCCGCGGTCTCGATGCTCTCCGGCTTGATGCCGCCGGTGCCGCCCGGGTTGGCCTTGAAGGCATTGGCGACCTCGCCATAGGCCTCGGCGGGCAGGTCGGCGACCAGCACCTTGACCCCCTGATCCTCGGTCTCGAAGCCGATGAACGTCTCTGGCCTTGTTGAGGCCGACCAGCGGCGTCATGCCCACCCTGGCGCCCGGCGGGAAGACCGGGTCGGCGGCGAACGCGGAACGAGAAGACGGTAGAACTGGCGGCAACGATCAGGGCAACCGCAGCGAAGTATCGAAGTAGCTTCATGAAGGATCTACCGGGTTTGCATGGGGGCCGTTCAGTGGTCCGGCCGATGCAGCTAGGAATCTCTGGTGGAATCTTGGAGACAATCTTGGAGCCTTGGGGCACGACAGGGGTCGTCCCGGTCGGCCCGCTTTTAGCGGTTTTGATGTCCCTGCAACAGGGCAGGGTGGGCGTCCGTTCCACCGTTACGTTCCGATATGTCGGCCATTTTGCGGGATTTGGCCCGCTATCCGGGCTCTTTTTGAGGCGCTTTCAGCGGCCAAATACCGCGTCCCTTGCCGCGGCGGCCAGCTCCCGCCAGGCAGGATGGATGCCGCTTCGCTGCGCAACGCCTCGGTGGTGCGCGCGATGAGCGGCCCGGACGCGAGCGGCCTTGCCGATTTCTTAACGGCGCCTGAGGCGCTGGTCCGGCCCGTCCCGGGCTGACACAATCTTTCAAACGTCAGCCTTTTCAGGCCCTAAGCTTGCGTTCGGTCCTTGCAGGGCGGACCCCCCCTCCTATATGAGGCTCACCGTCGCAATATCGCGAGTAATTGATCGTTGGGGGTTCGGTTAGGTGCGCCGTTCAGGGCCCAGCCAACCTGCCGCAACAAGAAGGATATGAGGACCATGGGAAAGGTCATTGGGATCGATCTCGGCACCACGAATTCGTGCGTCGCCGTAATGGATGGCAAGACTGCAAAAGTCATCGAGAACGCGGAAGGCATGCGCACCACGCCTTCGATCGTTGCCGTCACCGATGACGGCGAGCGCCTCGTCGGCCAGCCCGCCAAGCGTCAGGCGGTGACCAATCCCGAGCGAACGTTCTTCGCGGTGAAGCGCCTGATCGGCCGCCGCTACGACGACCCGATGGTCGAGAAGGACAAGAAGCTCGTCCCCTACAAGATCGTCAAGGCATCGAACGGCGACGCCTGGGTCGAAGCCGACGGCAAGACCTATTCGCCCTCGCAGGTCTCCGCCTTCATCCTGCAGAAGATGAAGGAGACCGCGGAAGCCCATCTCGGCCAGAAGGTCGACCAGGCCGTCATCACCGTTCCTGCCTACTTCAACGACGCGCAGCGCCAGGCCACCAAGGACGCCGGCAAGATCGCCGGCCTCGAAGTGCTGCGCATCATCAACGAGCCGACGGCGGCAGCGCTGGCCTACGGTCTCGACAAAACGAAATCCGGCACCATCGCGGTCTACGACCTCGGCGGCGGCACCTTCGACGTCTCGATTCTTGAAATCGGCGACGGCGTGTTCGAGGTGAAGTCCACCAACGGCGACACGTTTTTGGGCGGTGAAGATTTCGACATGCGGCTCGTCAGCTATCTGGCCGATGAGTTCCAGAAGGAGCAGGGCATCAACCTGCGCAACGACAAGCTTGCCTTGCAGCGCCTGAAAGAGGCCGCCGAAAAGGCCAAGATCGAGCTGTCCTCGACCACGCAGACCGAAATCAACCTGCCCTTCATCACGGCCGACCAGACCGGTCCGAAGCATCTGACGATGAAGCTGACCCGCGCCAAGTTCGAGGCGCTGGTCGACGATCTCGTGCAGAAGACCGTCGAGCCGTGCCGCAAGGCGCTGAAGGATGCGGGCCTCACCGCCGCCGAGATCGGCGAAGTGGTGCTGGTCGGCGGCATGTCGCGCATGCCCAAGGTCCAGGAAGTCGTGAAGCAGTTGTTCGGCAAGGAGCCGCACAAGGGCGTCAACCCGGACGAAGTCGTCGCCATCGGTGCTGCGATCCAGGCCGGCGTGCTGCAGGGCGACGTCAAGGACGTGCTGCTGCTCGACGTCACCCCGCTGTCGCTGGGCATCGAGACGCTGGGCGGCGTGTTCACCCGCATCATCGACCGCAACACCACGATCCCGACCAAGAAGAGCCAGGTGTTCTCGACCGCCGAGGACAACCAGAACGCCGTCACCATCCGCGTCTTCCAGGGCGAGCGCGAAATGGCGGCCGACAACAAGGTGCTCGGCCAGTTCGACCTGATGGGCATTCCGCCGTCGCCGCGCGGCATGCCGCAGATCGAGGTGACGTTCGACATCGACGCCAACGGCATCGTCAACGTGTCCGCCAAGGACAAGGCGACCGGCAAGGAGCAGCAGATCCGGATTCAGGCCTCCGGCGGCCTGTCGGAAGCCGACATCCAGAAGATGGTCAAGGACGCCGAGGCCAATGCGGCCGAGGACAAGAAGCGCCGCGAGGCGGTCGACGCCAAGAACCATGCCGACGCGCTGGTGCATTCCACCGAGAAGGCGCTGGCCGAGCACGGTTCGAAGGTCGAAGAAGTCCGAGCGCCGCGCCATCGAGGATGCCGTCAGCGATCTGAAGGAAGCGCTGAAGGGCGACGACGCCGAGGCCATCAAGGCCAAGACCAACACCGTGGCGCAGGCTTCGATGAAGCTCGGCGAGGCCATGTACAAGCAGCAGGCCGAGGCCGACGCCAAGACGCGATGCGGCCCAGGATGACGTGGTCGACGCGGAGTTCACCGAGGTCGACGACGACAAGAACAACAAGAAGTCGGCGTAAGCGGGCTTTCGATCATGACCCTCATCCAAAAGAGCGCGCAGGCAGCGTTCGATGGGTGGGGGTCATTTTTCTTTAAGCCGAAGGCTGCATCTTTCTATTGAGCGTGCCTGCGGCATGAAGACGAATTTCGGGCGGGTTTGACTGATGTCCACCAAGCGCTGCTATTACGAAACCCTGGAAGTCGAACGGAACGCGGACGACGGCAAGCTCAAGGCGGCGTTCCGCAAGCTGGCGATGAAATGGCATCCGGACAAGAATCCGGGCGATGCCTCCAGCGAAGTCCGCTTCAAGGAAATCAACGAAGCCTACGAGGTCCTGAAAGACGGCGAGAAGCGCGCCGCCTATGACCGCTATGGCCATGCCGCGTTCGAGCAGGGCATGGGCGGCGGCGGTCCCGGCTTCGGCGCCGGCTTCGCCTCGTCATTCTCCGATATTTTCGAAGACCTGTTCGGCATGGCCGGGCAGCGCGGCCGCGGTGGCGGACGCGAGCGCGGCGCCGACCTGCGCTACAACATGGAAATCACGCTGGAGGAAGCCTTTCAGGGCAAGACCGCGCAGATCGAGATTCCGGTCTCGGTCACCTGCGAGCCCTGTTCGGGCACCGGCGCCAAGGCCGGCACCAAGCCGAAGACCTGCTCGACCTGCGGCGGCGCTGGCCGCGTGCGGCAGGCCCAGGGCTTCTTCACGCTGGAGCGGACCTGCCCCGGCTGTCAGGGCCGCGGCCAGATGATCGAGGACGCCTGCCCGAACTGCGCAGGGTCAGGGCGCGTGACGCGCGACCGGACTTTGTCGGTCAACATTCCGCAGGGCGTCGAGGACGGCACCCGCATTCGTCTGGCCGGCGAAGGCGAGGCCGGCGTCCGCGGCGGACCGCCCGGCGATCTCTATATTTTCCTGTCGCTGGCCACCCACGAATTCTTCCAGCGCGACGGCGCCGATCTGCATTGCCGGGTTCCGATCTCGATGGTGGCGGCAGCCCTCGGCGGCGAATTCGAGGTCCCGACCATCGAGAAGGGCAAGACCAAGGTGAAAGTGCCGGCCGGGACGCAGTCCGGCCGCCGATTCCGCATTGCATCAAAAGGCATGCCGGTGCTCCGCTCGCGCCAGACCGGCGACATGTATGTCCAGGTCATGGTCGAAACGCCGCAGAATCTGACCAAGAAGCAGCAGGAATTGCTCGCCGAGTTCGAAAAATTGTCGTCCGGCGCCACCCAGCCGGAAGCGGCGGGCTTCTTCACCAAGGTCAAGGACTTCTTCGGTAACCGCGCCGGCTCCTGACCGGCGCGCACGCGAACTGCGCGCAGCGCAGCTTTCGCCCACCAGTCATGATTCATTCAGCTTGCACAGTGTCTTATTGCTGCGTCGCGGGCACTTTGGCGCGACCGGCACGTTACCGTTTGGCTTGACCATATCGCCGTCGACCTATACGTGTTTATGACTGTTTTCTGACATTCCCCGCTTTGTTAGCGGTCCCGCCTGGTAGCGACATGCCTTTGCAATCGTCCGTGCGTGCGTTGAAGAAGCCTCTCCGTCTCGACGATGAGGTTCGCTTCCTGCGTTCATGGATCGAAAAGCCGCTGCACATGGGCGCGGTGATGCCGTCGAGCAAGTTGCTCGCCCGGACCATGGCGCAATATGTCGACGTCGATTCCAAAGGACCGGTGATCGAACTCGGACCCGGCACCGGCGCGATCACCAATGCGCTGATCGAACATGGCGTCGACCAGAAGCGGCTGGTGCTGGTCGAATACAATCCCGGCTTCTGCGCGCTGCTGCGCGACCGCTATCCGCACGCCAAGGTGGTGCAGGGCGACGCCTATGCGCTGCGCGCCTCGCTTGACAAGGTGCTGGATGCGCCGGCCTCGGCCGTGATTTCCGGCCTGCCGCTCGTGACCAAACCGATGCTGACGCGCCTGAAACTGATCCGCGACGCCTTCGTGGCGCTCGCGCCCGGCGCTCCCTTTGTGCAGTTCACCTATTCGGTCGCGCCGCCGATCCCGAAATCGCTGCCGGGCGTGTCCACAGAAGCCTCCGAGCGGATCTGGATGAACCTTCCGCCCGCGCGGGTCTGGGTGTATCGCAAGGGCTGATACGCCACGTATTCGCGTGGCAGGTTTGCCCGAATACGAATTCAAATATGTCCGCAGCTCAAAATCCTCGTGATCCCGGGATCGCTACGATCAGGCTCGCTCAATGCGAAGCTGGCGGCGGTTGCCGCGCATGCGCTGGCGCTGGAAGGCGCCGAAATCACCCGGATCTCGCTGTCGGATTTTCCGCTGCCGATCTATGACGGCGACCTGCAGGCGAAGTCCGGCGTGCCGAAGCACGCGGTCAATCTGAAGCGCATGATGGCGGCCCACCATGGCGTGCTGATCGTGACGCCGGAGTACAATTCCTCGGTGCCGGCGCTGGTCAAGAACACCATCGACTGGGTGAGCCGGGTGCAGGACGTGCACGAGACCAGCGGGCCAGGTGTTTCGCCAGCGGGTGTTTGCGATCGCCTCCGCTTCCGGCGGCCGGCTCGGCGGCTCGCGCGCACTGGCGGCGCTGCGGCTGATCCTGTCGGCCTGTCATGCGACCGGTGATACCGAACCAGCTCGCGCTGTCGTTCGCCGACGATGCCTATGACGAGATGGACCGCCTGAAGCATGCCGCCGACAGCGACGCGCTGAAAGCGCTGGTGCGGCAGTTGATCGATATTTCCCAACGCATGATGTGAGGTGACATGCAGCCAGCCGATATCGCGCCGAAAGACCGCCTGATCGTCGCGCTCGACCTGCCCGGGGTGGCCGAGGCGGAAGCGATGATCGCGCGGCTCGGCGACAGCGTGAGCTTCTACAAGATCGGCTATCAACTGGCTTACGCCGGCGGATTGCCGCTGGCGCAGCAGCTGGCGAAATCCGGCAAGAAGGTTTTCCTCGATCTCAAGCTGCACGACATCGGCAACACGGTGGCGCGCGGCGTCGAGAGCGTCGCCAAACTCGGCGCGACCTTCCTCACCGTGCACGCCTATCCGCAGACCATGAAGGCCGCGGTCGAGGCCCGCGCCGGATCGGGCCTGAAGATTCTCGCCGTCACCGTGCTGACCTCGTATGACGACGGCGATCTGCATGCCGCGGGCTACCGCCTCAACGTCTCCGACCTGGTCGAAGCGCGCGCGCAGCAGGCGCAGGTGCTCGGCGTCGACGGCCTCGTGAGTTCGCCGGAAGAGGCGGCGGCGTTGCGCAAGATCGTCGGCCATCAGATGAATCTGGTGACGCCAGGCATCCGGCCCGCGGGAGCTGCGACCGGCGACCAGAAGCGCATCATGACACCGGCGCGTGCGATCGCCGCCGGCGCTGATTATCTGGTGGTCGGACGGCCCATTACGGAAGCCGCCGATCCGAAGGTGGCGGCGGATGCCATTCAGGCGGAAATCAAGCAGGCGTTGGCCTGACGGCGAGGCAGAAAAGCAGGACAAGCAACGAGGGAACGAGGATGGCAAAAGGCTACTGGATCGCACGCATCGATATTCACAACATGGATGGGTACAAAGACTACATCGCGCAGAACGGCCCGGTATTCGCAAAATACGGGGCCAGGTTCCTGGTGCGCGGCGGCCCGCATGAGGTCAAGGAGGGCACCTCGCGCTCGCGTAACGTGGTGCTCGAATTCAAGGACTACGAGACCGCGCTGGCCTGCTACAATTCGCCCGAGTACACCCGCCTCGTAGCGCTCCGCAGCCCGCATTCTCAGGGCGATCTCGTCATCATCGAAGGCTATGACGGCCCGCAGCCCGGCTGAGACCCGGGCCTGATTGGTTGCCGGAATGGTCCCATCCCGCTATAGGGCGTGAAGAGGTGTAGCCATGGCCGATATGCGATTGATCGTTGCGGGGGCCGGCGGCCGGATGGGCCGCGCGCTGGTGCGCGTCATTTCGGAAACGCCGGGCGCAGTCTTGGCCGGCGCGCTGGAAGCGCCGGGATCGGAACTGCTGGGCAAGGATGCCGGCGTGCTCGCCGGCCTGCCGGAGAACGGCGTCAAACTTTCGGCCGACCTGTGGACGCTGTCGGCCAATGCCGACGGCATTCTGGATTTCACCGTGCCGGCCGCGACCATCGCCAATGTCGCCATCGCCGCCGAACGCGGCCTCGTGCACATTGTCGGAACCACCGGGCTGTCGGTGTCCGACATGGCCGTGATCAAGAGCGTCACGTCGCGCGCCGTGGTGGTGCAATCAGGCAATATGAGCCTCGGCGTCAACCTGCTGGCCGCGCTGGTCAAGCGCGTGGCGCAGTCGCTGGACGAAAGCTTCGACATCGAAATCGTCGAAATGCACCACAGGGCCAAGATCGACGCGCCGTCGGGCACCGCGTTCCTGCTCGGCGAAGCCGCCGCCGCCGGCCGCGGCGTCGACCTGCACACCCATTCGGACGTGGCCGCGACGGACAGACCGGCGCGCGCCGGCCGGGCGACATCGGCTTTCGCCGCGCTGCGCGGCGGCACCGTCACCGGCGATCACAGCGTGATCTTCGCAGGGCCCATGGAGCGCATCGAACTGACCCATCGCGCCGAGGACCGCACCATGTTCGCGCAGGGCGCGGTCAAGGCCGCGCTCTGGGCGCACGGCCGGAAGCCCGGCTTCTATACGATGACCGATGTGCTCGGGCTTGCCGACTTCTGATCCAATCCAACGAAAAACGGAAATCCTTTCAATGAGCGACCGTCTTCTTGTGCTCGTGCGGCACGGCCAGAGCGAATGGAATTTGAAGAACCTGTTCACCGGCTGGAAGGATCCTGATCTCACCGAGCAGGGCATTGCCGAGGCCAAGGACGCCGGCCGCAAGCTGAAGGCACAAGGGCTGACGTTCGATGTCGCCTTCACCTCGGATCTCACGCGCGCCCAGCATACGCTGAAGCTGATGCTCGCCGAGATCGGGCAGACCGGACTGCCGACGACGAAGAACCTCGCGCTCAACGAACGCGACTACGGCGATCTCTCCGGCCTCAACAAGGATGACGCCCGCAAGAAATGGGGCGAGGAGCAGGTGCTGGTCTGGCGCCGCTCCTACGACGTGCCGCCGCCCGGCGGCGAAAGCCTGAAGGACACGCTGGCGCGCACGCTGCCCTATTACGTGCAGGAGATCTTGCCCGGCGTGCTGCGCGGACAGCGCACGCTGGTCGCCGCCCACGGCAATTCGCTGCGCGCGCTGATCATGGTGCTGGAAAAGCTGACGCCCGAGCAGATCTTGAAGCGCGAACTCGCAACCGGTGTGCCGGTGATCTACCGGCTGAATGCGGATTCGACGGTGGCGACGAAGGTCGATCTGGCGGCGTGACGTTCGAGGTGCGTAGGGTCGGATAAGCCGGGTACAGCGCAGCGATGCCCGCCGTCTTGGTCGCATCACGAGTTCGAATGGTGGGTTACGCTTCGCTATACCCACCCTACGACGTTCTAATGCAGCCCGACCTGCCCTGCTTCCCAGCCGAGCATCGCCTGCTTGCGCGTGATGCCCCAGTGATAGCCGGTCAGCGTGCCGCCCTTGCCGAGCGCGCGATGGCAGGGCACCACGAACGACACCGGGTTGCGGCCGACCGCGGCGCCGACGGCGCGCGACGCCTTCGGGTTCTTGATCTTGTTGGCGATGTCGGAATAGCAGACCGCGCGGCCCATCGGGATCTTCAACAGCGTCTCCCACACCCGCACCTCGAAATCGGTGCCGATCAGCACCACGCGGAGCGGCTGGTCGGGCCGCCACAGCCGCGTGTCGAAGATGCGCTGCGCGAGGCCGACGGTGCCGTCGTGGTCCTCGACATAGGTGGCGTTCGGCCAGCGCCGTTTCATGTCGGCAAACGCCGTCGGCTCCTCGCCGGGATCGGCGAAGGCAAGCCCCGCGAGCCCGCGCTCGCTCGCGATCACGATCGCGGTGCCGAACGGGCAGGCATGGAATCCGTAGCGCAGCGTCATGCCGGCGCCGCCGTTCTTCCATTCGCCGGGCGACATCGCTTCATGGGTGACGAACAGATCATGCAACCGGCCCGGGCCCGACAGCCCGGAGTCGAGTGCGGCATCGAGCACGCTGGCGGAATCGCGCAGCAGGCCCTTGGCATGGTCGAGGGTGAGCGCCTGCATGAAGGCCTTTGGCGTCAGCCCGGCCCAGCGGCGGAACAGATGGTGCAGTTCATCCGGCGTCACCGCGGCGGCGTCCGCCATCGCCTCGATGGTCGGCTGCGCGCGCCAGTGCTCGGAGATGAAGGCGATGGCGCGGCGCACCGAGTCGTAGTCGCGCAGCGCGGCGTTCTGGGGGCCCGGTTTGGTCAGGCGCTGGTCATGTATGGCAAGTGTCATCATGGGGTCTGATTTAGGGCTCATGCGCGGTCCAAACCACCCGATTTCTGACAACCACTACGTGACGGGATTGTAAGTGATACCGCGTTTGGCGGTCTGCAGCGCTGCCAGTAAGGCCTTGGAAAAGCTTTCCTTTTCGTCCGGTCCCAGAAAATGACCGATTGAGAGGCGCCGTCCGCGGGAGACCAGATAGAGCCGCTCGATGCCGAATTCGGGGTCGCCCGTCTGCTCGAGCTGCACCCAGAGCGGATTGAGCGTCCATTCCATGACATGGCCGCGATGGCTGACCCGGCGCACGCGCAATTCCGACGGCGTCATCACGATGTCCTCGGTGGCGTCGGCGCTGCGGAAATTGACGCGGAACGCCCAGTAGATCACCAGCACGTCGAGCCCGAAAAAGCCGAGTACCGGCCAGGCGCCCATCAGGTAGAACGCGACGCCGGCGACGAAGCTGACGATGCCGATGAACGCCATCAGCACCATGAAACCGGTGCGGTTGAGCGAGCGATGCGGCGTCACCCGCGCCGAAAACAGGGTCGGCTGGTCAAGCGGCGGATCAAAGTCGTTGCCTGCGGTCATCGCGTATCAGTATATCCCGATCATGGCCAAAATCATCCGCTCTATCCGCGCCAAAAAATCCGGCGTTCCGTCGGTGCCGAAGAAAGCGGCAAAGAAGGCCGTCAAGGCGACGCCGCAAGCCGGCGGCGAAGAAGTCACCGAAGCCAAAATCTCTAAAGCCAAAGCCTTGGACACCAGCCGAGGTCTACGAGGCGTTCAGCCGGTTTCGCAAAGCCAATCCGGAGCCGAAGGGCGAGCTCGAACATCTCAACCCCTACACGCTACTGGTCGCCGTGGTGCTGTCGGCGCAGGCAACAGATGCCGGCGTCAACAAGGCGACGCGCGCGCTGTTTGCGGTGGCCGATACGCCCGCGAAAATGCTTGAGCTCGGCGAGGAGAAAGTACGCGAGTACATCAAGACCATCGGGCTCTATCGCAACAAGGCCAAGAACGTCATCGCGCTGTCGGAAAAGCTGATCGCCGAGTTCGGCGGCGAGGTGCCGCGCACCCGCGCCGAAATCGAGACGCTGCCGGGCGCCGGGCGCAAGACCGCCAATGTCGTGCTCAACATGGCCTATGGCGAGCACACCATGGCGGTGGATACCCACGTGTTCCGCGTCGGCAACCGAACAGGATTGGCGCCGGGCAACACGCCGCTGGAAGTCGAGCTGGGGCTGGAGAAGGTGATTCCGTCCGAGTTCATGCTGCATGCCCATCACTGGCTGATCCTGCACGGGCGCTATACGTGTCTCGCGCGCAAGCCGCGCTGCGAGGTGTGTCTGATCAAC
Organism: uncultured Alphaproteobacteria bacterium; assembly: GCA_963840465.1. Lineage (GTDB taxonomy): Bacteria > Pseudomonadota > Alphaproteobacteria > Rhizobiales > Xanthobacteraceae > Bradyrhizobium. Next base: position 213,578 of record CAWIZF010000014.1, on the reverse strand, counting down.
GATCTCTGCCGCTGGCCGGAAAAGACGGTGTGAGCGATCGATCTGCCGCGACACGTTTGCGACATCAAAGGGCTGCATTCAAATTATATGAATACCGAAAGCCGTTCGATAACGGCAGTCGACGAAATATTCGCATGATCGCGCGGTCTCATGTGTTGGAGTACCGAAGGCGGGGACAGCGACATGAACCACACGGCCGCGCTGGTTTCGCTGGCGACCTCGATTCCGCCATATCAATTCCATCAGAAGCAGATCCTTCAGGCTGCGCACGACCTCCTCGCGGATCGCTACCCGCAGTTCGAGACGCTTTCGAGCCTGTTTGCCAATACCGGCATCCGCCATCGCTATGGGGTCAAACCCATCGAATGGTATCTCGAGCGGCGCGGCTGGCCGGAGCGGACACAGGCTTTCCTGGAAGGCGCGGAATCCCTGTTCGTCGACGTCGCGCGCAAAGCCATCGCGCGTGCCGATCTCTCGGCCAGTGATATCGACACCGTCGTCACGGTATGTTCGACCGGCATCGCGACGCCGACGCTGGAGGCGCGCGTCGCCGGCAAGCTCGGCTTGCGTAGCGACGTGTCGCGTGTGCCGGTTTTCGGTTTGGGGTGCGCGGGCGGCGTGTCGGGGCTGTCGATCGCGTCGCGGCTTGCGCAGGCGCGGCCCGGTACAAACGTGCTCCTGGTCGCGCTCGAACTCTGCACGCTTGCGGTGCGCCACGATGAGTTGACCAAGGCCAATATCGTCGCCGCCAGCCTGTTCGGCGACGGTGCGGCGGCCATTATTCTGCGCGCCGGTGACGGAGGCGCGACCCGGATCGAGGCGACGGGCGAAAAACTGTGGCCCGACACGCTCGATATCATGGGTTGGAGCGTCGATCCCGAGGGATTTGGCGTCATCTTTCAGCGAACGATTCCCGATTTCGTTGCCGAACATTTCGGTCCCGCGGTGATCGAAATGCTTTCCCGGATGAAGCTTTCGGCCGGAGATGTCGATCGCTTCATCTGTCATCCCGGCGGGACGAAAGTGATTGCCGCGCTTGAGCGCGCGCTGTCGCTGGATCAGGGCACGCTCGATCACGAGCGCGAGGTCATCGCCGACTACGGCAACATGTCGGCGCCGACCGTATTGTTCGTGCTGGAACGCGCCATTGAGCGGGGGCTGCCGGCGCGGTCGCTGCTGACCGCACTCGGCCCCGGCTTCACCGCAAGCTGCGTCGCGTTGCGGCACGCCGCGTGAGCTTCGCGTCAACCATTCTCCTGCTGGTCACGCTGCAGCGATTGGGCGAACTCGTTCTGTCCCGCTACAACACGCGTCGGCTCCTGGCGCGCGGCGCGATCGAGGTCGGCGCCAGTCACTATCCGCTGGTCGTGTCGGTTCATGCCGCGTGGCTGATCGCCTTGTGGATCTGGGGCCGCGATCAGGACGTCATTCTCCCGGCACTTGCGGGCTTCATCGTGCTGCAAGGCTTGCGGCTGTGGATCCTTGCCACGCTGGGGCCGCGATGGACCACGCGCATCATCGTGCTGCCAGATGAGCCGCTGGTCGCGTCGGGGCCCTACAGATATCTTGCGCATCCCAACTATGCGGTCGTCGCCGGAGAGATCGCGCTGCTTCCGCTCGCCCTGCATCTGCCGCTGCTGGCGCTGATCTTTACCGCGTTCAACGCCGCGGTGCTCGCAATCCGGATCCGTGCCGAAGCACACGCACTCGCCGTGACGGGCGAGCGGCTTGCACGTCCAGTCCAATGAGCAATCGGCAGGAGCTCCCGTCCTGGCGCCGCGGTCGTCACGCCTTCCATCGAAACCTGGGCCGGCTTCCTCCTGATGTGCCTTGGCATGTTCATGGCGATCCTCGACATCCAGGTGGTGGCGACGTCGTTGCCGGCGATCCAGCAGGCGCTTGCGATTTCCCCGGATGCGATGAGCTGGGTCCAGACCGCCTATCTGATCGCGGAGGTGGTCGCGATTCCCCTGACCGGCCTGTTCACGCGCGTCCTGACCTTGCGGTGGCTGGTCGCCTCAGCGGTGACGCTCTTTACGCTTGCATCGATCGGCTGCGCCTACAGCGGCAGTTTTGCCGTGCTGCTTGCATTCCGCGTGGTGCAGGGATTTGCCGGCGGCGTGCTGATCCCTGCGGTCTTTACCGCGGTATTCCTGCTGTTTCCGCACCGGCTTCACGCCGTCGCCACCACGATCGGCGGGGTTGTCGCGGTGCTGGCGCCGACGGTTGGTCCGGTGGTCGGCGGCTGGATCACGGAGACCTGGTCGTGGCCGTGGCTGTTTTTGATCAACGTCGTTCCCGGACTGATCGTGACCTCGGTGACCCCGTTCCTGCTACCGCGCCAGGACACGGATTTCGCCGAGCTTGCGAAACTGGACTTTGGCTCCCTCGTGCTGCTGGCCGCGGCCCTCGCGGCGCTTGAGATCGGCTTGAAGGAAGCACCTCAGCACGGCTGGTTGTCACCCACCTGCATGGTCTTGTTGGCGGGAAGCGCGGTCGGCCTGGGTCTATTTGTCCATCGCAGCCTGGGCGCCGAGCATCCGGTGGTGCGGCTTGTCACACTGCAGCGGCGTTCGTTTGCGGTCGGCTGCGCCCTGAGCTTTTGCCTTGGCGTCGGCCTGTTCGGCTCGGTCTACCTGATGCCGGTGTTTCTCGCCTTCGTGCGTCGTCACGATGCCTTCGAGATCGGCACCATCATGCTGGTGACCGGGATCGCGCAGCTCATCGCCGCCCCGATCGCCGCGATCCTGGAAAACCGGATCGGCGCGCGCGCGCTTACCGGTGCCGGTTTCGCCCTGTTCGCGCTGGGGCTCGGCTTGAGTGCCATTCAGCCGCGCACGGCCGATTTCGACGAGATGTTCTGGCCGCAAATCGTCCGCGGCGTCGCCATCATGTTTTGCCTGTTGCCGCCGACGCGCATCGCTCTGGGCGCGCTGCCCGAAATGGAAGTCGCCGACGCCAGCGGGTTGTTCAACCTGATGCGGAATCTCGGCGGCGCCATCGGCATCGCGCTGATCGACACGATCCTGTATGGCCGCGCCGCAATGTATGCCGAGGATTTCCGCGTTCGCCTGCTGGCGGGAGATGTCACCGCGGCGAAGGCGATCGGCCTCGATCCGACCCTGCTCGCCAACCGGCCGCCGGGCCCGCCCGACGAGGCCGCCGTGGCGTTCGTGCGGCCGATGGTCGAAAAGGCGTCGCTGGCGCTCTGTGTCAACGAGGCCTGGGCGATGCTCGCCTGCGTGGCGATTGCGGGCGTGCTGCTGGTGCCGTTTGCGCGCGATCGGCCGGACGCAAAAGGTAGTTAAACGGTGGGAACGCCGGTTCGCCGCGCCGGCTCGATCAGTTCGGGCCGCGGGCCGGACAGGCGCTTGTGCATGTGGACCATGAAGGCCATGCCGAACAGCGGCGTCGCCAAATTGACGATCGGGATCGACACGAAGGCTGCGATGAACAGGCCCGCGGTGAACACGGTGGCGGCATTGTCCTTGCGCATCGCCTTGGCTTCCGCCGGCGAGCGGAAGCGCATCGCCGCAAGTTCGAAATATTCGCGGCCGAGCAGCCATGCGGTGGCGATGAAGAAGATCAGAAAGCCTGCGCCGGCGAACAGCACGAAGGGCAGCGCGATCAGATAGACCAGGATCGTCAGCAGCGCCGTCTTGACGCCTTCCGGGATCGCGACGCCGAGCGGCAGCGCGTCGCCGGGGCGTTCGGCGGGATAATGTTCGCGCTCGACATGCTCGGCGACGTCGTCGACGAACACGCTCGCAATCAGCGAGGTGACCGCCGGCATCAGGAAAATGCCGCCGAGGACGACGCCAAGGCCTGCCGCGATCGAGATGATCCAGGCGAGGACGTTGAGCGTCGTGTGGAAGCCCGGCCCCAGCATCGCCTCGGCCCAGACTTCGCCGGATTCGGCAAACCAGCTCAACAGCCGCTGCAATCCGATCGCCAGCACCGTAATCAGCACCAACGCCAGCCCGATCGAGCGCCACAGGATGGAGCGCATCGGCGGCGACAGGATCTGCGAAATCGCCTTGACGGCGGCGTCCAACATGGCGGTTCAACCTCTCGTGAAGCCCTCGCGAGACGTAGATATAAGCGGGCCCTTAGGCAAGAGGGCGGGCGAGGATCTGGAGCGTCGGGCGGATTGGCGCGGACCGCATTACAGGCCCTCGCCCATGAAGGTTGCGTTCCGAAGCGGTGAATGCAGTATTTGAAGAATTGTAATGTTCGGACGATGGGCCAACGCCTGACTAGGTGGCAAAGAGCCGATCGGAACGGAGGCGCACGATGACCGGGACGGGACTGCCGCTCGACGGCGTGAGGGTCGTCGAGATGACCCATATGGTGATGGGCCCGACCTGCGGCATGATCCTTGCGCAACTGGGCGCCGAGGTGATCAAGGTCGAGCCGCCGGTGGGCGACAAGACCCGCTCGCTCGGCGGCATGGGAACTTCGTTCTTTCCGCTGTTCAACCGGGGCAAGCGCAGCGTCGTGCTCGATCTTGCCAAGGCCGAAGACCGCGAGACCATGCACCGGCTGCTCGAAAGCGCCGACGTCTTCGTGGAAAACTTTCGCGAGGGGCAGCTGGAGAAGCAGGGGCTCGGCACGGAAGAATTGCGGCGCAAGCATCCGCATCTGATCGTCGCCGGCCACAAGGGTTTTCTTTCCGGTCCCTACGCGCATCGGCCGGCGCTCGACGAGGTCGTGCAGATGATGTCGGGGCTCGCCGCCATGACCGGCACGCGCGAGAAGCCGCAACGCGTCGGCTCTTCCGCCAATGACATCATGGGCGGCATGTTCGGCGCGATCGCGATTCTCGCCGCGCTCTACGAGAAGCGCGGCGGCAAGAAGGACGGCGCCGACATCCGCATCGGGCTGTTCGAGAACTGCCTGTTCCTGGTCGCCCAGCACATGGTCGAATACGAGATGACCGGCCGGAAGCCGCGCTCGATGCCGGAGCGCGAGCATGCCTGGCCGATCTACGACATCTTCGACACGGCGGACGGCGATCGCATCTTTATCGGCGTCGTCACCGAGGGCCACTGGTGGAGTTTCTGCCGCGAGTTCGGTCTGCAGGAATTTGCCGACGATCCGACTCTGCGCAACACCACCGACCGGATTCTGGCGCGCGGGAGGATCATTCCGCGGGTCGCCGAGGTGATCAAGGGCTGGAAGATCGCCGATCTGTCGGCAAGGCTCGATGCGCTGAACATCGCCTATTCGCCGATCAACCGCCCCGAGGATCTGCTGCAAGACCCGCATGTGCTCCGTCCGGGCGGCCTGGTGCAGAATTTCAACGCCGATGGCGCGCCGTTCCGGGTTCCGGCGTTGCCGGTGGAGTGGAACGGCGGCAATATCGGCGAAGGGCTCAAGGTGCCGGTGCTGGGCGCCGACACCGAAGCCGTTCGTGCTGAACTCGACACGCAAACCCCGTCTTCCAAAAACAACGCCGCATGAGGCTGCCATGACCCGCGTCCAGGAACTCTACCCCGACAACAAGATCGTGCTGCGCGAGGTGGGGCTGCGCGACGGCCTGCAGCTCGTGAAGACGTTTCCGTCGACCGCAGCCAAGCAGCGCTGGATGCGCGACGAATACGCCGCGGGCGTGCGGCACTTCGAGGTCGGCTCGTTCCTGCCGGCAAAAACCTTTCCGCAATTCGCCGACGTGCGCGACATCATCGGGACGGTGGCCGCGCTGCCCGGCGCCTACGGCATCGCGCTGACGCTGAACGAGCGCGGCGTCAACGAGGCGCTGGCCTCGGGCGTCGCCGAAGTCGCGACAGTGGTCTCGGCCACGGAGGAGCACAGCCAGGCCAATGCCAACCGCTCGCGCGAGTCGGCCATTGCCAACGTCAGGCGGCTCTGCGAGCTGCGCGACGCCAGCGCGCACAAGCCGGTGGTGAATTCCGCGATCTCGATGGCGCTGGGCTGCTCGATCGTGGGGGCCGTCGACCCGAGGGAAGTGCTGCGGCTGACGGAAAAACTGTTCGAGGCCGGCGTCGACATGGTCGCGATCGCCGACACGGTCGGCTATGCCGGACCGAAGCAGGTCGGAGAACTCACCGCTGGGGCAGTGAAGATCGCCGGCTCCAAGCCGATCTGCATTCACCTGCACGATACGAGAGGCATGGGAATCGCGAACGCCTCCGCCGCGCTCGACGCGGGCGCGCGCGTGCTGGATGGATCGCTCGGCGGCCTCGGCGGCTGCCCGTTCGCGCCGGGCGCGACCGGCAACGTCGTGTTCGAAGACCTGGTGTTCCTGTGCGAGAGCAAGGGATTCAAGACGGGCATCGATATCGAGAAACTGGTCGCGGTGCGTGAAATCCTGAAATCCGAAATGCCCGGCGAGGCGCTGTATGGCGGGTTGGCGCGCGCCGGATTGCCGCGTGGGACGGCGGCGAAGGCCGCCGCCTGATCCAGGCCGTCAGGGTCTATTTTTGCCCATACCCATGCCCATCCCGGGACCCATGCCCGGCCATCCGTCCCTGTTCCTTTTGTTCGGGGGACCTCTGCATAGGCATCATCGCCATCGCTTCCATCCCCATATGCGGGGCGAGGAGATCGTTGGCCGTCTTCTTCTGATCGTCCGACAAGACCTCGTTCAGTTTGGCGAAGGCGGATTTCATCGCTCGGGTGCCGTCGAGCCGCGCGCCCAGCCATTGCTCCTGCTGGTCCAGCCGGGCGGTCAAGGTGGAAGCCGGTTGTCCATCGCCGGGCTTCGCTTGCACGAACTTCCGCGAGCTTCCTGGCATTCGTGCGCAACGCATCGGCAAAGCCGTTCCATGCGTCAGCCTGCGCGTCGGTGATCTTCAGTTCGGCGCGCAGAAAGGCGATGCGGCCTTCGATGCGATCGATGGTCGCCATCCCGTCCATGCCGCGGCCCATCATGCCCATCATGTGCATCATCCCCATCGAGTGCATCGCGGACATGCTGCTCATCATATTCTTCATGTCGTTCATCATGGGCATGTTGCCCATACCGCCGCCCATCATGCCCATGCCACCTTGCGGCGCGGCGGCCGAGGGGCTCGGTGCGGGAGCCGGAGTGGCCGGAGCTGATTTTTCGCTGTCCGCGGGGTGGGAATGATCGTGTCCGGCCGGGGCCTGCGCCCACGCCGGAACCGCAAGTGCCGCGACCGTGAGAGCGGTCGCCATCGTCAAACGCGTCATGGCCAAATCTCCCGTTGCTGAGGGTTCAGCATTTCAGGGGTAAGATGGTCCTTCCGCCGGCCGCGGCCTTGACGCACGTCAACTTGTTACAGCCGCGTCATCCGCAGCCGCAACGCGTTGCCGACCACGCTCACCGAGGACAGCGCCATCGCCGCGGCGGCGATGATCGGCGACAGCAGCAGGCCGAACGTGGGATAGAGAATGCCGGCGGCGATCGGGATGCCGGCGGCGTTGTAGATGAAGGCGAAGAACAGGTTCTGGCGGATGTTGCTCATGGTCGCCTGCGACAGGCGGCGGGCACGGACGATGCCGACCAGATCGCCTTTCAGCAGCGTGATCCCCGCGCTTTCCATCGCGACGTCGGTGCCGGTTCCCATGGCGATGCCGACTTCGGCCGCCGCGAGCGCCGGTGCGTCGTTGACGCCGTCGCCGGCCATCGCGACGATCCGTCCGGCTTTCTGCAGTTTTGCGACCACCGCGCTCTTCTGATCGGGCAGCACTTCCGCCTCGACGTCGGCAATTCCGAGGCTGCGGGCGACGGCATTCGCCGTGGTCCTGTTGTCGCCGGTGAGCATGATGACCTTGATGCCCTCGGCCGCCAGCGCCTTCAGCGCGTCCGGCGTCGACGCTTTCACCGGATCGGCGATGGCAAACAGCCCCGCGAGCTTGCCGTCGATGGCGATGTTGATGACGGTGGCGCCGTCGCCGCGCAGCCGCTCGCCCTGATCGTTCAGTGACTGCGGCATCGATGCCGAGCGATTGCAGGAAGCTCGCATTGCCGAGAACGATGGTTTTGCCATCGACCTTGCCGGTCGCGCCCTTGCCGGTCGGCGAGTCGAATTCTTCGACCTTGCCGAGATCGAGATTGCGTTCTTTGGCCGACCGCACGATGGCGTCGGCCAGCGGGTGCTCGCTCGCCCGCTCGACGGTCGCCGCCAGCCGCAGAATATCGGTCTCGTTAAATCCCGCGCTCGGCACGATGGCGACGACCTTCGGCTTGCCCTCGGTCAGCGTGCCCGTCTTGTCGACCACCAGCGTGTCGATCTTCTCCATCCGCTCCAGCGCTTCGGCGTTCTTGATCAGCACGCCGGCCTGCGCGCCGCGCCCGACGCCGACCATGATCGACATCGGTGTGGCGAGGCCGAGCGCGCAGGGGCAGGCGATGATGAGCACGCTGACGGCGGCGACCAGGCCGAACGCCATGCGCGGCTCCGGCCCGAACCAGGTCCAGGCGCCGAACGCGATCAGCGCCACGGCGATGACGACAGGCACGAACCAGCCGGAAACCTGATCGGCCAGCCGCTGGATCGGCGCGCGCGAGCGCTGCGCGTCCGCCACCATCTGTACGATCTGCGACAGCAGCGTGTCGCGCCCGACCTTGTCGGCGCGCATCACGAACCCGCCGGACTGGTTGAGCGTGCCAGCGATGACCTTGCTGCCGGCCTCCTTGGTGACGGGCATGGATTCGCCGGTCACCAGCGATTCGTCGAGCGAGGAGCGGCCTTCGAGGATGACGCCGTCGACCGGCACCTTTTCGCCCGGCCGCACGCGCAGCTGATCGCCGACCGCAAGCGTATCGATCTCCACCTCGTGATCGGCGCCATCGTCGCCGATCCGGCGGGCGGTTTTCGGCGCGAGCTGGAGCAGCGCCTTGATCGCGCCTGATGTCGCTTCGCGGGCGCGCAGTTCGAGCACCTGGCCGAGCAGCACCAGCACGGTGATGACGGCGGCCGATTCGAAATAGACGGCGACTGCGCCGCCATGGCCGCGGAAGGTCGCCGGGAAGATTCCGGGCGCGACGGTGCCGACGACGCTGTAGACATAGGCCACGCCGGTGCCGACAGCGATCAGCGTGAACATGTTGAGATTGCGCGTGACCAGCGACTGCCAGCCGCGCACGAAGAACGGCCAGCCGGCCCACAGCACCACGGGCGTGGCGAAGGCGAACTGGATCCAGTTCGACAGCGTCGGATCGAGCAAGCCATGGCCGCCGACGAGATGCCCGCCCATTTCGAGAACGACGGCCGGCAGCGCGAGCACGAGGCCGATCCAGAAGCGGCGCGTCATGTCGGCGAGTTCCGGATTGGGCGGCGCGTCGAGGCTCGCGACCTCCGGCTCCAGCGCCATGCCGCAGATCGGGCAGCTTCCGGGGCCGACCTGGCGGATCTCCGGATGCATCGGGCAGGTGTAGATCGTGCCTTCCGGCACGGCGGCCTTCGGCTTGCTGTCTTTCTCGAGATAAGCGACGGGATCGGCGGCGAATTTGGTGCGGCAGCCGGCCGAGCAGAAATGGAAGGTCTCGCCGCGATAGTCGAAGCGGTGCTTGCTGGTCGCGGGGTTCACGGTCATCCCGCAGACGGGGTCGCGCACGGTCGCGGCAGCGTGGGCGTGATGATCGTGATGGCCGGCGTGGTCATGGCCGGCGTGGCTGTGGCCGCCGCAGCAGGCGCCGTTTGACGCGCCGTTTTGTCGGCGTTGTCGCTCTTGTTCATCATCCGCTCCGGCCTTGAAACCTATACCCTGTAGGGGTATATAGGCCGCATGCGAAAAGACATCAAGGCATCCTGTCAAAAGCGTCTCAGCCGGATCGAGGGCCAGGTCCGCGGCCTCGTCCAAAATGGTCGACGAGGACCGCTACTGCATCGACATCGTCACGCAAATATCGGCGGTGCGGGCCGCACTGCGGCGCGTCGAGGAGGAAGTGCTGAGGGATCACGTGTCGCATTGCGTCGAGCACGCGATCACCAGCGGCAACAAGGCCGATCAGCGCGAGAAGATCGCGGAGCTGATGGCCGTGATCGGCCGCTCCGACAGGTAGGCGGCTTCGTAGCCCGGATGGAGCGAAGCGCAATCCGGGACAAGTTCGTCCGCGAGCGAAAACCCGGATTACGCTTCGCTCCATCCGGGCTACGCGCAAACCTAGTCGTGGCGATGGCCGTGCTTGCGCGCCTTCGGCTTCTTGTCGGATGCGGTCGGGATCATCACCACGCGGCCGTAGCGCACGCCGCGTTCGGCGATGATGTGGTCGGCAAAGTGCCGGACCTCGCCGCTTGCTCCCTTCAGCGCCGTGACCTCCATGCAGGAATCGTCGTCGAGATGGACGTGCAGCGTCGCCAGCGACAGATCATGGTGACCGTGGAAATTCTGCACCAGCCGTTTCGATAGATCCCGCGCGGCGTGGTCGTAGACGTAGACCAGCGCCGCGACGCATTGGCCCGATGGTGCGGCGTCCTCGGCGCCCTGCTGCAGCCCGGCGCGGGCGAGATCGCGGATGATCTCGGAGCGGTTCTGGTAGCCGCGGGCTTCCGCCGCCGCATCGATCTCGGCGAGCAGATCGTCTTCGATCGTGATGGTGATCCGTTGCATGGAAAATTCCGTCCTGACGCAGTATGATATTTGTGTTGTATCGTCATACCGCGCTTGCTAGCGTGAAACGCCGGGTTAAGTCGAGCTGATGCGGTCGCGCGCCGATTGTAGCAGTTATCATGCGGGGGCATGAGCGTTGCGTAGAGCTGCTTGGGGAGCATTTTCCGCCGCCGCATATCTGTTTGCCACGGTGTCTCCGGCAGACGCCCAAGCCGCCGCGGCGCCTTCATCCGACCGGCTTCCCGCGGTGACGGTAAATCCACCCGAAGCGAGGCCGCGCAACCGTCCCAAGCCGGCCCGCCGCGAGAGAAGTGCGCGAAATCCAGCCCCGGTTCAACCAAGTGTGCCCGTTGCACCGCAGGTGAGCAGCGGCGTGACGTCGGGGTCCGCGGCCGCAGGGCCGGCATACATGCAGCCCACCGCCGCCAGCGCCACGACCATCAGCGGCGCGGAGGTGAACGCGCAGCCTTTCTCCCGCCCCGGCGAGGCGCTGGAGGTGGTGCCGGGCTTGATCGTGACCCAGCATTCCGGCGAAGGCAAAGCCAACCAATATTTTCTGCGCGGCTTCAATCTCGACCACGGCACCGATCTCGCCATCAAGATCGACGGCATGCCCGTCAACATGCCGACCCACGGCCACGGGCAGGGCTATGCCGATATCAATTTCATGATTCCCGAACTGATCCAGTCGGTGAATGTACGCAAGGGTCCGTACTTCGCCGATGTCGGCGACTTCGGCTCCGCTGGCTCCCTCACGATCGACTACATCAACCGGCTGCCCAAGAACATATTGGAGACCACGAACGGGACATTCGGCTATCACCGTGGGCTGGCGGCAGGGTCGACGACGGTCGGTGCAGGCACGTTGCTCGCGGCGGTCGAGGGCGTCAAATACAACGGCCCGTGGGACGTGGCGGACAATGTGCGCAAGATCAACGGCGTGTTGCGCTACAGCCAGGGCACAGCGACCGACGGCTTTACGTTATCGGCGATGGCCTATTCCAACGGCTGGAATTCGACTGATCAGGTGGCGCAGCGCGCGATCGACCAGAGCATCATCGGCCGCTTCGGGACGCTCGACCCGACCGATGGCGGCACATCGAGCCGGTTCTCGCTGTCGGCCAATTGGGTGCAGTCGAGCGAATACGGGCAGAGCAAGATCGACGCCTACGCGATCAGCTCGTCGCTGCGGCTCTACAACAATTTCACCTATTTTCTCGACGATCCCGTCAATGGCGACCAGTTCAGCCAGATGGACCGGCGCACGGTCTATGGCCTCAGTGCCAGCCACGCCTTCGATGTGCGCGTTGGCGGCATCGAGACGCAAACCCGAGTAGGGCTACAGACACGCGGTGACGATATCCGGGTCGGCTTGTTCAAGACATTGCAGCGCGAGACGCTCTCGACCGTGCGTGAAGACAGCGTGCGGGAAGGCAATGTCGGCCTGTGGGCCGATACGACGGCACGCTGGACCGATTGGCTGCGCACCACGGTCGGCATCCGCGAGGATTATTTCGCGGGGAGGGTGCTGAGCGACACGCCGCAAAATTCCGGCAACGCGCAGGCGTCGATGACGAGCCCAAAGGCCGGCATCGTTCTGGGGCCGTGGTACAAGACCGAGTTCTACGGCAATGCCGGCTACGGCCTGCATTCCAACGATATCAGAGGGGCCACGATCACCGTCGATCCCACCGACAAGATGACGCCGCAGGATCGCGTGCCGCTATTGGTTCGATCGAAAGGCGCCGAGCTCGGCATCCGTACCAAGGCGGTGGAGGGACTGACTAGCTCGCTTGCGGTGTTCATGCTCGATTTCGACTCGGAGCTGCTGTTCGTCGGCGATGCCGGCACCACGGAGCCGAGCCGCCCCAGCCGGCGCGTCGGCGTCGAGTGGACCAACCAGTATCAAATACTGCCGTGGATGCGGCTCGATTTCGACGTCGCCTACACCCGCGCGCGCTTTACCGATTTCGATCCTGCCGGCCATTTCATTCCGGGCGCGCCGGCATGGGTGGCGGCGGGCGGTGTGACGTTCGGCGGCGAGAGCGGCTGGTTCGGCGCGTTGCGTGGGCGCTATTTTGGGCCGCGTCCGCTGATCGAGGATGACAGCGTCCGTTCGCAGGCGTCGCTGATCTTCAATGCACGCGCGGGCTACAAATTCGACAATGGCTTGCGGCTGCAGCTCGACGTGCTCAATCTCTTCAACGCGAAGACCAACCAGATCGAATATTACTATCTGTCGCGGCTGCCGGGTGAGCCGATCGGCGGCGTGGCGGACCGGCACGTGCATCCGGCAGAGCCGTTGGCGGTGAGGCTGACGCTGGCAGGGAGGTTTTAGGGAATCTTGTAGCCCGGATGGAGCGAAGCGTAATCCGGGTAGCTCGCTCGCCGGATAAACCGTCCCGGATTGCGCTTCGCTCCATCCGGGCTACGAGCCTTCAAGCCACCATCTCCCGCGCCTTGTCGCGCGGCTTCATGCGGCGTTCGGGCGGGCGGACCGGCACGTATTCGACGGCGAGATAATGCTCCGACACGGTGACGCGTTCGATCATCGTCGTCTTGCAGATCACTTCCTCTATTGCCACTTCGTCGATCATCACTTCTTCAGCCGGAAGCGGCGCCTCTTGGTCAATCTCTTCAGGAACAAGCGGCGGCGATTTGACTTCGGGAAACACGGCGAACTCGCCCGCTACCTCCGGGAGCGGCTTCTGTTTGTCGGCCCAGTGCAGGGCCGTGTAGTCGAAGCCGTTCACGATGGTGGGTTTGACGATTTCGAAATAGGGCGAGATGTCGAAATCGCGCGGCATGTAGAGCGAGGAATCGCGGATATGCAGGATTTCGCGCCGGGCCTTTCGCGAGGCGGCGCGGGTAATCTTCGGCAGGATCGGGTAGCGCACCGCGTCGAATGCCTGCGCGATCAGCGCCGAGCAGATGATCTTGGTGGGATCGCCGGAGCCGAACGCGATCATGCGCCGGCGCCAGCGCTGCGGAACCGGTAGCGGGATCAGAAAGCGCATCAGATCGACGATGTTCTTGGTGTCGTAGCCGAAGCCGATCCGGTTGATGGCGTAGCGGCACACCGTGGTGCGGTCTTCGTAGGACAGGCCGATCGGGCGGCAGACGCGGGTATGATAGGGATAATATTTCGACAGCGGCGCCGAGGTCACGCCTTCGCCGATATTGGCCTCGATCAGGACATGCGGCTCGCCGTCGGGTTCATAGGCGCCGTCGACCGGGCCGACGTAAAGCGCGCCATGCGACCAGGTGGACTGCGTCAGGTATTTGATGATGCCGGAGATGCGGTTGTTGCCTTCGACCAGCAGAACGTCGCCCGGCTCGATGACGCCGCGCAGATGCTCGGGGTCGCTGGGTGTGAACGGCTCATAGCCCGGGACTTCCTTCTGGAGGTAGCCCGCAATCAACTGGCCGATCGTATCGAGCATTACGCCCATGACATTCCCCTGGAGCGGCTTTTCTCCCGCTTTTTTTGTTTCCTTATCATGGTCGCAAGCCGTTTCAATTTAGTTCATGCGCCAGATGCGGATCAATCATGATTGATTTACCATGAGTGTTGCTGCGTCACGTGAGATGCGGCACAGTTCGCTAGCTGTTCTCGCTTTTTTCAGGCCCCGGAAACCATGACATGACAATGACCCGCCGCAACTTCCTGTCGGCGTCCGCAGGTCTGGCGGTCACTCCGGTTTTTTGCGCGGCGCGCGCGGGCGCAGCCCCGTTGCCGCGGGAGGCTGACATTGTTGTGATCGGCGCGGGTGCGGCCGGCATTGCTGCGGCGCGGCGGATCATGGCGGCGAACCGCAAGGTGATCGTGGTGGAGGCGGCGAGCCAGATCGGCGGCCGCTGTCAAACCGACGCTGCCACCTTCGACGTGCCGTTCGATCGTGGCGCGCGCTGGATGCACAATCCCGAAACCAATCCGATGATCAAGCTGGCGCGCGCCGCGGGCCTCGAGATCACCACCGCGCCTTCGGGCCAGAAGATCCGCATCGGCCGCCGCAACGCCCGCGCCGGCGAGACCGAGGAATTTCTCGCCGCGCTCGTGCGCGCCAACCGCGCCATCGACGACGCCGCGCGGCGGTTCGACGTCTCCTGTGCATCGGTGCTGCCGAAGGACCTCGGCGTTTGGGCGGACACGTCGGAGTTTGTGCTCGGCGCCAGTTTCTCGGGCAAGGATCTGAAAGATGTCTCCGTCGGCGACAAGTCCCGCGCGCAGGATCGCAATACCGCGATCGGCTGTCGTCAGGGATTGGGCACGCTGATCGCAAAGCTCGGCGAGCCGGTGCCGCTGTCGCTGTCGACACCGGCCAATCGCATTGTCTGGAGCAACCGCGACGTCAGCGTGGAAACGCCGGCGGGCAGGATCGCCGCGCGCGCCGCCGTCATCACCGTGTCGAGCAACGTGCTGGCCGCCGGCAATATCAAGTTCGCGCCTGACATTCCGAAGCGCGTGCTCGATGCGGCCTCCAAACTGAGCCTCGGCAGCTACGACCGGATCGCACTGCAGATGGCGGGCAATCCGCTCGGCCTTGCCCGTGACGACGTCGTCATCGAGCAGAGCAATTCGACCAGGACGGCGCTGATGTTCGCCAATATCGGCGGCTCCTCGCTCTGCACCCTCGATGTCGCCGGCTCGTTCGGCCGCGAGCTTTCCGCGCAGGGCGAGAAGGCCATGGTGGCGTTCGCGGTGGAATGGCTGACGAAACTGTACGGCAGCGAGGCGGCGAGCCGCGGTGAAGAAATCGAGCGCGACGCGCTGGAATGCCGCGCCGTTCGCGCTCGGCGCGATGTCGGCGGCCGGTCCCGGCGGGCAGTCCTCGCGAAAGGCTTTGACCGAACCGTTCGGCTGCATCTATCTCGCCGGCGAGGCCACCCATGAAACGCTGTGGGGAACGATCGACGGCGCCTGGGAAAGCGGCGAGCGCGCTGCCGAGGCGGCGTTGCGGCGGATCGGTGCGTTGAAGGATCCGGAGCCGGAGGCACGGCCAGCGAAGCAGCGCCGGCGCGGGTCCTCGACCAACTGATGGCACGCCCGAAAGCACTGATCTCCTGGTCGAGCGGCAAGGACTCGGCGTTCGCGCTGCATGAAGTGCAGCGCGCCGGTGAATTCGATGTCGTCGGCGCACTGACCACGGTGACCGAGACGTTCGGCCGGGTCTCGATTCACGGCGTGCGGCAGGAAATATTGCAGGCGCAATGCGAGGCTGCCGGCCTGCCGCAACGGATCGTGCCTATACCCTATCCGTGCCCGAACGAGATCTACGAAGCGCGGATGCGCGAGGCGGTCGCGCAGGCTGTCGCTGACGGCGTTACGCACATGATTTTCGGTGATCTTTTCCTGGCCGATATCCGCGCCTATCGCGAACAGAAGCTGGCAGGCACCGGCATCACGCCGGTGTTTCCGCTGTGGGAGCGACCGACGGCAGAATTGGCGCGGGCAATGATTGCGAGCGGACTGGAAGCGCATATCGCGACCGTCGATCTGAAAAAGCTGCCGGCGGAGTTTGCGGGTCGAAAGTTCGATGCGGCGTTGTTGGCCGATTTGCCCGAAGGCGTCGATCCGTGCGGCGAGAACGGCGAGTTTCACACTTGCGTGGTGGCGGGGCCGATGTTTTCGCGGCGGCTTGCGGTGACGACCGGCGAGCGCGTCGAGCGCGATGGGTACGCGTATTGCGATCTGGTGATGGGTTAGCGCAGCGCCGTAGGGTGGGCAAAGCGCAGCGTGCCCACCCTAACACGTACCACTCGCGGGATGGTGGGCACGCTTCGCTTTGCCCACCCTACCGATCTCGCTCGTCAGCGCAGCACGCCATCCAGCGCGGGCAAGCCAAAAATCACCGCGGCGGCGATCAGCGCGTAGCAGATCGATCGGAATACGGCTTCGCTGGCCTTGCCGAACAGCGAAGCGCCGAACCAGACGCCGATGCCGTAGACCGGGCCGACCACCACGGCGAACTTGATTGCGTCCAGCGTGATCAGTCCGGCCGTGGCGTAGCTGACACCGGAAAAGAAATCCGACGCACCGAAGAACAGCACGATATTGGCGCGGGCGATCACGGACGGCAGCGGCCGGCCGAGCCAGTAGCCGACGATCGGCGGGCCGCCGGTCTGGGCGAGCCCGCTGCAAAAGCCGGCCAGCCCGCCGATGCCGATCGAGACCGCGGCGTGGTCCTTGCCGCGGTAACGCCAGCCCGACAGCAGCAACAACAGCAGTGCGAACACGAAGCCGGATATGATCCAGCGCGTCGTCACCGGCTCGAGCCGGCTGAGGAAATAGGTGCCGATGGGAACGCCGATCAGCGCGCCGAACACCATGATGGAGGTCGCCTTGCGGTCGGCCTTTTCCCACGCGCCCGGCAGCAGCGGTGCGGCGGCGATGAAATCGATGATCAGGAGGAGGGCTGCCACCAGCCGCGGGTCGGCGAGGGAGCTTGCGAGCGGCATGAAGATCAGCGCCGAGCCGAATCCGGAAAATCCCCGCGCCGTTCCGGAGACGAAGGCGACCGCGCAAATCGCGATCGCAGCGTTGAGGCTGACTTGGGAGGGAATGAGTCCGAGCAGGCTCATCCCCGCAGGACGCCGCCGGTCTTCTTCGTCACCTCGGCCACGATCTTCGCCGCCACCGCGTCGATCTCCTGGTCCGTCAGGGTCTTTTCGCGGGGCTGGATCGTCACGGCAATCGCGACCGACTTCTTGTCCGGATCGATGCCCTTGCCTTCGTAGACGTCGAACACGGTCACGTCCGTGATCAGCTTCTTGTCGACGCCTCTGCGCCGATCGCACGATGTCGCCGGCCTTGACGCCGCGATCGACGATGAAGGCGAAGTCGCGCGACACCGGCTGGAACGCGGAGAGGTCGAGCAGCGGCTTGGCCCGGGTCGGCTTCTTCTTGGCGTCGGGAATGCGGTCGAGGATGACTTCGAACGCGACCAGCGGGCCGTCGGCGCCGAGCGCTTCCAGCGTGCGCGGATGCAACTCGCCGAAATAGCCCAGCACATTCTGCGGCCCGATCTGGATGGTGCCGGAGCGTCCCGGATGCAGCCAGCTCGCGCCGCCCGGCACGATCTGCAGTGCCTGCATCGGCGCGCCGGCCGCCGCGAGCACGGCGTACGCATCGGCCTTGGCGTCGAGCGCGTCGGTCATGGTCGAGCCCGACCAGTGCCGGCCCATGCCTTTCGAGGAGGCAAAGCCGTGACGCACACCGGCGGCGGCGATGAACTGGTTCTCAGGCCTGTCGCCCTTGAAGATCTGCCCGACCTCGAACAGTGCCACATCAGCGTAACCGCGATTGGCGTTGCCCTGCGCGGCTGCGACGAGGCCCGGCAGCAGGCTCGGCCGCATGTCCGAGAGGTCGGCCGCGATCGGGTTGGCGAGCGCGAGTTCAGCCTGGCCGCCGCCGAACAATTCGGCGTGCGGTTTGGAAATGAACGACCACGTCACGGCTTCCACCATGCCGCGCGCCGCCAGCGCGCGCTTGGCGCGGCGGGTGCGGAGCTGGATCGTTGTCAGCACCGGCTTGCGGGCATCGTCGCCGCGCTCGAACGGTGTCATCGGCACCTTGTCGACACCGACGATGCGCACGACTTCCTCGACGATGTCGGCCTTGCCGTGCACATCGGTGCGCCAGGAGGGGACGGCGACCTTCACCACCGGGCCGCTGCCGGCGACCATGAAGCCGAGATGGCCGAGGATGCGCCGCATTTCGGCCAGCGGCACTTCGATACCCGCCAGACGTTTGACCTCGGTCAGCGGAAAGTCGATGATGCGGTCCTCGCCGAAGGCGTTACCGACCACCACGTTCTCCGACGGCGTGCCGCCGCACAATTCCATCACCAGCTTGGTGGCGAGCTCGAGCCCCGGCACCATGAAGGCCGGATCGACGCCGCGTTCGAACCGATACCGCGCATCCGAATTGATGCCGAGCTTGCGGCCGGTCTGCGCGATGTTGATCTCGTTCCACAGCGCCGATTCGATCAGCACGTCCGTGGTGTTCTCGTCGCAGCCGGAAGTCTCGCCGCCCATGATGCCGGCGAGCGATTCGACGCCGTGCTCGTCCGCGATCACGCAGATCGCGGGATCGAGCGTGTAGGTGCGCCCGTCGAGCGCCAGCAGGCTTTCGCCATCTTTGGCGCGGCGCACGGTGAGATTGCCGTTCACCTTCTTCGCGTCGAATACATGCAGTGGCCGGGCGCGGTCGTAGGTCATGAAGTTGGTGATGTCGACCAGCGCATTGATCGGCCGCAGCCCGATGGACGTCAGCCGCTTTTGCAACCACTCCGGCGACGGACCGTTCTTGACGCCGCGCACCAGCCGCAGCGCGAAACCCGGGCACAGCGTGGCGTCTTCCACCGTCACTTTCACCGGGCAGGGAAATTCACCCTTGATCTGCTTGATCGCGGGATCTTTGAACTTGCCCATGTCGGCAGCGGCGAGGTCGCGCGCGATGCCGTGCACGCCGGTGCAGTCCTGGCGGTTCGGCGTCAGATTGATTTCGAGCACGGGATCGCCGAGGCCCGCCCATTCGGCATAGCCCTTGCCAATGGGCGCATCGGCCGGCAGCTCCATGATGCCGTCATGGTCCTCGGAGATCTGCAGCTCGGCCGCCGAGCACAGCATGCCGCGGCTCTCGACGCCCCTGATGGTGCCGACGCCGAGCGTGATGTTCTTGCCGGGGATGAAGGTGCCGGGCGGCGAGAACACGCTGACGAGGCCGGCGCGCGCATTCGGCGCGCCGCAGACCACCTGCACCGGCGCCCCGCCGTCACCGGTATCGACCATGCACACCCGCAGGCGATCCGCATTCGGATGCTGCTCGGCGGAAATCACCCGCGCGATCGAGAACGGCGAAAGCGCCTTCGCCTTGTCCTCGATGTTCTCGACCTCGAGCCCGATCATGGTGAGCTTGTCGGCGAGCTTTTCCAGCGGCTCGTCGGTGTCGAGATGTTCCTTCAGCCAGGAGAGCGTGAATTTCATTGGGCCACTCTTTGATCGGCGAAAACTTCAACCAGCCGAAACCGTTCGCACATCAGCATCATGTCTTCGCTGAATCGGCCAAGCCGTCCGAAATAGGTCCGGTGCGCCTCGCGCCAATAGGCGAGGCTGCGGTCGCCCTCGCCTTCTTCATAGGCGAAGGCGGCGTCGACCTCATTGTAACGGCGATAGGTCACTTCGGTGGTTTCGATCACGCAAGCCGGTGTGCCATGTCCATCGAGCACGATCCAGCGTTCGCCCGGCGTCGACGTGTTGGGTTCGTCCTCGGTTGAGCAGGTCGCGGTTTTCACGCCCTTGATCACGAGGGCGAGCAACTCGTCGGCCAACTCCGGCCCGTCGCCGAAGGCGAACGAGCGCAAGCCCTGATATTCCGCAGGGACAGCACTCACGTGCTCAATCCCCCCGCCAGCGTCGGGACGTCGAGCGGCTTGAAGCCGTAATGCGAAAGCCAGCGCACGTCGCTGTCGAACAATTGCCGGAGATCGGCGATGCCGTATTTCAGCATGGCGATGCGGTCGAGGCCCATGCCCCAGGCAAAGCCCTGGTAGACATCAGGATCGATGCCGCAGGCGCGCAGCACGTTCGGATGCACCATGCCGCAGCCGAGAATTTCGAGCCAGTCCTCGCCTTCGCCGAAACGGATCTCGCCCTTGTCGCGCCGGCACTGGATGTCGACCTCGAGCGAGGGCTCGGTGAACGGGAAGAACGACGGCCGGAACCGCATGTTGATGTGGTCGACCTCGAAGAACGCCTTGCAGAACTCGTGCAGGATCCATTT
The DNA here is from genome assembly GCA_963840465.1 of uncultured Alphaproteobacteria bacterium. GTDB lineage: Bacteria > Pseudomonadota > Alphaproteobacteria > Rhizobiales > Xanthobacteraceae > Bradyrhizobium. The sequence continues at coordinate 193,252 of CAWIZF010000014.1, read as the reverse complement.
GAGATGGCCGAGATGCGAGCCCTTGTCGATGACGAGGCCTTCGACCTGGTGGAACTGCGGCGTATGCGTCGCGTCGGAGTCGATGCGATAGGTGCGGCCCGGGCAGATGATGCGGATCGGCGGCTTCTGGCTCAGCATCGTGCGCACCTGCACCGGCGATGTATGCGTGCGCAACAGCATGCGCGAACCGTCTTCCTTCGGATTGAAGAAGAAGGTGTCGTGCATCTCGCGGGCCGGATGGCCCTCGGGGAAATTCAGTTTGGTGAAGTTGTAATCGTCGGTCTCGATGTCGGGACCTTCGGCGATCGCAAATCCCATGTCGGCGAAGATCGTGTTGACCTCCTCGAGGACCTGGCTCAGCGGATGGATGCGGCCGGCTTCCGCGGGCGCCTCGCGCAGCGGCAGCGTGACGTCGATGGTCTCGGAGGCAAGCCGGGCATCGAGCGCCGCCGACTTGAGAATGTCGCGGCGCGCGGCGAGCGCCTGGGTGACCTTGTCCTTGGCGAGGTTGATCGCAGCGCCTTGCGTCTTGCGCTCGTCCGGCGACATCTTGCCGAGCGTGGAGAGCAGCGCGGAGATCGAGCCCTTCTTGCCGAGCGCTGCGACGCGCACGGCTTCGAGGGCGGCTTCATCGCCGGCGGCGGCGATCTGGCTGAGGATTTCGGATTCGAGTTGAGCGAGGTCGGTCATGGCGATCCCTTTTGACTAGGATGCTAAGCCGGTCGCTCCTACGGCCCGTCATGTCCGGGCATGCCCGGGTATCCACGTCTTACAGCGTTCGCGAGAGGTCAAGACGTGGATCGGCCGGGTTACTGGATGCCCCGCCTTGCCCGGCCATGACGACTTCAAAACTTCGCAGAAGACGCCGAGCGAGCGACGGCTTAGGCCGCCAGCGCAGCCTTGGCCTTCTCGGCGATCGCCTGGAACGCCGTCGGCTCGGTGATGGCGAGATCCGACAGCACCTTGCGGTCCACCGTGATGCCCGACTTCGACAGGCCGTTGATGAAGACGCTGTAGGTCATGCCGAACGGACGAACCGCGGCATTGATGCGCTGGATCCAGAGCGCGCGGAACGTGCGCTTCTTGCGCTTGCGGTCGCGGAAGGCATATTGCCCGGCCTTCTCGACGGCGGCTTTCGCCGCGCGGATGGTGTTCTTGCGGCGGCCGCGGAAACCCTTGGCGGCCTTGTAGACTTTCTTGTGCTTGGCGTGAGAGGTCACACCGCGTTTGACGCGAGACATGACTGCTATCCTTGAATTCTAAATTGGTGATGGATCGCCGCGCGGAGCGCGGCCGGCTAAAGCGTGATTGCGAGCGCGATCAGGCGTTCGGCAAGAAGTACTTCTTGACGTTGTCGCCGTCGGTCTTGAACAGCACGCGGGTGCCGCGGAGCTGACGAATCTGCTTCTTGGTCCGCTTGATCATGCCGTGGCGCTTGCCGCGCTGGGCGTGCATCACTTTGCCGGTGGCAGTCACCTTGAAGCGCTTTTTAGCGCCTGACTTGGTCTTCAGCTTGGGCATTTGGCTCTCCTATCGGCCACAGAAAAACGCGCCCGAGGGGCGCTTTTGCGGCTTAAAATGCTCGTTAGAGCGTTGAAAGTGCTCAGGTTATTTCGAAAACGAACCAACCCGCACGGACACCGACACGGCAGCCCTTGATCAGCCGGGCGATGAAGGTCGGGCTTATGGCAGATGAAGCGCCGATTGGCAACGATGAACCGCGCAACCCGGAGCTGTTACCTACTCGATGATGGCGTTAACATCAGCGCCCGGAACGGCGAAAATGACCCAATTTCCCCGATCGATCGCCCAAACTTCCCGCTGGCGCCTGCTGCGCTGGCTCCCGATCCTTGCCGCGTTCGCCACGATGGCGGCGCCAGCTTCCGCCGATGCTGCCACCCGACGCAGGGCTGCAGGAGCCTATGACGGTACATGGAACGTGGTTTTCGCCACCACGCGCGGCAATTGCAGTTCCGGCTACAGCGTCCCCTTTACCGTCATCGGCAGCCGCGTTTCGTCGGCCGGCGGTGGCAGGGTTTCGGGCTCGGTCAATCGCGCCGGGGCGGTTGCGGTTAGAGTTTCGGTTGGGGCTTCCAAGGCGAGCGGTGGTGGCCGTCTCGCCGGCAGGAGCGGCGCGGGCTCCTGGCGCGGCATCATCTCCGGCGACCGCTGCAGCGGCACCTGGCAGGGCACGCGGAACTGATCGCGCAGGCTACGGAAACGAAAACGGCCCGCCAGATCTGACGGGCCGCTTGATATCAAACAACCACAGTTTAACTCAGCGCGGCGCCAGCACCATCACGACCTGGCGGCCTTCGAAACGCGCGTCCTGTTCGACCTTGGCGAACTCGGCGACATCGGCCTTGACCTTGTCGAGCAGCTTGGTGCCGATCTCCTGGTGCGCCATTTCGCGGCCACGGTAGCGCAAGGTGATCTTGACCTTGTCGCCTTCCTCGAAGAACCGCTGCATCGCGCGCATCTTCACGTCGTAATCGTGATCGTCGATCATCGGCCGCAGCTTGATCTCCTTGATCTCGACGATCTTCTGCTTCTTGCGCGCCTCGGCGGCTTTCTTCTGTGCCGAATACTTGAACTTCCCGTAGTCCATGATCTTGCAAACGGGAGGATTGTTGTTCGGCGAAATCTCGACGAGATCCATGCCCGCCTCGAGCGCCATCTTGACGGCAACCACGGTCTCGATCGTTCCGTGGTTGAGGCCGGTCTGATCGATCAGCTGGATCTGTGCGTTTCGGATTTCATCATTGGTGCGCGGCCCGTCTTTGGTTGCAGCGGGCGGGGCTCTGTTGGGACGGCGAATGGGTAGTTCTCCAAAGTTGTGAAAGGAAGGGCCGCAGTTTGAAGCAATACGCTGATAACAGCAAGCGAACTGACGGTCTGCGCCCGAAAACCGTCAAATGCGAGGCATTTCGGTCACTTCAGGCAAATATAGCTCGGCGGCCCGATACGCAAGCAAAGTCCGGCCGCGCTTGACCGGTGAAGCGCGACCGCGGACAAAGCAGCCGGCGAGGGTGACAGATCCATGACCAATACAGCAACAATCGACCAGGAACCGACCTTTATCGAGGTGGGGGAGGGCGATGGCCGCCGCCGGATCGCCGTACGGGCCCGTGCCGGCAGCGGGCCCGGGCTGTTCTGGCTCGGCGGCTTCAACTCCGACATGCGGGGCACCAAGGCGCTGGCGCTGGACGCCTGGGCCGCGGCGCATGGCCGGGCCTGTATCAGGTTCGATTATTCCGGCCATGGCGAATCGGGCGGCGCTTTCATCGACGGCACCATCGGGCGCTGGCTGGAAGAGGCCGTCGCCGTGTTCGGACAGTTCGCCGAAGGCCCGCAGGTCGTGATCGGCTCGTCGATGGGCGGCTGGATGGCGCTGTTGCTGGCGCGCGCCATCGCCAACCGTGATGCGAAGGCGGCGACCCTCGCCGGACTGGTGCTGATCGCGCCGGCGCCCGACTTCACCGAGCAACTGATGTGGAACGCCTTCTCCGACGAGGTCCGCGAGGAGATCAGGACCAAGGGCGTGTGGATGCGGCCGTCGGAATATGGCGACGGCGCGCCCTATCCGATCACCCGCGCGCTGATCGAGGAGGGCCGCAACCATCTGCTGCTCGGCAGCGCCATCGAGGTCGGATGCCCGGTTCGCATCCTGCAGGGCGCGCAGGACCCTGACGTGCCCTGGCAGCACGCCTTCGCGCTGGCGCACCGGCTGCCGGCCGAGGACGTCGTGCTGACCATGATCCAGGACGGCGACCACCGCCTGTCCCGCCCGCAGGACATTGCGCGGATCATGGCGGCAGTGGCGGAGATGGGGTGAGTTCTTTCTTCCCTTCTCCCCTTGTGGGAGAAGGTGGCGCGAAGCGCCGGATGAGGGTTCTCTCGGCAAAGGTGCTCGCGGAGAGAACCCCTCACCCGTCTCAATCGCGTTTCACGCGATTGATCCACCCTCTCCCACAAGGGGAGAGGGAAAGAAAACCGACCGTGGGAGGACTGCCATGAACCCATCCACCATGCTCCGCGCGTTCTGCGACGCCGTCGAGCAGCGCAACGGCAAGGCGTTCTCGGAACTGTTCACCGAGGACGGCGTCTATCACGACGTGTTCTACGGCGCGTTCGAAGGCCGCACGAAAATCGCGGGCTTGATCGACGACTGGTTCTATCGCACGGCCACCGATTTTCGCTGGGACATGCACGACCCCGTCAGCGACGGACATACGCTGTACGCGCGCTACACCTTCAGCTACCGCTCGACGCTGCCGGAAGCCGAAGGGGCGCGCGCGATGTTCGAGGGCGTCGCGATCATGCGGCTGCGCGACGGCAAGATCACGGAATACCACGAGGTCGCCAACACCGCGCCGGCCTTCGTCGACATCAAGTTCGCGCCGGAGCGCATCGCCAAGATCGTCGCGAAACAGGGCGCGGCGCTGAAGGCGCGGCCGGAGATGAAGCGGCATTTGACGTTAGCCGTCATTCCGGGCATGCGCGCGACGCGCGAACCCGGAATCATCGAGCGTTCCGGGTTCGCGCTTCGCGCGCCCCGGAACGACGCTGAGAGCCGCTCACTTACGGCGGCGGCACGTTGGTCATCGGCTTGCGCTGCGCGAGCGCGGCCACCGTGGAGGTCCCGATCGGGCCCTGCTCGTCGTAGAGCCAGCATTCGCCGATCGCGATGCCGTCGGTGGCGTGGTGGTTGACCACCTCGAAGCCGACCCATGGCGTCACCGGAAGCCGGTGCAGATAGAGCGTGACGTCGCTGTTGATGTAGCCGAGCCCCTGGTCGCCGGCATTGGCGAACGGGCTGGCGAAATCCGCGCCGGTGGCGACATGCACGAAGGGCGACATCGGGATGCCGTCGACCAGCTCGCGCACCTCGCTCATCCACAGCCGCCGCGGCCCGAGCGCACCCATGTGGCCCACGATCGGCCGCGTCGTCCATTTGCCGTTCATGCCGAGCCGGGGATCGGTGGGCTTTGGAATGTCCGCAGGCTTCGGCGCATCCCAGTTCGGCGGCGACCAGACATTGCCCGGCGCGTTTTCCGTCTTGCGCAATAACTGGCAGGAGGCGCGCGCCATGCTGGTGCCGCCACTGAAGAACTCGGCCTCCACGACCTTGATGCGCTTGCCGTCGCGGACGAGTTCGGTCTTGACCTCGATCGCCGTCGTGGTGTTCGGCAGGCGGAACATGTCGACGGTGAGCCGCGCCGGCACGAAATCATCGGAGCCGTGGCGCTGCTCGATCGCATGGGCGAGCAGGCCGACAACGACACGGCCGTGCAGCGAAGTGGGGTCCCACGGGCCGTTGGAGACGGGCGTGGGCATGAAGGTGTCGCTGTCGCGATCGTAGGTGAAGAAAGGCTGGTTTTTTGTCATGGCGGGGCGAACATGGCGGATTTCAATGCGTGAAATCAAGGGCTGCAGATGTGTGGATTCCTCATGGTGAGGAGGCGCGAAGCGCCGTCTCGAACCATGCAGGCCCGACTGTGGCTACATCCTTCGAGACGCGCTACGCGCTCCTCAGGATGAGGGTCTGGCAGTGGTGCCGCAGCTAAGGAGCCACTCCGCGCGCACGCTCTCATCCTCTTCGCTGCCCATCGCCTTCGCCGCCAGTGCCTCAAGTCTCTCCCGCTCGACCAACTGCGACAGCGCCCATACCGCCGCGCCGCGCACCAGCGGGCTTGCATCGTCCAGCAGTCGTTCGGCCTCCGCCGCCAGCGACGCGTCATCGGCGTTGCCGATCGCAATCAGCACGTTGCGGACAAACCGGTCGCGGCCGATGCGCTTGACCGGCGATTTCGAAAACAGCGCGCGGAACGCGGCGTCGTCGAGCCGCGCCAGATCCGCGAGCGACGGCGCGCGCAATTCATCGCGTGCGGCGAGCTTGGCTTCGCGGCCAGCTTGCGCAAACTTGTTCCACGGGCACACGGCGAGGCAGTCGTCGCAGCCATAGATGCGGTTGCCGATGTTTTTGCGAAATTCGTGCGGGATCGGGCCCTTGTTCTCGATCGTCAGATACGAAATGCAGCGCCGCGCATCGAGCTTGTAGGGTGCGGGGAATGCCGCGGTCGGGCAGATCTCCTGGCAGGCATTGCAGGAGCCGCAATGGTCGCTGATCGGCCGCATCGCGCGGCAGGTCGGATGCGGAAAAGATCGCGCCGAGAAACAGCCATGAGCCGAATTCGCGCGAGACCAGATTGGTGTGCTTGCCCTGCCAGCCGAGCCCCGCCGCCTGCGCCAGCGGCTTTTCCATCACGGCGGCGGTATCGATGAAAACTTTCACCTCTTCGCCTGATGCCGCCACCAGCCATCGCGCCAGCATCTTCAGACGCTTCTTGATGACGTCGTGATAGTCGTCGCCCTGCGCATAGGCGGAGATCGCGCCGCGCGTACGTTGTTCGAGAAGCGCGAGCGGATTCTCATCGGGGCCGTAATTGACGCCGAGCATGATGATCGAGCGCACGCCGGGCCACAGCACGCGCGGGTCCATCCGCCGTTCGGGCTGCGCCGCCAGCCAGTCCATGTCGCCATGCGCGCCGGCATCGAGGAATTCGCGAAAATACTTTCCGGCATTGCCGATTGCGTCCGGGATCGGTCACGCCGATGCAGTCGAAGCCGAGCGTCTCCGCTTCGCGCGCGAGCGCGGCCTTCAGTCGGCGGCGGAGAGTTTGACGGCCTTGTTCAGAAGTCGAGGTCCACGTAGGTCCGCGACGCCGGCACGCCCGCCAGCCATTCGCTCAGCAGCGGGCGGAACGACGGGCGGGATTTCACCCGCGCGTACCACGCCTTTGCCGCCTCGTCCTCGTGCCATGGCACATCGCCCAGATAGTCGATCGCCGAAAGATGCGCCGCGGCGGCGAGATCCGCGTAGGTCAGCCGGTCGCCGGCGAGGAAATTCCGCGTCTGCGACAGCCAGCCGATATAGGCCAGATGATAGCGCACATTGACCTTGGCCGCGCGGATCACGTCGGTCGAGGGCGCCCCGCCGCCATTCTCCTCGCTCATGAAGCGCTTGTAGATGCGCTCGGTCACCAGCGGGTTCGAGACCTCCTCGAAGAACTTTTCGTTGAACCAGGCCATCAGCCGGCGCACCTCGACGCGCTCGGCCATCGAGGCCGGCAACAGCCGCCGATCGCCCGCCTCCAGGCCGTGCGTCTCGTCGAGATATTCGGCGATGATGCCGGCGCCCGGAATCGGCGGAAAGCCGTCGGCCATCAAGACCGGCGTGGCGGCTGCGGGATTGAGCAGGAGAAACCCTTCGCGCCGTTCCCAGGACCGCTCTTCCACCAGGCGCAGGTCGAGGCCGTGTTCGCCCAGCGCGAGGCGAATGAAGCGCGAATGCGGACAGAACGGGTGATGATAGAGCGTGTACATGAAATCCCAAAGGTAAAATCGCGGCGACTAAAGGAACCCTCAAACCGCGTCAAGCGAATCGGGACACTAGCCAAGCAAACGCGCGAGACAATGGTGTTCTGACGTTTTTTTGCGATTGCGGCATGGGGACGAATAGGCGAGAAGAACGCGGCTTTTCCAGTCAAAATGGACCACATCATGATGTCGGATGCAGTGAAGGCGGTGATTCTCGGCATCATCGAGGGTATCACGGAATTTCTCCCGGTTTCCTCCACCGGCCATATGCTGCTGGCGCAACGCTTCTTCGGCCTTGGCGAGGGCGCGTTCTGGCAGAGTTTTGTGATCCTGATTCAGCTCGGCGCGATTCTTGCGATCGTCGTGCTGTATTTCTTCAAGCTGTGGCGCGTCGCGCTCGGCATGTTCACAAATCCCGACGACCGGCGATTCGTCATCGGCGTGCTGGTGGCGTTCCTGCCGGCGGTGGTCGTTGGCCTGGCTGCCGGCAAGTACATCAAGGAGCTGCTGTTCAATCCGTGGGTGGTGTGTTTCACGCTGATCGTCGGCGGCGCGATCCTGCTCTGGGTCGATCAGCTCGATCTCAAGCCGCGCGAGGACGACGCCACGCGGTATCCGCTGATGATGTATCTGTGGATCGGCATCGCGCAATGCGTGGCGATGATTCCCGGCGTGTCGCGCTCCGGCGCCAGCATCGTGGCGGCGATGCTGCTCGGCGGCGACAAGCGCTCGGCGGCGGAGTTCTCGTTCTTTCTCGCGATCCCGACCATGGTCGGCGCGTTCGCCTATGATTTCTACAAGAACCGCGGCGAGATGACGATCGATCACGTCGGCATCATCGCGATCGGATTCGTGGTGTCGTTCATCACGGCGATGATCGTGGTGAAGACGTTCCTGACCTACGTCACGCGCCACGGGTTCACGTTCTTTGCGTGGTGGCGCGTCATCATCGGCACGCTCGGCCTGATCGCGCTGGCGCTGGGGCGAGTAGGCGATTCGCTGTCAGACCTCATCGTGAGGAGCGCTTAGCGGCGTCTCGAAGGACGAGAGCCGGGTGCCCACCAGCGGGGCATCATGGTTCGAGACGGCGCTGCACGCGCCTCTCTCACCCTAGGGCAGACAGCAGCTACGCGCTCTTGCGCTGAAACTGCCCGGCGGCGCGGAAGCGCCAGAGATATTGCGGGGCGATCGCTTCCAGCGAATCGGGCGTGATGCCGAGCCCTTCCAGCGTCAGGCCCGCGGCCTTGGCGGCGTCCGACACCACATTGTCCGATTGCAGCATCGCCACCTGGTCCGGCGTCAGCTTCAGCGGCCCCGGCGCGAATTGCAGGAACATCGCCTGCAGCCGCGCCAGTCCGAACGGCAGCGAAATCAGCATGCGCTTGCGCTCGGTGATCGCTAGAATGATTTCCATGATCTCGCGCATGGTCAGCACTTCCGGTCCGCCGAGTTCGTAAGTCGCGCCGGGCCTGGTCTTGCCGTCGACGGCATCGGCCACCGCGTTCGCGACGTCGCCGACATAGGCCGGCTGCATCCGGGTGACGCCGCCGCCGATCAGCGGCAGGAAGGGCGATATCCGGGCCAGTGCCGCAAACCGGTTGGTGAATTGATCCTCCGGGCCGAACAGCAGCGACGGCCGCAGGATGGTGGCCGAAGGCACGGCCGCCAGCACGGCCTGCTCGCCGGCCGCCTTGGCGCGGCCGTAGGCCGAGAGCGAGTTCTCGTCGGCGCCGATCGCCGACACATGCACCATCCGCGCGCCTGCTGCGGCGGCGGCCTTGGCGATCGTCTCGGCGCCCTTGGCCTGTACCGCGTCAAATGTCTGCGCGCCGCCCTCGGTCAGGATGCCGACCAGGTTGATCGCGACGTGCGAATCGCGCATCGCCGCCTCGACGGAAGCCGGATAGCGCAGATTGGCCTGCACGGCGTGGATCTGGCCGACCCGGCCGAGCGGCTGCAGGTGCCCGGCCAGTTCCGGCCGCCGCACCGCCACCCTGATCCGGTATTCGCGCTTGGCCAGCGCCCGCACCACGTTTCGCCCCAGAAACCCCGATCCGCCAAAAACCGTGACGAGCGTTTCCTGGTTCGAATGCCATGGGTGAATTCCTGCCGGTCAAATTCGAGAGATATCGGTGGGATTTAGCGGATTCGCGATACGCCAACACGCGGCTCGCTGTACAGCGTATTTGGGCGGCGTTGAAGCGATTTGACAAGCGCGTGACCGATCCTTACTAACCCGCCCGGGCCCAGGTGGCGGAATTGGTAGACGCGCTGGCTTCAGGTGCCAGTGGCTTAACGGCCGTGAAGGTTCGAGTCCTTTCCTGGGCACCAAGTGCCCTTGCCCAAACCTATGAGATGATGGTCGGCGCGACACGGCGAACGACTGCCGCGTGCGCGGAATGTCCCGTTCTGCCGGCGGGTTATGCCGCCGGGTCCTGATCGGAGCCGTGGGTATGCCCGTCCGGGCCGCGGCTGAACACGCCATAATTGCTGGACTTCATACCGCCGCCGTCGGCGGCAACGACCGTCAGGCCCATCTTCAATAGCTCGCGCACCGCCGCTGCCCGCGTCGGCATCCGGTGCTTGAAGCGGAAATCGTCGATCGCCGTCAGCTCTTCCGGCGAGAGCATGACTTGCAGTCGCTCACCGCGCATGTCGGACATCGAAACACCCCGAATGAGATCATTGAGTAGTTTACTCAACGCTTGCCCTTGGCGCTGGTTCCGTCAAACGAGATTCAGGCGCCAAATTAGCTAAATACATAAGTAAAAACAATGTGTTAGTGGTTGAATTATGGTCCGTGCGGGCGCATCTTCTGTGTTGGAGGCAAGCCCATGACCGAGAACCTCAAGCTACCGCGCAAGCTGTCCGAAGAGCGAAAGCCGCCGCCGCCGCGACGGCCGAGCCATGCGGACGTCATCGAGAATCTCGAGCGCTGGGCCAATAGCCCGGGGCTTCAGCCGCCGACCTCGTCCGGAGAGAAGAGGGCCTGAACGCATCGAGGCCGGCCGCAAAGCGCGGCGTCAGGCTCTGCGTGATAGCGCTCCCGGCGGCCCGAACGCCGGGTCAGCGAATAAAATCGACACGAAGCCGCCATTTCCTTTCCTAAAAGCCATGCCCACCCGCTCGCCTCCCGCGGCTCCGGGCGCTAGTGTTTCCGTCGAATCGACCCGAGACACGAGGCTTTCCTCATGACCATCCGCCTGCATCGCGGCGATCTGCCCGATTTGTCCCGCTACAAGGATTCGGTGGCGATCGATACCGAGACCATGGGGCTCAATCCGCATCGCGACCGGCTCTGCGTGGTGCAGATGTCGAACGGCGACGGCAGCGCCGATGTCATCCAGATCCCGAAGGGCCACACCGACGCGCCGAACCTGAAGGCGCTCTTGGCCAATCCTGCCATCACGAAGATCTTTCACTTTGCGCGCTTCGATCTCGCCGCGCTCTACAACGCCTTTGGCGTGATGCCGCAGCCGGTCTATTGCACCAAGATCGCCTCGCGGCTGACGCGCACCTATACCGACCGGCACGGCCTGAAAGACCTGGTGCGCGAAGTCCTCAACATCGACCTGTCGAAGCAGCAGCAGTCGAGCGACTGGGGGTCTTCCAGCCTCAGCGAGGCGCAGCTCGCCTATGCCGCGTCCGACGTGTTGCATCTGCATGGTTTGCGCGAGCGGCTCGACGCCATGCTCGCGCGCGAAGGCCGCACCGAACTGGCACAGGCCTGCTTCGACTTCCTGCCGACCCGGGCAAAGCTCGATCTCGGCGGCTGGGAGGCCGAGGACATCTTCGCGCATTCGTGAGCGGGACCATTTGAAGCGCTCCGGTCGTTGCTTCCGCCCCGTTTCGGTCACACTCCTGGCGCGTCTCCGGGCTGCATAATCCTGCGATTGCGGGTAGAATGACGCTGTCCTGGCGTCGATGGCGCGCCCCTGGAGCCGCGGTGAACTCGATACAGAACCCAGCCTATGTCACCGGAATGGAGGCCCGCTTTGCCGCGGCCGCCCGCCACAGCCGGATGGTGCGGGTGCTGCGGGTTGCGGTCCCGGCGGCCGTGCTGCTGGCGATGGCCGGCATCGTCATGATCTCGGTCTTCAACCCGTTCCGCATCACGGGGCTGCCGAAGCTGCCCGTCGACATCAGCAATCTCGTGGTGTCAGGCACCAAGATCACCATGGAAACGCCGCATCTTGCGGGTTTCTCGACCGACCAGCGTCCCTACGAAGTGTGGGCCAAGGCTGCGATCCAGGATCTGACCAACCCCGATCACGTCGAACTCCAAACACTGCGCGCCAAGGTCATGATGGAGGACAAGAGCACGGTGACGATGGACGCGCGCACGGGATTTTTCGACAGCAAGCAGCAGATGCTGGACCTGCGCAAGGACATCTTCCTGCAATCCTCCACCGGCTACGAAGCCAAGCTTTCGCAGGCCTATATCGACATCAACAAGGGAACGGTGACGTCGGACGAACATGTCGACGTCAAATTGCTGAACGGTACGCTCACCGCCGACCGGCTCAGGATCATCAACAGCGGCGAGATCGTTCGTTTCGAAGGCAATGTCGTGATGAACCTGATCATGGAAAGCCCTGCGGCGCCGGAGCCCGAGCCTGAACCGGCGCCACCACCGAGGACGCGGTCCGTCAACGGCAAGTCGTCAAACACGAAATGAAATCTATGATGCAGTTCTTCTCGCGCAGTTTTGCGGCCGCAGCGCTTGCGCTCGCGTTGATCGCCTCCGGTGACGCCCTCGCGCAAGGCGCGATGTCGGGCGTGCCGAACGCGATGCAGGGCTTTTCGCAGAACCGCGACCAGCCGATTCAGATCGAGGCGGCCTCGCTCGAAATGCGCGACAAGAAAAAGGAAGCGACCTTCTCCGGCAACGTGAAGGTCGTGCAGGGCGACACCACCATGACCTCAAAGTCGCTGGTGGTGTTCTACGATTCCGGCCCGGCGCCGGCGACGCCTGCCGCTGCCCCTGCTCCCGCCGCGCCGAAGGCATCGAAATCCGGGTCGATGCAGTCGGCGACCCCCGGGCCCGGCGGCAGCTCGTCGATCCGCCGGCTGGAAGCCAGGGGCTCTGTCGTGGTCACGCAGAAGGACCAGGTCGTGACCGGGGAGACCGCGATCTTCGACCCGCGGGCCAACCTCATCACCATGGCGGGCGGGGTCGTGCTGACCCAGTGCAAGAACGTGCTCAAGGGCGACCGCCTCAAGGTCGACATGACGACCGGCGTGTCGCGCGTCGAATCCGACACCAACAAGGTACAGGGCATGTTCATACAGGGAGAGAATTGCGCGTCCGGCTCGGGCGGGGCGAAGCCGGCTCCGGCGGCTACCCCGTCGCTGATCCCCGGTAAAAAATAAGATAGATCAATGCCTTGAAGAATATTTGCGGCTCGCACGGTTGAAGCCGGTAGCGCGAGCCTGTATCTACTGGGCAGGGCGCACGGCGGGGTGTTTCGCTGGGCAGGGGACATCCACTCATTCATGGTTCGCCAGCGAAGCGATTCGCCGGTGGACGCGTCGCGGAATCACCGTGAAAGGCGTAAGCGAAGCGGGATGGTGGATTTATTCGGCATGTTCCGTCGACGCCCCGCGAAACGCGGCGCCCCCGGGTTTGCGCGTTCGCGCGACGACATCACCGCCCTCGGCAATTCCTTCGGCGACATGCTGACGAGCCCGGTGCGCGATGCGCCGCCGAAGCCGCGTTCCGCCTCGACTGCCCGGGCTGGAATTGCCGCAGCAGCCCGATGTCGAACCGCCGCGCGAGCCGCGTCCCCGTGCGCAGGCGCCGCGTTCCAGGTCCAGCGCCAAGGCCAATGGCGGCGAAGCGCCGCGCCCGATCAAGCGGCCGGGCTATCTGGCTGTGCACAGCGTGGAAAAGAGTTTCGGCACCCGCCAGGTCGTGCGCGGCGTCAGCATCTATGTCCGCCGCGGCGAGGCCGTCGGCCTGTTGGGTCCGAACGGCGCCGGCAAGACCACGGTGTTCTACATGATCACCGGACTGATCAAGGCGGATCGCGGCGCCATCGAACTCGACGGCCACGACGTGACCAAGCTGCCGATGTATCAGCGCGCGCGGCTCGGCATCGGCTATCTGCCGCAGGAAGCCTCGATCTTTCGCGGCCTCACCGTCGAGCAGAACATCCGCGCGGTGCTCGAGGTCGTCGAGCCCAGCCGCAAGAAGCGCGAGGCGGAACTCAATTCGCTGCTCGATGAATTCAACATCACGCGCTTGCGCAAATCGCCCTCGATCGCGCTCTCCGGCGGCGAACGCCGCCGCGTCGAAATCGCACGCGCGCTGGCGACGCGCCCGAACTACATGCTGCTCGACGAACCCTTTGCCGGCATCGATCCGATCGCGGTCGGCGACATTCAGGACCTCGTCCGCCACCTCACCAACCGCGGCATCGGCGTCCTGATCACCGACCACAATGTGCGCGAAACGCTGGGGCTGACCGACCGCGCCTATATCGTCTATGCTGGGCAGATCTTGACCGAGGGCAGTCCGGAAGAAATCGTCAACAACCCGGATGTACGCCGTCTTTACCTTGGCGAGGAATTCCGGCTTTAGCCGTACACGGCGCCCAAGGGTTCGGCGGTTTGGCGATAAGCTATTGTGTTCACTTGGGAATTTATTGCGCGGCGGGAAGCAAATAGCCGGTTCCCATTTTTTGCGGCTGGCGCTATAGCCCAATTTTCGCATTCGTCAAGCCGTGTACAAGGGCTCCAGACTAATATAAGCAAGAATCGGACCAACTTTCAGTGGATCGGTTCTTGGCCTCATGGCGCTAACGCAGAGATTAGAGTTCCGTCAGTCGCAGTCGCTGGTGATGACGCCGCAACTGATGCAGGCGATCAAGCTGCTGCAATTGTCGAATCTCGACCTGTCGGCTTTCGTCGAGGAGGAACTGGAGCGCAATCCGCTGCTGGATCGGGCCAGCGACGGCCCCGAAGCCCCGGTGGCGGGCGAGCCGGCTGCCGAACGTGCCGAATACGCCGATTCCGGCAGCTACGGCGAGGACGGCGGCGGGGAACCCTCCGATATGGCCTCCGGCTCATCCGGCGACGCCTTCGAGCCGGGCCAGGAGGAGTGGCTGAACCGCGACCTCGGCAGCCGCACCGAGATCGAGCAGACGCTGGACACCCCGCTCGACAACGTTTTTTCCGAAGAGCCCGCCGAAGCCGCCGCCCGCGTGGCGCAGGATGCGGCCCCGACCGCCTACACCGAATGGGGCGGCGGCGCCTCCAACGACGACGACTACAATCTGGAAGCTTTCGTCGCCGCCGAGGTGACGCTCGGCGGCCACCTCGCCGAACAGCTCGCGGTGGCCTTCAGCGGGCCGGCGCAGCGCATGATCGGGCAGTATCTGATCGATCTGGTCGACGATGCCGGCTATCTGCCGGCGGATCTGGGGCAGGCCGCAGAGCGGCTGGGCGCCTCGCAAGCGGATGTCGACGCGGTGCTGACGGTGCTGCAGAAGTTCGATCCGCCCGGCGTCTGTGCCCGGAATTTGAGCGAGTGCCTCGCAATCCAGCTCCGCGAACTCAACCGCTACGACCCCGCGATGCAGGCGCTGGTGGAAAATCTCGATCTGCTGGCCAAGCGCGACATCGCCTCATTGCGCAAATTGTGCGGCGTCGACGACGAAGATATCACCGACATGATCGGTGAAATCCGCCGTCTCGATCCCAAGCCCGGCCTGAAGTTCGGTTCGGCGCGCACGCAGACCATGGTGCCTGACGTCTATGTGCGGCCCGGTCCGGACGGCGGCTGGCATGTCGAACTCAACAGCGACACGTTGCCGCGCGTGCTGGTCAATCAGGTCTATTACACCGAGTTGTCGAAGACGATCCGCAAGGACGGCGACAAATCCTATTTCACCGATTGTCTGCAGAATGCGACCTGGCTGGTACGCGCGCTGGATCAGCGCGCCCGCACCATCCTGAAGGTCGCCACCGAAATCGTGCGCCAGCAGGACGGCTTCTTCACCCATGGCGTCGCGCATCTGCGGCCGCTGAATCTGAAGGCGGTGGCGGACGCGATCCAGATGCACGAATCGACGGTGTCGCGGGTGACCGCCAACAAATACATGGCGACCAATCGCGGCAGCTTCGAGCTGAAATACTTCTTCACCGCCTCGATCGCATCGGCCGACGGCGGCGAGGCGCATTCGGCCGAGGCGGTCCGTCACCACATCAAGCAATTGATCGATGCGGAAGCCGCAAGCGCGATCCTTTCCGACGATACCATCGTGGAACGATTGCGCGAATCCGGCATTGATATTGCCCGCCGCACGGTCGCGAAATACCGCGAAGCGATGCGCATTCCTTCCTCGGTGCAACGCCGCCGCGATAAACAGAGCATGCTCGGTAACGCACTTTCTGCTCCCGCCACCTCCTCCGACCGGTCCCGCGATACGGCTCCGGCCTGATTGCGTTCGCGTCAAATCGCGATAGTGTCGGTTCCCCGACAGTGCGTGATCCGCGAAACCAGAGTAGTCGAGGCATCAGCGAGGCATCAAATGACCCTTCGAATCTCCGGGAAAAGCATCAGTGTCGGCGAGGCGCTTCGTTCGCGCGTCAGCGAGCGCACCGATGAGGTCCTGCGGAAATATTTCGACGGCAATTATTCCGGCCATATCACGCTGAGCAAGGACGGCTTCGGCTTCCGCACCGACTGCTCGCTGCATCTCGACTCAGGGATCACGCTGGAGGCGGATTCCAACGCCACCGATGCCTATGCCAGCGCCGACCAGGCGCTGGTGATGATCGAGAAGCGGCTGCGCCGCTACAAGAGCCGGCTCAAGGATCGCTCGGCCCGCAAGACCTACGCCGCCAACGCGGCGCTGGCCGACATCGACGCGCCGAGCTACGTGATCGAGGCGCCGGCGGAAGGCGACGAGGAGGTGACGGCCTACAGTCCGGTCATCATTGCCGAGGCCACCACGTCGCTGAAGCGGCTTTCGGTCAGCGAGGCGGTGATGGAATTGGACCTGACCGGCGCCGCCTGCATCGTGTTCCAGCACGGGTCCAGCGGCAGGGTTAACATCATCTACCGCCGCACGGACGGCAATGTCGGCTGGGTTGATCCCCCGGCGGTTACCGCCTGACATCCATGTCCGACAGCATTGACGCCCACAGCCGCCCTCCCTATGGTCCGCCGCCTCAACGGGCAGGGTGCAGGAACTGGCCCTTCGGGAGTTGGCACCGGCCATGCGTTGGAGTAGAAGCCCCCAAATCGGGACCCGGGCCTAAGCTCGCCTCCCGACCTCTCCTTGTTGTCGCCCCGGTTCTAGAACCTAACTTGTAACCTGACGGTTCAATTCACCTCGGAACGCCCCATGACGATTACCGACCTGGTCGCACCCGAGGCGATTCTCCCGGCTTTGAAGGTCATCAGCAAGAAGCAGGCGCTGCAGGAGCTGGCGGCGCGCGCCGCGGCGCTGACCGGGCAGAACGAACGCTCGGTGTTCGAGGTGCTGTTGCAGCGCGAAAAGCTCGGCACCACCGCCGTCGGCTACGGCGTCGCCATTCCGCACGGCAAGCTGCCGAAGCTGGAAAAGCTGTTCGGGTTCTTTGCACGCCTCGAGCGCCCGATCGATTTCGAGGCGATGGACGGCCAGCCGGTCGACCTGATCTTCCTGCTGCTGGCGCCGGAAGGCGCAGGCGCCGATCATCTGAAGGCGCTGGCGCGAATCGCGCGGCTGTTGCGCGACGTGGACGTCGCCAAGAAGCTGCGCGCCTCGCGCGACGCCCAGGCGATCTATTCGGTGCTGGCCCTGCCGCCGGCGAGCGCGGCCTAGTTCCTCAAGGGGAACAGCGGTTTCTCCGGCCGGCAGCAGACCGGCTAAACGCAATTTTAAGCTAAATAGCAGCTATTTCGTTTGCCGGGATTTTTCCTCGGCCCGGAGAACATTGCCATGACGCTGCGGCTGACAATTTCGCGCGCGATATTGATTTTTGGATTGGTCACCGCCTTGGGTCTCGGTGCCGTCATTGCCACCAGCGTTTTCGCGCTGTCACAACTCAAGGTCGGCGGCCCGCTCTACAACCAGATCAAGCTCGGCAACGACCTCATTGCCGACATTTTGCCGCCGCCGGAATACGTCATCGAGTCCTATCTCGAGGCGACCCTCGTGCTGCACAATCCGGCGCAGCTCTCGGCGCATCGCGACAGGCTCGCGCAGCTCAAGAAGGAATATGACGAGCGGTGGGATTTCTGGGTCAAGTCCGATCTCGATCCGGCGCTCAAGACCAAGCTGGTGGAGAAATCCGATAGCGAGGTGCGCCGTTTCTGGACTGCGATCCAGGACGGCCTGCTGCCGGCGCTGGCCAAGGGCGACAGCGCCGCGGCGGCGAAATCCTATGCTGAAATCACCGCACGCTATACGGCGCACCGCGCCATCATTGACGACATCGTCAAGCAGACCAACGACCAGAACGCGGCGACGGAAGTCGCAGCGACGGGGCGCGTCAGCACATTCACCCTGTTGTTGTGGGGCGTCTCGGCCGCGGTGTTTCTCGTCATCGGCGCCGGCATTTTCGGCGTGGCATTCGGCGTCATTCGTCCCATCGCGGAAATGACGGCCGTGATGAAGGGCCTCGCCGGCGGCGACCTCGATGTCGCGGTTCCGGCGCTCAGCCGCGGCGATGAAGTGGGCGCCATGGCGCGCGCGGTCCAGGTCTTCAAGGAGAACGCGCTGCGCGTTCAGTCGATGGAACAGGAGCAGGCCGGCCTGAAGCTGAAAGCGGAAGGCGACCGCAAGGCCGCGATGCAGCAGATGGCCGACGGCTTCGATTCCGCGATCGGAAAAATCATCCATACCGTATCGACCGCTTCCTCCGAACTGGAATCATCGGCCGGGCAGCTGACCAAGACCGCCGAAGTGACCCAGATGCTGTCGGCCACCGTCGCCTCCGCTTCGGAGCAATCCTCCGCCAACGCGCAGTCCGCGGCGGCCGCTGCGGAGGAAATGGCCTCATCGGTGTCGGAGATCAGCCGCCAGGTTCAGGATTCGCACAGGATCTCGCGCGAGGCGGTCAGCCAGGTCGAGCAGACCAATGCGCGGATTGCCGATCTCGCCCAGTCCGCCAGCCGGATCGGCGAAGTGGTCAAGATGATCAGCGCGGTCGCCGAGCAGACCAACCTGCTGGCGCTCAACGCCACCATTGAGGCGGCGCGCGCCGGCGAGGCGGGACGGGGATTTGCCGTCGTCGCATCCGAGGTCAAGGCGCTTGCCGCGCAGACCGCGAAAGCGACCGAGGAAATCAGCGAGCAGATCGGCCAGATGCAATCGGCGACCAATCAGTCGGTATCCGCCATTCAGGAAATCGGCGGCACGATCGGCCGCATCGCGGAAATCTCGCAGGCGATCGCGGCAGCGGTGGAAGAGCAGGGCGCCACGACGCAGGAAATCTCGCGCAACGTGCAGCAGGCCGCGCAGGGCGCAACCCAGGTCGCGGGCAGCATCACCGACGTCAACCGCGGCGCGACCGATACGGGTACGGCATCGACCCATGTGCACGGGCTGGCCCGCTCCCTGCTGGGACAGAGCAATCATCTCAAGGGTGAGGTGGAGAAATTCCTCTCGACCGTGCGCGCGGCGTGAGATCAGCGATATAGCGTTTGCGACAGGTCGCGAACCGTTCGGCTTCCGCCATGGACGCTTGCGCTGCCGACCTCGACAAAACGCTCGTCGTGGCCGGCTCAAGCGCAAAAAAATACGCGGGCCCGATCCCCTTCAGGGCGTGCCCGCGTATTGTGAAACTCTCCTCGCGACCTTCGTCGGCCGCCAAGCGTCAGTGACAGCGGCCTTCGCCGCGTCAATAACGGCAGGTTTCCTCAGTGCACGCTGACGGCCTGGAGCTCGTTGCTCCATGCGTTGGCGATCGCGGCTTCCCGGCTGTCGGTCAGCATGATCGGGGTGCCGTCGGCGGCATGCAGCGCGAACAGCTTCAGCCCTGGCGCGATCTTCGGCGCCTGCGGAAACAGTCCCGGCACGTCCTCGGAACGGACTTGCTTCACGTAGGCGATATGGCCTTCACCAAGATGGGCCAGCGCCTCGACGGAAACCTTTTCGGGTTCGAACGTAACACTCACGTCACTCATGGTCTCGACTCCTTCTGGGTCTAAGCGGTCGAGTCCGCTACTTGTTCCATTATTCGTGCTCATTGATAGCAATTGTCTTAACGACCCTTTCAGGTTCCGGCCTGGCGAGGTCGATCGACAACAGCCCGTTCTTCAAATCCGCGCCCAGCACCTGCATCCCCTCCGCCAGCACGAAGGTGCGCTGGAAGTGGCGCGCGGCGATGCCGCGATGGATGTATTGCCGGGCCTTGTCGTCCTGCTGGCGGCCCCGGATCACGAGCTGGTTTTCCTCAATGGTCACATCGAGTTGGTCGCGGGTAAAACCCGCCACCGCGAGCGTGATGCGCAGCCGTTCGGGCTGGCCGTTGGCACGGTCACACCGCTCGATGTTGTAGGGAGGATAACCGTCGGCGCCTTTGACGACGCGATCGAGCGCACGCTCGATTTCGTCGAACCCAAGCAGGAACGGACTGGATAACGAAGGAACACGAGACATTACAAAGTCCTCTCGAAGCGACTTTGAGGGGCCCTTGCGGCGCCCCATTCAACCGGCCGGCCGACTTGCCGTCCGGTCACGAGGGAATATGGGGGTGATTAAGGAAGGGTTCAAGCGCCTCTGAAAGCTGCGTAAATCGGCCGCGGTGGGTTACAAAACCGTCATTTTGCGGCGCGAAGCGAGCCTCGGTTACGCAATTGCGCGCCGGGGAATGACGGGATTATCCACCCACGCGCTTGCGGCCGTCGGCGGTAAACAGATGCAGCTTGTCGCTGGCGGCCACCGCCCTGATTCGCTCGCCGATGGCCGGGCCGACGGCGCCGGGAATCCGCACGATAATTTCGCCCGGCGGCAGTTCGCCGGGCGTGGCGGCGACGCCCTGCGCCTCCTGCTGCCTGGTGCCGTAAATGAAAGTTTCGGCGCCGACCCGTTCGATCGCCTCCACGGTGAGGCTGAGCGCCACGCCGCCGGAAACCGTTTCGTTGGTGATGACGAAATCCTCGGGACGGATGCCGAGGATGCCGGCTTCGTTGATTCTGGTATCGCCGGCCAGCTGCGATTTGAGTTCATCGGAGCGCAGCGGCATCAGGTTCATCGGCGGCGCGCCGATGAAGGAGGCGACGAAGGTGGTTGCGGGCTTCTGGTAGATGTCGAGCGGATTGCCGATCTGCTCGACCTGGCCGCCGTTCATCACAACCAGAATATCGGCCAGCGTCATCGCCTCGAGCTGGTCGTGGGTGACGTAGATCGAGGTCGTCGAAAGGCGGCGTTGCAATTTGCGGATTTCCACCCGCATCGCGATGCGCAATTTCGCGTCGAGGTTCGACAGCGGCTCGTCGAACAGAAACACTTTCGGCTGCCGCACGATGGCGCGTCCCATCGCCACGCGCTGGCGCTGGCCGCCTGACAATTGCCGCGGCTTGCGCTCGAGCATGGCGCCGAGTTCGAGGATACGCGCGGCTTCCTCGACGCGGGTCTTTATCTCGGGTTCCGCCATGCCTCGGTTGCGCAGGCCGTAGGCCATGTTGTTGTAGACGGTCATGTGCGGGTAGAGCGCGTAGTTCTGGAACACCATCGCGATATCGCGGTCGGCCGGCTCGACCTGGTTGACGACGCGTCCGCCGATATCGATCTCGCCGCCGGTGATGGTCTCCAGGCCTGCGACCATGCGCAGCAGCGTGGACTTGCCGCAGCCGGAGGGGCCAACCAGCACGCAGAACTGGCCGTCACCGACGTCGAAATTGATGCCCTTGATGGCTTCGAAGCCGCCGGCGTAGGTTTTGCGGACGTTGCGCAGCGTGACGTTAGCCATGGGTTGCACCGGCGAATGGCGAATGGCGAGTAGCGAATAAGGGGGCGCAGCACGAGAAGGCTCGCTCAGAGCCTTCCATTCGCCATTCGCTATTCGCCATTCGCATTCTCATCCTTACTTCTCCGTCTCGACCAGGCCGCGCACGAACAGGCGCTGCATGAACACGACGACTGCGACCGGCGGCAGCATTGCCAGGATGGCGGTCGCCATCGCGAGCTGCCATTCGGCGAGTTCGTCGGTGGTGTACAGCATCTTCTTGATGCCGGTGACGATGGTCTGCATCGAATCCTGCGTGGTGATCAGCAGCGGCCACAGATATTGATTCCAGCCATAGATGAACTGGATCACGAACAGGGCAGCGATCGTCGTCACCGACAGCGGCAGCAGCGTATCCCAGAAGAAGCGGAACGGGCCGGCGCCGTCGATCCGCGATGCTTCCAATAGTTCTTCGGGGATGGTCATGAAGAACTGCCGGAACAGGAGCGTGCCCGTGGCGGATGCGATCAGCGGCAGGATCAGCCCGGCATAGGTATCGAGCATCTTGAGGTCGGCGATCACCTTGTAGGTCGGATAAATGCGCACCTCGACCGGCAGCATCAGGGTGACGAAGATGATCCAGAACGCGGTCTTGCGGAACGGAAAGCGGAAATACACCACGGCGTAGGCCGATAGAATCGAGATGAAGATCTTGCCGATCGCGATGCCGATCGCCGAGATGAACGAGTTCATCAGCATCTGGCCGACCGGCTCGCGGATGGCGCGCGAACCGCCGACGATGATGGCGCGGTAGTAATTGTCCAGCATATGGCCGCCCGGCGTCAGCGGCATGTTGCCGCCGACCACGGTGGCGGCGTCATGGGTGGAGGCGATCAGCGCCAGATAGACCGGAAAGGCGACGATGAAGATGCCGAGCGTCAGGATCGCGTAAGCGATGATGTCGCTGAGCGGGCGGTGCTCGACCATCAGTACTGCACCTTGCGCTCGACGTATTTGAACTGGACCGCCGTCAGCGCGATCACGATCACCATCAGCACGACCGATTGCGCCGCCGAACCGCCGAGATCGCCTCCCAGGCGCCCGTCGGCAAACACCTTGTAGACCATCGTGGTGGTGGCGCCGGCCGGGCCACCGCCGGTCACGGCATCGATGATGCCGAAGGTGTCGAAGAAGACGTAGACGATATTGACGACCAGAAGGAAGAACGTGGTCGGCGACAGCAGCGGAAAGGTGATGGTCCAGAACCGCCGCATCGGTCCCGCGCCGTCGATCGCGCCGGCTTCCAGCACGCTCCGGGGGATCGATTGCAGGCCCGCCAGGAAGAACAGAAAATTGTAGGAAATCTGTTTCCACACCGCGGCCATCACCACGAGGGCCATGGCATGGTTGCCGTTCAACAACGGATTCCAGTCGAAATTCATCCAGCGCAGCGGGCGCGCCAGCGTCCCGAGGGTCGGATGGAACATGAATATCCACAACACGCCGGCGACCGCTGGCGCCACCGCATAGGGCCAGATCATCAGCGTCTTGTAGGCGCCGGCGGCTTTAAGGTTCTTGTCGGCCTGGGTCGCAAACAGCAACGCAATCGAAAGCGACAAAGCGGCGACCAGCGAGGAGAAGATCACCGTCACCAGCATCGCTTTGTAATAGCCGGGATCGGCGAACAGGGTCTGGTAATTTTCCAGGCCGACAAATTCCGAATGCAGCCCGAACGCGTCCTCGCGCAGGAAGGATTGCCAGACCGCCTGGCTCGCCGGCCAGTAGAAGAATACGAATGTGATGATGAGCTGCGGTACGAGCAGCAAATATGGCAACAGCCTGTTGTTGAAGACGACCGACTTTTCCATCTAGGGCGCTTTACAGCCTTCCGCGCTTAGGTGGCAGACCAGCTCCCCTTCGGCGCGGAAGGGGAGCCAATGCCGATTGTCTACTTTGCCGTCTTTTCGAACGTTCGCAACATCGCATTGCCTTTGGCGACGGCATCGTCAAGCGCTTGCTGCGCGGTCTTTTGTCCGGCGAGGGCTGCTTCGATCTGCTCGGCCCAGACGTCGCGCATCTGCACCATGTTGCCGAAGCGCAGGCCGCGCGAATTCTCGGTCGGCTCCTTGTTGGTAAGCTCCTTCAGCGGAGTTTGCGGAATCGGGTTTTTCTCGTAGAAACCGTCAGCCTTGGTCTTCTCATAGGCAGCCTTGGTGATCGGCAGATAGCCGGATTCCTGATGCAGCTTGGCCTGACGGTTGGTGTCGGACAGGAACGTGAAGAATTTCGCCACGCCCTTGTATTCATCGGGCTTCTTGCCGCCCATCACCCACAGTGATGCACCGCCGATGATCGAGTTCTGCGGAGCGCCCGCGACATCCGGATAATAGGGCATCGGCGCCGAGGTGAAGTCGAACTTGGCGGTGCTCTTGGCGGTGGCGTAATAACCCGACGAGGTCAGGAAGATGGCGCATTCGCCCGAAGCGAAGCGGGCTTCGCTCTTATTTTCGCGGCCGGAATAGTCGTAGGTCTTGTCCTTCTGCAGATCGATCAGGTTCTGCAAGTGCTTCACATGCAGTGGCGAGTTGAAGGTAAGAACCGTGTCGAAACCATCGAGACCGTTGGCCTTGGTTCCGATCGGCGCGTTGTGCCACGCCGAAAACTGTTCGATGTGCGCCCACGATGCCCAGGCATTGGAGAAGCCGCAGGTCTCGTGTCCGGCGGCCTTGAGCTTCTTCGCGGCAGCAAAAACTTCCGGCCAGGTTTTTGGAATTTCGGCCACACCTGCCTTCTTCAATTCGTCCTTGTTGATCCACATCACCATCGACGAGGAATTGAAGGGGAACGACAGCATGTCGCCCTTGGAGGTCGAGTAGTAGCCGGTGATGGTCGGCAGATAGGCCTTGGGATCGAACGGCTCGCCGGCGTCCTTCATCAGCTGGTAGACCGGCTTGATGGCGCCGGTCGCGCTCATCATCGTGGCGGTGCCGACTTCGAACACCTGGATGATGTGCGGCGCGGTGCCGGCGCGGAAGGCGGCAATGCCGGCATTCATGGTGTCGGGATAGCTGCCCTTGAAGGTCGGCACGACCTTGTAGTCGGACTGGCTGGCGTTGAACTCCTCGGCAAGCTTGTTGACGATGTCGTTGTTGCCGCCGGTCATGGCGTGCCACCACTGGATCTCGGTCGCAGCGTGGGCAGGCGTGGCGAGCGCCAGCGCAACAGTCACTGCCGCCGCTGCGCCGAATTGTCGAAGTGCCATGGAATTCCTCCGGGTTGGGGTCGTCACCTTCGTTTCGCGCGATAACAGCGCCGGATGACGTGCAAATGACCGTATAAGCGAAAGGATGGTATCGGGGAAGCGGGCGCAGAGGGAAGCCGGAAAATAGGCGAAGGCCGGCCAAGTCCGAAGGTCCGTAGCCCGGATGGAGCGAAGCGCAATCCGGGAAAGCGTAAACGGCATGAGTCGGTCCCCGGATTTCGCTGCGCTCCATCCGGGCTACGAACTGTATGCGACCACGTTTACCGCTTGCGTTCCGAGCCGCAGACCGCACCCTTGGCGACCAATCCCTCAATCTCGCCCTTCGAATAGCCGAACTCGCCCAGCACCTCCGACGTGTGCTGGCTGAATTTCGGCGGCGTGCGGCGCAGGCTGGGCTTGGTCCGCTCGAGCCGGATCGGGGAGGCGACGCCCTTGTACCAATCCTTCTCGATGATATCGCCGCGATGCAGCGTATGCGGATTGGTCAGCGCCTGATCGATCTTCTGCACCGGGCCCGCCGGCAGTCCGGCTGCCAAGAGACGATTGCAGAGCGGTTCGGCCTCGTGCTGGCTGAACACGGCGGCGAGTTCGGCGCGCAGCGCATCGCGGTTGGCGATGCGGTCCTTGTTGCGGGCAAAGCGCGGATCGGTGCCGAGCTCGGGCTTGCCGATTTCCCTGGCGAGCTTGCGGAAGGTGCCGTCATTGCCGACGCCGATGAAGATGTTGTCGGTTTTGGTCGGAAAGACCGCATAGGGCACCAGATTGGGATGCTCGTTGCCGGTCAGGCCCGGCGGCTTGCCGTGCATGAAATAATTGGCGGCGTGCGGATGCATGATCGCAAGGCCGGTTTCGTACAGCGTGGTTTCCAGAAACTGGCCGAGCCCGGAGCGCTGCCGCTCCGACAGCGCCATCAGGATGCCGATCGCCGCGTAAAGCCCGGTGGTGATGTCGACCAGGGGAACGCCGATCCGCATCGGGCCGCTCTCCGGCGAGCCGGTCGCCGCGATCATGCCGGTCATGGCCTGGATGATGGCGTCATAGCCGGGATTGCCGCCGCGCGGTCCGTCGGCGCCGAAGCCGGAAATCCGGCAATGCACCAGCTTCGGAAATTTCGCGCGCAGCACGTCGTTGCCGATGCCCCATTTGTCGAGCGTGCCCGGCTTGAAATTCTCGATCAGGACGTCGGCGGTCTCCAGCATCTTCAGCAACACCGCGCGTCCGCCCTCGGAGGCGAGGTCGAGCCCGATCGAGCGCTTGTTGCGGTTGATGCCGACGAAATAGGCCGCGTCCTCCTCGTGGAACGGAGGGCCCCAGTCGCGCACCTCGTCGCCGGCCGGCGGTTCGACCTTGATGACGTCGGCGCCGTGGTCGGCGAGGATTTGCGTGCAATAGGGGCCGCCGAGCACGCGCGTGAGATCGATCACGCGCAGGCCGGTCATTGCGCCGGGAGCGGCTGCAGAACTCATGGACAAGAACCTTCGCTCAAGGAGAAAATCGACGTCCTGAGCTAGCGGTCTTCCGGCGCGGCGGCAATGGCGTCTCGCGCAAGGGCGTATGACGTGGCCGCCGTGGCGAGCCCACGGAAATTCCATGAGGCGCGAATGGCCCGCCGGTATCAGCGGCGGGCCATTCGGGACATCGTCTTACACAACCGCCGGTCGTTACACGACCGTCAGGCGCACATCCACATTGCCGCGGGTCGCGTTCGAGTACGGGCACACCTGGTGCGCTTTGGCGACAAGGGCTTCCGCGTCCGCCTTGGCAACGCCGGGCAGCGAGACGGCGAGGTCGATATCGAGGCCAAAGCCGCCCTCCGACCGCGGGCCGATGCCGACGGTGGAGGTCACGGTGGCGTCCGCGGGCACCTTCGGGCCGCCTTGCGAAGCCACGAATTTCATGGCGCCGATGAAGCAGGCGGCATAGCCGGCCGCAAACAGCTGCTCGGGATTGTTGCCGGCGCCACCGCCGCCGCCGAGTTCCTTCGGGGTCGCAAGCTTGACGTCGAGCGCGCCATCGAGGGTCGCGGCGGTGCCGTCACGGCCGCCGGTGGCCTTGGCGCTGGTCTTGTAGAGCACGTTCACAGACATGTCGGTCTCCCTTGGATTTGCCGTTTCGATGAAAAATGTATTGCACACAATTAGATTGTGCACAATACGAATTATTGCAAGTTGCGCGATTTAATTGTATGCAATTGAAATCAAGTGCTTAGGCAGCCATATCGGTGCCCGGGCGCCGCCCGCTGACGAGGACGTGATGGCCAGGAAATCTTCAGCGGACTTTCCGCTGCGGCTCGATAATCAAATCTGCTTTGCGGTGTATTCCACCGCGCACGCGTTCAACCGCGTCTACAAGCCGCTGCTCGACAAGCTCGGTCTGACCTACCCGCAATATCTGGTCATGCTGGTGCTGTGGGAGCGCGACGGCGTGCCGGTCAAGGACATCGGCGAGCGGCTGTTCCTGGATTCCGGCACGCTGACGCCGCTGCTGAAGCGGCTGGAGACGGCCGAACTCATCAAGCGAAGCCGCAGCACCGAGGACGAGCGGCAGGTGCTGATCGCGCTGACGGCAAAGGGCGAGTCGCTGCGGGAGAAAGCGAGAGCGGTGCCGCAATCGATTCTCGCGGCGTCAGCCTGCTCGGTCGGCGAACTCGTGGCGATGAAGAACGAGATCGTCGCGTTGCGTGATCGGTTGAATGCGGTGTTGGGGGAGTAGGGGGCTGGTCAGAGCCGCTTTTTGGCGAAGGCGCGGCCGGAGTGGGATTTTAGATATTTCTCGAAGGCTAGCGCTTTGTACTTGTCGGGAAAGGCGCAGTACCAGACCAGCTTCCAAGGCTTGAATTTTGCGGTGTGGCTGGACTTTCCGGTGTTGTGGTCCGAGATCCGACGTTTCAGATCCTCGGTTGCGCCGGTGTATTCCTGATCGGGAAACTCAACGCTGCGGATGATGTAGACGTACCACATCGAGCCTCACGCGACGAAGCGCCAACAGAAACCTCTACCAGCCCGTCTTCGCCCTTCGGGCTACGCCGGGCACGCTTCGCTCTTCGGGCACCGCGCGGCTGCGCCACGCGTAGCCCGAAGGGCGAAGCGTGGTGGAGCCAGGCGGGATCGAACCGCCGACCTCTTGCATGCCATGCAAGCGCTCTCCCAGCTGAGCTATGGCCCCTTCACAGTCAAAGGCATGGTCCAAACCATGCTCCCACAAGCCTTGGGCGGCTTGCGGGGGAGACCCAGAACACAGTTCTAGGCCGATCTCAAGTCTCTTCGTCGCCTCCGACGTCTCCGATGATGTCGGTGACGTCCTCATCGCCCTCTTCCTCGTCGGGAATGAAGGTGGAATCGTCGTCGTCATCGCCTTCGATGGTCTCGTCGATCTCGATGTCGTCTTCCGATTCGGGAACCACGGCCTTGACCTTGCCGGTATTCTCCTCGGCGTCGGCCTCCTCGAGCGAGACCAACTCTTCGGCCTCGGCGGCCTCGGGCTGATCGGCAGCGGCGGTGGCCGAAGCGGCAGCCGCGGCGCGTGCGGCATCGCCACGGGCGGCCCGCGGTGGCGCAACCGGTGCAATCGGCACGACCTCGCCGGTGTAGGGCGAGATCACCGGGCTCTTGTTGAGATCGTAGAATTTCTTACCCGTCGTCGGGCAAATGCGTTTGGTTCCGAGATCGGATTTGGCCACGTGTGGATCCTGGGAAATTCTGAAAAACGGTGCTTCACTTGGCTAGTTGAGAGGCCGGTGTCAATAGCGGTTTGTCGCATTTGCCGGCCGCGTGACGCGGTGTGGCCCATGTGGTACTGCCGCCCCCGCAAAGGACCACGATCTTGACCCATTCAACCACCCAAACCCCGCTGGAATCCCGCGCCAGCGGCCCTTTGAGCGGCAAAGTCCGCGTTCCCGGCGACAAGTCGATTTCGCACCGCGCCCTCATCCTGGGGGCGCTTTCGGTCGGCAAAACCGAGATTTCCGGCCTGCTCGAGGGCGAAGACGTCCTCAATACCGCCAAATCGATGCAGGCGCTGGGCGCCAAGGTCGAGCGAACGGGGCCGTTTGCCTGGCAGGTCGCCGGCGTGGGCGTGGCGGGCTTTGCCCAGCCGGCGTCCCCGCTCGATTTTGGCAATTCCGGTACCGGGTGCCGGCTGGTGATGGGGGCGGTCGCGGGCTGCCCGATCACGGCGGTGTTCGACGGCGATGCCTCGCTGCGGTCCCGCCCGATGCGCCGGATCCTCGATCCCCTGGAATTGATGGGGGCCAAAGCCGGTGAGGCCAAGGAAGGCGGCCGCCTGCCGCTGACGCTGCACGGCGCGCGCGATCCCGTGCCGATCCTCTACCGGACCCCGGTGGCCTCGGCCCAGATCAAGTCGGCCGTGCTGCTGGCGGGGCTCGCCGCGCCCGGCGTCACCACCGTCATCGAGCAGGAAGCCAGCCGCGACCACACCGAACTGATGCTGAAACATTTTGGTGCGGAGATCGTTTCCGTCAATGAAGGCAGCCATGGCCGCAAGATCGCGCTGACGGGCCAGCCCGAACTGCATGGCGCCAAGGTCGTGGTGCCTGCCGACCCATCCTCGGCTGCATTCCCGATCGTGGCCGCGCTGGTCGTCGAAGGCTCGGACGTGACTTTTTCCGACGTCATGACCAATCCGCTGCGCACCGGGCTGTTCACGACGCTGCGCGAGATGGGCGCATCCATCGAGGAAAGCGAAGTCCGCGGCGATGCCGGCGAGCCGATGGCCCGCTTGCGCGTGCGCGCGTCCAAACTGCGCGGCGTCGAGGTGCCGCCGGAGCGCGCGCCCTCGATGATCGACGAATATCTGGTGCTGGCGGTCGCGGCCTCCTTTGCCGAAGGCACCACCATCATGCGCGGCCTGCAGGAACTGCGCGTCAAGGAATCCGACCGGCTGGAGGCGACCGCCGACATGCTGCGCGTCAACGGCGTCAAGGTCGAGGTCGCAGGCGACGATCTGATCGTCGAGGGCCGCGGCCATGTGCCCGGCGGCGGCCTCGTCGCCACCCACATGGATCACCGCATCGCGATGTCGGCGCTGGTGATGGGCCTGGCCGCCGACAAGCCGGTCAAGGTCGACGACACCGCCTTCATCGCCACCAGCTTTCCGGATTTCATCCCGATGATGCGCTCGCTGGGCGCGGAATTTTCGTAGATCGCTGGCGCCCGCGCGGGTCAGGACGGCGCAAGCCCGAGGCTGGTCACCGCCTCGAGCCAGACCGGCGATTCTTCCTTGTACAGTTTCTGCGTCTCCTCGAACGTCATCGCGGTATCGTCGACGCCGAATGATTTCATGAGCTGCAGCACCTTTTCATTCTTGCCGCCGGCGACGAGGAGTTTTGACAGCTTCTGAATGACGGCTGCCGGCGTGCCCATGGGCACCGCGCAGCACTGGAAGCCGGTCAGCTTGAAGATGGGTGATGTCGTGCCCTGCTCCGCAAAAGAAGGAACGTCAGGTAGCGTCGACATGCGCTTGCGCGAGACCGCGACCGCACGGCCGCGGCCGCTCTGCAGCACGGACAACGCCGCGGAATAGCTGCCATGGGCGCCGTCGATAAATCCACCGGCGAGATCGGTCCACATCGGCGCCTCGCCGCGATAGTGCACCGCTTCCATCTTGAGGCCGTACTGCTTGTTCATTTCGGCGACCGCCATGTGCGCGTATGAGCCTGCGCCGTAGGTGCCGACATTGACCTTCTCGGCCTTCTTCGCGTAGGCGACAAATTCCTCGAGCGTCTTCGCGCCGGTCTTCTCGGCGGCCACGAACGGCAGGCTGCCCGACGGCATGATCGAGACGATCGTGAAATCCTTGTCGGTATCGTAAGGGATGTCCTTGATCAGGACGCGGTTCATGATCATCGTCGTCGAGATCGTGAACATCAGCGTGTAGCCGTCGGGCGCGGCGCGCTTGGCTTCAACGGCTGCGACCGATCCCGAGGCGCCGGCCTTGTTTTCCACCGTCACGTTCTGGCCGGTCTCGGACCGGATATATTCGCCATAGGTACGCGCGAACAAATCGGTCTGCCCGCCGGCCGGATAGCCCGCGATGATCTTGATGGGCTTGGTCGGCCAGTCGGTCTGCGCATGAGCCGAGGACCCGATCAGCGGGATCGCCGAGGCGGCCGCGGCGCTGCCGATAAAACGACGTCGTGAAATGGCGCTCATCGTATTCCTCCCGCCCGTGCTTTTTCTGCAGATCCTTGGATGGAATTCCCGGGCAGGCTTCAGGATAGAGGCGGTCGGCAGCTTGGGCGAGGAACATTTGGACGCATCTGCATCTCCACGGTCTTGACCGCATGGCGGCTCTGTCGCACATGGCTTGCCATGATCATCGCCATCGACGGGCCGGCGGCATCCGGCAAGGGCACGCTCGGCAAACGCCTTGCCCATCATTACGGCTATCGCCACCTCGACACCGGCGTGATCTATCGCGCGGTGGCGAAAGCGTTGCTGGATGAGGGGTTTGACCTGACCGACGAGGCGCGGGCGGTGGCGATTGCCCGGGAGCTCGATCCCGAAAAATTCGGCCATCCCGAGCTGAAATCGCAGCGCATCGGCGATGCCGCCTCGGTCGTGTCGGCGATCGCCAGCGTGCGCGAGGCGCTGGTCGATTTCCAGCGCCAGTTCGCGGCCGATCCGCCGGGCGCCGTGCTCGACGGGCGCGACATCGGAACCGTGATCTGCCCGAATGCCGATGTGAAGATCTTTGTCGTCGCCGACCCGCAGGTGCGCGCCCACCGCCGCACGCTGGAAGCGCTGGCGCGTGGCGAAGCCGCCGACGAGACGCTGGTTCTGGCCGATATTCTCAAGCGCGATGAACGCGACCGCAATCGCGCTGCCGCTCCCCTGAAGGCCGCCGAGGACGCCCACATCCTCGACAATTCAAATCTCGACATCGAAGGCGGCGTGCGCGCCGCCATCGCCATCGTCGAGGCCGTCCGCGCCGGGCGGTGAGGTTTCGGTATTCAGATGGGGCAGCGTGCGCTGCAGGTGGCGCACGGCATCCGTAGCTTTAAGACCGCTTGATTGGGCTCAGATCAGTTCTTCGAGCGCTGGCGATCAAACGGCAATTGCTGTTCGGCCATCATCACGGGCTTCGATTTGGCCGCGGCAATCGCTTTGTCGGTCGCAAAAGCGCCCGGCTTGCCGGCAACCGCCGTGGCGACGGTAAAGACGGCGATGGCGGTCAGGGCGATCAGGCTCTTCATGGGTGGCAACCCCTGCTTTAAAAAGTGCCATCGTGCGGCGCGGCGCTTAAGCTCGGGTTCCATCCCGCAGGAGCCCGCGGATCTTTCGCGTCACGCGGTCAACAAGGCGTTGAAAGCGCGGGCCCTTGGTTACCGTCCGTAAGCCTTAAGGCCTCTCTAAAGCGGGCATTTCTGCTTGCCGAAAATGGCCCTTGGGGCTATATCCACGCCCATCCGGGCCGCCATCGATAAGATCAGGGCTGTCCGAGCGGGCCGGCGGGAGGTTTGAACCCCCGCCGTCATTGGAGGAAAGCCCGCTCCAGGTTCTTGAAGTCGATACGCTCGTTTCAGGCTCCGGATAAATCAACGTATCGAACGTGCAGGCATGCTGTCGGCCCGCTTTTGCGCCTCCGTGCAAAGAGCGGTCGTCGGGATTTGCGGACCCTGACACCTCACGCGCGATGCGCCCATTAACCCGATCTGCCGGCAATATCCCGCTTTGGAGAACAAATGGCTTCGACTGCTGCTTCTTATAATCCTACCCGTGACGATTTCGCTGCAATGCTGGACGAGTCCTTCGCCGGCGGCAACCTGCAGGAAAGCTCCGTCATCAAGGGCAAGGTAGTTGCAATTGAAAAGGACATGGCCGTCATCGACGTCGGCCTGAAGACCGAGGGCCGCGTCGCGCTGCGCGAATTCGCCGGCCCCGGCCGCGAAAGCGATCTCAAGGTTGGCGACGAGGTCGAGGTGTTCCTCGACAGGATCGAAAATGCGCTCGGCGAAGCCGTGCTGTCGCGCGACAAGGCGCGCCGCGAGGAAAGCTGGGGCAAGCTCGAGAAGGCCTTCAACAACAACGAGAAGGTTCACGGCGTCATCTTCAACCAGGTCAAGGGCGGCTTCACCGTCGACCTCGACGGCGCGGTCGCCTTCCTGCCGCGCTCGCAGGTCGATATCCGCCCGATCCGCGACGTCGCGCCGCTGATGAACAACTCGCAGCCGTTCCAAATTCTGAAGATGGACCGCCGCCGCGGCAACATCGTGGTGTCGCGCCGCACGGTTCTCGAAGAGACCCGCGCCGAGCAGCGCCAGGAGCTGGTGCAGAACCTCGAAGAGGGTCAGGTGATCGACGGCGTGGTCAAGAACATCACCGATTACGGTGCGTTCGTTGATCTCGGCGGCATCGACGGCCTGCTTCACGTCACCGATATCGCCTGGCGCCGGGTCAACCACCCGACCGAGGTGCTCACCATCGGCCAGACCGTGAAGGTCAAGATCATCAAGATCAACCACGAGACCCACCGCATTTCGCTCGGCATGAAGCAGTTGCTGGACGATCCGTGGCAGGGCATCGAGGCCAAGTACCCGCTGAACGCGCGCTTCACCGGCCGCGTCACCAACATCACCGACTACGGCGCGTTCGTCGAACTGGAGCCGGGCATCGAAGGCCTGATCCACGTCTCGGAAATGTCGTGGACCAAGAAGAACATGCACCCCGGCAAGATCGTTTCGACCTCGCAGGAAGTCGAAGTGCAGGTTCTCGAAGTCGATTCGGTCAAGCGCCGCATCTCGCTCGGCCTCAAGCAGACCATGCGCAATCCCTGGGAAGTCTTCGTCGAGAAGTTCCCGGTCGGTTCGACCGTCGAAGGCGAAGTCAAGAACAAGACCGAGTTCGGTCTGTTCCTCGGTCTCGACGGCGATGTCGACGGCATGGTGCATCTGTCCGACCTCGACTGGAAGCTTCCGGGCGAGCAGGTCATCGACAACTTCAAGAAGGGCGACATGGTCAAGGCCGTGGTGCTCGACGTCGATGTCGAAAAGGAGCGCATCTCGCTCGGCGTCAAGCAGCTCGAAGGCGACCCCTTCGCCGAACCTGGCGACGTCAAGAAGGGCGCGGTCGTGACCTGCGAAGTGCTCGAAGTGAAGGAAGCCGGCATCGAGGTGAAGATCTCGGGCACCGACTTCACCACCTTCATCAAGCGCTCCGAGCTTGCCCGTGACCGCAACGATCAGCGCGCCGAACGGTTCGCCGTCGGCGAGAAGGTCGATGCCCGCGTGATCCAGTTCGACAAGAAGGCCCGCAAGGTGCAGGTCTCGATCAAGGCGCTGGAAGTTGCCGAAGAGAAGGAAGCCATCGCGCAGTACGGCTCCTCCGATTCGGGAGCGACGCTGGGCGATATTCTCGGCACCGCGCTCAAGAACCGCGACAAGTAAGCGCTTAAGCTTATCTCGCTGCGACATCAGGCCCCGGTTTCGACCGGGGCCTTTTTGTTTAGGCCGTCATCCCAACCGCACCCGTAGCCCGGATGGAGCGAAGCGCAATCCGGGATAACTCAACCCGCTCGCGCGGCTGCCCCGGATTTCGCTCCGCTCCATCCGGGCTACAATTGCCCCGGGTCTTGTTTTCTTCATATTGCATCGCAATTGATGTAATCAGATAACGCTTCGCTCACGCTACGAGTGCAAAACGCGCTGATCATTTCAGGAGAATTTTGATGTCGCTCGATTCGGACGTGATCGTCGATCGCCGCAGGATCCGCCGCAAGCTGACCTTCTGGCGCGTCGCCGCCGGCCTGGTTGCCATCGCGGCGATCGTTACCGTCGGCGCGATCGCGACGACGAGCGGGCCGACGGCGCTGGCTGCATCGGGCTCGATCGCGCGGGTCAACATCGAAGGGTTGATCCGCAGCGACCAGCAGCGGGTCGAGGCGCTGGAGCGGCTGGAGAAATCGAACCACGCCGCTGTCATCATCCACATCAATTCGCCTGGCGGCACCACGGCCGGCTCCGAGCAGCTCTACGATTCGCTGGTGCGACTGAAGGCCAAGAAGCCGCTGGTGGTGGTGGTCGAGGGGCTGGCCGCGTCGGGCGGTTACATCACGGCGATCGCCGCCGATCATATCGTCGCGCGGCAGAGCTCGCTGGTCGGTTCGATCGGCGTGCTGTTCCAGTTTCCGAATTTCAGCGAGCTGTTGAAGACCGTGGGCGTCAAGGTCGAGGAGGTGAAATCCTCGCCGTTGAAGGCCGCGCCCAACGGTTTCGAGCCGACCAGCCCTGAGGCGCGCGCAGCCCTCGACGCGCTGGTGAAGGATTCCTATGCCTGGTTCCGCGGTCTGGTGAAGGAACGGCGCGGCATGGATGACGCGCTGCTGGAAAAGGTCGCGGACGGGCGGGTCTTCACCGGCCGCCAGGCGGTGGAACTGAAGCTGGTCGATCAGCTCGGCGACGAAAAAGCCGCCGTTGCATGGCTGGTTGCCGAAAAGAAGGTCAAAAGCGATCTGCCGGTGCGGGACTACAAGCTGACGCCGCAATTCGGCGACCTGACGTTCCTGCGAACGGCGGCTTCGATCACGTTCGATGCGCTCGGTTTGAGCTCCATTGCGCGCCAGATCGAGCAGGGCGGCGTCGCCCAGGCGGTCGATCAGCTCTCGCTCGACGGCATGCTCGCATTGTGGCGCCCCGCGGCGTCCAACTGAGCCTCACCGGCTGCCCTTCGCCACATTCTCCCGCACTGCGGGTGTTGCCGCATAGCCTCTTTGGGCCATTTGTGACGTGGTCCGCGCTGCCCAAAAGTGATTTAGCGTCTTGACAGTGCAAGGTATTTTCACGGAAATGGATATCCGCACGATCCCGGATCCCAACTTCGATGATCAAATCCGAACTTGTTCAGCGCATCGCCGAGCACAACCCGCACCTCTATCAGCGGGATGTGGAGAACATTGTGAACGCGATCCTCGATGAGATCGTGGCAGCGCTGGCGCGCGGCGACCGTGTCGAGCTGCGCGGTTTCGGCGCTTTCTCGGTCAAGCATCGCCCGGCGCGCGCGGGGCGCAATCCACGCACCGGCGCGCATGTGCCGGTCGACCAGAAGAGCGTGCCGTTCTTCAAGACCGGCAAGGAAATGCGCGAGCGGCTGAACCGCGAGGACGGCTCGCCCGAGGCCAGCGCGTAGGCGCTTTTTCGATTTGACTATTTGTAGCCGTGTTGCGGGCCCGTTGCCCGCCTTTCTCGATCACTACGAGAGATGGTCATGCGAAAGTTCTTCACGGCGCTGGTCGTCATTCCCTTAGGCCTCATCTTCATCGTCTTTGCGGTGGCCAACCGCCATTTCGTGACGGTGTCGTTCGATCCGTTCAATTCGACCGATCCGGCGATTGCAGTGTCGATGCCGCTGTTCGCCGTGATCATTGCGGTGGCCATTCTGGGGGTGGCGGCGGGCGGCATGGCGACCTGGTTCCGCCAGCGCCACTGGCGCCGCGCGGCGCGCCAGCATGAGGCGGATGCCCGCCGGGCAAGGGCGGAGACGGCCGATTTGCGGGCCGCGGCGGCGGTTTCCCGGGCCGATCAGCAGCGGCTTCCGGCGCCGTCCCAGTACGGGATCTATGGGGCCACAGGGCGAGACAAGCAGGGCGCGACGTTGTAGAACCCGCCCCGTCAGCCCTGTTCCAGCCGGTCACGGGGCTCGAAATCCGTGCCCCTGAGAGACCATGTCCCTGCTCGTCAAAATTTGCGGCCTGTCCACGCGCGAGACGCTCGACACAGCGCTCGAGGCGGGCGCCGACATGGTGGGCTTCGTGTTCTTTCCCCCGTCGCCGCGCCATCTCAGCCTCGAGACCGCGCGGGAACTCGGCCGGCAGGCCA
Organism: uncultured Alphaproteobacteria bacterium; assembly: GCA_963840465.1. GTDB lineage: Bacteria > Pseudomonadota > Alphaproteobacteria > Rhizobiales > Xanthobacteraceae > Bradyrhizobium. The sequence goes on along the minus strand of CAWIZF010000014.1, from coordinate 156,896 downwards.
AGGGCCGCGCCACCAAGGTGGCGCTGACGGTCGATGCCGACGACGCGACGCTGGAAAACATCGTCGAGACGCTGCGGCCGGATCTGCTGCAACTGCACGGCAAGGAAACCATCGCGCGCGTGCGCGACATCAAGGCGAAGTTCGCGCTTCCGGTCATGAAGGTGATTGCGGTCGAGACGTCGGCCGATCTCGCCGTGCTGCCGGGCTATGCCAGCGTCGCCGACCGCATCCTGTTCGACGCCCGCGCGCCCAAGGGCGCCACCCGCCCCGGCGGGCTGGGGGCCGTGTTCGACTGGAACGTGCTGGCGAAACTCGAGCTTAATTTGCCGTACCTGGTTTCAGGCGGGCTCACCGCCGATAATCTGGCGGAGGCGGTCCGCGTCACCCGCGCCGGCGGCGTCGATGTGTCCTCCGGCGTGGAAAGCGCGCCCGGCGTCAAGGATCCCGAGATGATCCGCCATTTCATTCGCGCCGCCCGCGCCACCGAAGAACTGATGGTCCGATGAATCCAAACCTGCCCAATTCATTCCGTACCGGCCCCGACGAGCGCGGGCATTTCGGCATTTTCGGCGGACGCTTCGTCGCCGAAACGCTGATGCCGCTGATCCTCGACCTGGAAAAGGCCTATGCCGACGCCAAGGCCGATCCGGCGTTCCAGGCCGAGATGAACGGTTACCTCAAGCACTATGTCGGCCGGCCGTCGCCGCTCTATCTCGCCGAACGCCTGACCGAGCATCTCGGTGGCGCGAAAATCTATTTCAAGCGCGAGGAGCTCAATCACACCGGCTCGCACAAGGTCAACAACGTGCTCGGCCAGATCATGGTCGCGCGCCGCATGGGCAAGAAGCGCATCATCGCCGAGACCGGCGCCGGCCAGCACGGCGTCGCCACTGCGACGCTGTGCGCGCGGTTCGGGCTCGAATGCGTGGTCTATATGGGCGCGGTCGACGTCGAGCGGCAGCAGCCCAACGTGATCCGCATGGAAATGCTGGGCGCCAAGGTGGTCCCGGTGCAGTCGGGCTCGCGCACGCTGAAGGACGCGATGAACGACGCGCTGCGCGACTGGGTCACCAATGTGCACAACACGTTCTACTGCATCGGCACGGTGGCGGGTCCGCATCCCTATCCGATGATGGTGCGCGACTTCCAGTCCGTGATCGGCGACGAGACGCGCGTGCAGATGCAGGAGGCCGAGGGCCGCCTGCCGGATTCGCTGGTCGCCTGCATCGGCGGCGGCTCCAACGCGATGGGGCTGTTTCATCCCTTCCTCGACGATCCCTCCGTGGAAATCTTCGGCGTCGAGGCCGCGGGGCATGGCCTGACGCAACTGCATGCCGCCTCGATCGCCGGTGGCCGTCCCGGCGTGCTGCACGGCAACCGCACCTATTTGCTGATGGACGAGGACGGCCAGATCCAGGACGCGCATTCGATCTCGGCGGGGCTGGACTATCCCGGCATCGGCCCGGAGCATTCCTGGCTGCACGAAACCGGCCGGGTCACCTATCTCTCGGCGACCGACGACGAGGCGCTGGCGGCGTTTCAGTTGCTGTCGCGGCTTGAAGGCATCATCCCCGGCGCTCGAGCCGGCGCACGCCATCGCCAAGGTGATGGAGCTCGCGCCGAAGCGGCCGAAAGATCACCTGATGGTCGTCAACCTGTCCGGACGCGGTGACAAGGACATTCCGCAGGTCGGCGACATCCTGAAGGGCAGGAAGAAGTGACCACCCGTATCGACGCAAGATTTGCCGAACTCGCCAAGCAGGGCCGCTCGGCGTTCGTCACCTTCCTGATGGCCGGCGATCCGGACCCCGCGACGTCGCTCGACATCATCAAGGCGCTGCCGAAGGCCGGCGCCGACGTCATCGAGATCGGCATGCCCTTTACCGATCCGATGGCGGACGGGCCCTCGATCCAGGCGGCGGGCCTGCGCGCGCTGAAGGCCGGCATGACCCTGAAGAAGACGCTGGAGATGGTCCGCGGCTTCCGCAAGGACGACAACACCACGCCGCTGGTGCTGATGGGCTACTACAATCCGATCTATATCTACGGCGTCGACAAGTTCCTCGCCGATGCCAAGAGCGCCGGCGTCGACGGCCTGATCATCGTCGACCTGCCGCCGGAGGAAGATACCGAGCTTTGCATTCCGGCGATGAAGGCGGGGCTCAATTTCATCCGCCTGGCGACGCCGACGACCGACGACAAGCGCCTGCCCGCGGTGCTCGCGAACACCTCGGGCTTCGTCTATTACGTCTCCATCACCGGCATCACCGGCAGCGGCAGCGCCGATTCCAGCGTGGTCGGCGAAGCCGTCGCCCGCATCAAGCGCCATACCAAACTGCCGGTCTGCGTCGGCTTTGGTATCCGTACGCCCGAGGCGGCGCGGGCGATCGCGGAGAATGCCAATGGCGCCGTGGTCGGCACCGCGCTGGTCGATGCGCTCCGCGCCAGCCTCGATGGCGAGGGACGCGCGACCCCCAAAACGGTTGGCGCCGTCGCCGATCTCGTTTCCGCGCTGGCGCAGGGCGTTAGGGGCGCGAAACAGGCCGCAGAATAAGCCATAATTGCGTGGAATAGGCGTGAGTCGCGGCTTGTTGGGCTTGGTCCGGGTCGCCATATTCCAGTCGATGCGCTTAACCGCATTTCGGAGCGAAACATGAATTGGCTCACCAACGTCGTCCGGCCAAAAATCCGCAACATCCTGCGCCGCGAGACGCCGGAGAATTTGTGGATCAAGTGCCCGGATTCCGGGCAGCTCGTGTTCTACAAGGACGTCGAGGCCAACCAGTTCGTCATCCCCGGCTCGAACTACCACATGCGCATGGGCGCGGTGGCGCGGCTGAAATCGATCTTCGACAATGAGACCTGGTACGACATCGCGCTGCCGGAAGTGACGGCCGATCCGCTTAAATTTCGCGACGAGCGCAAATATGTCGACCGCATCAAGGACGCGCGCGCCAAGACCGGGCTGAACGACGCCATCAAGGTCGGCTACGGCAAGCTGGAAGGCGCCGGCGTTGTCGTCGCGGTGCAGGATTTCGATTTCATGGGCGGCTCGCTCGGCATGGCCGCAGGCGAGGCGATCGTGCGCGGGCTCGAGCTTGCGGTGGAGAAGAAGTCGCCGTTCATCATGTTCGCAGCCTCGGGCGGCGCGCGGATGCAGGAAGGCATTTTGTCGCTGATGCAGATGCCGCGCACCACCGTCGGCGTGCAGATGCTGCGGGAAGCGAAGCTGCCCTACATCGTGGTGCTGACCAATCCGACCACCGGCGGCGTCACCGCCTCCTACGCCATGCTGGGCGACGTGCAGATCGCCGAGCCCGGCGCGCTGATCGGCTTTGCCGGCGCGCGCGTGATCGAACAGACCATCCGCGAGAAACTGCCGGAAGGATTCCAGCGCGCCGAATATCTGCTCGATCACGGCATGATCGACATGGTCGTGCATCGCCACGAGATGCGCCCGACGCTGGCGCGGCTGTGCCGGCTCTTGACCAAATCCCCGGCGCTCGACGTCGCTTCAAAGCCTGCGCCGCAGGTCACGGACGCGGCCCAGATCGTCGCAGCGCCGGAAGCCGTGCCGGCTGCGCCCCACGCGTGAACCTGCCTGCCGCCAATCCCCAGCCGCTCGGTGAATTGATCGCGCGGCTGTCTGCCCTGCATCCGAAGCGCATCGATCTCAGCCTCGATCGCATGCACCGCCTGCTGGCGCGGCTCGATCATCCCGAAGCCACGTTGCCGCCGGTGATCCATGTCGCGGGCACCAATGGCAAGGGCTCGACGATCGCCTATCTGCGCGCGACGCTTGAGGCCGCAGGCCTGCGCGTGCACGTCTACACCTCGCCCTATCTGGTGCGGATCAACGAATGCTTCCGCATCGGCGAGAAGGGCGGCGGCCGCCTGGCTGACGATGCCGAGTTGCGCCGGGTGCTGGAGCACTGCGAGCAGGTCAATGCGGGCGATCCGATCACGATTTTCGAGATGGAGACCGCGGCGGCGTTTTGCCTGTTCGCGGAGCATGAGGCCGATGTCGTGCTGCTGGAAACCGGTCTCGGCGGACGGCTCGACGCGACCAACGTCATCGACCGGCCGATCGCGACGGTCATCACGCCGGTCAGCATGGACCACATGGAATTCCTCGGCAGCACGCTGACCGCCATCGCCGGCGAAAAGGCCGCCATCATCAAGCGCGGCGCGCCGGTGATTTGCGCCGAGCAGGCGCCGGAGGCGATGTCGGTGATCGAGGCGGAGGCGAAGCGCATGCGCGCGCCGATGCATGCGGCGGGACAGCAATGGCATGTCGGTGTCGAGCGCGGGCGGCTGGTCTATCAGGACGAGCGCGGCCTGATGGATCTTGCGGCGCCAAAACTGTTCGGGCGGCATCAATTCGATAACGCCGGTCTCGCCATCGCAACGTTGCGCGCGATCGAGGCGTTCAAGATCGGAATGCCGGCGTTCGAGGCCGGCATCGTCGGCGCCGAATGGCCGGCGCGGATGCAGCGGCTGGTCGCGGGCGCGCTGGTCGATCAGGGGCCGAAGGGTTGCGAGATCTGGCTCGATGGCGGGCACAATGCGGAAGGCGGCCGCGTCGCGGCGGCAGCGCTCGGCGATCTCGAAGAGCGGGTGTCGCGCCCGCTGGTGGTGATCGCAGGCATGATGGCGAACAAGGATGCGGGCGCGTTCCTCGCCAATTTCGCCGGCCTGACGCGGCACATCGTCACCGTGCCGATTCCCGGCCGCGACAATGCGATGCCGCCGGATCGCCTCGCCGATGCGGCGCGCGCGCTCGGCATGCGCGTGGAAAATGCTGCAAGCGTCGAAGCCGCGCTACACGCGCTGTCGCGGCTGGCGTATGAAGTGCCGCCGCGCATCCTGATCACCGGGCTCGCTCTACCTCGCCGGCCATGTGCTTGCGATCAACGGCACGCCGCCGGCATAGAGCGTTTTCCAGCGAAGTGGGGACCGCGTCAGATCAAGCCGTGCGTCCGACGAAAATGAAATGCCGCTGGAATTGCTTCCAGCGGCGACCCGGGAAGAAATATCGATTGCTTATGAACTATCCAGCCCCGGTGGTTGCAAAATACTAACCAAGGCTTGCGCCGACTGCGAGTCGGAACCCGGGTTCCGCCATAAAACCAAAGGAGCATGTTGCTGGTTGGTCTCACCCAAATGAGTTAAATGACCTAACATCGTTCTTGTACGCGTCGTACAACCACAACTGTCGAAAGCTGGGAAGTCGCATGCGTTTTGCCGCCATCGCCGATGTGCACGGAAACCATCTCGCGCTGGAAGCCGTGCTGGCCGACATCCGTGCGCAAGGCATCAGCGAGATCGTCAATCTCGGCGACATGGCGAGCGGGCCGCTCGAAGCGCGGCGAGCCATGGACGCGCTGATGGCGCTCGACGCCGTTCATGTGCTCGGCAACCATGATCGCTGGCTGATCGATCGGCCGGTCGAGAAGATGGGTTCGTGGGAACGGCCCGGCCCACGCGCAGCTCGGCATCGAGCATTTCGACTGGTTGCGCACGGTGCCGGCGACGCAGGTGTTTCGCGATCAGGTGTTTCTCTGTCACGCCACGCCTGCCGACGATAATGTTTACTGGCTTGAGACCGTGACGCCTGACGGCTCGGTCAGGATGTCTCCGTTGGAGGCCATCGAGAAAGAAGCGGAGGGAATCTCGCAGTCGCTGATTCTGTGCGCCCATACCCACATCGCGCGCGCGGTGCGGCTCGGCGACGGGCGCCTGGTGGTCAATCCCGGCAGCGTCGGCGTTCCCGGCTTTTCCTACAACGTTCCGTTCCCGCATCTGATCGAGGCGGGCACGCCCGACGCCCGCTATGCGATTCTGGAACTGGCATCGGGAAGCTGGCGCGTGACCTTCCGGCATGTGCCATACGACAACGATGCGATGGCGGCACTGGCGCGACGGAACGGCGACGCCGAATTTGCATCCGCGCTTTCGACGGGATGGATTCGCTGAATTCGTAGCGCCGAATTCGTAGCCCGGATGGAGCGCAGCGCAATCCGGGACGGTCGCGCGGCAAACAGAGAGTCCCGGGTTACGCTGCGCTCCACCCGGGCTACAAGATCATCGCCACAAAACAAAACGGCCGGCTATTCGCCGGCCGTTTCACAATCAGCAAATCGAAACCTGATCAGACCGCAGCGGTGATCCACTGCTGCAGCTTCGCCTTCGGCGCGGCGCCGACCTGGCGGGAGGCCATCTCGCCGCCCTTGAAGATCATCAGGGTCGGGATCGACATCACGCCGTATTTCGAGGCCGTCTTCGGGCTCTCGTCGACGTTCAGCTTCACGATCTTGACCTTGTCGCCCATCGCGCCGGAAATCTCGTCGAGGGCAGGGGCGATCATGCGGCAGGGGCCGCACCATTCGGCCCAGAAATCGACGACCACCGGCCCGGTTGCCTTGAGCACTTCGGCTTCGAAATCGGCGTCAGAAACCTTGCCAACGGCCATGGTAATTACCTCGTTCGGTTAGGAATAAAGCGGCGCGGCATGAGAATCGCGCCGGGGATGATAGGGCCAAACCTATGAACGCGATCCTGCCGGGTCAAGCACGGGTCACGCCGAGATGATGGATGCCAGCTCGGCCTCCAGCGCGGGGGCGGAAATCTCCATTAATTCAGCGGTTTCGGTCCAAAGCAGCGCGGCGCGAACCGGCCGCTGGGGATAAAGCTTGCCCAGCACCGCCCGGTACAGCGCGAGCTGGCGGACATAGCCCCTCGGGGCCTCCTCCGGCCGGCCGGGCGGGGCATGGTTGGTCTTGAAATCGACGATCAGGACCTCGCTTTCCGTGACCACGAGGCGGTCGATCTGCCCGGATACCAGCGCCGGCCGTCCGGCCGGCCGCTCCAGCCGTCCGACGATCGAGACTTCGGCCCGGCTGCCGGGGGCGAACACCGGCGCGAAACGCGTATCCGCGATCAGGGCCAGCGTGCTTTCGGCCAGCGCCTGCCGTTCCTCCTCGCTCCAGCCATCGGCATTGCGGGCCAGATAGGCCAGCGCGGCCTCGCGGCGGCGCTCCGCGGCGATATCGGGCAGCGATTGCAGCAGCCGGTGCACCAGCGTGCCGTGCTGCAGGGCGCGGGCGCGCTGCGTGAGCGATTCGGCCGTCCGTACCTTGCGGCTGTCGTCATCGGCAGGGTCGGATGGCCGCACAAAACTTTCCGCGGAAATCTCCGGCTGCGCCGGGGTCAGCAGCCAGTTGGGCAGCACCATCGGCGCGCGGTGCGGACGGCGCAGCAGCGGGAGCGGCCGACGGCGCGGTCTCCTCGGGGCGGTGTAGCGCTTCACCCGGCCGATGGCGGTCTCGATCTCCTGAAGCTGCAAGGTCGGAACCGGCGAGCCCCTTGGTGATCAGATCGTACCAGGACAGCGGCCGGACACTCCTCATGTTGCCGGGCAGGCAGCCGCCGACGATCAGCCTGTCGGCTGCGCGCGTCATCGCGACATAGAGCAGGCGGCGGTATTCATCCTCGGTATCGTCGATCATCGCCGCGCGGGCCGCGACGACGGCCGGCGGATCCTCGGCCTTGCGGCCGGCCCAGACCACCACGCCGGGCGCATGCGGATCGGCATTGCCCTGCGGCAGGTTGATCAGTTTCAGCCGCTGCGTATCCGAGGGCGAGGTCGTGGTGTCCACCAGGAACACGACGGAAGCCTCCAGCCCCTTGGCGCCGTGCACCGTCATGACGCGGACCTCGTCGCGCGAGATTTCCATGTCGCGCTTCACTTCGAGATCGGCCGTGCGCAGCCACGCCATAAAACCCTGCAACGAGGCCGGCGCCTTGCGTTCGTAGTTCAGCGCCAGCTCCAGAAATTCATCGAGCGCGTCGTTCGCCTCGTGTCCGAGCCGGCGCAGGATTCGCGCGCGGCCGCCATCGCCGCCGAGCAGCCAGGCATAGAACGCGAACGGCGTCTCGCTGGCAAAGCGGCGTTCGCACTGTTCGAGCCGCCACAGCGCATCCCGCAACCGGCCGTCGGCCGCGGCGCGCTCGGCCAGTGCCGCGCGCAACGATCCCTTGCGCTGCCAGGCGATCTTGAACAGGTCGTCATCGGTGAGGCCGAACAGCGGGCTCTTCAGCGCCACCGCCAGCGCCAGATCGTCCTGCGGCAGCAGCAGCGCGTCGGCGAGGTTCATCAGGTCGATGATCGCGATGTGCTCGGTCAGCTTGAGGCGGTCGGCGCCGGCGACCGGGATGCCGGCATGCTTCAGCGCCTGGATCACGGCATCGAACGCATTGCCGCGCCGCCGCACCAGCACCAGCATGTCGCCATAGCGCAGCGGCCGGCGGTCGTTCTTGCTGCCGGTCATCACACCGCTGCCGACCAGCGTCTTGATCTCGGCCTGAATGCGCCGGGCAAGCTTCACTTCGGGGCTGGTCGCGGCGACGCCGTCGAACGGCGCGCGCCAGCCTTCGATGTCCTGCCGATCGTCGGCTTCCGCGAGTTCCCAGAGATCGATCTGGCTGGGCCCAGCATCGGCCAGCGCGTGATGGATCGGATTGCCGATATCGACCGCATGGATGCTGCGAAAAATATCCTGCTCGCGAAACACCTGATCGACCGCATGCAGGATCGCCGGTCCCGACCGGAACGAATAGGTAAAGGACACCGGATCGAACTTCAGTCCGGCGCCCTCGAACTTCCGCTGCAAGGCGCGGCGGCGCAGGTCGAATTCGCGTGGCGCTGCGCCCTGAAACGAAAAGATCGACTGCTTCTCGTCGCCGACCGCGAACACCGTGCGCACCACGCCGTCGCGCGCGCCGGCGCCCGAGGTGAATTCGGAGATGATGTGCGCGACGATGTCCCATTGCCGCGGACTGGTGTCCTGCGCCTCGTCGATCAGCACATGGTCGACGCCGCGGTCGAGCTTGTAATGCACCCAGCCCGAGGAGACGCGGTCGAGCATCTCCAGCGTCTTGTCGATCAGATCGTCATAGTCGAGCAGGCCGCGTTCCTGCTTCTCGCGGCGGTAATTGGCCGCAGCTGCGGTGGCGATATGAAGCAGCGCCTCGGTGCGGTCGCGCGCCACCACGGCGCGGCGGCGTTCGATCAGGGGCAGGATGCGACGGGCTTCCGATTCGAATCAGCCGGCCGATGGCCGGATTGTTGTCGCAGAATTTCTTCGTCACCACCGATTTGCGCGGTGTGCGATCGGCTTCCGTGAGGAATACGCCGAGATACTCGTCGACCTGCGCCGCGCCGGTGAACACCAGCGCACCGCGCAGCCGCGCCGCCTGGTCCTGATCGGTCTTGCTTCCGGTTTCCAGAACCAGCGCGATGTCCTGCCATCGCGATCGCGGCAGGTTGGGTCCGTCGACGATGTCACGCTCGACATCCTCGATCCGGTCGTCGGGGTTCACGCCGAGCGCGGCCGAAATCTGCGCGGCGGCGGCCTGCGCGCTGCCGGCGGCGTCCGTCCACGCCATGAAATGATCGCGGCTGAGACAGGCCTCGCGCACCACGTCCTTGAAGGTGACGTCGGCCGCGCTCGCCATCGCCGTCATCAGCGCGCGGCCGGTGGCGCTTTCGGGGTTGCGCGACGCTTCGAGGAAAACGCCGAGATTGGCGCGCTCCATCATCTCGTTCTGGTCGCGGTCGTCGAGCACGGCAAACCGCGCCGGCACATTGGCCTCGAACGGGAATTGCTGCAGCAGCCGCGTGCACAGCGCGTGGATGGTCTGCACCTTCAGTCCGCCCGGCGTCTCCAGCGCGCAGGCGAACAGTTTGCGCGCCGATTTGCGCAAGCGTGCGCTCGGGATGCGGAATGCCGGCCTCGCGGATCGCCGCATCCAGCGCGTCGTCGTCGAGCGTCACCCAATGGCCGAGCGTGGTGAACACCCGCTCCGCCATGTTGGCGGCGGCGGCTTTTGTAAACGTGATGCAGAGGATCTTTTCCGGCGCGACGTCGTCGAGCAGCAGCCGGATCACCCGCTGCACCAGCACATGCGTCTTGCCCGATCCGGCATTGGCCGAAACGAACGAGGACGCCGCCGGATCGGACGCGCGCGCCTGCGTGTCGCGCACATTGGGAGGAATGATGCGGGCAGCCTTCACCATTCCTCGATCCCCAGTCCGCCGGCCGCCGACCATTCCTTGATCCGGGCGAGATCGTCATAGGCGCCGTAGCGGTTCGACCACATCGACAGGTTCAGCGAAGTGTAGGCGGTCTCCTCGTTCTCGAATTTGCGGATCAGCGCTTCGAGCTGTTCGAGCGCGTAGTCGGCCGCCTCGTCCGGCCGCTGCGGCGTATCGTTGTTCCTGATTTTCAGCTCCAGCGAGCGCTGCTCGCCGGGCGGATTGTTGCCGCTGAGCCGGACATAGACGAGTTCGCCGACGGATGAACCGGCGTGGATATTCTCGAAGCCGCCCTCGCGCAGGATCGCGGCCTCCAGCGTCAATTGCGGCGACAGGCCCATGCGCACCTGTTTTCCCGTCGGCGGCTGGCCGGTCTTGTAATCGAGGATCGCAAAGCTGCCGTCGTGGCGCTGCTCGATCCGGTCGGCGCGCGCCGACAGCGTGAAGATGCGTTCGTTGTCGAGCGGAATCTTGATCTCGCCCCGGATCTCGGCGGCAATTTTTTCGATCTCGCCGCGCCGCGCCAGCTCCCAATCGGCAAACCAGTGCGGCGATGCGCTGAAACCGCGGCCACCACAGCGCCCGCGCCTCGGGACGTTCCATCAGCGGCGCAAAGTATTTTTCGCCGATGCCGCGCAGCACCAATGCGGGTTGTGGCGGCAGCGCGTCGGCGAATTTTTGCGTGAACTCGCCGAGCGCGTCATGGATCGCCGAGCCGCGGTCGGCCGCCGACAGCGGCATGTCGACGGGGTCGAGCGGATCGAGCCGCAGAATATATTTCGCGTAGATCGTATAGGGATCGCGCAGCCAGTCCTCGATCGCCGTGACCGACAGTTTTGTCGGCCGTGTCGCGACCGGCGGTTTCGGCGCGGGCTGCTCGATCGGCTCGACCGCGTCGGGCTGGTCCAGTTCGGCGGCGAAGCGGACGTAATTTTCACCGGCACTTTTGGCCGCGTCCCAGCGCGCTTCGCCGGCGACGGCCTCCAGCCGGTGCAGAAAGCGCGAGGCGACCGCCGGCGCGCCGCCGACCTTGGCCGAATGGGTCAGGATCACATCGTCCGTTCCCAGCAACTGCGCGAAATCGTGCGCGGAGAGGCCGATGCGCCGCTCCGGCAGATCGAGGCCGAGTTCATGGCGCATCGGCCGGCTCAGCCAGGGATCGACCCGCGGCGCCGGCGGCCAGACGCCCTCGACCAGTCCGCCAAGAATGACGCGATCGGATTCGGTCAGCCGCGCTTCGAGCTGGCCGTAGATGTGCAGTTGCGCGCTCGCCGATTCCCGCCGCCGCACCATGCGATCGGCATAGGCGGTCTGGAACACATCGGGGTAATCGCCGAGCTGGACCATCAGGCCGCTCGGCTTTTGCTCGGCGAGCAGGTCGTCGAACGCCGCCGACAATGCAGCGCCTTGCGCTTCCTCGAAGACGATGGCGACGCCGTTTTGATCCGAAGACAGCGCGATCAGCGTTTCGCGATGGCGTAGCGCCAGTTCGGCGAAATCGTACGGTTTTGACGAGCCCATGACTTCCAGCGGCGCCAGCGCCTTCTGCAGCGCCGCGATCAGTGCCTGCGCCTGGTCGAGTTCGTCATCCCTCAGTTTCGCGCGCGGCTCGGAGGCGTGAAGCGAGGAGGTCTCATGGCTCCGGAGCTTCCTGAGCTCGACGCGGAAGCGATCGAAGTCGCGCGCCAGGCCGGCCGTTCCCGCCTGCGGCCGGGTGCCGCGCAGCAGCGCCAGTTCGAGGATCTCGATGGCGTGCTTGAACGCGCCGGGTGCGCCGCCGAGCCGAAACAGCGGATGTTTCAGCAGCGCGAGCAAGGTCGGCGGCTCCAGCCCCTTGCTGGCTGCTTCCGCGGCGAGGCGGGCAAAAATGCCGCTTGGCGTATCCATCAGCGCGTCGCCGCCGGAATCGTCGAATTCGAGATTCCAGCGCCTCAGCGCCGCCATCACCCGCCGCGCCAGCGCGCGATCCGGCGTCACCAGCGCCGCCGATTTGTTCAGATGCCGCGCCTCGCGCATCGCCACCGCGATCGCCAGCGCCTCCATCTCCGAATTGGGCGCCTCGACGACGGCAAGCTTCGCCATGCCGCCTGCAATCCTTCAGCGAGACATCCGGCTGGGCCAGACGATCGTGCCATTGTTCGGTCGCGCTCGACGGCCGCATCGTCTCGGACACCAGCACCTCGCGGCCCTGTGGACCTGGCGTACCCAGAATTTCGACATCGCTGCGCTTGATGCCGAAGCGATCCAGCAAACCGTGCATCGCGAATTGCGGATGGTTCGAGGAGGGCTGCGTGGTGAACTTGCCCTGCGCGTCCCTGACGCCGCCGATCGTCTGCCAGGCTTCCTCGTCGAGATCGGTGTCGAGCCCCGGCAGCACCACCGCGCCCTGCTTCAGGCCGGCCACGGCGGTGAGGAATTTCGCGGTCGCCGGCATCGAACCGGTCGAACCGGCTGCAACCACCGGCCCCTCATGATGCGCGGTCAGGCGCGCGGCTTCCGCATCGATCAGGCGGTCGCGCCGTTCGGCGGGTTCGATCCGGCCGATTTCCTTCAGATGCTCCGGCCACGCCTTGCGCGCAATGCGCAGGAATTCCAGCGAGTGCTGCCAGTATTTGTCGAACTGGTCGGGCACCAGTTTGTCGAGCGCCTCCCAAGCGACGCCGCGCGTCACCATGTCGTCCATCAGCCGCGCCAGATCGCCGGCCAGCGCCAGTGTCGAGGCCGGGCCGCCGACCACGAGCGGCGCCGAGACGGGACTCTTCGCCCATGCCGCGACCAGATGCGCCAGCGTCAGGCGGCGCTCCAGTTCGCCGAGCCTTGGCGGAAGGTCGAGCGGCGCCACGCCGCTGAACTGTTCGGAGCCTTCCGCAAACGCCAGCTCGTCCTCGTCGATGTCGCCGAGCGCCACGATGCGCGGCAGGATCGCCGCGTCCGTCTTCAGCTCATCGAGAAAGATCTCCCGCGCCAGCCTTCCTGCGCGCCGGGTCGGCAGATAGAGCGTCGCGCGCGCGAGATTGAGCGGGTTGCTGCGCGCCTCGAATCCCTCGACCAGCCGGCCGTCGACCAGCGCCGCGATGACGGTGCGCAGGAGCGGCACGGAGACGGGAACGCTGAAAACGCGCATGGGGTTCCTGATTCGAGGTCAGGCGCAATATAGGGAGGTGATGAGGGGCAGGTCATGGGTGAGGTCGCGGCGTCCCCGTTACACACCGGCGCGTGCGCTAGGTCAGCCTGCGAAGCTGCCAGACCTCATCCTGAGGAGACCGCGGAGCGGTCGTCTCGAAGGATGAATGGCACCAGCCGGGCCGCACTGCGATCCTCGAGATCGGCGCTGTGCGCGCGCTCGCTCACCATGACGGCCTGTGGGCGGAGCTACGCCACGCTCTCCAGAAACGCCTCTTCCGCGGCCTGCACCGCGTCGGGGGTTCCGACGTGCATCCAGACGCCGTCGAGCCGCAGGCCGAACAGCCGTTCCTGTTCGTTGGCGCGGTCGAACATCTTCGTCAGCGAAAACTCGCCGGCGGGCGCGTCGGCGAACAGCGAGGGCGACATGATCGCCGCGCCCGCATAGACGAACGGCACCACCTGATGCTCTTTCCGTTTGCGCAACGCGCCGTCCGGCAGCATCGCGTAGTCGCCGCGGCCGGCATAGCCGATGCTGCTCGTGGTCGGCGCCATCAAGAGCAGGATGTCCATCCGGTCAGGATCGAAGGTTTCGGCCAGCCGCGCCAGATTGGGCCGCACGCCGTCGATCCACATCGTGTCGGCGTTGAGGTGAAAGAACGGCTCGTTGCCGAGCAGCGGCAGCGCCTTCACGACCGCGCCGCCGGTGCCGAGCACCACGTCGCGTTCGTCGGAAATGATGATGCGGGGGCGAGTACGGCTCGCGGTGTGCTGGATGATCTGGTCGGGCAGGTAATGCACGTTGACCACGGCCTCGCTGACGCCGGCATCGGCGAGCTTGTCCAGCACGTGATCGAGCAATGGCTGGCCGGCCACGCGCACCAGCGGCTTCGGCATATGGTCGGTCAACGGGCGCATGCGCAAACCGAGACCGGCGGCAAGGACCATGGCTTTGGTGGGCGTAACGGACATTTCTGGAATTTCTCGAACCATCAAATCGGGCTGCGGATCATACCACGGCGAGCAGCTTGAACCAGCAACCATGAGGCCTTAGTGGCCGCACATGACGGCCATACGACGGCTGCCGCCGCCAAACCTCAAACTGCGGCGTCCTCGGCCCCGCGCTTGGCCGCCTTCTTCTTCTTGTCGCCCTGCTTGAGGAAGTTGACGCCGATCTGATCGCCGTTGACCCAGGCCAGCTCGCAGCGCCGATAGGCCAACCCCGTGGACGACAGCAGCAGGAAGAATTCCTTCAAGTGCAGCCCCTCGACCGAGCCTTCCACCGTCAGCTTGGCGCCGGTCTCGGAAACGTCTTCCATCACGCAGTCGCGCCGCCAGGTGCCGTCGATTCCCATCATGTGCGCCGCAAAGCCGCGCTCGAATACGACTCGATCGCCCTTGCGCCGTTCCGCGCCGCCATGGCCGTCTTCCCGTGTCAAAATTGACTGCGCCATGCCTCAGCGGCATGGCCGGTTCCAGAATAGATGCGGGGTGGCTAACAGGAGGTAAATCAGGGAACCGGCGGCGGCACGTTGGCGGCATACCATTCGCGAAATGCCGATAGCGCCGGATGCGCCAGCGAGCGGCTTAGATAGGTCCAGATCCGGGGCTGGTGGCGCAGATATTGCGGTTTGCCGTCGCGCCGGTTGAGCCGGGCGAAGGTGCCGAGCAGGCGGGTATTCCGCTGCGCCGACATGATGGCGTAAAGCTCGGCAAAGCTGGCCGGATCGAACTGACCATCTGCCGCGCGGCGCGCCTTGATGTAGCGGGTCAGGAGCGTCAACTCGAGCTGTTCGGGAACGTCGATCCGCGCGTCCTGCAACAGCGACACCAGATCGTAGGCGGCAGGGCCGAGCACGGCATCCTGGAAGTCGATGATTCCGACGCGCAGGATCCCCGCGCGGTCGCCGAGCCAGATGATGTTGGGCGAATGAAAATCCCGCATCACCCAGGTTCGCGGCGCAGCCGCCGGCATTTCCAGCAGCGTTCGCCACATCGTGACGAATTCGTCGCGCTGCTGCGGGCTGATTTCAGCGCCGCGATCCGGCAGATACCATTCAAGCATCAGGCCGATCTCGACCAGCCATGCATCGATATCGTAGACCGGAATTTGGTATGAGGCTCGCGGCGCCACCGGCGCGGTTTCGGGCAGCGTCTTGCGATGCAGCTCCGCCAGCATGTCGGTCGCCGCCTCGTAGCGCTCGACGATCGGCCGCGGCGGGTCGCCTTCGATGATGCCGGCGCTGCCGAAATCCTCGGTGATCAGGAAACCGAAATCGAGATCGGCATGATGGATGGCGGGCGCGGAGAAGCCGTGCGCGCGCAGGCCATTGTCGATGGCGACGAACGGCTTGACGTCCTCGGCGAGATGCACGGCCGCGCTGTAGGATTTTCCGTCATAGATCGCCGGGCCATCCGGACGGCGCGGCGAATTCATCAGGATCGACGTGCCGTCATCGCGGATCAGCCGCGCATAGGAGCGCGTCGAGGCGTCGCCCGGCATACGCTCGCGCCCCGCATCCAGCAAGCCGGCATCGCTGAGAAACTTTCGCAAGCTGCTCAGTCGCGTCACCTGCGCCGCCGCCTTGCCATAGCCGGTGATTTCGGCGGCGCGCGCGGTGGACCCGAGCGCCGGGCGATGGCTGAGGGCGATGTCGATGCGATCTTCGGGCAGCGCATCGGGCGCGCGCTCCGGCCATTCGATCAGCGCCAGCGTGCCCTCCGGCAGCGGCGACAATCCGATTTCCTCCAGCTCGCTCGCATCATTGATGCGGTAGAGATCGGCGTGGACAATCGGAAACGGCAAATCGTAGCTCTGCGCCAGCGTGAATGTCGGGCTCGGCACTTCGAGCATGGGATCGTTGGCGAGATAGCGGATCATGGCGCGCGCCGCCGCGGTCTTGCCCGCGCCGAGATCGCCCGACAGCGTGATGACGTCGCCGGGACCGACCAGCAGCGCGAGGTCGGCCATCAGATGGGCCGTCGCCGTCTCGTTCGCGAGCGCTACCGTAAATGTCGCTGATCCGGTCATTCGGCGGCGTTGCGATGCGCGTTCTGGTCGATCGGGAAGTCGCAGGTGACCGTCGTGCCCTTGCCGACTACCGAATCGACGCGCACCTTGCCGCCGTGCAGTTCGACGAAGGAGCGCACCAGCGACAGCCCGAGGCCGGCGCCGCGATGACGCGAGCCGTGGGAATGGCTCTCGAACCAGTCGAACACCTTGTCTTTCACGTCAGCCGGAATGCCGGGGCCGCAATCGCTGACGGCGAAGATCACGCGATGCTCGGCCCGCCGCGCGCTGATCGTGACCGCGGCATCGTGCGGCGAGAATCCGACGGCGTTGGCGAGCAGATTGTAGAGCACCTGCACCACGCGCCGTTCGTCGCCGGTGAAGTTGCCGATATCAGAATCGATATCGACCTTGAGTTCGATGCGGTCGGTCGCCAGCCGGTCCTGAATGCCTTCGGCGGCGGCCTGGATGGCCTTTTCGATATTGACCGGGCCGAGCTCGAGCTTCATGGCGCCGGCATCGATGGTGGCGAGATCGAGGATGTTGTTGGTGAGCGCCAGCAGCGCGTTGGTCGATTTGGTGACGTAGTCGAGATATTCGGCCTGCTTTGGCGTCAGCGGGCCGGTCGAGGGATCGCTGAGGAAATGCGCGAAGCCGATGATGGTGGTGAGGGGCGCGCGCAGCTCGTAGGACACGTGGTGGACGAAATCGACCTTCATCTGATCGGCGGCTTCCAGCGCCTCGTTGCGTTCGCGCAGCGCCCGCTCGACATTCTCGGTGTCGGTGATGTCCTGGAAGGTCAGCATGGTCGCGCCGTCGGGCAGCGGCATGGTCATGCAGTCCAGCACGCTGCCGTCCTTGCGCTCGAGCTTCAGCGATACCTGCGCGCGGTTATCGATCGCGGTGATCGCCTCGCGCAGCGCCCGCCAGGTCAGCGCGTCGTCGAACAGCGGCTTGCACCAGGCTTCCACGGTCTCGATGTGCGGCTGTTCCTTCAGCGATTCCGCCGACAGCTTCCACATTTTCTCGAAGGCGGGGTTGAACAGTTCGACGCGGCCATTGCTGCCGAACACCGCGACCGCTTCAGCCAGATTGTCGAGCGTTTCGTGCTGGACCCGGGTCAGCCGGTCATAGCGGCGGGCGAGATCGAGGCTCTCGGTGACATTGTCGAACAGATAGGTGACGCCGCCTTCGAGGTTCGGCGTGGTGACGACGCTGACGGCGCGGCCGTCGGGCAGGAACCAGGTGTAGTTCTCCGGCTCGAGGCGCGATAGGCCTCGTGCAGCTTGGCCTTCCAGGCCCGGAAATCCGGCTGCTCGGGCAGCTTGCGCGCCGCGCGCAGCCGGTCGAGCACGCTCGAATCGTCGGGATTGGAATCGAGGAAGGCCTGATCGAGGCCCCACAGCCGCCGGTAGGATTCATTGTAGAAGGCAAGCCGCCGCTGGCCGTCGAACACGGCAACCCCGGACGACAATTGGTCGAGGGTGCGGCGATGGGCTTCCGCCATCCGCTCCATCGCATCGCGCAATGCGGTCGCCTCGCTGGCGTCGATGGCGATGCCGGCGCTGCCGCCGCTGAGCTTGAGCGCCTGCACGTCATAGATGCGCCGCTCGCCGCCGACCACGATCGGCAGCCGCGCGCTGAAGGTGGAATTGTCGTTCAGCACCCGGCCCATCTCGGCGCGCTGGTCGTTCTCCAGCAGTTCGAGGCCGCGGTGGATCGTATCCGCGACGCTGGCGCCCTCGGTGGCCCGCACATAGGCCGCATTGGCGTAACGCAGATTGCCCTCGACGCTCTTGGCCCAGATCGGCCAGGGCGCCGCGGCGGCGAAGTCGCGCAGCAGTTCGGTCTCCTCGACAAGTGTCCTGTAACGGAGATTGGATTCGGCGAGTTCCCGGCGCAAGCCGCCCGAGTTCGCGAATCCGCACAATGGCTTGTCCCCCGATGGCGCGGCCCATCGCTTCGATGGCGCGGCCGTTCGAGGTGGAGAGATTGAGCAGAAAACCTTCACCGGCCTCGCGCAGCGCGTCGACCGCATGGTCCATCTGCAGCGCCGGTTCCGGCGGCAGCCAGGTTCCAAAGGCGAGGATACGCTGCGGTGAATTGGACAGCGCGTCCTGCGAGATCAGAAGCGAGGTGTCGCCGCTGATCTGGGGCCGGTTGTCGCCCGCGGCCCAGGCGATCAGGATCTGGGGCTCGGCGAACAGACAGCGCGCGCAGCCGGTCGGCCTGCACCTGCAGGTCGGCGATGTCGGAGCGCAGGTTGAGTTCCATTTGGCTGGCCCGAACGCGCGAGCGCATCAGCAGGATCGCCGCCAACACGGTAAAGCCGAGCAACGACAGCGCCGTCGTCAGCGCGGCAAATTCCTGGTGATTGAGGTCGAACAGGGTCGGAAATCGCCTGCGTGATGGTCAAGTCAGCGGCCCGCGCGGGTTCCGGCGCGGCGGCGAGGGCAGTGGCGAGCGCCATCATGCCGTGGCGCGCCAGTGAGGTGCACGACAGCAGGGTTCGACGCATCGCCGCGACTACGCCCAACATTATTTGCCCCAAAAACGCACGCTGCAAACCCGGCGCTACCCCAGCGCATGATCCGCCAAGGTGTAAGCGGTTTGGCGCGGAGATTATGCGCCGAAAATAAGAATGAGCGCGCCCGACCCCACTTTTGCTGGTCGCGCTCCGCACGAATCGGGTCGAGAGTATCCCCTTCGGGACTCGACCGGTAAGAGTCCAGACCGTGAACGCTGAATTGGCTGTGAAAAAAGCGGCGGAAGGATGAATCGCACCGCTCAAATTTGAAACGATTCAGCGCCCGGTAGAGCCGAAACCGCCGCTGCCTCGATCGGTTCCCGAGAGCGATGCCACCGGAACGAGTTGCGCCTGCACCACCGGTGCGATCACCATCTGCGCGATGCGCTCGCCGCGCCGGATCGGGAACGGCGTATCGCCATGATTGATCAGGAGGACGTTGATCTCGCCGCGATAATCCGCATCCACCGTTCCCGGCGAATTCAGGACGGTAACGCCATACTTGGCGGCAAGGCCGGAACGTGGCCGCACCTGCGCCTCAAATCCTGAAGGCAGCGCGATCGTGAGCCCGGTCGGCACCATCGCGTATTTGCCCGGAGGCAGGATCAAGGGCGTGTCCGCCGGCACTGCCGCGAGCAGGTCGAGCCCGGCGGCGTCCGCGCTCTGATAGGCCGGCAGCGCGAGACCTTCGCCGTGCGGCAATTGGCGGATGTCGACCTTCACTGTCGCGCTCACGAATTCTTCTCCACGGTTTGGGCAATCTTCGCCACCAGTTCGGCTGCGACCTGTTCCTTGGTCATCACAGGCCAGGAATCGACCCTGATCTTGTTGTCATCGTCCCGCGTCAGCAGATGAACCGTGTTGCGGTCGCCGCCCATCACGCCGGTCTCCGGCGACACATCATTGGCGACGATCCAATCGCAGCCCTTGCGCGCGATCTTGGCCTTGGCGTTGTGGATGAGCTGCTCGGTCTCGGCGGCAAAGCCGATCACCAGCGGCGGACGCTTGTCCTGCAGCTTCGAGATCGTCGCGAGAATGTCGGGGTTTTCGACCAGTTGCAGCGGCGGCATCCCGGCAGCGGTCTTTTTCAGCTTCTGCTCGCCCTCATTGGCGACGCGCCAGTCGGCCACGGCGGCGGCGAAGATCGCGATATCGGCCGGCAAGGCGGCTTCCACCCGATGCAGCATGTCGCGCGCCGATTCCACCCGGATCACCGTCACGCCGGCGGGATCGCGCAATTCGACCGGACCGGAGACCAGCGTGACGTCGGCGCCCGCGGCCTGCGCCGCGGCGGCGATGGCAAAACCCTGCTTGCCGGAGGAACGGTTGGCGATATAGCGCACCGGATCGATCGCCTCATGCGTCGGTCCCGCCGTGATCAGCACGCGCTTGCCCGCCAGCGGACGCGGTCGCGGCGGGCGGAGAATGTCGACGGCAGCGGCGGCGATTTCGATCGCCTCCGACATCCGTCCGACGCCGGCCTCATTGGACTCAGCCATTTCGCCGGCATTGGGACCGA
Organism: uncultured Alphaproteobacteria bacterium; assembly: GCA_963840465.1. Classification (GTDB taxonomy): domain Bacteria; phylum Pseudomonadota; class Alphaproteobacteria; order Rhizobiales; family Xanthobacteraceae; genus Bradyrhizobium. The sequence continues at coordinate 136,621 of CAWIZF010000014.1, read as the reverse complement.
TCATGTGGACGCCGTCGCGCCGAAGCTGCAGCACGTTGCGGCGGGTGGCGGCGTTGTTCCACATCAGCGGGTTCATGGCAGGCGCCAGCAGGATCGGCCGGTCTGCCGCCAGCAGGATCGCGCTGGCGAGATCGTCGGCGTGGCCCTGCGCCATCTTCGCCATCAGGTCGGCGGTCGCCGGCGCCACCACGATCAGATCGCATTCGCGGGCGAGGCGGATGTGACCGGCGTCGAATTCGCTGCCGGGGTCGAACAGATCGGTATAGACGCGCTCATGCGACAGCGCGCTGGCGGAAAGCGGCGTGACGAATTGCTGCGCGGCCTTGGTCAGCACGCAGCGGACGTCGATGTGCCGCTCCTTCAGCCGCCGGATCAGTTCCAGCGACTTGAAGGCGGCGATGCCGCCGCCGATGATCAGGGTGACGCTGGCCTTGGCCGATGCGGTGCCGACGGGTTGCGGGGCAGGTAGGAGGCTTCAGTGGAGGCTGGGGAGGCTGCGGCCTGGTAATTCGGGGCGCCCTTGGATGAGCTCTCCGAGGATGACCCGGACTTCCTCTTCGACGGAGCGGCCGTTCTTGGCCGAACGGAGCCGCAGATAGGACTTTGATGGCTTCGTCGAGTTTTCGGATGGTCAGGCTGGCCATGGCGGCCTCCGGCAAGGATATGCTATCAATGATAGCAAATCCGTGCTGTCATTGCAATCATAGCTGCCGGATCGCGACCAGAATTCCGATAAAGGTCGCCGCGATGATCCAGAGCGCCACCGTCCGCCAGCGGCTCTTGCGGCCCTCGGCCCGGCCCATGGCCGCGATCGTCTCCGGCGACAGCGTCAGGCCCTCCCGGGTCATTTTCTCCATGTTCTCGAGCACGGCAACCGCCCGCGCGGCGATCGCCGGCAGGCCCGCCATCACCCGGCCGAGGTCACCCGCGCCGGACATCGCGCCCTGAATTCGTCCGATCGGACCCAGATTGCGCTCGATCCATTCGCGCACCACGGGATCGGCGACCTTCCAGATATCGAGTTTCGGATCGAAGCCGCGCGCGACCCCTTCGACCACCACCATGGTCTTCTGCAGCAGGATCAGTTCGGGCCGGGTCTGCATGTCGAACAGGCCGGTGACTTCGAGCAGCAGCGTCAGCAGCTTCGCCATCGAGATTTCTTCGGCGGTGCGGTTATGGATCGGCTCGCCGATGGCGCGGATGGCTTGCGCGAAATTCTCTACCGAGTGATGGCCCGGCACATAGCCGGCCTCGAAATGCACCTCGGCAACACGGCGATAGTCGCGCGTGATGAAGCCCAGCAGAATTTCGGCCAGGAAGCGCCGCTCCTTCAGCCCGAGCCGGCCCATGATGCCGAAATCGACCGCCACCAGCCGGCCGGCGTCGTCGAGGAACAGATTGCCGGGATGCATGTCGGCATGGAAGAAGCCGTCGCGCAGCGCATGGCGCAGAAAACTCTGGATCACCTTGCGCCCGAGATCGGGCAGGTCGACCTGCGACTGTGCCAGCCGCGCATGATCATTGAGCGCAATGCCGTCGATCCACTCCATCGTCAGCACGTTGTGGGTGGTGCGGTCCCAGTCGACGGTCGGCACGCGGAAATCCGGATCGTCGCGGGTGTTCTCCGCCATCTCGGACAAGGCTGCCGCTTCCAGCCGCAGGTCCATCTCCATCGCGACCGAGCGCGACATCGTGTTGATGACTTCGATCAGCCGCAGCCGCCGGGCTTCGGCCGAATGCGCTTCCGCATTGTTCGCGACGAAGAAGAAATCGCCGAGGTCGCGGCGGAAACGCGCGGCGACATTGGGCCGGAGCACCTTGACGGCGACAGCTTTGCGCACACCGTCCCGTTCGGTCTCGCCGCGATGCACCTGGGCGATCGAAGCGGCGGCTACCGGCGGGCCGAGACTGGCAAACGCCTGCGCCACAGGGCGTTCCAGCGACGTGGCGATCACGGCCTCGGCTTCGGCTTGCGAAAACGGCGGCAGCCGGTCCTGCAGGGCTTCCAGGTCGCGCGCCATCGCGACGCCGACCACGTCGGGCCGCGTCGCCAGAAACTGGCCTAGCTTGAGGTAAGCGGGACCGAGCCGCGTCAGCGCCCGCGACAAACGTGGTCCGGATTTGGCGCCGGGCCGTTCGATCAGCCGCGCCAGCCGCAGCGCGAGCTGTCCGGGCGGCGGCACCAGACTCGGATCGACGACGCCGAACACGCCTTCGCGCGCGAACACGTAAGCGGCGCGGACGAGGCGCGCGATGTGGGTCGCCGCAGAAATCACAAACGCCAGCCCGAATGCAACGCCACGATGCCGCCGGAGAGGCTTTCCCACTTCACCCGCGAAAAGCCGGCGTCGCGGATCATCTCGGCAAATGCATTGGGCCGGGGGAATTTCCGGATCGATTCGACGAGGTACTGATAGGATTCCGCATCGCCCGTTACCGCGCGCCCGAGCGGCGGGATCACCTTGAACGAAAAGAAGTCGTAAAGCCGATCGAGCCCGGGAACGTCGACGGTGGAGAATTCCAGGCACAAAAACCGGCTGCCGGGCCGCAGCACGCGATAGGCCTCGCGCAGCGCGGCGTCGATCCGCGGCACGTTGCGAATACCGAACGCGATGGTGTAGGCGTCGAAACTGCGATCGGGAAACGCCAGTGCCTCGGCATTGCCCTCGACGAAGGAAACCTGCTCCTCGAGATGGCGCGCCACGGCGCGATTGCGGCCGACGTCGAGCATATCGGTGTTGATGTCGCAGACGGTGGCGCGGAATCCGGTACCTGCCGCCTTGGCGGCGCGGAAGGCGATGTCGCCGGTGCCGCCGGCAACATCGAGCAGGGCAAACGGCGCGTCGCTTTTCGGCGGGTTGAGCGCCGTGATCATGATGTCCTTCCAGACCCGGTGCAGGCCTCCCGACATCAGATCGTTCATCAGGTCGTAACGGGACGCCACGCTGTGAAAGACGTCGTTCACCAGCGTCTGCTTGTCCCCCAGGGGCACGTCCCTGAAGCCGAAATGGGTGGTTTGGTCCGGCCGATCCATAAGCTTACTCCGCTACCCCAGACCATAGCGCGCCGGGCGCAATGGCGCTATCACGTCACCTCCATAAGGTGAATGCCTGCATGCCCGAATTGCCTGAAGTCGAGACCGTCCGCCGCGGCCTGCAGCCCGCCATGGAGGGGTCGAAAATCCTCAAAGCGGAAGCCCGGCGCAAGGATTTGCGGTTTCCCTTTCAAAAAGACTTTATCGCGCGGCTGGAGGGCCAGACCGTGACCGGTCTCGGCCGCCGCGCCAAATATCTGATGGCCGATCTCGGCTCCGGCGACGTGCTTTTGATGCATCTGGGCATGTCCGGCTCGTTCCGGGTGCTGGAAGGCGACGGCAACAGCACGCCCGGCCAATTCCACCATCCGCGCAGCGAGGACCGCGCACACGATCACGTGGTGTTCCACATGTCATCGGGTGCCGCGATCGTGTTCAACGATCCGCGCCGCTTCGGTTACATGAAAATCATCGCCCGCAACGCGCTGGAGGACGAACCGCTGTTGAAAGGCCTCGGCCCGGAGCCGCTCGGCAATGAATTCGACGCCGCGATGCTGGCGCGGTCGTGCTACAATAAGAAGACCAGCCTGAAGGCCGCGCTGCTCGACCAGCGTGTGGTCGCGGGGCTCGGCAATATATATGTCTGCGAAGCGCTGTATCGCTCGCATCTGTCGCCGCGCCGATTGGCGGCGACGCTGGCGACAAAGCCGGACAACGCAAGGGCGTTGCCGGGGGTGAGCCGACCGATCACGCCGGACGACTGGTCGGTGCGATTCATTCGGTGCTGAATCAGGCGATCAAGGCCGGCGGCTCCTCGATCAGCGATCATCGCCTGACCTCGGGCGAGCTTGGCTATTTCCAGCATTCCTTCCAGGTCTATGACCGGGAAGGCGAGAAATGTCAGACCGCCCGTTGCGGCGGCATCGTGCGGCGCTTCGTTCAAAACGGCCGCTCGACCTTTTGGTGCCCGAAATGTCAGAAATAACCATCACGCCGACGCTGCAGACCGAGCGACTGATCTTGCGGCCGCTCGCGCTGTCGGATGCGCCGGCGATCCAGCGCCATTTCAACAACTGGAACATCATCCAGCATCTCGCGCAGGTCGTTCCCTGGCCATATCCGGAGAACGGCGCGACGACCTTCATCGCGCGCGAGCTGGAGAAGGTCGCCGCGGGAGAGGAGATCTATAATTGGATGCTGGTGCTGCGCGGCGGTGATGGCGAGGCGATCGGCAATATTCGCTTTCGCCCCGGATCGGACGATGCGAAGGGCAACCGCGGCTTCTGGCTCGCGGAGCGCTATTGGAATCAGGGGCTGATGAGCGAAGCCGTCTCGGCGGTGAACGATTTTGCCTTCCGCACGCTCGGGATCGAGTGCTTCTACGCCTGCAATGCCGCGACCAACGTGGCGTCACGCCGGGTCAAGCAAAAGACCGGCGCCGAACTTGTCGGCTACATCGAGCTTGCCCATCACAGCGGTCAGACGCTCGCGGAAAAATGGCGCGTGACGCGGGAGAACTGGCTGCGCCGCAGGTCGTAGCGAGACGAAGCAATCCGGCGGGGCTGGCGGTCCGGATGGCTTCGTCGCATTGCTCCTCGCGGATGACGCTGCGGCGAGCCGGGTATCAGCTTCGGGCAGGTGCTCTGAGAAAGTGCGCGCTGTCGGTGTCGAACGACGGCAGCGCAGCCCATTTCGGAATAATCGCGGGTATTTCCACGAACTCCTCGACGACCGGTTCGTCGGCAGCCGTCACCGCATTGCCCAGCCGCGTTTCGACCCACTGCCAGAGGGCGCGTATTTCCTCCGCGGACTTGCCGCCCGGCGCATGTTCGCAGACCGCAAGGCCGGCGCTCAGCGCGTCCTGGTAGTCGTTGCGCATCACGACAAAGGGTTGGGCCACGATCTCGGCGGCCTCGAGCGCCGCCTCGGCGCCCAGCGCGTGTTCGGCGCCGGCAAGGCGCGCCGCGGCCCGGATCGGGGTCTGGTTCAGGACGTAGGCGAACGGCTTGCGCCAGGCCCGGATCACGCGCAGCGTCGCGGCGGTCGCCTCGATGTCGGCGATGCTCGGCCGCGTCGGAATCAGGCAGAGGTCGGAATAGCGAATGGCCGAATTGGTCGCGGCGGTTTCGCCGCCGGCGGTATCCACGATCGTCACCGTAACGCCGGAGTGCGCGAGCGATTGCAGGCGCTGTTCGACCTCCCGCGCGGCGTAAATCGGCTCGACGATCGGCGAGGCATAGGGACGGCGGCGCTTCCAGTTCGAAACGGTGCCTTGGGGGTCGGTCTCGATCAGGCGGACATTGTGACCGGCCCGGATGGCGGCAAGTGCAAGGCTGATGGAAAGCGTGCTTTTTCCTGACCCGCCCTTCTGGGTGGTCAATACGATCGTCTGCATTTCACGTCCTTTGGATGGCTTTCAGCGGTCTTGGGGGTACGCTTTACAAGACAGCCCGCATTCTGCGGCGGCGAGCCGCAGCTCGCCCAGACGTACCCAGCCCGATCCAAAGGAAGAGATCGCGGATGTCCGAATCACTCACCTTGCAATGATGCAGGATTGTGGAATTCTGGCTATCCCGGGCGAACACGGCCGCGCTCGAATCTTGGCGGCTGATGCCTGAAAACGACAACAAGAAACGGGATAACGCATGACGGGCAATTGGCGGGATCGTGCAACCACTGATTTCAGGTGCCAGAAGCAGCCGGCGACCGGGAGCCGCGGCATGGTGGTCAGCAATCATCCGCTGGCATCGAGCGCGGGCGCGGAAATGCTGGCGGCCGGCGGCAACGCCATCGATGCGGCGATTGCGACGCTGTTTGCGCTGACGGTGGTCGAGCCGATGATGGTCGGCATCATCGGCGGCGGCATGGCCCATATCCGGCTAGCCGACGGCAGCCATCGCTTCATCGACGGCCAGAGCACGGTGCCGCTGGCGGTCCGGCCCGATACCTACAGATCGAAACCCGGCTCGGCGCATGACGTGTTCGATACCGTCGATGACGAAAACCTCAACGGCCCGAAAGCCGTCGCCGTGCCGGGCTCGCTGAAGGCCTGGTGCGAGACGCTGCAGCGGTTCGGCACCATGTCGCTCGCCGACGTCATGCAGCCCGCGATCAAGCACGCCGCGCGCGGCTATGCGGCGACGCCGTACCTGCATGAATGCATCGTCGACAGCGCCGGGGAGATGCTGAAGGACAAGGAGATTTCGGCGATCTATCTGCCCAACGGGACGCCGCTGAAGGTCGGCGAGCGCGTGGTGCAGTCGGAATACGCGGAAACCCTGACCTACATCTCCCAGCGTGGCGAGGCGGCGCTGTATCACGGCCCGCTCGGCGATATCCTCGTCGACTACATGAAGAAAAAGGGCGGCTTCATCAGCCGCGAGGATCTCACGCGTTACAGGACGGTCGAGCGCCAGCCGATCCGCGCCGATTATCGCGGCTGGCAAATTCTGGGGCCGCCGCCGCCCGCGGCCTCCGGCGTGCACATCGCGCAGATGCTCAACATTCTCGAAGGCTATGACATCGCCAAGCTCGGCTTCGGCTCCGCCGCCACGATTCATTACCTCGCAGAAGTGCTCAAGATCGCCTTTGCCGATCGCGCCGCGGCCAGCGGCGATCCCGATTTCATCAACGTGCCGGTCGAGCGGCTGACCTCGAAGGCCTATGCCGACGAACGCCGCCGCGCGATCGATCCGAACCGTGCGCAGGCCTGGAGCGCCGGCATCGCGCAGCTCGAAAGCGCGCACACCACGCACATGACGGCGGCGGATGCGTTCGGCAACGTGGTCGCGACCACCCAGACCATCAACAATCTGTTCGGCGCGAAAATTCTGATTCCCGGTCTCGGCGACCGTCCCGAACAATTACATGAACCTCTACGATCCCCGTCCCGGCCATGCGTTGTCGCTGGCGCCGGGCAAGCGCGTCACCACCTCGATGTCGCCGATGATGGCGCTACGCGACGGCAAGCTCACCTACGCGCTCGGCCTGCCCGGTGGAAAGCGGATCTTTCCGAGCGCGATGCAGGCGCTGATCAACCTGATCGACCACGGCATGAGCCTGCAGGAAGCGGTCGAAGCGCCGCGGGTGTGGACCGAAGGCAACGCGCTCGAAGTCGAACTGGCGGTGCCCGACGCTGTTCGCGCCAAACTCACGTCGATGGGCCACAAGGTGCAGGCGGTGCCGACGGTCGCCGGCGGCATGAATGCCATCCAGTTTCATGAGGACGGCACGATGTCGGGCGCGGCCTGCTGGCGCGCGGACGGCACGCCGATCGGCATCGCCGGCGGGTTGGCGCGTGCCGGGGTGAGGTTCGGGCTGGCGTGATGATCTCGCCCTTCAGTGCGGGTACGGAACGCGCTGCCAGATCGTGCCGCCGAGATATTTGCTGCCGGCCACGAAGTAGACGATCATCAGCGCGGACCGACTTGCTGGTTTCCGCCGTAAGTGCACCTATTTGACCGTCGGAAAATCAGCCGTCGCATGCGCAAGGAGACCGGCGGCGCCAGCGTAGTTCGTCGATGACCCCTTCACCTTGACGTCAATCCCAATTAGCTTCCACTCGCCTTCCGAAATTGCATAATCGAGCGCGTAGTTCAGGCGCGACGGCGTGGTATCGAAATAACCGCGCAGCATCAGGGCGCCGTTGCTGTCGATCCTGGCCTCGTGGGTCGTGACCAGCGGCGTAACCGCAATGACGTCAATATGCTTGCCGGCGAACGTCCTGAACGCTTGTTCGAGGGTGTCGGACCCGAATTTTTCCCGAAATGCCTTGGCCATCTTTGCGTGCATCACGTCGTAATTGCCGGTGAGGTTGGCGTCATTGAGGGTCAACAGCGTGGTCTTGACCATGACTTCCTCCACCAGCGGCGTCGGTAGAGGTTGCGACTGTGCGATTGCGCCGCTCGCAGCTATTCCTGCGCCGACTGCCACGATGATCCCCATCATAACGCGATTCATGACTGCACTGCACCCACTGTATCTCGGTCTTGAGTTGGCGGCTGAATACCCCAACCGTCGTTGATCTGCGTCAAGCCGCGAAGCTCGAGTAATCCGGACGAACAAATTTAGTGCGTTGCACTCCCGTTATTTTGCGGAGATTCACCCATTTGTCGCAGCGCGATTGCGTACTAGTACGGCCACCGCATTGTTCCATTCTTCACGGTTAACGCTCAACCTGAAGTGCTGTCGGCTATGCGCCGCATGCATCCGGGGACTTTCGCCATGGCGTCGTTGCAACTGAATATTCGAGGCCGTCTGATTCTGGGCTTCAGCGTGCTCTGCGCACTGCTGGCCATCGTGGTTGGCACCACCATCGTCAAGGTTCGTGCGGTGGACGAATCCACGGCGCGCACGGTGAACCTTCGTGTGCCGACCGCCATGACCGCAAGCGACCTGGTGGCGGGGGTCTACGCCTCGCTGGCCTCGCTGCGCGGCTGGCTGATAACAGGCAATGATGCGTTCAAGGCCGAACGCGCGACGCTCTGGAACGAGATCCAGCGTTACGGCTCCCGGATGGATGGCCTCTCGGGCCATTGGACCGTCGAACAGAACAAGGCGGACTGGAAGCAGGCCAAGCCGCTGCTGGATGAACTGCGCAGCGCGCAGGACAAGGCGGAAGCGATCGCCCACACAATCGACGAACAGCCGGCTGCAAAAATGCTCGCCACCGAAGCCGCGCCGCTCGCCAGGCTCATGCTGCAGAAGGCGACCTCGATCATTAATGAGGAAGGTAGCATCGCCTCGACCGACGCGCGCAAGAGCCTGCTGATCGACTTTGCCGATCTGCGCGGTAGCATGGCGATGGCGATCGGTGCGGTTCGCGCCTATCTCCTGACCGCGGACACGGCCTTCAAGAAGGAGTTCGAGGAACTCTGGGCGCTCAACGAGAAGAAGTTCGAGGCACTTTCGAAGCGGCGGGCGGAGATGACGAAGCGATCAGCAGAGCGCCTTCGATGCGCTCGTCGATGCCCGCAAAAAATTCTCGCCGCTGCCGCAGAAAATGTTCGATATCCGCGCCTCCGATCGCTGGAACATGGCGCAGTGGTTCCTGACCAACGAGGCCGCGCCGCGCGCCAACAAGCTTCTCGATATCTTTGCGGGCGCCAAGGACGCCAACGGCTCGCGTTCGGGCGGCATGGTTTCGCGGCAGCAGGACAATCTGAAGCGGGATGGCGAAGCAACCCTCGCCGAAACCGGCTTTCTGATGACGCTGCTCTGGGTGCTGCTCGGTGTTGGTATCGGCGTCGCCGTGACGGTCGTGTACCTGACCAATCGCTCGATCGTCCCGCCCATCCTCAAGATGGTCTCCGCCATGGGGCAACTCGCAGGCGGCGATCATTCCGTCGCCATCCCCGCCACCGACAAGAAGGATGAGATCGGCCTGATGGCGCGGGCGGTCCTGATCTTCAAGGAGAACATGATCAAGGCCAAGGAGCTTGCCGAGAAGGAGGCCGAGGCGATCACGGCGCGCGTTGCGCGGGCGGCGCGGGTGAACGAGCTGACCAATGCGTTCGACGCCAGCATCTCGACCGTGCTGCGGTCGGTGGCGTCGGCCTCGACCGAGCTGCAGGCGACGGCTTCGTCGATGACGGCGACGGCGGAAGAAACTTCCAACCAGGCGACCGCCGTGGCGGCCGCGACCGAAGAGGCGTCCACCAACGTGCAAACCGTTGCGGCCGCGTCAGAGGAGCTGGCGAGCTCGGTCACCGAGATCAGCCGGCAGGTGGCGCAGTCGGCTGCAATCGCGCAGAAGGCCGTCGAGGAGGCCGACCGCACCAACACCACGGTGCAGGGCCTCTATGACGGCGCGGCCAGCATCGGCGACGTCGTCAAGCTCATCAGCGACATTGCTTCGCAGACCAACCTGCTCGCGCTCAATGCCACCATCGAGGCGGCGCGTGCCGGTGAGGCGGGCCGCGGGTTCGCCGTGGTGGCGTCCGAGGTCAAGAGCCTCGCAGAGCAAACAGCGAAGGCAACGGAACAGATCGGCGCGCAGATCACCTCGATCCAGAATTCATCCAGCGAAGCCGTGACTGCGATCCGGGGGATCACGTCGACGATCAGCGAAATGAACGAGATCGCTTCCGCGATCGCCAGCGCCGTCGAGGAACAGGGCTCGGCGACGCAGGAAATCGCCCGCAACGTGCAGCAGGCGGCGCTCGGCACCGGTGAAATTTCGGCGAATGTGGTCGGCGTCCAGCAGGCCGCCGGCGATACCGGCGCCGCCGCCCATCAGGTGCTGCAGGCGTCGAGCGAATTGTCGAGACAGTCCGAGACGATGCGGGGCGAGGTCGAAACCTTCCTCAATAACATCAAGGCCGCCTGATCTCTCGTGCCCCGGACGCAGCGCCGCGCGTAAGCGGTGCGCTGCAGAGCCGGGACACGAGTCATTTCCGCACGCAGATCACGCGAACGACTGACGCCTTCGCGTCGGTCGATCCGCCGGCGGCGCTGACGCCATTGGTCTTGAGGAAGTCGCGCACCATGTCGGCGGTCACCAGCACCGCCTGCGCCGCGGGTACGCCATTGGCGGGCCCTGCCACCTGAACCGGCTTCAACAGCGCGACGCCGGCAAACCTGCCGTCGCCATCCTGCGCGGGCGCGCCGGAAAAACCGAGCGCCGGCGCGGGCGTCAGCGCGATATCGCTGCCGCCGCCAAGCTGGGCCACCGAAGCCTTGACGCCGGTCACCGCGCCGCCGCCGCCCTGATTCTGCGGATCGGCAATGCCGGTGAGGTCGAGCGCCGTCTTGCGTGGCGGCGTTGGCGAGGTTGAGCGCCTTCAGTCCGCGTGCGCCATAGATGCGCAGCAGCGCGAGATCGTGCTCCTTGTCCTCGGCGACGCGATCGGCATTGCCGAAGCCCGCGATCGCGACCGTGAGGCAGCCGTCGGTGATCTGGCGGTCGGCGACGATCGCGCCGTCGTCACTGACGACGACGCCGGTGCCGTATTCCACCGTCTTGCGCGGCGGGGGCCCGGCCATCTGCACGGCAGCCGGAAACGCATTGAACGCGCTCGACATCGCGATCACGACCGGTTCCACGGTATTCTCGGTCGCCTGGTCGTAGAGGATGGTGAGGATGCGGACCTCGTCGCCCCTGAAGGTGCCGCGGAGATAAAATTTCTTCAGGCCCTGCAGGCCGGACAGCACGAAGAAGTCCGGCTTGACCACGGTGTAGTCGATGCTGCGTCCCGGGCTCTTTCTTCTCGCGCTCGGCGAGCTTGGCCGTCACGGGGCCGGCTTCCTTGCGCCGGGCCAGTTGAATCTGGATCGTGCCGGTCGGCGAGGTCCATTTGGTGCCGTTGGCGTCGCTGGCCTGCTGCGGCACCAGTTTGGTCGGGATTCCCAGCCGCACGCCGGTGCCGGGATCGGTGACGATCTTCCAGCCGACGCTTTCCTGTTTTTTCCTGGCGGTGTCGGCCAGCAGCCCGCGCTCCTGCGGATTGAGCACGCCGGTCGGCTTGGCCCCGCGTCCCTTCTGGAATTCCTTGATCGCATTGACCATGCGCTCGCTGACGTCGCCGGTGATGGCGCCGTTATATTGCCCGACCCAGGCAAGGTCCGACTGCAGCGCCAGCCGCTCGGCCTGCCCCATCGCATTGGCCGTGTCCTCCGGCTTCTGCAGCGCGGGGCGGATCGGTATCGTGGTGACCGGTTTCGCCTTGGCGCCGGCCGTCGACGGCGGCGTCAGTTGCGCCCGCGCGTCCGAGACCGCCAAACCCAGGGCTGCGATCATCAATGTTGCCGAAAGCACCGATCTCATGACAAATCCAGGAGAATGCCGGAGTGGAATAGGGGAGTGCGCATTGACGTCCTGCCAATTAAGCACATCTGCTTAGTCGGCACCAACCGCGCCCCGGTTCAGAGGACTGACTGAGATCCTCATCCTGAGGAGGCCGCGAAGCGGCCGTCTCGAAGGATGGCCGCAAGCGAGAGCGGGGCCTCATGGTTCGAGACGCGCGTTCCGCGCTCCTCACCATGAGGGTTTGACAGGCGTGATGTGGAAGGATTTGACACGACCATGCTGACGGCCGACGAACTCGAACGCTACGCCCGCCATATCGTGCTGCGCGAAGTCGGCGGCCCCGGGCAAACCGCGCTGAAGGAGGCGTCCGTGCTGGTGATCGGCGCCGGCGGCCTCGGTGCGCCGGTCCTGATGTATCTGGCGGCCGCCGGTGTCGGCACGCTCGGCGTGGTCGATGACGACATCGTCTCGCTGTCCAACCTGCAGCGCCAGATCATCCACACCACGCCCGACGTCGGACGGCGCAAGGTCGACAGCGCCGCGGAGGTCATTGACGCGCTCAATCCGCACGTTCATTTCGAGGCGCATGCGGTGCGTCTCGATGCAAAGAATGTGATGTCGCTGATCGGCGGCTACGATCTCGTGCTCGACGGCTCCGACAATTTCGAAACGCGCTATCTGGTTTCCGATGCCTGCTTCTTCGCCGGCAAGCCGCTGATCACGGCGGCGCTGGGCCAGTTCGACGGATCGCTGACCACGATCCGCGCCCATGAACGGGCTGAGGATGGCGAGTTCAATCCGACCTATCGCTGCCTGTTTCCCGAACCGCCGCCGCCGGGCACCGTGCCGGCCTGCGCCGAGGCCGGCGTGATGGGCGCGCTGGCGGGCATGCTGGGCTCGATGATGGCGCTGGAGGCGATCCGCGAAATCGTCGGCTTCGGCGAGAGCCTGGTCGGCCGGCTGGTGATGGTGGACGCGCGCGCGATGCGGTTCGAAACCTTGCGCTACGCGCGCGACCCGCAAAACCCGCTCAACGGCGACGCGCCCACGATCACCGATCTGAGCGGCTACGCGGCGTAGAGTCCCCGCGTAGCTGCCGCCGCACAGCTCTCAATCCTCATCCTGAGGAGCGGCGTCTGCGCCGCGTCTCGAAGGATGTAGCCCCGTCCGTGGCCTCATGGTTCGAGACGGCGCTGACGCGCCTCCTCACCATGAGGGGTTGAAGTTTTCCTCACGCTACGACGCGCTTCTCGCTATCCATGTGCGCAAGCTGCGCCTCGGGATAGCGTGCGCCCGCGGCGGCGCCTGGCGGAAAAGCCTTGGCGAGCGCGGCGAGATGCGCATCCGTCAATTTCACATCGAGCGCGCCGAGCGCCTCGGAAAGGCGGTCGCGGCGGCGTGCGCCGACCAGCGGCACGATGTCGTTGCCCTGCGCGGCGACCCAGGCGATGGCGACCTGTGCCGGTGATGCACCAACCTCGGCGGCAATGGCGCGCAGGGAATCCACCAGTGCCAGATTGGCGTCGAGATTGGAGCCCTGGAAGCGCGGGCTCATCTGGCGAAAATCCTGCGCAGCGGAACGTTCCTTCGACCAGTGTCCGCTGATCAGCCCGCGCGCCAATACGCCGTAGGCGGTGATGCCGATTCCGAGCTCGCGGCAGGTCTTGAGAATGTCGCTCTCGATCCCGCGCGCGACGAGCGAGTATTCGATCTGCAGGTCGACGATCGGATGCACCGCGTGCGCCCTGCGAATGGTGTCGGAGCCGACCTCGGAAAGCCCGATATGCCTGATCCAGCCGGCCTTCACCATGTCGGCCATCGCGCCAACGCTCTCTTCGATCGGCACATCGGGATCGAGCCGCGCCGGCCGATAGATGTCGATCGTGTCGACGCCGAGCCGCTGCAGCGAATAGGCGACAAAATTCCTGATCGCCGCCGGGCGGCTGTCATAGCCGAGAAAGCCCTTGTTGGGATCGCGCAGCGCGCCGAACTTGACGCTGATCTGGAGATTGTCGCGATTGCGCCCCGTGAGCGCTTCGCGGATCAGCATCTCATTGTGGCCCATGCCGTAGAAATCGCCGGTGTCGAGCAAGGTGATGCCGGCATCGAGCGCGGCGTGGATGGTGGCGATGCTCTCGCTGCGGTCGGCCGGGCCGTAGAAATCCGACATGCCCATGCAGCCGAGGCCGATGGCCGAGACGGATGGACCTGTCGTGCCGAGTTTGCGCTTTTCCATGGTGGTTCTCCTCGTATTCGGCGGCGGATATTCGCGCCGTGGTGACGAGGCTGATATGCGCCCGTTCGCGCAAAGCGATAAGCTGGACAATCGTAAATAGCTTGTTCAGTATATCGAACAATGAAGAATTTCGACCTTCGCGACCTCGATGCCTTCGTCGCCGTGGCGCGCACCCGGAATTTCCGGCGCGCCGCGACGGAGCAGGGCGTCTCCGTCTCGAGCCTCAGCCAGCGGCTGCGCGACATGGAGGAGCGGCTCGGCGTCCGCCTGATGAACCGCACCACGCGCAGCGTTGCGCTGACCGAAGCCGGTGAATTGCTGCTGGCCCGTGTCGGGCCTGCGATGTCGGATGTCGGCGCGGCGCTCGATCAGGTGCGCGGCCTGCGGGCCGTGCCGTCGGGACGTCTGCGCATCAATGCGCCGCCGCCGGCGATCGATCTGGTGCTGGCGCCGATGGTCGCGCCGTTTCTTGCCGCCCATCCCAAGATCGATCTGGAGATCGTCGGCGAGAGCGCGTTCGTCGATATCGTGGCCGGAGGCTTTGACGCCGGCGTGCGCTATGGCGAGCATCTGGCGCAGGACATGATCGCGGTCTCGCTCGGCGCGCCGCAGCGCTACGCGGTGGTGGCCTCGCGCGAATACGTCGCGCAGCATGGCAGCCCGAAACATCCGAAGGACCTGCTGGAGCATTCCTGCATCCGCACCCGCTTCGGCAGCGGCGCGATGCTGGACTGGGAGTTCGAGAAGGCAGGCCGCGTCGTAAAGGTCTCGCCGCCGGCCGAAGCTGATCGCGACCTATCTGGGCCTGGCGCTGCGCGCCGTCCATGATGGCGTGGGCTTCTGGCTGACGTTCGAGGGTTACGTTCGCTACGGCATCAAGTCGGGCGCGCTGGTCAGCGTGCTCGACGATTGGTGCGCGCCGTTTCCGGGACCGTTTCTGTATTACCCGAGCCGCCGCCAGCCGCCGCCGGCGCTCGCCGCGTTCGTGGCCTTTGTCGCGGAATGGCGCAAGCGGGAGCGGCGGAAGAGCAGATGATCGCCGTAGCCCGGATGGAGCGCAGCGCAATCCGGGGCAGCCCTGTCCGCGCAAAAGCCCTCCCGGATTGCGCTGCGCTCCATCCGGGCTACGTTTGCGGCACCATCATCACAGCATGCTGGGCAGCACGCGGTCCGGCGGCTTGTGGTTGTCGAGGAAGGTGCGGATGTTGATGATCACCTTCTCGCCCATCTCGACGCGGCCTTCGATGGTGGCCGAGCCCATGTGCGGCAGCAGCGTCGCCTTGCCGGCCCTGGCCAGCCGCACCAGTTTCGGATTGACCGCGGGCTCGTGCTCGTAGACGTCGAGGCCGGCGCCGCCGATGTCGCCGGCTTCGATCAGCTTGATCAGCGTGTCCTCGTCGATCACCCCGCCGCGCGCGGTGTTGACGATATAGGCGTCCTTCCGGATCAGCTTCAGCCGCCGCGCCGATAGCAGGTGATAGGTCGCCGGCGTGTGCGGACAGTTCACCGAGATGATGTCCATCCGCGCCAGCATCTGGTCGAGGCTTTCCCAATAGGTCGCGCCGAGTTCTTCGGCGATCACAGGCGCCACGGGACGGCGGTTGTGATAGTGGATCTGCAGGCCGAAGGCGCGGGCGCGGCGGGCGACGGCCTGGCCGATGCGGCCCATGCCGATGATGCCGAGGCGTTTGCCGCCGATGCGATGGCCGAGCATCCAGGTCGGCGACCAGCCCGGCCAGCTCTTGCCCTCGGTGAGGATCGATGCGCCCTCGATCAGCCGCCGCGGCACCGCGAGAATCAGCGCCATGGTCATGTCGGCGGTGTCTTCGGTCAAAACTTTCGGCGTGTTGGTCACCGTGATGCCGCGCGCATGCGCCGCGGTGACGTCGATATTGTCGACGCCGTTGCCGAAATTGGCGATCATGCGCAGCTTGCAGTCGGGATGCTTGAGCATCTCCTCGTTGATCATGTCGGTGACGGTCGGCACCAGCACGTCGGCGGTGCGGACCGCGTCCGCGATCTGTTCCGGCGTCATCGGGGTGTCGTCGAGATTCAACCTCGCGTCGAACAGCTCGCGCATCCGGGTCTCGATCGAGTCCGGCAGCTTGCGGGTGACGACGACGAGAGGTTTTTTCTTAACCGACATGTCCTGCTCTCATGAGGCAAGGCCGCGCTCGCCGTTCAGACCTCATTAACCCGGTTGTTCGACACTGCTGACGCCACGCGGTCCCGGTGTCCCGCTGCTTCCTAGGTAAGTCCTTGGGTTCCCAAATACTTGCCTCGGATTTTCAGCGGAAAATTCCGGCGTTCTTGTTCTCAACGTTCCGTCCTCTCTATCAGAAGGCCGGGCCAAGACAAGAACCCCTCGGAAGTCACAATCCGGGGGTGGGCCAAGCGGGGCACAGGGGTTTGGGGTTTTCGGGCGTTAGCGAGCGGTTTCAACTCGAAGAATTTGAGTTGAGACGTATCTCGGCAGGAGGCGGGTTGATGGCGTTGGGGCGTTTCTGTTCGGTGGCGGTGCTGGCGGGGTGCTGGCTTGGCGCATCGGTCAGCACAGGATTTTCGGCCAAGGATTCGGGCCTCACGACAAGCGGCCTGCCGGTGCCGCGATATGTCAGCCTCAAATCCGATCATGTGAATGTCCGGGCCGGTCCGACCAAGGATAACGACGTCGCCTGGATCTACACCCGATCTGGCCTGCCGGTCGAAATCACCGCCGAATTCGAGAACTGGCGCCGCGTGCGCGATTCGGAGGGCTCCGAGGGCTGGGTCTATCACTCCCTGTTGTCCGGCCGCCGCACTGCGGTCGTCACCATGAAGACCAAGGACGAACTGGCGTCGCTCTATGATCGGCCCGATCCGACCAGCGCGATTGCGGCCCGCCTGCAGGTGGGCGTCGTCGTTCAGGTCAAGAAATGCACCAATGGCTGGTGCCGCGTGATCGGCAACGGCTTTGACGGCTGGATCGAGCAGCAGCGCCTGTGGGGCGTCTATGCGGATGAGAAGGTGGAGTGAGGTCGCTAGCGTGCCCTGCGAACGCAGAGACTTCGATACGCCGTGGGCTATCCTGAAGCGAACGCGTGCCCACCTGTCTCTGAGCGCAGCAAAAACTGGTGGGCACGGCGCAAGCGCGCCTTTGCCCACGACGTACGAATCCACGAATTTTCTGCGGAGATCAGCGCTTCTTGCGCAGGCGCACGACCATGTCGACGCGGGCGATTTCGTAGCCTTCCGGCACGTCCGGCATTTTCGACAGCACCAGATGCGGATCGGGAATGTCGACCAGCTCGTGGTTGTTCTCGAGATAGAAATGATGGTGCGCGGTGACGTTGGTGTCGAAATAGGTCTTGGTGCCGTCGACCGAAACCTGACGCAGCAGACCCGCATCGGTAAGCTGGTTCAGCGTGTTGTAGACGGTCGCCAGCGACACCGGAACCTTGGCCAGCGTGGCTTCCTCGTACAGCATTTCCGCGGTCAGATGGCGGGCGCCCTTGCCGAACAGCAGCCAGCCCAGCGCCATGCGCTGGCGGGTCGGCCTGAGACCGGCGGCCTGCAGCATTTCGTTGACGTCGTGCCAGGGACAGCCGGTCAACGCCGGTTGATGTCCGGCGGCCCGGGCGGCCGGATCGATACCGTCGTCGTTCGGGGTAGGGGCTTGGTCGTTCATGTCCACTTCGGGCACCACGCGCGCTAACTTGGGCAATAACCTTGTCTAATATAAAAGGAAATCAGGTAGATGCAAGTTTTTCGCAACTAGAACCTGCCCAAGTTTAGAAAGAAACCAGCTCGCAAACATGGTGTTTTCGCCCATTCCAGCGCTTTGCCGGGCCTAGTTGCCTATGTTACAGAGCGCGCGGACCACATATGCGATTTCGGCAGAGGGTAATGCCGATAGCACCCTAAGTAGCGCCAATTTGCGGGAAACAAGTACTCCCGTCGGGAAACGGGTCCGGTTCGCTCAGAAAGCGCTCATCGGGACATCTAGGACAGAGGCGGGACACGATGCTGGATCGGCGCAGCGGTTATGAATACGAGGACTTGCTCGCCTGCGGCCGCGGCGAGATGTTCGGCCCGGGCAACGCGCAGCTGCCGCTGCCGCCGATGCTGATGTTCGACCGCATCACCGATATCAGCGAAAAAGGCGGCGAGTTCGGCAAGGGTCTGATTCGGGCCGAACTCGATGTGAAGCCGGACCTGTGGTTTTTCGGCTGTCATTTCAAGAACGACCCGGTCATGCCCGGCTGCCTCGGTCTCGACGCGATGTGGCAGATGGTCGGCTTCTTCCTCGGCTGGGTCGGTGGCGAGGGACGCGGCCGGGCGCTGGGGCTGGGCGAACTCAAGTTCTCCGGCCAGGTGCTGCCGAACGCCCGCAAGGTTGTGTACAACATCGACATGAAACGCGTGATGCGTTCAAAGCTCGTGCTTGGCGTTGCCGACGGCTGGCTTTCCATGGATGGCGAGATTATCTATCGCGCCAAGGACCTGAAGGTCGGGCTGTTCAAGCAAGGCTCTGAGCCGGGCTGAGCGGCGCGATCACGCAATCAAAATATCTTCACGGACAAACGGAAACGGAAGGGCGAGGCGATCATGAAGCGGGTTGTCATTACGGGGATGGGTATCGTCTCGTCCATCGGAAACAACACCCAGGAAGTGCTTGCGAGCCTTCACGAAGCAAAATCCGGCATCACGCGCGCGGGTAAATATGCCGAGATGGGCTTCCGCTCGCAGGTGCAGGGCGCGCCGACGCTCAATCCGGCCGACGTCATCGACCGCCGCGCGATGCGCTTCCTCGGCGAAGGCGCGGCGTGGAATCACATCGCCATGGAGCAGGCGATCCAGGATTCCGGACTGTCGCCTGAGGAAGTGTCCAACGTCCGCACCGGCATCATCATGGGCTCCGGCGGGCCGTCCGCGCGCACCATCGTGGAAGCGGCCGACATCACCCGAACCAAAGGCCCGAAGCGCGTCGGACCGTTCGCGGTGCCGAAGGCGATGTCGTCGACGGCATCAGCCACGCTCGCGACCTGGTTCAAGATCAAGGGCGTGAACTACTCGATCTCGTCGGCCTGCGCGACATCGAACCATTGCATCGGCAACGCCTATGAGACGATCCAGATCGGCAAGCAGGACGTGATCTTCGCCGGCGGCTGCGAGGAACTCGACTGGACGCTGTCGGTCTTGTTCGACGCCATGGGCGCGATGTCCTCGAAATACAACGATACGCCAGCCACGGCCTCGCGTCCCTATGACATCAGCCGCGACGGCTTTGTCATTGCCGGCGGCGCCGGTGTGGTGGTGCTGGAAGAACTCGAGCACGCCAAGGCGCGCGGCGCGCGCATCTATGCCGAAGTGGTCGGCTATGGCGCGACATCTGATGGTTACGACATGGTTGCGCCGTCGGGCGAAGGCGCCGAGCGCTGCATGCGCATGGCGATGTCGACCGTGAAGACCCCGATCGATTACATCAACCCGCACGCGACCTCGACGCCGGCCGGCGATCCGCCGGAGATCGAGGCGATCCGGAAAGTGTTCGGCACCGGCGAGAAGTGCCCGCCGATTTCGGCGACCAAGGCGCTGACCGGCCACTCGCTCGGCGCCACCGGCGTGCAGGAAGCGATCTATTCGCTTTTGATGATGAAAAACGGCTTCGTCTGCGAGAGCGCCAACATCACCGAACTCGATCCGGTGTTTGCCGACATGCCGATCGTCCGCAAGCGCATCGACAACGCCAAGCTCGGCACCGTGCTGTCGAACTCGTTCGGCTTCGGCGGCACCAACGCCACGCTGGTGTTCAAGCGGATGGATGCGTGATTTCGCTTCCATCTCTCCTCGCTCGCGGCGAGAGGTAGGCAGGCAGCGCGTGGCGACTTTGCAACGATCTGAAACGGGGTGGGCATGATCATCGAACCGCGCGTGCGAGGCTTCATCTGCACGACGGCACATCCCGTCGGCTGCGCCACAAATGTCCGCGAGCAGATCGCTTATGTTCTCCGCCAGGGTGTCCATTCCGGAGTGTCCCAAGCGCGTCGCCGTGCTGGGGTGTTCGACCGGTTACGGCCTCGCGAGCCGCATTGTCGCGACCTTCGCCGGGGGCGCGGAAACCATCGGCGTGTCGCTGGAGCGCGAGCCTTCGGCGACCAAGACGGGCAGCGCCGGCTGGTACAACAACCGCGCATTCGAGCTCGAGGCCGGGAAGATCGGACGATCTCCCCTCACGCTCGAGGGCGACGCCTTCTCCAACGAGTTGAAGAAAACCTTCATCGACCGTGTGCGCGAAAAGTTCGGACAGCTCGACATGCTGGTCTACAGCATGGCCGCGCCGGTCCGGACCGACCCGGACACCGGCAAGACCTATCGCTCGGCGATCAAGCCGCTCGGCGCTCCCGTCGACATCAAGACCCTCAACACTGAAACCGGCGAGGTGTTCGAGACCACCATTGCGCCGGCGAGTGAAGATGAAGCGACCGCCACGGTGGCGGTGATGGGCGGCGATGACTGGAAGCGCTGGATCGACCAGCTCGCGGACGCCGGCGTCCTGGCGCCGGGCTTCCGGACCCTCAACTACACCTATATCGGCAGCAAACTGACCTGGCCGATCTACTGGCAAGGCACTCTGGGTCGCGCCAAGGTCGATCTCGACCGCAAGGCGGAGGCGATCCGCGGCCGGCTCGGCCAGGACGCCGCCCGCGTGGTAGCGCTGAAGGCCGTGGTCACCCAGGCGAGTTCAGCCATTCCGGTGGTGCCGCTCTATGGCACGGTGCTGTTCAAGGTCATGAAGAAGCTCGGGCTTCACGAAGGCTGCATCGAACAGATCGATCGCCTGTTCCGCACGCGCCTTGGCAAGGGTGTCGAACTTGACGAGGCCCAGCGCATCCGCGTCGACGACTGGGAGCTTTCGCCCGAAGTTCAGGCGGAAGTGTCGCGACGATGGCCGCTGCTCTCCACGGAAACGCTCGGCGAATTGGCCGACCTTCCGGAATACAGGAGCCAATTCCTCCGCCTGTTCGGCTTTGGCATCGACGGTGTCGACTACGCACAGGACGTGGATCCCGCGCGTCGTGACGTGAGTGGTTCGGGAGCCAACCCTACTTTGCATGGGGTTGTTTTCCAGATTTGGTATCTGGGACTGCGTCGCGTGTAGGGTGGGCAAAGGCGAAGCCGTGCCCACCATCTATCATCAGACCGTGTCTGCAATGGTGGGCACGCTACGCTTTGCCCACCCTACAATTCGCTCACCCCGCCGCGATCTTTTCCGCGCGCTGGAACGCCGGTCGCGCCACGCAGCGGTCGATATAGGCGTCGAACGACGGCCGCGGCGGCACCATCTTGAACGCCCGCACCGCAAAATTCAGTCCGGAGCCGAGCATGATGTCGGCGGCCGAAAATTTATCGCCGAGGATCCACGGACCTTTTTGCAGCGCGGTGTCGAGCACGTCGAAGGTCTGGGCAGCACTTCCCCACGCCGCCGTGCTCGCCGGCACTTCGAGCTTGGTGAAGAGCTGAATCAGGGCCGGCTCGATGCAGCTTGGTGAAAAGAACAGCCACTGCAGATATTTCGCCCGCAGCGGATCGGTGGCGGCCGGCGCCAGTTTGGTTTCCGGATAGCGGTCGGCGATATAGGCGCAGATCGCGGCCGCCTCGCCGAGTGCGGCGTCGCCGTCCTTCAGCCCCGGCACCTTGCCCATCGGGTTGATCGCGAGATATTCCGGCGCCTTCTGCGCGCCGGTCGAAATGTCGGTCAGCACGCGTTCATAGGGCAGCCCGGATTCCTCGAGCAGCCAGATCGCGGAGAACGAGCGCGAGCGCGGCGACCAATAGAGTTTTATCATGGGGCGATTCCTCGTTTCTTCCATCGATAATATTTCATGACACGGCCGCTCGTCGGCTCGACCTGCTCCTTCTCGAACGCAAAGCCCTCGCGCTCGTACCAGCGCCAGGCCTTTTCATTCTCGCGCACGCAGCGCAGCCAGATTTCATCCGGCAGATTGCTGGCGCGTGAAGGCGAGCAGTTGGCGCCCGAGGCCGCTGCCCTGATATTCCGGCGCGACGAATAGCTGGTCGAGATAGCAATCGGGCAGATGCAGCGCGAGCATCGCCGCCAGTTTTCCGTTGTCGTCGGCGACGTAGAGGCTCCAGCCCTTCTCGACTTCCATCGGGACACGCGCGCGCAATTTTGCCAGCAGCGAATCGCTGGCGTCTTCCAGCCCGGTCGAAACCCAGCTGTCCATCCAGACGCGCGCGACCTCGTCATACTCGTCGGCCGGGCGAGGCGAATGATGGGATTGTGGCACGGTCGGTATCACCGAGGCGCTTGCCGGGTCAGGCCTGTAATTTCATTTCCGCGATGGCGCTTTCACCTTGCGCGCTTCGCGCAACGCGTCGGCTGCGAGGCAAACCACTTCGGAGATCTGCTGGAGCTGTCCGGCCAGCGGGCTGGTCTTGCGCCAGACCATGCCGATGGTTCGCGACGGTTGCGGGTTCTTGAAGCGCGCGACGGAGACCGTCGCCGAGCGGGTTTCCACCGCGACCGCCATTTCCGGAATCAGGGTGACGCCAATGCCGGCGCCGACCATTTGAACGAGTGTCGACAGCGAGCTTGCGTCCAGCACCTCACGCGGCGGCGAGGATTGCATGTTGCAGAACGACAGCGCCTGGTCGCGAAAACAATGTCCCTCTTCGAGCAGCAAAAGCCGCATCTCGCGCAGCGTCTCGTGGCTCGGCACCGGCGTTCCCTCGTCCACGCCGGGCCGCACCAGCAGGAAGTTCTCCGAAAAACACACGACCTCGGTCAGCGAAGGTTCGGATACCGGAAGGGCTACGATCGCCGTATCCAGCCGGCCTTCGACGACCTCCTTGATCAGCTTCGGCGTCAGCGTCTCGCGGACGTGGATGTCGAGCTCGGGGTGCATGCGCGCAAGGTTCTCGATCACTTTCGGCAACAGATAGGGCGCAATCGTCGGGATCATGCCGATGCGCAACCGTCCCGCGAGCCGGTCGCGCGAGGCGCGCGCGAAATCGCCGAGCTCGTCGACCGAACGCAGGATCTCGCGGACGCGCTGCACGATCTCTTCGCCGAATTTCGTCAGCGTCACCTGTCGTGCGCTGCGCTCCAGCAGCACGCCGCCGAGAACTTCCTCCATTTCCTTGATCTGCATCGACAGCGCCGGCTGCGAGATCGAACATGACTCCGCCGCGCGTCCGAAATGGCCGTGACGGGCCAGCGCATCGAAGTAGCGAAGCTGTCTGAGCGTCATCTGGATCATCAGAACATCTTATCGGTTCGATCAACAAAATCAACTTTACCTGATGGGAAGCGGCGCTTAGATTGCCTCCAATTCCGACCAGGAACCATCAGGAGACGACCATGGATGATCAAACCAAATGCCCGTTCACGGGCTCGCGCGGACACGGCAATCGCGACTGGTGGCCGGATGCGCTCGACGTTTCGGTTCTCCACCGCAATTCCACTTTATCCGACCCGATGGGCGAGGCGTTCGACTACGCCAAGGAATTCAAGACGCTCGACCTCAACGCCGTGATCAAGGACCTGCACGGCGTTGATGACGGAGTCGCAGGAATGGTGGCCGGCCGATTTCGGTCACTATGGCGGTCTGATGATCCGCATGGCGTGGCACAGCGCGGGCACCTACCGCATCACGGACGGCCGCGGCGGCGCCGGCGCGGGTCAACAGCGCTTTGCGCCGCTGAACAGCTGGCCTGACAACGCCAACCTCGACAAGGCGCGCCGGCTGCTGTGGCCGATCAAGCAGAAATACGGCCGGAAAATCTCGTGGGCCGACCTGATGGTTCTCGCGGGCAACGTCGCGCTGGAATCGATGGGCTTCAAGACCTTCGGCTTCGCCGGCGGCCGCGCCGACGTCTGGGAGCCGGAAGAACTGTTCTGGGGGCCTGAGGGCACCTGGCTCGGCGATGAGCGCTACAGCGGCGAACGCCAGCTCGCCGAGCCGCTCGGCGCCGTGCAGATGGGCCTCATCTACGTCAATCCGGAAGGGCCGAACGGCAATCCTGACCCGCTCGCGGCGGCCAAGGACATCCGCGAAACGTTCTTCCGCATGGCGATGAACGACGAAGAGACCGTCGCCCTGATTGCCGGCGGCCACTCCTTCGGCAAGACCCACGGCGCCGGCGATCCGTCGCTGGTGGGAGCGGACCCGGAAAGCGGCGCACTGGAGGATCAGGGCCTCGGCTGGAAGAGCAAGCATGGCACCGGCATCGGCGCCGACACCATCACCGGCGGCCCGGAAGTCACCTGGACGCAGACGCCGACCAAGTGGAGCAATCTGTTCTTCAAGAACCTGTTCGAAAACGAATGGGAGCTGACCAAGAGCCCGGCCGGCGCCAAGCAGTGGAAGGCCAAGGGTGCGGAAGCCTCGATCCCGGACGCCTTCGACAAGTCGAAGAAGCATGTGCCGACCATGCTGACCACCGACCTGTCGCTGCGCTTCGATCCGGCCTACGAGAAGATCTCGCGGCGCTTCCTGGAGCATCCGGACCAGTTCGCCGACGCGTTCGCGCGCGCCTGGTTCAAGCTCACGCACCGCGACATGGGCCCGATCGCCCGCTACCTCGGCCCGCTGGTGCCGAAGGAAACGCTGATCTGGCAGGACCCGATCCCGGCGGTGGATCATGAGCTGATCGGCGAGCAGGACATCGCCGCGCTGAAGGCGAAGATTCTCGGCTCAGGCCTGTCGGTGTCCCAGCTCGTCTCGACCGCATGGGCGTCGGCGTCGACCTTCCGCGGCTCCGACAAGCGCGGCGGCGCGAATGGCGCGCGTATTCGCCTTAGCCCGCAAAAGGACTGGGAGGTCAACCAGCCGGCCGAGCTCAAGACGGTCCTGCAGAAGCTCGAAGCGATCCAGAAGGAGTTCGGCAAGAAGGTTTCGCTTGCCGACCTGATCGTTCTCGGCGGCTGCGCGGCCGTCGAAAAAGCCGCCAAGGACGCCGGCCTGGACGTGAAGGTGCCCTTCACGCCGGGACGCGGCGATGCGTCGCAGGATCAGACCGACGTCGAGTCCTTTGCCCCGCTCGAGCCGCGGGCCGACGGCTTCCGCAACTATATCAACAGCAAGAAGCATCAGTTCATGGCGCCTGAGGAGGCGTTGGTGGACCGGGCGCAATTGCTGCGGCTGACGGGGCCCGAGATGACGGTGCTCGTCGGCGGCCTGCGCGTGCTCGGCGCCAATGCCGGCAACTTCAAGCACGGTGTGTTTACCAAGCAGCCCGAGACGCTGACGAACGACTTCTTCGTCAACCTGCTCGACATGAGCACGCAATGGCAGCCCGCCGGATCTGACGGCACGTATGAAGGCCGCGACCGCAAGACGAATGCGGTCAAGTGGACCGGCACCCGCGTCGACCTGATCTTCGGTTCGCATTCGCAGCTGCGTGCGTTTGCGGAAGTCTATGGCTGCGCGGACTCGAAGGAGAAGTTCGCCAGGGATTTCGTGGCGGCATGGACCAAGGTGATGAACCTCGATCGTTTCGACGTCGCCTGATCCCATCGGGGGCCATCATCAATCGCGATGAAAGTAAAAAGGGCGGCCGCAAGGCCGCCCTTTTCGTTTACTTGGGTCACGTTCACGCGCCGAGCGTGCCGGCCTTTGCCGCCGAATAGCGCTCGCGCAATCTTGGCCCAGTTCACCGTGTTCCACCACGCCTTGAGATAATCGGCGCGGCGGTTCTGATAGTTCAGATAATAGGCGTGTTCCCAGACGTCGTTGCCCATCAAGGCGCGCTTGCCGTCCATCATCGGGTTGTCCTGGTTCGGGCGGGTCTCGATCGCGAGCTTGCCGTCTTTGCTGACGGTCACGAACACCCAGCCCGAGCCGAACTGGCGTCCGCCGGCGGCGTTGAACTCGTTCTGGAATTTTTCCATGCCGCCGAGGTCGCGGTCGATTGCCGCCAGCACCTCGCCTTCGGGCTTGCCGCCGTCCGGACCCATGATCTCCCAGAACATGGTGTGGTTGGCGTGGCCGCCGAGATTGTTGCGGACGGCGAATTTGATGCCGTCGTCCAGCGCGTTCAGATTGCCGAGGACGTCTTCGATCTTCGCCGTCGCCAGCTGCGCATTGGTCTTGGCGAGGTTATTGAGGTTGGTGATGAAGGCCTGATGGTGGCGGTCGTGATGGATTTCCATCGTCTTGGCGTCGATATGCGGTTCGAACGCATTGGTCGGATAGGTGAGCGGCGGCAGCGTGAAGGGGCCGGTCGGGGCCGCTGCCGGGGCAGGCGCCGCGGCTTGCGCGAAGACGATACGCGGGGCCGCTGCCATGGCAGCGATTCCGGTTGCAGCAAGCATCAGATGGCGGCGGGACATGGATGACATCGAGTTCTCCTTACCGGGGGTGAATGGGTTTCGTGACGGTTGAGACGTCGCGCGCGACATCGCGACAAGCTACGGACGAGATCAAAGCCGGGTTCGTTGCGGCTTCGGCAGAATCGCGCAAGTGAAAGGTCCGGGGCATTCTACCCCGGTCAGACAACAAAAAAGGGCGGCCTTTCAGCCGCCCCTTGTTCACATTGTTGCGATGCCTTACTCGCCGGCCGCTTCGCGCGGCGCCGCGTCATCCGCCTTCTGCTTGGCCTCGAGGTCCTCGCCGGTCTCCTGATCGACCACCTTCATCGACAGCCGGGTCTTGCCGCGGTCGTCGAAGCCGAGCAGCTTGACCTTGACCTTGTCGCCTTCCTTGACGACGTCGGAGGTCTTCTGCACGCGCGACGAAGCGAGCTGGCTGATATGGACGAGACCGTCCTTGGCGCCGAAGAAGTTCACGAACGCGCCGAACTCCATCACCTTGACCACGGTGCCCTCGTAGATCTGGCCGATCTCCGGATCGGAGGCGATCGACTTGATCCACTTGATGGCGGCCTTCATGGCCTCGCCGTCGTTGGAGGCGACCTTCACGGTGCCGTCGTCCTCGATGTTGACCTTGGCGCCGGTCTTCTCGACGATCTCGCGGATCACCTTGCCGCCGGTGCCGATCACTTCACGGATCTTGTCGGTCGCGATCTTGAAGGTCTCGATGCGCGGCGCGTATTCGCCGAGTTCGGCGCGGGCATTGGTCAACGCCTTCGACATTTCGCCGAGGATGTGGATACGCCCGTCCTTGGCCTGGCCGAGCGCGACCTTCATGATCTCCTCGGTGATGCCCTCGATCTTGATGTCCATCTGCAGCGAGGTGATGCCCGCCTCGGTGCCGGCCACCTTGAAGTCCATGTCGCCGAGATGATCCTCGTCGCCGAGAATGTCGGACAGAACCGCAAAGCGCGAACCTTCCAGGATCAGGCCCATCGCGATGCCCGCGGTCGGCCGCTTCAACGGAACGCCCGCATCCATCAGCGCCAGCGAGGCGCCGCACACCGATGCCATCGACGACGAGCCGTTGGATTCGGTGATCTCGGAGACCACGCGCACCGTGTAGGGGAATTCGTGGTGCGGCGGCAGGACCGGGTGGATCGCGCGCCAGGCGAGCTTGCCGTGGCCGATCTCGCGGCGCTTGGTGCCGCCGAGGCGTCCGGTTTCACCGACCGAGTAGGGAGGGAAGTTGTAGTGCAGCAGGAACGTCTCTTTGTACGTTCCCGACAGCGCGTCGATGTACTGCTCGTCCTCGCCGGTGCCGAGCGTGGTCACGACCATCGCCTGGGTCTCGCCGCGGGTGAACAGCGCCGAACCATGGGCGCGCGGCAGCACGCCGACTTCGGCGATGATGTTGCGCACCGTCTTGGAATCGCGGCCGTCGATGCGCTTGCCGGTGTCGAGGATGTTCCAGCGAACGATCTTGGATTCGAGTTCCTTGAACACGCCGGCGATGCGCAGCTTGTCGTATTTCGGCTCCTGCCCTTCCGGGAAGTAGTGCGCCATCACCTTTTCCTTGGCCTTGCCGACCGCTGCATAGCGATCCTGCTTGACCGGAATGGCGTAGGCGGCGCGCAGGTCCTGCTCGATCAGACCGAGCATTTCCTTTTCCAGCGCGCTTTCGTCGACGACCTTGACGTCACGCGGTTCCTTGGCGGCCTTCTCGGCCAGTTCGATGATCGCCTTGATCACCGGCTGGAAGTGGCGGTGGCCGAACATCACGGCGCCGAGCATGATGTCTTCGTTGAGCTCTTTGGCTTCCGATTCCACCATCAGCACGGCGTCGGCGGTGCCGGCGACGACCAGGTCGAGCTGGGTCTCGAGCATTTCGTCGAGGGTCGGGTTGAGCACGTATTCGTCGTTGGCGAAGCCGACGCGGGCGGCGCCAATCGGGCCCTTGAAGGGGGCGCCGGAAATCGTCAGCGCGGCGGAGGCGGCGACCAGCGCCACGATATCGGGATCGTTCTCCATGTCATGCGACAGCACGGTGACGATCACCTGGGTTTCATTGCGCCAGCCGTCGACGAACAAGGGGCGGATCGGGCGGTCGATCAGGCGGGAGACCAGCGTCTCCTTTTCGGTCGGACGGCCCTCGCGCTTGAAATAGCCGCCGGGAATGCGGCCCGCGGCGTAGGTCTTTTCCTGATAGTCGACGGTCAGCGGCAGGAAATCGACGCCTTCGCGCGGCGACTTCGCGGCGACGACGGTGGCGAGCACGATGGTCTCGCCGTAGGTGGCGAGCACGGCGCCGTCGGCCTGACGCGCGATCTTGCCGGTTTCCAGCTTGAGGGGACGTCCACCCCAGTCGATCTCGACGGAATGCTTATTGAACATAGTGGTTTCTTTCATGGGTTCACGAGAGAGCGGAGCCCAAAAACACAAAGACCATGCGCAAGATTGCGGGACGCTGATCGCAATACGAGATCAGCGTCCGGCGATCCTGCCATGGTCTTCATATTTCGGATGGCGTCCATCCTCTCGGCAGTCACGGGCACCTTGCCCTGTCCAGCGGCCGGATTGCTGCTGGACGTTGTCGAGCATGATCCTTTCGGGATGATGCTCTTGCGCATGATCGTCTCCGAAAATTCGGAGTCCGATTGTTCGGAAGATCATGCGAAAACGCGCGCAAACAGCGCGCGTACACTCTCAAATCAACGACGAATGTTATGCTTTTCGAGCAACGCCTTGTAACGCGCCTCGTCCTTCCGCTTGATGTAGTCGAGAAGCGAACGGCGCGTCTGCACGAGCTTCAGGAGGCCGCGGCGTGAATGATTGTCCTTCACGTGGGTCTTGAAGTGGCCCGTGAGATTGGTGATGCGTTCCGACAGGACCGCAACCTGAACCTCGGGCGAACCGGTGTCGCCGGCCTTGTTGGCATTCGTCTTGATGACTTCCGCTTTGCGTTCGGCGGTAATCGACATCGTCAAACTCTCTCATTGCTGCGACCGGGACTG
Source organism: uncultured Alphaproteobacteria bacterium (assembly GCA_963840465.1). Taxonomy (GTDB): domain Bacteria; phylum Pseudomonadota; class Alphaproteobacteria; order Rhizobiales; family Xanthobacteraceae; genus Bradyrhizobium. The sequence continues at coordinate 107,275 of CAWIZF010000014.1, read as the reverse complement.
GCAGTCAGCCCGGTCAGGTTGAACACGCGCTTGGGGATGAGTTCGCCATTGCCAATTTCGGCGAGGGCCAGAAGCCGGCCTGCCACCGTGACATAGACTGTGCCGCTACTATTGGGCGCATCCCGTCCGCGCAACAAAACGGCCTGGCCCCGGTGGAGCCTTGCCGCATCAGCCCGTGTGACGGCCAGTGCCGGGATGTCGTCCAGCGCGGTCTCAACGGGCAAAAGCGCGTCGGCGAGGCTTCCCTCGCCAGACGCGGCTCTATTGCATAAAGCCTCCAACTCTTCCAGCGGAATCATGTCCGCCTCGCGGAATGGGCCCACCAAGGTCCGCCGCAACGCGCAGATATGACCGAAACAGCCCAGAATCCGGCCGATATCGCGGGCCAAAGCCCGGACATAGGTACCCTTGCCGCACTCGGCCTCGAACACGGACTGGCCATTATCTCCATGTTCCACAAGGGTTAATTCGTGAATCTCGACCGGGCGGGGCTTCAATTCGACGGTTTCGCCGTCCCGCGCCAGGTCATAGGCGCGTTCGCCCTGGACCTTGATCGCGGAATATTGCGGCGGGATCTGCTCGATCAGGCCGGTGAACTGCGGCAGCAGGGCCCGGACCGCGTCGGCCGACGGCCTGAGCGCGCTCGTTTGGGTTACCCGGCCCTCGGTATCGTCGGTGTCGCGCTCCTCGCCCCAGGCGACCGTGAAGCGGTAGCGCTTGCGGCCGTCCATCACGAAGGGAACCGTCTTGGTGGCCTCGCCGAGCGCGATCGGCAGGCCGCCGGACGCCAACGGATCGAGCGTCCCGGCGTGGCCGGCGCGCTTGGCCTGGAACAGGCGCTTGAGCACGGCCACCGCATGCGTCGAGGTCATGCCGATCGGCTTGTCGAGAATCACCCAGCCGTGGACGTCGCGCTTGTCGCGACGCGGCTGGTTGTTCTGGCGCGGTTGCTTGTTGTGGCGCGGATCGTTGTTGCCGCGGCGCTGGTCGTCGTGCCGGCGCGGCGTTCGCCGTCGCCGGCGCGACCCTTGTCGTCGCTGCGCGGTTCGGCAGAAATATTTTTTTCTGCGTCGTGCGAATTCAGCATTCTGCTGCTCGATCACACCATTGGCGGTGGTCATCGTCATGAATTGTCGTCCGAATCGGGTGCGAGGTCTCTTTGCACCGCAGGTGTTCTCAGTAATTTCTCGATCCGTTCCGCTTCATCGAATCGTTCGTCGACGCGAAAGCGAAGGTCAGGGGCAAATTTCAGGTTAACGCGGTGAGCGATCTCGCCGCGCAGAAATTTTTTGTTGCGCGCGAGCGCCGCGAGTACGACTTCGGTATCGCGGCCGCCGAGCGGCATCACGTAAATCGTCGCAAGCTTCAGGTCAGGCGACATCCTCACCTCGGGAACGGTGATGATGTGGCCTTCAAGGTCTGGGTCGTGCACGCTACCCTGCGACAGAATATCGGCGACGGCATGGCGCACGGTCTCGCCGACGCGCAATTGGCGTTGCGAGCCGCCGGGGGCGGAACCCTTGGTATGATGGCGAGGCATTGTCGGAAATCCCAATTGTCGTCATCAGCCGCCTTGTGCGATGCGCAACAAGGCGGCTGATCCAGCATTCCGTGCTCAAAGCAAATTTCGGTGACTACTGAATGCCCCGCCGCAGTGCGCAATTGCGCACAAGGCGGGGCATGACGGTTTAGTTCAAAATAGCCCTTGCAAGATTTGGACTTACAGAGAGCGCTGGATGGTCTCCACGCGATAACACTCGATGACGTCGCCGGGACGCATGTCGCCGTAGTTCTCGAACGCCATGCCGCATTCCTGGCCGGACTGCACTTCCTTTACTTCGTCCTTGAAGCGCTTCAGCGTCGAGAGCTTGCCTTCGTGCACGACGACGTTGTCGCGGATCAGGCGCACATTGGCGCCGCGTTCCACGGTGCCGTCGGTGACGCGGCAACCGGCGACCTTGCCGACCTTGGAAATGTTGAACACTTCCAGGATCTGCGCATTGCCCAGCATGGTTTCGCGCAGCGTCGGCGCGAGCAGGCCGGACATCGCCTTTTTGATGTCGTCGACGAGATCGTAGATGATGTTGTAGTAGCGGATCTCGATGCCGTTGCGCTTGGCGGCAGCCGCGGCTTCCTTGTTGGCTCGCACCGAGAAGCCGATGATCGCGGCGTTGAAGCCTTCGGCCAGCGTGACGTCGGATTCGGAGATGCCGCCGACGCCCGCATGCAGGATGCGGGCGGCAACTTCCTCGGTGCCGAGTTTCTCCAGCGATCCCAAAATCGCTTCGAGCGAGCCCTGCACGTCGGCTTTCACGATCAGCGGGAATTCCTTGCGGCCCGCGGTCTTGAGCTGCGACATCATCTGCTCGAGCGAGCCGCGCATGCCGGAAATCGAGGCGGCGGCGTTCTCGCGCTTCTGGTGGGCGCGATAGCTCGTGACCTGGCGGGCGCGGGCTTCGTTCTCGACGACCGCAAGGCGGTCGCCGGCTTCCGGCGGGCCGTTGAAGCCGAGCACTTCGACCGGCACCGAAGGTCCGGCCTCGTCGAGGTTCTCGCCCTGGTCCGAAATCAGCGCGCGGACGCGGCCCATTTCGGCGCCGGCCACGATGATGTCGCCGACCTTGAGCGTGCCGCGCTGCACCAGCACGGTGGCCACCGGACCGCGGCCGCGATCGAGCTTGGCTTCGATCACGGTGCCTTCTGCGGGGCGTTCCGAATTGGTCTTGAGGTCGAGCAGTTCGGCCTGCAGCGCGATCATCTCGAGCAGCTTGTCGAGATTGGTCTTGTTCTTGGCGGAAACCTCGACGTCGACGACTTCACCGCCGAACGATTCGACCTGAACCTCGTGCTGCAGCAGTTCGGTGCGCACGCGCTCCGGCTTGGCGTCGGGCTTGTCGATCTTGTTGATCGCGACGATCATCGGCACCTTCGCCGCCTTGGCGTGGTTGATCGCCTCGATCGTCTGCGGCATGACGCCGTCATCGGCCGCCACCACCAGGATCACGATATCGGTGACCTTGGCGCCGCGCGCGCGCATCGCGGTGAACGCGGCGTGGCCGGGCGTATCGATGAAGGTGATCTTCTTGCCGCTTTCCGGCGAGGTCACCTGATAGGCGCCGATATGCTGGGTGATGCCGCCGGCTTCGCCCGACACCACGTTGGCGTGGCGAAGCGCGTCGAGCAGCGAGGTCTTGCCGTGGTCGACATGGCCCATCACGGTGACGACCGGCGAACGCGGCTCGGTATCGGTGGAATTGTCGACGACGTCGAACAGGCCCTCTTCGACGTCGGACGCGGCGACGCGCTTGACGGAGTGGCCCAACTCTTCGGCGATCAGCTGCGCGGTGTCGGCGTCGATCACGTCGGTGATCTTGTGCATCGCGCCCTGCTTCATCAACATGCGGATGACGTCGACCGCGCGCTCCGACATGCGGTTGGCGAGTTCCTGGATCGTGATCGCTTCCGGGATCGTCACCTCGCGGATCAGCTTTTCCTTCGGCTCGTTCGCGGCGTGGCCCTTCAGGCGCTGGGTGCGGCGGCGGAACGAGGCGATCGAACGCTCGCGCACGTCGTCGGCATTGAGCGCGGTGACCAGCGTCAGGCGGCCGCGTTCCTTTTGCGGGGCCGGCTTGTGGGTGGTCTTGGGGGGCACCGCCGGGCGCATGGCACCGCCGGGGCCGCGGCGAATCTGGCGCGGACCTTCGTCTTCATCGGAAGCGTCGGCCGCAACACCCGGGGCGCGCGCGGGCGGCACGACGGCCGGCCGGGCTCCAGTCGCCGGGCGGGCCGCGGCGGGTCGCGTTGCCGCGGGGGTAGCTGTCGCCGTTGCGGGCTTGGCCTCGCCCTCGCCAAATCGCTTCTTGGCCTCGACTTCGGCCTTGCGCTTGGCTTCCTCTTCGACCCGGTGCCGTTCTTCCTCGGCCTTGCGGCGGGCTTCGGCGGCCTCGCGTTCGGCCTGTTCGATGCCTTCGCGGCTGGCGCGGCGCTTGGCTTCTTCCTCGGCCAGCCGCCGTTCCTCGACTTCGCGCACCTTGGCGTCAGCCAGCGCGCTGGCGCGGGCGGAACGCTCGTCTTCCGTCAGCGTGCGCAGCACCACGCCCGACCCGCCGCGCGGCGCGGCCGGCGCCGCGGGACGGGAGAGGGGGGCCTTTGCAGCGGGCGCCGCCTTGGCGGCAACCGGCTCGGGCGCATGCGTTTCGGTCGCGGGCGCATCGCCGCCGACGCGGCGCTTGCCACGCTTTTCGACCACGACCTGCTTGGTCCGGCCATGGCTGAAGCTCTGGCGCACGGTGCCCGTCTCGACCCGCGGCTTTAGCGTCAAGGTCTTGGTCGGAACACTCAGAGTCTTGTCGCCAGGCGATTTGGTATCAACCATTCAGCAGTCCTAATCTCGTTACGTTGTGCGCATCCGCACATTCATTGAAGCAAGGCTTCGGAACCAATCTTCGTCAGTCAGAATTTCTGGCCGCATCCCCGGTCTTGTCGTCGTCGTCCATCCGGTATCGAACCAGGATCTGGCAGCGCGACAGGAACGTTTTGCTCGCCGGGCCCGCGAGCAGGGCAGCATGTATCACATTTGACCGCCCCAGTGCCAAATCCAATTGTGCCGAGGTTAAAGCGGTAACGATCGGTAAACCTCGCGATTTACCGATATTTCCGCTCCTTTGCCCTGCGATAGCGTCCAATTTGCGGATTCCGTCGGCCGCGCCGTCGGAAGCGTGAATCAGAGCTACGGCCCTGCCCTGTTCGAGCAGGCCCTCGACCTTGGCAAAGCCGGAAATGACCTGGCCGGCCTTGGCCGCCATGGCCAGCGCCTCGGTGCAGCTTCGTTCCAGCAGGGCCTCGGTATCGGCGGGAAGGGTCGCCGCGGCGCGAACGTTGCGCTTGAACCCTTTGCTAAATTGGTTACGCCGCACCGCTTCCGCAACGGTCCGGCGCGAGGCCTGGACCCACAGGCCGCGGCCGGGCAGCTTGCGCTTCAAATCGGGGATGACGTCGCCCGACGGGGCGACCACAAACCGGATCAGCTCGTCGATCGGCCGCACCTCGCGACTGACCGCGCACATCCGCATGGTCGCGGACTTGTCGGTCCGCGGCCCATGGTCGAGATCGGGGTCAGCCAAAGCGAGCATGCCTGTATAGTAGCTCCGGTCATCTGCGCACGGTCTGCGCGCAGAAAAGATCTTCGGTTTTGCGGAACACCCGCATTACGCCGTCTGGTCTTCGGTGGTCTCGGTCGGCTCGGATTGCTTGGCGAGTTCGGCCTCGGTGATCCAGCCGGCAATGACGCGGGCCTGCATGATCAGGCGCTCCGCATCGTCGCGCGAGATCTCGTTGGCGTCGAGAATGCCGGGGAACTTGGTCGGCTCGCCGCCTTCCTTGCGCTCGGTCCAGCCGACCAGATCGTCGGTCGCACAGCCCGCCAGGTCCTCGACGGACTTGATGTCGTTTTCGCCGAACTTGACCAGCATCTTCGAGGTCACGCCGGGCACCGTCTTCAAATCATCACCCACACCGAGTTCCTTGCGTTTGTTTTCCAGCTCCGTTTCGAGCTGCTCCAGATATTCTCTCGCCCGGCTTTGCAGCTCGTTGGCGGTTTCCTCGTCGAAGCCTTCGATGCCGGCCAGTTCCTTGGCGTCGACCAGCGCGAGTTCCTCGACCGAAGTAAAGCCTTCGGACGCCAGCAACTGTCCGACCACCTCGTCGACATTCAGCGCTTCCATGAACACCCGCGTGGAGTTCTCGAAATCGGCCTGGCGGCGCTCGGATTCTTCCTGCTCGGTGAGGATATCGATATCCCAGCCGGTCAGCTGCGAGGCGAGGCGGACGTTCTGGCCGCGGCGGCCGATCGCCAGCGAAAGCTGGTTGTTGGTGTCGGGAACCACGACCTCGATCCGCTCGCGGTCCTCGTCGATCACGACCTTGGCGACTTCGGCGGGCGCCAGCGCGTTGACGACGAAGGTCGCGATGTCGGGCGACCACGGGATGATGTCGATCTTCTCGCCCTGCAGTTCGTTCACCACGGCCTGCACGCGCGAGCCGCGCATGCCGACGCAGGCGCCGACCGGATCCACCGAGGAATCCCTAGAAATCACGCCGATTTTCGCGCGCGAGCCGGGATCGCGGGCCACCGCCTTGATCTCGACGATGCCGTCATAGATTTCCGGCACTTCCTGCGCGAACAGCTTTGCCATGAACTGCGGATGGGTGCGGGAGAGGAAGATCTGCGGTCCGCGGGTTTCGCGGCGGACGTCGAAGATGTAGGCGCGGACGCGGTCGCCGTTGCGGAACACCTCGCGCGGCAGCATTTCGTCGCGGCGGATGATGGCTTCACCGCGGCCGAGATCGACGATCACGCTGCCATATTCGACGCGCTTGACGACGCCGTTGACGATATCGCCGATGCGGTCCTTGAATTCCTGGTACTGCCGGTCGCGCTCGGCCTCGCGCACCTTCTGCACGATCACCTGCTTGGCGGATTGCGCGGCGATGCGGCCATATTCCAGCGGCGGCAGGGTGTCGGCGATGGTGTCGCCGACCTGGGCGCCCGGGTTGGCGCGCTGCGCGTCCGCCAGCGAAATCTGGTTCGAGGAGTTCTCGACCTGCTCGACGACCAGCATGTGGCGCGACAGCCGCAGCTCGCCCTTCTTGGCGTCGATCTCGGCGTGAACGTCGGTCTCGCTGCCGTAACGGGCGCGGGCCGCCTTGGCGATGGCGTCTTCCATCGCAGCGATCACGATCCCGCGGTCGATCGACTTTTCGCGGGCGACCGCGTCTGCGATCTGCAGCAGTTCGAGTTTGTTGGCACTGACGGCCATGGCCTAGTCTCCTTCGGTCGGATCGAGGTCGCCCCTGCGCAGTCTTTCTGCGGCGAGGCGGTGTTTCTTGGTATTGGTCGGCTCGGGCTTTTTGGGCTCAAGCTTCTTGTTGGGCTTCGGCTTCGGTTTGTTGCTCCTGGCCGGATCGCTCTTCCTGGCGTGCGGCGGAGGCGGCGGCGCCAGTCCGAGATTCTGCTTCAGCTCGCGCTCGGCCTGCTTGCCGCGCCGCATCGATTCCGCAATCAATTCGTCGGTCAGAACCAGCCGTGCGTCGGAGATGTCTTCCATCACCAGCAGCACGTCGGCATCTTCGCCCGCGCGTATGTCATCCCGATGTAGCCGCACGGCATCGCCTTCGCAGCCTGCGAGGAGCCCGCGGAAACGCTTGCGGCCCTGATGGGCGACCGCCATTTCGATCTTGACGAGATGACCGGCGTAGCGCTCGAAATCGGAGCGGCGCACCAGCGGGCGATCGATGCCCGGCGAGGATATTTCCAGCCGGTAGGCGCGGTCGATCGGATCGGCGACGTCGAGCACCGGCGACAGCGCCCGCGAGATCGCCTCGCAATCTTCGATCTGCATCGTACCATCAGGCCGTTCGGCCATGACCTGGACGGTGCAGCCGGCCTCGGCCGAGATCTTGATCCGGACCAGACGGTAGCCCATTCCCTGCAGAACCGGTCCGGCCACCGCCGATACCCGCGCAGCCGCGCCCGGCTCGACGACGAGACGGGGCTCGGCCAAGAGGTCGGTATCCACGGAACCAGCAGTTGGATCGGTCATGTCCAGGGTCAAAAGCGTCTTACTTGCATGGGTTTAGGCCGGGCCTTAACCGGCGGTCGGGCCGGTTCCCCGAACTGGGCCTTGAAGGCCCTTCTGGGCCAGGCTCGTTCAGGTAATAAAAAAGAGCGGGTCCCGGGGGGCCCACTCTCAATACGCGATCGTATGAGAACCATAAGTTGGCGGGGATATAGCGGTTTTTGTGCAATCCGACAAGGCCCGCGATCCCGTTAAGTCCGATTTTGCCAAGCTTCGAGCGCTGGGATGGAATCTAACCCTTCATTCACGAACGCTGCCTAGATTTCCCGAAAACCCGCCAATTCGGCCGGTTTGAGTGGGTTTATGATAATTTCACCATCGCTGATCCCGGAACTCGACGACATTGTCAGTCGTGGCGACCCCAAGCGCCGCGCCGATGCCGCGCGCCGCATCAGCGAGCTTTTCCTGCAGGGTGCGGCGAGTTTCCGTCCCGATCATGTCGATCTGTTCGACGGCGTCCTGACCAGTCTCGTGCCGCATGCCGAGATTGCCGAGCGCGCCGAACTGGCCGAGCGGCTGTCGACGCTGGCCAACGCGCCGCGCGGTCTGGTCGGCCAACTCGCCCACGACGATGAAATTGCCATCGCAGGCCCGCTGCTGCGCCGCTCGCCGCTCATCGACGAAAAGATGCTGATCGAAATTGCGTCGATGAAGGGCCAGGGTCATCTGCTGGCGATGGCGGAGCGGCCGACGCTTTCAACCGATCTCACCGACGTCATGGTCGAGCGCGGCGACCGCGCCGTCGTCAGGCGCGCCGCCGGCAATGCGGGCGCGGCCTTCTCGGAGGACAGCTATTCGACGCTGATCCAGCGCGCCGGCCAGGATGGCGTGCTGACCATCCGGCTTGGCCAGCGCGACGATCTGTCACCCGCGCACTTGAAGGACCTGCTCTCCGGCTCCATCGACATCGTCCGCCGCCGCCTGTTCCAGGTCGTCAAGCCGGAACGGCAGGCCGACATCAAGCAGGCGATGATTGCCATCACCGGCCCGACCGAACGCGAGGAGCGGCGCGACTTCCTGCCGGCGCAGCGCACGGTGATGAAGCTGCACCGCGAAGGCATGCTCGGCGAAGGCGCATTGCTCAATTTTGCCAGGGCCTTCAAATACGAGGAGGCGGTCGCCGCATTGTCGGCGATGACCGGCGTCAAGATCGAAACCCTCGACCGCCTGATCTCTGGTGACCGCTACGATCCGCTGCTGATCGCCGGAAAAGCCATCGATGTCGAATGGGCGACGGTGCGTGCGCTGATCCTGCTTCGGCTCGGTCCGAACCGGACGGCTTCCCCCGCCGACATCGAAACCGCGCGGGTGAATTACGCGCGCCTGATGCCCGCGACCGCCCAGCGCGTCGTCGCGTTCTGGAAGACGCGGTAATTCGCCTCCCGCCGGATCTCATCCGTCATTGCTTCGTTGCTATCGTCCCTCGCAATGACGGTGTGAGCGGAAAGCATTTCCCAAACATCGAAACGGCGGGCTATTCTGCGTGCTGAAGGCGCGACACAGCGCCGGAAAAGCTCGGGGAGCGTGACATGCTGACGGACGCACAGGTTCAAACCCATGCGGACAGGATTCGCGACGACGGATTTACCGTCATCGAATCTGCCGCGAGCCCCGAACTGGTCGACGGATTGATAACGGCGCTGCAGCGCATCGAGCGCGAGCATCGTCTCGGCCCCGCCAGGACGTCGTTCGAAGGCTTCAAGACCGTCCGGATCAACAACCTCCTCACCTATGACGATTTGTTCTGGGAAGTGCCGCTGCACGACAACGTGCTGCCGGTGGTGGAGCGCGTGCTGGACAAGGAATGCCTGTTGTCGTCGTTCTGCTCGCTGGTGCTGGGACCGGGGCAGGAGGCGCAGCCGATCCATGAAGACACCCAACTGATTCCGCTGCCGCGTCCGCACATTCCGATCACCATCAATGCGATCTGGGCGCTGTCGGATTTCCGCGCCGACAATGGCGCGACGCGGATCATACCGGGCAGCCACAAATATGATTCCTCGCCGGAATACGGCCGCGAATACGACGCGGTCACCGCGACGATGAAGGCCGGCAGCGTGATGCTGTTCGACAGCGCGCTGTGGCACGGCGGCGGCGCCAACAACTCCGATGAGCGGCGCTTTGCATTCTCCTGCGCCTATTGCTGGGGCTGGATGCGGCAACAGGAGAATTTGCAGCTCGGCATTCCCTTTGAGACCGCAAAGCGCTTCCCCCGGCGCCTGCAGGAATTATGCGGCTACAGCGTCTACAAGGGACAATTCGGCCACATCGACAACCACGATCCGATCGAACTGTTGGGGCGCGAGCGGGGAAAACGCATGGTGTGGGAAGCGACGGACGCGAGGAAGGCGAAGATGGAAGCGAAGGGCTGACTTCTCTCCGTCATTCCGGGGCGACGCGAAGCGGCGAACCCGGAATCCATCGGGCCAGAGTCGAAAACGGTGAAATGGATTCCGGGTTCGTGCTGCGCACGCCCCGGAATGACCGCGGTGGGAGTTACCCCACCCGCCGAAACCTCAGATACGCCGCGACGCGCCCCTCGCGTTCGGCTTTGCGGCCGTAGCGCGTCATGGTGTAGCCGTCCCACGGTTGTCGCCAGTCGGCGGCGCGCTCGGCGGTCCAGAGAAAATCGGGGCTGCGCATCAGATGCGCCAGCGTCCAGGCGCAGTAATCGTCGATGTCGCTGACGAACCGAAATTCGCCGCCCGCCTTGAGAATGCGCGCCATCGCCGTGACCGTAGCGTCCTGCACGAAGCGCCGCTTCCAGTGCCGCCGCTTCGGCCAGGGATCGGGATGGATAAGGTCGATCCGCGAAAGCGATTGCGCCGGCGCCCAGGCCAGCAGCTCCGCGGCGTCGCCGGCATAGAGCTTGATATTGCCGAGATTGTGCACCTCGATCTGCGTCAGGATTTTTGCCATGCCGTTGACATAGGGCTCGCAGCCGATGAACCCGATGTTCGGAAAGGCCTGCGCCTCCGCGATCAGATGTTCGCCGCCACCGAAGCCGATTTCGAGCCTGACATCCTCGATGTCGCCATCGAACAGGTCGGCAAGCCGCGCCGGCGCGGGCGTTCCGATATCGAGCGCCAGACGCGGCAGCAGATTGTCGATCAGGTCGGCCTGGTGAATGCGGAGCTTGTGGCCCTTGCGGCGGCCGAAGAACGAGCCGCGCGCATGTGCGGACGCGCCATCATCCGGCGGCGCGTCGCGGTCGCCGGTATCGCGTGGGGCAGTCATCATCGCAGCGTCTGGTACAGCCGGTACAGCAGCCGCGCCCTCGGCTCGATCGAGGAGATGTACATCTGCTCGTAATGGGTATGCGCGCCCTGGCCGTCGACGCCGAGTCCATCCAGCGTCGCGGTATGCGGCGCGGTGAAATTGCCGTCGGAGCCGCCGCCGGTCGACGTATCGACCAGGTCGAAACCGATCTCCGCCGCAATGCGTTTTGGCATGCTCGTAGAGCGCGGCGCCGGCATTGCCCTTTTCGTAAGGCGGGCGGTTCAATTCGCCGATCACCTTGACGGTGACGCCCTCGGTGCGTGATTTCAGGTTGAGGATTTTCGCTGTCAGCTCGTCGGAATCCGACATCGTCGGCACGCGCAGATCGACCTCGGCATAGGCCTCCTCCGCAATCACGTTCGGCTTCGTGCCGCCTCTGACGACGCCGACATTGACGGTGATGCCGCGCGCCGGATCGTTCATGGCCTCCAGCGTTTGGATGACATGGCCGAGTTCGCGGATGGCGCTGCGGCCGTCCTCGGGCCGGGTGCCGGCATGCGAGGGCACGCCCTTGATGAAAACCTCAAAGCGCCCGACGCCCTTGCGCCCGGTCACGATCTTGCCGCCGTCGCGCGCCGGCTCCGTGACCAGCACATATTTCGCCTTCCGCCCCTCGCTCTCGATCAGTGCACGCGAGGTCGGGCTGCCGATTTCTTCGTCGGAGACATAGAGCTGGGTGATACCGAGCGGAGGCCGCGCGCCGTCGGCGCAAACCTGCCGAAACGCATGATAGGCGAGATAGGCGCCGCCCTTCATGTCATAGATGCCGGGGCCGAAAGCGCTGTCGCCCGTGATCTGGAACGGCAGCCGCTCGATGAATCCAAGCGGATGCACCGTATCGAGATGGCTCAGCACCAGAATTCCCGGTGCGTCCTGCCCCCATCCCGAGCGCGCCACCAGATGGTCGCCGCAGCCGGAGTGCCCGGCGATCCGCTCCACGGTGGCGGGCAGGCCGCGATAGCCTTCAGCGACGAGGTCGACGAGCTGGTTGACCTGCTCGGGGGCTTCGGTCGGGGTCTCGATCTCGACCCAGCGGCGGATGCCTTCGAGGATCGGCGGGGCGTCAAAGGGATTGGTTGTCGTCATGTCGTATCCGATACAGCCTCATTTCCCGGTGCGCAATTTTGCGCCGGGAAATAATGGCATATTCCGGAATACGAAATTATCAAACCGGCGCGGCCGAGAATCAGCGCTGGTCGGGGCCGTCGCGCGACGCGATCTGCTCGACCAGTTCGACGATCGAGCGCCGCATTTTGGAATCGGCGATGCGCGTGAACGCGCGCGTCAGCGCAAGACCCTCCGATGTGGCGAGGAAATCCGACACATAGGCCGGGGAGGCGCCTTCGGCGAAGGCGGTGCCATTCACCGCGCCGCTCGGGCCGCCATCGAACAGAAACGACACCGGGACCTGCAATATTTCGGAAATCTGCTGCAGGCGGCTGGCGCCGACCCGGTTGGTGCCCTTTTCGTATTTCTGAACCTGCTGGAAAGTGAGGCCGAGCGCTTCGCCGAGTTTTTCCTGGCTCATACCCAGCATGATACGGCGCATCCGGACGCGGCTGCCGACATATTTGTCAACCGGATTGGGCGCTTTGGTAGACATCTGCATCGCTCCTGGTTGCGCGCCGGGAAAGAGGCATCAAAGAAACCTCAGGCGCCGGTACCGTCAAATCCGATCGGGGGACCGGGTGGATTTGCGGACGATCTGCGCAAACAACTAACTGGTTGTTTGTTTTTGGTTGCAACCGCAGAAAGCGAATCGCGAGCTGTCTGTCAACTGGTGGAACTGCGCATGTCGCGTTTTTTGACGGACCGTGTCTGCCACGATGTGCAAATCTCAGGCAGCACGCTTCATGAGGCGGCGTCTGATGATTAACAAAAACGCGCCTGCCACGAGAACGGCAACTGGAATATCTCTAAGTCGAGCATAAAGCGTCGGCGGCAGGGCCGACGGCAGGCTGGCATCCAGAACGCCTTCAATGCCAAGTTCGAGGCGTGTGACAATCCGCCCCGAAGGATCGATGACCGCCGAGATGCCGGTGTTGGCGGCGCGAACCACCGGCAGGCCTTCCTCGATGGCACGCAGCCGCGCCTGCTGCAGATGCTGGTAGGGGCCCGTCGAATTTCCAAACCAGCCGTCATTGGTCAGGTTGATGATCCAGCCGGGGCGATCGCCGGATGCTGCGAGATTGCCCGGGAAAAATCGCTTCATAGCAAATCAGGGGCAGCGCGGACGGGGCATTCGGTACCTCCATCGTGCGGCGGACCGCGCCCGGGATGAAGCCGCCATGAACCTTCGTCAGCTGCACGAAGCCGAGTTTTTCCATCCACTCCTGAAACGGCAAATATTCGCCGAACGGCACCAGATGCAGCTTGTCGTAGACCGACAGCACGCCACCGTCATGGTCGATCAGATATATCGAGTTATAGGCGCGGCTGACGCGGGCGCCGGGGGGGCCGTCCGGGGCGCGCACCGAGCCGGTCATCAGCACCGTGCCCTTGGGCAGCAGCTCGGCGATCTGCGCCATCGCGTCCGCCTCGCGGGCCAGGAAGAACGGGAATGCCGATTCCGGCCAGATCAGGATCTGCGCGTCGCGCACGCCGGTCGATTGCGGTCCCGAGGCGCGGTCGGAAAGCGCCAGGTATTTCTGCATCACCTCCGCCTTGGCGGCGTAGTTGAATTTGACGTCCTGCTGCAGGTTCGGCTGCATGATGCGCAGCCTGACCTTGGTCAAGGCGGTCGGCTGCAGCGCCAGCCGCACGGCGCCGTAGACACCCATCGCGACCAGCAGCGCCAGCGCCGCCACCGGCGCGATCCAGGGCTTTCGGCCGCGCGAAGACCCGTCGATCAGCACGGCCGGGCTGGCAAAGATCGCCACGCTGAGGAAGGTCATGCCCCATAGCCCGATCAGCGACGCCGTCTGCGCCAGCGCCAGCGGCTCCGACAGCGCGTAGCCGAAGGCATTCCATGGGAACCCGACAGCACATGGCCGCGCAGCCATTCGCTGACCGTGAGCCCGATCGCGAGCGCCAGCACCCGCGAGGCATCCCGCGTCCAGATCAGGCGCGCCAGCGCGAAGCCGAGCGCCGGGAACAAGGCAAGGTAGGTCGGCAGGCCGAGCACCGCGAACGGCATCAGCCAGGCAAAGGTCGGCGCATCGACCAGGAAGGCGTTGCCGGTCCAGTACAGCCCGGGCACGAAATAGCCGAGCCCGAACCAGAAGCCCGCCATCGCCGCCGCCGGCACGCCGCGCCTTTTCCCGGCCGCCGCCCCGTCGATCAGCCAGACCGCGACCGGAAAGGTCACAAACAGCACCGGCCAGACATTGAACGGCGCCATCGCCAGCGCCGACAAGGCGCCCGCGGCCAGCGCGATGAGCGCACGCTTCCAGCCCCAGGCCAGGATGATCGAAAGGCCCGCCATGCGGAGTTTACTGGTTGGAATCACTGCGAGCCGGCTCCATCGCCGGGGGGCGGCGGCGTATTGTCATTGGTCGGCGGCACGCTGGTATCGGGCGCGGCCTCGCGGCGGCTTCGCTCGCGCGTCGTACGCGCCGCCGGGCGCTCTTTCCGAATCCCGATCCGTAGCCGCTTGACCCGCCGCGGATCGGCATCGAGCACCTCGATCTCGAAATTGCCCGGGCCCGCAATGACTTCGCCGCGCACCGGCAGGCGGCCGACCTGCGCCACCAGATAGCCGCCCAGCGTCTCGACTTCCTCGCCGGCCTCGCCGGTGACGAATTCCTCGCCGATCATCGTGCGCGCATCTTCGAGGCTGGCGCGGGCGTCCGCGATGAATGCGTTGTCACCCTGCCGGATGATCGACGGCGGCTCGTCGCTGTCGTGCTCGTCGTCGATCTCGCCGACGATCTGCTCGACGATGTCCTCGATCGACACCAGCCCGTCGGTGCCGCCATATTCGTCGACCACCAGCGCCAGATGGATGCGCGAGGCCTGCATCTGCGCCAGCAGGTCGATCGCCCGCATCGACGGCGGCACATACAGGAGCTTGCGGATGATGTTGGCCTCCGCCAGCGGCAAGGCGAGGTCGACCGCGCGCAGGTCGAGGCCCGCCGGAAACGGCTTCTTGCGCTTCGGCTTGGTGGTGTCGCCGACCCGCGCCTTCGCGGTCATGAACGCCAGCAGGTCGCGGATGTGAACGATGCCTTCGGGGTCGTCGAGCGTTTCGTCGTAGACCACGAGCCGCGAATGCGCCGCGCTTTCGAACAGGCTCATGAGTTCGCCGAGCGGAATATCCCGCTTCACTGCGACGATGTCGGCGCGGTGCACCATCACGTCGGCGATCCGCCGCTCGTTCAGGCCGAGGATGTTGCGCAGCATGGTGCGCTCGATGGCGGAGAAGCCGACATCGTCAGGGGTGGAGGCGTCGAGCACGACCTGAAGATCGGCGCGGACCGAGCCTGCCCTCCAGCCGAACAGCGTGCGGATCGCGCGCATCAGCCAGCCGTCGGCGGTCGGACGCAGCACCTCGCCTTCCTTCACCACCGCCGGCAGGTTGGGCGTGTCGCGGGGATTGTCGTGTATCGGGTCGGAGTCCGGCATTTCAGTCCACCCGCTCCCGGTCCGCATAGGGGTCGGGAATGCCGAGCTGCGCGAGAATCTCCGCGTTCGAGATCTTCCATGGCTTCGGCGTCGTCGTCCTTCTCGTGATCGTATCCGATCAAATGCAGGAACCCGTGGACCGCAAGATGGCTGAGGTGATGATCGAACGGCTTTTCCTCGTCATCCGCCTCTTTGCGCGTGGTCTGGTAGGCGATGGCGATATCGCCGAGCATTCGCGGCGCGTCGGCAGGCGCGCCCGCGGACGGCTGCAGCGCCGGAAACGACAGCACGTTGGTCGGCTTGTCGATGCCGCGCCAGTTATTGTTGAGCGTACGGATGCCGGTATCGTCGGTCAGCATGATTGCGAGCTCGGCGTCGCCGACATCGGCGTCGGCGATTTCGGCCGCGGCATTGATGGCGCGATGGATCACCGCCTCGGCCTCCGGCTCCGTCTGCCAGCACTCGGCGACGACGAGAACCTCGGTGAGGGGAAGGGCGGACGACACGGGCGCTCCAGCGCTTTGCATTTCAAAATTCGGGTTACGGCCGGGAACTGCCTGCAGCAGGTCCACGGCCGGGGATTTCTGGGTCAAGATTTTCCGGTTGCCGGCTTCTGCGGCAATCCCTCATAGGCGGCGACGATCCGCGCCACCAGTTCATGGCGGATGACGTCTTCCGCGGTAAATTTCACCTGCGAAATGCCCTCGACGCCGTCGAGCAGCTTGACTGCTTCGGCAAGCCCGGAGGCCTGTCCGTTTGGCAGGTCGACCTGCGACGGGTCGCCGGTGATGATCATGCGGCTGTTCTCGCCGAGCCGGGTCAGGAACATCTTCATCTGCATCGAAGTGGTGTTCTGCGCTTCGTCCAGGATGATGACGGCATTGGTCAGGGTGCGGCCGCGCATGAAAGCCAGCGGCGCGATCTCGATCTCGCCGGCCTGCAGCGCGCGCTCGACGATGCGCGAATCCATCAAATCGTATAGCGCGTCGTAGATCGGCCTCAGGTAAGGATCGACCTTTTCCCGCAAGTCGCCGGGCAGGAAGCCGAGCCGCTCGCCGGCTTCGACCGCGGGCCGCGACAGGATGATGCGATCGACTTCCTTGCGTTCGAACAATTGCGCGGCATGCGCCACTGCAAGCCAGGTCTTGCCGGTGCCCGCGGGGCCCACGCCGAACACCATCTCGTGGCGCTTCAGCGCGCGGATGTAGGAGTCTTGTGCCGCCGTGCGGGCGCGCACCGGACGCTTGCGCAGGTTGATGGTCTCGAACGAGGCCTTGGCGGTCTTGGGATCGAATTCGAACAGCGAACCTTGTGCCAGCACGACGCGGATCGCGCCTTCGACCTCGCCCTGCGAGAGGTCATGCCCCTGCACGGCCTGGGCATAGAGCGTCTCCAGCACGCGCCGCGCGGCGTCGCAGCCGTCGCGGGAGCCTGCGATGGTGATGTGGTTGCCGCGGGAATCGACGACGACGCCGAGCCGCCGTTCGACCAGCGCCAGGTTCTGGCCGTAAGGGCCCACGAGCGCGGAAGCGGCGCGGTTGTCGTCGAAGTCGATGACGACCTGGGTCTCGGGCGGAATTTGCATGTCGCGGTCAAATTTGCGGCTGGGAGCGAGTGAAGGCGAATCCGATGCGCTTTTTGGCAAGGGTTCAGGCTCCCTGGGTTTCTTGCGAAGATCTGGTCATGGATGAAAGTGTTGAAGCGACGGGCAGCGCAGCAGCGCCGGCGAGTTCGCCGAGCAGGCTGTAACGCTCGAGGCTCTCGATTTGGACCGGCAGCACCTGTCCGATGATGTCAGGCGAGGCAAAGACGTGCGCGGGCTGCAGATATGCGGTGCGGCCGACGATCTGGCCAGGATTGCGCGCCGCGCGTTCGAACAGCACATCGACAGTGTTGCCAATCATGGCCTTGTTGAAGGCCGATTGCTGGCTATCGATCAATTCCTGAAGCCGCACCAATCGCTCGTCCATTTCAGCCGCTGACACCGTCTCCTGCATGTCCGCCGCCGGCGTGCCGGGCCGCGGCGAATATTTGAACGAATAAGCCCCAGCGTATCCGATTTGCATGACAAGCGCGAGGGTCGCGGCAAATTCTCCCTCGGTTTCGCCGGGGAAGCCGACGATAAAATCCGATGAAAAAGCAATATCTTGGCGGGCGGTACGGAAACGGTCGATGACGCGGCGATAATCATCGGCGGTATGCTTGCGGTTCATGGCCGCCAGGATCCGGTCGGAGCCGGACTGCACCGGAAGATGCACGAACGGCATCAGCGCGGCGAGATCGCGATGCGCCGCCAGAAGTGAATCGTCCACATCGCGGGGATGGCTGGTGGAGTAGCGCAGCCGCACGATACCTTCGATTTCGGCAAGCCGATGCAGCAGCCTGCCGAGCGGCCAGGTCCGTCCGTCCGGGCCGTCGCCGTGATAGGCGTTGACGTTCTGCCCAATCAGCGTGATCTCGCGCACGCCGTTGTCGGCGAGCCGTTTCACATCGTCGATGATCTTCGCCACCGGGCGCGAGACTTCCGCGCCGCGCGTGTAGGGCACCACGCAGAAGGTGCAGAATTTGTCGCAGCCTTCCTGCACGGTGACGAACGCCGAAATGCCGCGCGCGCGGATCGCAGCCGGCTTGGGGGCCGGGAGGAAGCCGAATTTGTCCTCGACCGGGAATTCGGTCTCCAGCGCACGGCCTTCGCTCTTCGCGCGCGCCAACAGCTGCGGCAGATGATGATAGCTCTGAGGCCCGACCACGACGTCGACAACAGGCGCGCGGCGGATGATCTCCTCGCCCTCGGCCTGCGCCACGCAGCCCGCGACCGCGATGCGCATATCGCGCCCGTGGCGCGCCGCCTCATCCTTGGCAACCCGCAGCCGCCCGAGTTCGGAATAGACCTTCTCGGAGGCCTTCTCGCGGATGTGGCAGGTGTTGAGGATCACCAGATCCGCATCCTCCGCGCTGGCTGTTTCCACAAAACCCTCCGGGGCCAGCGTGTCCACCATGCGCTGCGCATCGTAGACGTTCATCTGGCAGCCATAGGACTTGATATGCAGCTTGCGCGGCGGCTTCATGGAACCTTGAGTGCTGGGCTTGAATCGCGCCAATCCGGCGTCTGGTTCAATTATAGGCTCAGGAGCCGAAAATCCAGCGCATTAGCCCGCATTTCGCGCCGAAAACCTTGCGTTTGCTGATGCAATCACCTGTTATCCGTCCCGATTGGGCGAGGAATAGCGGCTCATTCGCAAATCTGGGGAATTGCATCATGTCTCGTTTCGCAACAGTTCTATTGATCGCCGCGGCACTTGCAGGTGGTCCTTCGTTGATGTCCACGACCGCCACGGCTGCACCCGGGAAGGCGGCCCCCGTGTCCAAGGCTGACAAGGCTGCGCTCAGGACGGCCATTGCTACATGCAAGGCGCGGGCGAAGGGCGAGAAGGTGAAATGGCTCGCGCGCCGGAAGTACGTCAACAGTTGCGTGACGGAGGCTCTTAAGGATCGTCCCCACATCGATGTGATGGATGTGCTGAAGAAGCATCCGGATATGAAGGATCTTCCGACGGAGAACTACGACGCGAGTTAAATCTATTTGATTTGCTGGCGCGCGATTTCAGAATGCGCCGCTCCCCTTGCGTGAGCGTCGCCCGAAGCTATCGCCTGTGGTTTTCGTGGCCAGTTAGTTTCGCGGCAAGCTAGCTCGTGTCCCGGAGGCGGCGGTGCCCGCGCAGCATCCGGGGAACGAGGACCGTTGCTAGCCGGTCTTTCGACCGATGCGCGCAATCAGCTCCGGTAGCTGCCGCATGTCGTCGAAGATCATCGTCGCGCCGGCGTCCTGCAGCTTCTCGCCATAACTTTCCCGGCAATGGCTGCCGCCGTGAAAACCGAGCACGGGCATCCCGGCGGCGATGGCGCCCGCGATGCCCGCGACGCTGTCCTCGATCACGATGCAATTTTCGGGCGCGGTCTGCATCCGTTCGGCGGCGAACAGAAACAAATCCGGCGCCGGCTTGCCATGGCGCACCTGCACGGCGGAAAAAATATGCGGCGCGAACCGGTCGTACAGACCCGTGCGATTGAGGCTGGCGCTGATTTTCTCCGGCGGTCCGCTCGATGCGACGCAGACGGGCTGCGCAATCTGCGCCAGGGCGTCACTGATATGAGGCGTGGCTTCCAGCGAAGTCGCAAACAATCGGAAAATCTCGGCGTATGTCTGGGAGGCGAAGTCGTCCGGCAGGCTGCGGCCGAGTTCGGCTTCAACCTCGATCGTCGCCTGACGCATCGAGCGGCCGAGAAACCGATCGAGCACCTGTTCCGCCGTGATCGGATAACCGTGACGCGTCAACGTTTCGGCATGGGCGCGGCAGGAAATGACCTCGCTGTCGACCAGCACGCCGTCGCAATCGAAGATGACGAGATCGACGTTCGAATTCAAGCGGTGCACTTCAAGCCCTGCACTTCAAGCCTTGCACGCGGTCAGGATTTCTCTTCGTCGAGCGGGACGCAATACAGTTCCAGCCGGTGATCGACCAGTTTGTAGCCGAGCTTGCGGGCGATCTCGGCCTGCAATTTCTCGATCTCCTCGGAGGTGAACTCGATCACCTTGCCGTCGCGCAGATTGATCAGGTGGTCGTGATGGCTGTCGGGCATCTGCTCGTAGCGCGCCCGGCCTTCGCGGAAATCGTGCCGCTCGATGATCCCCGCATCCTCGAACAGTTTTACGGTACGATACACCGTCGAGATCGAGATCTTGTCGTCGACTGCGACACAGCGCCGGTAAAGCTCCTCGACGTCGGGATGATCGACCGAATTGGCCAGCACGCGCGCGATCACCCGGCGCTGCTCGGTCATGCGCATGCCGGTGGCGGCGCAGCGGGCCTCGATGCCGGTATTTTTATGCGCAGGCGGGGATTTCAGTACAGGCATGGTCTCAGGCCCTTCGGACGCAGGTCGGGGGTCTTTTGCCACCGCCCGCATATTACGACAAGTCACGCCGCATCAGAAGTGCATTCAATTGCTCGCCGCCCGCCTGCTGATAATAGCGTTCCCGGCGGCCGACGACCTCAAATCCGGCCCATTCATACAGCCGCCGCGCCGGCTGATTATTTTCTTCGACCTCGAGGAACACCTTGCGCACGCCGCGGCCCGCCAGATGACCGAGATGTGTCAGCAACAGGTTGCGCGACAAGCCACGGCCGCGTTGGGTCGCATCGATGGCGATCGACAATAACTCCGCCTCGTCGGCCGCCATGCGCGACACCGCAAAGCCGATGATCTTGCGCCCAAGTCTCAGCCGGTGAACGAGCGTATTGCGCTCGGTCAGCATGACCTCGAATTCACCTTCGCCCCAGCCGCGGTGAAACGATGCGCCATGCAGTTGCGCCAGCCGCGCCGCGTCGCGTTGACTTGCCGGTTCGATCACGGCGGTGCCGCCGCTCCACCAGTCGGAGAGCCATGTCATCGCGATGCCGGCGGCTGCGCTGCGCCGGACAGCGGATCCTTCGGCGGCTTGGCGTCGGGCGCGCGCAGATAATAGGGCCGTGCCGGTGAGCTTTCGGGGCTGACGGCGGCGCCGAGCCACGCCACCCAGGCGATATCGGGCGCTGCCTGCTGGTCGACCCTGAACGGCGGCGCTGCATCGGCCGGCCAGCGGTCGGCCAGAATCCTCGCCGCATTGCCGACCAGATATGGCGCACCGAAGCGCGCCGCGTCGAGCGCTTCGGCGATCGGCGCGACCTTCGGCTTGATCAATGCACTGCCGTCGCCGCTGACCACCTGGAAATAAACGTGATCATGCCGCGCATCGATTGCGGCGAGGATGGGATGAGGTTGGTCATTCTCGCTGACGATGGGCGCGGCAAAAGCCGTCAGCGTCGTCACGCCGACGACCGGCTTGCCGGCGGCGAGCGCAATGCCGCGCGCGGCGGAAAGGCCGACGCGCAATCCGGTAAAGCTGCCGGGACCGGTCGTCGCGGCGATGCGGTCGAGCGCGGCAAAGCCAACGCCGGACGCCTTCATCACCCGGGCGATCAGCGGCATCAGGGCTTCGGCATGGCCGCGCTTCATCGCCTGCGATTCAAACGCGATCACCTCGCCTGCGCTGGTGTCGAGCACGGCCGCGGCGCAGGCATCAAGCGCGGTATCGATGGCGAGGATGAGCATGACGCCAGCGTAGAGGTTTTTCTGCTCCGGTTGAATGCGTTGCTGCGTTATTTCCGCGTTTACATCCATCGCGACGCAGCGGCCACGCCGCTCTACCTTCGGTCAGCGCTACCTGTGGAGATAGCGAAAAAAAGGCTCGCGCCCCAAATTCGATGCATGTGCATCATCATGCAACTACACGGTGCTAAGCTATTGAAATTACGAGAGATTAGGTTTTTGTTTACCTACCGGTGAGAGTCTGACCCCCGAGGAAATACGGATCAATGGGGATCCGGACGGTGCATCTCCGGCATATCAAGCCGCGCCCGTTCCTTCATTGAATAGGGGTTTTTATGCCTTTGTGGAAAAGCAATTCGTCTGCCCGTGATGCATTGGCGCAGGCAGCCGCGATCAACAGGTCGCAGGCGGTGATCGAGTTCAAGATGGACGGCACGATCATCACCGCCAACCAGAATTTCCTCGACGCGATGGGTTACCGTCTCGATGAAATCCAGGGCAAGCATCATCAGATGTTCGCGCCGCCGGAGTTGCGCGGCAGCGAGGCCTACAAGGCGTTCTGGGCCGGCCTCAACCGCGGTGAATTCCAGGCGGCTGAATACAAGCGCGTCGGCAAGGGCGGTCGCGAAGTCTGGATCCAGGCGTCCTACAATCCGATTCATGGACGATGCCGGCCGGCCGGTGAAAGTCATCAAGTTCGCCACCGACATCACGGCGAAGAAAATCCGCAACATGGAGGATGCCGGCAAGATTTCCGCCATCGGCCGTGCGCAGGCGGTGATCGAATTCAATCTCGATGGCACCATCATTACCGCCAATGAGAACTTCCTCGCCACGGTGGGCTACCGGCTGGAGGAAATCCAGGGCAAGCATCACCAGATGTTCGTGGCGCCCAGCGAGCGCGACAGCGCCGCCTATCGGGAATTCTGGGCCAAGCTCGGCCGCGGTGAATTCCAGTCGGCCGAGTACAAGCGTTTCGGCAAGGGCGGCAAGGAGGTGTGGATCCTCGCTTCCTACAATCCGATCCTCGACGATACCGGCAAGCCCTTCAAGGTGGTGAAGTTCGCCTCCGATATCACCGCGGACAAACTGAAAGCGGCGAATTTCGCCGGGCAGATCGAGGCAATCGGAAAGTCGCAGGCGGTGATCGAGTTCTCGATGGACGGCCATGTGCTGACGGCCAATGCGAATTTCCTCGGTGCGCTCGGCTATTCGCTCGCCGAGATCCAGGGCAAGCATCACAGCCTGTTCGTGCCGCCGGACCAGCGCGATTGCGAAGCCTATCGCACGTTCTGGGCCAACCTGAACCGCGGCGAGTTTCAGTCGGGCGAGTATGAGCGTGTCGGCAAGGGCGGCAAGCAGGTCTGGATCCAGGCTTCGTACAACCCGATCCGCGACCTCAACGGCAAGCCGTTCAAGGTGGTGAAATACGCCTCCGACACCACGGCGCAGGTGCTGGCGCGGATGCGGAGCGAAAAGGTGCGCGGCATGATGGAGTCGGTCGCGGCCGGAGCCGAGGAGCTGAACGCCTCGGTCCGCGAAATCTCGGCGGCGATGTCGAAATCCAGGGACACGGCGCTGACCGCGGTCGATCGGGTCGAGGCCGCCGATCAGCAGGCGCAGCGTCTGGCGCTGGCGGCGGAGTCGATGAGCAGCATCGTGCAGTTGATCGGCGACATCACCGGCCAGATCAACCTGCTGGCGCTCAACGCCACCATCGAATCGGCGCGCGCCGGCGAGGCCGGCCGCGGCTTTGCCGTGGTTGCCTCCGAGGTCAAGAACCTCGCCAACCAGGCCAAGCAGGCCACCGACAAGATCGAGCAGGAAATCGGCAATCTCAACGGAATTTCCGGCGACGTGGTCGAAGCGCTGAACTCCATCAAGAAGGCGATCCAGGAGGTCAGCGAATACGTGACATCGACCGCCGCTGCGGTCGAGGAGCAGAGCACCGTCACCAGCGAGATGTCGAACGGCATGCAGCAGGCCGCCGCCGAAGCGGCCAGCATCGGGATGGCGGCTTAAACGAAGCGGCGAAGTGGCGAATAGCGTGAGAACTATTGAAGTTCGGCTCTGATTCGCCACTCGCTACTCGCTATTCGCGCCTTGCATCACATCGGCCGGACTTCGACCACGTCGGGCACGAAATGCTTCAGCAGGTTCTGGATGCCGTGCTGCAGCGTCGCCGTCGAGGACGGGCAGCCCGCACACGAGCCCTTCATGTTGAGATAGACGACGCCGTCCTTGAAGCCGCGGAAGGTGATGTCGCCGCCGTCATTGGCGACTGCCGGACGCACCCGTGTCTCGATCAGGTCCTTGATGGTCGCGACCGTATCGGCATCGGCCTCGTTGAAGAACTCGTCTTCCTCGTCGGACGCCTCGTCATTGCCGGCGGTCCCGTCCGCGAGCAGCGGCGCGCCGGACATGTAGTGCTCCATGATGGCGCCGAGGATCGCGGGCTTGAGGTGCTGCCAGTCGCCATCCGCCTTGGTCACGGTGACGAAATCGTAGCCGTAGAACACACTCGAGACGCCCGGCACGCCGAACAGCCGTTCGGCAAGCGGCGAGCGGGCGGCGGCGTCGCGGCTCGAGAATTCCATCGTGCCGGTGTCGAGCACGGTACGGCCCGGAATGAATTTCAGGGTGGCGGGATTGGGCGTGGCTTCGGTCTGAATGAACATGGTTTTTTCTCCGGCGTCGCCGGTTCAAGGCCGGCGCGTGGGGTGCTCTTTAGCAGATGGCGACCGCCAGTGCACGGTCAAGGGGCGCAGATCAGCAATTCGGCAGGAAAATCAAGCTTCTGAGCATGATCCGGAAAAGTGGGAACCGGTTTTCCGAAAAGATCATGCTCAAACAAGGAGATTTAAGACAGCGCGTCGATGTCGGGATCGCTGAGATCGCCGGGGACGATGACGACCGGAATCGGGAACGAGCCCGTGACCTGCGCCATCATGCTGACCAGAGGGCCGGGGCCTTCGGGGCCGGGATTGGCCGCCAGCACCAGCATCGAGATATCGACGTCCTTGTCGATCACGTCGAGGATCTGGGCGGTCGGTTCGCCCTCGCGAATTACCCGTTCCGGCGTGATCGCGGCAATCCCGTTGGCGCGCCCCGAAGCGCGGTCGAGCGCCTCGTTCGCGGCGTCCTCGGCCTCGGCGCGCATGATGTCGGCGACCCCCAGCCATTGCTGGTTCTGGTCCTCGATTTCGATGATGCGCAGCATCACCACGCCGCCGCCGACGCGGATCGCCCAGCGGCTGGCGTAGTACACCGCGCGGTCCCACTCCGCGGTCTCGTCAACGATGACAAGGCATTTTGGCTTGTGACCCGTCTCGTAGCTTCGTCGCTGGGTGGTCATGCATGTCCCGGTGCTGCGCCAAACCGCCGCATGCTGCCACGGCGCAGCCGCTTTCGACAAGCGGCGTCACGGTTCCATCTAGCGGCGATGGAATCTTACCCTCCCCTGGAGGGGGAGGGTCGGCTCGCATGAGCGTAGCGAAATGCGAGACGGGGTGGGGTGACAGTCTCTCAACTCGGGCACTGTCGGACGTTGATAGACCGTCACCCCACCCCGCCGCTTCGCGTCGACCCACGAGCGAGCTTTGCTCGTCTCGGACCCCTCCAGGGGAGGGTGAACAGCGGCTCGGATGCCTGCTACGGCTTTCGGATGAAACCGACGATATCCCGCGCCGCGCGCATGGTTTCGTCGGCGATGACGCGCGCCCGGTCGGCGCCGTCGATCAATATTTTGTCGACATGGCCGGGGTCGGCGACCAGCCGCTTCATCTCGGAGGCGATCGGCGAAAGCTTTGCGACGCAAAGTTCCACCAGCGCGTTCTTGAAGCTGGAGAACTGCCCGCCGCCGAATTCCTTCAGGACGTCGGCCTTGGCGCGCTCGGAAAGTGCGGCATAGATGCCGACGAGGTTGTCGGCCTCGGGCCGGTTCTCCAGGCCTTTTTCTTCCGACGGCAGCGGTTCCGGGTCGGTCTTCGCTTTCCGAACCTTCTGCGCGATCGTATCCGCGTCGTCGGTCAAATTGATGCGCGAATTGTCCGAGGCGTCCGACTTCGACATCTTCTTGGTGCCGTCGCGGAGCGACATCACGCGCGTCGCGGGGCCCGTGATCAAGGGCTCCGGCTGCGGAAAGAACAGTCCGTCATTGGCGCCATGGCTGCGGATCGAATCGGCAAAATCGTTGTTGAATTTTTGCGCGATGTCCCGCGACAGCTCCAGATGCTGCTTCTGGTCCTCGCCGACCGGCACATGGGTAGCGCGGTACAGCAGAATGTCCGCCGCCATCAGCACCGGATAGTCATAGAGACCCACCGACGCGTTCTCGCGGTCCTTGCCGGCCTTCTCCTTGAACTGGGTCATGCGGCTGAGCCAGCCGACGCGTGCGACGCAGTTGAAGATCCAGGCGAGCTCGGCATGGCCCGAGACCTGGCTCTGGTTGAACACGATGTGCTTCTTCGGGTCGATGCCGGCGGCGATGAAGGCCGCCGTCACCTCGCGGGTGTTGCGGGCAAGCTCCGCCGGACCGCCCCAGACGTCGACGCCTTGCGTAATCGCGTGCATGTCGACGACGCAATAGATGCAGTCATGGGTTTCCTGCATCTTCACGAAGTTGACGATCGCGCCGAGGTAATTGCCGAGATGCAGATTGCCGGTCGGCTGGACGCCGGAAAAAACCTTTTCAACAAAAGCCATAGTCAGCTTCCCCAAGGATCCAAATTCGGATGCCTGTTTCGCGCTGTCGTTTGCCACGCAGGGGCTATTCGCGCAAGCCGCTAGCGCTTTGTTTGTCTGACGGCGTTAACCGCTTCGCGCCAGCCGGTGACGCCGAAAAGCCTTAAGAACAGGCCGTAAATCGCAATTCCCGCCGCTATCACGGCCAACAGCAGGACGGCCTGCACGAGGCCGTGCATGCCGGTGGCGACGGTCGGTAGCGACCGCGCGGCGAGCCACAGCACCACGCCCATGGCGAGCGCCGATAGCGCAATGCGCGGCAGCCGCCGCCTGGCTTCACGATCGATCGAAAACCCGAACGTTGCCGCGCCGCGGCGGATCAGGCTGAACGCCATGCTCCACGCGCCAAGCGCAATCGCCGCCGCAATGCCGTCCGCGCCATACCAGTGGCTGAGCAGGAAGGCCGCCGCGATCGCCAGCACGACGCCCTTCAGCGCCGACAGCAGCGGCGTCATCGTATCCTCGCGCGCGAAGAACGCCGGCGACAGCGCCTTCACCAGCACATGCGCCGGCAGCGCCAGCGTCAGCCACATCAGCGCGCGCGCCGTGGCCTTGGTGTCCTCGGCGGTGAAGGCGCCGTGCTCGAACAGCAGCTGCACGATCGGCGCAGCCAGCACGATCAGCCCGAGCGTCGCCGGCAGTGCCAGCCCCACCGCAAGCTCCAGCCCGCGCGATTCCGCATGCGCGACGGCCGCGCGATCCGCAGCCCGTACCGCGCGCGTCAGCTCCGGGATCAGCACCGTGCCCATGGCGACGCCGACGATGCCGAGCGGCAGTTCGACCAGCCGGTTGGCGAAATAGAGCCACGACACCGCCGACGGCGACGACGACGCGATGATCGCGCCGGCGACCATCAGCAGCTGCGGCGCGCTCGACGCCATCATGCCGGGTGCGGCCTTGCCGAGAAAGCCGCGGATTTCCTTGTCGAACGAAACCCGCAACGGCGTCGCGATGTTCTCGCCACGGCGCAACACCAGCACCGATAGCTGAAGCAAGCCGGCAATGCCGACCGTCGCGGCGACGATCTGCGCGGCTTGCACCGCATCCGGCCGCACGGCGAGCAGCACGGCCATGACAGCGATCAGCGCGATGTTGAACAGCAGCGGCGAGAACGCCGTCAGCGCAAAGCGCCCTTGCGCGTTCAACAGCGCCATCATCACGGTCACCGGCCCGGCAAAGGCGAGGTATGGCAGCATCAGCCGCGCATTGCCGGTGGCGAGCTGCAGCGTCTCGCGCCCCGCAAATCCCGGCGCCAGCGCCATGATCACGAGCGGCATCAGCAGCGCGAGCACCGCCGTGGCCGCGATCAACGCCAACGTGACGGTGCCGAGCACGCGCCCCGCGAACGCCGCCGCGGCCACAGCCCCGTCGGTTTCACGCACCCGCAGCCATGCCGGCACCAGCGCCGCGTTCAGCCCGCCCTCGGTCAGCAGCCGCCTGACGACATTGACCAGCTGAAACGCCGCCAGGAACGCATCCGCGACCGGCGCCCGCGCCGAGCAGCGCCGCGAGCGCCGAATCGCGCACGAACCCAAGCAGCCGCGAGGCCAGCGTTCCGGTCGATACGGTGAGGAAGGAGCGGATCATTGGAGGGGCTGTATAGCAGCAGCCACGGCCTGCTGCCAGACCTCATCCTGAGGAGCCGCGGCAGCGACGTCTCGACGGATCTTGCCACAGAGCGGGCCTGCATCCTTCGAGACGCGGCGTAAGCGCCGCTCCTCCAGCGACACGACGAAGCCGTTGCGCGGGGATGAGGAACAGGCAGCCTTGCTGGCGCGGGGCCGATCTGGTAGGCCGCAGCCTTCTTGGCCGCGCTCGGCTTCTTCGCACAACGCCGTAAACAGGACGGACGAATGACTGACGCAAAATACGACGTTCTCGGGATCGGCAATGCGATTTTCGACGTGCTGGTGCAGACCGACGAGGGTTTTCTCGCCCGCCACGGCATGACCAAGGGCGGCATGGCGCTGATCGACGAGGCCCGCGCCGCCGCCATCTACAAGGACATGGGCCCGGCGACCGAAATGAGCGGCGGCTCCGGCGCCAACACCATCGTCGGCATCGCCGGTTTCGGCGCCCGTGCCGCCTTCATCGGCAAGGTCAAGTCCGACCAGATCGGCACCCTCTACACCCACGACATCCGCGCCGCCGGCGTCGCCTTCGAGACCAGGGCGGCCTCGGCAGGCCCCGCCACCGGCTGCTCCTACATCCTGGTGACGCCGGACGGCGAGCGCACCATGAACACCTATCTCGGCGCCGCGCAGGATCTCAACCCCTCGGACATCGACGACGCGCAGATCGCAGCCGCGCGCATCGTCTATCTCGAAGGCTATCTCTGGGATCCGAAGAACGCCAAGGAAGCCTTCGTCAAGGCGGCGACGATTGCGCACGGCGCCGGCCGCCAGGTGGCGCTGACGCTGTCGGATTCCTTCTGCGTGGATCGCTACCGCGACGAGTTTCTCGACCTGATGCGCAAGGGCACCGTCGATCTCGTGTTCGCCAACGAGGCCGAATTGCATTCGCTGTACCAGACCTCGGATTTCGACACCGCGCTGAAGCAGCTGCGCGCGGATACCAAACTCGGCGTCGTCACCCGCAGCGAAAAGGGCTGCGTGGTGGCGGCGAAAGATGGTGTTACGTCGGCGCCGGCGTTCCCGATCGAGAAGCTCGTTGACACAACCGGCGCCGGCGACCTGTTCGCCGCCGGATTCCTGTTTGGCTTGGTGCGCAATGCAAGCCATGAGATGTGCGGGCGGCTCGGCGCGCTGGCTGCGGCCGAAGTGATCCAGCACATCGGCGCAAGGCCGCAGGTTTCCTTGAAGGAGCTGGCCGGGCAGAACGGGTTAGCGGTTTAGGGCGCCATCTCTCCACTCGTCATGGCCGGGCTTGACCCGGCCATCCACGTCTTCCTCTCTGCGTACTTCAAGGGCGTGGATGCCCGGGACAAGCCCAGGCATGACGGAGAGTTGTGTCGCGGGGTGTGCAGTTCACGCCGTCTTCGCCGCCTTCAGCCCCAGCTTCGCTTCCACCGTCTCGCGCATCAGAAACTTCTGGATCTTCCCCGTCACCGTCATCGGAAACTCGTCGACGAATTCGACGTAACGGGGAATCTTGTTGTGGGCGATCTGGCCGTGGCAGAAGGCGCGGACGTCGTCCGCAGTGAGGGTCTCGCCCGGCCGGGTGCGGATCCAGGCGCAGAGTTCTTCGCCGTAGCGATCGTCCGCCACGCCAAAGATCTGCACGTCCTGGATTTTGGGATGGCGATAGAGGAATTCCTCGATCTCGCGCGGATAGAGGTTTTCGCCGCCGCGGATCACCATGTCCTTGATGCGGCCGACGATGTTGCAATAGCCTTCGGAATCGATGATCGCGATGTCGCCGGTGTGCATCCAGCCATTGGCGTCGAGCACGTCGGCGGTCTTTTCGGCCTCGTCCCAATAGCCCAGCATGACGCTGTAGCCGCGGGTGCAGAGTTCGCCGCGCTGGCCGCGCGGCACCACGCGCCCCTCGAGATCGACGACCTTGACCTCGACATGCGGATGGATGCGGCCGACGGTCGATACGCGCCGTTCCAGCGGATCGTCGGTCGAGCTCTGGAAACTGACCGGCGACGTCTCGGTCATGCCATAGGCGATGGTGACTTCGCCCATGTTCATCTCGTTGTTGACGCGCTTCATCACCTCGATCGGGCAGGGCGCGCCGGCCATGATGCCGGTGCGCAGCGATTTCAGGTTGAAGCGCGGGAATTCCGGATGATCCAGTTCGGCGATGAACATGGTAGGCACGCCGTAGACCGCGGTGCATTTTTCGCGCTCGATCGTCTGCAGCGTCGCCAGCGGATCGAAACCTTCACCGGGATAGACCATGGTCGCGCCGAGCGTGACGGAAGCGAGATTGCCCATCACCATGCCAAAGCAGTGGTAGAGCGGCACGGGAATGCAGATGCGGTCCTGCTCGGTCAGGCGCATCGCGCGGCCGACGAAATAGCCGTTGTTGAGGATGTTGTGATGCGTCAGCGTCACGCCCTTCGGCGAGCCCGTGGTGCCGCTGGTGAATTGAATGTTGACCGCATCGTCGAACTGCAGCGTCCTGGCGAGTTCAGCAAGCTGTTCGCGTTCGCCGCGCGCCGCCCATTCTGGTCACGCCCTCGAACGCGATGGTGCCGGGACATTTGGGGCCGCCGATCTGGATCACCGCGCGCAGTTGCGGCAGCCGCTGCGCCTGCAGTTCGCCAGGCTGCGATGCCGCAAGCTCCGGCAGCAGCGTGTTCAGCATCTCCATGTAGTTGGAGGTCTTGAAGGCGGTCGCGGTGACGATCGCCGCGCAGCCGACTTTTGCCAATGCGAATTCGAGTTCGCTCAAACGATAGGCGGGATTGATGGTGACGAGAATGAGCCCCGCTTTGGCGGCGGCGAATTGCGTCAGCGTCCATTCGGGGCGATTGAGCGACCACACCCCGATGCGTGCGCCGCGTTCGAGGCCGAGCGCGAGAAAGCCTGCCGCCAGCGCATCGACGCGCTCGGCAAATTCTTTCCAGGTCCAGCGCACGTCATGGCTCGGCGAAACCAGCGCCTCGCGATCGCTCCAGCGTCTGGCTGCCTGATCGAGGCAGCGCCCGATGGTGTCGCCGAGCAGCGGCGCGTCGGAGATGCCGCAGACGTAGCTGTCGATGATGTCGGTCAAATCGGATTCTCCATGTGCGTTGGCTTCTCCCTCGCCCCGCTCTTGCGGGGAGAGGGTGGGGTGAGGGGCTGTCTCCGCAGGGGGACTCGCGGAGAGTCCCCCTCACCCGGCGCTGCGCGCCGACCTCTCCCCGCAAGCGGGTCGAGGTGACACAACTCCGGCTCGCCCTACGCCGCCTTCTGCCCTGCATCGAGCCCGGCATAAACCCCGCGCTCAAATCCCGCAAAAGTCTCCAGCGCCTTGGCGTCGGCGAACGGCAACAGCTGCATCAGGATCACGCCGGCGACGTTGCGCGCCGGATCGATCCAGAAATAGGTGTTGGCGAGGCCGGCCCAGGCGAGGCTGCCGGCGCTGCGGCCTTCCGGGGTCTTGGCGGTGTTGATCAGGAAGCTCAGGCCCCACTTCTTGACGATATCAGGATAGAGATCGACATCGTTGGTGTAGACAGGCAGCGCTGTCGTCATCTTGCCCATGGTGAGCTCGCCGATGTTGTTCTGGCCCATCAGCGCGACCGTCTCGGGCTTCAACACCTGGTTGCCATTGCCGCGGCCCTTGTTGAGGATCATCTGGGTGAACTTGATGTAGTCCGCCGCCGTGCCGTAGAGGCCGCCGCCGCCCATATGAAATTCCGGATTCTGCTCCAGCTCGAATGGCATCGGCGCCAGCGCGCCGTCCTCGCCGCGCGCATGCATGCCGACCAGGCGCTGGCGCATGCGTGTCGGTGATCTTGAAGCCGGTGTCGTTCATGCCGAGCGGCGCGAAGATGTTTTCGCGCAGGTACACGTCGAGCTTCTTGCCGCTCGCCGCCTCCACCGCCTTGCCGACGAAGTCGATATTGGTGCCGTATTCCCAGCGCGTGCCGGGATCGGTCATAACAGGCGTCTTCAGCGCGGCGTTCTGGCAGGAGATGATGCCGGGCGTGGCGGTCTTCTCCAGATATTTCCCGATGTCGCCGTTCCACATGTCGTAGGCGAAGCCCGCGGTGTGCGTCATGAGCAGTCGCAGCGTGATCGGCTTCTTGGCGGCGCGCAGTTTCGGCTCGCCGCTGGCGTCAAAGCCTTCCAGCACCTGCGGGTTGGCCAAATCCGGCAGCAGCTTGCCGATCGGCTCGTCCAGCGAGAGCTTGCCTTGCTCGACGAGCTGCATGCCGGCGGCGCACGTAATCGCCTTGGTCATGGAGGCGATCCAGAACACGCTGTCGGCGGTCATCGGATCGTCCTTGGACAGGTCGCGCTTGCCGAACGCGCCCTGATAGATCACCTCGCTGCCGGTGGCCGCCATCGCGACCACGCCGGGGATTTCCTTGGCCTCGCATTTCTGACGCAGAACCTGGTCGATCTGGGCTTTGCTTTGCATGGGTCACCTCCCGATTTGTTTTTATGGAGTGGTGCGATCTTCCTCCCGGCCATGCCATCCCGCAAGCGTTCGTCGATCCGGCGCTGGCGGTGTCGCGATCTCGTGGTGGGCGGGGCGTGGGCAGCGGGGCGGATCCCTCGGCACAAAACTGCAACACTTCGCCGCAAACCACGGCGAATGGGCCGCTATGCCGGTGACCGGCTTAACCATCCACGATATCGTGATTTCGCCATGATTCCCGAAGCCGATTTTTTTCAGTAAAGCGTTCTGATTCCAGCAGAAACGTTGCTCGTTGGCTGGACCAATTAACCAGAAATAGCCGTATTTCCAACGTTGCGAGGCTGACGCGATGATTTCGACCTGGAGTGAATGGAAGCGCTACCCCCGTCCCGGGCGTGGCGAGAACATCGAGGCGCCGATTACCCCTGGAATCTTTGAAGTCCGCTATGCCGGCACCGGCGCGCTGTACTCCTTCGAGGCGGTCGATAACGTCGCCCAGGCGCTGGCGCAGCTCTCGGTCGGGTCCAAATCCTGGTTCGGCCGCCGTGACAGCGCCAAGCTGCCCGACCTCGAATACCGGACCTGCGCGACCTCCTCGAAGGCTGACGCCAAGGTCGCCGCCCAACGCATGATCGGCCGCCGCGAAACCTATATGAGCGGCGCGGCCTGAGCGACGCCGTCATTCCGCGGCGCAGCGAACTGGGCCCCTGCGCCCGGATCAGATCGACTGGTGCTCGCCATCCGGAATGACGAGATCCCACATCCTCAACATTGCTGAAGCAGAGTCGCCTCTGCGGCCGATGCATTGCTGAGGATTTGGGCCTATACTCGGATCAATATCCCAAGAAAATCCGAGGAGTACGCCATGAACCCGCCCGTCGCCGCTCGCGCCCAAGCCTCCACCCCCTCGCTGCACGACCGCCTCAAAGATCCCTCGCTGCTGCGCGACCGCTGCTACATCGACGGCGCCTGGGTCGGCACGCCGTCGCGCCCCGTCACCAATCCGGTCAACGGCGTGGAACTGGCCAAGGTGCCGGCGCTCAGCACCGCGGAAGCAACGCAAGCGGTCGAAGCCGCCGAGCGCGCGTTCCCGGCCTGGGCCAAGCTCACGGCCAAACAGCGCTCCAACATTTTGCGAAAATGGTTCGACCTGATCATCGCCAACCGCGAGGACCTCGCGCTGATCCTCACCTCGGAGCAGGGCAAGCCGCTGGCCGAAGCGCTCGGCGAAGTCGATATCGGCGGCGCCTATGTCGAATTTTTCGCCGAGGAAGCCCGCCGCGTCTATGGCGAGACCATCCCGACGCAGCGGCCCGATGCGCGGCTGCTCGCGATCAAGCAGCCGATCGGCGTCTGCGGCGCCATCACGCCGTGGAATTTCCCGTGCTCGATGATCACCCGCAAAGTCTCGCCGGCGCTCGCCGCGGGCTGCACCGTCGTGCTCAAGCCCGCCAATGAAACGCCGCTGACCGCGCTGGCGCTGGTCGCGCTCGCCGAAAAGGCCGGCGTGCCCAAGGGCGTGTTCAACATCCTGACCGGCAATTCGTCGGCCATCGGCAAGGTGCTGTGCGAACATCCCGCCGTGCGCTTCGTCGGCTTCACCGGCTCGACCGAAGTTGGAAAAATCCTCTATCAGCAGGCGGCTGTCGGCGTGAAGAAGCTCGGCCTCGAACTCGGCGGCAACGCGCCGTTCGTGGTGTTCGACGACGCCGATATCGACGCGGCGGTCGAAGGCGCCATGGTCTCCAAGTACCGCAACATGGGCCAGACCTGCGTCTGCGCCAACCGCCTCTACGCCCAGGACAAGATCTACGACCAGTTCGTCGAAAAGCTCTCGAAGAAAGTCGCGGCGATGAAGATCGGCGACGGCACCGAACAAGGCGTGGTGCAGGGCCCGCTGATCAACATGGAAGCGGTCGACAAGGTCGAGAAGCACATTGCCGACGCGGTCAAGGGCGGCGCCAAGATCGTCACCGGCGGCAAGCGCCACGCGCTCGGCGGCAGCTTCTTCGAGCCGACGGTGCTCTCGAACGTGAAGCCGGACGCGCTGGTCGCGCACGAGGAAACCTTTGGCCCGCTGGCGCCGGTGTTCCGCTTCAAGGACGAAGCCGAGGTGATCGCGATGTGCAACAACTCGCCGTTCGGCCTCGCCTCGTATTTCTACTCGCGCGATCTCGGCCGCGTCTGGCGCGTCGCCGAAGCGCTGGAATCCGGCATGGTCGGCGTCAACACCGGCCTGATCACGACGGAAGTCGCGCCCTTCGGCGGCGTGAAGGAGTGCGGTCTCGGCCGTGAGGGCTCGCATCACGGCATGGAAGAATATGTCGAGATCAAATACGTGATGATGGCGGGCGTGTAGAAGTCCGTAGCCCGGATGGAGCGCAGCGCAATCCGGGGCAGGCCCATCCGCTTGCGAGAATCCCGGATTGCGCTGCGCTCCATCCGGGCTACGACACCGTGTCAATCGCTGGCGTCACTCGCAAACGCGCCGTGGCGTCCGACGCCGGAGGCAAACCGTGTCGCGCCCGACAGCGTTTCGCCCGACCCGATCACCTCGAGCCCGCCGCGCATTTCGTTGGCGATCGCCTCTTCCTCCGAGAGATCCCATTGCCGCAGCGCCGACAGCCGGTCGGCGCGCAGGCATTTTTGCGGGAAGCGCGCGATCTCCCGCGCCAGCGCGATCGCGTGCGCGCACGCCTCGCCGCGGCCGACGACGCGATTGGCGAGCCCCATGCGCAGCGCTTCGTGCGCGCCGACCGGGCGGCCGGTGAGTATCAGGTCGATCGCCTGCGAATGGCCGATCAGCCGCGGCAGGCGGATGGTGCCGAGGTCGATCAAGGGCACACCGAAGCGGCGGCAGAAGATGCCGAAGGTCGCGTCATCGGCGACCACGCGCATATCCGCCCACAGCGCCAGCTCCATCCCGCCGGCCACCGCAAAACCCTCGACCGCCGCGATGACAGGTTTTGACAGCCGCAGCCGGCTCGGCCCCATCGGCGCAATCGAGTCGTGGCCGCCGAGCTCGCGCTTCTTGTTCGGATCCCCCGCCGCCACCGCCTTGAGGTCGGCGCCCGCGCAGAAGTAACCGCCGGTGCCGGTGAACACGGCGACCGACGCGGCTTCATCGGCGTCGAAGGCAAGGAAGGCGTCGTAGAGTTTCCGCGCGGTCGCGCCGTCGACGGCGTTGCGGCAATGCGGACGGTTGATGGAAACGATGGTGATGGGACCATCGCGTTCGACGAGCACGGAGTTTTCCTCGGACATCTCAGGCGCTCCCTCTACATTGTTGTGAGAGGTAGCTTGGCACCGGACGAACCAGCAGGGCAATCCCCAATGCGGGATTAGATCTTCAGCTCATCCCCCGTCACCCGCCGGTACGCTTCGAGATACCGCTTGCTCGTCGCGTCGACCACGCTGTCGGGCAGCGGCGGGGGCGGGGCGTCGCCGTTCCAGCGGCCGGCGCGGCGTTCGGCGTCGAGATAGTCGCGCAGCGGCTGCTTGTCGAAGGAGGGCTGCGGTCGGCCGGGCTTGTAGACGTCGGCGGCCCAGAACCGCGAACTGTCCGGCGTCATCACCTCGTCGATCAGGATGATGCGGCCATCCGCCGCGCGGCCGAACTCGAACTTGGTGTCGGCGATGATGATGCCCTGGTGGCGCGCGATCCGTTCGCCGAAATTATAGACCGTGCGCGCCATGCTCTCGAGCTTCTCGGCGACGTCGTTGCCCAAAATCTCGCGCACCCGCGCGATCGTGATGTTTTCATCGTGGCCGGTCTCGGCCTTGGTCGCCGGGCTGAAGATCGGCGCGTCGAGCTTTTCGCTTTCGACCAGACCATCCTTCAGCTGCTCGCCGGCGAGCGTGCCGGACGCGGCATACTCCTTCCAGGCCGAGCCCGAGATGTAGCCGCGGATCACGCATTCGACCGGGAAGACGGTAGTGCGCCGGCACAGCATCGCGCGGCCGAGAACATCGGCGCGGTGATTCGTCAGTTCCGGCACTTTGCGGATGATTTCGTCGGCATCGGCGCTGATCATGTGATGCGGCACCACGCCTTCGAGCTGGCGAAACCACCACGCGCTGATCTGGGTCAGCACCGCGCCCTTCATCGGAATGGTTTCGGCCATCACGACGTCGAACGCGCTGATGCGGTCGGTGGTGAGCAGCAGCACGCGGTCGTCGCCGACGGCATAGATATCGCGCACCTTGCCGCGCCCGATCCGTGGCAGGGGCAGATCGCTGGCGAGCATCGCGTTCATCAGGTCAGACTTTCGAAGCGGCACGCCAATGCCAGCGTGCAAATGAGAAGGCGCAGCAATAGCTCACTCCGGCAGCGGAATGAACTCGTGTTCCTGCGGAACGGCGGCAAAACGCCCGGTTTTCCAGTCCTGTTTGGCCTGCTCGATCCGCTCCTTGCTGGACGAGACGAAATTCCACCAGATATGCCGCGGCCCCTCCAGCGCGTCGCCGCCCAGAAACATCATCCGCGTCGGCTGGACCGCCTTCACAGTGATGCGATCGCCGGGCCGGAAGATCAGCAGGCGCGGCCCCTCATAGCGCTCGCCCGCAATCTCGACCTCGCCGTCGACCAGATAGATCGCGCGCTCCTCATGGTCGGGGTCGAGCGGCACGCTGGTGCCGGCCTGCGCCGTCACTTCGGTATAGAACCACGGCGACACCATGCTGACCGGCGATTTCACGCCAAAGCCACTTCCTGCGATGATGCGCGCGGTGAAGCCGCTCTCCTTCACCGTCGGCAGCGCGTCGGCGGCGTAGTGCTGGAACGACGGCGCGATCTCCTCCGAGCCCGCCGGCAGCGCGATCCAGCTCTGCAGGCCCAGCATCTTCTGGCCGTCGCGGCGCTGCACGTCCGGCGTGCGCTCGGAATGCGCGATACCGCTTCCTGCCGTCATCAGGTTCATGGCGCCGGGCTGGATCTCCTGGATGTTGCCCTCGCTGTCGCGGTGCATGATCGAGCCGTCGAACAGATAGGTGACGGTGGCCAGCCCGATATGGGGATGCGGGCGCACGTCCATGCCCTTGCCGGCGATGAACTGCATCGGCCCGAAATGATCGAAGAAGATGAAGGGCCCGACCATCTGCCGCTTGCCATGCGGCAGCGCGCGCCGCACCACGAAGCCATCGCCGAGATCGCGGGTGCGGGGTACGATGATGAGATCGAGCGCATCGCAGGTCTTGGGATCGCCGAGCACGGGATCGTTGGAAGGTTGCCAGCTCATTTTCCTGCACTCCAAGTTTTGCCGCGAGCTTAGCATGCATTATAAGATGCGTCCTGCGACGCTCCCCCGGAGGATGACAAAAAGAGTGATGCCGCCGCTAAAGAAGGGTGCCACGCTGCCGCAGCCGGACTGGCCGGGGATCGAGACCGAGCGTCTCATCCTCCGGCAATGGCGCGCCTCGGACGTTACTGCGAACACAATGATGCTCGGCGATCCCCTCAGCGCGCGCTTCATTACCGCGGACCGCAAGCCTGTGACGGAGCCGATGGCCGGCTGGCGCAACGCCGCGATCATGGCGGGACATTGGGTGCTGCATGGCTTCGGCATGTTCGTGGTCGAAGAGAAGGCAAGCGGCACGTTCGTCGGACGGGTCGGCCCTTTCTATCCGCCGGTCTGGCCGGGGTTTGAGGTCGGCTGGGGTGTTGCAACGGAATTCCGTGGCAAGGGCTATGCCGTCGAAGCGGCGCGGGCCGCGATCGACTGGTCGTTTGCGACGTTCGAATTGGAGAGGATCATCCACTGCATCGATCGCGATAACACGGCCTCTCAAGCCGTAGCGCGGCGGCTCGGCGCGCATCCGGAGGGCGAGACGATGTTACTCGGCCATGCCGTTGAATTATGGGTGACGCGCTGGGAGACGTGGAGCAGCCAAAATTGATGTCGCTTTTTGCCCTCGACCTTGCCTTGCGCGCCGGCACGGTGGCCCTGCTTCTGGTGCTGTCAGCGTCGCTGTTGCGCGACTTTCGCAACGTCGTCGCCGGGCGGCTGGCGATCGCGCTTGCGCTGGGCTCGGCCGCGCATGCCGTGACCTCGGGAATCGGCACGACCACGCCGGTTTCGGTCGCGCATGCGCCGCTGATCGCGCTGTCGACCGGCAATGTCGTGGTGCTCTGGCTGTTCACGCGCGCGCTGTTCGATGATTCCCTCAAATTACGCTGGTGGCATGCGTTGATCTGGGCGGCGGTGGCGGCGTTCAGCTTCGTCAATTGCATGTGGATCGCGCCCAGCGGCAACGCGCGGATTTCCATCATCGCGATCAATGTGCTCGCGCTCGGCTTTATTTTGCTCGCGGTCGGGCAAACAATCGCCTCCTGGTCGGCCGACCTCGTCGAAGGCCGCCGCCGCGTCCGGGTCTTCATCGTCGGCGCCGCGGCGCTTTACGGCTGCATGAACGCGATTTCGCAGATCGCGATCTCCAGCAATGGCGCGTCGGACGTCGCGAACGCCATCAACAGCGCCGTGTTGGTCTTGATCGTTGCCGCGATCAGCTATGCGATGATGCGCGTTGATGGCGCCGAACTGTTTGCGGCGCCTGCGGCCAACGTTGCGAGCGAGGCGGTCGCGGCGCAGGAGCAGGGCGCGGCCGATCAAAAGCTGGTCGGCGCGCTGATGCGGTTGATGGGCGATGAGCGCATCTACCGCCACGACAATGTCAGCATCGGCACGCTGGCGACCAAGCTCGGGATCCCCGAATACCGGCTGCGGCGGCTGATCAACCAGCGGCTCGGCTACCGCAATTTCAATGTGTTCCTCAACGAGCACCGGATCGCCGAAGCCAAGGCGGCGCTGGCCGATCCTAGCCAGGCCGAAGTCCCCGTCATTACGATCGCGATGGACGCCGGCTTCCAGTCGCTTGGGCCCTTCAACCGCGCGTTCAAGGCCACCACGGGCGTCACGCCCACCGAATACCGCCGGCTCAAGGCCAGCGCGGCCTGATCTTTATAGCATTGTAAATCCTACGTTATTTTGGAATCGGCGAGGCGTTTCCAGGTTCGGCCAAGGCGATTTTCAAATCCGGCGAGCCGCGATGGATGCGCTCGCCATCATGTCCGGCACGCGCTTTTGCGTCATGCCGGAGGCTCCTCGTGAAACGACGAAATCTCATCCTCATCCTCGCCAGCGCCACCGCTCTAAGCGCGCTCGCGCTGACGGCCGCCCGCGCCCGCGACGTGCCAAAGGTCGCGACCGGCTTCGTCGCCAACGTGGTCTGCACCGAGACCTTCGTCTCCGGCCTCGACCCTGCGCGCGTGTTCGCCGAGACCGTGTCGGCCATGCCCGGCACCGGGCTGATCGCCTGGGCGCTCGACTATCGCGTCGACCGCGCGCGCAAGGACGTCACGGTGACGCTGCTCGGCCTGGGCCGGAGCCACGCCGTCTACCGCGGCGAGGGCCTTGGCTGCTATCTCGATCATGGCGGGGCGGTTGCCGACATCTCGGTGCCGGCGCCCGATGCAAAGGCGGCGCTGCTGCCTGACATCGCCGGCCCCTCCATCGTCGCACCACAAACGCCGCAACTGGCTGCGGCGCTCGACCGTGGCTTTGCCGAGCCGGATAAATCGACGCCGCGCAACACGCGGGCGATCGTGATCATGAAGGACGGGCGCGTCGTTGCCGAGCGCTATGCCGATGGCATCGGCATCGATACGCCGCTGCTCGGATTCTCCGCCACCAAGTCGGTGATCTCTGCGCTCGCCGGCATTCTCGTGCGCAAGGGCGCGCTGAAGCTGCACGAGCCGGTGCCGATTGCAGCGTGGCAAGGGCCCGGCGATCCAAGGCGTGCCATCACGCTCGATCATCTGATCCGTCACACCGCAGGCCTTGCGCTCGGCAGTTCGCTGCAGGCGTCGCTGGCGTCCGCGCTGGAGCCGGTCAACCGGATGAAATTCCTGGAATCAGATATGGCGGCTTATGCGGAAAGCATGCCGCTGGAGTCAGTGCCGGGCACCGCATGGAACTATCATGACGGCAACACCGTCATCCTTGGGCACGTGGTCCGTCAGGCCTCAGGCGGCAGCGCGTCGAAAATGATGCGCTTCGCGCGGCAGGAATTGTTCGATCCGCTCGGCATGCGCAACGTCGCGCTCGAATTCGACGCGTCGGGCAATGCGGAGGGATCGAGCCAGATGCTGGCGAGCGCGCGCGACTGGGCGCGCTTCGGCCAGCTCTATCTCAATGACGGCATTGCCGGCGGCAAGCGCATCCTGCCGGAGGGATGGGTGAGATATTCGGCGACCCCCACGCCGAACGCCTGGGTCGGGCAGGGGGCGGGATTCTGGACCAATCTCGGCGACAGCTTTGGTGCGACTTACCGAGCCGAGCACGGCTGGCCGCGCGATGCGTTTTTCGCCAAGGGTACGATCGGGCAATATGTGATCATCGTGCCGTCGGAGCGGCTGGTGATCGTGAGGCTCGGTCGCTCGCCGAACTGGCCGCCGGAGGCTGACGGCGTGTTCGATTTGGTGCGCGATGTGGTCGCGGCCACGGGGAGCAAGGCGAAGTTGGCAGGAGCGAATTGAGCGCGGTCTGCCGCGACGCGTAGCCCGGATGGAGCGCAGCGCAATCCGGGGCGGTATGCCCGCGGTTGACAGAATCCCGGATTGCGCTGCGCTCCATCCGGGCTACGTACTGAAGCTGGCGCTACTGCCGCCCCAGCTGCGTAGCCTTCGCGACGCGATCGAATCTCTCCAGAGAAAGAATCGCATCGGCGAGCTGGTCGGCGCGACCGTTCAGCACGGGGCGGGCGAGGGTCAGGAATTTCTGCTGCATCGCCTGCGCGTCCGGAAACGAATTCGGCTCGCCGGAGGGATCGGCATAGAGCCGCTCATGGACGCCGTCGTCGGTGGTGATCGAGACGCGCGCGCCAAAGGGGTGGGTGCGGCCGATCTCGAGGCGGTCGTCCTGCACCACGTCGAACTTGTCGGCGAGCGCATTGACCGCGGCGTCGCCGAGCCGGTCGTAATCGTCCCAGCCGAAGCTGCCCTGATCGAGCGCCAGCGCGCCGGTGAAGAACATCGAGAACTGCCCGCCGACGATCGACGTCGGATGCCGCTTGGTGGCGGCATCGCCTGTCAGCGTGATGCCGTTGCGGTGCAGGCCGATCTCGACGCGCTTGATCTGGTCCGGCGTCAGATTGTGCTCCCGGCGCATCGCGATCAAGGCATCGAGCGCCGCATGGGTGTAGCGGCAGCTTGGGTACGGCTTCACGCCAATTTTGAGCGTCTCATAGGTCTTGCCGAGGCCGGCGGTCGCCTTGTCGGGATGCGCATTGTCGCTGTAGCCGACGAGGAGGCCATGCTTGCCCTCGACCGACTCGGTCGAGCCGACGAAATCGTTGCGCGCCAGCGTGGCGGCGATGACGCCGTTCATCGCGGCGGCGCCGACCTGATAGCGCTTGTTCCAGGCGCCGTTGACCAAAAACTGCAGAGAACCCGCGGCCTGGCTGCCGGACACGCCGAAGGCGGATATGATCTGGTCCTTCGACAGGCCGAACAATTTGCCAGCCGCCGCGGCGGCGCCATAGGTTCCCGCAGTCGCGGTCGGATGGAAGCCGCGCGCATAATGCGAGGTTGGATCGAGCGCGTTGCCGAGGCGGCAGCACACTTCATAGCCGGCCACGATCGCGGTCAGCACGTCGCGCCCCGATGCGCCGACCATTTCGCCGACCGCGAACGCCGCCGGCACCACGGGCGCGCTCGGATGCAGCGAGGAGTCGGCATGCGTGTCGTCGAAATCGAGGGAGTGGCCGAGCGCGCCGTTGAGCAGGGCTGCGACCGCCGGCGTCCAGGTCTTGCCATCGCCGAACACGGTGGACTCGCCCTTGCCGTCGAGCGCCAGCGCTTCCAGCATCTTGAGCAGCGAGGCGGTGGATTCCGCGTCGCGCCGCGCCCGGATCGTGCTGCCGAGGAAATCCAGAATCAGCACCTTGGCGCGTTCCAGCACTTCCGGCGGGATGTCGGCAAATTTCAGGTCGGCGACATAGGCTGCGAGCGTTGCGGTTTCGTTGGCCATCGTGTTTCCTCGTTTTGCCGGGCAGGGTAGGCGGCCGGACGCGACCTTTCAAGCCGCCTCCTGTCGCGGCCATCAGCCATGCTGACGTCGTCTAGCACAGGCAAGGTAGGCAGATTCCGCAATGCGGCGCATGATGGCCTTCGTAAAACGCATGCTTGGATCGCTTCGCGGCCACAAGACGCAACTGTCGCTCGCGATCCGGCTCGCGGTTGCTGCGGTCGCGGCCT
The DNA here is from genome assembly GCA_963840465.1 of uncultured Alphaproteobacteria bacterium. Taxonomy (GTDB): domain Bacteria; phylum Pseudomonadota; class Alphaproteobacteria; order Rhizobiales; family Xanthobacteraceae; genus Bradyrhizobium. The sequence goes on along the minus strand of CAWIZF010000014.1, from coordinate 64,612 downwards.
ACGCGATCGCCAGAGCGCTGCATCTGATGCTGCCGCTGTGGGCGGTCCTGACCTCGCTCATCGTCACCCAGATGAGCGTCGGCCGTTCGCTGAAGGCGACCCGGGACTACATGCTCGGCACGGTCGGGGGCGCGGTCTATGGCGGCGCCATCGCGATGCTGATCCCGCACTCCGGGGAAGGCGGGTTGCTGGCGCTGCTGGTGCTGACGGTGGCGCCGATGGCGTTCATCGGCGCCATCAATCCCAGCCTGAGCGCCGCGACGGTGACGGCCGTGATCGTGCTGCTGGTGCCGGCGATGAACCACGCCAATCCGCTGGATTCCACGATCGACCGGCTGTTCGAGGTCACCGTCGGCGCGCTCACCGGGCTTGTGGTCTCGTTCCTGGTGTTGCCGTCGCGGGCGGTCAGCCAGATCCGGATCAATGCGGCGCAGCTTCTGGAACTGCTGGCTGCCGCATTCGCCGAACTGCTGGCGGGGCTGACGCGCGGGCTCGACAACGACTCCCTGCACCGCATCCAGGATGGTATCGGCACGGCGATGGCAGGCCTTCACGCCACCGGTCTGGAGGCCGAGCGCGAGCGCGCGACGCATTTGTCGACGGGCCCCGATACCGGCCCGTTGCTGCGCACCATCCAGCGCCTGCGCCATGATGTCGTGATGATCGGGCGCGCCAGCGTGGTGCCGCTGCCGGCCAATGTGCAGGCAAGGCTGGCGCGGCCGCTCTCCGATGTCAGCAAGGCGATCGTAAGCTATATGCGCGCGGCGGCCGCATCGTTGCGAAACGGCAGCGGCGCGGTGGACATTGAGCCCGTCGATGCGGCGCTGCAGGCCTACGCCGCCGAGGTCGCCGCGTTGCGAAGCGAAGGCTTGATCCGCGGCGTGCCCGTCGATGTGGCGGAACGGTTTTTCGCGCTGGGATTCTCGCTGGAGCAGATGCGCCAGAACCTGACCGATCTCGACCGCTGCCATGCCGACTGGTGCGAGACGCCGACCAAGAAGCCGGCTAGTGCAAAGGCCTAGTCAATTCGATTGGCCAGCGCCTCAGGCTGCCACCTGACGCAGCAGGGCCGGTACGATCAGCCGATGAAACGGCATGATGATTGCGAGATATGTCCGGCCGAGCCGGTTGTGCGTCTTGACCAGCGTCGTCGCGGTGACCTGCCTGACGCCGCCGGGCGCCGTCACGTCCACGACAACCCGAAAATCCAGATGGTGGTCGTTGAAGCCGGCGACGAGGCGATCCGGCGTTTCGCTCACGACCGGGAAGATTCCAATCATGTCGCGGGGCGCGTCCGGGCTGGCACCCGACGTTTTCAACCCGAGGGGCGCGACCAGCAGGTTGCGGAGCGACAGCAGGGCCTCCGCCCATCGCGGCTGCCGCGCCATCATCCGCTCGGCTGCCCGGCGGGCATCGAGTTCGCGATCGTTGATTTCAATGCAAAAGGCGTCGGCGAATTGCGCGCCGGTCAGCAACGCATCGGCATCGGCGGCAGGGGTGATCTCGCGGACGGTCATAGGAGCGTGAGCTTGCTTGCGAGCGCGCGGAAGCGCAACAGCAAAAGCACAGCATAGACCGCGGTTCCGACCGACAGCCCGATCCACACGCCGACCGCGCCTGACGACGTCCAGAAGGCCGAGCCAGCAGGCGAGCGCGAAGCCGATCAGCCAATAGCTGAGGATCGCGAACAGCAGCGGCACCCGCGTGTCGTTCATGCCGCGCAGCGCGCCGGCGGCGACGGTCTGGATGGCGTCGGCGATGAAGAAGGTCGATCCGACCAACAATAACGTCGCGGAGAGTTCGGCGGTCGCGTCGGTGCTTTCGCCCAGAAAGAGCTCCGCGATGCCGAAGCGGCTGACGATCACGGCGAGCGTCAGGATGGCGGCGAGCACGATGCCGAGCCAGGTTGCGACATAGCCCGCGCGCCGGACCGCGCCGGCGTCGCCGCGCCCGATCGCGTGGCCGACGCGCACGGTGGCGGCCATGCTGATGCCGAACGGCACCATGAACAGGATGGCGGCGACCTGCAGCGCGATCTGGTGCGCCGCCAGCGCGGTCGTGCTGATCAGGCCCATCAGCAGTCCGGCGGCGCCGAACAGGCCGTATTCAAGCAGGAAGGAGATCGAGATCGGCGCGCCGATGACGATCAGCCGCCACATCAGCCGCCAGTCGATGCGCCAGAAATGGCCGAACACGTGATACTTCCGGAACGGCCGGCGGTACGTGGCAAACCATACGACAGCCAGGAACATGCCGAGGTTGACGATGGATGTCCCCAGCCCCGCGCCGAACAGGCCGAGCTGGCGGCAAGCCGAACGCGCCAAACAGCAGCAGATAGACCAGCAGCGCGTTGGCCGGGATCGCGGCCAGCGTGATCCAGAGCACCGGCTCCGGGCGGTTGATCGCGCTCATGAAGCCGCGGATCGCCATGAACCAGAGGGCCGGCAGGATGGTCCAGACCAGACCGGCGAGATATTCCTGCGCATGATGCGCCGTCGCGGGGGCCTGTCCGAGCGTAAGCAGGATCTGTTCGGCCCAGAAGCGAAGCGCCATCAGCGGCAGCGAGATCAACAGCGCTGCCCACAGGCCGACGCGCAGCGATCGGCGGATCAGATGCGGGTCGCGCGCGCCGAAGGCCTGCGCGGCCAGCGGTGCGACGGCCGACACCAGGCCCATGCCGGCGGTGAAGCTGACGAAAAGCACGGTGTGCGCCAGCGATGCGGCGGCCACCGCCTCGGCGCCGAGACGCCCGATCATGGCAATGTCGGTCGTCATCATCGCGATCTGGCCGAGCTGGGTCAGCGCGATCGGCACGCGCGAGCTTCAGCGTCTCGGCCAGCTCAATCGCGAGATGACGGCCGGGCACCGTCGCGGGCGCGGGCGTCGCGGTAGAGGCGCGTTCGATTTTGTCGAGAGAGGTCATTGCAGGAGATTACCACGCAGAGAGCCGGAAAAGGTGGCAGGCGCTTGCGTGTCTATCCGCCGTCCCGCGCCGGCACGCGCGTAATCTTCGCGCCGAGCGCATTGAGCCGTTCCTCGATGCGCTCATAGCCGCGCTCGATCTGGTCGGCATTGTTGATGGTGCGACGTGCCCTCGGCGGCGACTGCCGCGAGCAGCATGGCCATGCCGGCGCGGATGTCGGGCGAGGTCATCGTCGAGCCGCGCAGCCGGCTCGGGCCCGCCACGATCGCGCGATGCGGGTCGCACAGCACGATCCGGCCGCCCATCGCGATCAGCTTGTCGACGAAGAACATTCGCGACTCGAACATCTTTTCGAACATCAGGATGACGCCGTCGCATTGCGTCGCGGTCACGATCGCAATCGACATCAGGTCGGCCGGGAAGGCCGGCCACGGCTGGTCCTCGAGCTTCGGCACATGGCCGCCGAAATCGTCGTGGATCTTCATGGTCTGGCCCGAGGGCACGACGAGGTCGTCGCCCTCGACGCCGCAGACGATGCCGAGCCGTTCAAAGCCCATCCGGATCGAGCGCAGATGCTCGACGCCGGCTTTTGCGATGCGCAGCGGCGAGCGCGTCACCGCGGCGAGCCCGATCAGGGAGCCGACCTCGATATGGTCGGGCTGGATCGAATAGCTGGTGCCGCCAAGCGTCGCCGGGCCCTGCACGATGATGGTGTTGGTGCCGATGCCCTCGATCTTGGCGCCGAGCGCGACCAGGAAATGCGCGAGGTCCTGCACATGCGGTTCGGAGGCGGCGTTGCGCAAATATGTGGTGCCGTGGGCGGCGACCGCTGCGACCAGCGCGTTTTCGGTGGCGGTGACGCTGGGCTCGTCGAGGAACACGTCCGCGCCCCTCAACTTGGTCGCGCGGAACTCCAGCCGGTGCGTCGCGGTGACGGTGGCGCCCAACTGCTCGAAGGCGAGGAAATGCGTGTCGAGGCGACGGCGGCCGATGACATCGCCGCCGGGCGGCGGCAGCGCCACCTCGCCGCAGCGGGCCAGCAGCGGCCCGGCCAGCAGGATCGAGGCGCGGATCCGCGCGCAGAGCTCGGGATCGAGATCCGCGGCCCGCACTTCCTTGGCGTGGATCGCCAGCGTATTGCGCGCTTTCCACTCGGCCGAAGCGCCGACCGAGCGGATCAATTCGACCAGCGTCTCGGTGTCGCGGATGCGCGGCACGTTTTCCAGCGTGACCGGATGCTCGGTGAGCAACGCGGCGGCGATGATCGGCAGCGCGGAATTCTTGTTGCCGGACGGCTCGATCGTTCCCGCGAGCCGGTGGCCGCCTTCAACGATGTATTGAATGGGCGGCACGGGCGCGTCCTGCCTCACACGTCGACATTGGCGCTGAGCGAATTATCCTGGATGAATTCGCGGCGCGGCTCGACCACGTCACCCATCAGCTTGGTGAAGATGTCGTCGGCCTCGTCGACCTCCTTGATCTTCACCTGCAGCAGCGAACGCTCGTTGGTGTCGAGCGTGGTTTCCCAGAGCTGGCTGGGGTTCATCTCGCCGAGGCCTTTGTAGCGCTGCAGCGCCACGCCCTTGCGGCCGGCGTCGGTCACCGCCTCGAACAGGCTGACCGGCCCGTGGATCGCGGTCTCCGTATCCTTGCGGCGCAACACGCCGCCCATCCTCGGGTAGGACCTCCTGCAGCCTCAGCGCGTAATCGTCGAGCTTGCGCGCGTCGGCCGAGCCCAGCAGGGCGTCGTCGATCATGGCGACTTCCTTGACGCCGCGGACGGTGCGCTCGAAAGCAAAACCTTCGCCTTCGGTGAAGCGCCCGGTCCAGCCGCGCTCGACCTCGTCGGCCAGCGCATCGAGGCGCCTGGCGATATAATCGGCGGCCGCGTTGGCGGTGGCGATGTCGCCGGTGATCTTCGGGCTCAGGACGCCCGCGATCGCCGCCTGCTCGACCACCTTGCGGTTATAGCGGCTGTGCAGATTGTTCAGGATGCCGCGGATGATCCGTGCGTCTTCCACCAGCGACAGCAGGTCGCGGCCGGCGCGTTCCGAGCCGGTCGCCGGCTTGAAGACGCAGTCGTCGAGGCCGGTCGAGATCAAATAATCTTCCAGCGCGCGCTCGTCCTTCAGATACTGCTCGGACTTGCCGCGCGTCACCTTGTAGAGCGGCGGCTGCGCGATATAGAGGTGGCCGCGATCGATCAGTTCGCGCATCTGCCGGTAGAAGAAGGTCAACAGCAGCGTGCGGATATGGGCGCCGTCGACGTCGGCGTCCGTCATCACGATGATCTTGTGGTAGCGCAGCTTGTCGGCCGAGAAATCGTCGCTGATGCCGGTGCCGAGCGCGGTGATCAGCGTGCCGATCTGCTCGCTCGACAGCATCTTGTCGGTGCGGACGCGCTCGACATTGAGGATCTTGCCGCGCAGCGGCAGCACCGCCTGGAATTCGCGGTTGCGGCCCTGCTTGGCGCTGCCGCCTGCCGAGTCGCCCTCGACGATGAACAGTTCTGATTTGGCCGGGTCTTTCTCCTGGCAATCGGCGAGCTTACCGGGCAGCGAGGAAATGCTGAGCGGGCTCTTGCGGGTCAGTTCGCGCGCCTTGCGGGCGGCCTCGCGCGCGGCAGCGGCCTGGATCACCTTGCCGACGATGACTTTTGCCTCGCTCGGATGCTCCTCGAACCACGCCGCCAGCGCCTCGTTGAGAACGTTCTCGACCACGGGACGCACTTCCGAGGACACCAGCTTGTCCTTGGTCTGCGAGGAAAATTTCGGGTCCGGCACCTTCACCGACAGCACGGCGGTGAGGCCTTCGCGGCAGTCGTCGCCGGTCAGCGCGATCTTTTCCCTTTTCGCGTTGGCCTCGGCATAGCCGTTGACCTGGCGCGTCAGCGCGCCGCGGAAGCCGGCCAAATGGGTGCCGCCGTCACGCTGCGGGATGTTGTTGGTGAAGCAGAGCACGTTCTCATGGTAGCTGTCGTTCCACCACAGCGCGGCCTCGACGCCGATGTCGTTCATCTCCGCCCGCACCATGATCGGGGCAGGCACCATCGCCTTCTTGTTGCGGTCGAGATATTTGACGAATTCCTCGACGCCGCCGGCATATTGCATCGCCTCGCGCTTCTCGACCGCGTGGCGCATGTCGGACAGCACGATATTGACGCCGGAATTCAGGAACGCGAGCTCGCGCAGGCGATGCTCCAGCGTCGGGAAATCATATTCGACGTTGGTGAAGGTCTCGGTGGAGGCAAGGAAGGTCACTTCGGTGCCGCGCTTGCCATTGGCATCGCCGACGACCTTGAGCGGCGCGACCGCATCGCCATGGGCGAATTCGATGAAATGCTCCTTGCCATCGCGCCAGACCCGCAACTGCAGCTTGCTCGACAGCGCGTTGACGACGGAGACGCCGACGCCGTGCAGGCCGCCGGAAACCTTGTAGGAGTTCTGGTCGAATTTTCCGCCGGCGTGGAGCTGGGTCATGATGACCTCGGCCGCGGAAATGCCTTCGCCCTTGTGAATATCGACCGGAATGCCGCGGCCGTCGTCGCGCACCGTTACCGAGCCGTCGGCGTTGAGGACGACTTCGACGGCGGTGGCGTGGCCCGCGAGCGCTTCGTCGATGGCGTTGTCGACGACCTCGTAGACCATGTGGTGCAGGCCGGAACCGTCATCGGTGTCGCCGATATACATGCCCGGCCGTTTGCGCACGGCGTCGAGCCCCTTCAGCACCCGGATCGATTCCGCGCCATATTCGACCGGAATGGGATGCTCAGTATCGGCAGGTGTCTGCCGGGCAGGTTCTGTCATGTGAAGCCTTCGAGGGTGTCCCGAATCAGCTGCGCAAAATGAGGCGCTGATTGATCTATTTGTGCCATGAAAGACAGGTTGCGCCTAGCGCAATCTATCGATCGGCAAGTCTTTGAATAGATGGCGATTTTTTACTCTTTTTCAAGACCTCCGAAGGCCGATTCTGGAGGCTTCGAAAAGCGCGATTCGACGGCTGATTCTGCGATTCTGATCACCGGATTTTTGGCGGCCGGCGCGACTGGAAATGGCGCGACGACGTGGACCTGCTAGAGAAAGGCGGCGCGGCAGCCTGTCGGTGTCCGCCGTCCATAGCGATCCCGGGTTAGCGCTCCATTGTTCTCGCCTTCTCCAAAATACCGGCCCGATATCGACGGCCTCCGTGCCATCGCCGTGATGCTGGTGATGAATTTCCACGCCTTCCCGAATGCTCTGCCGGGCGGCTTCATCGGCGTTGACGTGTTCTTCGTGATTTCGGGCTTCCTGATCACGGGCATCATCACGCGCGAGCTGGAACTCGGCCGTTTCAGCCTGGTCGAATTCTACAACCGGCGGATCCGGCGCATCTTCCCGGCGCTGATCGTGGTGCTATCAGCGACATTGGCCTTGGGCTGGTTCTGGATGCTGCCATCAGCGTTCGCGCAACTCGGCAGCGACAGCTTCGCCAGCGCGGCGTTCCTGGCCAATATCGCGCTGTTGCTGCAGTCCGGCTATTTCGACGTCGAATCCGCCAAGAAGCCATTGCTGCATCTATGGTCGCTCGGCATCGAGGAACAGTTTTATCTGTGCTGGCCGCTGCTCCTGATGCTCGCAGCTCGCTTTCGAATGAGCATTCTCGCAATGGCTGCGCTGCTCGGCATCGCCTCTTTCATGCTCAATGTGGCATTGATCGGCTCAAATCCGATCGCGGCCTTCTACCTGCCGTTCACGCGCGCGTTTGAACTATTGACCGGCGCGGTGCTGGCCTGCGGCTGGATCACCGTCAATCAGTCCAGCGCGGCGAGCAACTGGCGCGCCTGGATCGGCGTGGCGCTGATCGCTGTGGCGGCGGCCATTCTCGACAGCCACCGCGCCTTTCCGGGCTGGTGGGCGGTGCTGCCGGTCGCCGGCAGCGCGCTTCTGCTATCGGCGCCCGCGGCGTGGGTGAACCGGATCGTGCTGGCAAGCCCGCCGCTGGTGTGGATCGGGTTGATCAGTTACCCGCTCTATCTCTGGCACTGGCCGCTATTGGTATTCGGTGAAATGATCAAATTCCGGCCGCTGACGCTGCTGGAGCGCGACTTGATATTGCTCGCGAGCACGCTGCTGGCCTGGGCGACCTATCGGTTTGTCGAGATACCGTTCCGTTTCGGCCTCCCGAGCCGGCGCAAGATGTTCGGCCTCGGGGCCGGCATGGCGATGGTCGCGGTCGCCGGCATTGCCGTCATTTGGGGGCGCGGCTTCGACTTCCGGCTGCCGCCGGAGATCCGCGCCATGGCCAGCGTGCCGACGGAGAGCTTCAAGTGGCGGGTTCATGAATGCCTGCTCGATCTCAGCAAGGAAACAGATTTTGCCGACTCTTGCGTCGAGCGCGATCGGCGCCCGCTGGTTCTGATCTGGGGCGATTCGACCGCCGGCGCCCTGCTGCCCGGGCTGCGCAAGGCGCAGGAGACGCGAAACTTCGGCATTGCGCAGCTGACCTCCAGTTCCTGTATTCCGGCGCTGAACGCCGACATCGTGGGCACGCCGAACTGCCGCGCGATGAATGACAAGGTGTTTTCGCTGGTCCGGCAGATCAAGCCCGACATCGTTCTGCTGCACGGGACTTGGGAGAAGCATCTCGACAATGTGGCTGAGACGGTGGTCGCACTGAAGAAGGAGACGAATGCCCGTGTCGTTGTTCTCGGCGGGGTACCGGCGTGGCGGCGCGGGCTTCCGTCCGAGGTGCTCAGATATTTCATGCTTCATCGCGCGCTGATCCCGCAGCGTTCGCCCGAGTGCCGCGCCATCCTGCGGCCTACGATGCCGTGATGCGCGCCAGGCTCGAGCCGCTCGGTGCGGAGTTCATCTCGGCGTCGGACGTCTTTTGCAACGCGCAGGGCTGCCTGACCCGCATTGGCGATGCGGCCGGCGGATATCACCGTCAGCGATCAGGTGCACATCACCGAAAAGGGATCGGTGTTTCTGATCGCATCCATCATCGACCGCTTGCTCGGCGGCGCGGCACCTGCAGACAAGGCGCGCTGACGGCACTCAGCCGCGGCGGCTTACCTGGCCGGATTCCACATCGAAAATCTCGCCGCCGGCACCGATATCAACGAACGCGGCCGGATCGGCGCCGGTCATCCAGACCTGCGCGCCGAGTTTTGCAAGCTCAGAGAACAGCGCCTTGCGCCTGTTGGGATCGAGATGCGCGACGACTTCGTCGAGCAGCAGTAGCGGCACGATGCCGGTCATCTCGGCAACCAGCGTTGCATGGGCCAGCACCAGCCCGATCAGCAGCGCCTTCTGTTCGCCGGTGGAGGCGTCGCGCGCCGGCATGTTTTTCGGCGCGTAGACCACCTGCAGATCGGTGAGGTGAGGGCCGTCCAGCGTGCGGCCGGCCGCGGCGTCGCGGGCGCGGCTGGCGCGCAGGATCTCGCGATAGCGATCCTCGACAGCGGTCGCGGATTCGTTGACCAGCGCATTTTCCATCCAGCCGTCGAGCATGATCTGCGCCGATGGAAAGGCCGAAGCTTGCCCGCGTTCGCGCAGCATCGCCGCCAGTCGCGTCACCGTCTGGCCGCGGGTGGCGGCGACCGCGACTGCCAGCTCGGCGGTCTCACGCTCGATCGCGTCGCACCAATGGTCGTCATAGTTGCGCACTTCGAGCAGGCGGTTGCGCGAGCGCAACGAACGCTCCAGCGCCGAGACGCGGCTGGAATGCTCGCTGTCGATCGCGAGCACCAGCCGGTCGAAGAAGCGCCGCCGTTCGGAAGCGGCGCCGAGAAACAGCCCGTCCATCGCGGGCGTCAGCCACACCATGCGCAGATGATCGCCGAACGCCGTTGCCGAACTCACCGGCTCGCGGTCGATCCGGCAGCGCCGGCTGGTTGACGCGGCTTCTGCTGCGGGCGCGTCGATACCGGTGCCGAGCGTGGCAAGCCCGAGCGCGCCCTCGACCTCGGCCGACACCGCCCACGAGCCGTCGCCCTGGTTGTCGGCGACATCCTCCAGCGTCGCGCGCCGCAGGCCGCGCCCCGGCGAGAGAAACGAGATCGCCTCCAGGCAATTGGTCTTGCCGGCGCCGTTCGGCCCCACCAGCACCACGACATCGCCGCGCGCCTGCACGCTCGCCGCGCGATAGTTGCGGAAGTGCGTGAGGGAAAGGCGTTGGATGCGGGAGGGGGTCATAGTTCACTTGTCATTGCCGGGCTTGACCCGGCAATCCATCGTCCGCGCTAGCGGACAATATCTTCGTATAAATCCCGCCATTCGGGATTGTCCGCGACGATCAGATCGATTTTCCACTCGCGCGACCAATGCTTGATGTTCTTCTCACGCTGAAGCGCTGTAGCGATTGCCTCGTGCGCTTCGAAATACACGAGAGTCTTGACACCGTATCGTTTGGTGAAGCCGTCCGCCAAACCTTCCCGGTGCTCGTCACGCGCCGAACCAGATTGTTCGTTACACCGATATACAGCGTTCCGCCCGGTTTGCTGGCGAGGATGTATACCCAATAGGTCATTTTTGTTTGATGGATTGCCGGGTCAAGCCCGGCAATGACAGTTGGTTTACTCACACCCGCATCGGCATCAGCACGTAAAGCGCGCCCTTGTTTTCCTTGTCCTGCACCAGCGTCGGCGAGCCGGGGTCCGCCAGCTTGAGCACGGCGACTTCGCCTTCGATCTGGGCGGCGATGTCGAGCAAATAGCGTGAGTTGAAGCCGATATCGAGCGCGTCCGAGGCGTATTCGACTTCCAGTTCTTCGGTAGCGCTGCCGGAATCCGGATTGGTCACCGACAGCACCAGCTTGCCCGGCGACAATGCGAGTTTCACGGCACGGCCGCGCTCGCTGGAAATGGTCGAGACGCGGTCTACCGCGGCCTCGAAATCCTTCTTGTCGACGATCAGTTCCTTGTCGTTGTTCTGCGGAATGACGCGGCCGTAATCCGGGAAGGTGCCGTCGATCAGTTTCGAGGTCAGCACGACGTTGCCGAGCGTGAAGCGGATCTTGCCCTGCGAGAGTTCGATTTTGACTTCGGCCTCATTGTCCTCGATCAGCCGCTGCACCTCGCCCACGGTCTTGCGCGGCACGATCACGCCGGGCATGCCGGTGGCGCCGGAGGGCAGCGCCAGATCGATCTGCGCCAGCCGATGGCCGTCGGTCGCCACGCCGCGCAGGGTCGCCGCCTTGGCAGTGCCGGCGGTGTGCAGATAGATGCCATTCAGATAATAGCGGGTTTCTTCGGTCGAGATCGCAAACTGCGTGCGGTCGATCAGGCGCTTGACGTCGGTGGCGGGCAGCGTGAACGAATGCGTCATGTCGCCGGCGGCGAGATCCGGGAAGTCGCTTTCGGGCAGGGTCTGCAGCGTGAAGCGCGAACGGCCGGCGCGGATCGCCAGCACCGCACGGTCGCCGTCGGCTTCCAGCACGATCTGCGCGCCGTCGGGCAGTTTGCGGACGATGTCGTAGAACATATGCGCCGGCACGGTGGTGGAACCGCCGGTCGCGGTTTCCGCCGCCAGCGTTTCGGTCACCTCCAGGTCGAGGTCGGTCGCCTTCAGCGACAGCTTGGCGTTTTCGGCGCGGACCAGCACGTTGCCGAGAATCGGGATGGTGTTGCGGCGCTCGACCACACGATGGACGTGACCCAGCGATTTCAGCAGTTGCGCGCGTTCGACGGTGACCTTCATTGCATTACCCGCCAGAGATGGAAAAGCCGGGCGGCCCGTAAAGGCAGCGCCGCGGCATTGAAAACCCGAAAAGCCGGATCAGGATCGGATTTGATCAAACCCCCGGGGGGACCGCAAGGTGGCGCGGATGGCCCGCCGGTGCAAGGGAGACAGCCCCCCGTTCCCCACTTTTGGGGCAGAAAACGGCGGCTGAATAGAATTTTCCCGACCCACCCAACCGGGTTTACCCGGGTTGGGCGTCACAATTATCGAAGCCGGATAAATCCGACTTCGATTGGAGCAGGGGAGGGAGAGGCGGGGAGGAGCCGGGTCCTATTCCTGCAGTTGCCGCTTCAGCGACTCGACTTCCTCGGACAGCGCCGTATCCCGGGCCACAAGCCCCTCGATCTTGCGCACGGCGTGCAGCACCGTGGTGTGGTCGCGTCCGCCGAACCGGCGGCCGATCTCGGGCAGCGAACGCAGCGTCAGCGTCTTCGCCAGATACATCGCAACCTGACGCGGCCGAACCACGTTCGCGGTCCGCCGCGACGACAGCAGGTCCGAGCGGCTGACATTGTACTGCCGGGCGACCACCCGCTGGATGTCCTCGATCTTGATACGCTTCGGTTCCTGCGGGCGGATCAGGTCGCGCACCTCGCGCTCGGCCATTTCCAGCGTCACCGGCTGGTTGTTGAGCTTGGAATGGGCGAGCAGGCGGTTAATGGCGCCTTCGAGGTCGCGGCCGTTATGGGTGATGGTGCGGGCCAGATAATCCAGCACCGCTTCCGGTACGTCGAAGCTGGCGTGATGCGCACGCGCAGCCGCGACGCGCGATTTCAGGATGCCGAGCCGCAGTTCTTCGCCGAGCGAGCCCATCTCCACGACGAGGCCGCCCGCCAGCCGCGAGCGCACGCGGTCGTCGAGGCTTTCGAGATCGGACGGCGGACGGTCGGCGGCGATCACCACCTGGCGGCCGGCATCGATCAGCGCGTTCAGCGTGTGGCAGAACTCGGCCTGGGTCGATTTGCCCTGCAGGAACTGCAGATCGTCGATCACGAGCACGTCGATGCCGCGCAACGCTTCCTTGAACGCCAGCGCCGTCTGCGTCTTCAGCGCGGCGACAAAGCCGTACATGAATTTCTCGGCGGTGAGATAGAGCACCTTGCGCTCGCTGCCGGAGTTGCCGGCCCACGTCACCGCCTGCAACAGATGGGTTTTGCCGAGCCCGACGCCGGCGTGAATATAGAGCGGGTTGAACATCACGGCATCGCCGCGGCGTCCTTCGGCAACCTGGCGCGCGGCCGCATGGGCCAGCGTGTTGGAGCGGCCGATCACAAAGCTTCCAAAGGTCAGGCGCGGGTCGAGCGGCGAGCCGCCGAGCGCATCATGGCTGGCGGATACCGGCGCCGTCGCGGTCGCGCGCAATTCGGGCGCGGGGCGGCCATTGGCGTGCTCGGCGCGGCGTTGATCGGCCGGCGCGGTCGCCTCCTTGGCAGGTGCGGCGTTGCGCATCGCGGTGCGTACAGTGAGGTCGATCCGGTGCACTTCCGGCATCTCGGCCTGCCAGCAGGTCAGGACGCGGTCGGCATAATGCGCCTGGATCCAGCTCTTGAGGAACCGGGTCGGAACCGACAGGTGAACGCTTTCATCCTGCACGGCTTCCAGATCCATGCGCGCAAACCAGCTCGTATAGACGTCCTCGCCCACACTCGTCCGCAACCGTCCCTTCACGCGCGACCAACGATCCTGTTCCATATTTGTCATTGCCTGAGAACTTTTCTGAATGAGTAATGGTATTTGACGAAATCGCCTGGCGGGTTTCCTTGCAGGTTTCCTGCCAGACGTGACCTCTGACGCGGAGCTTCAGCCACCAGACATGGATCGAGCGTTCGGCGAAACCGCCGCTGCACAAATCAAAGGCTGGATGGAGCGAGAAGCTGCCGCGAGGTCAGCGCGTACTCAACGGTCTAACCGGAGTTCGCGCGGGTGGACGACTGGGAGCGTCGTCCAGGGATTCAGAAGTGGTCTCGATGGAAATGAGCGTGCCGAATGTCGCGTTGATTCCGTAAAGCATAGTCCCTCCCCCTCTCACCGCGAGAACGCGCGGCGAGCAATCACATCACCAGTGTTTTCAAAGCCAGTCTGCCGCCACCGAACATCCGCTTGTCCGACCGCCGCGCCGCCGCGTATCCCAGTCTGTCGTCTTCAACACGTTCACGAACTCCGCGTTCCCAATCGTTGCATCGCCGGCAAGCGCCCTATTTCCCCTAGTCTTGTTTCCCTTTGTCAGGATCACGCTGAACGTGAGCGCCACACCGGGAAATTCAGACACAGAACAGCCGCTCTCATATTGCTATGAGTTACCAACTCAGCTCCGCTTGGAAAGCGTCGCTAACGCGCACACCGCCGCCGATTTGCACGTCCGTTCTTGGGTCTCATACCGCGCTGGTCAGGAGAGCCTCGAACGTCGCGAACGAGTTACAAATACACCAAGGGCGATTTCTGACAATCCGTGATTCGACGACGCGGCCCGACTCTTCGGCGGTGTTGCAACACTGCAAGTGCGACACTCCACACCAAGTTTTTGAATCCGCGTGCAGAATCGCGCGACGCCAACGCGCGTGACAGTTTTTGCTGCACTCGCAAAATTTTTTAAGAAACCGTTACAATCGTGGTTACCGCGACCAGTTTTCAAAATGCTTTCGCTCGCTATGTGGATAAGTGATTAGCGAGACGAAGTTTTTCGGAATTGCTTTTGAAGGGTAACCCTTGCGCGGCGGTGATGCGGGCAGAAGAAGTTGGCGTCGAATTGGACAGCCGTTGCGCTCGTGCTTCTCGCAAATGCTCACAACTACGCTGGTGCAATAAATCGCACCTCGTAGAACTACGGGCGCTAGAAATGTGACACGTAAGGCGATGCTCAGCAACGGGACAATTGAATTGTCACACGAGACGCCTTCAACGTGGTCCCGAAATGCAACAGGGGGCACGTGCGTGGCGAAATGGATTTTCGAGTTCATGCGCGCACGACGGCATGACTGAAAAAACAAAAGCCCGGCGAAGCCGGGCTTTTGACGAATACTTATTTCCGTCAGTTCACTTCGCGAGCTTGGCGATCGCGTGCGACAGGCGCGACACCTTCCGGCTCGCATTGTTCTTGTGAATGATGTTCCGCTGCGCGGCCTGCATCAGTTCCGGTTCCGCGTGCTTCATCGCTTCGAGCGCCGCATTGCGGTCGCCGCTCTTGATCGCTTCCTCGACGGTGCGGACCGCGCCACGCATCTGGGTGCGGCGCGACTTGTTGACGATGGTGCGGCGGGCAATCTTGCGGGTCGCCTTTTTGGCGGAAGTGGTATTGGCCATGTTCTCAACTATCCTTCGGCTGTCATCGCTCGGGTGGTCGGGCTTGAGCGCGCCGGCCGTTCAAATTGCGTGATCGCCTGGTTGTCGTTTCCAGGGTGTTCTGACGTAAGCCGTTCTTGAGGATGCCATGGACGGAAGCCAAAATGCTCCCGAGGGCGGCGCTGCTCAAAGAACAGCGGCGGCGGGATTGCGCCCGCCGCCATTGGGGGTCTTATAGAGGGCGTGTCCTGCACCGTCAACGCTTTCCGCCCTTCCCGAAAGGCCGGGAGGGGCGCCGGAACCGGCGCGTAAGGTGCTGATGAGGTTGAATTTCCGGGGTGCCCCCGGTATTGGCTGACGGCCTTTGGGGGCGATAGATATAAGGTGACGCATGATCCGCGGTTTTTTCCGGCTAATCGGCCTGCTGCTCCTGGCCGGCGGATTCATCTTTATGGTCTATGACGGCGCCCGTTTCGTCGCCGACCAGACCTTGCGGTTCACCCGGTTTGGCCAGTTCTGGAACGACATCCATCAGTCCAGCCAGCTGGCATTCCGGACCTGGATCGAGGGTGCCGCGCCCTGGCTCTGGAACAGCGTCATCAAGGTCCTGCTGGATCAGCCGGTTTTTGCCGTGCTGGGCGTGGTCGGCATTCTGCTCATGATCCTGTTCCGGCCCCGCAAGCCGTTGATCGGCTATTCGCGGGACTGACCTGACCGCCCCGCCGTCCCTCGGGGCGCGCGGCGTAACAGGGCTGCGATCTCCGGCGTAAAGACATATATAGAAGTCCAACCGGCCGACGCCGATGTCGCGTCCGGCCGATGTCCCGCCTGGAGGTACTCCATGTTGTTCATGCGCAAGACCACCGCGTTGCCGAGCGCAGCCGAAGCGCTGCCGGGCCGCGCCACCCCGATACCGACCGCCACCACGCATTTCGTCAACGGCCGCAAGCTGCTGCCGCCCTATCCAGCCGGCCTCGAGCAGGCGGTGTTCGGGCTGGGCTGTTTCTGGGGCGCAGAGCGCAAGTTCTGGCAACTCGGCGACGGCATCCATGCGACCGCCGTCGGCTATGCCGGCGGACATACGCCCAATCCGACCTATGAAGAAGTTTGTTCGGGCCGCACCGGTCATACCGAAGTGGTGCTGGTCGTGTTCGATCCGAAGAAGATCTCCTACGAGCAGCTCCTGAAGACGTTCTGGGAAAATCACAACCCGACGCAGGGCATGCGCCAGGGCAACGATGTCGGCACCCAGTATCGCTCGGCGATCTACACCTTTGGCGATGCGCAGCGCCAGGCTGCCGACGCGTCGAAGGCAATGTACCAGAAGGCGCTGGCGGCGAAGGGGCTCGGCGCCATCACCACCGAGATCGCGCCGTCGGGCGAATTCTATTTCGCCGAGGACTATCATCAGCAATATCTCGCCAAGAACCCGGCGGGCTATTGCGGATTGGGCGGCACCGGCGTGTCGTGCCCGATCGGCGTCGGCGTGACCGCCTGATCGTCTGCCTTCCGGCGTCCTCGCTCCGCAAGTGCGGGACGAGGACGCCTCGTTCACCCCACGCTTGAGCGCAAAATACCCTTTATTAACCATAACCGGTGCAAGACTGGAGCCGTCTCGCTTTAAGGGATGGCCTGGGTGCGGGTTGTGCGCGCGTTTCGAATACCGATCACTGCGATCATCACCGCGCTCGCGCTGTCGGGCTGCATGCGCACGACCGGGCCGGTTGCGGTCGCGCCGCAAGGCGATCTCGATTCAATGGCCTATGGCCAGCCCAACAGCCCGCCGCCGCAGGCGGTCGCGGCCGATTCCGGCGGCGGCGCCATCGGCGCGGTTCGCGCGGCCTTCGCCGCAGCACCACACGCAGCACCAGCCCCCGTCGTCGTTGCCGCACCCGCTGCCTATGTCGAACCCATGCCGGTGCGATACGACGCGGCCTATCATCTCGATGCCGGTGACAGGTTGCGCGTCGTCGTCTATGGCCAGGAAGGACTCACCAATACCTATGCGGTCAACGCCGGCGGCTCGATTACGATGCCGCTGATCGGCTCGGTGCCGGCGCGCGGCCGCACCACGGCCGGACTGGCGGCGGCGATATCGGCGAAGCTGCGCGCCGGCTTCATCAGGGAGCCGTCGGTCGCGGTGGAGATCGAAGCCTATCGGCCGTTCTTCATTCTCGGCGAGGTCGCGGCACCCGGACAATATCCGTATGTGCCGAACATGACGGTCGAGAGCGCGGTGGCGATCGCCGGCGGCTTTTCGCCGCGCGCCCGCCGCGATAGCGTGACGGTCACTCACACCGATGCGTCGGGAACGGCGCGCTTCGTCGTTCCCGCCGGCAGCCCGATCAGTCCGGGCGACACCGTGCTCGTCAGCGAGCGCTGGTTCTAGCTTGTGACGCAATTTCATCAAATCGTCATCGCGATCCGGCCGTTTTGTTGAGCATGATGGCGAGGTAAATGCCTCACGTTTGATCTGCGGAGCATTCGGCATTCCTTTTGCGCCGCTGCACGTGCAGCGTTTGCACCATGTTGCAGGATCGATTCTGCAGATGGGTCTAACTTGCGGTGGCAGAAGCACGGCTTCGCACGTCGCTGGAAGTTCGGTTGACGCCGCGCATGGGCCTATGTTGCGATAAATCAGCGCGATGCACCGACCGCATTCGAAACGGTGTTCCAAGTTGCGCTGCAGCAATGTAGAGAATGCATCGTTAAATCAAGGCGCGCCGGTTTGTCGGTTGAGTGCCTGCAATCCGGAGTATGGCCATGAACTATCATTTGCCGGTCAGCATCGTGCGCGCGGCGACCGCGGCAGCGTTGCTTGCTTCCATCGCCGTGACGGCCCTGTGTGCCTCTTCGCAGCACGCATCGGCGGATACCTATCCGAGCCGGCGCATCACCTTCGTCGTGCCCTATCCGCCCGGCGGCGCCACCGACGTGCTGGCCCGATTGCTTGCCAACAAGCTGTCGGAGTCATGGAAGCAAACCGTCGTGGTGGAGAACAAGTCGGGCGGCGGCGGTGTGGTCGGCAACGACAACGTAGCCAAGGCGCAGCCCGACGGTCACACCGTGCTGGTCGCCATTACGCAGATCATTCAGGCGCCGAGCCTCGTTCCGAAGCTGCCTTACGACGTCTTCAAGGATCTTGCGCCGGTCACCCAGATCGCGCTGTCGACCATCGTTCTGGTGGTCCCCGAGCAGCAGCCGTTCAAGTCCGTCAAGGAACTGGTCGAATATGCCAAGGCGAACCCCGGCAAGCCCTATGGCACTTTCGGCAACGCCACGACGTCGCATCTCTACGGCGAACTCCTCAAGAAGGTCGCCAACATCGACATGACCCATGTCCCCTATCGCGGCTCGGCTCCGCTGACGAACGACTTGCTCGCCAACACGGTGATGTCGGCGTTTCGTCGACCTGACCACGGCCAGCGCGCAAATCAAGGCGGGCAAGCTCAGGGCGCTGGCGGTGGGCGGTGAGCAGCGCAGGAAGGCAATGCCCGACGTGCCGACGATGGCCGAACTCGGCTATCCCGGCTTTGAAATCGAAGGCTGGCTCGGCGTGTTCGTGCCCGCCGCAACGCCCAAGGAGATCGTGACGAAGCTTTCCGACGAACTCGCCCGCATCATCGCCTCGCCCGAGGGCGTCGCCGGGATCGAGGGGCTCAGCCTCATACCGGTGGGCGGATCAGCGGACGCGTTCGACAAGGCGCTGCGCCGCGACCTGGACAGATGGGCCGATGTGGTGAAGCAACCGGCGTCAAGGGCGAGTGAGGTACTAAGCGTGTTCCGTCATTCCGGGTTCGATGCTAACGCATCGCCCCGGAATGACGGCGAGAGATAGCGGGCCTCTTATTTCTTCAAATGTTTGGCGAAAAACGCCAGGCTGCGCGGCCAGGCGATGTCGGCGCTGGCCTTGTCGTAGCTCGCGCGTTCGTCGCAGTGAAAGCCGTGCTGCGCGCCGGGATAGATGTGGACTTCGACATCAGGCCGCTTGGTCTTGATGGTTTCGACATCGGTCAGCGGAATGCCCGCATCCTTTTCGCCGAAATGCAGTTGCGTCGGCACTTGCGGCTTGTCGTCGGCAAAGCGGACCACGGCGCCGCCGTAATAGCCGACGGCGGCCGATAGTCCCGACAGCTTGGTCGCCGCCGCATAGGCGATGCTGCCGCCGAGGCAGAAGCCGATGATGCCGACCGGACCGACATCCTTCACCGCATCGATGGCGGCCTGGGTATCGCGCAGCATCGCCGTCCAATCGGGATTGGCGATGAATTTTCGCGCGTTCGCGATCTCGTCAGGCGAATAGCCGCACTGGAAGTCCGGCTGGATGCGATCGAAGATCGCGGGTGCGATCGCGACATAGCCTTCGGCCGCGAGCCGGTCGCACACCGAGCGGATATGGTGGTTGACGCCAAAGATCTCCTGGATCACCACGATGGCCGCCTTTGGCTTGCCCGCGGGGGCCGCGCGATAAGCACCGAGTTTGAAGCCATCCGAAGCCGTCAGTTTGATATCCTGTCCCACGGGTCATCCCTTCTTGTTTTGGGTTGCATGAAGTCGTTGCGTGAATGTGCGAAGGCGCGGCTATTGCCACATCCAGTTGTGGCCCCAGTCGCCCTTCCAGCCGGCCAGTCTGCCCTTGCGGAATTGCAGGAAGAGCCGGTCCTTCTTGTAGAACAAGCCGCTGCCGCCGATGTTGCGGAACGCGAGGAAGATTTCCTCGCCCGGCCGTCCCCGGACATAATTGAGCGGGGTGCCGAGCGCATGCGCGGCTTCGGCGGCGTCCATGCCGAACGCCAGGGGCGTGTTGTTCGACAGCGTTTCGGTGAAAGGCGGCGGGTAGGGGCCGCCGATCGGCCGCAATTGCTGCGCGGCAGCTTGTGCGCAAGCTGGCTGCGATCAGGACGACGGCGATGGCGGCTATCCTCATGACGCGGCTTTCTGCGCTACCTTGTTGTCGAGGCCGTCGAGGAACGGCAGCACGGCGTCGATGAAGGCCTGCGGCTGGTCGATGTTGACGGCGTGGCCGGCGGCCGGGATCACCACCTTCTGCGCGCCGGGAATCTTGGCCGCCATGTAGTCGGAGGCGGCGAGAAACGGCGTATCGTCGGCGCCGACCACGATCAGCGACGGCACTTTGATATCGGGCAGGGATTCGATCACACGGGCATCGCGCTGGGTCAGCATGCCGCGCGCGGCGCGTGCCAGTCCCGACGCGTCGCTGTGGGTGACGCTGGAGCGTTCCCGGCTGGCCGATTTCAGAACCTCCAGTCCCTCGCGCTCGAAGCGGTCGCCGGTGTCATGCGCGCGCTTGTTCCAGACCTCGCGGGCCTCGTCCTTCTTGAAGCCGGGACCGGTATCGATGATCAGGAGGGCGCGGACGCGCTCGGGATGGGCGCGGTAGAACGCCAGCGACATGTAGCCGCCCAGCGAGAGCCCGCCGACGATCGCCTGCTCGGCGCCGACGGCATCGAGCAGCGCGGCCATGTCGGCCACCGTCAGCGCCTCGCTATAGGCCGAGGCATCCTCGGGGTAAGCGGACTGGCCATGACCCCGCATGTCCCACAAAACGAGCTGGTGATGTTTCGACAAGGCCGCGATCTGGCCCTGCCACATCCCACTGGTCGACGAATAGCCGTGTGTCAGCAATAGCGGTGGGCCGGAGCCGTGCACCTCGTAGTAGATGCGGACTCCGTCACGATTGATTGTTGGCATTCCTGTTTTTCCCGAAGCAACGACGCCTAATTCCACTCTCGCTCTATCCTAGCGCGATAGGTTCGCCGTTGGGAAATGCGGAAACGGAAGATGCGCCTGCTGCCCGCGCGCGCGATTGACCCGCGACGAAACCTTGCCGCAGCGCACAACCGCGATTCTCTATATTCATTCCAAATTGCATTGCCTCTAAATCGGTTCCGGATCATGCTCCCGCTACCCGGCATATAGACCCGGTGGATGCCGGCCAATACCCAAGAAAGTGAATTGCCGCCGTAAGCGGCTTCAAACACCGGAAGGGGAAACGCCAAATGCCTAGCCTGAATATCAACGGGCGGAATATGTCCGTCGAGGCGTCCAACGATACGCCGCTGCTCTGGGTCATCCGCGAGCAATTGCAGATGACCGGTACGAAGTTCGGTTGCGGCGCAGGTCTCTGCGGCGCCTGCACGGTTCACCTCAACGGCGAAGCCGTTCGCTCCTGTCAGACGCAGGTCAGCGACGCCGTCGGCAAGAAAATCACCACCATCGAAGGCCTGTCCGCCAAGGGCGATCATCCGTTGCAGAAGGCCTGGATCCTCGAGCAGGTCCCGCAATGCGGCTACTGCCAGTCCGGCCAGATCATGCAGGCGGCATCGCTTCTCTCCAAGAACCCCAATCCGACCAAGGACGAAGTGGTCGCGCATATGGACGGCAATCTGTGCCGCTGCATGACCTATTCGCGCATTCAAAAGGCGATCATGCGCGCGGCATCCGAAATGCGTACCGCCTCCAACGCCGGCACCGAGCGGAGGGCAACATGAATACGCACGTGAAAATCGCGCCCACCGATCTCAGCCGCCGCTCGTTCCTGGTTGGCTCCGCCGCGACAGGCCTCGTGCTCGGTTATGCCGCCGTTCCCGGCATCGACCAGGCTTTGGCCGCGCCCTCCAACTTCGAACCCATCGACCTGGTATTCGATCGGTCCCGACGGCCTCGTCACGGTGACCTGCGGCAAGGCCGATATGGGCCAGCATATCGCCTCGACCATGGCGCAGATCGTTTCCGAAGAACTCGGTTCGAGCTGGAAGGACATGCGGGTCCAGCTCGCCTCCAACGATCCGAAGTTCAATGACCCCGTGCTCGGCGCGCAGATTACCGGCGGCAGCTGGAGCACGATGATGAACTTCGATGCGATGAGCCGCGCGGGTGCCGCCGGACGTATCGCATTGACGGAAGCCGCAGCCAGCGCGATGGGCGTGCCGGCCGGCGAACTGGTGGTGCGCAACTCCACCGTCTCGCATCCGAAGTCGAAGAAGTCGATGAGCTTTGCCGACATCGTCAAGAGCGGCAAGATCACCAAGACCTTCACGCCGGACGAGCTCAAGGCGATCAAGCTGAAGACGCCCGACCAGTACACCATGATCGGCGTCTCGGTACCGCAGCTCGATATCCCGCCCAAGAGCAACGGCACCGCCAAATACGGCATCGACGTCATGCTGCCGGGCATGGTCTACGGCAAGGTCGTGACGCCGCCGGTGCGCTATGGCGCCACGGTGAAATCGGTCGACGATGCTGCTGCCAAGAAGGTGCCGGGCTTCATCAAGGCGGTCACGCTCGACGACAAGACCGGCAGCACGACCGGCTGGGTGGTGGCGGTGGCCAATACCTATGCCAGCGCCCGCAAGGCGGCCGACGCGCTGAAGATCACCTACGACAACGGCCCGAACGCCAAGCTGTCGAGCCAGTCGTTGCTCGACGAGGCGAAGCGGCTGCAGGCGCTCGACGATTCCGGGCAGTTCTTCGTCAAGGACGGCGACACGGCGGCGGCCTTCGGGACCGCGGCGAAGGTGCTGGAGGCCGAGTACACCACCAGCATCAACATCCATGCGCCGCTGGAGCCGATGAACGCGACCGCCGAGTTCAAGGGCGACATCCTGCACATCTATTCCGGTAACCAGTTCGCGACGCGCTCCGGCGCCATCGCGGCGGGAGCCGCCGGGATCGATCCCAAGTTCGTCGTGATGCACCAGATGTGGCTGGGCGGCGGCTTCGGCCGGCGTCTCGACGCCGACATGATGGTGCCCGCGGTGCAGGCGGCGAAGGCCGTCGGCAAGCCGGTCAAGGTCATCTACTCACGCGAAAACGACATGACCATGGACTATTCGCGTCCGCTGACCTTCCAGAAGGTGAAGGCGGGTCTCGATGGCGACGGCAAGCTGATCGCGCTCAATCACGACGTGGTCTCGGCCTGGCCGACGGCGCGCTGGGGCATCCCCGATTTCCTGTCGCCTTCGGTCGACAAGAAGGGACCGCTGGATGCGTTCACGGTGAATGGCGCGGACTTCTTCTATTCCGTGCCCAATCACAATGTCCGCGCCATCAAGAACGAGATGGCGCACAACGCCACCCCGTCAGGACAGTTGCGGTCGGTGGCGCCGGGCTGGACCTTCTGGGCGGTCGAAAGCATGATCGACGAACTCGCGCATGCCGCCGGCCAGGATCCCGCGCAGTACCGCATCGCGCTGCTGGACGGCAAAGGCAAGAACGACGGCGGTGCGCAACGGCTGCGCAACACGCTGCTGGCGGCGATGGGCATGGCCGGCTACGGCACCAGCAAATTGCCGAAAGGCGAGGGCATGGGCGTCGCCTGCGTCTCGTCGCAGGAGCGGGCAACCGCAAGCTGGACCGCCTGCGTGGCCCATGTTGCGGTGTCAGCCTCCGGCGAGGTCAAGGTCAAGAAATTGACCGTGGCCACCGACGTCGGCATGCAGGTGCATCCCGACAACATCCGCGCCCAGGTCGAGGGCGCGGCGCTGTGGGGCCTTTCGCTCGCCATGTATGAGAAGGCGACGCTGAAGGATGGCGGTATCGAGCAGACCAACTTCGATACCTACACGCCCTTGCGGATGAGCCAGACGCCGGAAGTCGCCGTCAACGTCATCGCCAATGGCGACAAGCCGACCGGCGTCGGCGAGCCGGCGGTGACGGTGATCGCGCCTGCGCTCGGCAACGCCATCTTCAACGCCTGCGGCGCGCGCATCCGCGCGCTGCCGATCACGGCCGAAGCGGTGAAGGCGAACATGAAGGCGTAAATCGCGGAAGCATCGATTAAGCATGATCCGCCGGAGGTAATGCCTCCGGCGGATTTGTCTTTGGTATCAGCCGCCTGCGCGGGAGATGACGGTTGTGGATGCAGTGCATCACGAACCGGATCGCTAAAATTTTAGCGTCTATGGTAGTTCGCTTTCAGCATCCCTCTTAAGCCCCGGGGAACTGATTATCCGCTAGCTTCGGTTGCAAGTCGTCAACGCCAGGGGTCCGGGGTTTCATGACATCGGTAGCCAACAAGACTTCGACCAAGCGCCGGCTGTTGCTGGCTTCGGATCGGAGCGATCAGAGCAGCGAGCTCGCCAGCATTCTGCGATCCGTCGGTCAGGTCGACACCATCGCGACGTCTGATATTCCCGACGCGCCCGGAACGCGACCTCGCGGGCATCGTGGTCGACATCAACCTGCGCTCCGCCGAGAGCGTGCAGATGGTGCGCAACAAGCTGCGCGCCGAAGCCTATCGCGAAATGCCGCGGCTGTTCGTGCTGGCGGACGCGCTTCATCACGGATCGATGCAGGCCTGGGCGCTCGGCGCCACCGACACCATCGCGCGGCCGTTCGACGCGCAAGGCATCCTGCAGCGGATTCGCGCCGCGTTTCCGGACAGCGACGGATTTGACGAGACCGATCGCGGCAAGGTCCTGAACCGGGGCGTCGAAGCCGCGCATGCCGTGATGGTCAAGATCTTCGAAAAGCTTCCGGCCGGCGTTCCCCTGAAATTCAGCGACATCGTCGAGGCCGAGAACAAGATTCTCAAGGCGATCAAGCATTCGTCCCTGCGCGAATGGCTGACGACGGTCGGCTGCCATCACGCCGGCAGCTATCGCCATTGTCTCTTCGTCACCGGCTTTGCGGTCGCCTACGCGCAGCATCTCGGCATGCGCGAGGACGACCAGCGCCGTCTGGCCCGTGCCGCGCTGCTGCACGACGTCGGCAAGGCGTTCATTCCGGTGGCGATCCTGGACAAGCCGGGCCCGCTGACGCTGGAAGAGATGGAAGAGATGCGCCAGCATCCGCGCCGCGGCTATGACGCGCTGGTCGCGCAAGGCGGTTTCCCGCCCGAAATGCTCGACGTGGTGCTGCACCACCACGAGTTTCTCGACGGCACCGGCTATCCCGACGGCCTGAACGGCAAGCAGATCAGCGATATCGTGCGGCTGACCACGATCGTGGATATCTATGCCGCGCTGGTCGAGAAGCGCGCCTACCGGCTGCAGTTCACCCACGCCCGGGCGTTCGGCATGATGGAAGAAATGGGCGACAAGCTCGACCAGCATCTGCTGCACGCCTTCCGCCCGGTGGCGTTCGGGTATTATTGAGCCCTCTCCGCCGTCATTGCGGGCGAGCGAAGCAATCCAATCTCGCGATGCGGATTGCGTCGCTTCGCTCGCTCGCAATGACGGGAGGGATAGCCGCTCAACGCAAGCTTCGGCCCTGCAATTGCCTAATTATCGTTGATCATCCGCGCATCTTGCGCAGGTGACACAGGGCGGGAAGACCATGGATACGACAGCGACCTCAAGCGGCAACTCGATATCCCCGCCGACATTGCGGCCACGCTGGTCAATCCGGCCGCCTATGCCGACCACCGCATCCATGACAGCTACCGCTGGCTGCGCGCCAACAACCCGCTCGGCATTGCCAGGCCCGAGAAGTTCGACCCGTTCTGGGTCGTGACAAAGCACGCGCATATCCAGGCCGTCAGCCGCCAGAACGAGCTGTTCCACAATGCCGACCGTCCGACCACGCTGACGAACCAGGCGGTGGAAGAACGCGTCCGCAAGATCACGGGCGGGCCGAACCTGGTTCGTTCGCTGGTGCAGATGGATGCGCCCGATCATCCGAAATACCGGGCGTTGACGCAGGGCTGGTTCATGCCGGCCAATCTCGGAAAGTTCGAGGCGCGGGTGCGCGAGATCGCGCGTGCCACCGTGCAGCGCATGCTCGACAAGGGCGGCGCCTGCGATTTCGTCGAAGACGTCGCCCTCGGCTATCCCCTGCACGTCATCATGGAAATTCTCGGCGTGCCCGAGAAGGACGAGCCGCGCATGCTCAAGCTGACGCAGGAACTGTTCGGCCCGCAGGACCCCGACACGGCGCGGATCAGGGAGCAGCTCACGGCGGAGCAGTTCTCCGGGATGATGCAGTCGGTGGTGGCCGATTTCGGCGCCTATTTCCGTGGCATCACCGAGGACCGGCGCCGCAACCCGCGCGACGATCTCGCCACCGTCATCGCGAACGCAAAGATCGGCGGCGACTACATGCCGGATCATGACGCGACCAGCTATTACATGATCGTCGCCACCGCCGGCCACGACACCACGTCATCCTCGACCGCCGGCGCGATCTGGGCGCTGGCGGAAGACCCCGCGCAATTCGAAAAGGTGAAGGCCAATCCCGAGTTGATCCCGGGTCTGGTCGACGAGGCGATCCGCTGGATGACCCCGGTCAAGCATTTCATGCGCTCGGCCACGGCAGACACCGAACTTGGCGGCCGCAAGATTGCAAAAGGCGACTGGCTGATGCTGTGCTACGCGTCCGGCAACCGCGACGAGGACGTGTTCGAGGAGCCGTACAAGTTTCGCTGCGACCGCAAGCCGAACCGCCATGTCGCCTTCGGCTACGGCGCGCATCTCTGCCTCGGGCAATATCTGGCGAAACTGGAAATGCGCATCCTGTTCGAGGAACTGCTGCCGCGGCTGAAATCGATCGCCCTCGACGGCGAGGTCAAGATGACGCAGGCCTACTTTGTCAACGGCCCGAAGAAGCTGCCGATCAGGTTCGAGGTGAATTGACGGGCACCAGCCTGTAGGGTGGGCAAAGGCGCACTTGCGCCGTGCCCACCACTTCTTGCAATGGTGCGAGAATGGTGGGCACGCGCTTACGCTTTGCCCACCCTACAGCGCTCGCAATGCTGCACGCCTCACCCCAGCATCTTCCGCAATTCCGCCTTCGCCACCTTCTCCAGCGTCGAGCGCGGCATGTCGTCGACGAAGTGAATCTCGCGCGGCACCTTGAAGTCCGCCAGCGACGTGCGGCAGGCGGCCATCACCGTGTCGTGCAGGTCGGCCGGTGCGCCGTCGACGCCGGCCTGCGGAATGATGAAGACGACCGGCACTTCATCCAGCATCGCATGCTTCTTCGCCACCACGGCGGCCTCGCGCACGCCCGGCACCACCGCGATCACCTGTTCGATCTCGGAGGCCGCGACATTCTCGCCGCCGACCTTGAGCATGTCCTTGGTGCGGTCGCCGAACCGAATGAAGCCGTTCTCCAGCAGGGTGACGCGGTCGCCGGTGATGAAATAGCCGTGCTCGTCAAAGCTTTCGCGGGTGGCCTTTTCGTTGTGCAGATATTCCGAAAACAGCGACAGGCCGGGGATGCCCTTGATCAGGAGATTGCCGGTGCCGCCGACATCCGTCGGCGTGCCGTCGTCCTCGACGATGCGGATCTGATATTCCGGCGCGGCGCGCCCGATCGACATCGGCGTATTGGGCTGGTCGACCTCGCCGACGATGCCGTGGGTGATGGTCTCGGTCATGCCCCACCAGCCGATCGTCTTGACGCCGAAGGCGGCAAACGGCGGCGGCTCGGATACCGCGGTGCCCCAGAGCCGGAACTTGTGGTTTTTCGGAATCTCGTGTTCCAGCAGCGCCTTCATGCAGAACGGGATCGTCGAGGTCCAGGTGCAGTTGTGCTCCAGCGCCACGCCCCAGAACCGGCTCGCCGAAAACCGCGGCTGGATCACGCAGGAAGCGCCCACCCACAGCGTCGCCAGCATCGAATAGGCCAGCGCGTTGGTGTGGAACAGCGGCAGATAGGTCTGGTGCACGTCGCCGGCGTGCAGGTCTTCATGCGCGGCGTTGATCTTGGCGCCCCACAGCGCATTGGCATGCGTCCACAGCACCGCCTTCGGCCGCGACGTGGTGCCGGAGGTATATTGAACGCTGCACGGCGCGAGCGGATCGGCGGCGCGGCGCGGCCGGTCGGCGCTGTCGGCGAATAATGCTTCAAAACTGTCGCCGCGCGGCGCGCCTTGCGCCGGCTTAGCTCCGGCATCATGCGAGATCACGGCGATCCAGCGCAGGCCGCGGCAATTGGCCGAGATCAGTTCGGCATAGGCGGCTGGGTGATGGCGGCGACCGCGCCGCAATGGCCGGCGAAATATTCGATTTCCGCCGCCGCCGAGCGGGTGTTGGTGGTGACCGCGATCGCGCCGAGTTCGACGCAGGCAAACCAGGCCAGAACAGCCTCGATGCAATTGTCGAGATGGATCAGCACATATTCGCCGGGCTTGATGCCGCGTTTGGCGAGCCCTGCGGAAAGCTGCGCCGACGCGCTCGTGAAATTCGCCGTAGGACCATTTCCGCGCCGGCCCTTCGAACGGCGCCCAGATCAGGAACGGATGATTGCGGCGGCTCTCGGCGCGCATCCGCAGCAGCCACGGCACGTCGAGCCCCGCGAAGGGGCCGACAATGCCCGGCGCTGGCTGTGAATTGGTCATTGATCCTCCCGTGCAGCCTTACGGCGGCTTTTGATCTTGCTTGGGAGTAGTTCTGCCATTGGACGGCGCGATGGGCAAATCGGGAGTTGCACGGCCGTGCCGCCTCCGCGTCATTGCGAGCCACCGGGTCGCGCGAACGCGCTCCCGATGACAGGCTCCGCGAAGCAATCCATCTCTCCACTTGCTGCGCTGTGGATTGCTTCGCTACGCTCGGAATGACGGGGAGGGAGTGGGGCTAGCCCACCTCATCCTCATACGACGAAATCTCGATCAGGCTCCCATCCGGATCCCGGCAATAGACCGATCGCAGCGTGCCGCGGGCGCCTTGCTTGGCCACCGGGCCTTCCTCGATCGCCACCCCGTTGGCCTTCAGATGCGCCACCACTTCCTCCGGCGTGCTTGACGTCAGGAAGCACAGATCGTCGCTCCCGGCGGTTTCGTGATCCGCAGTGAACCACTCGACCTTGTCGGCGCTCGCGCGGCCGCACATTGATCTTCTGGTTCCCGAACACCAGCGAGGTCCGCGGTGTTTTGCCTGGGCCGGGATCGAACACCCTGACTTCCATGCCGAGGACTTTTCGATACCACTCGGTGGAACGCGCCACGTCGGCGACGTTGATGACGAGATGATCGAGTGCGTTAACTCTGACAGACATGTCTTATCCTTTGGTCGCGGTCCGCGGCGCCCGGTCGCACTGGCCGCATCTGACTTTGTTTGTTACAACGCGGGCCGCGTTCGGTCCAATATGACCGCGCCTCAATAGAAACGGACCGGGCTCTGAACCCGGCCTCAAGGGAGAAGTTTTGATGATTTCACGCCGTACCGCGATTTGTCTGGCCGTCATGGGTCTTTCCGCTGCCGCATCGATGGGCAGCGCTTCGGCGGCGGACTATCCGACCCGGCCGGTAAAATGGGTCGTCGGATATCCTCCGGGGGGCGCGACCGACATTGTTGCGCGGCTGATCGGCCAGCGGCTGTCGGAGCGGCTCGGCCAGCAGTTCGTGATCGAGAACAAGCCCGGCGCCGGCAATAACATCGCCACCGAATCGGTCATCAACGCCGAGCCGGACGGTTACACCGTGCTGCTGGTCAATCCCGCGAACTACATCAATGCCTCGCTGTACGCCAACCTGAAATTCAATGTCGTTCGCGACATCGCGCCGGTCGCGGCGTTCAATCGCGTGCCGAACGTGATGACGGTCAACAAGGACGTGCCGGCCAAGACGGTCGCCGAGTTCATCGCCTATGTGAAGGCCAATCCCGGCAAGGTGAACCTCGCTTCGTCGGGCAACGGCACGTCCGTGCATCTGTCCGGCGAAATGTTCATGGCGATGTCGGGCGCCAAGATGCAGCACGTGCCCTATCGCGGCGCCGCGCCCGCGATCACCGATCTGCTCGGTGGTCAGGTCCAGGTGATCTTCGACAACATGCCTTCCATTCTCCAGCATGTCCGCGCCGGCTCGGTGCGGGCGCTGGCGGTTACCAGTACGACGAAATCGTCGCTGTTGCCTGACGTGCCGGTGCTTGCCGATACCATTCCGGGCTACGAGGCGAGCGCGCTGTTCGGCATGGGCGTTCCGAAGAATACCCCGAAGGAAATCATCGCCAAGCTGAACAAGGAGATCAATGAGGTGCTCGCCGAGCCCGGGATCAAGGCCAAGCTGGTCGATCTCGGCGGCGAACCGCTGATCGGCCCGCCGGAAGCCTTTGGCGCGATGATTGTGGCCGAAACCGACAAGTGGAAGAAGGTGATCGAGGAAGCCAAGGTAGAGAAAGTACAGTGATCTAGCTCACGGAACATTGGCCACGTCGCGGTGTTTTATGGCAGAGGCGACGCGGCTTTTGCGTCACGTGAAGGAGATCGATGATGCGCAATGCAATGTTAGCGATATTGGCGCTGTCGGCGGCGACAGTCGCCACGGTGGCGGGTAGCTCGCCGGCGGCGGCGTATGACTATCCCTACTGCCTCCAGGGCCGGGGCATCGGCATCCCCGGCGAGTGCTCGTACAGCAGCTATGACCAGTGCATGGCGTCGGCGTCCGGTCGCGCGCTCTACTGCAATGTCAATCCGCGCGTTGCCTTCGGACAGCAGCAGCAGCAGTCGCGGCGGATGAAGGTCTATCGGGACTATTGATCGGGTCTCGCGAATACCTCTCGGAATGGCCGGACTGAGGCGCAAAAGCTCTTTGCGCTGAATGGTCCGGCCATTCGCCCGTCACCACTCTCGAATACGTGATGCAGGCGCCGGCTTGACGGCGTTTCGTTTGCGCGTATACTAAACCGTATGGTTAAGTATCACGAAGAAGTCCTGGATCGCACCTTTGCCGCGCTGTCCGATCCGACCCGGCGCGCGCTGCTGGCGCGGCTCGGCGGCCGCGAAAGCCTGTCGGTCAGCGAACTGGCGCAGCCGTTCCCGATGTCGCTGCCCGCGATCATGAAGCATCTCGACGTGCTGTCGGATGCCGGCCTGATCGCGCGCGAAAAGACCGGCCGCACGGTCGCGTGCCGGTTGACTGCCCAGCCGATGGAGCAGGCGATGGAGTGGCTCAATCGCTACCAGCGCTTCTGGTCCGACGCTCTCGACCGCCTTGCCGCTTTTGTGGAGGAAGACCCATGGCCACCCAGTCCAGCCCGATCAAGCCGAGCGACCGCAACGTCGAGCCCGCCGAACGCCCCAGCCTCACGCTCAAGCGCCGGTTCAACGCGCCGCCCGAAAAAGTCTACGCCGCGTGGGCCGACCCGCAAAAGCTAGTGCAATGGTTCGGACCCGGGGCAGTCGAGGAAGGCTCGGTCAAGGCCGACATCGACCTGCGCGTCGGCGGCCGCTACCGCATCAGCTTCAACGCCAAGGGCACTTATAACGAGGTCGGCGGCGTCTATCGCGAGGTCGTTCCGAACCGGCGGCTGGTGTTCAGCTGGGCATGGCATTCCACGCCGGAGCGGGAATCGCTGGTGACGATTTCGATGAAGCCGGAAGGCCGCGGCACGCTGCTCACCTTCCTTCACGAACAGTTCGCCGATGAGACGGCGCGCGACAATCACGAGCGTGGATGGAATGAGCTGTTCGCCAAGCTCGAAAGCTATCTGGCCTGAACACAGGAGCCGCCCATGCAGCCGCACACCATCGTTTCCCGCGAGGAATGGATCGCCGCCCGCAAGGCCCACCTTGCGCATGAAAAGGAATACACCCAGGCGCGCGAGCGCCTGGCCGAGGAGCGCCGTGCGCTGCCATGGGTCAAGGTCGACAAGGATTACGTATTCGACGGGCCTGATGGAAAGGTGACCCTGGCCGACCTGTTCAGGGGACGCAGTCAGCTCGTGGTGCAGCACGTCATGTTCGCGCCCGACTGGAACGAGGCCTGCAAGAGCTGCTCGTTCTGGGCCGATGGCTTCGAACGGATGGTCCCGCATCTTGCCGCCCGCGACACCACGATGGTCGCGATCTCGCGCGCGCCGCTACCAAAGCTCGCCGCGTTCAAGCAGCGGATGGGCTGGACCTTTGACTGGCTGTCGTCCAGCGACAACACGTTCAATTACGACTACGGCGTTTCGTTCACGCCGGAGCAAATCGAGCGAGGCGGCAACTACAATTTCGGAACCAGCCCGTTCGGAAGCGAGGAGGCGCCCGGAATCAGCGTGTTCTACCGCGACGAGGCCGGGAACATCTTCCACACTTATTCCTGCTACGCGCGCGGCCTCGACATGATGAACGCCGCCTATCACTATCTCGACCTCACCCCGCACGGACGTCACGAGGACGGCCTGCCATATCCGATGGACTGGGTGCGGCTACGTGACCAATACCAGCCGGCGCCGGTTCAGGCATCTTGTTGTCATAGCTAGCCGTCATTGCGAGCGAAGCGACTTGTCCACCGTAGCTCGAAGAGCGAAGGCGGAAGCAATCCTTGGACCTCGCAATGACGCCGGAGAACAGGAGGAAAATCCCCCATGCCCTACGTCGATGGCTTCATCGTCGCCGTGCCGAAGAAAAAGCTCGAAGCCTATACCCGCCTTTCAAAGAAGTGCGGCAAGGTCTGGCGCGAATACGGCGCGCTGGATTATCGCGAATGGGTCGCCGATGACGTCAAGGTCGGCAAGCTCACCTCGTTCCCGCGCAGCGTCAAGCTGAAGCCGGGTGAAATCGTCGTGTTCGCCTGGATCACCTACAAGTCGCGCGCGCAACGCGACAAGATCAACGCCAAGGTGATGGCGGACCCGCGGCTCAAAGAGATGACGGAAGGGCCGCCGCCGTTCGACGGCAAACGGATGATCTATGGCGGCTTTGAGAGCCTGGTGAAAGTATAGGCCTTCACTTCCGCTTCGCGGCGGTGACCGGTTCTGCTCCCTGCGTTTTGACGTTGGCGTTCAATGCACTCAGCACGGCGCCAAGCTGATCATTGTTCTTCTTGGAGTTGTCAAGAACTTCAACAAGGTCCTTTTCGAGGGTGGCCTTCATATCGTCGGTATAGTTCCGGCCCTTGAGAAAATCACCGATTTGCTCCTTTTCGACATTGATGGCCACGTCCATGGCGTCGCGTGTCCCCAGGGACAGGGCCCAACTCATCGCGGTGTACCAGCCCTTGTTGAGCGTCCTCAGGTCGAAAGAATAGAAGGTGGTGCCGCTGAGCCCGGACGCCGTTGCGTCGGAGATTCTCTTTGCTCCCAGTACGCCGCGTGCGCTGCGCGTATGATAGAGGCCACCGATCACGGAGGTCACTTCGAGGAGTAACGGCGAACGCCCTTGAGGCTTCGTGTTCTCGACCGGGACCGGCCCGGTTCCGTCGTGCCGCTGCAGATCTTCCTTGCTCTGGGTGTCGTCATTCAGGATTTCGACGACGATGATCGGACGCTTCGGCTGCATGGTACGCTCGAGGTACCGCGCAAGGTCATAAACGGTCTCCATACCGCCGTTTTCGAAATAGCCCCCGTCGATGATGCGTCCCGTCGTTTCCCCATCGCGCACGAGCCGTCCGGGCGGACTGACCACGGTGAAACGGGCCGAGTTCAATACCGCGGTCGATGCCCGGATCGGCGCCGGTGCGAGCTTGAAGAAGTCATAGGTGTCCTCGAACACCGATGTATCGATCTCCACGGGCGCCGTGATGATCCGCTTGCCGGTTTCGACATGCGTGCCGTTTGCAAGCACGATCGGGACCCATCTGCCGCGGTCGTCATCCAGCCGGGATCCCTTCCATATCTGGGTGAACTCGTCGGCAAAACGCGTCGCTTTCGGACATGGTTTCTGCGTGCATGCCGCGGCGGTCTGCTGCCAGCCCAGTTCGAACGCCTCCTCCAGCGAAGCCGCGCGGTCGGAAAATAGCGGGAAGAAGAGGAATCGCTGCAACATGTCCGGGAACAGCAATGCGCCGACGGCGGGACCAAGATAGTCCTGTCCGAAAAACGTCTGCACAAAGCTCAGGCGCGCTTTCGCTGCGTCGGGCGAGCCTTCGGCAGTCGATGGGCGGTCTGCCAGCCAGGCCGCATACCCGATCGCGCCGAGGGTGCCGCCCGACACGCTGCTGATCGCAAATACATGATCGGAGAACTGGCCATTGCTGCGGTCGTCGAGCGCGCGCAGCACTGTTCCGGCCCAGTAGGCCGCACGCGAGGCGCCGCCGGCTGCCGCGACAAGGACGAGCGGTTCGCCTGGGGCGCGGTCCTTTTCCCAGCGTCTCAATGCTTGCTCGACGGTCGGGCGGCTGACCGACTTTACCGAGGGGCCGAGGCTCCGCACCCGGTGATTGTCGTTCACCAGGCTGAACAGGACAAATGCCAGCCCGCCCAGCAAGATGACCGGAATCTTCTCGCTGCGCGTCTTCCAGATCAGATAACTGGTGACTGGAATAATGCAGCCGATCGCACCATAGGCCAGCGCGGCAGGACCGAACAGCCACGCAAAGTGAGTGCGCAGATAGGGGATCGACAGGGATACGAGAATGAATGCCGATATTGCGAGTGTCGCGCGAATGAACCAGCGGTCGCCCTGAACTAGATTATTGCCTGGGTCGACCTCCTTGTAGACCTTCGGCATCTTCTTTTCAGTGAACCAGGTCGTTCGATAGGCGAAGAACCACAGCAGGAGTCCTGCTGCAATCGCAAAGAGCAGCATTCCGACCCAGGTATCATCGATGCCATGTCTTGCGCTGAGAGGCATGGCGACGAGCGCCGCCAGCAGCGGCAAAATGCCGAAGGCGCGGCGGACGTAATGAAACCAGAGCGGTTGCTGTTGCGCTCTCCTGCTATTGGTCTTGTAGAGCAGATTGGCCCAGTACCAGGCATTGATGCCCGACCAGATGCAGGCCAGCATGAATACGATCCAGCGCAGGACAATCGGCAGGACCTCACCTTGCGGCGGCCAGTTCATGATGACCGCGTTAGCGGAATCGACCAGTCCCCGGATGACGTCGCGGCCTTGATCCAGATAAAGCAGGGCAAACCCGCCTGCCAGCAGCGACAGGAAGATGATCCGAAGGTCTTCAAGCGGACGATATTGGTGTCTGATGCATGTGATGAGTTGTCCGAGCCGGCGGGTGAATGACCGCCTCCGTGTCTGAAAGGAGTTCATCGTTGCCTCTATCCGCTGAAATCCAGGATCCCTTGCGAGTTACCGATCGTCTCATCGAGAGCGCGCGGTGAGCGGGTGGGCCATGCCGCGATGGTGAAAAAAGGGCATGCCGCTATTTGAAATATCGCAGTTCGCAAATCGGTCGACGCAGTCGCGCCGGAGCAATGTTCGTCAGAATATGAAAGCGTTCAGGTTGAATGTGATGCTAGTTCAACCAATGCGGTGCGGTCAACAGGTCGTGTAGCGTGCAGCGCGAGAGTTTGGTGAAGAGCATGCCTTGTCGCGCCGTGGGCTTCGGCATGCCGGCCGATGGCCACAAAGCTGGGACTAATCCGCGCGCACGGCCCTGTTGTGATA
Organism: uncultured Alphaproteobacteria bacterium; assembly: GCA_963840465.1. Lineage (GTDB taxonomy): Bacteria > Pseudomonadota > Alphaproteobacteria > Rhizobiales > Xanthobacteraceae > Bradyrhizobium. The sequence continues at coordinate 29,464 of CAWIZF010000014.1, read as the reverse complement.
TAACTGTCAAACAAGCCCTTTAGGAAATCCGGTACCGCATCAGACGGATACCGGATTGAAATGGCCGAAATCGAGATTCGGGCCCTTCGCAAGGCCTTTGACGGCGCCGAGGTTTTGAAAGGCGTCGATCTCACGATCGAGGACGGCGAGTTCATCTCCCTGGTCGGCCCGTCGGGGTGCGGCAAGTCCACGCTGTTGCGCATCATCGCCGGTCTCGAGCCGCAATCTTCCGGCGAGATCTGGATTGACGGGGGCAGCGCCGACGGCGTTCGGCCGAGCGCGCGCAATCTGGCGATGGTGTTCCAGTCCTACGCGCTCTATCCGCATCTCAGCGTGTTCGACAATATCGCGGTCCCGCTCCGGATGAAGCGCCTGTCGGCGCTCGAGCGGGCGCCCCTCGTCGGCCGGTTGCTGCCGGGCCGCCGCCGCACCGAGCGCGACATCCGCGCTGATGTCGAAAGGGTCGCCGAGCAGCTCGAAATTACGCCGTTGCTCAAGCGTAAGCCCGGGCAATTGTCCGGCGGTCAGCGCCAGCGCGTCGCCGTCGGCCGCGCCATCGTGCGCCAGCCCCGCGCGTTTCTGTTCGACGAGCCGCTGTCGAACCTCGACGCCAAGCTGCGCGTGCATATGCGTGCCGAGATCGCCCAGTTGCACCGCCAGCTCAAAACGACCTTCATCTACGTCACCCACGACCAGGCCGAAGCCATGACCATGTCGGGGCGGATCGCCGTCATGATCGGCGGCGAGCTCATTCAGGTGGGCACGCCCTCGGCGATCTATGAGGATCCGCGCGATATTCGCGTCGCCGAATTCATCGGCACGCCGAAGATCAATGCGTTCCCCGGCCGCATCCGCGGCGATGGCCGGCTGGAGGTGCTTGGGCATGTCCTCCACGCGGCCACGCTGGCGCCCGCGGGCGAGTGTCGCGTGTGCGTCCGACCGGAGCGGATCGAACTGGGCGGGTCTGGCATTCTTTCCGGTACGGTCGTGCATCTTGAAAATCTGGGGTCGGAAGCCTTCGTCCATATCGGAAGTGAAGGCATGAACACGCCGGTGGTGGTGCGTGTCAACGATCCCGGCCTATTGCCGGCGATCGGAGCCTCGGTCGGATATGGCTTTGTGCCGGATGCGGTTCGTGCCTTCGACGCTGGCGGCAAGCGCATCGCGACCTCCATCGCCTCGCGCATCGAGCGGCCGCGGGGGATGGCCGTTGTCTGACGCCGCCACCACGCTGCAAGGGATGGCCGCAGCGCCACGTCCGCGTGCGTGGGTGTTTGCCGGACCCCGCCCGGCGGCGCGATCCGCCTACGCGCTGGCGGCGCCGGCCTTCGTGCTGATGCTGATGATGCTGATCGGTCCGCTCGCCGGCGTGATCGCGCTGTCGTTCACGGACTACCAGCTCGGCGCCCCATCGTTCGCCTGGATCGGCCTGTCGAATTATCACGAGATGTTCGCCGACCGGGTGTTCTGGATTTCGCTGAAGAACACGCTGACCTATGTCGCCATTGTGGTGCCGGGCGCAGTGGCGCTCGGGCTCGGCACAGCGCTCCTGATCCAGAGCGGCGCCGGCCTGCGGAGCTGGTACCGCACCATCTATTTCCTTCCCGTGATGGCAACGCTGATCGCGATGGCGATCGTCTGGGAATTCATGCTGCACCCGCAGTTCGGGCTGGTGAACGGACTGTTGCGCGCCGCAGGACTGCAGGGCCACAGCTGGCTGCAGGACCGCGGCACCGCGCTCTATTCGCTGTGCGTGATCGGCATATGGCAGGCCACCGGCTTCAACATGGTGCTGTTTCTCGCCGGCCTCGTCTCGATCCCAAAACATCTCTACGACGCGGCCGAGATCGACGGCGCCGAAAGCGCGTGGTCGCGCTTCCGCCTGGTGACATGGCCGATGCTCGGGCCGGTCACCCTGTTCGTGGTGACGATCTCTGCGATCCGCTCGTTTCAGGTGTTCGACACCGTGCAGGTGCTGACCAAGGGCGGGCCCTCGAAATCGTCAGAGGTGCTGATCTACACCATGTACACCGAAGGATTTCGAGTTCTTCCGCTCCGGCTATGGCGCGGCGGTCACCGTCGTGTTCCTGGGCCTGCGTGCTGCTGGTCACGCTGTTTAAATCTGCACTCGGCAACCGCGAAGTGCACTACGCATGATGTCGCGGGTCCGCACGCTTCTCTGGCCCGCGACCCGGCATATCCTGCTGCTGGCCGGCGCGCTGGTGATGCTGACGCCGTTCATCTGGATGTTGTCGACCGCGTCAAAGCCGCAAACCGAAATCTTCTCCTCCGACCTGCATCTGATCCCTTACCATTTCGCGCTGTGGGACAATCTTCGGACGGCGTTCGCCAAGGCCGATCTGGGGCGCTATCTGCTCAACGGGCTGATCGTCACGATCTCGATCTTCGGCCTTCAGGTGCTGGTCGCGCTGCCGGCCGCCTATGCCCTTGCCAAGCTGCGCTTTCTCGGCCGCGACGTGCTGTTCGCGCTCGTCGTGTTCTGCATCCTGATCCCGCCGCAGGCGACTGCGATCCCGGTGTTCCTGCTGCTGCACAAGCTCGGCGTGCTCGACAGCTACGCGGCGCTGGTACTGCCGTTCACGATCTCGGTGTTCGGCATCTTCCTGATGCGCCAGTTCTTCAAGACCGTGCCGGATGATCTGATCGACGCGGCGCGGATGGACGGGATTTCCGAATTCGGCATCGTCTGGCGCGTGATGCTGCCGACCGCGATCCCGGCGGTGACCGCGTTCGGCATCTTCTCGGTGGTGGCGCACTGGAACGATTATTTCTGGCCGCTGATCGTGCTGAACAGCGAGCATCTGCAGACGCCGCCGCTGGCGGTCGCGCACTTCCGCAACAACGAGGCCGGCACCAATTACGGGCCGCTGATGGCGGCCGCGCTGGTCATCATCGCGCCGCTGGTGATCGCCTTCCTGTTCGCTCAGCGCCGCTTCATCGAAGGCATCACGCTGACCGGCATCAAGTAACGCAAGTTGTTCTTTCAAACCTCAGGAGACGACAATGTTCAGAACATGGATTGCCGCAACCGCCCTTTCGCTTGCCGCCGGTCTGGCGCATGCGCAGACCGAAGTCGTCGTGCAGTATCCCTATGCCGAATTGTTCGAAGGCACCCACAAGCGCATCATCGAGGAGTTCGCCAAGGTGCGGCCTGACATCAAGGTCACGCTGCGCGCGGCGTACGATTCCTATGAGGAGGGCACCCAGAAAGTCCTGCGCGAGGCGGTGACCAACCAGATGCCCGACGTGACCTTCCAGGGCCTCAACCGCATCCGCGTGCTGGTGGACAAGAACATTCCGGCCGAACTCGACGGCTACATCGCCGCGGAGAAGGATTTCGACAAGCAGGGCTTCCACCAGGCGATGTTCGATATCGGCACCGCGAGCGGCAAGGTGTACGCGCTGCCGTTCGCGATCTCGCTGCCGATCGTCTATGTCAACGTCGATCTGGCCAGGAAAGCGGGCGCCGATCCGGCCAACCTGCCGAAGACGTGGGACGGGCTGATCGATCTCGCCAAGAAGATCAAGGCGCTCGGCCCCGACATCAACGGCATCACCTATGCCTGGGACATCACCGGCAACTGGCTGTGGCAGGCGCCGGTGTTTGCGCGCGGCGGCACCATGCTGAATTCAGATGAAACCAAGGTCGCGTTCAACGGGCCGGAGGGGCAGTTCGCGATAAAGACGCTGGCGCGGCTCGTCACCGAGGGCGGCATGCCCAACCTCGATCAGCCGGCGATGCGGGCCACCTTCGCCGCCGGCAAGACCGGCATTCACATCACCTCGACCTCCGATCTCAACAAGACCACCCAGATGATCGGCGGCAAGTTCGAGCTGAAGACCCACACCTTTCCCGATGTGGTGTCGCCGACCGGCCGGCTGCCGGCGGGCGGCAACGTCGTGCTGATCCTCGCCAAGGACAAGGCCAAGCGCGATGCGGCCTGGGAGGTGGTGAAATTCTGGACCGGCCCGAAGGGCGCGGCGATCATGGCGGAAACCACCGGCTACATGCCGCCGAACAAGGTCGCCAACGACGTCTACCTGAAGGATTTCTACGTCAAGAATCCGAACAACTACACCGCGGTCAGCCAGCTTGCGCTGCTGACCAAATGGTACGCGTTCCCCGGCGACAACGGCCTCAAGATCACGGACGTGATCAAGGACCACCTCAACAGCATCGTCACCGGCGCCCGCGCCAAGGAGCCGGAAGCCGTGCTCGCCGACATGACGGGCGATGTGCAGAAGCTGCTGCCGAAGACCGTCGGTTCGACGCGCTGAGTCCTGCTTCAGCGACTGCCGCGGCGAGCTGTGACACGCCGCGGCAGACTTCATCGAAGAGGATCATCGAGGTTGCCCATGAAGCTTGTCCATATGAGCGATATCCATCTGACCGCGCCCGGCAAGACCATCGGCGGGCGCGATCCCCGGCTCAATTTCGAGCGGGCGCTGACCGACATCCTCAAGTGCCACCATGATGCCGAGCTCCTGGTCATCACCGGCGATCTCTCGGACTGGGGCGACCGCGACGACTATGAATGGCTCAAGGCACGGCTCGACCAGTTTCCCGTTCCGGTAAGGCTGTGCATCGGCAATCACGATCGGCGCGCGACCTTCCTGAGCGTCTTTCCGGATTACGACGGGCCGGGCGGTTTCGTTCACGGCATGCACGACACGGCGGCCGGCCGCTGCCTGTTTCTCGACACGGTACAGCCGGAGACCCACGCCGGCCATTTCTGCGACGTGCGGCAGCAATGGCTGGAGGCGCGGCTGTCCGAACATCCCGGACCGTTTCTCCTGTTCATGCACCACAATCCGATGCCGACCCATCTCGAACCGGTGGACCGGATCCGGCTGCTCGATGATGCCGCCTTCCGCAGCATCGTCGGTCGTCATCGCGACAGCATCCGTCATATCTTTTTCGGCCATTGCCATCTGCCGCTGGCCGGCTCCGTGGCCGGCGTTCCAGCCTCGTCGCTGCGCGGCACCAACCATGCGAGCTATCCGGTATTTGCCGAGAAGGAGCTGTTGAGCGCCTCCGACCTGCCGGAAGCCTACGGCGTCGTGTTCTTCGGCGAGGACTACGTCACCGTCCATATGGTCGAGTTCGGCTATGCCGGCCCGATCCGGATCGAGGGCTCTCCCGACTACAAGGCGTGGGACAGGGAGGCCATGGTTCGATGAAATTCGTCATTCTCACCGACACCCATTTCGTCGCGCGTGGCCGCAAGCTTTACGGGCTGGATCCCACCGAAAGGCTTGGCGCGGCGGTCGATCGGATCAACCGCGATCATCCGGATATTTCCTTCGTGATCGTGACGGGCGATCTCGCGCATTGGGGCGAGGACGCGGCCTACGAAAATCTTGCGTCGGTTCTTGCGGAATTGAATGCGCCGACCATTCTCATGATGGGCAACCACGACAAGCGCGATCCGTTCGGCCGCTACTTCCCGGGCGTCGCGCGCGACGCTTCCGGCTTCGTGCAAAGCGTCCATCCGTTCGACGCCGCGACGGTGATCACGCTCGACACGCTGAACGAAGCCGCCCCGGATCATGCCGGACTGCTGTGCGAGGCGCGGCTCGCGTTTCTCGAACACGCATTGTCCTCGGCGCCGGCCGATCGCCCGCTGCTGCTGTTCCAGCACCATCCGCCGTTCGACACCGGTCTGCGTTACATGGACGGCATCAAGCTCGCCAATCCCGAGGCCGAGTGGGACGTGATCGTGCGTACGCGAAAGCCGGACTATCTGTTCATGGGTCATCTGCACCGGCCGATCTCGGGCATCTGGCGCGGCATTCCCTTCCATATCCAGCGCGCCCTGTCGCATCAGGTGGCGTTCGATCTCGAGACGGCGGATCACATTCCCGGATCGCATGAACTGCCGGACTATTCCCACGTGACCGTCGGCGCCGGGCAGGTCGTGATCCATCAGTGCTCGTTCCTCTACGACGGACCGCTGTTCTCATTGCAGGATCGCGCCGCGCTGGAGTGGATCAACCGATAACGCCGAATGCGGCCCGGCGACCGCGCGCATAACGCAAGGTGGAATGAAAGGCGCAAGCTCCAAGCCTGCGGATAACTGGCCGCGGCCAGTGGACGTCCACCCCACAACGAAATACTCAGAGCGCACCGACTGCCAGAACAACAAGAAGCAGGGGGCGGTCCGAGGCGCAGGGCGTGAGCATACAGGTTGCTATTCTAAAGGTCTTGGCCAGTCACGACAGCGGCAGAGCGACAACAGCTTCACTCAAGAGAGACGTTGCCATTCTCGCCGCGAGCGGCCCGGAGTGGAGCGCGCGGATGAGACGTCTCGCCGGACGGGTTGGGACAATCGATATTCTCGCCAGCGGTCATGCGCATTGGGATGGCGATGGTTGGCAAATCACCGCCGATGGGCGGGACTTCCTGCGTGCGCTCGAGGCGGTGACGCAGGATAACCGGCCGGCGGAAGCCGGGCCGCCGAAAGCGGATGACGCCGAAAATATTGCACGCCCGCGCGCGGCGCTCATCGTCTGGCCATCGATTCGAAAGCCGGCGGCGCTGACGCGTTTACCGGGTCGCGCAGGCGCGATCGTGCCTCGCGTAAAGAATGATTATCATCATTCCATTGAGCGGCAGGGTGGCCGTACTTCCACGGACGTTGCGTCGGGCAGGGTTTACCGGCGATTAATCCGCAAAAGTTAGGGTCGACGCCGTTAAGGGCCCGCCCATGGGACCGACAGGTGCTGCGAGCTGAAACTCGACGACTGTCGGTGACGAAGGAAACAGAATGTTCTCCCGCACCAGGATGCCATTCGCGGCCACGACCCTGCTTGGTCTCGCCGCGCTTTTCTCCACGCCTGCGTCCGCGGCGGACATCGTGTTGCGCTTCGGTTCGATCAACACCGAAAACACGGCGCCCTACGATCAGGTCCTGCTGCCGTTTGCGAAGGCAGTCGAGGAGGAATCCGGCGGACGCATTGAAGTGGCGCTGAAGCCGCTTGGCGGCTACGGCAAGCCGGCCGAACTGTTCCCCATGGTCGAGAAGGGCGCCATCGAGATGGCGGCGAGCGTGCAGGGATACCATCCCGGCCGCTTCCCGCAGTCGTCGGTGATGGAGCTGCCCTTCATGTTCGAGAACTCGATCTCGGGCACCTCGGCGATGATGTCGCTCTACAAGGAAGGCCTGCTCGACAAGGACTACGCCTCGGTGAAGGTGCTTGGTCTCTACGTGCTGCCGCCCTATCCGATCTTTACCACCGGCAAGAAGATCCAGTCGGTGAAGGATTTTCGCGGCCTGCGCATGCGCACGCCGAGCACCACGGTCGGCGTGGCGCTGGCCAAGCTCGGCGCGGTGCCGCTCGGCATTCCCCTCAACATGATCGGCGATACCATCGCCAGCGGCTATGTCGATGCCATCGCCTATGGCTGGGACTCCACGACGACGACCAAGGGCGCGGCCGGAAAGACCCTGGCCGACCAGCTCAATGTCGTGGTCGATGCGCGGCTGGCTGCGCCGGCGCTGATGATCGTCATGAACCGCGCGACGTGGGATTCGATGCCCGCCGACCTCAAGAAGATCGTCGAGAAACACGCCTCCGATCTCGCGATGGGCAGCGCGCGCATCCGCGAAGCGCAGGAAGCCGTCACCAAGAAGAAGCTGCAGAACGACCCGCGATTTACCGCGCTGTCCTTCAATGACGCGCAGCGCGCCGAACTGCAGCGGGTCACCGCGCCGGCCGTGGCGGAATGGAAAGCCAACATGACGAAACTCGGCATTGACGGCGAGCGGCTCTACGCGCGCGCCAGGGAATTGATCCAGCAATACAAGGTTGCCACCAAGTAATAAAAGCTTCGCTCGAGAATTGAGGAATCAGACCGTGACATCAGCTCGCAAACTCGGCATCCGGGCCAAGCTTTTCTTCGCTTTCGCCGCGGTATCGGGAACCACCGTCATCGCGGGCGCCGCCGCCTGGCTGATGTTCTCGCAGGTTCGCGATCTCTTCCATGATGTCTCAGGTCGCAACATTCCGGAGATCGTCGACACGCTGGGCCTGCAGACCGACACCCAGGCGTTGGCAGGTTCGGCGCCGACGTTGTTGGCTGCAACATCGCAAGGCCAGCGGAAGCAGGAAATGACCGCGCTGAAGGCGCGTCAGGACGGCATCGCCAAGCGGCTGGACGAGGTCGCCCGCACCCAATCCGATCGTGAAGCGATCGATCGGCTGAAGAAGCTGATCGCGGCGATGAACACCAAGCTCGGCGCGCTCGATGGAGCCGTCGATGACCGTCTCAAGCTCAGCGCCCGCGGCGGAGAGATCGTGAAGGCGGCGCAGATCACCCAGACCAAGCTCAACGACGTGCTGCTTCCGGCCGGCGAAAAGGCCCAGGCCGATATCACCATGGTCTCCATGACGCTGGGCGGCGATGCCAACCAGACCATGATGACGCTGCTCAAGCTGGTTTCGACCCAGGTGCCGGTGTCGCAGGGCTTTGCCGACCTGGTCGGCTTCGTCAATCTGGCGTCGAGCCTGCTGGACCGCGCCGCGGTCGCGCCGAACGCCGAAAGCGTCGCGGCGCTGGAGAAGAACTTCAAGGCGATGTCGGCCAAGGTCGAGGAGAAGCTCGATATCGTCAACACGCTGCAACCGACCGACGGTTTGCCCAAGGCGGGGGAAGCCTGGCTGAAGCTCGGCTCGGGCGAAACGATCTTCGACGCGCGCCGCAAGGAACTCGCCGCCAGCCAGCTTGGCCAGAAGCTGCTCGACGAGACGCGCGGCCTGACCGATGAACTCGCAAAGGAAGTCGCGGCCCAGGTCAAGGCCGTCACCAACAAGACCAAGGAAGCAACCGACCGTTCGGACGAGGCCATCAGTTTCGGTACCTTCGTGATGCTGATGATCGCAACGATCAGCGTCGCCGGCGCCGCCCTGTTCGTCTGGTTCTATATCGGCCGCAATCTGGTGGCGCGGCTGGTCGGTCTGGAGAAGACCATGACGCGGCTCGCGGGCGGTGACCTCTCCGCCGAAGTCGATAGAAAGCGTGGCGGCGACGAAATCGGCCAGATGGCGGAAGCGCTGTCGGTGTTCCGCGAAGGCATCGTCCAGGCCAACGCCGCCGCTGCGGAAAAGGCCACCGAACAGGAGGCGAAGCAGCGGCAGGCCGCGCTGATCGACCAGTTGACGCGCGAGTTCAATGATGGCGCGACCAACGCGCTGGCCGCGGTGTCCACGGCGGCGTCGCGCATGAAGGGTTCGGCCGAGAAGATGTCGAAGGTCGCAGCGCAAGCCAAGGAACAGACCGGCGCCGTTGCGTCGGCCTCCGAACAGGCCGCCGCGAACGTTCAGACGGTGGCGGCCGCGACCGAAGAGCTTTCGGGCTCGATCACTGAAATTTCCCGGCAGGTCGGCGAATCTGCCCGTATTGCCGCCCAGGCGGTGGAGCAGGTGGCGAAGAGCGAAGTCACGGTCACCGAGCTGGCCAACGCGGCCAATCGCATCGGCGAAGTGGTCGGCCTGATCAACACGATTGCGGCGCAGACCAACCTGCTGGCGCTGAACGCAACCATCGAAGCCGCCCGCGCGGGCGAAGCCGGCAAGGGCTTTGCCGTCGTCGCCTCCGAGGTCAAGAGCCTTGCCACGCAGACGGCGCGCGCCACCGAAGGCATCACCGCGCAGGTCTCCGCCATTCAGGGCTCAACCCAGGAAGCGGTCGACACCATCAAGGGCATCGGCCAGATCATCGACAAGATGTCGGAGATCGCCACCACGGTTGCATCCGCCGTCGAGCAGCAGGGGGCGGCGACGGCGGAGATCGCGCGCAACATCCAGCAGGCGGCCTCCGGCACGCAGAACGTCTCCAACAATATCGTCGGCGTCTCCAGCGCAGCCAACGAGACCGGCGAAACCGCGTCCGACGTGCTGCAATCGTCCGACGGTCTGGCGGCGGAATCGGAAGCGCTCAGCAACGAGGTCGGCAGGTTCCTGGCGCGCATCAAGGCGGCGTAAGCAGCCTTCGACGGTGGATCGCTTGAAACTGGCGGATGCGAGGCGCTGTGGGTTGACACCGGCCGCGCCGCGGCCAGACTATTGCGCATGCGCATTACCCTGGTCCACGCCCTGAAACATTCGATCGTGCCGATCGAGGCCTCCTTCGCCAGGCTTTGGCCGGACGCCCGCCTGATGAACCTGCTCGACGACAGCCTGTCGGCCGATCTGGCGCGCGACGGCGGGCTCACCGACGCCATGACCGAGCGCTTCCTCCGGCTCGGACGCTACGCGGCCGGCACCGGATCGGACGCGATCCTGTTCACCTGCTCCGCCTTCGGCCCCTGCATCGAAGCTGTTGCCCGCGCGCACGCGCCGATGCCGGTGCTCAAGCCCAATGAGGCGATGATCGAGCAGGCCGTCGCGAAAGGCCGCAAGGTCGGTTTGTTGTCGACGTTTCCCCCGACATTGGCGTCGATGCCGCCGGAATTTCCGTCTTCCATCGAGCTCGTGCCCAAACTGGCGGAGGGGGCCATGGCGGCACTCGACCGCGGCGACCGTGCGACGCATGATCGTTTGGTCGTCGAAGCGTCGAAAGATTTGCGCGATTGCGATCTGATCGCGCTGGCGCAATACAGCATGGCGCCTGCGGCAGAACGGGTCGCCGAGGTAACCGGACGGCCGGTGCTGACGACGCCCGACAGCGCGGTCCTGAAATTGAAGGGAATGCTGACCGCCCGCCGTACCTAGGTTTAGAGGCGTTGAGGAGAGCGCGATGACAGTGCGGCTCAGTCGGCGCGATACGTTGTTGCGAACGGCAGCCGTCGCCGCGGCCGGCCTGATCCCCGGCGCAGCCATTCCCGGCCTTGCAGCTCCTCTCCGAACGTTGCCCCGTAGCGGGGAAATCGACGCCATTCTGCAGGCTCGGGTCGATGCGGCGGACGCGCCAGGCGTTGTCGCCATGGCCGCAACCGGGCAATCGGTGATCTATCAGGGCGCATTCGGCGCGAGAAGCATGGCCACGGCCGCCCGGATGTCGGCCGATACGGTGTTCAGTATCGCGTCCATGACCAAATTGCTGACATCGGTCGCAGCGCTGCAACTCGTCGAACGCGACAAACTCAAACTGGACGAACCGGCGGCGAGAATTGATCCGGCGCTCGGGTCGCCTCAGGTTCTCGATGGTTTCGATGCGAAAGGGACCCCGCAACTGCGCGCCGCGCGAAAGCCTGTCACGCTGCGCAATCTGCTGACGCACACATCCGGGCTTAGCTACCAGCTTTGGGACACGAATGTCGTTCGCTACGGCAAGGCGTCTCGCAACGATCCAGCGCTGCCGCGTGCGCCGCTGATATCAGATCCGGACACCAGGTGGGCCTATGGCGCCAGTCTCGACCGGGTCGGCCGGCTCGTTGAAATCGTCAGTGGGCAAAGTCTGGATCGCTATTTCCGCGATCACATCCTGGGCCCGCTCGGGATGAACGACACCGCCTTCTCGCTCACCGAGAAGCAGCGCGCCCGCCAGGCCAGCCTGCATTTGCGCAAGGCGGATGGATCGCTTGTGCCGCAGCCGCTGGTGAAACGAACCGAACCGAAAGTGATTTCCGGTGGCGGCGGCATCTATTCGACAGCGCCGGACTACCTGACTTTGCTCCAGGCGCTGTTGAATGGCGGAGCACTTGCCGGGAACAGCATCCTGCGGCCGCAGACGGTGGCGCTGATGTCCACCAATCAGATCGGCAACCTTGACGCGGGAATTCTCAAGACAACAAATCCGGCATTGTCCGAGAATGTCGATTTCTTCCCCGGAGTCCGGCTGCGGTGGGGGCTTGGCGATATGATCAACATCGATCCCGTGCCTGATGGCCGCAGGGCAGGCAGCCTGACATGGGCCGGGCTTTACAATACCTACTACTGGATCGACCCGGCGTCGCGTATCGCGGGGGTGGTCATGATGCAGATATTGCCGTTCGCCGACCGGCGCGCGCTGAACGTCTATCGTCTATTCGAGCGCGGCATTTACCGTGCCCACAAGGCCGCCTGAGCGCGAGCGGGCGCTTCAGGCGTCCTTCTTCTTGGCGGGTTTTTTCGCAGCCTTCGCAGCCGCCGCCGCTTCCTCGGCCGCGTTCCGGATCGCCCGGGCGTAACTGTCGGCGGTGTTTTGCGCCGAATTCTGCAGCCGCTTGGCCGCGGCCGCGCCAAGCTCCATCGTGCTCCTGGCGATCAGCCGGAACTGATCCCGGGTCTCCTTGTCCTTGGCCTTGGCCGCGCGGGCCATGATCTGGTCGCGCCGCTTCTTGACGGCCGCCATCAGGGTCTTGTTCTGCGCTTTTGCGATTTGCCGGATGAAAATGTCGAGATCGGCTTCAGCCATTATGGGTCACTCTTAGGGCACCATGCGATTCCGCACGGTGCGGGGATCATCGGCGCGTCTTGTTGGAAGGATGGACGCCATTGTGTCGCCGCGGCGCGGTCATTTCAAGCGCCGATTCTCGCGATCGGACGCTGCGGACCATCCACGCAACCCGATAACAATCGATTAACGTTGTATTGGTACGAATCCTCAACCAATCGGAAGGCAAACAGCATGCGTAATCTTACCGTCTATCAGCGTTTTGCGATGATCATTGCCGCGCTGACAATCGTGCTGTTTGCCGTCTCCGCCCTGCAGATCCTGGTGCTGCGCGATGCGACGCTCGACGAGCGGCGCACCACGGTCCGCGACCTCGTCGAGGCGGCGACGAAGATTCTCGCCCACTATGAGGGCGAGGCCAAGGCCGGCAGGATCGAGCCGGACAAGGCGCGCCAGATGGCCTTTGCCTCGATCAGCGCCATGCGCTGGGGCGAATATTCGGACTATATCGGCGTCTACGGTACCGGCAGCTCGGATGCGGGTGTCACCTACGTGCATGCCAATCCCAAATACATCAACGTCAACCGCTGGGACTTCAAGGACAAGAGCGGCAAGCTGCTGATCCAGGACATCGTGCGGACGGCGCGTGCCGGCGGCGGCTTTGTCGAGTATCTGGCGCCGCGGTCGGCCGGTGGCGCCGAGCTTCGCAAGGTCTCCTATGTCGGGGCCTTTGGCGCGGGCGACAAGCTGCTGGCGCTGCAGGCGGGCGCCTATGTCGACGATATCGACGCCGTGGTCTTTCGCCGGATGATCTGGGCCGGGTTAGCCGGGCTGGCTGGGCTGGCCATCGCGGCATTCGCAGCCTTCTGGCTGGGCCGCGGCCTGGTGGTTCCGCTCAACCGAACCTGCTCGACCATGGACGAACTGGTTAAGGGCAATCTTGCGGTCGACGTTCCCTTCGTCGACCAGACCAACGAGGTCGGCCGGATTGCGCGAAGCCTGCAGGTCTTCAAGGATCATCTGGTCGAGACGACGCGGCTGCGCACCGAGCAGGAAGCGATGAAGACGCGTTCCGCCGAGGAGCGGCGCACGGATCTCGCCCGTATTGCCGACGAATTCGAGCGCAGCATCGGCGGCGTGATCCGGGGTACCGCCACCGCCGCCGACGAGCTGCAGAATTCCGCGTCGTCGATGTCCACGATCGCGGTGGGGACGACGGGCCAGAGCGCGAAAGTCGCGGCCGCCGCCGAGCAGACGGCCTCGAACGTTCAGACGGTAGCGGCCTCCGCGGAGGAGCTGTCGTCCTCGATCCAGGAGATCGCGCGGCAGGTCACCCAGTCTTCGTCGATTGCCCAGAACGCGGTCGGGCAGGCAACCCGAACCGAGGCCATGGTCGGACGCCTGGTCGAGGCCTCGCAAAAGATCGGCGAGGTCATGGCGCTGATCCAGACCATCGCGGGTCAGACGAACCTTTTGGCCCTGAACGCAACCATCGAAGCCGCGCGGGCCGGCGAAGCCGGCAGGGGCTTTGCCGTCGTGGCCAACGAGGTCAAGGCGCTGTCGTCGCAGACCGCCAAGGCCACCGACGAAATCACCAGCCAGATTCAGGAAATTCGCGACGCCACCGGCTCGACGGTCAACGCGATCCGCGAGATCGGCACCACGATCGGGCAGATGAACGAAATTGCCGGCTCCATCGCGGCGGCCGTCGAAGAGCAGGGTGCCGCGACCAACGAGATTGCCCGCAGCGTGCAGCAGGCGGCGCAGGGCGCCCAGGAGGTGATGCAAAACATCACGGGCGTGCGGGAAGCGTCGAGCAAGGTCGACGCTGCCGCGACCCTCGTCCTGAATGCTGCCGCCCAGCTCACCTCGCAATCCGAGCAGCTCGAGACCGAAACCGGCAAATTCCTCGGTAACATCCGCGCCGCGTGACGGCAAGGCGTGAGCTTCCCCGTCATTATGCCGGCACAAGGCCGGGCATGACGAACAATCAGTGGTGACCGACTTCCGCGTTCAATTCAGCCGCGCGCCGATCCCCGTCAGCACGCGAAAATCCGGCTTGGACTGAATACCGTTGTGCTGGTTGATGACCGGCACGCCGACGGAGACGAAGCCCGAGAAGCGATCGAAGCCCACGCGCACGCCGGGTGACAGATAGACCGTGGTGCCGCCCGAATTGGGATCCGGAATGCCGGCGATCCGCTGCTTGTCATGCCACTCGCCATTGAGTTCGAGCACGAGGTCGAGCGTGTAGGGCGTCTTCATCATGTCGCTGTGGTCGTGATTGGCGTGATAGAGGCAATGCTCCTGCAGCTGGTTGCGGGGCTGCATGCAGTACTCGTGCAGCTCCACCTCTTTCGACGAACCGCTGGCGCCGACCAAGCGATACGACACGGCGGTGCCGAACAGGAAGCGGTCGCCGAGATTGGTGTTCTGCGTGCCCGTGCTGATCAGATAATAGAGGCCGCTCACGTCGAACGACCAGCGGCCCGTGCGCTTGGTGAAGGCGGCGCCGAACAGGCCGTCCCACGAGCCCGAGCCCGGCTGAAACTCGGCATCGAACAGCTGGCCGAAATTGTCGCGCTGGCTGGTGCTGCCGGTCGGCGCCTTGAAGCCAAACAGCACGGCGGCCGACGTTCCTGTCTGCGCGTTGTTGTGGAAGCGGTATTGCCCGAGCATGGTCACGTCGCCGAAGCCTGCCGAATTGCCGCGCCGGTTGATGCCGTCGGGGCTCATCAGGCCGCTCATGTCGGTCGAATTCATCATGCCCATATGGCCGCCGCTCAGCATGTCTTCCCCGGGTTCGCGGATATCCGAGCGGCGGACCCCGGCGGCGCGAACGCCGACGGTAAAGTCATTGGTGATACCGTAGGCGACCGAAAGCGAGACGGCATCGATCGAGCGAAGCGAATGCGCATGCGTGCCTTTGCTCGCTGCGGCGAGCAGATCGGCGTCGCTGAGCTGGCCCATGCGGATGAATTCGTAGCGGACCGAAGCGGCAATCAGCCCTTCGGAGAGCGTGTCGGCCGAGATGGTGTTGATGGGGCCGCCGCTACCGGTATTGCCGCCGCCGCCGGGATGATGCGCTTCCGCAGGCAGCGCCAGCAAAAGCAGCACGGATGAAAAGATGCCGGCCGCGGGCCGTCTTAGATACGCACACACATACGCCCCCATTCACTGATGTCCGACGATTAGCCATCGCAATCGGGCGCGAGATTGACTGGATCATGCGAGAAGCGCGGCCTGCTCGCGACGGAAGCAAAGCGGAAAAGCGAAGGCGTCCTCGCGAGCGCGGCATCGGTGTGGCTGTCGCGTGGTGAGCGAGTGGCGAGCGAGCCGCAGCCCGATTTCCGGTTGTGCGTCCGGGTTGTTCGCGCCGCGATGCGGTGGCCGCAATCACGTCCGGCGGCAGCCGCAATCGGGGCGAGCACCGGCCGTAATCGCGTCCGATTGTTTCTCTACATGGCTTAGCTGTCCAGCGCGTATCGGAGTAGGACAATTATGACAAACATCGTCAGAGATATCTTTGTGTTTATTACAGCGGCCATTTTTGTCGCAGCCGCTGTGCTCATTACGAGCGGGGCTGGCGCGCACGAGTTCAAGGTCGGCGCCCTCGACATCGGTCATCCCTGGTCGCGCCCGACCCCGGCAGAGGCCAACATTGCGGGCGGCTATCTCACCATCACCAACAAGGGCAAGACCGCCGATCGCCTGATCAGCGGCACTTCACCCGCGGCCGGCCAGATCGAGATCCACGAGGTCGTCGACGTCGACGGCATGGCCAAGACACGTCCGGTCGCCAACGGCATCGAGATCAAGCCCGGCAAGACGGTGGAGCTCAAGCCCGGCGCGCTTCGCATTGTGATGCTCGGCCTCAAGGAGCCGCTGCAGCTTGGCCAGAAGATCAAGGGCACGCTGGTGTTCGAGAAGGCTGGACCGGTCGAGGTCGTCTACAACGTCGAGGAAAATCCCGGAGCCGCCGTCAGTGGCGTCGCCGGTGCACAGCACAAGCATCACTAGACTGTGGCTTCGCGGGCGTTGCCCGGGACTGGTCTCGAACGCATCATTCTCCAGTGGGGATCCTGACCAGTGCCCAGCTCGAACCAAACGTCAGCGACCACCGCAGCCAGCCTGCCATCGTCACCGCAACGAAAGCGGACGGCTTGGCCGTTCGCCGCCACGCTGATGTGTGCATCGCTTCTCGGGATCGGACTGGCATTCTGCGCCCGCACGATGTTGCCCGCGTGGTCGCTTGATGGAGGATTGTTCCTGCCAAGCGTCGTCTGTTCGAGCGGAAATTCGCCGGCCTCGCCGCAGGCGGCGCGCACAGGCGATTGAAGCGGCCGGGCTTCCGTTCTCCGAAGAGTTGCGCCGTGTCGTGTCCACCCGTGAGGATGCGCCGTCAACAGTTCGGAAACCACAGGTTCTCTCTCCGAGCCCCGCTAACGAATCGAAAATCGTTCTGCCGCAAGTTCGTGTCCGGGAAAAGGAATGGGGAGATACGAACATGAACAGCCTGGCCATCATGGAAAACGTTCGCCGGTACCGCACCATCGCGTCGCTGTACCGCCAGACCGCGGCCTTCCGGCCGGTTCATAGCTGTTCCCTGCTGGCGCAAGCCAGGGAGTGGGAGCATCGCGCCGTCGCCGAACTGGAAGCCTATTATGACGGCTTTCTGTTCAGTGGCTTCCGGCAATGCGCCGGCCTATTCGGCAAGCTGCGCCGCGTGAACTGATCACGTCGCCTCCGGCGAGGGGCGCGTGCGAGTTCGTTAAGAATTGCGGCGGCGTCGGGGGTGGTTAACCAGCCATTCGCGAGCCTTCGCAGCCAGCGCGACTGATCAGAGCCGGACGCGATCGGGTTGCGCCGTGACACGGACCATCGCGCCCCCGGTCGCAGGCAGGGCTATCGCATATGAACAAAAGCGCGGCGGGAAGCTTGCTTGCGGCCATTCTTCGAGACGCCCGCCTGCGGCGGGCCCTCAGGATGAGGTCGTGTTTTGCGGCGAGATTTAAACCCTCATGGTGAGGAGCCCGCCAAAGCGGGTGTCTCGAACCATGCAGGCCGAGCTCGTCCGGCAGTCTCCAGCTGTCATATGCGATAGCCCTGCGGTCGCAGGCGGGGCGAGTACTGCGCGCCGGTCGCCAGTTCTACTTTGCATGGGGTTGTTTTCGCAATTTTGCATCCGGGCTCTGCGCTGTACCACTTCGGAACACATGATACCCTCCCGATCCAATCCTTTCAGGAGATCGTTATGGGTATTGAAGTCGAATGGGCACGCATGACCGCTCCGGATCTGCGCGAGATCGCGGCACGCAAAGGGGCTCTGGCGATCCTGCCCGCGGGCTCGCTGGAGCAGCATGGCCCGCATCTGCCTGTCATCACCGATACCGCCAGCGCCAGTGCTGCGTCGATTGCGGCCGCGCGGTTGGTGGTCGAGGGTCCGGATCCGGTGCCGGTCGCGGTGCTGCCCGGCCTGTGGCTGGGTTTGAGCGAGCATCATTTGCCGTTTGGCGGCACGATCAGCGTCGACTATGCCGCTTATCGCGCGATCCTCGAAAGCATCGTGCGATCGCTTCGCGCATTGGGCTTTGCCCGCTTGCTGATCGTCAACGGCCACGGCGGCAATATCGATCCGCTCGCCGTGGCATCGCGCGAACTGGCGGTGGCATATGATTTTCCAATCGTGGCCACGACGCCGTGGTTCCTGGCGCCCGCAAAGATCGCGGCGATCTTCGAGTCCGACACCGCGCCGAAACATGCCTGCGAGGGTGAAACCTCGGTCATGATGGCGATCGCGAAAGATATCGTGAAGGCGCACAAGCTGGACGAGGCGATGCAGCAGGCTCCCGCCCCCGTTCATGCGCCGGCGGGCTTCTCCCGGTTCTACTCATTCTCCGAACGCGCGCCGGTCACCGGCACCTGGGGAGACCCGCGAACCGCCACGGCCGAAAAGGGCGCGCGTTTCCTTGCCGTGCAGGCAGAGGCCTTGGCAGAAGCGATCCGCGACCCGGTGCTATGGTCGCGCCCGGATCCGGTCTGGCGTCCGGGCCGTGGGCAGGAGACCACGGCCGGCAAGGCAGAGTGACGACACGGCCCAAGCGGCAGTGCGCAAAAAGCGCATTCCTGCGCACGCGCGTCGCTGCTTCAAGCGCACAAATGGCGGGTTTTGGCGTGCCAATTCTGTACTGCGAAGCGATTCACTTGAAATGGGAGGAGGTCGATCAGAGCAGTAGCCGTATCCGTCTGATCGACAGCAAAGAGGGGAAGTCCGTGCGAGCGATTGGTTTGCCGGTCGTTGACCTTCTTGGTTCGCAGTGCATCGAGAAGGGCGACGGCTTTGTCTTTCAGGGAACCGTTGAAGGAAAGCCGCTTGTTGGATTTCCGAAGCTTTGGAAGAAGTTGTTCAAAGATACTGCGCTTGCCAACGTCACGCCTCACGTGCTCCGACATAGCTTCGCAAGTATTGCAAATGATCTCGGCTTTACAGAAGCGACGATCGGCACACTCGTCGGTCACTCACGCGACAGCGTCACCGGTCGCTACATTCATACGGTCGATACATTACTGGTGATGGCCGCAGGACACGGTGGCCGGATTCATCAAAGGCCTGCTTGACGGTAAGAGGTTCCGCCAGACGTCCTATGCGCTCGATCGTACTTCCCGCGAAGCTACGCTCGGCCGATTGTTCGAGCAGTCGGTCACGCCGGCCGACAACGGCACGGATGAGCGAATGGCGGCGTAGCTCCGCGCAAGGGCGGCCAATATAGCCGTGTACGCGATCGCAATTGGGACCTAGTAGAGGCGTGGACCTAAGGATCGCGTGAGTGTCGACCCAAGCATTCCGAGTACGCCCGGCAGCGATCGCAGATACCGAGAGATGAAGAATGCCATCGCTACGTTTCGGACGATCAGCGCAAGGGTTGTTGCAATCGCCGCGTCTGTAAGCCCAAGCATGCTGATGAAGACAACGCCGGCGATGACGTTGACGGCCGCGCTCAGGATCAGCAGCAGGTCCGGATGCGGCGCGTTCGGTCATCGTCAGGACGGACAACGCGACCGGTAAACCGGGAGATGAGCATTGCAGCCCCGCTGTGGGGAGCGACGCGAGTTCGATGGAGTGGCGAAAGGAATAGCTTAGTGCGATCTAATCAGCCAAGCACTGTCAGTCTGCCGGCACATGGCCAATGCCGCGAGAGTGGTTCGATTGTTGATTGAAAGCTTCTGATAGATGTTGTGCAGATGGACCTTGATCGTACCATCGGAAATATCCAGCCAGTGCCCGATCTCCTTGTTCGACAGTCCTTCTGATACCAGCTGCATGATTTGCCGTTCCCGCTCCGTCAGCTGGGAGAGGATATCCTGAGTGTCACCGTTTTGCGCACGGCGTCCTTGCACTTGTTCCTTGCCCGAGAAGGGCAACATTCTCCGGCCAGCCGCTACCCGCCGTAAGCAGCCGATCAATATCTCAGGCGATGTATCCTTGGGAACAACGCCATAGACTCCCCTGGCTGCGGCGGTTGCCAATTCATGCGCTTCCATCGATGCGGTGAGCAAGAGCACTCGTGTGCACAATCCTTCCGACGTCGCGGTCGCGAGAATTTCCAGTCCGGACGGGCCCGGCATCGAGATATCGAGGAGCGCAATGTGCGGAGATAGGTTCCGAATGGCTTGAATACACTCGGTGCCATTGCAGCAACTTGCCACAACATCAAAATCGTCCTGCTCGCGGAGGACGCTGATGAGACCGCACAGAAATACGGGATAGCGGTCTGCTAGGACTACATTTACGCATCCCATGACATACCCTGAAAGAAAAATTTTTTGCACTTTTGTATCACGGTCGAGCTATTTCCGAGTGATTTTGAACGAACGGGGCGATCCGGCCGAGCCGCGTGTGCTGGAACTTCAGTTGCCGCCTCGCGCGCTTGAATTGACGCGCGCGCCTATGCGCCAGTCCATGATGGCGGCCCGCTTGGCCAACCGCCGATGGTTCTGGCGCAGTCCGATACCCTTGCGTTTGGCAGATCGAACGGCTTCTCGATCGCGCGGAGCGGCGATCTGCTCATCGCCCAGCTGCTGGCGTCAGCCGCGCCAAGCGCAGAACACGAAGTTCCGCCCCATATAACGAAAGGTATAAGCATTATGAACGTTTGGATTGGATTGGGCATTCGTTTAGCTTTGTGACGGGCGCATGACGAGGGCGGCGGTGCGGCGCGCGGCCACCTCTGAGCGAAGGTATGGAAACACAGCGGGAGGAGCGCGGGGTGGCGTTTCGCTGAAGGTTGAAGGGGGCAGGACCATACGGGCCGGCCGTCGGGCCGTCCCAAATCAGCGAGGGCTGCCATGGAACGGGGACCTGCTGTCCCTATTGGGACCGTTCTTGTTGGGCTAAATGTGCTGCTGAGGGAGGGCCTGGCTCGGATTTTGAGTGCGGCCGATTTTCATATCCTTGCTTCGGCGTCCGGCGTCGACGATCCCGGTCTTAGCTCGCTTCCGCAAGAGCAACCTATCTTGCTCATCATCGATGTCAGCGATGATTTCGACGCGGCATTGGCGCAAATCGTGTCGTTCAAGCATCGGTATCCGGCGGGGCGAGTTGCTGTGCTGGCTCATCAGCATCAACTGACCGACATGGTGTCGGCGTTTCGAGTGGGCGCCAACGCATATCTGGTCAAGATCACAACGTGCGACACATTCATCAAATCCCTCGAATTGGTCATGCTCGGTGTGACACTTCTGCCTTCCGAAATTCTGACTTTTATCTCTGAACAGCAAGACCCTAACCGCAGCGGCGGCGCACCGGGCCACAACGGTCGCACGGCTGACGACGAAGATGACGGTGCCGACGGACACGCGGGTGACGACGATGATAATGGTGGTGATGACGACGGTGAAACGGTCGGGATCGAAGTTGGAACGAATGAACATGTATCACAAGCCAAGAGCAGCTACACGCCGCGGCTCTCGGCTCGGCAACAATCCATCCTGCATTGCCTGATCCAGGGTGATTCCAACAAGACTATCGCCCGAAAGATGGCTATCGCCGAGGCCACCGTGAAGGTTCACGTCAAAGCGATCCTTCGGAGGATTCGGGTCCGCAACCGCACGCAGGCCGCGATTTGGGCGATGAGTAATGGTCCGTTCATTTCGGGCAAGAACGACGCGTCGCCTGCCTTGGAGGATCTGTCGATTGAGCAGTTCTCCAGTTTGGGTGTCGCACAAGTTCTGTCTGAAGGGCGCAAGAATGGATCAGCATCGTTGCCGACGCTCAAACGCAAAGGAGCGAACGATGTCGCGTTGTCGAGCATCGTGCGTCACGTCGGGGGCATCGGTAGGAAGAGCGATTGATCACGACGGTGTCCTCGGGCCAAGCCCGGCCGATCGCGAAAGCCAACTCTAGCTCCGATGCGAGCAGCTGAACACGGCCGGCATCGTTCGGGAAGTCTCCCGCGCATTGACGCGAAAAAGGGAGCCGGGGTCTCGGCTGCGATGTCGCCGAGGCTGGCCGGCAACTGCTTGCATAGGCCGGATGCTCCCTGGCAGCCTGCCGGAGGAAAGGAGAGACGAGGTGGGAAAGTTAGTGATGCTCACCCGCATGGGCTCCGGGCTTGCCGCGCTCACCATCATTATTCTTTCCCTGGTGCCAGGTAAGACGCGTCCTCACGTATTGGGAAATGACCTTGGCGAGCATTTCGTCGCATATCTGTTCATGGGCGGCCTATTGGCCATTGGATACCAGCGCCCCATGCAACTGCTCTCGCGCGGCGTCTTGCTCACCATCTGCGCTGGCTCATTGGAGTTCGTCCAATTCTGGGTCCCGGGTCGAACCGCGAGCGCCGGCGGATTCGTGACCAGCGCGATTGGGGCGTGGATCGGGCTCCTGCTCATAGTCGCCGTCAGACGAGCTCACGAACGCAGGATTGTCGTTTCCTAGAATTAAGCCGGCCAGCTTTGAAGAATCGGGGCGGGCAGGGCGCGCGCAAATCTGTCAAGTCGACTTGGGCGTCAAGGCGGGCCGATATCTGGTTTATCCGAGGTCGGTATTGCCGCATCGCCCACAACCATCCGTGGATGGTGTAGCGGCATTTCCTCGCCGACTTCGTTCGCACGTTCGGCGGGCGCCTCTGGGTCCGCTCAGTCTTGACTAATCAAGCAGCGGGGCACACGGCTGCCAGCTCTCGGATTATAATCCGTTTGCTTTCGAACGCTCGGCGTCGAGGAGTGGTATGAGTTTTTCATAGGCAAGGGCCATAATTTTCCACGTTGAGGGCGAGGGCTCACTTCGACGTCAACTAAGAGGGCTCCCGGCGCACGACGCTTGTCGACAGCGCATTGCTGGTCTCTTTTCCCTCCGGTTGCAGCAGCGGTCCATTGTCGTGTTCCAGTGCAGAGCGGGCTTATGCTTGACGCAGCGGATAGTAGGTGAATCGGAGAAGAAGATGTGTGGAATCGTCGGTGTCGTGGGTCGAGGGCCAGCCGCCGCTCCGATTATGGATGCGCTGAGGCGGCTTGAATATCGAGGATACAATTCAGCCGGTATAGCCACGCTTGAACACGGTCACCTTGCGCGGCGGCGCGCAGTCGGCAAGCTCGAGAACCTCGAGAACAAGCTTACTTGCGAACCGCTCGCCGGCCTCATAGGCATTGGCCACACGCGCTGGGCCACGCATGGCCGTCCAAATGAAAGGAACGCGCATCCGCACGCGGTCGATGGTGTTGCTGTCGTTCACAACGGCATCATCGAAAATCATCGCGAATTGCGCGATGGGCTCAAGCTGGCTGGCGCGCGTTTTGTCACGAATACCGACACCGAGGTGATCGCTCATCTCGTAAGCCAGGAGCTGAAGAAAGGTTGCAAGCCGGTCGACGCGGTACGGCTGGCGTTGCCGCGGCTGGAAGGAGCGTTTGCACTGGCGTTCTTGTTTGAAGGCTACGAAAATCTGATAATTGGAGCGCGCAAAGGTTCGCCACTTGCGGTCGGCTACGGCCGAGGCGAAATGTACCTTGGGTCCGACGCGATCGCGCTTGCGCCATTTACCGACATGATCAGCTACCTGGAAGACGGTGACGTCACGGTCGTCACGCGGGAGGGAATCGATTTTATCAATGCGAAGGGCGAACACCTGCGACGCTCGCCGGCCAAAGTCGCCGGCTCGGCCGTCCTCGTCCAGAAGGGCGGGCATCGGCACTTTATGCTCAAGGAAATTCATGAGCAGCCGAGTGTGGTCGGCCAGACCCTTGCACAATACGTTGATGTCGCCGGCGGCGGGATCAACTTGCCGAAAGACGTGGAACTGGATTTTCGCGATATCACTCGACTATCGATAACAGCTTGCGGCACCGCCTTTTACGCCGGGCTGATTGCCAGGTACTGGTTCGAACGTTACGCCGGGCTCCCGGTGGAAATCGATATCGCGTCCGAATTTCGCTATCGCAACGTGCCGTTCGATCCCGGCAACCTGGCGATTTTTGTATCGCAGTCCGGAGAGACCGCCGACACGCTGGCCTCACTGGAGTTCGCCAAAGCCCATGGGCAACGCATCCTTTCGGTTCTTAACGTGCCAAGCTCGACAATGGCTCGCGCCAGCGAAATCGTATTGCCGACGCTCGCAGGCGCGGAGGTCGGCGTCGCTTCCACCAAGGCGTTCACCTGCCAGCTGGCGACACTTGCCTGCCTCGCAATCGCGGCCGGGCGCGCTCGGGGCGTGCTCTCAGCGGACGACGAAGCGCCGCTGGTGCGGGCGCTCGCCGATGTTCCAGACTACATGACGTGCGCGCTCGAGCTGGAACCAAAGATACGCCAGCTCGCTCGCAGGATAGCTTCGTCCCGCGATGCGCTATTCATCGGCCGCGGAACGAACTATCCGCTGGCACTGGAAGGGGCGCTCAAGCTCAAGGAAATAACCTATATTCACGCCGAGGGTTGCGCTGCGGGTGAGCTCAAGCACGGGCCGATCGCGCTCATCGACAAAGATCTGCCCGTCGTCGTGATAGCACCCGGTGATATGAGCTTCGAAAAAACCATGTCGAACATGCATGAGGTGATCGCCCGCGAGGGCCGCACGATCTTCGTTACGGATCATAAGGGGGCATCGCTTGCGGCGCCGGGATCATGGGCCATGCTGACCCTTCCGGACATGCCGGCCTTGGTGGCACCGCTGGTCTTCGCGTTGCCGTTGCAGCTTCTTGCGTACCACACTGCGCTTGTCTTGGGAACTGACGTTGACCAGCCGCGTAATCTCGCTAAGTCGGTGACTGTCGAGTGACGTAGCCATACCAGGCTCGCGCATGTGTTCGGATTACGGCGTGAGAGCAGGCGATGGCGCGCATGCCGTTAAGCGGTGAGGACCAGGCACGAGCCAACGGTGAACTGGCTCATGCTTCACTCGCCGACATGTAACCACCGATTTCATTTAGAGCATTTTCGCTGAGTGGGGGAGTGACGGAAATGGACACGACACCGCCGGCACGCATGATTAAGCTGGCCGATGCGCGAAAAAGGCCCCGCACACTTTGCGCGCGTATCTGGCATGAGGATCAATATCCTCGGCGACCATAATAGTACTCCCGGCGGTTTTTGAAATTGGCGTGGCACTGAGCCTGTGGGATGGCACTGCCATCCTGTGCCCGTGTCTAAGTCCTATGCGAATAAAGGCGAAAGGGCCGTGTTGGGCGGAGGCAAGCAAACACGAACGCGACATAGACCATTGACACGACTGTGCAGACCTTCAAGCTTACGCCTGCGCGGCGCGCCCAAGTGACCTAGCTTCGTCAGGAAGGTGCAAAATTGCACTATGCTGGCAAACACCGTGTCGCCGAAGTTTCCTTGGAGAAGGCTAAGGCCATTCTCGCTTCGGCGCGCTAATGCGTCGGCGTCCTTTTTTATTTTCCGGATTCTGGTCGAAAGGGTATACGAGGGTGCGCGCTCGCGGCAAGCGGATCATCGGTGAATATATGACGGGCCGAGCGCGTTCGTATCGTCAGCAAATGACCTTTGGCCTGTTCGATGAATTCGTGTGCCGATCCCAGATCGGTGCTCGCTAACGCGTTATCCAAAGCTCCCAATGCGTCCGTGCATGAAAGGATGGCGAGTCCAATTAAACGGTTGCGTTCTGACGTCGCCGCTAGGCCGAGTTTCGCTTTCGACAATTCCTGAACCGCGCTATGCGCAATGGTATCCAATTCCCCGAGTGTAACGTTTCCCTTCTTTGCACTAAGCTTTAGTTTCTCTGCGATGTACTTGCGATTTTCGTGGTCGCCGCCATTTGGAAATACTCGGCACGCCTTCTCTAACGCGACTTCCATGTTAGCAATTGTGCGGTCATCTAATTTGGTCATGACGCTACCTCTCCGAGCGCTCAGACGACATCCTTCGCGGGTGAGTCAGCCTTCAGATGATAGCAATTTCGGGAAAAAGTGGGACTAGACAATTAGTCAGTACTTAACTCGCGTTAGTGCCAAGGATGCGTAACATGCCAAGAAATAGCGGCTGATTACCCGGAATAGTCCCATAAGGCGCGGACCAAGCTGTCTGTCTTGTCATAGATAGCTTTGGTGCTAACGGGACGGTTTATCGAGATACCGAGATAGAGAACGCAGACCTCGAAAGCGTCATTAATGACCTTTTGAGGGGCCAATATAATAGCCCGGTGCGTGTCATTGCTTTCAATACGTTAGAACACTGGTCCGACAATGTGTCGGCGGATGAGGACGCTTTCGGACAAGCGACGATGTCGCGCTGCGCTGCCGAAGGGCGTCAAGAATTATTCCTGGACGGTCTTCCGGCCTGAGAAGGCCGCACTTGCGGAGCTAAGCAGGCTAGTTGGAGAGCAGCGTGTCAGCCTTCCCGTCGGGATGCGGACTTCGCTTGATGAGGCGGCCAAGCCTTCTATCACGTAAGAGAGAGGCGTCCGGGACGGGCTGTGATCCGTAACCATGCGCTGTAGGCCGCAAGCTCGCTGATCTATCCGGTTAGCGGTTAGATCTCGTCGGAATTTGGAATTCTCGATCCCGTCATCGGTGAACGCCATCACCCCGTCTCACCGACGTCGACGACCGATAGCGGCCATCCTCGGTGTCCATTTCTTCGGCCACCTCGAACGACCCACTCCTCGTCCTTCACCGAGCATCTCAGCACTGGCTAAGAGTGAACACGTGGCTGACTTTGTTGATCGTGCCCCATCAAGCCGCCTGCGCCGCAAGGCCTTGCTGTTGCGCAGTCTTCCAGTTCCAGGGCAGCAGCTCATCAAGCCTGTGGGCGGGGTGGGTGGTAACCACGCGCTGTAGGCCGCAGGTACGCTGATCTGCTGGTCTGTCCAGTTAACGGTTAGACCGTTAGACTTCGTCGGACTCTTCGTTTTTCGGCTTGATCATCGCAGCGAGCACGTGGCGGCGTTTTTCGATGATGCTGGGGTCGTCCTTGTGGATTGCGATCAGATTTGTGAGGTTCTCGATCCCGTCATCGGTGAACGCCATCACCCCGTCTTCACCGACGCCGACGACCCATAGCTGGCCATCCTCGGTGTCCATTTCTTCGGCGACCTCGAACAGCCATTCCTCGTCTTCACCGAGCATCTCAGCGACATGGCTGAGAGTGAAGACGTGGCTGACTTTGTTGACGTGCCCCATCAAGCCGCCTGCGCCGCAAGGCCTTGCTGTTGCGCAATCTTCCAGTTCCAGGGCAGCAGCTCATCGAGCCTGTGGGCGGGGTGGATGGCGATGCGAGCGAGTACATCGGCGAGCCAGACCTGAGGATCGACGTCGTTCATCTTCGCAGAGACGATGAGGCTATACATGGCGGCGGCGCGACGCCCTCCGCGGTCGGACCCACAGAATAGCCACGACTTTCTGCCCAATGCGATGCCGCGCAGCGCTCTTTCGGCGGCGTTGTTCGAGAGACAGACGCGGCCATCGTCGAGGAAGCGTGTGAAGGAGCTCCAGCGCTTGAACATGTAGTTCATGGCCTTTGCCAGATCGTGACCGCGGGAGAGCTTGGCGCACTGCTCACGCATATAGGCTTCCAGATCGGCAACCAACGGCGCGCTCTGCGCCTGGCGGACAGCCTTTCGGTGGTCGGCGCTTTGGCCATTGATCGTGCGCTCGATTGCGAAGAGGGCGTCGATGCGACGCACGATCTCGATCGCAATCGGCGAGAGGGCGATCTCCTTCTTGCCAGCAGCCTTACGTCGCGCGTTTTCCTCAAGATCCGCCATGGCGAAGAACGGACGCCGGGCATGGACCCAACAGGCCGCCTCCCTGATAGGCCCAGGACTTCGCTGGGGCTCGTAGAGTTTGGTGTATCCGCCGAAGGCGTCGGCCTGCAGGATGCCGCTATAGTTGGCCAGATGCGCCTGCGGATGCTCGCCCCTGCGATCGCGCGAGTAATAGAACATTGCCGCCGGCGGATCTGAGCCGCCGAAGGGGCGGTCGTCCTTCACATAGACCCAGCATCGGGCGACATCGCACTTGCCTAAGGCCAGCACGGGCACGGTGGTGTCGTCGCCGTGGAGGCGTTCGGATGCCATGACGTGGGCTTCCAACAGGCGCAACAGCGGCTCCAATACCGTGCAGCACGCTCCAACGGCGTCGGCTGCGGTCGACAGACTGATCGGCACGCCCTCCAGCGCGTAACGCTCGGTCTGCCGGTTCAGAGGCTGATGCTGGCCGAACTTCTCATAGAGGAGCATGGCCAGCAGGCTCGGCCCCGCCCATCCTCGCGGGATCACATGGAATGGCGCCGGTGCCTGGCTGATCTTCTCGCAGTCGCGGCAAGAGAACTTCTCGCGCACCGTCTCGATCACCTTCCACTGACGCGGCACCGATTCCAGCGTCCGGGTTACGTCTTCGCCGAGCTTGCGCAAGCGACTGCCGCCGCAGCATTCGCACGCCGTCGGCGGATCGATCACCACCCGCTCGCGCGGAAGGTGGTCTGGGAACGTGTTGCGCTCAGCGCGCTTGCGCGTAAATCCGACAACCGTCGTCGTTTTGGCGACTGCCTGCTCCGCCGCCAATTCGTCTTCCGTCGCGTTCGCTTCCAGTTCTTCGAAGGTAAGCGCCAGCTGGTCGATCAGTCGCGCCGAGCGCTCCGATTTCTGGCCGTAAACCTGCCGCTCGAGCTTCGCTATCCGCAAGGTCTGCTGCACAATCAGCGCGGCGTCCTCCGACGCCTTTGCCCGCGCTACCGCCAGCTCCGCTTTCAGCGCGGCGTTTTCTTCGGCAAGAGCGGCGCGATCAGCATCCATGAGACGAAGTAAATCATAGTTTTAGTGATTTGTGGCGCCCCAAAATACGCGGGCCTCCACATTTTTCTTCGCTCATCCCGCCCTTGTCGGCCGCCACGTCAGTTGTGGATTGCGCCAATCGATCCCTTCGAGCATGTACGCCATCTGCGCCGCCGAGATCGACACCGCGTCACCTGACGCCGAAGGCCAGATGAACTTTCCGCGGTCCAAGCGTTTCGCATAGAGCGACAGCCCGATCCCGTCATGCCAGAGGATCTTTGCCAAATCGCCACGCCGGCCTCGGAAGATATAGAGATCGCCGGCGTGGGGATCCCGCTTAAGGCTCTCCTGAACCTGCAAAGCCAGACCCTGCATGCCGCGCCGCATGTCGGTGTGGCCGGTCGCGATCCAGACCCTGACGCCGCTCGGTATCGGGATCATCGCCGGCTCAGAACATCGAGGACCCGCCCCAACGCGTCAGCATCGACATTCTCGTCAACGCTGACACGCTTGCCGTCACCGAGCTCGATCTCGATCAGGCCCCGGCGCTTCCGGGACGGAATCGTCGCTGGGGCTTCAATCGATCGGACGCTTTCGGCCGCAGCCGGGGTGAGCTGAACAGGGACAAGCTTCGGTCCCGCCGAAACGACACTCGCCAGGCGAGCCCGCCGCCGCCACGTGAACACCAAACTCGTCGAAATGCCGTGCCGTCGCGCGATCTCCGTCACAACCGCGCCGGGCGCCAACGTCTCTTCGATGATCCGCATCTTATCGTCGCGAGACCAGCGACGACGACGCTCAACCTCGCCCAGAACCTCTACCCGCATCTACCGACCTTAAGGCTAGCCTTAAAGCTAGATCCTCGCCGGATACCTGTAACTCAACAAGGCGGCCCACCCCGGAG
>CAWIZF010000013.1:0-28854 GCA_963840465.1 uncultured Alphaproteobacteria bacterium | reverse complement strand
CTGTCCGTTCGTTCCAGCGCCTTGCCCCACGTGACAGCCATCCGCATTCCGCCGTCCAGCGCCACGATGATGTCTCCCTTGGGAATGCGTGGCAACGAGCGTCCCCAACGCCACAGCGCCATCGCCAGTACGGCACCCAGCAGAACGGGCCAAAGCGCTTTCCATAGCACCGCAGGAGAGAGTGGGTCAGGCAGCGTTCCGCTCGGGACCGTCAGATACAGCGTCCACGGCACGACCAGTGAAACGATTGCGGTCGCCAGCCAGGGCCAGACCAGTCCTGCGGTGGGTGTCGCCTGCGGATCTTGCGATGCCGTCCGCGCAAGGCTGCGCAGGAACTGCAACATCAGCAGCGTCGTGCCGACCGCAGACAGCGTTGCAATGCTGCTCGCGATACTGTCTCCCAACAGTTCGTCGGCAACGAATTTCGCCAATGCGCCGCCGGTCAGCGGGAGACCGCCGAGGCCCACCGCAATGATTGCTGCGGGCAGCAGCATCAGCCATAGCCGTTGGCGGCCGGTCGCGGCGATGACGCCCACGGACAGGAACAGCGCGCCTTTCACCAGGACGTGGTGCGCGGCATAGAAGGCCGCCGCCAAAGCGGCGCGGCCATCCCCTGCAAGCATTCCCATGCCGATGACCGCGATGATGAATCCCATCTGGCTCACGCTGGAATACGCCAGCACGACCCGGGGATTGCGTTGCGTGATTCCAATCACGACGCCGTAGAGCGCGGCAAAAAGTCCGGCGGCGGCAAGCGCCGTGCCCCAATCGGGCATTGCGGTTTCGAGCGGTAGAAACCGGATCATTCCAAGGATGCTTGCCTTGACGACCGCACCGCTCAACACGGCGGCAGCCGGCGTCGGCGCCGCCGAATAGGCCAGTGGCATCCAGAAGTGAAATGGTACGAGGCCCGCCTTCATGCCGAGGCCGGCTATCAACAGGGCAAGTATCAGATCGCGCTGAGGCGAGGCCGGCAGCGCTGCCGCGGCGTCGCGGATCAACAGGCTATCGCCCGGGATCTGCGCGGCCAGCAGCACGAGGGCCATCAGCAGGAGGGCTTCGGCCAGCAAGGCGAGCCCGATATAGACCGCGCCGGCGCGCCATGCGCTGGGCGTTTCGTGCTGGATGACCAGGCCGCAGGCTCCGAGTGTGAGCAGCGCGAGAAGAAAGTAGAAGCCCACCATGTCGGCGGCCAGAAATACGCCGACGCAGCCGGTCAGCGCCATCAACCAGCACACCACGAATCGCCCGCGGTTCGGCCGGCCCTGCAGATACTGCGACGCATAAGCACCCGATGCGATCCACAGCAGCGCCGAAACGCCCAGCAGCATGGCGCCTGGACGGTCCATGGCGAAGGTCAAATGGAAGCGTGCCGAACCGATCGCCAGCGAAGAATCGGAGGCGACGAGTAGCACCGCGGCCAGCGCCGGTATCGGGGCGAGCGCCAGCAGCGAAGGCATCCGGTTCAGCGCCTGCGGCCAGAGGCACGCCAGGAGCATGACGAGCGGCACGACGAAGGCGCTGGCCAGCAATGTGCTTTGCCCAATCATCGCGGCCCTGCCATCGTTGAGTCGGGGCGGCCAACCCCGAGAATATCGACAGGGCCGAGCGCGACCAGACCCAGCAACAGCGACGTCAGCGCCAACGCCAGCGCCGCGGCTTCCTGATATCGCGGCACGGCGACGCGGAGCTTAAGAGGCTCGCTCGGCGGCGCAACGGCGCGCGACAGAACGATGAACATATAGGCGCTGGTGAAGAGGCCTCCCGCGAGCATCACAATCGCCCACCACCATTGACCGGTCGCGACCGCCGCCTCGAGCAGCAGCCACTTCGCCAGAAAGCCGCCACTTGGCGGCAACCCGATCAAGGACACGCCGCCGAGTGCGAATGCGAAGATCGTCATCGGAAGCGCGCGAGCGATCCCACCGAGCTCGGCGATGCGATCATGTCCGAGCGCGGCATAGATAAGTCCAGCGGCCATGAACATGGCGGCCTTCGCTGTCGCGTGCGATATCGCCTGAATGATGCCGCCGGTCAAAGCGCCGCTGCCCTGGAGCTGCGCTGAGGCCGTGTCGAGGGCGAGCGGAAACATCAGGAACAGGTAGCCGATCTGCGCGACCGTCGAATAGGCGATCAGGAGCTTGAGCCGCTGCTGTTGTAGCGCGACGACGTTGCCGAAGATGATTGCCGCGGCCCCCAGCACGCCGAACAGTTGCGCGCCGGACAGGCCGAGCATTCCCGGCATGACGTCGAACCAGAGCCGCACGACGATGAAGAACGACCCCTTCACCACCACCGCCGACAGCACCGCGCTGGCGGCCGCCGGCGCGCCGGCATGGGCGGGCGGAAGCCATAGATGCAGTGGAAAGAGAGCGGTCTTGGCGAAGAGTCCGATAGTCATCAACGTAGCGGCAACAAGTGTCGCGGGCTCCATATGAACCCGGCGGGAGAGCAGCACGATGTCGAGCGTTGCATAGCTGCCGTAGAGCAGGGCCGTTCCGACCAAATAGAGGATCGAGCCGAGCAGGGCGAAGAGCAGGTATCGCAGCGCGGCCTGCAACGTCTCCGCGCGGCCGTCGAGACAGACCAGCGGCACCGCGGCGAAGGTGAGGAGCTCGAGCGCGACGTATAACGTGAACAGATCTCCGCCGAGGAAGATCAGGTTCATCGCGCCCCAGATCGCCATCAGCAGGATCCAGAACGCGAACGGTGCGCGGGCCTCAGCGGACCCCGCACGCGTGCCGAAGTCCGCATACGCAAAGATCGCGACCGCGCAGAACACGATGGCCATTGCGACCATCATCGCCGCCGAAAGTCCGTCGGCGCGCAACGCAATTCCGAGCGGGGGCTTCCAATCCCCGATGATGTAGACCAACCGGTTGCCGCTTCGCCACACGTCGACGAAGATGATCGTCGCAAGGACGAAGCCGGAAGGCAGCAGAACAACGGCTATCCTTTCGGCGTACCGTCCGCCGAGGACGAACGACAACAGGACGCCCGCGGCCGGCAATACGATCGCCAGAACCAGGAACGCGCCATCTGTCGTTGTCGCGTCGGGCAAGACGTTTGCGTCCGGCATCAGGAGTTGCCTCGGTCCGTATCTGTGCCTCCGGGATTATCGGCGCTGAGCGTGGATCGGCCGGTTTCCTGCAAAAGCCGCAGCACCAGTGCGATAGCCATGGCGGTTGCCGCGAAGGCAACGACGATCGCGGTAATGACCATCGCCTGAGGGACCGGATCGCCTCCGAGCCCGGAAGCTGCGGCCCTTCTGGCTACGACGCCGAACACCAGAAACACGCCGCTTCCCAGCAGGTTGAATGCCAGTATCTTGCGCAGCGGCTCCGGATTGGTGACGAGCCCGTACAATCCAATTCCGACCAGCGCTGCGCCACATAAACCGAACAAATTTGCAGCGTTCATGGCCGTTGCACCCGTTCCGGCGGCCCTGCAGCCAGCAGGCCCAGCGCCACACCGATCGAAAGCGTCAAGGCGAACTCCACCGCGACGATCAACGGTTTGGCGTAGCCCGCCGGATACGCAAGGAAGGCAGTCGCCAGCACCATCCCGGCTATTCCGATGGCAAGGAAAATCACCGGTCCGACGACGAGCAGCAGGCGCAGCCAGCGCTGGTCGATCGAAGGTACACTTCTCAGGCCTGCGATCATGACAAGGAGCCACATCGCGGCCAGGACCGTGCCGCCTTGAAAGGCGCCGCCCGGTTCCTTTGCTCCGACCCAGCACATATAGATTGCCACCACGATTCCCACCGGCGGCAGAAGCTGGGCAAGAAAAGTCAGCGTGCTGCTGGGTTGTGCATAGACACGTAGCCCCGGTATTCCGCCCCACACGCCATCCGGCGCCAACGACCAGACGCCGAGCAAAGCGAGTATCAGGACCACTTTCTCGAGCAGCGTGTCGAGCGCGCGGTAAACGAACAGAACGCCGGCGACAGGATTGCCGAGGCCAGCTCTGCGGCAGGTTCTCCATCGCCATCGGGGCGAGTGTGGGAATGACTTCGGGCGGGGACAGGACGGCGATTGCAAGGCCTGCCGCGACAAGCGTGCATAACGCGCCCGTCACAAGACGAACCGGCAGACTGGTCGGGGTGTCGTTACCTTTGGCGGAGCGCAGGCGTGCGACCGCACCGAGCATCAGCATGCCGGTCATTCCGCCGCCGATCGCGGCCTCCGTCAGCGCGACATCGACCGCTGAGAGCCTGACCCAGGCGATCGACAACAGCAACCCGTAGACGACGAAGCCGATAACGGCCGCGAACGCTTCGCGCGCGGCAATCGTCCAAACCCCGATCCCCAGGATCAGGACGACAAGACCGATATCGAAAACAGACAAGATGGTCATCCATGTGGCCCGCGTTGTCGAACCGCGCCTGCAATGAGCTGGGTAACGATCGCGCCGGACAACTGGACCAGCAGCCAGATACTCACCAGCTTCAACGCGCCGAACACTCCGTTCGCCTGTGGCAACAGGCCCAGAACGACAAGGCCAAGGCCGAGATTATCCACCTTGGTCAGTGCATGCAGGCGCGTCAGCGAGTCCGGGAAGCGGATCAAGCCGACTGTCCCTGCCAAAAAGAAGATTGACCCGGCCGAGACGGCGAAAACGGTGAAGATGTCAAACGCGAGTTTCATCCGCCGCTCGCTGTTTCCTGGGACCTCGCTCTTCGAACCGGACGCGCTTCTGACGAATGCGACCGCTGCGAATGCAGCGAACAGCGCCAGCAGCAATGCAACATCCACGATCGGCGGTGTCTCGGTCGCTGCAGCCAGCAAAACAAGGATGGCGACGCCGCCGGTCCCCAGGAGCTGCGCCGCCATCATGTGGTCAACCTCGGCCGGGCGCCGAAGAATCACGAACAACCCGAGTGCCACCATCGTCAGCACGAAGCCCGCGGCTCCGAACAGGAAGCTAGCCATCGCGCTGCGCTCCTCCAAGTATCTGCATGCAGAGGACTTCCTCCGCAGCCAACTGCTCGGCCACCGGCTGCGTCACATCGAGGCAATGAATGGTCAGCCCGTTGCCTTCCGCGGCTCCGCACGGAAGCGTGCCTGGCATCAAGCTCATGATTGCGCAGAATGCCTCTCGCGTCGTGCCTGGCGGAAGTTGCGCTGGATAGACCACGAAGCCCGGCTGCAACCGCAGTTGAGGATCGAGCGCCCGCCATGCGACATCTATCCCGGCGGTGATCGATTGACGCAGAAAGTGCAGCACGTATCCGGCGAGCTTGATGGGGCGCAGGTTCCATGGCTGCGCCGGCATCAGGCGCAGACTTGCCCAGGTTGCTGCAACAGCGGCAACCAACCCGGCCGCAAGATCGCCGGCATCGGCGCCGGTCAGCACCAGCCAGAAACCAAAAAAACCGGCTGCGCGGAAGATCGCACTCCCGAGATTGCGTGACTGGACCGCTCACGGGCGGCTCCGCGGGCCTGCCTTGGTCCTCCGATGAGTTCATAAGCTCTTACTGACCTCCAGATGCCCGGTTCAGCCGCGGTGGCTTTCCACTCACCGACGTATTAACACCTACTCGGTTGGCGAGGATCAGGAGGCGGCCGCTAGTTGCTGCTTCCTCCGCTTTTCTTGGACTTGGCTTTTCCTTTCGAACCGGGAGAAGGTTGAGGAGGCTGCTCGGCAGCCAAGGGATGCCTGGGGATCTCAAGGCGGTTGGTGCGGACGTCGTCCCGAAGTGCATCGGTGTCCATCCTCGTACCGCGCTCGACGGAATCACGCTGCGCCGAGGCTGCCGACACAGTACACAGGAGAACGATTGCCGCTCCCGCCAACGCAAAGAAACGCTTCATGGACATCTTCTGCTGCCTATCATTCAGAAAGCGAAGTCGAGTCTCGGACCTATTTGTACATCCGTGTAGTGACGCAAGGGTACGTTCGATGTCCGCGCTTCGTAAATGACATTGGTGGTGAGCGATACATTGCGGGCCAGATTGTATTTCAATCCAAGGGACACCGAGTAGATCTGATCTTGCCGGCCGGCATTGAGGCCGTCGGTGAACCAGAATGCTTCGATGAATGGTGTGCTGACGATCGACCATTTCGAATCCAGCTTGGCTTCGATTCCGAGTATCGCATCGAAACGCCAGCGGCGGGCTTCCGGCAGATCGGAGAAACGGTAAGTGAGCAGCGCAAGCGGTGACAAGTATCACATTGCCAAACTGGAAGTCGCGGCCAACCGAGCCGCTCACATCGTTGGAAATGAACGCGAGATCGCGGTAGACGCCGTCGAAATCATATCTGTTTTCGTACTGAGCGGTAAATCTCCAGCCGTATAGATTTTGTGTCAGCCGCGCGCCCAAGCGTGCGATCGCAGCATTGCCGAGATGTTCGTTTGCAAAGGCTTCGTATTGTGTTCGGGCAAAGATGCGATAGGAGAGATCGGGCGTCAGGATGATGAAGAGGCACGCAACCGAGCGCTGGTAAACGTCACGACAGCTTACGCATTGCACCTCCGTAATCGGCGCTCCGCCGCCGCGGCCGCGGCCGAGTTCGCGCCGACGATCGTGATGACCTCGATCCCTTCCTTGCGCAGCAGGTATTCGTGTATGTGTTTCGGTCATAGGCAAAGACGACACCCGGCGAGGCGCAGACGAGATTTGCGCCGCTATCCCATTGCGTCCGCTCGCGCATGTAGGCGCTGCCGCCGGTCTCGACCACGCGCAACTTCTTGAGGCCAAGCAATTCAGCGACCACATCGACGAACGGCTTGTCGTCCTTCCGCAGCTCGACTCCGCCGGGCTTGTTGCTCGGCCGGTAGGAAAACGCGGTGATGTTGTTCACGATATCAGGGTAAAGCAGGACACAGTCGCGGTCGGCGAATGTGAAGACCGTATCGAGGTGCATCGCCGCGCGGAGCTTGGGCATCGCCGCCACAATGACCCGCTCCGCCGCGCCTTTCTCGAACAGCGCGGCGGCAAGCTGGCTGATGGCCTGGCGCGAGGTGCGTTCGCTCAAGCCGATCAGCACACGGTTGATTGTCAAGTCGATAAGAGATCTTGCAGATCTCTCTGGTCGAACAGGCTGGCGGGCGGCATGCCTTCGCCGCCCCAGAAGTTCGCGCGGAAGAGATCGGCCTTGAACGCGAAGATCAGGATGACGATGAAAACCAGGATGGGGACGATCTTGGCGATGGTGACGACCATGTTGATGGCGGCAGCCTGCTGGACTCCCCTCAGGATCATGAAGTGAAAGAGCCAAATCCCGATCGAGGCAACGACGATCGCCACTACCGTGTTGCCATCCCCGAATACCGGAAAGAACGCCCCGAGCGTCGACTTGATCAGGACCCAATACGAAACGTTGCCGATGCAGCTGCCGATCCAGTAGCCGAGCGCCGACAAGAAGCCTGGGTAGTCGCCGAACCCGGCCTTGGCGTAGGCATAGACGCCGGCATCCAGATCGGGTTTGCGTTCGGCAAGCGCCTGAAACACGCGCGCCAGCGTGTACATGCCGCCAGCCGCAATGCACCAAGCGAAAATGGCGCCAAAAGGCCCCGTCGCCAGGCCGAAGGTCCGGGGCAAAGAAAAGATTCCCGAGCCCACCATCGACCCGACCACCATCGCGGTCAGCGCGAACAGGGAAAGCTTTTGTGCCGGCTGCGACGTCATATCCAGTCTCAACAATTCCGATGACGGAAGTCTCGGTCAGACGGCCATGGCTTGAGAGGAGGCTTGAGTGGAACTGACCTTGACTAGAATTCGATCGGCCGAAGCTCAAACGGAGCTGCAGTCATCATCACAGCACTGTTTCAGAAGCGGCATCCTGGATCGGCAGACTGCACGTTCAGGGTGCGCCCCGATATCGGGTGATCCACTTAGATGCCGATGAGGAAACACCCTTGCCGCAGATGCGAAGACGACCACTAGATCGAGATCGTACCAGTCGCGAGACTGTACAGGGCGACAGCTGCCGCAATCAGGATAGCGCCGAACAGAAGCCCCTCAACGAGGGAAAATGCAGTCTTCCGCTGCTCGCGTCGCGCCATGACGAACAAGGCCGTCCCGGGCGCATAGAGAAGAGCTGACAGCAGCAGAAACTTCGCGCCGCCGGCGTAGATCATGCCAATCGCGTAAATCGTCGCGATCGCGCCGCGAATCCAGTCGATGGTGCGGCTACGCGGTTCAGCGGCATAGGTTTCTCCGGTCCAGGCGAGCTTGAGCCCGTAGGCAGCGACGAGCAGATAGGGAATTAGTGTCATTGAGCTCGTCATCTTGAGTGCGAGCGTGAATGCGTACTCCGCAAAATAGGTGACGAGCAGGAACGTCTGAATGACGATGTTCGTCAGCCACAATGCCCCCACAGGCACTTTTCTGGCGTTCTCCCGCGCGAGAAAGGAGGGCATGGTGCGATTGACGGCTGCGGAATGGAGGACCTCCGCGGCGAGCAGCGACCAGGACAGGTAGTTGCCGAGGACCGAAATGAGAAGGCCGACGCTGATGAAGACCTTGCCCCATGGTCCTACAATGGCCTCCAACACGCCCGCCATCGAAGGCGTAGCGAGCGCCCTCAGCTCCGGACGCAGCAAGATGCCATACGAGAGCATTGTGACAAGGACGAGCAGGGCGAGTACGCCAAGGAAGCCCAGAACCGTCGCGATCCCCACATCGTTTCGGTCTTTGGCGTAGCGGGAATAGACGCTTGCGCCTTCGATCCCGACGAAGACGAACACGGTGACCAGCATCGTGTTGCGGACTTGATTTGACACATTGGCGAAGGTCGGCTCTTCGCCGCCCCAGAAGTTCAACGCGAAGACGTCTGCCTTGAACGCATATATGACGACGACGATGAAGAGCAGTATCGGCACCATCTTGGCGAAGGTTGCAATCGTATTGAGGGCCGCGGCTTCCTTGATGCCGCGCAGGACCAGGAAGTGCACGCCCCACAGCAGCGCGGTCGCCGCGGCGATCGCGACAGGTGTCGTCCCATCGCCAAAAATTGCAAAGAACTGGCCCAGCGTCGCCTTGATCAGGACCAGGCAGGCGACATCGGCGAGACAGCACCCGATCCAGTAGCCCACGGCCGACGCAAAGCCGGGGTAGTCGCCAAAGCCTGCCTTGGCGTAGGCGTAGATGCCGGAGTCCAGATCGGGTTTGCGCCGCGATAGCGTCTGAAAGACGAAGGCCAGCATCAGCATTCCGGTGCCTGCGATAGCCCATGCAATCAAGGCGCCCAGGCCGCCGGTGGCGCGGCCGAAGGCTGACGGCAGCGCAAAGATGCCCGAGCCGATCATTGATCCAACGACCAGCGCGATGAGCGCGCCGCGCGAGAGCTTCTGATCGGATGAGTTCGATGAAGGTGTCATGACATTTCAACGAAGCCATCGGTCGGGGCTCGATCAAGTCGAACCCCATTTTCGCTAACGCTTGTGCTGAACCTGTTGCGGCGAGCTCGACCGGCGACCCTTCGGCTCCCCTGAACCAGGTAACATACAATGTGGGCAGAAAGATCAGCGTCAGAATCGTCGCGACCAGCAGGCCTCCCATGATCGCAAAGGCCATTGGTCCCCAGAACACCGTCGGAGCGATCGGTATCATGCCGAGAACGGTGGACACCGCGGTCAGCATGATCGGGCGGAAACGGGAGCTGCTGGCATCGACGGCGGCTTCCCAGACATTTTTTCCCTGAGAACGCTCCGCCTCGATCTGGCCGATCAGGATCACCGCATTCTTGGTGATCATGCCCAGCAGCGCCAGGATGCCGAGAATGGCCACGAAGCCCAGCGGCCTGCCAGACAGCAGCAGCGCCGCGACGACGCCGATCAGGCCGAGCGGCGCTACGCTGAGCACCAGAAACAATCGCTGGAAGCTTTGCAGCTGCACCATCAGGACGGTGAGCATGATGAGCAGCATGACCGGCACGACGGCGATGACGGAGGCCTGCGATTTCTTGCTTTCTTCGACAGTCCCGCCGACAACGATATGATACCCTGCCGGGAGGGTCTTTGTCAGGGCCTCCACGTCGGGCGAAAGCGAGGTCACTACCGTCTCCGGCAGGGCTCCGGCGACGATGTCGGCTTGCACCGTCAGGGTCGGAACGCGGTCGCGCCGCCAGATCAAGGGATATTCCTGCCCGTATTCGAAGGTCGCAAACTGACTGAGCGGAACCGTTCGCCCGCCCGGCAACGGCACCTGCACGGTGCGCAGGGTAGCAAGCGAGACACGCTGTTCATCCGTCGCACGTGCGATGACATCGACCAGGTAGATATCGTCGCGCACCTGGGTAACGGAGGTGCCGGATATGACGGTATTCAGAACGCTGGCCAGTGCCTGCGAGCTGAGGCCCAGCAGGCGGGCCTCATCCTGGTCGACGCGAATGCGCACCTGGCGGGCGGGCTCGATCCAGTCAAAATTGACCTTTTCGGCTTTGGGATTGGTTGCGATGATCTGGGCGAGCTTGAGAGCAATCGCGCGCACCTGATCTACGTCAGGACCGCTGACGCGATATTGCACGGGCCATCCGACCGGAGGCCCAAGTTCAAGCGGGTGACACCCGCGAAATCGCGCTTGGAAACTCGTCAGACAGGATCTTTTCCAGCTTCACGCGAAGACGTTCGCGTGCCGCAACGTCCTTTGCAACAATGACCGCCTGGGTGAAGAAGTTGTTCGGTAACTGAACATTGAGGGGCAGATAGAAGCGAATAGCGCCGCGACCCACATAGGTGCTCCAGCGCGCCACATCCGGATCGCCCTTCAGCGCAGCA
Source organism: uncultured Alphaproteobacteria bacterium (assembly GCA_963840465.1). Lineage (GTDB taxonomy): Bacteria > Pseudomonadota > Alphaproteobacteria > Rhizobiales > Xanthobacteraceae > Bradyrhizobium. The sequence goes on along the minus strand of CAWIZF010000013.1, from coordinate 18,128 downwards.
TCGAGGCGTTGCGCGGCGGTTTCGCTGGCATAGATCGACGCATTCTGCGGCAGACTGAGGTCAACCAGCAGCTCCGGACGGTCCGACGACGGAAAGAATTGCCGAGGGATGAGCGGAAGCGCGAGGAAGGATGCCGCGAAGAGCGCCAGGGAAACGAAGATCGTCAGCCATTTCGCGCGCATGGCGAAGGTGAGGAAGCTCCGATACCATCGAAAGACCCTGCCGGGCTCGGTGCTCGCCGCGGCCCTCGGTGGCTTGAGAATGATGACACCCAGCAGCGGCGCAAAGATCACCGCAACGAACCAGGACACGATCAGCGCGATGCTGACCACCGCGAACAGCGAGAATGTGTATTCTCCGGCCGAACTGGCGGCAAAGCCGACGGGGACGAAGCCGGCGATCGTCACCAGCGTTCCCGCGAGCATGGCAAATGCATAGGTCCGGAACGCGTATGTCGCGGCCTCGACCTTGTCGTCGCCTTCCGCGAGGCGATTGAGCGTGGCGTCGGTCGTCGTCATCGCGTCGTCGACGAGCAAGTGCGAGGGCGATGATCAGCGCGCCGAGGGATATGCGCTGCATATCGATTCCAGCCATTTGCATGATCGGAAAGACGATGGCCAGCGTCAACGGAATGGAAAGCGCGATGATCAGGCCGGGTCGGACGCCGAGGCTGATGAAGCTGACGACGAGAATAATGCGCGATCGCCTGCAGCAGCGACGTCATGAATTCCGAGATGGCGCCGTCGACGGTGACGGCCTGGTCCGCGATGAGTTTCGGCTCGATGCCGACAGGCAAGTCCGCGGTAACCGTCGCCATCAGTTTCTTGATGTTTGCGCCGAGAGCAAGAATGTCACCGCCGTCCCGCATCGCGATCGCAAGCCCGATGGCCGGTTCGCCATTTACTCGAAATTGCGGCTGCGGCGGGTCGGAATAGTCACGCCGTATTTGCGCGATATCGCTGAGGCGGAGCACGCGTCCGCCGGCGACGAAATTGGTGTTCGCGACATCCTGTTCCGACGCGAATGCGCCTGAAACCCGCAGCGAAAGACTTTCATAGCCGGTTTGAATCGTGCCGGCCGGGCGTACGATGTTCTGCGCCTGCAGTGCCGCGATCAGTGCAGAGCGGTCGATCCCCAGGCTGGCGAGTTCCTTCATCGAGAATTCGACGAAGATTCTCTCGTCCTGCGCCCCCAACACTTCGATTTTTGATACGTCGGGCACCAGGAGCAGCTTCGAGCGGATATCCTCGACGCGATCACGCAGTTCGCGATGCGTGAAGCCGTCGCTCGTAAAGCCGTAGATGATCCCGAACGTATCGCCGAAATCGTCGTTGAAGCCGGGTCCAACAATTCCGGCCGGAAGGGTGGCGCGGATATCTCCGATATTCTTGCGAACCTGATACCAGGTGTCAGCAACCTCCTTTGCGTTCGCGCTGCCCTTCAGGTTGACAAAGATTGTCGTAACGCCGGCACGGGTAAAGCTGCGCAGAAAATCCAGGTGAGGCGTTTCCTGCAGTTTGCGCTCGAGCCGCTCGGTTACCTGTTTGAGCGTCTCTTCGACGGTCGCTCCCGGCCAGGCGGCCTGCACGACCATGGTCTTGATGATGAAGGTAGGGTCTTCGCTGCGGCCAAGCCGGTAATAGGACAACACGCCGGCGATGACGGCGACGATCATGATGTAGGCGACGAGCGAGCGGTGTTTAAGCGCCCATTCGGACAGATTGATCATGGCTCTGACCCGAGCAGGCGAATCTTCTGGCCCGGGTGAAGGGCCTGCACGCCCGCTGTGACCACGACCTCGCCGGTATCCAACCCCTGCGAAACCACCACCCGCGCCTGGTCGAAGCGCAAGACGTCGACGTTTCGGATTGAAACCGTCTTGGTCGATGGATCGACAATCCATACCGCCGGTCGCTGATTGATCTTCGTCAATGCCGTTGCCGGGATGTCGATGATCGGCACGGAATCGGTTTGCAGGCGCCCGACGACGGTTGCTCCAAGCCGCATGGCTGCCGGAGGGTCAGTCAGGCCGACCTTGACCTCGAAGGTCCGGGTTACAGGATTGGCTTGAGCGGCGACCTCGCGGATTCGCCCGGGCGCAGTCACTGCCGGATCGTCCGTCAGGCTGACGGTGATCTGGGGATCGCTGGGTGCTGATCGAAGCAACTGGGCCGGAACGTCGAAAACCGCGTCGCGACCGTCTTTTCGTGCAAGCCTGGCGATCATTTGCCCCGCCTGAACGACTTCTCCCGCGCCGGGGCCTGTTGCGGTTATTGTCCCCGGCGCATCGGCCTTGAGTTCGGTGAAGCTCACCAGGTCGTGCGCGGTACGGAGTTGGGCTTCGGCGGCGTCTACTTGCGACTGAGCGGTTTGTTGCGCCTGTGTTGCGACATCGAAATTGGCCCGCGTCGTCCATCCCTGCGCAAGAAGCGTCTCCTGGCGTTCGAAATGATTGCGCGCCTGCGTCAATTGCCCCTGGGCGGCCGCGAGGCCTGCCTGCGCCTGCCGCAGCGTGTTCAACTCGTTCTGTGGTTCAAGTCGCGCCATTAATTGCCCGGCTTGCACCCGATCCCCGAGCTTGCCGCTGTTTTCCAACAGCCGCCCGGAAATTCGAAACGCCACGCTCACCTCGTCCTCAGCCTCGATACGGCCGGTAAATGTCAGCGCCTGGCCAGCCTCACGCTTCTCAACGGTCGTGGTCCGAACTGGACGGGCTGCCGGAGCTGCGGTGTCTGTCTCTTTCTGACAGGCCGTGAGCAACAATGCCGGCGCTATCGCAATAAGCGCCGTCATCAGCAATCGATGCAATTTCGCTTTGCCGGGGCGTGAAGGCATAACCAGACCTCTGATGGCGGCTGCAGATCGATCTCGCTAGGTAATTTCAGTCGGGCGAAGACCCTTCGCTATCAGCAAATGTACTGAGCGCTCCTGCTGATTGTCCCGGCCTTGAATAAGGGCCCGCGCGTATGGCGGCTACGCCGCGCCGGTTGGCGCAGTCTTCCGTCGACTTGAGTCTCGTCTAGCCTGAACCTCCTTGTTGGCCTGCGAAACAAAAGGAGAGACCGGTTCGCCATCGAAACCAACATCTGCCGTGGGATAGCCGGGCGTAGTAACCGTTGGGTGTTCTTGCCGAATTCCGATAGATCGACATTTTGGACGGCTGCTTCACCATGGTCGTTAAGTCGCTGAAATCACGTTCTATCTTTGATTGTGGCAAGCGAAACCTAAAACTCGGCAAAGAATGAGATGTACAGAATGTGCCAAGTGGACTCACCTAATTCGGACATCGAAACAGATACTTGACGAGTGTTTTCTGAAGGGTATTTACTTAAGGTAAGCTCAGAACGCGACGTAGAGTAAGTTGCCTAAGGAAGTCGAGCAGTTCGCGACCACGCGATCTGGGAAACATCAGGGGCGAGACTGCGATGAGTCCCCGGCCAGCGTACCATGAGCTCCACTGGATACATGCTCTGGAATATCTCTTCGGAATTTGCAGTTTCGAATACCGGACAGTTTTTCTACGAGAGCATGAACCCGGCCTTCGAGCGCTCGCTCGGAATCTCAATTGAGGGCAACCAAAAGAAAGCAATTCGTGACTGCATGAGCGAGGAGGACGCGAAGTCCATTTGCGCCTTCTGCGATGCGTGTCTAGCCGAGGGAAGGTCGGTTCGTTTCCGGCAGCGTCTCGCTCTCGGTGGACGCCGACGCGAGTTTGATACGACGATCAATCCCGTCCGTGATCCCAAAACCGGAAATATAGTCGAACTGGTCGGTAGCCACCGGGCGATTGAGGAGCGGACGACCGCTGGTGACAGGATGGCCAGGAGACGGGCTGCGGCAGAACTCGACCTCCGGCTGTTATCGCTTCAGGAAGAGGTGCAGCAGCGGATTGCATCCGATCTGCATGATTCGACTTGCCAGCATTTGATTGCCGCCAGCTTGAACGTGATGCGGTTGAGGCGCGCGATGAGCGGTAACGGTAGCGCAGAGAAACTCTTCGATGATATCGATGCGTCGATCGACCAGGCGCAGAGGGAAATCCGTGCCTTTACCTACCTGCTGCATCCCCAAAATCTGCTAACCGATGGACTGAAGACGACGATCGAACAATTCGTAAACGGATTTTCGGCGCGCACTTCGCTGAAGACCAGTCTCGAGATCGCTCCCGAGGTCGATGAATTATCCTACGAGCGGCAGCGCGCCGTGCTGAGAGTTATTCAGGAAGCCCTTATGAACGTCTTCCGTCATGCCCAGGCGACACGGGTGAAGCGTCACAATGGAGACAATGGATACGCATTTCAAGCTTCGGGTTACTGACAATGGCCGCGGCATGCCAATCAATCAAGCGAGATCGGGCCCCAAGGCGATTTCATTTGGTGTCGGAATTCCGGCTATGAGAGCCAGATTGCGGCAGCTGGGCGGTACTCTCGAAATCCATTCTTCATCAGCGACAGGCGGCCGAGGTACTACGTTGTGTGCAGTACTTCCGCACTCTCTCCCGCTCAAGAGATCTCGACAGCCGGATACGACGTCATAACCATCTGGGACATCACAGGTCCATTGCACAGCAGCATTAAGAGCGCCAGCTGCTCGAAAATGTTGGAGGAATGCAGAGAATCCAAGGAAGTTTGGATGCGAACGACAAGATGCCGATAGTCGATGCCCGACGCGGTGCGGCATTGGAGTTTTGTTCGATCATGAAACGGATTCTCATAGCTGACGATCACGAAACGGTGCGATCCGGACTACGTGCCGTGTTGGAAGGGCGTGCCGGCTGGGAGGTCGTTGCCGAGGCACGCGATGGCAACGAGGCGGTCGCCGGGGCTGTTGAAAAAAGGCCTGACGTTGCCATTGTTGACTACGCGATGCCGTTCATGACGGGGGTGGAAGTTGCACGGCGCATCAGGGAACATCAGCTAGTAACCGAGATACTCATTTTCACGATGCATGACTCCGAATGTGCTTGCGTTGCAGGCGTTCCGGGCAGGTGCCCGTGCATTTTTGCTGAAGTCTGATGCGAACAAGATGCTCATGGCGGCCGTCGAGTCATTGATCGTTCATAAGCCGTTCTACGCAGGCTCGTTCTCGAGCGAATTAAAGGGCATGGCGACCGGGAAGGGCGACCCGAACCAGGTGCTTTCGCCTCGAGAGAAGACGATCGTTAAACTGGTTGCGGAAGGGCACAGCAATAAGGGCGTGAGCGCGATCTTGAATCTCAGCATAAAGACGACGGAGACGCATCGAGCGGCCGCTATGCGCAAGCTTAACATAAACTCGACCGCGGGCCTGGTTCGATACGCGGTTCGCAGCAAGCTCGTGGAGGCGTGAGAGCAGGTGGTCGTGCCGGAGTGAGCCAATCGCCGGTTCGCGGTCAAAGTCTGGCGCAGATTGAGGCGTTTCAGCTGAGCGCGCTCGCAGGACGACCGTAGGGGCTGGCAATCCGAGAAGGTTGCCCGAATACTCATCCACCGAGTTTCAGGGTTTTGTGGGATTATCGGCAGGGAAGTCGATCAGTATGATGAGTCAGTTCTGCTGTCGCATTGCTATCGCCGATCGTCCTAGCCAGTGGTTCCAACCGACAGGAACGTCACTGTGAAGCAGATCCTGATTGCGGACGACCATGAAGTCGTGCGGTCCGGTCTTCGCGCGATTATCGAAACTCGCGCCGACTGGATCGTGGGCGGGGAAGCGACCGATGGCAGGGACGCCGTTGCGTTGGCTTTCAAAGTGAAGCCGGATGTAGCCATCGTCGATTACTCAATGCCCGTCATGAATGGGCTGGAGGTTAGCCGCCGAATTAAACTGCATCATCTGCACACAGAAGTTCTCATCCTCACAATGCATGAAAGCGAGGAGATTCTGACGGAAGTCCTTCTGGCAGGCGTGCGGGGATTCCTGCTGAAATCAGATGCGAGAAGCCACCTTATTGCAGCGATCGAAGCACTGCTTGACCATCGACCTTACTTTACCAGTGTCTTGCTGGAGAAGTTGCTTCATGACTATCTGTCAAACAAGAAGGAAAAATCGGAGACCTTGCTGTCTTCGCGAGAACAGAGCGTCGTTCAACTGATTGCGGAAGGACACACCAACAAGTCCGTGGGTGCGGTTTTGAATCTCAGCGTGAAGACGGTCGAGACCCATCGCGCATCGGCAATGCGCAAGCTCAATATTTCATCGACCGCCGAGTTGGTCCGGTATGCAATTCGTACAAAATTGATCGGGCTTTGAAGGGTATTCGTTTGGCCAAAGGCGATGCTGTGATTCCAACATTCCGTTCATTACGATGATGCAATTCATTTCGAAACATTAATTCCACGGCCAGCGCGCCGTAAGGCGAGAGCCTGCATCACGGCCTCCTAAAGGCGAGCATCCGCGCGCCAGCTCCAAGGAGAGTTTTTATGACGAGCCGTCCCTCTGACGCTGCCAACGCACTATCGCATCAGGTGCAGCGACCTAAATTGTTGTCCGCACGAAGGCTGGCATTGATGGCGTCTGTCGGCCTCGGTGTAGCCGTTTACGGTTTCAGTCCTGCGCCGGGCGCCTTCGACATTTTTGGCGCCGCTGCCCACGCTGAGGTCAGTCAAGCTGTCGCCAACGTCGCTCAGCCCGCGGGCTTCGCCGACATGGTGGAGCGGGTGAAACCTTCCGTGATCTCGGTCAAGGTCACCATGAAGAAGGCGACCGAAGCCAGCGAGAAAAGCGATGACGAAGAATCCGGTTTGCCGATGGAGCGCTTCTTTCGCCGGTTTGGTGGCCCCGATGGGGTACCGCAACGGCCCGGTCAGGATGGTCAGCGCCGGGGAATGATGGGCCAGGGTTCAGGCTTCTTCATCTCGTCCGATGGGTATGCCGTGACAAACAACCACGTCGTTGAAGGCGCAGACAAGGTTGAAATCACGACCGACGCAGGAAAAACCTACACCGCGAAGGTGATCGGAACGGATTCGCGGACCGACCTGGCCCTGATCAAGGTCGAGGGCGGCTCAGGCTTCCCGTTCGCCAAGCTGTCTGAAGGCAAGGCCAGAATCGGCGATTGGGTTCTTGCGGTCGGTAATCCGTTTGGCCTCGGCGGCACGGTCACTGCAGGCATCGTGTCGGCCAGCGGTCGCGACATCGGCAGCGGTCCCTATGACGATTTCATTCAGATCGACGCGCCGGTCAACAAAGGCAACTCGGGTGGCCCGGCTTTCAACATGCAGGGCGAAGTCGCTGGCGTGAACACCGCGATTTATTCGCCATCCGGCGGCAGCGTCGGCATCGCGTTCTCGATCCCGGCCTCGACGGTGAAGAGCGTGATCGCCCAGCTGAAGGACAAAGGCGGGGTCAGCCGGGGCTGGATCGGTGTCCAGATTCAGCCGGTAACGCAGGATATCGCCGACAGCATGGGTCTCAAGCAGGCGGAGGGTGCGCTGGTGGCGGAGCCTCAGAAGGACGGCCCTGCCGCCAAGGCCGGCATTGCCTCGGGTGACGTCATCACCGCGGTAAATGGTCAGTCGATCAAGGATGCCCGAGAGCTCGCACGGGTCATTGGCGGCCTTGCCCCTGGCAGTGCCGTCAAGCTCGACACGCTGCACAACGGAAAAAGCAAAGTCGTCAATCTGACCCTTGGCCAACTGCCCAATGCCCAGGAAGCGAAAGCCGACACCGATACCGATAGCAAGGGTCCAACCACGGATGTTCCGCGACTGGGCATGACGGTCGCACCGGCAGACAAGGTTGAGGGTGCGGGCAAGAAGGGTGTCGTCGTCACGAAAGTCGATCCGAAAAGCGCAGCCGCGGATCGCGGCTTCAAGAAGGGTGACGTGATCCTGGAGGTTGCCGGAAAGAGCGTGGCAACTCCCGGCGATGTTCGCGAAGCGATCGAAGCCGCACGCACGGACAAGAAGAACAGCGTGTTGATGCGCCTCCGTTCCGGCGACGCCTCCCGTTACGTCGCCGTGCCGCTCGCAAACGGCTAAAAGAGCAAGAGATCGGCAGCGGCTGTCATGGCCGCTGCCGATCGCTGGTCAGGCGCAGACATGAGTCAAGCGGTCCCAAACTCTAAAGCGGAAGGAATATTGGAACGAGCAGCACGCTCACGATTGCAACAACGACAGTGAACGGCGCACCCACCTTCACGAAATCGCCGAAACGATATTGTCCGGGTCCCACGACCAGCGTGTTCACCGGCGAGGAAATCGGCGTCATGAAAGCCGTGGACGCGGCCAGCGCGACGATCATCGCGAACGGGTAGGGCGAGGCTCCGAGCTCCTTGGCGATGGCCAACGCCACGGGCGCCATCAGTACGGCCGTCGCCGTATTGGAGATGAACAAGCCCAGCGCCGCCGTGATCACGAACAGGGTCGCCAACACGAGACGCGGCGCGGCGCCTCCGACCAGGCCGACCACGGCGTCGGCAGCGAGGTCAACCCCTCCCGTCCGCTGCAAGGCCAGCGAGAACGGCAGCATGCCGACGATCAGGATGAGGGTCTTCCAGTTGATCGAGCGATAGGCGCTGTTGAAATCGACGCAGCCGAAAAGCCCCATCAGCAAGCAACCAATCAGCGCAGCCTGGACGTTCGGCACCAAACCGCTGATCATCAGCGCGACCACCAGCCCAAGCACGGCCAGCGCATGCGGCGCCCGCTGCGCTGCGGGAAGAACTTCCTCCAGTTCGACCGGCATGTTCAGCACGACCACGTCGTCGGCGTGGGACTGGAGTTCCTGAATGTCGGACCAGAAGCCGATCAGCAGCAGAATGTCGCCGATCTTCAACGTTTCCTCCAGCAGGTCGTGCGTGACCACCTTGTTGCCGTGCCGCAACCCGATGACGGTGAGGCCGTATTCGGAGCGAAGCCGGGCCTCGTGCACGGTCTGGCCGATCAGCGTGGATTCGGCAGGCAGGATAACCTCCGCCGCGCCGATCTCCTGAGAGCGGTCGACAAAGTAGTTTCCGATCTCGCTGAGCGGCCGCGGCTCGAGCTTCAGGGACTGCCACAGCGCGTTGGCGCGGTCGTTCGAGATGTCGACATCGGCAAGCAGGACATCGCCGGCCTGCAGTTCCGTCTGCGCGGTCGGACGGAGCACCCTGGCCGCAAACCCCGTCCCACGCTCGATGGCAAGAAGGTTCACGCCCGCAGAACGGAGCGACAGTTCGTCGAGGCGCTTTCCGGCGAGCGACGAGTTGGCGCTGATGTGGCCGCGCCTTTCGCGATCGGCGAGGCCGTATTGCTCGATCCACCGCTGAAGGCTGGGGCGGCGGTCCTCCGTGGCGGGCGGGCTCTTGCTGGAGAGCAGGCCGCGCGCGAAAAGCATGTAGATGATCCCGAGTGCGAGTATCGGCAGCCCGAACGGCGTAAAGCTGAAAAAACTAAATCCCTGCGCACCCTGCCGGATCAGTTCGGCATTCACCACCAGATTGGGCGCCGTCGCCACCAGTGTCAGCATGCCGCTGATCAGCGCGGCGAAACTCAGAGGCATCATCAGCCGGCTTGGCGCCGTGCCGCGATTTTGCGAGATGCGCAGCACCACCGGGATGAAAATGGCGACCACCGCAGTCGAACTCATCAAGGAGCCGAGACCGCCTACGGCCGCCATCAGCAGGATCAGCAAGCGGTTCTCGCTGCCGCCGGCCTTGGCGTCGAGCCAGTCGCCGAGCCGTCGTGCGACGCCGGTCATCACGAGGCCTTCGCCGATCACGAAGAGCGCGGCGATCAGTATGATCGATGGATCGGCAAACCCCGCCAGCGCCTCGTTCATGGTAATGATGCCGGTGAACGGCATCGCCACCATCACGAGCAGCGCGACCGCGTCCATGCGGGGCCGGTTGATGACGAACATCACGATGGCGGCCGCGAGCATCAGCAGGACGAGGGCAAGATCGAGGTTCATCAAATACCTCTCATAGGCCGACCGAACAGTTGATCCAGAAGTTGACTCCCACGGTGTACCGGGAGGAGTGTCTTGCCCTCGGTAAATTGAGCCCGTTGGGAATGGATTAAGTCAACCCCGGTCAGGTGAGGCTCGCATGGCGAAGATCAGTATCGTGCATACGACCGAATACATCTACCGCAATCCGGTGGGCCTGCTGCGCCATAAGCTCATGGTCCGGCCGGACGAAAGCCACGACCTGCGCCTGCACAGCGCGACGCTGAAGGTCGAACCCGAGCCGACCGGCGTCTACTGGAAGCATGACGTATTCAACAATTCCATCTGCTTCCTCGAATGGCCCGAAGCGCTCAGGACCAAGCGGCTCAGCATCGTATCGACGCTCGACATGACGCATCACCCCGACGGCCAGCCGCTTCCGGTCTACAGCCTCGACGAAACCGCCGAGCTGTTTCCATTTTCCTACAACTCCCATGAGATTCCCGATCTCGCGCGTCTTGCCGAACGCCAGATGCCGGACCCCGACCGAAAGGTCGACGCCTGGGCGCGCCGTGTCGTGTCCGACGCAAGCAGCAGACAGACCCTGAAGGTGCTGGAAGCGATGACGCACGCGATCAAGGCGGAGTTCCGTTATAATGCGCGTTACGAGGAGGGCACGCAGACGGCCGCCGAGACACTGGCGCTCGGTTCCGGCACCTGCCGCGACTTTGCGGTGCTGATGATGGAAGCGCTGCGCAGCTTTGGCCTCGCCGCTCGTTTTGTCACCGGCTATTTGTACGACGATTCCTCGGGCACGACCCGGGGCGGCGGCAGCACGCACGCCTGGTGCAGCGTCTATCTACCCGGCGCAGGTTGGGTCGAATACGACCCGACGAACGGTCTGGTTGCCGGGGCGAACCTTGTTCGCGTGGGCGTGACCAGGGAGGCAGGACAGGCGCTGCCGATATCGGGCGGCTTTATCGGCAATGCGGACGATCCGACCGGGCTGCACGTGGATGTCTCGGTCCGTGCCGTACCGATACAATGAGACAGGAACACAGGGCACTAACCGTGACTTCAAGGAGAAGCGAATTTTCGTCCGACCGCTGAAAAGGCTCGCGAAGATCTGCGCGGCGGCTGGACGTTGACGCCTGAGCGCTTTACCGCCATATACAGCGCATGAACCAGCTTCGATCAGCCGCATCGACCACCACGGCGACCGCTTACGGCGGATCGCCTGCTGGTTGCGCGCGCTAGAGACAAGCGTACTTCACCCAGAAAAGGCCCCGCCGGCGACGGACGGGGCCTTTTCTGTTTTTTGATGGTCCCGTCCGCGCTTTTTCCTCATCGCAAGGAACATAGCCATGGACGATCTCGACCACAGAAATCTCGGTGTGCAGCTCAAGCTCTGGCACCTTCAGGAAGATGCGCCGGGCATGGTGTTCTGGCATCCGCGCGGATACGCGCTCTACCGGGTGCTGGAAGACTATGTCCGAGCGCAAGATGCGCCGCGCCGGCTATGCCGAGGTTCGGACGCCGCAGCTGCTGCCGCAGGAGTTCTGGAGCCGCAGCGGCCACTGGGACAAGTTCGGCGAGCACATGTTCCGGGTCGACGACGGCGAACTGGCGATGGCGCTGAAACCGATGTCGTGCCCGTGCCACGTGCAGATCTTCAACAAGGGGCTGCGCTCGTGGCGGGAGCTTCCGATCCGCTATGCCGAGTTCGGCGCCTGCCACCGCAATGAGCCTTCCGGTTCGCTCCACGGCATCATGCGCACGCGCGCCTTCGAGCAGGACGACGCGCATGTGTTCTGCCGCGAGCAGGACGTGGAGGCCGAAGTCGCGTGCTTCATCGCCCTGCTGGGCGAGGTCTACCGCGACCTCGGTTTTCCCGACTACGAGGTGGCGCTGGCGACGCGGCCGGCGGTGCGCGCCGGCGACGACGCGACGCTGGGACTGGTCGGAGGCGAAGCTCGGCGATGCCGCGCGGCGCTGCGGCCTCGCGCCTCAAATCAACCCCGGCGAAGGTGCGTTCTACGGACCGAAGCTGGAATTCGCGCTGCGCGACCGGCTGGGCCGATCCTGGCAGTGCGGCACGGTGCAGCTCGACGGCGTGCTGCCGCAGCGGCTCGAGGCGTCCTACGTCGCCCCCGACGGCAGCCGCGCGCGGCCCCTGATGATCCACCACGCCATCTTCGGATCGCTCGGCCGCATGATCGCGATCCTGCTCGAGCACCATGGCGGCGTGCTTCCGTTCTGGCTGTCGCCGGACCAGGTCGCGGTCGCGCCGATCTCGAAAGACCAGGCCGGATACGGCGCGGACGTGCTGGCGGCGTTTTCGGGATGCCGGGATCCGGGCCGTTGCCTATGACGGCGCCGACACGCTTTCGCGGCGCATCGTGGCGGCGCATGAAATGGCGGTGCCGGTGATGGCCATCGTCGGCGGGCGCGAGATGCGGGACGGCCGGGTGAGCCTTGCGCGAACGCGACGGCTCACAGGCCGACGTTCCGCTGGCCGAGGCGGTGTCCCGCCTGCAGGCCAGGGCCCGGCCGGGCGCCACGGTCTCGCGGGGTGACGACCAGCTTGTGTGATATGACGCGAAGAACTAGTGCAGCCGGGAAATGCTGACCTGAGTAAGGGTCGGCTTCGGCGGACCAAGTGTGGCCCAGATTCCCAACCCCAGCACGATGACTACGGCTGCCAATCGAACAGAAAATCCGCTCACGCCGAACCTCAAAATTGATTTGTGAAATAATTGGAAAAAACTCGTTCCGGATTATGCCGAGTTTATGAACTCCGCTTTGGCCACGACCTGCTACTTGCGCAGGCTCAGCGTTCGGTCCTCATGTAGGGGCTCCGCTCGGAGGCAAGTTTCAATGCGGGATCATCGGCGAGGACCCGCACTGTTTCTGTCGTCTCCGGGCTCGTGCCATGCGTACTGCCTCGGAGGCCCCACACCCCGGCGGCGACCACGAATGTTGCGGCGGAAATTGCGATGAAGTCTTTCGTCATTGCTGGCCTCCATGAAGCTGGCAATGCAGAAAAGGTGCCAAGGTCGCGGTTCCCGCCGCAGCGAAATGTCGATGGCAGGGTTGCTTGGGGCGGACGATCTATCGCCACATTCCGCGCATGCGGGCGCCGATATCCAGCTTTGGTCCCTGGCCGGCGGCGCGTGCCGCGGCACTGGCCGGCGCAACAGGCCAAGCTGTGCGCTCGAACAGTCCGAGCAATTTCTCGGGGATGAAGCGCGTCCTGGATGCATAGAGGTGGCGATCGCCCTGGGCGTGCTGGCCGTGGACGAAGAAGCGCTGCGGAACGATCAGATGGAGGTCGTCCTTTGCGCGGGTCATGGCGACGTAGAGCAGGCGACGTTCCTCCTCGATCTCGGCGGAGGTGCCGGCGCCGAGATCGGAGGGCATGCAGCCGTCGACGGCATTGAGCAGATAGACCGACTTCCACTCCTGGCCCTTGGCGGAATGGATCGTGGACAGGATCAGGTAATCCTCGTCGAGCAGCGGCACGCCGGCCTGGTCGCTGGTCGCGTCGGGCGGATCCAGCGTCAGTTCGGTCAGGAATCGTTCGCGCGACGGATATCCGGAGGCGATCTGCTCGAGCTGGAGCAAGTCGGCCCGCCGCGTCTCGGCATCCTCGTGGATGCGGTCGAGATGCGGTTCGTACCAGAGGCGGGCGCGCTCCAGATCGACGGGCCATTCCGAATATCGGAGATTGCTCAGGGCTTCGACAAAATCCGTTCCAGTTGTCGCCGGCGCGTGGTGGCGTCGGGATACAAGCGAGCGCCGCGATCGGGTCGGCGGCCTCAGCCATATGGTCGAGCACGCGCTGCGCGGTTGCCGATCCGATGCCGGGCAGCAGGTGCAACAGCCGGAAGCCCGCGACGCGGTCGCGCGGATTTTCGACGAAACGCAGCAATGCCAGCATGTCCTTGATGTGGGCGGCGTCGAGAAACTTCAGCCCGCCGAACTTGACGAACGGGATATTCCGGCGCGTCAGTTCGATTTCGAGCGGACCGCTGTGGCTCGACGTCCGGAACAGAACGGCTTGCTCCTTGAGGAGCGTGCCGGACTCGCGGTTCTCCAGGACGCGCTCGACGATGAAGCGCGCCTGGTCGGCCTCGTCGCGCACGGTAACGAGTTGCGGCTTCGCGGCGGAAGTTCGTTCGGTCCAGAGGTTCTTGGTAAAGCGCTCCTTGGCGAGGCCGATCACGCCGTTGGCGGCGGCGAGAATGGTTTGCGTCGAGCGATAATTGCGATCGAGCGTGATGATGCTGGCGGGCGGGCTGAACTGGTCGGGAAAGTCCAGGATGTTGCGGACGGTCGCGGCGCGGAACGAGTAGATCGACTGCGCATCGTCGCCGACCACCGTGAGGCCGCGGCCTCCGGGCTTCAGCGCCAAGCAGGATCGAGGCCTGCAGGCGGTTGGTGTCCTGATATTCATCGACCAGGACGTGGTCGAAGCGGCCGCCGATGTCGTCGGCCAGGCGGCGTCGCCGACCATCTGCGCCCAGTAGAGCAACAGGTCGTCGTAGTCGAGAACGTTCTGCTTCTGCTTGGCCTCGACATAGGCCGCGAACAACTCCTTCAGCTCGGCCGCCCACCCGGAGCACCAGGGATACGACGCGCCGAGGACCTGCTCGATCGGCATCTCGGCGTTGACGCAGCGCGAGTAGATCGAGAGGCACGTGCCTTTGGTCGGAAAGCGGCTCTCGGTCTTGGAAAAGCCAAGCTCGTGCCGGACCAGGTTCATCAGGTCGGCGGAGTCCTCGCGGTCGTGGATCGTGAAGGCCGGATCCAGGCCGATCTGCTCGGCGTATTCGCGCAGCAGGCGCGCGCCGATGCCGTGGAATGTGCCGGCCCAGGTCAATGCGTCCGTCATGACGCCGGCATTGTCGCCCATCACCTTGCGCGCGATGCGTTCGACCCGCCGGGTCATCTCGGACGCCGCGCGCCGCGAAAACGTCATCAGCAGAATCCGGCGCGGGTCGGCGCCCTTGAACGATCAGATGTGCGACCCGGTGCGCGAGCGTGTTGGTCTTGCCGGATCCGGCGCCGGCGATGACCAGCAGTGGAGGCGCCGCCAATCCTCCCACAGCCCCGTGCTCGACGGCACGGCGCTGCTCGGGATTAAGCGTGTCGAGGTAGGCGGTTGCCGTTAGCACCTTGAGCGTCCATTCATGGTCCGAACAAACGACGGTCGGTGATTCCCGCCGTGATCGCAACCCGTTAGACCACCGCTCGGGGGGAGGCTCGGTTCGTCTCCAATTGGATCAAAGCACCTTCAGGGCCTTCCAAGCTGACTACGAGGGTTCGATTCCCTTCGCTCGCTCTAAGCCTCTCGGTCCCTTTCCGGCAACCCTTGGATGTGATACGGGTAAATTTCGACAGAATACCTCTTCCAATTCTGCTGCTATCTTCCATCCCTTAGAGACGAACGTCGGATAGGTTTCCACATCGGAGGACCGTCATGACCAATACTTCAGGCGCAATGGCCGATCCCCAGGCCCGGTCGGATACGGCGCCACTACGCGCCAAGTCGGGCTGGATCATCGCACTCGGCGTCGTCTATCTGATCGCCGGGTTTATCGCGCTCGGCAGCGTGGTGATGGCCACCGTCGCGAGTGTCCTCGTCGTCGGCGTGATGATGATCATCGCCGGCGTCGCCGAAGTGTTCAGCGCCTTCCAGATCAAGAGCTGGGGCAAATTCCTGCTCTGGGTGCTGCTCGGCGTGCTCTACATCGTCGCCGGCTTCGTCACGTTCGAGAATCCGCTGCTCGCCGCCGTGCTGCTCACCCTCATTCTCGGCGCATCGCTGGTGGCCTCGGGCATCATGCGGATCATCCTGGCCTTCAGCATGAAACGGGAAACGCCCTGGATCTGGGTGGCGCTGTCAGGTGTGATCACGCTGCTGCTCGGCCTGCTGATTTTGGCGCGCTGGCCGGTCTCGAGCCTCTATATCCTCGGCCTGTTCCTCGGCATCGATCTCATCATGGCCGGCGCAGGCTGGATCGGACTCGGCTTCGGCCTGCGCCGCGCCGTTGAGGTGGTGGTGGCGGACCGCGTGCCACGTCCGTCGATCGACGATAAGGAGGCGCCCATGCGCTGGATCTACCTCGCCGTCATCATTCTGTTCGCCGCCGCGACGATCATCTTCGCGCTGCAGAACTTCGAGATCGTCACCGTGTCCTTCCTCGGCTTCAATGCCCGCGTGCCGCTCGCGCTGCTGGTCGCCGTCGCCTACCTGCTGGGCGCGGCGACGGGCGGCAGCCTGTTCGCGCTGCTGCGTCGATCGTACGAAGGGTCGAGACGAAGCGTTATGGGCTCGTCCCTGAATCAGAGTGTCGTTTCATCTCCGACCGAGGAGGATGACGATGGACAGAAGCGCGCGCGAACCGGTTCTGGTGGACCTCGCCTTGCAGGGCGGCGGCTCGCACGGCGCGTTCACCTGGGGCGTGCTCGATCGGCTGATCGAGGAGCCGTGGCTGCAGATCGAGGCGATCTCCGGCACGTCGGCGGGCGCGATGAATGCAGCCCTCCTGGCGGACGGATGGACGCAAGGCGGCGCCGAAGGCGCGCGCGCGGCGCTCGATGCCTACTGGCGGCGGTGTCGCGCGCGGCGGCGTTCAGCCCGCTGCAGCGCTCGCCGCTCGACCGCCTGATGGGCCGCTGGACGCTCGACACGTCGCCCGCCTATCTCGCCATGGACCTGATGTCGCGCCTGGTCTCGCCCTACGATCTCAATCCGCTCGCTCTCAATCCGCTGCGTGCCATCCTCGACGAGTGCATCGATTTCGAGCGGCTCGCCCGCGCACCGATCAAGCTGTTCGTCACCGCGACCAACGTGCGCACCGGCCGCGGCCGCATCTTCCGCAACGCCGAGATCACCGCCGACGTCCTGCTCGCCTCGGCTTGCCTGCCGACGATGTTTCACGCGATCGAGATCGACGGCGAGCCCTATTGGGATGGCGGCTATGCCGGCAATCCGACCATCACGCCGCTCGTGCGCGAAAGCGACGCGCACGACACCATCCTGGTGCAGATCAATCCGCGCGAACGGCCGGACACGCCGCGCACCGCCAGCGAGATCCTCAACCGGCTCAACGAAATCTCCTTCAACTCGCCGCTGATGAAGGAATTGCGCATGATCGCGCTGCTGCGCCAGGTCGCCGACCCGGGCACGGCGAAGGCGCGCGCTGGGCCGACATGCGCATGCACCGGATCATGACCGACATGCTGGCGGGCTTCGGCGCGTCCTCGAAGCTCAATGCCGAGTGGGAGTTCGTCTCCTGCTGCGCGACGAGGGCCGCAGCGCGCCGACGCATTCCTCGACGCCCACGGCGAGGATATCGGCAAGCGATCCACCGCCGATCTCGACGTGCTGCTGGCGGAGTGCTGAGATGAGGTGGAGGGCTGCTCGGCATCCTGATCGGTCTCGGCCTTCTGGTCTGCGCTCGCCTTCCGCGGCTGGAGCGTATTGCTGCTGGCGCCGGTCGCCGCTCTGATCGCCGCGCCTTTGTCCCGCGAGCCGCTGCTCGCCCACTGGACGCAAACCTTCATGGGCAGCGCGGCGCTTTCCTGGCGCAGTTCTTTCCGCTGTTTCTGCTCGGCGCGGTGTTCGGCAAGCTGATGGAGGATAGCGGCTCGGTGACCGCCATCGCCCGCTTCATGACCGAGAAGCTCGGCCAGCAGCGCGCCATGCTCGCCGTCGTGCTCGCCGGCGCCCTCGTCACCTATGGCGGCGTGTAGCCTGTTCGTCGCCTTCTTCGTGCTGGCGCCGATGGCGCAGGAACTGTTCCGCACGGCCGGCATGCCGCGCCGTCTGATGCCGGCCGCAATCGCGCTCGGCACCTCGACCTTCACCATGTCGGCCCTTCCCGGCACGCCGGCGATCTAGAACGCGATCCCGATGCCGTTCTTCGGCACGACGCCGTTTGCAGCGCCAGGGCTCGGAATGATCGCGGCGATCATGATGTTCGGGGTCGGCATGTGGTGGCTCAATCGCCAGGAGGCGATCGCAAGGAGGAACGGCGAAGGCTTCGGCGAGGGCGCGCCGATGCCGTCCGACCGTCTCGCCGCCGACGAAAAGTTGCGCGAACGCGCCACCACCGCGCGCGAGTTCGATCCGGCGGAGATCCGGCACGGCAAGGTGACCGACGTGCCGCCTCCGGCCGTGCTCGCCGCGCTGCCCCTTGTCACGGTGATCGTCGTCAATCTCGCGATGTCGTTGCTGGTCCTGCCGGCGCTCAGATCACCCGCTTTCTCGCCGA
>CAWIZF010000012.1:0-192158 GCA_963840465.1 uncultured Alphaproteobacteria bacterium | reverse complement strand
ACGATTTCGCCGGAGGTCTCGTCGTAGGCGACCGTCTTCCATTCCGGATTGTTGGCTTCCCCCATTCCCTTGCCGAAGTCGGAGGCGCGCAGGAAACGCTCGGGCACGTAAAGTGTCGCCCTGCTTCACCAGCCGCACCAGCATCGGCATATCGGTGTACTGGCGCACATAGTCGTTGAAGTACTTGGCCTGACGCTCGACGTGGAATTCCTTCAGGATAACGTGACCCATCGCCATCGCCAGCGCGGCGTCGGTGCCCTGCTTCGGCGACACCCAGAGATCGGCGAATTTCGAAGCTTCCGAATAGTCCGGGCAGATCACCACGCTCTTGGCGCCCTTGTAGCGAACCTCCGTATAGAAGTGCGCATCCGGGGTGCGGGTCTGCGGGACGTTCGATCCCCACAGGATCAGGAAGCCGGAATTGTACCAGTCGGCGCTTTCGGGAACGTCGGTCTGCTCGCCCCAGGTCTGCGGCGAGGCCGGCGGCAGGTCGCAATACCAGTCGTAAAACGACATGCAGACGCCGCCGAGCAGCGACAGATAACGTGCGCCGGCCGCGTAGCTCACCATCGACATCGCCGGGATCGGCGAGAAGCCGAATACGCGGTCCGGGCCGTAGGTCTTCGCTGTATAGGCATTCGCGGCTGCCGTGATCTCGTTGACTTCGGCCCAGCTGGCGCGGACGAAGCCGCCGAGCCCGCGCTTCTGCACATAGGAGGCGCGCTTCTTGGGATCCTCGACGATCGATTTCCAGGCCGCCACCGGCGTCATCAGCGTGCGTGCTTCGCGCCACAGTTTCAACAGCCGCGAGCGCACCAGCGGATATTTCACCCGGTTGCCCGAGTAGAGATACCAGCTATAGCTCGCGCCGCGCGCGCAGCCGCGCGGCTCGTGGTTAGGCAGGTCCGGCCGGGTGCGCGGATAGTCGGTCTGCTGCGTCTCCCAGGTGACGATGCCGCCCTTGACATAGACCTTCCACGAGCACGAGCCCGTGCAGTTCACGCCATGGGTGGAGCGAACGATCTTGTCGTGCTGCCAGCGTTTCCGGTAACCATCCTCCCAGGAACGGTCCTCGGTGGTCATCACGCCGTGCCCGCCGGCGAATTCTGCCTTGGGACGCGTGAAGAACGACAACCTGTCGAGAAAATGACTTATCGCTCTCTTCCTTATTCGGCAGCTTGTGTGACGGGTGAAATGCCGGAGCTGCGCTCGACATCATGGAGCAGCCCACCCTTGCGGCTATAGACGGCCCAGGTGATCACGACGCAGATCACGTAGAAGATGAAGAAGCCCCACAGCGCGCCCTGGACGCCGCCGGTGAGATCGATCGAGGTCCCGTAGGACTTCGGGATGAAGAAGGCGCCGAAGGCTGCGATCGCCGAGGTGAAGCCAGTAATGGCGGCCGATTCCTTTTCGGCCTGGCGCTGACGGGTCAAGGCGTCAGCAGTCGGCATCAAGCGGTCCATCTCCTTACGCATGATGTTGGGGATCATCTGGAAGGTCGACGCGTTGCCCACACCCGTTGCAAAGAACAGCACGAGGAACATCGCAAAGAAGCCCCAGAACGCTCCCGGCTGGTCCTTGATGCCGATGAAATAAAGGATACCGAGCACGCCGAGCATCATCAGGATGAATACCCAGAAGGTAACGCGCGCCCCGCCCCATTTGTCGGCGACCCAACCCGTCGCCGAGCGCGACAGCGCGCCGACCAGCGGGCCGAGGAAGACGAATTGCAGCGCATCGACGCTCGGGAACTGGGTCTTGGCGAGCAGCGGGAAACCAGCGGAGTAGCCGATGAAAGAGCCGAAGGTCCCGGTATAGAGCCAGCACATGATCCAGTTGTGCTTGCGCTGGAAGATCACCGCCTGGTCCGCGAATGAGGCCTTGGCCGAAGCGATATCGTTCATGCCGAACCACGCCGCGAACGCGCTGGCGACGATGAACGGCACCCAGATGAAACCGGCGTTCTGCAGCCACAGCGATGACGTCTGCGTTCCGCTGGTGACCGTTGCCGGGTCACCGCCGAACCAGCCGAACACACCGACCGTGATGATGATCGGCACCACGAACTGCACGGTGGAGACGCCGAGATTGCCGAGGCCGGCATTGAGCGCGAGTGCGTTGCCCTTCTCCGCCCGCGGGAAGAAGAAGGAGATGTTAGACATCGAGGAAGCAAAATTGCCGCCGCCGAAGCCGCACAACAGCGCGAGCGCCAGGAACACCGGATAAGGCGTCGTCGGATTCTGCACGGCATAACCGATACCGATCGCCGGAATCAGCAGCGACCAGGTCGCAAGCGTGGTCCAGAGCCGGCCGCCGAAGATCGGCACCATGAAAGAGTAGAAGATGCGCAGCACCGCACCGGAGATACCCGGCAGGGCCGCCAGCCAGAACAGCTCGGCAGTCGCGAACTTGAAGCCGACCGAGGGCAGCTTTGCGACCACCACCGACCAGACCTGCCAGACCGCGAACGACAGCAACAGCGCCGGGATCGAAATCCAGAGATTGCGCCGCGCAATCGCCCGCCCGGTGGTCTCCCAGAAGGTCTTGTCTTCCGGGCGCCAGTCGGTCAGGACGGCGCCGGACAGCGCGCCGACATGCTCGGGCTTATGGATCTCCTCCATTTCCGGAAGCTCAGGAAGCTTCTTCAGCGCTTCGCCAACGACGCCGCGCTCCATCTGCCGGATCGAGACGTGCATCCAGGCCAACGCACCGGTGACCAGCAAGAACAGCAGCATGAAACAGCTGGTCCACAGACCGGTCAGGTCAACGAGCGCACCGAACGCAATCGGAAGCACGAAGCCGCCGAGACCGCCGATCATTCCGACCAGTCCGCCGACGGCGCCGACATTGTTGGGATAGTAGACGGGGATGTGCTTGTAGACGGCCGCCTTGCCGAGCGCCATGAAGAAGCCGAGCACGAACACGACGACCGTAAATGGCACCAGCCCCATTTCGAGGTGGAAGCCGACCGTGCCGTTGATCGTCTTCACCAGATAATCGGTCGGCGGATAGGACAGAACGAAAGTCGCCGCGACGCCGACCAGGAAGGTCCAGTACATCACCCGCCGTGCGCCGTAGCGATCGGAGAGATGGCCACCATAGGCCCGGAACACACTGGCAGGCAGCGAGAACATCGCAGCCACCATGCCGGCGGTCTTGATGTCGACGCCGTACACCTTGATGAGATATTGCGGCAGCCACAGCGCCAGTGCGACGAAGGCGCCGAACACGAAGAAATAGTACAGCGCGAAACGCCAAACCTGAATGTTCTTCAGCGGCTCGAGCTCGAGCCACGCACTCGTTGGCTTCTCGTTCTTCTCTCGCCGCGCCCGGACGACGGGGTCCTCTTCTGAAAAGAGCCAAAACGCGATGCCCATCAGGCCGATGGCCAGCGCCCAGACCTGGGCGACCGTCTGCCAGCCATAGGCCACCAGCACGAACGGCGCGACGAACTTGGTCAGGGCGGCGCCGACATTGCCGGCGCCGAAGATGCCAAGCGCGGTGCCCTGCTTGCCTGCGGGGTAAAATCGCGAGACATAGGCCACACCAACTGCAAACGAACCGCCGGCGATGCCGACGAAGAAGGCTGCCACCAGGAATTCGGGGTACGTATGCGCCCAGGTCAGCACGTAGGTTGCGACCGCTGCGGCCAGCATGACGACGGTGTAGACCCGCCGTCCGCCATATTGATCGGTCCAAATGCCGAGCAGCAATCGGATCAGCGATCCACTGAGGATCGGTGTGCCGACGAGAAGGCCGAACTGGGTGTCGTTAAGCCCCAGATCCTGTTTGATGCGGATGCCGATGATTGAGAAGATCGTCCAGACCGCAAAGCAGATCGTGAAGGCGATGGTCGAGAGCCAGAGCGCCCGACCCTGATGCACGGTACGTAGATCTGCGGCGTCCATAGTGAATCTCCCGAAAAGCGGCGTCGGAAGACAATCGCCACGTCCGGGAGTAATTAGTTTTGCGCTGGATCAAGCTTGCAGATCGTTTGCATTCTATCACAATATCATTTGACAAAGATCACAGACAAACGCGACCAAAAATCGAGGCCGAATTGTTGCGCACCCACGAACTTGATCAGTTGCTCGCCCTGCCGCTGTTTTCCGGGATGACGGCGCAAAGCCTGAAGGGCCTGCTCGATGCAGCCCTGCTGCAGCAGTTTCCCTCCGGGGTGACCCTCATTCGCGAAGGCGAGCCCGCGGATTTTCTCCACGTCTTGGTCGATGGGCTAGTCGAAATCTATACCGAACAGGCCGGGGGAGACTGGGGGATATCCTTGATCAACCCGGTCTCGACCTTCATCCTTGCGGCCGTGGTCAGCGATCAGCCCTACCTGAACTCGGCGCGCACCCTTGCGGACTCGCGCGTGCTATTGATTCCGGCCGGGCGCGTTCGCGAGGTTTTCGATCAGGACGTCGCATTCGCGCGGATCG
Organism: uncultured Alphaproteobacteria bacterium; assembly: GCA_963840465.1. Lineage (GTDB taxonomy): Bacteria > Pseudomonadota > Alphaproteobacteria > Rhizobiales > Xanthobacteraceae > Bradyrhizobium. Next base: position 187,716 of record CAWIZF010000012.1, on the reverse strand, counting down.
TGGCACGCGAGCTGGCGCTCGCCTATCGTGGGGCGATCAAGAAGCTGAAAGGCCATATGGCGCGGTCAAGTATTGAGCGCCTCGCCAACTGGATCCTGACCGAGGCCCGCAGGGACAGCACCCAGGAATCGATCGTGATCCCGTTCGATCGCGGCACTCTCGCTTCGCACATTGGCACCACCCGCGAGAATTTATCCCGCAACCTAGCGGTGCTGACGGAACATGGCGTACGGGTCCGCGGTCGCGAGATCGTGATGGACCGGAAGGATTCGCTCGAAGCCTTCGCACGTCCGCAACGATTTATTGACGATCCGACCTCCTGAAAGGTCGGAGCTTCCGGCGTCGAACGATTGATCCACGTCAATGCCGCGCTCGCGCTCCAGCCGCAGTAAGCCGGGTCAAATATTCAGTAATTCTGGCGTCTGTTTGCTTCATCGTGAAGATTGTCGCGCGCCGACGCATATTCTCCGAAAATGCCAATCCTGAAGGTAGCGATCTAACTCAAGGATCGCCAATCGCCATTGGCGGGCATGGCGCTACCCACCGCCACCTATAAAAAGAAGTTGTCGAATTAATCGTTTAGCTCACCCTCTTAACGGGATGAACAGCGAACGTGTGCACTCTAAACTAGACGAAATTGCACACCTTTTTACCCGTTTTGACCTCTCGGTGCACACATCGTGCACACGAAAGCCGGACTGCACACGCGTGGCGACCTTCACACAAATGGCATCCGGAAACTGGCGCGTCCAGGTTCGCCGCAAGACCCGCTATGCGGCCGAGACATTCCGGAGACTTCAAGGAGGGCGAAGAATGGGCACTCGAACTGAAGCGCAACATCGACCGTTGGACAGCTGCGCGCTCCAAACTAGCTAACACACTGCCGTCCTCGTCTCCCTCGGCGTGGTTGACGCGCAACCAACGCATCATGAAATAGGAGGCTGCTGCGTATGCCAGTCTGTCGCCGACTGAAACGCATGTGCCGCACGGCCAAGCACCTCCTCGGAAAGATGGGGACCAACCAGTTGCATGCTCAGCGGCATCCGATCTGAAGCCATCCCCATGGGCAGCGTAATGGTGGGGCTGCCGCTGAAGTCGAATACGGCGGTGAACCGCAAGATGCTCAAGAGCACGCTGGGATCCGCACCATATTCACCCATCTTTGCCAGCGTCGGAATCGGCATCGGCATTGTCGGGACCAGCAACAGGTCGACGTCCCCAAACAATGCCGCCAGGCTGCCGGAGAATTTCAGCCGCTCGTGATGAATGGCCGCGATCTCGACACCGCTTACGGATCGCCCCTGTTCGATCAACTGCGCAAGGTCCGGACCGTACTCCGACTTCCGCGACGGATACGTCTCCAGGTGAGCTTCGGCTGTTTCCACCGAGCACATCGGAATCCATTGACTGACGAGTTTCTCGTAGGAGGGAAATTTGACCTCTCGGATGCGCCTCTTCGGGCAGGCCTCAGATGTGCAATGGCACATTGGGGAATCCCTACCCCTGATGCATCGCACGCGCGGCGGCGCTGTGGCGGCGGATCAGGTCTGACAGGTCGAGACCCGGGATCGCACCATCAGTCACCACCCAATTGCCGCCGACCATTACCCGGTCGGCACGATGCGCGCCGCATAGCACAAGAGCGGCCAGCGGATCGCCGTGGCCGGAGAAGCGCAGTTCGTCGAGCTTGAACAATGCGAGGTCGGCGGCCTTGCCGGCCGCGATCTCGCCCAACTCAGGTCGCCCGATGCAGGCCGCCGAGCCCCTGGTGGCCCAGCGCAGCGCGTCCTTGTGGCTGACGCGCCCGACGCCATAGCGCGCCCGCTGCAGCAGGAACGCAGTGCGGACTTCCTGCATCAAATTAGACTCATCATTCGAGGCCGAGCCGTCGACGCCGAGACCGATCGAAACCCCCGCCTCCTCCATCTCGCAGACCGGGCAGCAGCCCGACGCCAAAATCTGGTTGCTGCAGGCGCAATGGCTGATGGCGGTCCTGGCCTTGCCGAGCCGCTTCATTTCGTCCGGATTGAAGAAGATGCCGTGCGCCAGCCATGTCCGGGCATTGAGCCAGCCGCATTGTTCGAGATAGTCCAGCGGCCGGCAACCGTGCATCTGCTCGCAGAACTTGTTCTCGTCCTCGGTCTCGGCCAGATGGGTATGCAGGCGGACGTCGAGCTTGTCAGCAAGTGTGGCGGTCGCGCGCATCAGCGAGGTCGTCACCGAAAACGGTGAGCATGGCGCCAGCGCGATCTGGACCATCGCGTCCTCGCCGCGCTGGTGGTGTTTTGCCACCACGCGTTCGCTGTCGGCCAAAATCGTATCCTCATCCTGCACCACACTGTCGGGCGGCAGGCCGCCATCCTTCTGCGACCGATCCATCGAGCCGCGCGTCAGCAACACGCGGATGCCTAGCCGCCTCGCGGCAGCGACCTCGATATCGACGGCGTCCTCGAGCCCGGCCGGGAAGACATAGTGATGGTCGGTCGTGGTGGTGCAGCCCGACAGCAGCAATTCCGACATCGCCACGGTGACGCCGAGATCGAGCGATTCCGGCGTCAGCCGCGCCCAGACCGGATACAGCGCCTGCAGCCATGGAAACAGTTCGCGATCGAGTGCCGCCGGCAGCGCCCGGGTCAGCGTCTGGTAGAAATGATGATGGGTGTTGATCAAGCCGGGCAGCACGACGTGGGCGCCGGCGTCATATACGGTGGCGTTGGCGGTCGCAGGTTCCCGGCCGCGCGGCACCAGTTCGACGATTTTGCCGCCGCGGATCACAATGCCGCGTTCGGCGCCGTCGGCGAAAATAGAAAGCGGATCCTTGATCCAGATCGCCTGCGTTTGGTCCATGATCCCACCTGATTTGCGAAGGGCGTCTCGGCGCACACCCTCCCCTTTACGCAATGCAAAGACCATCCCAACGGCATTGGCAATTGGCGCTGGTCTTGCAAGACTTCATAGTCGTAGATGCATCTACTTGAAAGCGTTAGCCTATCCATGGACCTGAACACCATTAGCGCGGTTGCGCATCCGACGGCGCGGGACCAATTGCCCGTTTGGACGGCAGGCGATGCTTGGCTCGCGGGCGGGACCTGGCTGTTCTCGGAACCGCAGGTCCATCTCAGCCGGCTGATCGATCTCACTGACCTGAAATGGCCGGCGCTCACCGTCACGGAGACCGAACTTTCGATAGCAGCGACCTGCACGGTCGCCCAGCTCGATGCGCTGTCCTGCCCCGCGGAATGGATCGCCTCCCCTCTGATCAACCAGTGCTGCCGCGCGTTCCTCGCCTCCTTCAAGATATGGAAGACGGCGACCGTCGGCGGCAATATCTGCATGTCGCTGCCGGCGGGGCCGATGATCTCGCTCACCGCAGCGCTCGACGGCATCTGCACCATCTGGCAGGCCGACGGCGGTGAACGGAAAATGCCCGTCGCCGATTTCGTCACCGGCGACCAGCGCAACGTGCTCGCGCCGGGCGATCTGTTGCGGCAAGTCGATATCCCGCTCGCGGCCTTGAGGCGGCGTTCGGCGTTCCGCCAGATTTCGCTGACCCCGGTCGGCCGTTCGGCGGCGCTGTTGATCGGCAGCGTCACCAGCGACGGTGGATTGGCGCTGACGATAACGGCATCGACCAGACGGCCTGTTCGATTGTCGTTCGCGGGAATCCCAACCGACAAGGAATTGCGCGAAACGATTTTGCAGCGCATTGCCGACGACCTCTACCACACCGACCTTCACGGCAAGCCGAATATGGCGCAAGCATATGACGCTGCGGCTTGCGGAAGAGATCCGCAGCCGAATTGCAGGGCACGGCATAAGCATGACGTTCCAGGTCAACGGCAAGGAGTTTTTCGAAGCCCCGCAGCCCGGGCAGTGCCTGCGCACGTTCCTGCGCGAACTCGGCCATTTCGGCGTCAAGAAGGGCTGCGACGCCGGCGACTGCGGCGCCTGCACCGTGCTGATCGACGGCGAGCCGGTGCATAGCTGCCTGATCCCTGCGTTCCGCGCCGACGGTCACGCCGTGACGACGATCGAAGGCTTTGCGCCTGACGGTGGCACCCATCCGATGCAACAGGCGTTTCTGGATGCGCAAGGGTTTCAATGCGGCTTCTGCACATCGGGCATGATCCTGACCTGCGCGTCGCTGAACCAGGCGCAACGGCAGGACCTCGGTGCCGCGCTGAAAGGCAACATATGTCGTTGCACCGGCTACCGCTCGATCGAAGATGCACTGAACGGCAAGAACAACATCGAAGACGCCGCCGCCGGCACCGCATTCGGCCGCAGCCTCCCTGCCCCCGCCGGACCGCAGGTCGTGCGCGGCGCGGCGCGCTATACGTTCGATGTCGCGCCGGAAGGTCTGCTGCACATCAAGATGCTGCGTTCGCCGCATCCGCACGCGAAAATCATCTCGATCGACAAGCGCGCGTCGCTCGGCGTCCCCGGCGTGCACACGGTGCTGACGTTTGAAGACGCGCCGGACCGGCTGTTCTCGACCGCGCGGCACGAGTGGGACTGGATGGATCCGGACGACACAAAGGTGCTCGACAATGTCGTCCGCTTCATCGGGCAGAAGGTGGCCGTCGTGGTCGCCGAAACCGAAGCCGCCGCCGAAGAAGGCTGCCGGCGGCTCGAGGTTCAGTATGAAATCCTGCCGGCGGTCATCGATCCTGCCGCCGCCATCGCGCCGGACGCCCCTGTGATTCACGGCGACAAGACGCCGGCAAACCGCGTCGCGAACGCAGGCCGCAATATCGTCGCGGAAACCCACGGCGAATTTGGCGATGTCGCGAGCGCGCTGGCGCAGGCCGCCGTCACCTATGAAGGTACTTTCACGACCCAGCGGGTCCAGCATGCCGCGCTGGAAACCCATGGCGGCCTTGCCTGGGTCGATGCCGATGGAATCCTTACCGTCCGTTCCAGCACGCAAGTGCCCTTCCTGACGCGGCGCACGCTGGCAGACCTGTTCGATCTGCCGCCCGACAAGGTGCGGGTGTTCTGTGAGCGCGTCGGCGGCGGGTTCGGCGGCAAGCAGGAAATGTTCGTCGAGGACATTCTTGCGCTGGCTGCGCTCAAGACCGGACGGCCCGTGAAATTCGAACTAACCCGCGAGGAACAGTTCATCGCGACCTCGACGCGGCACCCGATGCGCGTGACCGTGAAGGCCGGCGCCGACAAGGACGGCAAACTCACGGCACTGCAGCTCGACGTGCTCTCCAACACCGGCGCCTACGGCAATCACGCCGGCCCGGTGCTGCTTCATTCGGTCGGCGAATGCATCGGCGTCTATAACTGCCCGAACAAGAAGGTCGACGGCATCGCCGCCTATACCAACACCGTGCCGGCCGGGGCGTTTCGCGGCTATGGCCTGCCGCAGACGTTGATCGCCGTCGAAGCCGCAATCGACGAACTGGCCAAACAGCTCGGCATCAGTCCGTTCGAGATGCGCCGCCGCAATGTCGTCAAGTCCGGCGATCCCATGTTGTCGCCGCCGGAATCCGAGTATCACGACGTTCTCTACGGCAGCTATGGCCTCGATCAATGCCTCGATCTGGTCGAGCGCGCGATGGCCGCCGAGGCGTCGACGCCTTCGCTCTCCGCGGACTGGTTGACCGGGGACGGCATCGCGCTGACCATGATCGACACCGTGCCGCCAGCCGGTCATTTCGCCGATTGCAGCATTTCACTGCGCGAGGATGGCGGCTTCGACCTCACGGTCGGCACCGCCGAATTCGGCAATGGCACCAGCACCGTGCATCGCCAGATCGCCGCATCCGCGCTGGCGACGACGGTCGATCGCATCCATCTCAAGCAATCCGACACCGCGCATGGCGGCCACGACACCGGCGCCTATGGCAGCGCCGGAACCTTCGTCGCCGGGCGCGCGACGCAGGCTGCGGCCGAGGCGCTGGCCGGCCAACTGAAACAATTCGCGGCGTCATTGCTGGGCGAAAATCCGGACGCGTGCGGCCTCGACAACCATGCCACGGTTTGCGCCGGACGGCGCACCCCTTTTGCCTATGCTCGCCGCGTCCGCGCACGCGCTCGGCAAGGTACTCAGTGCCAGCGGCAATTCGTCAGGCACGCCGCGCTCCGTCGCCTTCAACGTACAGGGCTTTCGCGTCGCCGTGAACAAATACACCGGCGAGCTCAAAATCCTGAAGAGCGTGCAAGCCGCCGATGCCGGCCGTGTCGCCAATCCCATGCAGTGCCGTGGCCAGGTCGAGGGCGGGGTCGCGCAATCGCTGGGGGCTGCGCTCTACGAGGAAATGGTGATCGACGACAATGGCCGGGTCATCAATCCCAAATTCCGCGACTATCATCTGCCATCCTTTGCCGACGTTCCCCGCACCGAAGTGTTCTTTGCCGACACTTCGGACGCGCTGGGGCCGATGGGGGCCAAATCGATGAGCGAAAGCCCTTACAATCCGGTCGCCGCCGCACTCGGCAACGCCATCGCCAACGCCACCGGCATCCGCTTCACGGAGACCCCGTTCAAGCCGGACCGGCTATGGCCGCGCTTGCATGAGAAGTTTGGCGAGCAGGCATTGTCATCGCAGTGAGCGACGCAGCGTCTTAGCCACGCCATCTCAGAGACTGGTGGTGATTCCACCATCGACATAGAGCGTATGTCCGTTGACGAAAGACGACGCCTTGCCGGACAGGAACACCGCGGCCCCGACCAACTCTTCTACGTTGCCCCAGCGGCCGGCCGGCGTCCGCTTTTCAAGCCAGCTCGAAAATTCCGGATTGTCGACCAGAGCCTGGTTGAGCGGGGTCTTGAAGTAGCCCGGCGCGATTGCATTGATCTGGAGGCCGTACTTCGCCCAATCGGTGCACATGCCGCGGGTCAGGTTCCTGATGGCGCCTTTCGTCGCCGTGTAGGGCGCGATGCCGGGACGCGCGAGTTCGCTTTGCACCGATGCGATGTTGATGATTTTGCCCTGGCCACGCGGGATCATGTGACGGGCGACAGCCTGGCCGACATAGAACGCGCTCGAAATATTGGTGGCGAGCAGTTGCTCCCATTTATCGACGGGGAAATCCTCGAGCGGCGAACGGAACTGCATGCCGGCATTATTGACCAGAATGTCGATCGCGCCGGAATTCTTCTCGATCGCCTCGACACCGTCCCTGGCGGCTTGCGCTTGCGTCACGTCGAAGCTGGCGACCGATACCTTGTGCCCGGCCGCCGCCAGCCTCTCAGCTGCCGCCTCAAGCTTGCCTGCGTCACGGCCGTTCAGGACAATCTCGGCGCCATGTTCGGCAAGGCCTTGGGCGAGCGCAAAGCCGATACCCTGCGAAGAGCCGGTAATCAGTGCCCTCTTGCCCGTCAGTGCGAAAAGTTCAAATGCCATGTGACGATCCCGTGCTACCTCAAGCCGCCAGGGCTCATCGCCCAAGCGACCTCTTGATACCGTTCAATCCGAGGCGGAGGAAGGGGTCGGAACGGATGTAGACCTCAACATTGGTTGCAATCATCTCGGTGGTCCGGATCCAATTTGTTCCGCATTGCTTTTTCGGATGAGACTGATGTGCTAACTGGAAGGGCCTTCTTTCAGTACCACAAGCATCATCGTTGGAAAGAAACGTGATGGGACGCTTGCTTTCGGTCAATGTGGGCCTGCCGCGCGACGTTACCTGGCAAGACAAGACGGTCCATACCGGCATATGGAAGACGCCGGTTGAAGGTCCGCGCATGGTACGCCGTCTCAACATTGACGGCGACGGACAAGGCGACTTGGCGGGCCATGGCGGCGAACACCGGGCCGTATTGGTCTATCAGCAGGATTCCTACCGATACTGGGAGAAGCAATTGGACCGGACCGGCCTCGCGTATGGCGAGCTCGGCGAGAATTTTACGGTCGACGGCCTGCCGGACGTGGAGGTCTGCATCGGCGACCGCTACCGGATCGGCACTGCCTTGTTCGAGGTGACGCAGCCGCGCGTTACCTGCTATCGGGCAGGCATTCGCCTGAACGAGCCGGCGATGGCGGCGCTACTGGTCAAGCACGGCCGGCCTGGTTTCTATTTGCGCGTGCTGGAGGAAGGCGAAGTAGAGGCCGGCGACGAGATCACGCGCGTCGCTGCGGGGCCTGAACAGATGAGCGTGGCCGAGATCGATGCGCTGCTCTATCTGCCCGGCCACCCCCGCGATCGGCTGGAGCGCGCACTGCGTATCCCGGCATTGAGCGCCGGCTGGCGTCGCTCCTTCGAGGCGCTGTTGAAGCAGGCGCCAACCGGCGGCGGGGCGCCAGGAAACGCCGGGCTCTCCGCGACGTCCGGCCCACCGCCGGCATGGCGCGGATTCCGTCCGCTGCGCGTATCGCGCAAGACGCGCGAGAGCGGCAACGTGACTTCGCTAGTGCTCGAGTCTCAGGACGGGCGGCCCCTCGCCCCTGCCTTGCCCGGACAGTTCATCGTGCTGCAGCTCGGGCCGACATCGGCGCCCGTGCTGATGCGGAGCTATTCGCTATCGGGTGAGCCTCGCGCCCCGTACTATCGCGTCAGCGTCAAGCGCGAAGCCCATGGCGCGGCCGGCGCCTACATTGACGACGAGTTGCAGGTCGGCGACACCGTACAAACAAGCGCGCCACGCGGCAGTTTCACATTACGGCCGGGCGACACACCCGTTATCTTGTTGAGCGCCGGCATCGGCGTGACGCCGGTGCTCGCAATGCTTCACGCGCTGGCGGCCGAAGCATCGACGCGGGAAATCTGGTGGCTGCACGGAACCCGTAGCGGCCGCGAACATCCTTTTGCCGAAGAAGCGCGCCGCCTGCTCGCAACGCTTCCCCACCGCCACAGCCACATTATGCTACAGCGCGCCCGATCCCGGCTGATCGGCCCAATGTCGATTTCGACGCGCGCGGGCACCTCGATATGCAAGCACTCCAGAAACTCAATCCGCCGCGCGACGGCGATTTCTATATCTGCGGACCGGCGGCCTTCATGAGCGATCTCACCGCCGGCCTTGCGGCCCTGGGGATCGTGCGAGATCGCATTCACACCGAGCTGTTCGGCGTCGGCCCGTCTGTTACGCCGGGCGTCGTAGCTTCGAAGCGCCCGCCGCCGCATTTGCCGGCGGAAAACGCCGGCACGGGCGCGCTGGTTTCATTCGCCCGTAGCGGCCTCAGCGTACGCTGGGGGTCAACATTCCACAACTTGCTCGAGCTGGCCGAGGCTTGCGACGTACCGGTGCGATGGTCGTGCCGAACGGGGGTCTGCCACAGCTGTGAGACCGCGCTTGTGGCAGGGACGGTCGGCTACCGGCCGGACCCGGTCGATGCACCGGCGGACGGCAATGTGCTGATCTGCTGTGCGCAGCCCGAGAGCGACGTCGTGATTGATTTGTGACGGCCGAAGCCATTTGGACCCGAAGCACTCCTGGTCGTTTATTGTTCTTTCGATTGCGGCGTTTGCCTGCATCAATATACTGCTAATCGTCGCTGAGCGACTGCCTTTCTGCAGGAGTGATGTGCGTGACTGAAATCTCGGCGACAAAGGACGAAACTCTCGATCCCCGGCTGAACTGGGCTGCACTTTCACAAGCCGAGCGCGACGCCGCCTATGACAACAATGCGGCGGTAAAGAACAGCGCGGCGCTGATCGCCGAACGAAACCAGCTGTCCGAAACGCTGCGCGCCAGCCGCAAGTCGTTTCTCGATGTTCCCTATGGCGATCGCGAAAGAACGAAGATCGACCTCTATCCAGCCGCTGACAAGGCGGCACCCTGTCTGGTCTTCCTGCATGGCGGTTACTGGCAGCGCAATTCGCGCGAAGTATTTGCCATGCTGGTCGAAGGCGTCGCCGCGCATGGCTGGTCGGTTGCCATTCCCGGATATTCGCTGGCGCCCGATGCGTCACTGACGGACATTGTGACGGAGATATCTCAATCGCTCGATTGGCTCGCCGAAAACGGAGAGTCATACGGCATCGCCGGACCCGTCGTGCTCTCGGGCTGGTCGGCCGGCGCCCATCTGGTCGCAATGGCGCTCGATCACCCGCGTGTCGCCGCCGGACTGGCGATATCAGGCGTGTACGATCTTGGACCGATCCGCGATACAGGCCTTAACAATGCGCTGAGGCTGACCAGCGCGGAAGTGGCGGCACTATCGCCGCTTCGCCTGCCCGCCATCCACAAGCGGCTCGACATCGCCTACGGCACTGCCGAACTGCCGGCGCTGGTTTTCGATTCAATCAAGCTTCATGAAATGCGAGCCGCCGCCGGCGCGCCCGGCAAGCTCTTCCCGATCGAAGGCGCAGACCATTTCAGTATCCTCAGCGAGCTGCGGCGTCCTGACGGCGCACTTGTCAGTCTCGTGCGAAAGCTCGTCGAATAGTCATTGCCTGTTCATCGGCGCCTTGATCGCAGCAGCGTCGATCCAGACCTGATCGTCCCTGATCCGGACCGGATATAGCAGCAACGGCCGGCTCGGCCAGCCGTAGGAAATCCGGCCATTGACGAGATCGAACGAGGCCGCGTGACGGGGGCAGCACAAGCGTCCTCCGGACAGGCGTCCAAGACTGAGGTCGGCCTGTTCGTGGGGGCACATCCGTTCGCAGGCAACCGCGCGTCCTTCACTCCAGACCAGGATCAAATCGACGCCGGTGACGCGGACGCAGACGATCGTTTGCGAAATCAGCCGGCTGAGCCCGCAGACCGGCATCCATTGTTTGTTGCCTGACAACGCCATTGTTTCGTGCCGCTCATCCGCCAAGATAGGCCTTTCGCACGTGCTCGTTCTCGATCATGTCGGCGCCCGCCCCGGACAGAACGATCCGGCCGCCTTCCAGCAGATAGGCGTGGTCGCACATCTCAAGCGCCGCAAACGCGTTCTGCTCGACCAGCAACACCGTCGTTCCGGCATCGCGGATACCGCGGATGATCGCAAAGGTTCGCTCGACGATGTTGGGCGCGAGCCCAAGGGAAGGCTCGTCGAACATGATCAGGCGCGGGCGCGACATCAGTGCCCGGCCGATCGCCAGCATTTGCTGTTCGCCGCCCGACAAGGTGCCGGCGGCCTGCTTTCTCCGTTCGGCCAGGCGCGGAAACTCGGCATAGATCCGATCGCGGTCCGCCGAGATCTCCGTGGATTTGGTACGCAGATAGGCGCCCATGTCGAGATTTTCCTCGACCGTCATGTGCGGAAATACCCGCCTTCCTTCCGGACAATGCGCGATTCCCGAGGCCACCACGCGCGGCGGCTTGGCGCCCGCGATGTCCTTGCCCTCGAACAGCATCGATCCCGAACGCGGCGCAACAAGCCCGGAGATGGCGCGCAGCGTCGTGCTCTTGCCGGCGCCGTTGGCGCCGATCAGGGCGACGAGCTGCCCGGCCTTGACCTGCAGCGAAATGCCGCGCAGCGCGGTGACGTTGCCATAGCCACACACCATGTCGCGGATCTCAAGCACGTGTCGCTCCCTGCCCGAGATAGGCTTCGATGACAGCCGGGTCGTTCCGGATCACGTCGGGTGAGCCCTCGGCGATGATCCGGCCGTAGTTCAACACCACGATTCGATCGGAGACGCTCATCACCATCGGCATGTCGTGCTCGACGAGCAGGATGGTGACGCCGCGATCCCTGATGTTGCGAACCAGCTGCACGAAAGTGTGGGTTTCGGAAGCATTCATGCCGGAGACCGGCTCGTCGAGCAGCAGCATCGACGGTTCCGCGGCCAGCGCGAGCGCCACGCCGACAAGCCGTTGCTCGCCGTAGGACAGCGAGCCGGCGAGATCGTGGGCGCGGCGTTCGAGGCCAACCCATTCGACCAGTTCGCTGGCGCGTTCCCGCAAACGCCGCTGCGACGACCGGGCACGCGGCAGGCCCAGAATGGCTTCGAACAGGCTCACCCTGCCCTGACGATGCAGCCCGACCAGCAGATTGTCGTAAACGGTGTCGTTCGGAAATACGCTGGTGCGCTGGAAGGTGCGGATCAAGCCGAGGTCGGCGATCTGGTGCGGCTTCAATCCGTTGAGCGCCGTCCCGCGATAGCTTACGGCGCCGTGGGTCGGATCCAGGAAGCCGGTAACGATGTTGAACGCCGTGGTCTTGCCGGCGCCGTTGGGGCCGATCAGGCTGACGATCTCACCCTCGCCGACCGCAAAATTCATGTCCGAGAGCGCAACGAGCCCCCCGAAATGCATGGCAACCTTCTCGACCTTCAAGGCGGTCGCTGTCATCACGCGTGCTCCTTGGCATCGCCTTCGGCAAAAGCAACCGGGGCACGTGTCTCGATCCGCTTCCGCCGTTTCGCAAACCGTTGTGCGAGCGACGGCACGATGCCGCGCGGCAAGACGAACAGGATGACGATCAGCACGCCGCCATAGGCGATCCATTGCGCCTCCGGCGCCATGATCGGGCGCAGGAACACGGGCAACAGCCCGAAGATCATGCCGCCGACGACAGGCCCGGCGAGCGACCCCTTGCCACCGGTGATGACCATGATCACCATCGTCACGGTATTGATGAAGGCGAACACTTCGGGATCGATGATCCGGATGTAGTGCGCGTAGAGACTGCCGGCCGCCCCCGCGATCCCGGCCGAGATCACCGCCGCCAGCGTGAGCGTCTTTGTCACGTCGATGCCGACCGATACCGCCAGCGTTTCGTTTTCCATCAACCCGCGCATGGCGCGGCCGAAATGCGAATGGACCAGGCGCGAGATCAAGAGATAGGTGACGACCGCGACTGATAGCACGAGGTAATAGTTCTGCAGCTTGGTACGGAGGGTCAGATCCCCAAGACCCGGCAATCCGACCGTAATCGAAGGAATGTTGGTCAGCGCCAGCGGGCCCTGCGTCAGCTCGACCCAGTTCAGCGCGACCAGCCGGACCACTTCGGCAAAGGAAATCGTCACGATCACGAAATAGGCGCCGCGCACCCGAAACGACAGCAGCCCGACGAGATATCCGCATAACCCTGCAACGACGATGGCCAGCACGAAGCCGACAATTGGCGGCCAGGGCACGTGAACGACGCGAAGGCCAAAGGGTAAGCCGACATCGAAGCCAAGCGACGTCAATGCGCTGACATAGGCGCCGATGCCGAAGAACGCGATGTGGCCGAGGCTGAGCTGGCCGGTGAACCCGAGCAGCAGATTGAGGCTCATCGCGCCAATAATGAAGATACCGGTCGTGATCAGCGCGTTCATGAGATACGGATCGCGCAGCCACAGCGGAACTGAAGCGAACGCGACGACGGAGAGAATGGCGACCCCTGCCTTCATCCGACGCGCTCCGAGCGCGCGAAAAGTCCGGTCGGCTTGAAGATCAGAACCGCGATAATGATCAGGAAGCCCATGGCGTCGCGGTATCCCGAGGAAACATAGCCGGCGCCCAGCTCCTCCGCCAATGCCAGAATGAAGCCGCCAATCACCGCGCCCGTAATGTTGCCGAGCCCGCCGAGGATCACGATCGCGAATGCCTTGACGGCGGCGAGATCGCCCATTTGCGGGAAGATGACGTAGACGGGGCCGAGAAGCGCGCCGGCTGCCGCCGCAAGGCTCGAACCGATCGCAAACGTCGAGGTGTAGATAAGATCGACGTTGACGCCCATCAGGGACGCCGTGTCCCGATCCTGGAACGTCGCCCGCATCGCGCCGCCGAGTTTCGTCTTGTTGATCAGCAGATAAGTGACGACGATCAGCATCGCTGCGGCGGCGAGCACGAACAGCCGCAGCCACGACACCGAGACCGGGCCGAGCACCAGTGGCGCCTCGGGGAACGGCGTCGTTACCGATTTGGCCACGCCGCCCCATATCCAGAGGGCGCCGGACTGCATCGCGATCCAGGCGCCGATCATGACCAGCATGGTCGTGTCGATGTCGGAGCCGCGCAACGGCCGCAGCAACGTCAGTTCGATCGCGGCCCCAAGCAGCCAGCCGGCGGCAACAGCGATCGGCAGTGCCAGGAAGAAGTTGATCCCGAGCTGATGCACCACGATGAACATGATGTAGGCGCCGAACGTGTACAGCACCCCATGCGTGAAGTTCACGACGTTCATGATGCCGAAGATCAACGTCAGCCCAATGCCGAGCAGCGCATAAGTGCCGCCGAGCACCAGCATATTGATCAGGTGTTGCAGAAACTGGCTCAAGGTGGCTCCCGAAAATTCCTGACGCGGGCGAAGTCCGCGGTCCGCCGCAGCCCTCGCCCGTCAGTAACGTGACGTCAGAGCGTCTTCATGCCGATCTTGCCGTCGACGATTTCGATCAGATAGACGTTGGGTTGGCTCTGACCGCTTTCCTTGCCTTCGGGACCGGATTTCTTGAACACGATATCGCCATTCAGGCCCTTGATCTTGATATCCCACAGCGCCGCCTTGATCGCCGCGGGCTCCGCCTTGCCCGCCTTCTCGATCGCGGCTGCTGCGGTGCGGATGCCGTCATAGCCACGAAAGCTCTCGGTGCAGCCGGCGAAGTCGAAGCCGCGCTTCTTCCATTCGGCGATGAAGTAGTTGGTCGCCTCCGGGTTCGGCGTCTTGTCGGGGAACCAGGGCAGGAAGGTCGTCAGGTGCATGGTGCCGTTGGCGGCGGCACCGGCCTGCGCGATGATCTGATCCGGATTCTGCGAACCGCCTGTGGTGATGATGCGCTTCTTGAGGCCGAGGGCGGCGGCCTGCTTGAAGATCAGCGTGAGCTGGTCGACCGCTGTTGTCACGATGATGGTCTCGGAGTCAGTGCCCTTCAGCTTGGAAAGCTGCGCGCTCATGTCCTGGGCGCCCTGATCCATGGTCTCGACGGTCCCGACCGTGATCCCCTTCTCCTTCATCATCTTGCTGAAATCTTCAGCGGTGCCGCGGCCCCAGTCATTGTTGATGACGAGGAAATCGACCTTCTTCAGTTCGAGCTTGTCGACGATCCCCTTGAACGCCGCGGCCTCGATCGCCGACGGCGGCGAGATGCGGAAGATGATAGGGATTGCCGGTCGTGGTGATCTTGCCCGACGAAGAGGTCTCGACCACCATCGGCGTTTCGTACTCCATCAGCTTGGGCATCACGGCCAGCGTCAGGCTCGAGCCCCACGCCCCCATCAGCACCGGCACCTTGTCGCTGGTGATCAGCTTTTCAGCGACGGCGGCGGCCTCGGTCGGATTGCTCTTGTTGTCCTCGATGACGAGTTCGAGTTTCTTGCCGAGAATGCCACCCTTGGCGTTGATCTCATCGGCCGCGATCTTGGCGCCGTTGACGACGTAAGTGCCGGACGCGGCGAACGCGCCAGTCAGGGGCTCATTGACACCGATCTTGATGGTCTGAGCGTCGGCGGCACCACCCAGCAAGGCGACCGCCAGCGCTATCGTCGGAACAAGTCTGAAAGTCCGTATCATGTGGTTCTCCAATCTCACGCTGTTCATCTATCCGCAGTCCAAACCCCGTCGTTTCCGCAATCTGGCGGAAACTTCGATCCATTACGTCGCGCCGTCCTTGTCGGACGCGACACGACCAACCCAACGCGCCACCCGGGCGCGCAAAAGACCAAAAAGAAGCGCCACTCCGTTCAGCTCGGCCGGAGCGGCGTCTGCCAGCGGAGTACCCGACAGCCGGCGGTCGAGATTGCCGGCAAACTCCGCGATCAATCGCGCCGCGAGATCGCGCACCAGCCCCGGCCTCCCGACCTGCGCCAGCATCCCCGTCAGCGTGTATCCGATGGAAAGATCGACGCGCGTCCCCTGTTCGATCGCGCACCAGCCGGTAGCGGATTTCGCCCTGCGTCGAAGACCGGCTGCGCCGGTCGCTGCCGATGCCGACGATGCGGCCGGACATATCGGCGGGGTTTCGCTCCACCCGTGCCGTTCCCTGGAATGTCGCAGCGATCGGACCGATCCTGACCCGGATCGCACCATCGACACGCTCCGGCTTCGGCCGCGCCATCAATGATGCACCGGGAAGACAGGCTGCAACGGCTGCGATGTCATCGAACAGTGCAAATACCTGCTCAGGCGGATGCGTGACGCTGAATTGCTGCTCCAGGACGGTGGCCGGGATGAAATCCGGAATCGAAGAAACCGAACTGGCCGCTTCAGACGACGCTTGTTCGCGTGCGGCCGGACGGGTGCGCTCGGCCCGATCAGCACCGTTCTGTACGCTTCGACCTGAGCCGACGGGACCCAGGATCTTTCGGCCGCCGTCCGGCATCGGCGCGATATCGCGGGCGCGCCGCGCCTCGATCACGGACTGGACCGCCCGCACGATACCGACATAGCCAGTGCACCGGCACAGATTGCCGCTCAATCCGACGCGGATCAGCCGTTCATCGGCGCGCGGCAGGCGCAGCACCAGATCACGCGCGGAGACCAGCATTCCCGGCGTGCAGTAGCCGCATTGCAATGCGTGCTCGCGGGTAAAGGCCGCGCGAAGTTCTGTCGTAACGCCGTCCTCATCGAGACCTTCGATCGTGGTGACCTCAGCCCCTTCGCAGGCCACCGCATAAGTGATGCACGAGCGCGCCGGCACGCCGTCGAGCAGCACGGTGCACGCGCCGCAGACGCCGTGCTCGCAGCCGAGATGGGTGCCGGTCAGATCCAGCTTCTCGCGGACAAAGTCCGCAAGATTGGTGCGCGGCTCGGCCAGGGCCTGCACTGCGCGCTGGTTTACGGTGAGTGCGATCATGTTCATGCGGCGGCCTCGCGGACCGCGCGCTTCAGCACGTTGACATGAATATGGCGATGCGCCGCATTCGAGACGCCCGCCTTGGCCAGCAGGACATCAGCTACATGCGCGTCGAAGCGATCCTTGTAGTCTCCGGCGATGCGTCCGCCGAACAGCTCTGCAGCGTTGGTGATGATGATCGGCGCGGAATCAATGGCGCCAATCACGACGCGCGCGGTTGCGGCGCTCGGATCGATCAGGATGGCGCCGATCGCATGCGCGAATTCGCCTGTCTTGCGGCAACTCTTGGCGTAGCCCCAATGCGCCGATGCCGGCATTGCCGGGACATGAATGGCTTCGACGATCTCGCCGTCGCCCAGCGCGGATTCGAGCGCGCCGACGATGAAATCCTCCATCGCCACCGTGCGCACACCCGACAGGCTTCGCAGCGTCAGTCTAGCGCCCAGCGCCGACAGCGCGGATACCCAGTCTGCCGCGGGATCGGCATGGCTGAGCGACCCGCCGATCGTGCCGCGATTGCGCACGGCGCGGTAGGCGATATTGCTGGCGACGGCCTGCATGGCGCCGCGGGTGACGTCCGGAATGCGCCCATCCTCGATGTCGGCATGGGTGACGCAGGCCCCGAGCACGAGTTCGTCGCCACGACGCTCGACCTGCTTGAGCTCGGCAAGCCCGGTGATGTCGACGATCAACTGCGGCTCCACCAGCCGCAGGTTGAGCATGGGACCAAGCGACTGGCCGCCGGCAATGATCTTGGCGGATGTTTTGGCCTCGCCGAGCACGGCAAGCGCCGCCTGCAGATCGCGTGGCCGTTCGTAGCCGAAAGGCGCCGGTTTCATGCCGCCGGCCTTTCTGCGTCGCGCGCGGCCAGGACCGCCTCGACGATGCGATAGGGCGTAATCGGCGACTGCATCAGCTCCACGCCGAGCGGCCGCAGCGCGTCATTGACGGCGTTGGCGATCGCAGCCGGCGGCGCGATGGCGCCGCCCTCGCCGATGCCCTTTACGCCGAACTGGGTGTAGGGCGACGGCGTCTCCATGTGATCGAGACGCGGCGCCGGCACTTCGGTGGGTCCGGGCAGCAGATAGTCCGCAAGCGTCGTCGCGAGCGGCTGGCCGGACGAGTCGAACGGCATCTCCTCGTACAGCGCGGTGCCGATACCCTGGGCGAGGCCGCCATAGATCTGGCCGTCCACCACCATCGGATTGACGAGAACGCCGCCGTCCTCAACGATGACGTAGTCGAGGATCTCGACCTCACCGAGATCCGGATCGACCGCAACGATCGCGGCATGGGCGGCATAGCTGAAGGTTCCGCTGTCGCGCTGCGGCTTGTAGCCCGACGTCACCTCCAGCCCGCCCGGATCGACATCGGGCGGCAGATCCTGCGGGCGGCGATACCAGGTGTGCGCGATTTCCTGCAGGGTGACGCTGCCGTTGACGCCGCGAACCTCGCCGTTCTGCAGCACCACCGCGGCCGGATCGTGCTGCAACAGCTTGGCGCCGATGCGCCTGGCGCGCTCGCCCAGTTCGCGGCAGGCGGTTGCGACCGCGCCGCCCGCCATCACCATCGAACGCGATCCCCAGGTGCCGGTCGAATACGGCGTCATCGCCGTGTCGCCGAGGATAATGCGCACCTTGGCGACATCGACGCCCAGCATCTCATGCGCGACCTGCGCCAGCGTCGTTTCCATGCCCTGCCCATGCGAATGCACGCCGACGCGCAGTTCGAGGCCGCCATCCGGCGTCAAACGCGCGGACGCCTGTTCGTGGCCGGGCACCATCGGAATGCCCCAGCCGGAATAGACCGAGGTCCCGTGCGCGGCCTGCTCGCAATAGATCGAGATGCCGACGCCGATCCGGCGCCCGTCGACCTCGCCCTTGCGCTGGCGTGTCCGCACGCCTTCGACGTCGATGGACGCAAGCGCCCGTCGCATCGCCTCGGGATAGTCGCCGCTGTCGAAGTGCTTGTTGGTGATGTTGTCGAACGGCATCTGCCCGGGCTGCACCAGATTGCGCAGGCGCACTTCGCCCGGCTCCAGCCCGGCTTCCGCCGCGACCAGATCGAGCATCAGTTCCAGCGCAAAGCAGACGCCGGTACGCGCGACGCCGCGATAAGGCAGGATCGGACACTTGTTGGTAGCGACCGAGAAGGTCCGGCAGCGATAGGCCGGCATCAAATAAGGTCCCGGCAGGATGCTTGCGACCTGCGCCGCCTCCAGGCACGCCGAGAACGGATAGGACGAGTAAGCGCCGGAATCGACCGTCGCTTCGCAGTCGATCCCGCGCAGCCGGCCGTCGCGATCGGCATAGACGGTGATCTTGTAGTGATGCTCACGGCAATTGGAACTGGCGGTGAGATGCTCGCGGCGATCCTCCGTCCAGCGCACCGGATGGCCGCAGCGCATCGTCAGCCAGGAAAGGCAGACTTCTTCCGGCAGCAAGATGCCCTTGTGCCCGAAGCCGCCGCCGACATCGGGCGAAATGATGCGAATTCGGCCCTGCTCCATGCCGAGACATTCGGCAAGGCCGCTGCGCGTGATATGCGGCATCTGCGCCGAGGAATAGAGCGTGAGCTGGTCGAGGCGATGATCGAAGGTCGCGACCACGCCGCGCCCTTCGAGCGGTGACATGCACTGCCGCGCGGTCGATATTTCGCGCGATACCTTGATCGGCGCATCGAGCGCCCTGGAGATGTCGATCTCGAAATTGGTTTCGAGAAAGACGTTATCGCCCCAATGCTCGTGCACCAGCGCCGAGCCCGGCTCGCGCGCCTTGCGCATATCGTAGACGGCGGGAAGTTCCTCCAGATCGAGCGTCACGGCGGCCGCAATGTCCTCGGCCTCGGCACGCGTCGGCGCCACGCACATGGCGACGAGTTCGCCGACCTGGCGCACCTTGCCGGTGGCGAGCACCGGCTGCTCGGAAATCTTGAAGCCCGGCAGCCCCGAGACGGCGCGGATCGGATTGATGCCGGTGAGATCCGCCGCGGTGAAAACGCTGCTGCGATAACGTTCCGGCACATGGATGCCGCGGATCAGCGCATGCGCCAAAGGGCTGCGCACAAACGCAACGTCCTGCAGCCCGGCGAGGCGAATATCGGCCACGAACTGGCCACGGCCGCGCATCAGCCGATCGTCTTCCTTCCGTGGCAGGCGCGCGCCGACGCCTTGTCCGGCGCCCGGCCCGCCTGCGGGAGGAAACTCGCGCTCATTGCGCACGGTGATGTTCTCCAAGATCGGAAGTTACGCTGACCTCCCTACGCCGCGACGGCCTGCGGCAGAATTGGCGCCACGGCGTCGTAACGCGTGCCGGCGCGCAGGCAGAACGCGGGCTGCAGCAGACGCTCGGCGATGACTTCATTGTTCTCGTTGTCGCGGAGGACAAATCGTCCGGTTCGTTCTCCGATCACCGAGACGTCGGCCTCCATGCCCACCTTGAGCGCGCCGATTTCGTCGGCACGGCCGAGCATTTTGGCCGGATTGGACGTGACCATCGGCACGACCTGCTCCAGCGTGAGGCCGAGCGCCATCATCGAGCTCATCGCCTGGACCAGGCTGAATTTTGCCTGACCCGCGAACGGATGGTTCTCATCGTCCTCGTGCTGGTCCGGGGTGCCGGCAGGCGCAGGCACGTGGGTATTGTAGCCGTGAATGTCCGCGCCGAGCGTGGTGGGCACGATGCCGGCGGCGAGCGCCTTCTTGGCGAGACGATAGGAGAAATGGCTGCCGTGACCGACGTCGACCTTCAGGCCGCGATCGAGCGCGGCCTGAATCACGGGATGCACTTCGCCCTCGCGATTAACAAAACCGCCGGGATGGCGCGTGAACGGATGCGCCAACACGTCGCCTTCCCGCAGCAAGGGGATCACGCGTTCCAGGATCGTATCGACGTCTTCGCCGTTGGTGCCGCTTTCGGGCAGGCCCCAGAGCTGGCCGAAATGCACATAGACCGGCAGATCGGCGCGGCGTCCGATCTCGGCCGCCATTTCGATGACGCGAATGCCCCAGCGCGCAAAGCCGCCGATCTCGGCATGGGCCTTGATGCCGCGAACGATGTCGAGATTGGCCGTCGCCGCCTTCACCGTGGCATCGATATCGACACCCTCAGGACTATAGAGCTGCGGATAGTAATGGCCCTCCAGCCCGCCCACCAGGTAAGCCGACAGGAAGGCATAGACGCGCGACTTCGATGGCTCGGCGACGAAGTGCCGGAAGCCGGGCAGTGTCATGCAGGACGGACCGCCCTGATCCACCAACGTCGTCACGCCGGACTGCACGCCTACCATGTCGGCATTCATTCCGAAGCGGCCGGTGACATACTGATAGACATGCGCGTGGGTATCGATGAGGCCGGGCAGTACCAGCCTGCCGGTCACGTCGACCACCTCTCGGGCGCTGGTAGGCAAAATGTCGCTCTGCACCGCCGCGATCTTGCCGTTGCGAATGGCGACGTCCCTGATGCCATCGATGCCGGAGGCCGGACAGATCACGCGGCCGCCGCGCAGAAGCTGGTCGAAGGTGGCGCTGATCGACATGAACAATCTCCCTGTCTTCGCCGGCGGCGTTACCCGCCGTTGCCAGAATACGAAGCATACTTCGTATTTTACAGGAGCAAACTTCGTGCCATGATCTGCCCGTGGCGAAGCCGATCGAATTGAGCTATTCGCGCTGATGTTCCGGGCTGGGAGAGTGGGTTGCGGAAGGCAAAAAAGCGTCATGGCGAGACCAGACATCGCCCATGGCCGCTGTCAGAACGACCGGGCTTTCTGATCCGGCGGCTGCATCAGATTCACGTCGCGCTATTCCAGGAAGCGTGCGGAGAATTCGAGGTGACGCCGCTGCAATACAGCTTGCTGTCGGCGCTTGCGGTGCGGAAAACCGCCGATCAGACCACGTTGGCGGCCGATATTGCGCTGGACAGGACGACGACGACCGGAGCGCTCAAGCGGCTGGCCGCGCGCAACCTGGTCGAGAGAGCCGTGGATGACGAGGACCGCCGCGCGCGGCTCTGCCGATTGACGCCCGCAGGAGCAGCGCTTCTGGCGAAAATCGAGGCCTCGGCGCGCGCAGCGCATCGCGCCACGCTCGATAATTTGAGTGAACGGGAGCAGGCCGCATTCGTCGGGATGATGCAGCGAATTGTCGCGGCCCATTCCAATAGCGACAGCGCCACTGCCCTATTCGATTGAGTATCGCGGGGCGCCATCTGCCACCTTTTAACTCGATCTGCATAATTTGTAATCATGCGCAGGCGCTGCATTCCAGTGGAGGCAGCAAAATTCTCCTGCAGCCTATCGAGCGAAACGGCTCCTTGCGGGTGTCGTGCCCGTGAGTGATATCAGGTCGCGAACGCAATAAGTTCCGGCTCGATATGCGGCACCGCATCGACCAGCTCGCGTGTGTAAGCGGTCTTCGGATTGTCGAACATCGCCCGGCTCTCGCCCTGTTCGACGATGCGGCCGTTTTGCAGCACGATAGTCCGGTCGCACATCATGCGAACGACGTTGAGATCGTGGCTGACAAAGAGGAAGGCCAGATCATCCTCACGCCGCAGCCGGTCGAGCAGTTGCAGCACCACCGCCTGCACCGAGACATCGAGCGCCGCCGTCGGCTCGTCCAGCACCAAGAGCCGCGGCCGGCAGGCGATGGCGCGGGCGATGCCGACACGGGCCTTCTGGCCGCCCGAAAGCTGATGCGGGAAGCGCGTCAGCAATTCGATCTCCAGTCCCACGCGCCGCGCGCACTCCTCCACCCGCTGCCGTAACGCATCGCCCGGGCGCATGCCGCCCAACCGCAGCAGCGGGTGGGCGATGCAGTCAAAGGCGGTGAACCGCGGGTTGAGGCTGTCGTTCGGGTCCTGAAAGACGATCTGAATGTCCTTGCGGAACGGCGAGCGGTGAAAATCGCGCGCCGGGATATGGCCGATCGACTGTCCCTCGAACGCGATCTCGCCCTCGCTCGGATCGATCAGCCGGCAGATGATGCGCGACGTCGTGCTCTTGCCCGATCCGGATTCGCCGACCAGACCGACGCTCTCGCCGGGGCTGATCGTCATGGAAAAGTCCGCTACCGCGGCGGCGCCCTCATCGAACCGCTTGACGAGTTTCTGCACCTCCAATAGCGGCGGCGTGCCCGGCGCGGGCTGTGGCCTGGGCGGCGCGATACGCACCGCGACGTGCCGTCCCCTTTCCTCTTCCGGCACCAGGTCCGCGATCCGCGAACTTGCCGTGGGTGACGCCGCCACCAGACGTTTGGTGTAACGGTGCTGTGGCGCGCGGAAGAGCGTCATCGGTTCGGCCTCCTCGACCAGACGCCCCTGCTCCATCACCACGACACGGCGACAATAGCGGGCGGCGAGACCGAGGTCATGGGTGATCAGGATGGTCGCCATGCCGCGCTCGGCCGCAATCCCGGTCAGAAGGTCCATCACCACTTTCTGCGTCGTGACGTCGAGGCCGGTGGTCGGCTCGTCGGCAATCAGCAGCGCCGGATTGCAGGAAATCGCCATGGCGATCATCACGCGCTGGCACATGCCGCCGGAGAGCTCGTGCGGGTAAGCGGCCATCCGCTTTTCGGGATCGCGAATTTGCACGGCGCGCAGCAGCTCCAGTGCCTGCGCGCGCGCTTCATCCCGGGGCATTCGCTTATGGGCCGTGATCGCATCGGCGATCTGATCGCCGACGGCGCGGATCGGATTGAGCGCGGCCCGCGGATTCTGGAAGATCATCGCCATCGCCGCGCCGTGCAGATGGCGGAAATCGCTCCCCGATATCCGCGTGATGTCCTGCCCGCGAAAACGGATATTGCCCGCCGTGACCCGCCCGGCCGCATCGAGCAGCCGCGTGATCGCAAAGCCGGTGACGGATTTGCCCGAGCCGCTCTCGCCGACGAGCCCGAGCATCTCGCCCTCGCCGAGCGACAGCGTGACACCCCGCACCGCCTCGACAAGGCCACGCCGTGTCGAGAAAGTGACGTGCAGGTCGTTCAATGCCAGCAGCGATTTGGTCATGTTCGCATGCGGGGATCGAGAATATCGCGCACCCCGTCGCCGAGCAGGTTGAAGCACAGCACCGTCAGCATCAGCGCCAGGCCCGGAAAGGCGACCAGCCACCATTTGCCGGTGGAAATGAAGCGCGCGCCTTCCGCAACCATGATGCCCCATTCCGGCGTCGGCGGTTTGACGCCGAGGCCGATAAAGGAAAGCCCGGCAGCGTTGAGGATCGCCCAGCCGAGATTGAGCGAGATTTGCACCGCCATGGCCGGCAGCACGTTCGGCAGCAGGAAGCGCAGCACGACCGAGAGGTGGCTGTCGCCGCAGGCGCGCGCCGCTTCGACCCAGCCGACATTGCGGCGGACATTCACCTCCGCCCGCGCAAATCGGATGTAGAACGGCAGATTGATGATGGCGGTCGCGATGACGATGTTCTCGACCCGGTTGCCGAGTGCCGCGACCATCGCCATCGCCAGCACGAACAGCGGAAAGGCCATCACGACGTCGACGAAGCGGCCGACGCCGCGATCGAGCCGGCCGCCGGTATAGCCGCAGATCGCGCCGATCACGGCGCCGATGGCAAAGGAGATTCCGACCGCCGAGATGGCGATGGCGAGATCGAGCCGCGCCGCGACGATGAGGCGGCTGAACACGTCGCGGCCGAGCTGATCGGTGCCGGCGATGTGCGCCGCGCTCGGCGGCATCAGGGCCTGCGACACGTTCGAGACGATCGGATCATACGGCACGATCCACGGCCCGAAAATCGCGATCAGCGTGAGCAGGAAGACGCCGGCAGCGGCAACCGCGGTGAGCGGGTTGCCGCGCAGA
This sequence comes from uncultured Alphaproteobacteria bacterium, assembly GCA_963840465.1. Lineage (GTDB taxonomy): Bacteria > Pseudomonadota > Alphaproteobacteria > Rhizobiales > Xanthobacteraceae > Bradyrhizobium. Next base: position 163,285 of record CAWIZF010000012.1, on the reverse strand, counting down.
ATCCAGCCGGCATGGCGAAGCGTCGCGCTAGTCATCCGATGGTCACCCGGGGATCGGCGATACCGTAAAGGATATCCACCAGCAGATTGACGATCACGAACACGGTCGCCATCAGCAGCACAAAACCCTGTACCGGCGCATAATCGGAAGAGAGCAGCGCATCGAGCGCGTAGGAGGCGACGCCCGGCCAGGAGAACACCTTCTCCACCAGCACATTGGCGCCGAGCATGGTCGAGAACACGATGCCTGCGATGGTGATGACCGGCAGGATGGCATTCCTCAGCGCATAAGTGACGACGACCCGCCACCAGGGAAGGCCCACGGAACGCGCGGTGCGCACGAAATCGCTGCCAAGCGAAACCAGCATCGAGGCCCGCGTGATGCGCGCCAGCGGCGCCACCACGAACAGCGCCATGCTCAGCGCCGGCAGGATCAGCTGCCTGAAGGCGGCCCACCATCCATCGAAATCGCCTGCGAGCAGGAAGTCGATCAACAGGAAGCCGCTCCGCCTTGGCGGCAGTGACGCAAAGATATCGACCCGGCCGGTCGGGTCGGGCGCAAGCCCGAGCAGGTAATAGAAGACATAGATCAGCAGCAGGCCCGAAACGAATGTCGGCACGCAGACGCCGAGCGCGCAGAAAAACCGCACGCCGTGGTCGATGATGGAGCCCGGTCTCAGCGCCGCCAGCACACCGAGCGGCACCGCCGACACCAGCGCGATCAGCAGTGCCGTGAAGGTGAGCTCCAGCGAGGCCGGCAGCCGCTCGCGGAGATCCTTGGTGACCAACTGCCCGGTCATCATCGATCTGCCGAGATTGCCGCTGCCGACATCATAGAGATAGAGCATCAATTGTTCCGGCACCGGCTTGTTGAGCCCCATCTGCTTGCGGATGACCTCGATCTCCTCCTTGCCGGCATTCGGCCCGGAAGCGAAGAACACCGCCGGATCGCCCGGCAGCACCCGCATCAGGAGGAAGGTGAAGACGAGCACGCCAAAGAGCGCCGGCAGCGAGGACAGGAAGCGCCTGCCCGCCCGTATCACCGTTGCTCCAAAGGCCGCCATCATGCCCGACCGGTTACTTGCGATTGAGATCGCGATAATCGACCTGGCGGTGGAACTGGTAGGTGTAGCCTTCGACCGAGGACGCCATCACGGCGTCCTGGCTGGGCTGCCAGAGCGGTATCTGCGGCATCTCGCTGAAATGGATGGCGTTGAGCTTTACGCCATCTTCCTCATACTTGGCCGCATCGGGTTCGAAACGGGCTTTCTGCGCGATCTCCACCAGTTCCGGATTGTTGATCGACGAGTAGTTCCAGCGCTGATTGCCGGTGTAGAAGTTGCGGTAGAAATAGTCGGTCGACGGCAGCCAGGCGACGATGCCCTCGGTGAAGAACGGAAGCTTCTTCTCATTGATCTGCGTCGACATCTGCGCGTCCGGCAGCTTCTGGATATCGACCTTGATGCCGATCTTGGCGAGCGATTCCTTCACCAGGGCGGCCATCGGTTCGGCGGTCGAGGCCTGGCCGACATTGAAGCTGAACGTGGTCGAGAAGCCGTCAGGCATGCCTGCCGCCTTCAGATATTCCTTGGCCTTCTCGAGGTCGAGCTTCACCGGCTGCGGGATCGGATAGGCGCCGCTCGTTGGCTTGCCATCCGCCCATGTCGCGCCGAACAGCGGCGATCCGCGGCCGAACAGCGCCGCCTTGAACATGTCGTCGTAGGGCAACGCAAAGGCGATGGCGCGGCGCACATTGACGTTGTCGAACGGCGGAATCTGGTTGTTCATCGAGACGAAGGTGACGGAATTGTATTGGGGCGTCGAGATCACCTTCAGCTTGCCCTTGGCCTCGAGCGACTGCACGTCACTTGCCTGCAGATCGACGACGATATCGGCATCGCCGCGCTCGACCAGATTGGCGCGTGTCGCCGGCTCCGGCACCGACTGCACGATGACGCGCTTGAAGAACGCCGACTTGTCGGCCGTGCCGCGATTCCAGGCCTCGTTGCGCGACATGATCACCTGTTCACCCGGCTTGAAGGTCTCGATCTTGTAGGCGCCGCTGCCGGCCGTGTTCTCCTTCAGCCATGCCGTCGCCCAGGGATCTTCTGCCGTCGCATGTTCCTTGGCGACCTTGGAGTTGATGATGATCGGATAGACGGTGGCGAGATTGGGCAAGCGCAAGCTTGTCCGGCTTCGGCAGCGTCACCTCGATGGTCAGGGGATCGATCACCTTGAACTGGTCGGCCGACGTCATCGATCCCGTGAGGAGCTGTGCCTTGCCGAGGACCGGCGCCGTGACGACCCGGTCGAGCGACCATTTGACGTCTTCCGCCGTGACCGGCGTGCCGTCCTGGAACTTGGCGTCCTTGCGCAGGCGAAATGTCATCTTCAACCCGTCCGGGCTGACTTCGTAGGATTCCGCCAGCTCCCCCGTGATCTTGCCGAGATCAAACACCCATTTGCCGTTGAGTTGCTTGCGGCCGAAGGAAACCAGCCGGTCGTAGGTGCTCAGACTCACCGCAAAGGCTTCGCGGGTCGAACCCGGAATATTCGGATCGAGCGTATTGACGGATGCGCCGGTCACGTAGCGCAACGTTTCGGCGCGCGTTTGCGCCTGCACCGATCCGGCGGCCAGTGAGAACGCGATGGAGGCAACCACCACAAGCAGACGCCTGGATCCTGTAACGCTCATCGAACTTATTCCCTGTTTTGTCAGGTTTATTTTCTGAATGAGAACATCAACTTAAAGCAAGGGATATGCCAACCGGACCCGTCGGAGGCACAAGCATAGTAGGTATGAGCCAAGCTTCCCAGCGACATCGAAGACCGTTCACCGTTCCTCGCCCGCAGCGCGTTGCCGCGCGACGACGGCCTGCGGCACGTCATACGCCTTGAACGAAGCCCAGTGCCGTTCGATGTCCGCGCGAAACAGGCCGCGTGTCAACCCATGCACCAGTTTCGGCACCGCCGTGGTCATCGCATTGATCGACGAGCCCGAAGCACCGAAGCTCATGGTGGAGGCGATCGCGAAGACATGGATGTCCGCAATCCAGGGTGTTTCGCCGGCGACGCGCTCCATCAGCGCGTAGTCGTCAGCGAGATAGGGAAAACGCCCGAGCCGCGGGCTGCGCTCGTCCGGCGGCGGCTGGTAGCGGTCGGCCCAGGTCGCGATGTTGGCGGCGCAGTTTCGCAGTTCGGGCCGGCCAGCAAAATTCATGTCGATGCCGGTGCCGCAAATCACGAAGTCGGCTGCGAACACGCCCCTCGGCGTCTGCAATTCGACGCCGTCGAGCCGTTTCCCTGGCGGCGTCGATCGGCGCGCCCTCCTGCAGGCGAAAATTGGGATGGCGGGCACAGCGATCGTAGGTCGCCTGCGGAAAACCTTCCCGCATCTCCAGAACGGCGCGCATGAAGCGCCAGCGCCAGGCATCATCCAGATCGCAAAAATGCCGAAGGAAGCCGCGGAAGGTGAGCCAACGGTAGGGCTGGATCACCTGGATCTCCGCCCTGCGGCAAAACAGATGCACTTCGGCCGCGCCTGCCTCCAGTGCGGTCGCGGCATTGTCGAAGGCCGAAGCGCCGGCGCCGATCACCGCAACCCGTTTGCCGCGCAAGCGCGCGAAGTCGATCGGCTGCGCCGCATGCACGCAGCGCGACGACGGCAGATGGCGCAGCGGCTCCGGAATGGTCCAGTCGCCCATGCCTTCCTGCCCCGTCGCCAGCACGATCTTGCGCGCAAAGACAGTGTCGACGCCATCAGCGGTCTGCACCTTGGCCGCGAGCAATCCACCGGCCGCAGGCGAGATTTCGATGACCTCGCAGCCATTGCGCACCGGCAGGTCCAGCGACGCGCCTGAACCAGAGCAGATATTCCGCCCAGAGCTCGCGCGAAATCAGGTCGAGGCTTCGCCAATCCTCCTCGCCGAAGCGCGCCTCGTGCCAGGACTGGTAGGTCAGGCTCGGAATATCAAGATCGGGCCCGGTGAAATGCTTCGGACTGCGCAGCGTGTGCATGCGGGCATAGGTGAGCCACGGCCCTTCCTGTCCTTCCTCGGATTTGTCGAGCACGAGGATGTTGCTCACTTGCGAGCGCATCAGCCCAAACGCCGTCGCGAGCCCCGATTGCCCGGCGCCCACCACGAGCACGTCCAGCGCCGGCCTGTCGTCCGGCCCGAGTTTTGGCGTAAGCCACGCCGCATCCGGATGCGCGGTCTTGGCAAGATCGGCGCGAACCTGGGCTTCGAGAGCGATAAGGGCGTTGTTCATGCCGCGAGCCAACCGCCATCGACCACCATCACGGTGCCGGTCGTAAAGGAAGACGCATCGCTGGCAAGATGGAGCGCGGTCTCGGCCACCTCCTCCGCCTTGCCAAACCGTTTCATGGCATGGCGGTTGCGCGAAGCTTCGCGCACCGGTTCGGGATCGGCGTGACGGGCAAAACTGCGCCGCAGCATCGGTGTGTCGATGGCGCCCGGCGCAATCGCATTGACGCGGATGCCATCCGTGGCGAAATCGAGCGCCATCGTCCGGGTCAGGCTGATGATCGCGCCCTTGGCGGCGATATAGGCGCTGTTGCCCCTGCCGCCGGCGATTGCAAGCTGCGATGCCAGCGTGATGATCGAGCCGCTGCCCTGCCGCTGCATCTCCGGCACCGCCGCGCGCGACCAAAGCCAGGTGCCGCCGACATTGGTGCGGAACACCGCGTCCCAATCGGCGGGATCGGTGGTCAGCACCGTGCCCCCGCAGGAAAAGCCCGCAGCAGCCATCAGCACATCCAGCCGCCCGCGCCGCGCCATGACATCGCCCACGGTCGCTTTCGCGAAATCGGCCTCGCCGACATCGCCGACATGGAGCGATGCTTCGCCCTTGACGTCCTCGATCGCCGCCAGCGTCTCCTGCAAGCCCGCGCGGTCGCGATCGACCAGCGCAACAAAGGCGCCTTCCTTCGCGAAACAGCACCGCGCTGGCCCGGCCGATGCCGGAGCCGGCGCCGGTCACGATCGCGGTCCGTCCTTGCCAGTCTCATGTCAGGTTTCCCCCTCGATGCCCGGTCCACCAACGGCTCAGATCGGCAGCCGAGTCCGCGCAGCCGAACCGCGCGCGCCAGCCGAACTCCTCGGCCATGCGCGCGACCGACAGCGGTGCCCGGTCGGCCGGACTATGCAGGTCAACCGTTGCCACCTCACCGGCATCCGTCAGCCGGCAAGCAAAGCCGGAGTGCAACGCGGCAAGCTCCTGGCCCCATTGCAACGCCGACCATTCCACGCCGCTTGAAATGTTATAGAGCTGATGCTGCGGCCTCGCCGCCTCGATCAGCAATGTCACGGCCTCCGCGACATCCACGGCATAGATCCAGTCCCTGACGCCCGGGCGCGATAGAACGGCCTCGTACCCCTCCTGCATCGCGGTCAGAATCTGCGCCTGCGGGCTTGGCGTGTCGCGCACATCGTTGCTCCGCTCCCATGGCCCGAACACCGCGCTCAGCCGCACGCTGATGATTTCCTGTTGCCAGAGACCGGCCAGACGCGCCGCGACCTTCTCGGAAGCGAATTTGGTGATGGCGTAGAGCGAGGCCGGATCGCAAGGCGTTTCTTCATCGAGCAGCACGTTCCGGAATGCGCTCGCGCCGTAGGCTGCCGCGGACGACAGGTTGATGATGCGTTTAACGCCGCTGCTTCGCGCCGCGATCAGGATCGGCGTCTGGGCCAGCAGGTTTACCCGCAGAATGGTCTCGGGATCGCTCGCCTCCCGCTCCGGTCCGGCGGTGATCGCGGCTCCCAGGATGATGGCGTCATGACCGGTAGCGATCACCGCTTCCACGGCTTGACTGTCCCTGACATCGCCCTGGATAGCCGTCAGCCGATCGCCATGAGAGGCAAAATCCTTCCGTCGCGTCAGGCGGCAAGCCTGCGCGGTCGAACAATGTCACCGCATGACCGCGCGCCAGCAGCGCCGCGGCGATATTGAGCCCGACGAAACCGGCGCCGCCGAAGACAAGAATTCTCATCGCTCAACCCGAAAACATCGCGACGGATAGATCACAGCAGCGTCGCGCCAAAATTCTGTTCGGGATCCATGTCCGGCATCAGGCGCCCGGTCGGCTTCGCCGCCTCGCCTCCCGTGCGCGGCAGGAAACGGCCCGTGCCTGCCTCGACCGAACGCTTGCCGTCCGCCACGATCACGCGCCCGCGCGACAGCACCGTAGATCGGCCAGCCGCGCAGTTTGCGGCCGGCGAACGGCGTATAGCCCGTCAGATCGTGCATCATCGCGTCGCTCAGCGTGACCTCGCGCGCCGGGTCCCAGATCGCGATATCGGCATCGGCGCCAACCGCGATCGAGCCCTTGCGCGGATGCAGATTGTAGATCTTTGCCGGTGCGGTCGCGGTCAGTTCGACGAACTTTTCGACCCCGAGGCGGCCCTCCGGAAACCATGGCGTCGAACAGCAGCGGCAAACGGACTTCGAGGCCGGGCAGACCGTTCGCCACCTGCTTGAAATTGGGATTGGGGCCGGCGCGCAGTTTGCCGGTCTCGTCGAACCGGTACGGCGCGTGATCGGACGAAACGGTCTGGAGATCGCCGAGCGCCAGCGCCTGCCACAGCGCTTCCTGGTCGGCGGCGCGGCGCGGCGGCGGGCTGCACATCCATTTGGCGCCTTCCACGCCGGGCTTGTCGAGATCGTCGGCGGTGAGAAAGAGATATTGCGGACAGGTCTCCGCGAACACCTTCAGCCCCTGCCCGCGCGCATCGCGGATCACCTTGGCGCCTTCGGCCGTCGAGACGTGAAAGATCATGATCGGCTGGTCGATCAGCGCGGCCATGCCGATCAGCCGGTTGAAGGCCTCCGCTTCCGAGACGCGGGCGTGGCTGATGGCGTGATATTTCGGATCGGTATAGCCGCGCGCCAGCAGCCGCTTCACCATCCAGGAGATGATGCCGTGGTTCTCGGCATGGGCGCAGAGCATCGCGCCGCCGTCGCGCGCCGCAAGCAGAATGTCGAGCAGCGGTTCGTCGTCGATCTTCAGGCGATCATAGGTCATGAAGATCTTGATCGAGCCGTGGCCCTGCTTGATCAGCGCAGGCAGATCTTTCTCCAGCGTTTCCCTGGTCGGATCGGCGATGATCATGTGAAAGGCATAGTCGATCACGGCGCCCTTTTTCGCGAGCGCGTGATACTCCTCCAGCACCTGCGGCAGCTTCATGCCGACGTGCTGGGCTGCAAACGGGATCACCGTCGTGGTTCCGCCGAAAGCGGCCGAGACGGTCGCGCTCTCGAACGTATCGGCGTTCACGATGCCTGCAGCCGAAAGCTGTTCGATATGGGCGTGGCTGTCGACACCGCCCGGCAGCACCAGCTTGCCCCGCGCGTCGATCTCCCGCCGCGCACCCGGCAGCCCGCGGCCGATGGCCGCGATCGTCTCACCGGAAATGGCGACGTCGGCCTCGAACACGTCGCTCACGGTCGCAACGCGTCCACCGCGAATGAGAAGGTCGTAGGCGGGCTCGGTCATGACAAACTCCCAAGTATCAAGTCTTAAATCCTAAGTCTTGCATTCGCCGGATGAAAGCACAGATCGTGCCGTCACACTCCCTTGCGCTTTCGCATCAGACAGTGGACCATGCATCGCTGGATGGCATGGTCATTGCTTCCATTGCCGTCTTGTTGCGCGCCGATCTCGCAGTATCATCCGACGCGTCATCCCGCAGGAAAACACCATGTCACGACCGCGCATTCTCGTCATCAATCCCAACTCCAACCAGCTCGTGACACAGGGGCTGGAGCAAGCCTTGAAGCCGCTCGACTTTGAGGGCGGAGCGGAGATCGTCTGCGAGACGCTGGCCGAGGGCCCCTATGGGATCGAGAGCCAGGCCGATGTCGATGGCGTGGCGATGCCGCTGCGCCGCCTCGTCGAAGGCGACAACCATTCGGCCGCCTTCGTCATTGCCTGCTACAGCGATCCCGGCCTGCATGTCTGCCGCGAAGCCACCGACCGGCCCGTATTCGGCATCGCCGAATGCGGTGTGCTGACGGCGCTGGCGCGCGCTGAAACCTTCGGCGTCATTGCGATCGCGCAGCGCTCGATCCGCCGCCATGTCCGCTACCTCAGGCAGATGGGCCTGATGGATCGCCTGACCAGGGAGCGGCCGCTCAACATGAGCGTGGCGGAGACCGCGTCGGGCGAAGGAACGCTGGCGAAGATGATCGAGGTCGGGCGCGCGCTCAAGGACGAAGACGGATCCGGCGCCATCGTGATGGGCTGTGCCGGCATGGCGCGTCATCGCCGGCCGCTGGAGCAGGCGCTCGGGATTCCCGTGATCGACCCGACCCAGGCGGCCGTGACCATGGCGCTGGGCACCGTGCAGTTCTCGCATCACTGACTTTGGTCGGACGTTTCCGCCGCTCCGGTGCGCGCGAGCCATTGCGCGTGGCTTTCGCGCGACAGCGCAAAGGTATCGCGCTGGGCAGCGTAGAGATTGCCGAACAAGCGGCCGATCGGCCGGTAGACGTCGAAATCGACATACATCTTTTCCCGGTCGATGAGGCCTTCGCGCGCGTGCAGGCGCAGCACCTCGCCGACAAGAAGCTCGCGGCCGGGCCCGAAGGCGAGCGCGACATGCTGCCGGCACTCCAGCGCAAAGGGCGCTGCGGCCAATCGCGGCACAGCGATATCGATCGACGGCAACGTCTTTAGCCCCGTCGCCTCCACTTCGCTGTCACCGGAGGGAAAGTCGATCGCGCAGTCGTTCATGGCGGCCGCCAGCGCCTCGTCCACCAGATGCACGACGAACTGCCCGCTGCGGTGGATGTTGCGCGTGGTGTCCTTGGGGCTGAGATCGGCCTTGTGTTGCAGGCCGAGCACCAGAAGGGGCGGATCTTCGGAGAACACGTTGAAGAAGCTGAATGGCGCCGCGTTGACGCTGCCGTTCTCGTCGAGCGTCGTGACCAGCGCGATCGGCCGCGGCACGACGACCCCACACAGCAGCTTGTAACGGTCGTGCGGATCGAGTTCGCGAAAGGAGATGCCGGACATCTAGTTTTCCGGAGGCGGCACCGCGCCGGTACGGCTGGTGATCAGGCCGTAATGCTCAATGCGGCGGTGGAGCGCGAAATTGAAGATCGTGTTCTTGCCGAAGATGGTGGCGTCGAGATCGCAGGGGTGAACCAGCAGTTCGTCCTCCTCGGTCCTGGCCTCGACGACGATCTCGCCGTCCGGATCGACGATCAGGCTGCCGCCGATCAAGGGGTGGCCATCCTCGACGCCGGCCTTGGCAACGCATACGACCCAGGTCGAATTCTGGTAGGCGCCGGCCTGCGCGGAGAGCCGGTTGTGGAACAGCCGCTTCTCCGGTCCCTCCTCGCTCTTCTCGGCGTTGACCGAGGGCGTGTTGTAGCCGATCAGCACCATCTCGACGCCCTGCAGGCCCATCACGCGATAGGTCTCCGGCCAGCGCCGGTCGTTGCAGACCGCCATGCCGAAGATGCCGCCGAGCGCGCGCCAGACGTTGAAACCGAGATCGCCCGGCTCGAAGTAGCGCTTCTCCAGATGCTGGAACGCGCGTTCCGTATCGAACTCCGAATGACCGGGCAGATGAATCTTGCGATACTTGCCGACAATTTTCGCCGACTTGTCGGTGAGGATGCAGGTGTTGAAATGATGCCCATCCGGCGTCAGTTCGGCATAGCCAAAATTCATTGCGATCTTGTGGTGGGCCGCCCGCTCGAACAAAGGCCTTGTCGCCGCGTTCGGCATCTCGCGTTCGAACCAGGTGTCGACCTCCGCCTGATCCTCCATGTACCAGCGCGGAAAGAACGTGGTGAGCGCGAGCTCCGGATAGACGATCAGATCGGCGCCCTTCGCCTTGGCTTCATCCATCAGCGCGATCATGCGCTTGACGACGGCTTCGCGGCTGTCGGCTTTCTGGATCGGACCCAACTGGGCGGCGGCAACGTTGATGACGCGCATGAATGACTTTCTGGATGCTTCCATTTGAGGCGGCGCTTGCATGAAAATGCAGCAGCCTGCGGAGCTCGAAATCCTGTCGGACTCGATCGAAGTCAGCAGTTAAAGTTTTGGTCCGTGCGAAGTCAATTCCGGAGACAGTCCACGTGACGCACGTCAGTTCTGCGTTTCTGCTCGCCGCCGCGGCCGCTAGTTCTGATGCGCCCGCGGTAGCCAACTGAATGAAGCCACAGGTTGTCGTTTGGGCCACGCGAGTGTGCCTGATCGCGCGCGTCAAACAGACCACGAATGGTCTGGCTTCTCGATCCTGTTTTCAGCGGTAACCCGCAGGTGCAAGAACCGGCCGCGTAGCGCCCGCACCAAAAGGGTTAACGGCTGGTGAGCCCTAACGTGACCGGTTCCAAATCGCCGTTGTGTTCGGTCTAAATCTGATTATACTGCTATCTCAGCTGCAACCGCTGCTGATTTTATCGTTGGTGACCAGGCCCGTCTATCCAGGCGGGCCGTCGCCGTTTCAGGGTTCGTGGCGATGACTCGTTCCAATCGGATTGATCATATTCGCATTACGTCGCACCCGGCACCGGGTGCCAAGCTTAAATTCCCGATTACCTGGGGCGCACCCAGCGCGCGCGAACGCGGACCGGTGATTGGCACGGTGTCGCGCCCGGCAGACCGCAACGTGATCGGCACGCATGGCGGCTCCTATTCGGTCTATCGCGCGCTCGCCGTCTCATCCGGCGCCCTGGACCCGATCCGACGTCCGGATCTCACCAATACTCACCCTGCTGAAACGATCGGGCCGTTTCCGCAATGGACCGAGCCGCAGCGGATCGTCTCGCTCGATCCATGGGGACATCTCGCCGCGGAAAACTTCGCGAGCGAGATCACTGAGGGCATCGACATCCGTCCGAGTATTGCGATCACACGCGCCCGTCTCGATCTGCCCGAACTGCAAGCCGCGATCGAAGCCGGACGGCTCAAGCAGGATGGCGAGGTCGTGCACAAGAATGGCAGCGTCTCCGTGGTCAAGATTGCGATCGACCCGGTCTGGTATCTGCCCGGCCTGGCGGCGCGCTTCGCCACCACCGAGAACAATCTGCGCCGGCAACTGTTCGAGCAGACCGCAGGCATGTTTCCGGAACTGGTGACACGGCCCGATCTGCAGGTGTTTCTGCCGCCGATCGGCGGCACTACAGCCTATCTGTTCGGCGACATCACCAAATTGCCGGATCATTCTACCAGGATAACCTGCCGCGTGCATGACGAGTGCAACGGCTCCGACGTGTTCGGTTCTGATATCTGCACCTGCCGTCCCTATTTGATCCACGGCATCGAAGAATGCGCGCGCGCGGGCCAGAGCGGCGGGCTCGGCATCATCATCTACAATCGCAAGGAAGGCCGCGCGCTCGGCGAGGTGACGAAATTTCTCGTCTATAATGCCCGCAAGCGCCAGGAAGGCGGCGATGCCGCCGCCCAGTATTTCGAGCGCACCGAATGTGTCGCCGGCGTGCAGGACGCCCGCTTCCAGCAATTGATGCCGGACGTGGTGCACTGGCTCGGCCTGAAGCGGATCGACCGCTTCGTTTCCATGAGCGACATGAAGCACGATGCGCTGACCAGCCAGGGCATCGAAATCGTCGAGCGCGTACCTATCCCCGACGACATGATCCCGGCCGACGCGCATGTGGAAATCGCGGCAAAGAAGGCCGCGGGTTACTACACGCCCGAGCCGCAAGAAGATCCGGACAATCCGGTCGGCCGTCCGCTCGAAAAATATTGAGAGCGCGCAGTGTCCTCAGTCAATCCGGAGACGTCAGCCGCCTTGTCATTGCTGAATGCCGGCGCAGTCCGCGAGCGCGCGCATCGCATGCTCGCCATCGGCCTTGAAGACAGGCTGCCGAACTTCCGCATCGACCTCGACCGTATGGAGGGCGTGGTCGATCTGGTGCTGGAAACGACGCGCAAGGCCTACCCTTCGTTCGATGTGCCGTTTCATTCGCGCTGGCGGCACTTCGTCACCGATGGGGACAATCGCTGGGCTGCTGTCGCCGACCGGACCGATTGGCCCGATCGCGCGGCCCGCGCCCGGGCGGAATTCGATCTGGCCATCGTCAGCGTCTTCCTCGATGCCGGTGCCGGTCCATCGTGGCGCTACCGCGACCCGAAAACCGGATCAGCCATCGGCCGTTCGGAAGGATTGGGGCTGGCCAGCCTTGCGATGTTCACGGCCGGCGCATTCTCGGCCAACCCGCTTGAGCCATTGCGCGTCGATGCCGACACGCTCGCCAATTTTGGCGTTACCGATCTCGAGCGCGGCATGCAGGTCTCGGATACCAATCCGCTGGTCGGGATGGACGGCCGCGCCGACCTGTTACGTCGCCTGGGCCGGCTGGTGGCCTCGAAACCGGAAATATTCGGCAGCCGCGACACGCCGCGGCCCGGCGGCCTGTTCGACCGGCTTGCGACGCTGGCGGACGGTGGAAAGCTGCCTGCGCCGACGATCTTAACGGAACTGCTGCAGCAACTCGGGCCGATCTGGCCATCGCGGCTGACGCTGGGTGGCATCGCGCTCGGCGACTGCTGGCGGCATCCGGCCATGACGACCGCGGATGCAACCAGCGGCCTGGTGCCGCTGCACAAGCTCTCGCAATGGCTGGCGTATTCGCTCATCGAGCCGCTGCAAACATCCGGCATCATCGTGACCGATATCGACGGCCTGACCGGCCTTGCCGAATATCGCAATGGCGGGCTGTTCGTCGATACCGGCGTGCTCGCGTTTCGCGATGCAGGCGATGCGCAGCGAGAGCATGAGGTCGCGTCACCGCTTGTCGTGGAATGGCGGGCGCTGACGGTGGCGCTGCTCGACCGCGTCGCGGATGCTCTGCGGCACCGGCTCGGAGCCGATGCGACGTCGATGCCGCTGGCGAAAATCCTCGAGGGCGGCACATGGGCCGCGGGCCGATTGCTGGCGCGCGAACGCCGCGCCGACGCGTCGCCTCCGGTGAAAGTCATCAGCGACGGCACGGTTTTCTAGATCCGAGGTCACAGACATGGACGGCGTTACGATCGTTAATCACCCGCTGGTGCAGCACAAGCTGACGCTGCTGCGGAACAAGGACATTTCAACCAAGTCGTTTCGCGAACTCCTCAAGGAGATCGGGATGCTGCTTTGTTACGAGGTCACCCGTGACCTGCCGCTGGCCGATATCGAAATCGAAACACCGCTTGCGCAGATGAAGTCGCCGCAGATCGCGGGCAAGAAGCTGGTGTTCGCGCCGGTGCTGCGTGCCGGCGTGACCTTTGCGGACGGCATGCTCGATCTGGTGCCGACCGCGCGGATCGCGCATATCGGCCTTTACCGCGAACCGGAAACCTTCACTGCGGTGGAATATTTCTTCAAGGCGCCGAGCGATCTGCACGAGCGGCTGGTGATCGTGATCTCGCCGGTGCTGGCAACGGCGAACTCCGCCGTCGCCGCGGTCGACCGGCTGAAGGAGCGCGGCGCCAACGACATCCGACTGGTAAGCCTGATCGCCGCGCCGGAAGGCGTCGAGCGTATGCGCGGCATTCACCCTGACGTTCCGATCTGGCTCGCGGCGATCGACCAGGGGCTGGACGAGAATGCCTATATCGTGCCGGGTCTCGGCGACGCCGGCGACCGCGCCTACGGCACGAAGTAGGTTCGCAAGCGTCACGGCTCGGGATCAGTGAACGGGTCCCGGCACTTCCGGCAGCGCCTTGAGATGACACGCCACCCATTGACCGCCTTCGGTCGACCGCAGCTCCGGCTCTTCCGTCCGGCAGCGATCGAACACGTATGGACACCTTGTGTGGAAGCGGCAGCCGCTGGGCGGATTGATCGGGCTCGGCACATCGCCCTTGAGAATGATCGGGTTGCGAATGGCCCCCGGTTCCGGCACCGGCACGGCTGACAACAGCGCCCTGGTGTAGGGATGCTTCGGTGCGGTGAAGATTTGCTGCCTTGGCGCCATCTCGACGATCTTGCCGAGATACATCACGGCAACGCGGTGCGTCATGTGCTCGACGATTGCCAGATCGTGGCTGATGAAGAGCAGCGCGAGGCCGAACTCCCGCTGCAGGTCCTGCAGCAGGTTGACGATCTGCGCCTTGACCGAGACGTCGAGCGCCGAGACCGCCTCGTCGCAGACGATCAGTTCGGGTTCGGCGGCAAGCGCCCGGGCGATGCCGATGCGCTGGCGCTGGCCGCCGGAGAATTCGTGCGGCCGGCGGCCCAGCGCGTCGCGCGGCAGGCGCACGGTATCCATCAGCGCCGCCACCTTCGCCTCGAGTTCGGCGGAAGATTTGGCGAGGCCGAAATTGCGGATCGGCTCGGCCAGGATATCGCGCACGCGCATGCGCGGATTGAGGCTGGAGAACGGATCCTGGAACACCACCTGCACGCGGCGGCGCATGCTGCGCAGCCCTCCGGGTGAGAGATCGTCGATACGCTGGCCATCCAGCACCACCTGGCCGCCGGTGATGTCGAACAGCCGCAGGATGGCCCGGCCGACCGTCGACTTGCCGCAGCCGGACTCGCCGACGAGAGACAGCGTCTCGCCACGCTCGACTTCAAAGGACACGCCGTCGACGGCGTAGACCCAGTTCGACTTGCGGCTGAACAGGCCGCCGCGGACCGGAAAATGCTTTTTGAGGTCGTTGACCTGGAGCAGCGGAGGACTCATGCTGCGGCCGCCTGCTTGAGCGCGTAATGGCAGGCGGCGATGTGGCGCGGTCCCTTCTCTTCAAGACCCGGGGCAACCTGCCGGCAGAGATCGGTCGCCAGCGCACAGCGTCCGGCAAAGACGCAGCCCTCGATCCGCCCCTTGAGGCTGGGCACCTGGCCGGGAATCTCGGCAAGCCGCCGCGCTGCGCCCGTGAGCGAGGAACCGAGCTTGGGCACCGCACCAAGCAGGCCCTGCGTATAGGGATGACGGGGCGAGCGGAACAGCTCGGCCACCGGCGCCTCCTCGACCTTGCGGCCGGCATACATCACCATCACGCGCTCGGCGATTTCAGCGACCACGCCGAGATCGTGGGTGATCAGAACGATCGCCGCGCCGACGCGGCGCTTGAGGTCCAGCATCAGTTGCAGGATCTGCGCCTGGATCGTGACATCAAGCGCCGTGGTCGGCTCGTCGGCGATCAGGAGCTTCGGATTGCAGGCGAGCGCCATGGCGATCATCACGCGCTGGCGCATGCCGCCGGAAAGCTGATGCGGATATTCGCGCACGCGCCGCGCCGGCTCGGGGATGCCGACCAATGTCAGCATCTCGATGGCGCGTGCCTCGGCCGCCTGCTTGTCGAGCCCCTGATGCATCCGCAGCGTCTCACCGATCTGACGGCCGACCGTCAGCACCGGATTGAGGCTCGTCATCGGCTCCTGGAAGATCATCGAAATGTCGTTGCCGCGAATGGCGCGCATCTCGCGTTCGGAGAGTTGCAGCAGATCCTTGCCCTGGAAGCGGATAGAGCCTGCGATCTTGCCCGGAGGCTCGGCGATCAGCCGCATCAGCGACATCGAGGTGACCGACTTGCCGCAGCCGGACTCACCGACGATGGCCAGCGTCTCGCCTTCGTCGACATGGAAGGAGACGCCGTCAACCGCCCGATTGATACCCTCGGGCGTTCGAAAATGGGTCTGCAGATTATCGACTTCGAGGAGTGCCATCAGAGACTCTTGGCCATTCGTGGATCGAGCGCATCGCGCAGGCCGTCGCCGAGCAGATTGACGGCGAGCACGGTGACGGACAGGAACGCGGCGGGAAAGAACACGATGTAGGGCTTGACCTGCCACAGCGCCCTGCCCTCGGCCATGATGTTGCCCCAGGACGGAATGGTCGGCGGCGTGCCGGCGCCGATGAAGGAGAGGATCGACTCCACGATCATGGCGCTGGCACAGATATAGGTGGCCTGGACCAGCATCGGCGCCAGCGTGTTGGGCAGGATGTGGCGCAGGATGACCATCGGCGTTCGCGTGCCGGAGGCCGTGGCGGCGTCCACATAGGGCTGTTCGCGCAGCGACAGCACGACACTGCGCACCAGCCGCGAGACGCGCGGGATTTCGGCAATCGTGATGGCCAGGATGACGTTGCCGACGCTCGCGCGTGTCAGCGCCATCAAGGCGACGGCCAGCAAAATCGGCGGTATCGACATCAGCCCGTCCATGAACCGCATCAAAATGCTGTCCGCCCATCGCACGAAACCCGAAACCAGTCCGATGGCGAGACCGGCGAGTGAGGACAGTACGGCTACCGACAAGCCGACGGTGAGCGACACCCGCGCCCCGTAGAGCACACGTGAATAGATGTCGCGGCCCAGCAGGTCGGTGCCGAACCAGTAATCCGCGGAAGGCAGGCGTGTGCGCTTGGCGGGCGCGAGCGCGGTGGGATCGACGGTTCCGAGCCACGGCGCGAAGATCCCGATCAAGACGAGGCAGAGCAGCAACGCGCCGCCGATCGCAACCGTCGGATGATTGCGCAGGAAGCCAAGGACACCGCGCCGGATCGCCACCGGCACCAGCAGGTCCGGCAGTTGCGGCGCAATGACGAGGCCCGGCGGCACCGGTACCGTGCTTGAGGTGGAGATGCTCAATAGCGGATCCTCGGATCGACCAGGGTATAGGTGACGTCGACCATCAGGTTGACGAGCACATAGAGGAAGCTGAACAGCAGCACGATGCCCTGGATGACCGGGTAGTCGCGGCGCAGGATCGCATCGATCGTCAGCCGGCCAAGGCCCGGAATGGCGAACACGCTTTCGGTCACCACCGCGCCGCCGATCAATAGCGCAATGCCGATACCGATCACCGTCACGATCGGAACGGCTGCGTTCTTCAGCGCGTGAACGAACAGGATATTGCGTTGCCCGAGGCCTTTGGCGCGGGCGGTGCGGACATAATCCTGCTGCAGCACCTCGAGCATCGAAGCCCGGGTGATGCGCGCGATCAGCGCGATGTAGACGGAGCCCAAGGCCAGGGCAGGAAGAATGAGGTTCTGCAGCCACGGCCAAAGGCCTGCCTTCAACGGCGTGTAGCCCTGAACGGGGAGCCATTCGAACTGCAACGCGAACACATAGGCAAGCACGTATCCGACGACAAAGACGGGCAGCGAGAAGGCGAACACGGCGAACGCCATGATGGTGCGGTCCACCCAGCTTCCCGCCTTCCACGCCGCCATCACGCCGAGCGGCACCGCGACAAGGATGGTCAGGACGAGGGTAATCGCCATCAGCGAGAATGTCGGCTCGACGCGTTGCGCGATCATCGCGGCGACCGGCATGTTGGTGAAGATCGAGGTGCCGAGATCGCCATGCAGGATATTCCAGAGCCAGGTCCCGAACTGGACCAGAAACGGCCGATCAAGGCCGAGGCCCTGGCGTATCCGCTCGACGTCGGCGGGGCTCGCCTGGTCGCCTGCGATCACCGCAGCCGGATCGCCCGGCGCGATGTAAAGCAGACTGAAGACGAACAGCGCGACGATCCCCATCACAGGCAAGGTCGAGAGAATGCGCCGAAGGATATACGAGAGCATGTGGGTTTACTGCGCCGTCATGCGGTCTTCGATACGCCCCAGAAGAACGGCAGCGGTCCCTTGGCGATGCCGGAGACGTTCTTGCGCCACGCCGTGTAGCTCAGGAAGAAGCCGGTCGGCGCATAGACCACGTCGTCGAGCGCCGCCTTGTTGAGGCGCTTGACCGCAGTCTTCTCCTCATCGAGATTCTTGGCGTCGAACCATGCCAAGACTTCCTTTTCCACGGTCGCGCTCGTGGGCCAGCCGAACCACGCCTTGTCGCCGTTGGCGCGAATGGCGTTGTAGGCGGCGGGATTGATGCAGTCCGCGCCGGCGTGCCAGGTGTGAAACATCCCCCAGCCGCCCTGGCCCGGCGGCGTCTTCTGGGCGCGGCGGGAGCCGACCGTGCCCCAATCGGTCGCGACGAAATCGACATTCATGCCCATCTGCTTCAACAGATCGGCGGTGACATCGCCCTGCGCCTTGGTGATCGGTTGATCCTGCGCCACCACGCAGGTGACCGGCTGGCCTGAATAGCCGCTCTCGGCCAGCAGCTTCTTTGCCATGGCGAGATCGCGCTTGCCCTTCAGGATCTCGCCGCCCTCTTCCGTGTAGAGCGGCGTATCCGGCGTGAAGAAGCCCGGCAGCGGCTTCCAGAGCGCGGTATCGTCGCCGACCAGCGCGCGCATGTAGTCTTCCTGGCTCAGCGCCGTGAGCACGGCCCGCCGCACCTTCACGTCGTTGAACGGCGGATGCAGGTGGTTCATCCGGAACGAACCGATGTTGCCGAGCGGATCGGCGATATCGACCTCGATGTTCTTGTTCTTCTTCAGCGACGGCACCAGATCGGTGATGGGGCTCTCCCACCAATCGACCTCGCCATTCTGCAGCGCGGCCGCCGCCGTGGCAGGATCCGGGATGACCATCCATTCGATGCGGTCAACCAGCATCTGCTTGCCGCCGGCGAGCCAGGATGCCTTCTCCTGCCGCGGCGTGTAATCGGCAAATTTCTCGAACACCGCCTTGGCGCCCGGCACCCATTCGCTCTTTGCGAACTTCATGGGACCCGAGCCGATATATTCGGGGATCTGCTTGAACGGATCGGTCTGGGCAATACGCTCCGGCATGATGAACGCGCATGGGCGTGCTGTTCTTGCCCAATGCCAGCAGCATCTTCGGATAGGGCGCCTTCAGCGCCCATTTGAAGGTCCGGTCGTCGACTGCGGTCAGCTCGTTCTGGATCGCCTTGAGCATCAGGCCCATGGGATCGCGCGCCGACCAGCGCGTCAGACTCGCCACCACATCCTTAGCTAGCACCGGCTGGCCATCGTGGAACTTGAGCCCGGACCTGAGCTTGAAGGTCCAGACCAGACCGTCATCGGACACTTCCTCGGACTCGACCATCTGGCGCTGCGGCTGCAGCGTGGCGTCGAGGCCATAAAGCGTATCCCAGACCAGCGCGGCGGCGTTGCGCACGACGTATTGAGTTCCCCAGATCGGATCGAAATTCGCGAGATTGGCCTGCGGCACGAACTTCAGCGTGCGCGCTGCCGCACCTTGGGAAAGCGCCGGCATCGAAAGGCCGCCCGTCGCTGCCAGGCTGCCTACCCCGGCCAATCCCTTCAACACAGTCCTGCGATCCATGGAGTTCTCCCAGTCTTGGTTTGTCACGGCGATACCGGCCAGTTCGATGGCCGAAGGTTCGACGCCGCGTGAGGTGAAGCGGCCAGTCAAACCGATGCCAATCAGTTCCTTTTTCTTGCAAGCGGTATGCCAGCAGGGCCCACTCGCGCCGCTGCAAATTCCCGGCTCCCCATGCCGGAAACAGGTTCGGGCGATCACATTTTCGCGGGGTCACCTCCATTCGCGGCTCTGCCTAGCCTGCGAGTGGCTTGAATTTCGGCGATTGTTTCGGGTGCCACCAAGCGCCGCCAATGACGACGCCCTCGGACACAATCTTGCGGTCGCCGATCAGGTGCTCGCCGACGGCGTCGGCATAGTCGAACTGGCCTTGCTGGACCGAGATGAGGGTGGCATCCCCCGCACTTCCCGGCTTGAGGCTGCCGAGTTCGGGACGCCGCAGTGCCATCGCTGCATTGACCGTCGAAGCCGCGACCACATCAGGGAGCGGCATACCCATGCACAGAAACTTGGACATGGTCGTCACCTGATCGAAGGCCGGCCCGTCGATGCACAGGGCATGGACATCAGAGGAAATCGTGTCGGGATAGAAGCCGTTGGCAAGCATCGCGCGTGCCGTCTTGAAGGCGAATGAGCCTTTGCCGTGGCCGATGTCGAACAACACGCCGCGTTCGCGCGCTTCCAGCACCGCCCTCTTCACCGTGCCCTGGGCGGTGGCGGGTGTGTTGGGAAATGGCCGGAATGCATGCGTGAGAACGTCGCCCGGCCGCAGGCGAGCGAGCACCTCCTCGTAGCTCGGCGGCGGGTGGTCGATATGCGCCATCAAAGGCATGCCGACCTGCTCGGCGACCTCGATCGCGATGTCGAGCGGCACGATCCCCGAAGTGCCCGAAGCATGGAGGCCGACCCGCACCTTGATGCCGACGATGAGGTCGCGGTTGGCCTCCGCAACCGCGACCGCGTCGATCGGGTTCATCAACCGCATCTCCTCGCTCTCGCCGACCATGACCCGATGCGAGAAGCCGTAGATGCCGGCGTGGGAGACGTGCAGATAAGCCAGAATGCGGACTTGGCTCGGCTCGATGACGTGCTTGCGGAAGCCCGCGAAATTACCCGGACCGGCGCTGCCGGTATCGACCGCCGTGGTGACGCCGGAGGTGCGGCAGAACTCCTCGGCGTCGATGCCGAGTGACGTGCCGCCCCAATAGACGTGGGTGTGCAGATCGATCAGGCCAGGCGTGACAATGTAGCCCGACACGTCGCGCACGTCGGTTCCGGAATCGGCCCTGAGCTCGCTTCCGACCATAACCACCTTGCCGCCGGCGAAGGCGACATCCGTCACGGCGTCGAGCTTCTGGGATGGGTCGATTACCCGGCCGCCGCGCAGGATCAAATCAATGGGCATTGGAATCTCCTGACATGACGGTGATGGAAACGGCGAGAGTGCGTCCCGCCGTTCCATGACTGCGCATGCGTCGCCGAGCCGTCAACCATTGAAGGCCGCCTGGGCTTCCGGCAAATCCCAGATCTTGCCGATTGCCGCTGACGCCGCCGACATTATCGCCGTCTCGTCGCCGTGAATGTACCGGCCGGCATCGATCAGCACACGCCCGTCGACGATGACCTGGTCGATGTTGGCACGGTTGCCGAGCGCGACCAGCCCGCGCCGTGGATCGAACAGCGGCTGCAAATGGGGATGGGTCAGATCGACAACGGTGAGATCGGCGGTTGCGCCCGGCGTGATCACCCCAAGATCCGGCCGCTTGATGACCGCCGCAGCGGTTGCCGTGACCGACTCGATCAGCTCAGGTGCGTTGGCGACATCCGCACGCGCGGACGCAATCTTCGAGATCATCGATGCCGCGTTGAGTTCGCCGAGCAGGTCCATGTTGTAGCCGTCGGTTCCGACCACCGTCCGGACACCGTGCTCCGCAAAGCGGCCGAACGCCGCGGTAACGCCCGAGCGCGCAAACACGCGCGGGCAGTTCAGCACCGTGGCGCCCCTCGCCGCCATCAGCTTCAAATCGTCATCGGTGCTCGCGATGCAGTGCGCGGCCATCAGATCGGGCGCCAGAAGGCCAAGCCAGTCGAGAAATTCGGCCGGCGTGCGACCGCCGTGACGGCTTCCGATCGTCGCGACTTCGGCCTGGCTTTGCGCGAGATGCGTGGTGATGGGAATGTCGAGTTCGCGCGCGCGGGCGGCGCACGCCCGCAGCAGATCCGGACCACATGTATCGGTCGCGTGCGGGCTCATCGCCAGGCCAATCCGGCCCTCGCCGCGTCCATTCCAGCGCTGATAGAGCGCGTTCCAGGTGTCCATATCGGCCTGGCCATCGTCGCCCGCGTAATGCACCACGCCATCGGGACCGGCCTTGGCGTCCGAGGTCGAAAACAAATACGGCGCGCCATAGAAGCGGATGCCCATTTCCTCGGCGGCGTCGAACATCTCCGGGATGGTGTTGCGGAACGGCTCCATCACCGTGGTCGCGCCGCCCTTCAGTAATTGCAGAATTCCGAGCCGCGCGATGGCTAGCCGCTCCGACGGCGACAGCAGCTCGGCGCCGCGCTTGGTCAGCGGCAGCAGCACCGTATAGACGATGCTCTGGTTGTTCCGGCGACCATTGCCGTCCTCGGTATGCGTCCGGGCGACGGCCTCGCTGAAGCAGTGATTGTGCAGGTTCAGAAGTCCGGGCAGTACGAAACGGCCCGGTCTGTCGAAGACTTCGGTGGCGGAGGGCCGGTCGGGGGTGACGGCGGCGATCCGCCTACCCTCCAGCAATACCCAGTGATCGCGCAACACCTCCTGCGCGCCTTCCTTGCGCGATAACACATAGCTGCCAAAGATTGCGATCGTGCTCATGCCGGCCTCACATTCCAGAACACGGCTGTGCCATCGAGGACGCCGCTGATGTTCGAGCGGTACGCGGTGGGTTGCTTGTACTGACCGATCGGGAAATAAGGAATTTCCTCGAACGACAGCGCCTGGATATCGCGGCAGATGCGCTGCTGCTCGGCGAGGTTGGCGGCGGCGAGCCACTGGCTGCGCAACGCCCCCATCTTTTCGCTCTTGTACCAGCCGGCCACTTTGCTGTCGCCGCGCAGGTTCGAATTGCCGGCCGGATTCAGCCAGTCGATGCCCTGCCAGTTGCCGACGCCGGCGCTCCAGCCGCCCTGGGCGACGGGATCCTTTTTCAACTGCCGCTGCAACACCACGCCGAAATCCAGTCCGGCATATTCGACGTTCATGCCGGCCTGCTGCAGCATGTCGGCGGCGATGTCGCCGAGCGGCTTTTGCGCAACCGAGTTGGTGGGAACGAGCAGCACCACCTTCTCGCCATTGTAACCGGCGGCTTTCAGATCGGCCTTGACCTTCGCCATGTCGCGCGGCCCGCGGAACACATTGAGGCCGACATCGCTTGCCATCGGCGTACCCGGCGCAAAGAAGCCGATCGGCGCGGTTTGATAGGCGGGATCGTCGCCGGCGACCGCCGTCATGAAGGCGGACTGGTCGATCGCGCCCAGCAGCGCCCGGCGAATCGCGGGATTGTCGAACGGCGGCTGCAGATGGTTGACGCGCATCATGCAGGTGTAACCGCGTGGATCGAGAATCCGCGTGGTGACGCCGCCGGTACGCTTCAGCACCGGCAGCAGGTCGTGCGGCGTCGTTTCCTGCCAATCCTGCTCGCGCGTTTGCAGCGCAGCCACGCCCGTCGCGGCATCCGGCATCGTGGTCCAGACCACGCGGTCGTAATGAACGATCTTGGGACCAGCGGTCCAATCGGGCTTGCCGTCCTGACGCGGCTGATAGCGATCGAAACGGGCGTACACGTTGCGCGCGCCCTGCACGCGCTCGTCCGCCACGAACCGGAAAGGACCGCTGCCCACGACCTCGGTCAGCGGCTTGAACGGATCCTGGCTCGCCAGCCGCTCGGGCATCATGAACGCCGCCTGGATCGCGGCCTTGCCGAGCGCCGCAGGCAACAGCGGGAAAGGCCTGCTCAACCGAAAACGGATGGTGCGGTCATCCGGCGCCGACAGTTCGTCCGTTGCGGCCATCAGCTCGGCGCCGAACCCGTCGCGGGCGGCCCATCGGCGAATGCTCGCGACGCAGTCGCGCGCCAGCACCCGCTCGCCATCATGCCATATCAGGCCGTCGCGCAACGTCAGGTCCCACTGCCGCTCGTCGTTGGAGACAACATGCCCGGATACCATCTGAGGCGAGACCTCGAGCGCCGAATTCATGCCGTAGAGCGTATCGTAGACCATGAAGCCATGGTTTCGGGAAACCTGCGCGGTGGAGTAGATCGGATCGAGAAAGGTCAGGTCGATCACCGGAATAAAGCGCAGCGTGGTCTGCGACTGCGCCCGCAGCATTCCCGGCAGCGACAACGCGGGCGCTGCGGCGGCGGCCTTCAACAGTGAACGGCGGGAAACGAGCATCGATAACTCCTGGAACGACATGTGGTCGGCACGACTCTCAGGTGGCCGCGGCTTCGTGACTGCTGAAATTCGCCGCGATCGCCTCTCCGGTCGTGATCCACAGATCGGGGCAGGATTTGGCATAGGTGAGAAATTCCCGCAGCAGCCGTAGCCGCATCGGACGGCCGCTGCATTGCGGGTGCAGCACGGTCGTGACCATCGCGCCCCAATCCCTGACCTCGTCGAGCTCATCCTTCCAGATCGAGAGCACGTGCTCCTTCGGAAAGATCGGCCGCGGGCTGAAGCGGGCGGAGAGACCGTGCATCCAGTCGTCGTAGCTTGCGGTGACCGGAAGCTCGATCGTGCCCGGCCTGCCATCCGCGAGGCGATGGCGATAAGGCCGCACGTCGTCGCGAAAGGACGAGGTGTAGACGATGCCGTGGCGCACCAGCGCCACACGCAGCTCCTCGGTGAATTCACCGTAAGGCGCCCGATAGCCGGTCGGCTTGACGCCAAGCCGGCGCTTCAGCGCCTCAAAACCCCGCTCCAATTCCTCCTCGATCCAGGGATCGCCCGGATCCGGCAGCAGATGGTGATAGCCATGATGGCCGATCTCGTGGCCCGCCTTGAGAATAGCCTCTGCCATCGCGGGATGCGCGTCCACCGACCAGCCGGTGACGAAGAACGTCGCCTTCAGATCAAGCTGATCGAGTAACTCAAGCAGCTTCGGCGTGCCGACGCGCGCCTCGTAGCCGCCATAGCTCATGGTGATGAGCCGCTGGGCGTGGGCTGCATCCTTGCTGGTCCAGGCGCTCTCGGCGTCCACATCGAAGGACAGGAACATCGCCGATGTATAGGGCTTGGGCCACGGATAGTCCGGGGCCGGCGGCGCGGTGTTGGCGGGAATGAGCGGAATGCTCGCAAGCGCTTTACTGTCCAGCATTGATGGTCGCTTTCTCTATGCCGTAGTCGGTCAATTTCCACTTCGCCAGCAACGCACGGTAGGTGCCGTCCGCGATCAAGGCGTCCAGGGCCTCCACGACCGCCTGCTGCAGCACCTTCTCCTTGACACCCAACGCAAGCCCGGTGAACTGGGTGGCGAAGACGTCGCCGACCGGAACATAAGTCCCGGGCTCGAGGTCCATCATGTAGGGAAGCGTCTCGCCACCCTGGACGGCCGCATCGATCCGTCCCTGCCTTAGCTGGGTCCGGGCATCGGCCGAGCCTTCGGTGCCGACGAATTGAATGGGGTTGCCGGCGCAATTGGCGTCGCTCCAGGCGGCGATCAGCTTCGGAAAGGACGTACGCCGGCTGGCGCCGACCTTTTTCCCGCAGAATGCCGTCGTGTCCTTGAACTCGGCGGCGCGCGACTGCTGCACGAAAAATCGAGGACCGTTACGGAGGTAGTCGACAAAGGTCGCCGTGTCCTGCCGGCTCGCCATGTCAGTCATGCCGGACAGGATCGCGTCTACCCTCCCCGTCGAAATTGCAGGCATCATCTGGTCAAAGCTGGTTTGCTGCCAGTCGAATTTGAGCCCGAGCTTCCGACCGAGCGCCTCGCCGAGCTCGACGTCGAAGCCGGTCAGCGTGTTGGTCGCGGGATCGCGGAATTCCAGCGGTGGATAGTTCGGTACGATGGCGACCTTGATACTGCCCTGCTTGGCGATTTCCGGAGGCAGTTCGATCGCCATGACCGGAGTGATAACGGCGCAAGCGAGCGCGGCAGCGAGAACCCATTGCATCATGACATCAGCCCCATCAGATTACCGCGGAAAGAAAGGATTGAGTGCGCACTTCACGGGGCCTGCCGAGAACCTCCGCCGCAGGTCCGGACTCCACGATCGCGCCATGGTCCATATAGACGACCATATCCGCCACCTCGCGCGCAAAACCGAGTTCGTGCGTCACCACCATCATCGTCATGCCGCTGCGCGCCAGCTCCTTCATGACGGTGAGCACTTCGCCGACCAGTTCAGGATCGAGCGCACTGGTCGGTTCGTCGAACAGCATCAGCATCGGCTTCATGGCGAGCGCGCGGGCAATTGCCACGCGCTGCTGCTGCCCGCCGGAAAGCTGTGAGGGATAGGCATCGGCTTTCGCCGTAAGGCCAACGCGCCCGAGAAGCTCCATCGCCTCCGCCCGCGCGTCCTCACGGCTGCGGCCCTGCACCTGCACCGGACCTTCGGTGATATTTTCCAGCGCGGTCTTGTGCGGGAACAGGTTGAAGCGCTGAAACACCATGCCGGTCTTGAGGCGCTGGCGCGCGATCTGCCGCTCGGTGAGGCGATGCAGTCGCCCGCCCTCTTCGCGCACGCCCAGCAACTCGCCATCCAGCCAGATGCCGCCGCTGTCGATCGACGTCAGCTGATTGATACAACGCAGCAGCGTCGTCTTGCCCGATCCCGACGCCCCGATCAGGCAGAGTACCTCGCCTGCCCGGACATCCAGTGAGACCCGGTTGAGGGCTTGAAACTCCCCAAAATTCTTGCTGACCGAACGGATGGCGACGAGAGGCTGGGTCATCGGCTGATCTGCAATGCTCCACGCGCGAAGCGTCGTTCGAGCAACATCTGCAGAGGCGTGAGAATCGACACGACCAGCAGATACCAGGAGCCGGCGACGATCAGGAGTTCGATCACGCGCGAATTCGCGTAATAGATATTCTCGGCGTTGTGCAGCACTTCCGGATACTGAATGACGCTGGCCAGCGAGGTTGCCTTCACCATGCCGATAAACTCGTTGCCGAGCGGCGGGATCACGACCCGCATTGCCTGCGGCAGGACGATCCGGCGCAGCGCGCGTAGCCGTCCCATGCCGATCGCCTGCGCCGCCTCATATTGTCCGACGTCAACCGACAGCATGCCCGCCCGCATCACCTCGGACGTGTAGGCGCCCTGATTGATGCCGAGGCCGAGCAGCGCGGACAGGAACGGCGTCATGACATCGACCGCCCGCGCCGACCACAGGCCCGGAATGCCGATCGTCGGAAACACCAGCGCGAGGTTGAACCACAACAGCAGTTGCAGGATCAGCGGCGTGCCGCGGAACAGCCAGGTATAGCCGGCAGCGACGGCCGTCAGAACCGGATTGGACGAGAGCCTCATGATCGCGACGACGACGCCCAACACGATGCCGAGCGCCATCGCGAGCACCGCCATCACCATGGTGTTGGTGATGCCCTCGAGGATCACCTTCGCGGTCAGGAAGCGGCTGACATAGGTCCATTCGATCTGACCGTTGACGAAGGCGCGGCCGATCGCAGCCAGTACGACGAGAATCGCCGCCGCGGCGAGCCACCGCCCCCAATGCGCTCGACGCGCGACCATCATCCCCGAAAGATCGGGAAATCCCTCCGCAAGCGTGGGTGCGGCTCTCATTGTGTGGACGCATTCATCATCGGCTGGGCCACCGCGTTCGCACCCAATCCGTATTTGTCGAGGATCGCCTTGTAGGAACCGTCTGATATCATTGCAGCAAGATGTTCCGTCACCACCTCGCGAAGCGCGGCATCGTCTTTCCGGAACATGATGCCCTGATAGCCTGTCGAGAACGGTTCACCCACAATGCGATACTTCCCGGCCTCCTGCCCTTGCGCGTAGGGCAGTGTTTCACTGCCCTGTACCGCGGCGTCGATGCGGCCCTGCTTGAGCTGGTTGCGGACATCGATACTGTTTTCGCCCGGGACGTATTGCACGGCGGGCTTGCCGTTCGGCCTCGCAGTTCTGCTTGCTCCATTTCTCGATCTCGACCGGGAAGCTGGTGCTGCGCGTCGTCCCGACCTTCTTGCCGCAGAGATCGATGGGAGACGTCGCCGCATTTTCCGTCAGCACGAAGAATTGCGGACCTGTCGCCAGATAGTCGATGAAATCCGCGGTCTCACGCCGCGAGCTTCGGTCCGAAATGCCGCTGATAATGAAATCCGCGCGCTTGGTCTGCAATGAGGGAATCAGCTCGGCGAACGGCGTTTCACTCCAGATGATCTTCACGCCCAGCCGCCTGGCGAGTTCGTTGGCGAGATCGATATCGAGCCCGACGAGCTGGTTGGTCGAGGGATCGCGATATTCCATGGGGGCGTAGGTCGAGTTGACCGTCAGCCGCAACGTGCCCGCCTGCCTGATCGCTTCCGGCAGTTCGGCCGCCTTTGCCGTTGTAACGGCGAGGAGCGCGGCTACCCCAAGGAAGAACGAGACACGCGTCATATCAGCTCCTTCGGCCCGCGCCGCGACTGGCTGCTTGATGTCCAATCGCATCGAGCGCGGCCGGCTCGATGACACCGGCACGCTGCGTGATCGCTGCGTATTGCTCCGGTCGCCGGTGCGCGGCGAAATTGAACATCTTGTCCTTGCCCTGGCGGCAGAGATCGAGGTCGAGGTCGGCAACGATGACTTCGTCCGCCAGCGTTTGCGCCTCAGTGACGATCCGGCCGTTCGGATCCACGATGCAGGAGCCCCCGATCAATCCGGAGCCATCCTCGCTCCCCGCCTTGGCGACCGCGATCGCCCAGGTCGCGTTCATATAGGCGTTGGCCTGGGTCACGAGCCTGGAATGGAAGGTGCGCAGCGCAGCGTCTTCGGAGACGCCGCCGTTTGGATCATAAGCGGCGGAATTGTAGCCCACGCAAACCAGTTCGACGCCCTGCAAGCCCAGCACACGCCAGGCTTCCGGCCAGCGGCGATCATTGCAGATCATCATGCCCATGATCGCGTGGCGCCAGTCCGGTCCCGCCCTGAAGGCGGGAAATCCCAGATCGCCATATTCGAAATAGCGCTTTTCGAGCTGCTGATAGGTTGCGCCGGCACGCGGCTCGACCGAGCCCGGCAAATGCACCTTGCGATAGCGTCCTAGAATTTCGCCGTCGCGATCGACCAGGATCGAACAGTTGAAGCGCTGACCGTCCGACGTCAGTTCGGCATAACCGACATAGAAGCCGATGCCGAGCGCACGGGCGCGATCGAACAAGGGCTGCACGGCCGGATTCGGCATTCCGCGTTCGAAGTAATGATCGAGTGCGTCGCCTTCGATGAGCCACCGCGGGAAGAAGGTCGTAAACGCCAGTTCGGGAAAAACCACCAGTGACGCGCCGCGCGCAGCCGCCTCCTCCAGCAACGCCAGCATCCGGCCCAGCGTGTGCTCCCGCGAGTCCGCTTTTTGCGTCGGCCCCATCTGAGCGGCGGCGGCGCGGAGAACTCGAACCAACATTGCCTCCAATCTGAGCGGACTGCTTACTCAAGAGGCGGATGATCCCGCCCCGGTAGCACTCCGATGCAGAGGTGATTACGCGGAAGCGCAGCCCTAAACGCAATCACGCGTGCTATGATATTTTCGGTGAGACAATAACCGGTAGTTATATGAACCTGCGCCAATTGGAGATCCTGCGTGCGGTTATCCGCCATCGGACCACGGTCGCGGCGGCGGACGAACTGGCGCTGTCGCAGCCGGCGATCAGCAACGCGCTGAAGGCGATGGAGGCGCAGGCGGGCTTCGCTCTGTTCGAGCGTGTCAACAACCGGCTGTTCCCGACATCGGAAGCGATGGCGCTCTACAAGGAAAGTGAAGCGATCTTTGCGCTCCACGCCAAGCTCGAAAATCGCGTGCGCGACTTGAGGGAGTGCCGCTCGGGGCTTCTGTCGATCGTGGCGACGCCGCCGCTGGCCTACAGCATCATTCCGCGCGCACTATCGGACTTCCTGCGCCGCCGTCAGCAGACGCGCGTCTTCTTCGATGTGCGGCGCTATGAGGGGATCATCGACGGCGTATCGAGCCGGGTCGCAGAGCTCGGCTTCGCGCTCGGGCTGTCGCACCATCCCGGCATTGCACATGAGGTGGTTCATACCGGCGAAATGGTCTGCGTCCTGCCGCCGAACCATCCGCTGGCCGATCGATCGGTCATTTCCGCTTCCGACCTTGTCGGCCTGCCCTTCATCGGGCTGGAGCGCGGCACGCGATTGGGCGAAGCCGTGCGCGAGAGTTTTGCGCAAGCCGGTGCGCCGTTCCAGCCAACCGTCGAGGTGCGATACTGCAATACGGCCTGCGTGCTCGCGGCCGCCGGCGTCGGCGCGGCCGTCGTCGATCCGTTTTCACCGCGCCAGGGCGGGGGCCAGGGCCTGATCGTTCGGCCTTTCACACCCAGGACCGTGGCGGTGGCCTATATGCTGTGGTCCGAGGCGGAGCCTCTATCGCGCCTGGCCAAGGCATTCCTGAATGAAGTCCGGCAGGCGAGCCGCTCCCTGGATCAGGATGCCTCTTGAACGTCAAGGCTTGAGGCTACCACCATCGTTTCTCACAGTGCCATGGCGGCAGCGTTGTTCGACACGCTCGTCTTCCGCATCATCATCCGCGCGATCGGCCTCACCAATCACCACCGTCGTGAAATGGGTGTTGGCGCGGCAATCGGACGGCATGATCGATGCGTCCGCCACGCGCAGGGCGGCGATGCCTTTCACGGTGCCATCCGGGTTCACCACGCCATTGGCGTCGTTGAAGCCCGTCATGCGGCAAGAACCGGCGGCGTGCTGAATGTCGCCGGTGTCACGGCGAAGCAGCGCTTCGAGTTCTCCATTCGGCAGCGCCGCTGCCTGCGGCAGCGTCAAGTCGGTGTCAGTCAGGCGAATCCACTCGGCTATTTTCACCAGTGCCGGCTGGGTGGTGATAACGGCCAGTCGCTTCACCGCATCGACCATGCGCAAGAGGTCGCGGTCGTCGGCGAGCATGTTCTCTTCGACGACCGGGTCGATCGAAGCATCGGTCGAAGCCAGCTTCAAATGACCGCGCGAGTAGGCGTTGAACAGACCTGCACCGATGGCGCCGGGGGCGCCGACACCGCGGTGGTTGAAGGCGATCAGGATCATGTCGCGCTTGCCGCCAGCCGCAAGCCCGGACGAGTACGTCACGCAGCAATTGGTGTGACGCGTATCCGGGTCGGTTGGCCGGAATTCTTCCCGCAGCTGTATGGTGGCGCGAAACAGCGGGTGATCGAAGAAGTGCTTGCCGACCGGCAGGTCGCGTTCGACCGCAATGCCCATCGCCTTCAGCTCGTCGGCGGGGCCGATGCCGGAACGCAGCAATATTGCCGGGCTATGGATGGCGCCGGCACACAGCACGATCTCGCGCGCACTGATTTCCGAGCTGCCCTGCCCTTCGATGTGAACCAATACGCCGGTGGCCCGGCCATCCCTGATCAAGAGGCGATCGACCAGCGCACGACCGCGGATTTCCAGGTTTGCACGGCCGCGCGCCGGCTCCAGATAGGCTTCATTGGTGGTGATGCGGCGGCTGTCGCGGCTGTTGATCGGATAGCAGGCGACGCCCTCGCCATCCGGGCCGTTGAGGTCGGTGCACCACGGATACCCCGATGCCAGCGCGGCGTCGCGCATCCCGCGGTCGATCGGGCCCCACTTCTCCGGCGGCGCGCGATAGACCGGCAACGGTCCGCCACGGCCATGGCCTGCGCTGTCGCCGAACTCGAAATCATCCTCGATGACCGAGAACAGCGGCATGACCTCTTTCGCAGACCAGCCGGTGCACCCGCCGGCCGCCCATTCGTCGAACGCGTCCGCAACACCGCGGATCGCGATCTGGCCGTTCATCATCGAACTGCCGCCAAGGCCCTTGCCGCGCCAATAGAAGCGCGCCTCCTGCCCCGCCACCCGGCGCGTCAGCAGGTTCGGCCACTGCCATTTCTCCTGATATTCGCGCTGGTGAATGATCGGAATCGGGTTCGGCGTCCGGACTTCCCAGGGCGCCTCGTCGGCGCGCCAGTCGAGGCCCGCTTCCAGCAGCAGCACGCGTCTGGCGGGATCCTCGGAGAGCCGGGCGGCAACCGCCGCACCGGCAGAGCCGCCGCCGACTACAATGACGTCATACATGGCGTTACTTCTCGATGTTCCAGAAAATCGGAATAGCAGACGGTATCAGACCGCGCAGATTGGCGCGATAGGCCGCCGGCTGGGCGAACTGCCCCCACGGAATGCCCGGCGCCTGATCGTACATCACGGTCTGGATCTCGGCCGCGATCTTCTTGCGATCCTCCTCAGCTGGTGCCTTGGCAAAGGCATCCAGCAGCGGCGTGATGCGCGGGTCGCATTGCCAGCCCGTGAAGTCGACGCAGTTGAACGCCACCATGACGTTGGTCAGCGGCGACGCCAGATCGTAGCCGCCGGCATGAACGCCGTAAACGCTCCAGCCTTCCTTCTTGGTACGGCGGGCAAGCACCGAGGCCCAGTCCATCACCTGCAGATCGACATTGAAGCCGGCCTGCTTCAACTTCTCTGCAAGAACCTGCGCCGAAACGCGCGGCGCCTCGAGGTCGCTGGCCTGCATCACAATGATCGGCTCGCCGGCATATTTCGTCGCCTTGAGCGCCGCGCGCGCCGCCTCCACCGACGGATTCGCTGCAGCCTCGGTTCCGGCCTTGCTGTCATAGGTGGTGCCGCAGGTGAAGAATGTTGCGCAAGGTGTGGCGTATTTGGCATCGAGGCCCAGCCCGTCCATCACCTCGCGCTGATCGACCAGTTTCCAAAGCACGCGCCGGATCGCCGGATCGTCGAACGGTTTCTGCGCGGCGTTGAGGCGGTAGGCGCCGGCAAACATGTTGCCTCCGGTGAAGTTGATGACCTTCACCTTTGCGTTCTTTTCCAGAACCGGCAGCAGATCGAACGGCGCGTATTGCATGAAATCCACTTCGCCGGCCTGCAGCGCAGACGCAGCGGTAGAACCATCGGGAATGACGCGAATTTCCAGCGTGTCGATGTTGACGCGCTTGCCGCCGGCCAGGAAGTCGGCGGGTTCGGAACGCGGCAGATAATCGGCGAATTTCTTCAGGGTCATGCGATCGCCGGTGCGGTGATCTTCCTTGCTGTAGACAAACGGTCCGGAGCCTATGATTTCGGTGATGCGTTGATCGGCGGGCGTCTTGGCGACACGCTCGGGCATCATGAAGGCGACGGGGCTGACGGGATTGCCGAGTGCGTCGATCACCAGGCCCGAGGGTTCCTTCAGCGTCAGCACGAAGGTCTTGGCGTCACCGGGTTCGAGCGAAGCGGTGACGGCGAAGATTCGCCGGCCGAGCGCGTTGCGCTGCCCCCAGCGTCGCAGCGATGCGACGCAATCGGCGGATGTGACCGGCTGACCGTCATGCCATTTCAGGCCGTCGCGCAGTGTGAACGTGTAGATCAGACCATCCGGCGAGACCTTCCAGTCCTGCACCATCTGCGGCTTGATCTCGCCCTTGGAGTCCTTCGCAAACAGGGTGTCGAACACCATGAATCCGAAGGTCCGCGAGATATAGGCCGGCGTAAAATGCGGATCGAGCGTGGCGATTTCCGCTTCCAGCACCGCGACAAGATTGCCGCCGGCATAGGCCGGCGTAACTGCCGGAGCCGCGGCGAGCGCGAGCGAAAACATCGCTGACATGAAAGCATTCAATTTGGGCATGGGTGCCTTTTCAGGTTCGTGAGCAGAGGCTGGGAAGATTTTGAAACGGGCAATTGCGCCTCGCGATCTGTCACTTCTTCAAGCAATGTCCATGCCGTAATGGGTGCGCAGCACATGTCACAGCGACTAGCTGCTTTGCGTTTGATTGCGCGAATTTTGAGCGGCGATTGTTCAAAATTGCTGCGCATCTGCCCGTAGCCGACCAGGACTGCCGCGATCTCTCGCGCGGCGAGGCCGCTGCCGCGGTGTTGGAAATCACTCAGCGCAAGGCTATCAAAGGAGGCCAGCCGGGAGATGGCTTAAGCGACGGCCGCGCTAAAGATCGTTGACACGCTGCACGCCGACGTCGGCCATCCCGGCCCAGGCGGCGTCGAGCGAGCCCGCCAGATCGATGGCCCTGCATCCGGCCTCCACAAGCACGGTGTCGAAGCCGAGCCGGCGTGCGTCCACGGCGGAATAGTGGACGCAAAAATCGGTGGCGAGCCCCACCAGGAAGATTCGCCGCAAGCCGCGGTCGCGCAAATAGCCAGCCAGACCGGTAGGTGTACGCCGGTCGTTTTCAAAAAACGCAGAGTAAGAATCGATTTCGGGACGGAAGCCTTTCCGGATTGTCAGCTGGGCCCGGTCAATCACGAGGTCCGGATGAAACGCCGCCCCGGCGGTGCCCTGGAGGCAATGATCAGGCCAAAGGGTTTGCTGGCCATATGGCATAGCAACGCTTTCGAAGGGGCTCGCGCCCGGACGCGATGTGGCGAAGGAGCTATGACCTGCCGGATGCCAATCCTGGGTCAGCACCACATGATCGAAGCGTTCGGCGAGACGATTGATAACCGGCACCACGGCATCGCCATCGGCGACCGCAAGCGCGCCGCCGGGGCAGAAATCGTTCTGCACATCGATTATCAGCAGCAAATCATCGTTGCGTGGTCGGATCTGCATTCTGGACCTGTGTTTGTCTTGATCACCCAAACTGTAGCGCAAGACAGGCGTTTGCCAAGGTTGTCGCAACGACAACCGAACTCTGGCGCTACAGCGTCAGACTGGGCAGATCGAGTCCGTTGGCCCGGGCGCACTCGATCGCACTTTCATAGCCCGCATCGGCATGACGCATGACCCCTGTCGCCGGGTCGTTCCAAAGCACCCGCTCGATACGGCGCGCAGCCTCCGGCGTTCCGTCGGCGACAATCACCATGCCGGCGTGCTGCGAATAGCCGATCCCGACGCCGCCGCCGTGATGCAGCGAGACCCACGTCGCCCCGCTGGCACAGTTGAGCAACGCATTGATCAGCGGCCAGTCGGACACCGCGTCCGAGCCGTCGCGCATCGCTTCGGTCTCGCGATTCGGGCTCGCCACCGAGCCGCTGTCGAGATGATCGCGGCCGATGACGATCGGCGCCTTCAGTTCGCCGCGCGCCACCATTTCATTGAATGCCAGGCCCAGCCGATGCCGATCGCCAAGGCCGACCCAGCAGATCCGCGCCGGCAGCCCCTGGAACTTGATCCGCGCCTTCGCCATGTCGAGCCAGTTGTGAAGATGCTTGTCGTCGGGCATCAGCTCCTTGACCTTGGCGTCGGTGCGGAAAATGTCTTCGGGATCGCCCGAGAGCGCCGCCCACCGGAACGGCCCGACGCCGCGGCAGAACAGCGGACGGATGTAGGCCGGAACGAAGCCCGGGAAGTCGAACGCGTTCTTCAATCCCATGTCCTTCGCCATCTGGCGGATGTTGTTGCCATAGTCGAGCGTGGGAATGCCCTGGGCGTGGAAATCCAGCATGGCCTGGACGTGGCCGACCATCGAGGTCTTGGCCGCGGCTTCCACCGCTTTCGGATCGGCGCTGCGTTTTTGCTCCCACTCCGCGAGCGTCCATCCCTTGGGCAGGTAGCCGTTGATCGGATCGTGCGCGCTGGTCTGGTCGGTGACGATGTCCGGCCTTACGCCACGACGCACCAGTTCGGGAAAAATATCGGCGGCATTGCCGAGCAGGCCGACCGAGACCGGCTTCTTGCTCTCCGCCGCCTCCGCCATGATCGCGAGCGCCTCATCCAGCGTGCTGGCCTGCCGATCGAGATAGCCGGTGCGCAACCGCATCTCGATGCGGCTCGGCTGGCACTCGATCGCGAGCATCGACGCGCCGGCCATCGTCGCGGCCAGCGGCTGGGCGCCACCCATGCCGCCGAGCCCCGCGGTCAAGATCCACTTGCCCGCCAGGCTGCCGCCGTAATGACGCCGCCCGACCTCGACAAACGTTTCATAGGTCCCCTGCACGATGCCCTGGCTGCCGATATAGATCCATGATCCGGCCGTCATCTGGCCGAACATCATCAGTCCCTGCCTGTCCAGTTCGTTGAAGTGATCGAGCGTCGCCCAGTGCGGCACCAGGTTCGAATTCGCGATCAGCACGCGCGGCGCATCGGGGTGGGTGCGGAAAATTCCGACCGGCTTGCCCGACTGCACCACCAGTGTCTGGTCGCCTTCGAGCTTGCGCAGCGAGCTGACGATCCGGTCAAAACTGTCCCAGTCGCGGGCGGCGCGGCCGATGCCGCCATAGACGACGAGTTCGCTCGGCCGTTCGGCAACATCAGGATCGAGGTTGTTCATCAGCATCCGCAAGGGCGCTTCCGTCAACCAGCTCTTGGCGCTGATCTCGGGCCCGTGCGGCGACCGGATCGTACGGTCGTTGTCCAGTCGACGGTTCATGACAGATGACCTCTCACGGCAAGGTTTGGAAACGGATTGTTCTTGAGCACCGACATCGCGGCGGCTGGCAGTGCGCCGGCTGCGACCAGCGCCGTTGCCTTTGCGAGATCGTCGGCCATGTAGCGATCGCCGCCGAGCGCCGGCACCTGCTCGCGCAACACGGCTATGACCGCCGCCAGCGCAGGGCTGGTCGTATGCGGCGCGCGCAACCCGATGCCTTGCGCCGCGACCAGCAGCTCGATGCCGAGAATGGCGGCAAGATTGTCCGCCATGTCAGACAAACGGCGCGCAGCGTGCGCGGCCATCGACACGTGATCTTCCTGGTTGGCGCTGGTCGGCGTCGAATCGATCGAGCAGGCCGCGGCGCGCTGCTTGTTCTCGGCATAGAGGGCTGCCGCCGTCACCTCCGCAATCATGAAGCCGGAGTTGAGGCCGGGGTCGGGCGTCAGGAACGGCGGCAGGCCGAAATTCAGCGCCGGATCGACCAGCGTGGCGATGCGTCGCTCGCTGATCGCGCCGATCTCGGACAATGCCAGTGCGATCTGGTCGGCCGCGAATGCGACCGGCTCGGCGTGAAAATTTCCGCCCGAGACGATCTCGCCGCTCTCGACCAGCACCAGCGGGTTATCCGTGACGGCGTTGGCCTCGATCGTCAGCGTGCGGGCGGCCTGCATCAACAGGTCAAGCGCGGCGCCGGCCACCTGCGGCTGACAGCGCAGGCAATAGGGATCCTGCACGCGCTCGTCGCCTTCGAGATGCGACATGCGGATGTCGCTGCCTTCCAGCAACGCCGTCAGGGCGGCGCCGGCCGCGACTTGTCCGGCATGCCCGCGCAACTGCTGGATCTCCGGGCGGAACGGGGCCGTCGACGCCATCGCCGCGTCGACCGACAAGGCGCCTGTCACCAGCGTCGCGCAGAGCAGGCCATGGGCGCGCAACAAGCCGGAAATGGCATAGGCCGTCGAAAACTGCGTACCGTTGATCAAGGCGAGGCCTTCCTTCGGCCCCAGCGTGATCGGCGCAAGATTCGCCGCCGCCAGTGCATCGCGGCCCGGCACAATTTTTCCGCCGACGAGCGCCTGCCCCTCGCCGATCATGACGGCCGTCATATGCGCCAGCGGCGCCAGATCACCGGACGCCCCGACCGATCCCTGCTGCGGCACCAGCGGACAAATGCCGCGCGCCAGCATCGCCTGGAGTTGCTCGATGATCTCGCGGCGCACGCCCGACGCGCCGCGTCCCAACGAGACGATCTTCAGCGCCATCATCAGACGCACGATCGGTTCGGGCGTCGGTGGCCCTACCCCGCAGCAATGCGATACGATGAGATTGCGCTGCAGCAGCGTCGTCTGATCCGGCGGAATGCGTTTCGACGCCAGTTTTCCGAACCCGGTATTGATGCCGTAAACCGGCGCTTGCGCGCCCGCCGCCTGCGCAACAATGGCCGATGCCGCCTCGACGCGCGGCCAGAACGATGGATCGAGCACGACGGCTTCGCCTGCAAGCACGCGCGCCAAATTCGTCGAGGCTGACCGCTCCCGGCGAAACGACAATGGATGCGTCCGGGTCGCTCATTGTCCCCTCCACACCCGGCGGTGCAGCGGGTTGAAGCCCATCCGGTAAATCAGCTCGGCCGGCCGCTCGATATCCCAGATCGCGAGATCGCAATATTTGCCGGCTTCGAGCGTGCCGGTCTCATCGAGAATGCCCAGCGCACGCGCGCCTTCCCGCGTCACGCCGGCGAGGCATTCGGCGACAGTCATCCGGAACAGCGTCGCGCCCATATTCATGGCCAGCAGGAGCGACGTCAGCGGCGAGCTGCCGGGATTGCAATCGGTGGCGAGCGCCATGTTCACGCCGTGGGCACGGAACAGTTCGACCGGCGGCTTTGTCGTCTCGCGAATGAAATAGAACGCGCCCGGCAGCAGCACGGCCACCGTGCCGGCGCGTGCCATGGCCGCGACGCCGGCCTCGTCCGTGTGCTCGAGATGATCGGCGGACAGAGCAGAGAATTCCGAAGCGAGCGCCGCTCCGCCGAGGTTCGACAATTGATCCGCGTGCAATTTGACCGGCAGTCCGAGCGCCTTCGCCGCACGAAACACCCGCGCGGTTTGATCGCCCGAGAAAGCGATGCCTTCCATGAAGGCGTCAACGGCGTCCGCGAGGCCGGCCTGCGCCACCGCCGGAAGCATCTCGCGGCAAACCAGATCGATGTATCGATCCTTGTCGCCATCGGCTTCGGGCGGCAGCGCATGCGCGCCAAGAAACGACGTCCGGATGCTGACCGGCCGGTTGCGACCCAGCGCGCGTGCGGCTGACAACTGCCGCATCTCGGTTTCCGTATTGAGCCCATAGCCGGATTTGATCTCGACCGTCGTCACGCCCTCGCCGATCAGGGCATCGAGCCGCGGCAGCGCGCCGGCAACGAGTTCAGCCTCGCTGGAGCCCCGCGTCGCCGCCACCGTCGAGACAATGCCGCCGCCCGCCCGCGCGATCTCTTCGTAGCTTGCTCCCTTCAGCCGCAGCTCGAACTCGTGGGCGCGGTTTCCGCCGAACACCAGATGGGTATGACAATCGACCAGTCCGGGCGTGATCCACCGCCCGCCGCAATCGATCCGTTCGGCCGCATCGGCGTCAGATGGAAAGTCGGAACGAGCTGCCTGCAAAGGCGATGCGACCTTCCCGCGCGGCAATCACGCCACCCTCGATCACGCCGAGGTCGGGCAGATCCCCCCGGACGGTGGCGAGCCGGGCGTTATGCCAGATTCGATCGAAGCGCTCGGCCATGCAGCATTTCCCTCAAGGGCGGAAGCTTGACGGGGGTATATGTCTATACATATTATCGTGCCGGTGCTCTGTCCAGCCGGTTTGCAAAACATGTCCACGCTGCATTTCGCTTCAGCGCTGCTCCCGTCCGGGTGGGCTGACGACGTGCGGGTGGTTGTGACCGATGGAACCATCACGGAGGTGACGGCCGGCGTGGCGCCGGAGGCCGGCGACGAACGCCACCAACTGGCCATCCCGGGAATAGCGAGCCTGCATAGTCACGCCTTCCAGCGCGGCATGGCCGGCCTCGCCGAAATACGCGGCAACACCGCGGACACGTTCTGGACATGGCGCGAGACGATGTATCGCTTCGCGCTGGAGATGACCCCCGAAGACACGGAAGCTGTCGCGACGCTGCTCTATGTCGAGATGCTCGAGCAAGGCTATACGCGCGTCGGGGAATTCCACTATCTCCATCACGACCACGATGGCTCGCTCTATGCCAATCCTGCCGAGATGGCGACGCGAATTGCGCGAGCCGCCGAAATCACCGGCATCGGCCTCACCCTGCTGCCGAGCTTCTACGCGCACGGCTCCTTCGGTGGAGCCGCACCGCATGCCGGCCAGCGCCGGTTCATCTGCTCGGTCGACCAGTTCGCCAGGCTGATGGCCGCAACAAAAATGGCCATCCGCGATTTGCCCGGGGCCAATATCGGTGTCGCCCCGCACAGCCTGCGCGCCGTGACGCCGGAAGAATTGTCGGCCATCGCGCCGCTCGCCGAGGGCGGGCCGGTTCATATCCACGCTGCCGAACAGATCAGGGAAGTCGAGGAATGCATCGCCTGGTCGGGCCGGCGGCCGGTTGAGTGGCTGCTCGAACATGCGCCCGTCGATCGGCGCTGGTGCCTGATCCATGCGACCCATACCACCGCGACGGAGATATCAGCGCTTGCCAAGAGCGGCGCCGTCGCGGGCCTCTGCCCGATCACCGAAGCGAGCCTCGGCGACGGCATTTTTCCCGACCCGAGAATTCCTCGACGCCGGCGGCCGGTTCGGCATCGGCACGGACTCCAATGTCCTGGTCGGCGTCACCGACGAACTGCGTCAGCTCGAATATGGCCAGCGATTAAAGCACCGGGAGCGCAATGTATTGTCCGGCGGTCCCGGCATCTCGACCGGCCGCGCGCTGTTCGACGCTGCGCTGGCCGGCGGCGCCCAGGCGCTCGCGCAGCCGGTCGTCGGACTCCAGCCGGGTGCACGCGCCGACATCGTCACCCTCGACACCACGCATCCCTCGCTCGCCGGGCGCAGCAGGGATACCGTCCTCGACGGCTGGATTTTTGCAGCGGGCTCAGGTGCCGTCGATTGTGTGTGGGCGGGCGGAAACAAGGTCGTCGACGGGGGACATCACCGGCTCCGTCAAAGCGCGCGCGACAAATTCAACGCCGCCGTGCGGAGGCTTGTGGCATGAGCCTCGCCACGGATCGCGACAAACTCCAGGCGGCCGACACCCCGACGCTGTACAAGCAGATCCGGCTCGACATCGAGCGCCGCATCCTGACCGGCGAATGGCCGCCGGGTCACCGCATCCCGTTCGAGCACCAGCTGATGACGCGCTATGGCTGCTCGCGAATGACCGTGAGCAAGGCGCTGTCGGAGCTGGCGCAAGCCGATCTCATCGAGCGGCGGCGGCGGGCCGGCACCTTTGTGCGCCGTCCCAAATTCCTGTCTGCGGTCCTGACAATTCCAGACATCCGCGCGGAGATCACCGCGCTCGGCCGCAGCTATGGCTATCAGTTGATCCGAAGCTCGCGCCGGACGGCCAACGCCGCCGACCGTGAACGCCTTGGCGTACGCAAAACCGGCAAGGTGATCGCGATCTCATGCCGCCACAGCGCCGACGGCGTGCCGTTCGCGATCGAGGACCGGCTGATCGATCTCGACGCGGTGCCCGAAGCCGCCACGGCGGATTTTGCGATCGAGCCGCCGGGCACGTGGCTGCTTCACCATGTCCCCTGGACGGAGGCCGAACATGCGATCAGCGCGATCGTGGCTGACGATCAGACCGCAGCAGCACTGGACATTGCGACCGGCGCGCCCTGCCTCGTGATCGACCGGCACACCTGGCGCAGCGCACGGACGCTGACCGCCGTGCGCCTCGTCTATCCCGGCGAATCCCACAAACTGGTTGCCCGCTTCAAGGGCGGCTGAGAGGGATGTCAATGCAAACAGAGTCCGGCACAGTTTATGCAGCAGTGCTATGCAGGATCCAACCGATAAACCGGCAGAAGGAAGATCAATCATGCGTACTTATAGAATATTCGCCGCAACGCGCCGCTCTCCTGGTGTCCGCGCCAGCCGTCGCACAAGACGTGAAGGTCGCCATCGGTATCTCGGGATGGACCGGCTTTGCGCCGCTCACGCTCGCCAACCAGGCCGGCATCTTCAAGAAGAACGGCCTCGACGTGACGATCAAGAAGATCCCGCAGAAGGACCGCCATCTGGCCGTTGCATCGGGCGACATCCAGTGTGCGGCGACCACGGTCGAAACCTGGATTTCCTGGAATGCCAATGGCGTTGCGACCAAGCAGATCTTCCAGCTCGACAAGAGCTACGGCGCCGATGGCATGGCCACGCGCTCCGACGTCGCGTCGATCAAGGATCTGAAGGGCAAGACGGTCGCCGCGTCCGCACCCGGCACCGCGCCCTATTTCACGCTGGCCTGGATGCTCAAGAAGAACGGCCTCACGGTCAAGGACGTGACCGTGGTGAACCTGGAGCCGGCTGCGGCCGCGCAGGCATTCGTCGCCGGTCAGAACGATGCGGCCATGACCTATGAGCCTTACCTCTCGACGGTGCGTGCCGCGCCGGACAAGGGCAAGATCATCGCCACCACGCTCGACTACCCGATGATCATGGACACGTTCGGCTGCACGCCGAAATTCCTGACCGAAAACCCGAAAGCCGCGCAAGCGCTGGCCGACAGCTATTTCGAGGCGGTCGCCCTGATCGAAAAGGACCAGGCCAAATCCTACGAGATCATGGGCTCCGACGTGAAACAGTCCGGCGAGCAGTTCGGCAATTCGGCAAAATATCTGCGCTGGCAGGACAAGGCCGCGAACCAGAAATTCTTCGCGGGCGAATTCCAGGCCTTTACCAAGGAAGCCGCGGACCTGTTGCTCGAGATCGGCATCATCAAATCGATTCCGAAGATCGACGACCTCGTTGACACGAGCTTCATCAAGTAGGTTCGTTCGGCGCCGCATCGGCCCCGCTTCCACACCAGTGGATGCGGGGCCGTCCGCGATCGGCGCACCGCTTTGAGGAACATGCCCCGTGATGCGTCCCCTGGATCCCGTGACGTCGAAGCAGCGCGCAGCCTATGGCTTTGCGTTCTTCGTCCTGTTCGTCGCCCTGTGGGCATGGGCAACTTTTGGCGGCTACGTCTCCAAAACGTTTCTCGCCAACCCGCTGACCATGCTGCAGGAGGGCTTTGAACTCCTGACCAAGCACGGCTTCCTGTTCGACATCGGCATGACGATCTGGCGGGTCATCGGCGGCTTCGTGCTGGCGGCCATCATCGCGGTGCCGCTCGGCGTTCTGATGGGCGCCTACAAACCG
This sequence comes from uncultured Alphaproteobacteria bacterium, assembly GCA_963840465.1. GTDB lineage: Bacteria > Pseudomonadota > Alphaproteobacteria > Rhizobiales > Xanthobacteraceae > Bradyrhizobium. The sequence continues at coordinate 121,216 of CAWIZF010000012.1, read as the reverse complement.
ATCGAGGCTTTCCTCGAGCCGTTCGTCTCGTTCGCCCGCTATTTGCCCGCCTCGGCCTTCATCCCGCTGTTGATCCTGTGGGCGGGCATCGGCGAGCTGCAGAAGCTGCTGGTCATTTTCATCGGCTCGGTATTCCAGATCATCCTGATGATCGCCGTCAACGTCGGCAATACGCGGCGCGACCTCGTGGAAGCCGCCTACACGCTGGGCGCCGGCGACAGCGGCATCATCCGCCGCGTGCTGCTGCCCTCCTCCGCCCCCGAGATCGCGGAAATCCTTCGGCTCGTGCTCGGTTGGGCGTGGACCTATGTCATCGTCGCCGAACTGATCGGTTCATCGTCGGGCATCGGCCACATGATCACCGACAGCCAGGCGCTGCTCAACACCGGCCAGATCATCTTCGGCATCATCGTCATCGGGCTGATCGGGCTGGTCTCGGACTTCCTGTTCAAGGCCTTCAACGCCTGGCTGTTTCCGTGGAAGCTGGCATGACCGAGCTGAAGATCGATCAGGTCTCCCGCACTTTCCCCGCGCGCCAGGGCAACGCGCCGACGCGGGCGCTGGAGCCGACCACGCTCAGCGTCGGCAACAACGACTTCGTCACCATCCTCGGCCCGTCCGGCTGCGGAAAATCCACGCTGCTGCGGATCATCGCCGGACTCGACCGGCCGACCAGCGGCCGCGTCATCCTGGACGGACACGAAGTCACGGGACCCGGCGCCGATCGCGGCATGGTGTTTCAGTCGTACACGCTGTTCCCATGGCTGACCGTGCGCGAAAACATCGCGTTCGGCCTGCGCGAGCGCGGGGTATCCGAGGCGGATCGCGGCAAGATCGCCGATGGATTCATCCAACGGGTCGGCCTGTCCGGCTTTGAGAACCACTGGCCGAAACAACTCTCCGGCGGCATGCAGCAACGCACGGCGATCGCCCGCGCGCTTGCCAACGATCCAAAGATCCTGTTGCTCGACGAACCGTTCGGGGCGCTGGATAATCAAACCCGCGTGCTGATGCAGGAAATGCTGCTCGGCATCTGGGAACGCGAGCAGAAGACCGTGCTGTTCGTCACCCATGATATCGAGGAGGCGATTTTCCTCGGCAGCCGGGTCATCGTCATGAGCGCCCGTCCCGGCCGCATCAAGGCCGAGATCGCGATCGATCTGCCCCACCCACGATCCTACAAGATCAAGACCGCGCCTGAATTCGTCAGCCTGAAGGAACGGCTGGTCGAGGAGATCCGTGCCGAGGCATTGAAGGTTGCGGTGGATGCCTAATCGGTCGCAGGCATGTCGGTGACGCGCAGATTCCCTCCAGCGAGAGACCGTAGCGGCCTGGCTACCGTAGAGCCGGGACGAGGCGTCAAGCCGATATCTTTGGATGCCCAGAAGGTAGTAGCGTGATTACCTTTCTGGCAGTTTGCCAATGCTGATTTCGATCGCCGAAAAATAAGCTGCGAGATCCTCGATATCCTTGTCAGACAAGGATGGCGTGACGGCCGACATCGCATCGTTCCTTCGCACACCGGTTTTGAACGCCTGCAGCTGTGCGACGAGATAGGGCTCGATCTGGCCGGCAATGTTCGGTGAATCGGGGGTCTTGGAAAGTCCGTCAAGGCCATGACAAGCTTGGCACATCATCGCTTTCGCGGCACCGGCTTTGGCGTCGCCGGCGTGGCCCGCGTTGCCACCCACCAGCAGAAGTACTGCCGGCGCCAGCAAGTTGACGACCAACATTACCCGCTGTGAAAGCGCAGAAATCATCCTGAACCCTCGCGCCGCTGGAACCGACGATTGAAAGGGATGGCCCGGACAGGACCATCCCAGACACCAGAGTTTACTTGCCGTCGTACCAGATGCGATAGAGGGCGCCGACCAGATCGTCCGATACGATCAGGGAGCCGTCGGCCAGTTGGGCCACATCAACAGGACGACCGAGATAGTAGCCGTTGTCATTCCAGCCTTCGGCGAATGGCTCAGACTTGCCGGCCACATGACCGTCGTCCTTCAGATACGTCACCATTAGCCGAGCGCCGACGGGCACGGTCCGATTCCATGAGCCGTGTTGCGTCGAGAAGATCGCCCCCTGGTACTTCTTCGGAAACATTTCGCCGGTGTAAAATATCATACCAAGGTCTGCGGCATGAGCGGCTTGCTCGACTTCGGGGAAAACGGCGTTGGCGGGTGGCGTGTCGTTCTTGTATTCATTGGTGCGGATCTTGCCGCCGCCATACCAGGGGAAACCGAAATCCTGTCCCGCACTGGCTATGCGATTTAGCTCGCCAGGCGGCTGCTCGTCGCCCATGCCATCGACCTGGTTGTCGTTGGTCCACAACGTCTTGTCTTTGGGATTAAAGTCCATGCCGACCGGGTTGCGTAATCCAACCGCGTAGACCTCGCGATTCTTTCCATCCCGGTCCATGCGGATAATGCCGCCGATGCCAAGCTTGCGGTACAGGTCGAACTTCTCTTTGGCGGGCACATTGTATGGCTGCCCTAGTTGAATATAGAGTTTGTTGTCGGGGCCGACGCGGCAGACGCGTGCGGTATGGTTATAGCTTTCCTCGGCTTTCGGGATCAACTCACCTTCTGGCACGACAACGCTGGCGACGACGTCGGGGCTCTCGTAGAAGAATTCAGCGGCTGGATATTCCAGCACCCGGTTCTGCTCGACGATATAAAGGAAGCCGTCCTTCGAGAAGCATCCACCATTGGGAATTTTCTTCGGCAAAGTCGGAGCGAACTCCTTTACCTCGTCTCCGACACCGCCGCGCGAGCGATCGGTGACGACCCAGGCCTTCGACTTGCGGGTCCCGACGAACGTCGCCACACCCTGCGGGCCGACTGCGATATGCCGGGCATCCGGAACCAGCGCGTAGAGCGAGATGTGGAAACCTGCCGGCAGCTTGATTTTGGCCAGGTTCTTCTTGACCTGATCGGCTTTCGCGCCGCGCTGTGGCACCTCCGGCCAATCAGCCACGCTACCGGTAGGACGCATCGCGCCCAATGTTTCAAGCGCGCTGGGCGCAGGCGGCGCCGGCTGGGCGAAGGCCGGCCATGCGGCGAGCGTCAGTGTAGCCATCGTTCCTAGAAAATGACATTTCATCGATGCCTCCCTGGAAATGCCCCAATTCTAACGAGTGAGAGACTACCCGCCGTTAGGGAGCGAACTATCAATGCGCTGGCAAAGACTATTGTCAAACAGGATCCGTCCGCATGTGGGCGACGGCCCATTCAATTGCATATGCAGTGATGGTTCGATCTGGTCGTGGTGAAGAAGACTGCGTTTGCAGTGTAGCGAATTGAACCCGGACCAGGATGGCACGCTGTGATACTCCGTGTTGCGGATGGACAGCGTCAAAGGCAACGATCCCTGCAGCGTTCAAGTTTGACTAGAAATTGCTTTTGCTTATGCCACTGCGTCAGCGCTGCTGACCAATTGCAATTCTTTGCCGATGCCCCGCTTTCGCCAAACATGCGGACGCAAATATAGAACGCCTTGTGGCGGCCGATCCGCCAAGCGCGGCCTACTGAACAACAGCCAATAATAATGATCAGGAGGATGGCCCAAAGAAATCCCAGCCAGACAGCAAGGAATTTCGAAGCGACGGCGTTGAGCGGTCAGCCGTAACGTTTTTCGCTCACGTCGGAGCTACCCATCAGCAGCTTACGAAGAGCGAGGATCGATCATGATTACTTTGAAGATTAACGGCCAGCAAAAGAACTGGGATGGCGATCCCGATCTTCCGCTACTCTGGTTCCTCCGCGACGAAGCCGGACTGACGGGCACGAAATATGGCTGCGGCCAGGCGCTGTGCGGCGCCTGCACCGTGATCGTCGACAAGCAGGCGGTGCGCGCCTGCATCACGTCGGTTTCCGACGTGGTCAATCGGGAGGTCACGACGATCGAAGGTCTGCATCCGACCGGCGATCACGCGGTCCAGAAGGCCTGGCGCCAGCTCAATGTCCCGCAATGCGGCTTTTGCCAGGTCGGCCAGATCATGCAGGCGGCGGCGCTGCTGATCGAAAATCCAAAACCCAACCACGATCAGATACGCGAGGCGATGGCGGGCAATATCTGCCGCTGCGGCTGCTATCAGCGCATCGAAAACGCGGTTCACCTCGCTTCGACGGGGGTCTGACCATGAACATGTCAACCAATCCCAAAAAACTCCGTGGCTTTGAGCGATACGTCAAAGTCGACAACGTTTCGCGCCGCAGCATCCTGAAGGGCCTTGGCCTCGCCGGCGGCTTCGTTTTGGCCGCCCCCGTGATGTCGCGGCCCAGCCTCGCCGCGTACCAGACCGGCGCCGACAAGATGCCGCACGGCACCGTGGTGGACCCGCGCGTGTTCGTCGCGATCGCCCCCGACGGCATTGTCACCATCGTCGCACACCGCGCCGAGATGGGAACCGGCGTCCGCACCAGCCTGCCGATGATCGTTGCCGAAGAGATGGAGGCCGACTGGTCGCGCGTTCGCGTCCAGCAGGCGCATGGCGACGAGGTCAAATTCGGCAACCAGGACACCGACGGATCGCGCAGCACGCGGCACTATTTGATGCCGATGCGTCAGATCGGCGCTTCGGCGCGCACGATGCTCGAAGGCGCGGCGGCGAAACGCTGGGGTGTGCCGGCGACCGAAGTGAAGGCGGTCAATCACGAGGTCGTCCATAGCGCGAGCGGACGCCGCATTGGCTTTGGCGATCTGGCCGCCGATGCCGCCAAGGAGTTGGTGCCGAGCGTCGAAGGGCTGAGGCTGAAAGACCCGAAGGACTTCCGCTATCTGGGCAAAGGCCAGATCAGCATGGTCGATCTGCGCGACATCACGGTGGGCACCGCGCGCTACGGCGCCGACGTCCGCCTGCCCGGCATGAAATACGCCGTCATTGCCCGGCCGCCGGTGACCGGCGGCAAGGTCGCGTCGTTCGACGGAGCGGCGGCGATGAAGGTTTCCGGCGTCGAGAAGGTGATGGAAGTCAAGGGCTGGCCGTGGCCTTCGAAATTCCAGCCGCTCGGCGGCGTCGCCGTGATCGCGCGCAACACCGGCGCGGCGATCAAGGGCCGCGACGCCCTGAAGATCGTCTGGGACGACGGCGCCAACGGCAAATACGACTCGGTCGCCTACCGGGCCGAACTCGAGGAAGCCGCACGAAAGCCCGGCCTGGTGCTGCGCAAGGAGGGCGACGTGGAAGCCGCCTTGAAGGGCGCCGACAAGGTGATCGTCGGCGAGTACTATCTGCCGCATCTCGCCCATGTCGCCATGGAGCCGCCGGTCGCGGTCGCGAACGTCAGCGGCGACAAGGCGGAGATCTGGGGGCCGGTGCAAAGCGCGGGCGGAACGCGCGAGGACGTCGCCAAAACGCTCGGCATTCCCGAGGAGAATGTCACCGTCAACGTCACCCTGCTCGGCGGCGGTTTCGGGCGCAAGTCGAAGTGCGATTACGCCATCGAAGCCGCCCTGCTTTCAAAGGAGCTCGGCGCCCCCGTAAAGGTGCAATGGACGCGGGAAGACGACGTTCGCAACGGCTTCCTGCACACCGTCTCGGTGGAACGCATCGAGGCGGGCCTCGACAAGAGCGGCAAGGTGACGGCCTGGCGGCATCGCAGCGTCGCGCCGAACAATCGCCTCGACATTCGCCGCCGGTGCCAATGCATCAGGCGCCGTTCGAAATCGGCATGGGGCTCGTCGACATGCCCTTCGAGATCGCCAACGTCCAGTGCGAGAATCCGGAAGCGGCCGCGCATACCCGCATCGGCTGGTTCCGCTCGGTGTCGAACATCCCGCGCGCCTTCGCGGTGCAGTCGATGGTCGCCGAAATCGCACAGGCGACCAAGCGCGATCCAAAGGACATGCTGCTGGAGCTGATCGGCTCTCCGCGGATCGTCAAGCTCGATTCCGTGAAAGACCTCTGGAACTACGGCGAGCCCTATGACAGCTACCCGATCGATACCGCGCGTCTTCGCAAGGTCGTCGAGCTGGTCGCGGACAAGGGCGGCTGGGGGCGGTCCGTCCCCAAGGGTCACGGGCTCGGCATTGCCGCGCACCGCAGCTTCGTCAGCTATATCGCGACCATCGTCGAGGTGGCCGTTGACGACAAGGGCAAGCTCACCGTGCCACGGGTCGATACCGCCATCGACTGCGGAACCTACGTCAATCCGGAGCGGATCCAGTCGCAGATCGAGGGCGCCGCGATCATGGGCATGAGCCTCGCCAAACATGGCGCGATCACCTTCAAGGACGGCAAGGTGCAACAGGGTAATTTCGACGATTTCCCGGTGATCCGGATCGACGAGTCCCCGGCTGTCACGAACGTCTACATCGTACCGGCCGGCCCCGACACGCCGCCCAGCGGCGTCGGCGAGCCGGGCGTGCCGCCCTTTGCGCCGGCGCTGATCAACGCGATCTTCGCCGCGACCGGCAAGCGCATCCGCGCCCTGCCGATCGGCAAGCAATTGGAGGCGTGACGGGAACGTTAGACCGAACGGGCCGTTTCCTTGGTCTGAGAGGAGTTCAGACCGATGAAACCCAATTCAACCGCGCTCGCGGTATCGCTACTGTCGAGCGTGCTTCTATTGAATGCTCCGGCGGCGACCGCTCAAACCACGTCGCCGCCGAGCGCAACCGCAACGCGGCCGGCGACAACGCCGCCCGGGCAAACTTCCCTGCCAAACGATGCCCCGCCGGCCACGACAACTCAGACCACCGGCGAAGCCAGTCGCGATCCCGTCGTGAAGAAAATGAACGAGGACGAAAAGCAGAAGGTCGACACCAAGGGCAAGTAGCTCCGACGTTGGCAGCAAGGTGCAATAATGGGGCGGCGAACATTGATCGCCGCCCTGTCTTCATTCCGCGCGGCCTCCATTCCCAATCAGACTTTAGTTGGTAAGCCTTGCCGCCCTCATCTGCGGTACAACACGTTTCTGCGGCCATGAGCGCCCGATGGGGCGCGGGCGCTGGTTGACTTCTCGTCGCATTCTCCAAATACTTGACTGGAGAACCGGAAAAACCGGTCCCGGCGATAACGACAATTCAGGGGGAGGACACGATGCCGACTTCACGCAGGACGCTGCTGAAGACTTCTGCCGCTGCTGCCGCGGCATTCAGCCTCGATTGGACGCGGGCGCAGGCCCAGGCCGAAACGGTGCGCATCGGGCTGATCTACGATCTGACCGGGCCGTTTGCCGCGGGCGGGTCGGTCGCCTCCTCGATCGGTGCGCAGATTGCCATCGACCTCGTCAACGAGAAGGGCGGCATCGGCGGCAAGTACAAGGTTGCCCCCATCGCCGCCGACTCCCAGAGCAAGCCTGATGTGGCGATCAATGAGGCCAACCGCCTGATCGACCAGGAGAAGATCGACATCATCAACGGCGTCTATGCCAGCTCGCACGCGGTCCCGCTCGCCGCCAAGGTCGAGCAGCAGAAAAAGATCCTCTGGATCACGACCGCGGTTTCGACCGCCGTGTTCAAGGACAAGAACCTGCAATATGTCTTCCGCGCGCAGATCCACTCCGACCAGTATGGCCAGGCCTTTGCGGGCTTCATCAGCGAACACGCCAAGGCCAAGCTCGGCATGGAGCCCAAGGACGTCAAGGTCGCGCTGATCCACGAGGATGGCCCCTATGGCGTCGGGGTCGCCGCCGCCGACGAGGCTTATTCCAAGGAGGCCGGCCTTCAGGTCGTGCTCAGGGAAGGTTATTCGGCGTCCGCGCCCGACCTCTCGGTGCTGGTGACCAAGCTCAAGCGTGCCAAGGCCGACGTGATCTCGCATGCGGGATACAACCCCGATATCACCCTGTTCCTGCGTCAGGCGCGCGAGAACGGCCTCAAGTTCAAGATGCTGTTCGGTGCCGGCGCGGGCTACAGCCAGCTCGACAAGTTGCGGGCGACGTTCGCCGCCGACATCGACAATTTCTGCAACATCGACCCGGTGCCCGCGCAGTTGCTCGATGCTTCGAAACTCGCGCCCGGCATCGGCGATCTCACCAAGATCATGATCGCACGCTACAAGGAGAAGACCGGCGCGACCGACGTTCCGCCGCACTGCTCGATGGGCTTCAACCAGACCTGGATCCTGCTCAACAACGTGCTGCCCGTCGCCAAGGAGAAATACGGCGGCTTCGATCCCGAGGCCATTCGCAAGGCGGCGCTCGACGTCGACATCCCGCCGGGCGGCACCATCCAGGGCTATGGCGTGAAATTCTATCGGCCCGGCACGCCGCTCTCCGGCCAGAACGAGCGCTCGACCCCGGTCGTGATGCAGAATGCCGGCGAGCACATCTCGGTGGTTTGGCCGACCAATATCAGGACGCAGGACCCGGTGTTCCCGCTGCCGAAATCGTCGGTGTATGCGGCGTAGGCGGCGTGACGTAATCGGTCTGTCGGCAATCGCAGTTTCACCTCTCCCGCTTGCGGAGGACGCGCGCGATCGCGCGCAGATGCGATCCGGGTGGAGGCTCTCTCCACTCGAACAGTGTGAACTCGCGGAGGCACCCTCACCCCAGCCCTCCCCCGCAAGAGCGCGGAGAGGGCGCGCGTCCCGATGCCGCTACACTTCAATCCCATCGACACAAGCCTCACAACACAACCCGCCGCCCCTCCTCCGCCGCCCAGTAACCGGCGTAGTTGACCTTGATCGTCTCAAAGGCCAGCGCCAGATCCGAGAGCGGCTGCCGGCCGGTCGCGACGCATTCCATGAAATCCTGGATTTCCTGCACGTAGCCGCGCGTCCATTCCTCCTCGATGCAGACATATTGCCAGCCGGTCTTCCGGTCGACCTTTTCGGTGATGTAGACGCTTGCGAGCTTCTCCTCGCTGGTCTGATAGCTCATCATGTGCGTGTTCGGCGTGATGTTGGCGAACAGCGCGCCGCTGCTGGTATGGGTTTCGATCAAATTGCGCACGCCGCCGAGGATCATGTCGCCGGAAAAAACCGTGGCCTTGGTGCCGTCGGAGAAGGTGGCGTTAAGCATGCCCCAATCCTCGACGTCGACGGGATTGGCCTTGAGCACGGCGCGTTCGTCCGGACGCAGGCATGCCGTGACATTGCCGACGTCGCACGTCACGCTCGCAACCGCTGATCGTCTCGCCGCGCGCGCGGGCCTCGACCTGCTTGAGATAGAGTACCGCCGAGAGCGGATGGCATCCCATCCGGATCAGCGAGCCGCCGCCGGTCATCGCCCATTGCGCGGCGTGCGCGGCATGCGAGCCGGAGTGGCTCTCCTCCCCCTTCATGAACAGGATTTTGTCTTTCGTGGCCTTGAGGATCTCCACGGTCTTGGTCACCGCCGGCGCGTAGATCCAGTCCTCGGCATACATGAAGAGCCGGCCGGTCTTGTCGATCGCCGCGCGGGTCGCGGCCATTTCCTCCAGCACCCGCTCGTACATCAATGCCTTGGGCACATGTTTGCCGATCGGCAGCTTGTCGCCTTCGCGCCCGAAATAGCCGCCGAACGGCTTTTCGCAGATCACATGCTTGCCGGCCTGCATCGCATCGACGATCATCGACGCGTGCAGATTGGGCGGCGTGCAGATGTCGATGACATCGATATCGGCGTCGGCGATCAGGTCGCGAAAGCTGCGATACGCCGTCGGGATCTGGTGGCGGCGGGCAAACTCGACGACATGATCGCCCCTCGCCGCGACGGCCCTGACTTCGACATCTACGCCGTAAACCCGCCGGTAGGCATGCATGTGCAGCTCGGACACAAAGCCGCAGCCGGCCAGGCCGATCCTGATTTTTGCCATTGCGAGTGCCTTCCGTTGTCGTGGCTCAGGCCAATCGCGCGCCTTTGCGGCGCATCAAGCGCTCAAACAGCTCGGTGATGCCGAAATTCCAGGGTTCGCAATCGCCGCTATGACGCATCCGGTTGGTCAACCGGCCGAGTTTCGGGGTGGCGACCGTCACCAGATCGCCCTCGACATGGGTGAACCCCTGCCCCTTCGCAGCACGGTCCTGGATCGGGGCGAACATGGTGCCGAGGAACAACACGAAACCGTCGGGATACTGATGGTTCTCGTTGATCGTCTGCCCGACGATGTCGGCCGGGTCGCGGCTGATCTGGGTCAGCGAAGATGCGCCATGCAGGACAAAGCCCTCCGGCCCCTTCACTTCCAGCGAGATCTCCATCTTCCTGACGTCGTCGAGCGTGAAGCTCGCGGTCGAAGAACCGCACGAACGGCCCGATGGCGCAGGACGCGTTGTTGTCCTTGGCCTTGGACAGCAGCAGCGCCGAACGTCCCTCGAAGTCGCGCAGATTGACATCGTTGCCGAGCGTCGCGCCGACGATACGGCCGTCGCGCGTCACCACCAGCACCACCTCGGGCTCCGGATTATTCCAGGTCGATTTCGGATGCAGGCCGGCATCCACGCATGTGCCGACCGCCGACAGGACCGGCGCCTTGGTAAATACCTCCGCGTCCGGCCCGATGCCGACTTCGAGATACTGGCTCCAGGCATTTTGGGAAACCAGCACGTCCTTGACGTGCTGCGCTTCGGCTGAGCCCGGCTTCAGTTGCGACAGGTCGGTGCCGACGATCCGCGTCACCTCGGCCCGAATGGCCTGCGCCGAATCCGGATTGCCGCGCGCCCGCTCCTCGATCACCCGTTCCAGCATCGAGACGGCGAAGGTGACGCCGGCCGCCTTGATCACCTGCAGGTCGATCGGGGCCAGCAGCCACGGCTTGGTCGGATCGCGGGTGTCGGGCGGCGTGTTGTTGAGGATATCCTGCAGTGCCCCGATACGCACGCCCTTCGTGGCGCGCAACGCCTCGGCCGGATCGGAGGCGCGGCAAGCTGGCTCGCGGTCGGGAAATTCGTCCGATATGTCGAACACACCCTTCTCGCGGATGGCCACCACCGCCGGGCCGGCGAGATCGGGACGCCAGACCCTCCCCATCAGCGCGGCGTTTGCGAAATCGTCGGGCAGAATAAAGGCGGCATCTGTAGCGATCTGCATCGGGCGGTCCTCGCGAGGTTCGTCTTCTTGTAAGTCACCTCGTGCATAGAAGGGAACCGCGCGACGGGTCAACTGCTCCGGTGCCGTTCACTTCGCGGCGCAGCATGAAAAAGCCGGCGGGTGTTTCGCCCGCCGGCGAGTGGTAGTCCAGAGGGAATTCGTCAAGCCGCTTTGGCCTTGCTTTTCGCCACATGGCTGGAGATCGCGTCCATCAAGGGCGGTGACAGGCAATCATAGGGTTCGAGCCCGAGTTCCTTCAGCCGCGACCTGATGCCATCCATCTCGGCCGGTTGAACGCCGGACTCCAGCACGGACGACACGAACGCGGCAAACCCGGGGGCCGCCCAGCCGCCTTCCTGGAAAAGTTCGGGATGGATGAAGTCGAGGCCGAAGAACGGATGCCCGGTGTTCTCGATCCGGCCATACATATGCGTGCCGCAGGCCTTGCAGGCATGGCGCTGGATCGTCGCCGACGCGTCGACAATCTGCAGCTTGTCGCCGTTCTCGGTCACGTTCACGTTGTCGCGCGGGACCACGGCGACGACGGAGAAGGTCGCGCCAGCGGGCTTCCAGCATTTGGTGCAGCCGCAGGCGTGGTTGTGGGCCACATCGCCCTTGATGGCGACCTTGACCGGCCTGTCCGAGCATTTGCAGACAAGGGTGCCGCCGGCGAAGCTGCCGGTCCCCTTCTTTACGCCGCCATCAACCGATGGATGGATATGAGCAGTCATGGGCCTCTCCTCCTTGTGTTTGAAGTTCTCCAATCAGAACACGACAACCGAACGGATCGATTTTCCCTGATGCATGAGGTCGAATCCCCGGTTGATCTCCTCCAGCTTGAGGACGTGCGTGATCATCGGATCGATCTCGATCTTTCCGTTCATGTACCAGTCGACGATTTTCGGCACATCCGTGCGGCCGCGCGCGCCGCCGAACGCCGTGCCCTTCCAGACGCGACCGGTCACGAGCTGGAACGGCCGGGTGGCGATTTCCTTGCCGGACTCCGCAACCCCGATAATGACCGAGACGCCCCAGCCGCGGTGGCACGCTTCGAGCGCCTGCCGCATCACGTTGGTGTTGCCGGTGCAGTCGAAGGTGTAGTCGGCGCCGCCGTCGGTGAGCCCGACCAGATGCTGGACGATGTCGCTGACCTTGGTCGGGTTGACGAAATGGGTCATGCCGAAACGGCGGCCCCAGTCTTCCTTGGAATCGTTGATGTCAACGCCGACGATCTTGTCGGCGCCGACCATCTTCGCGCCCTGGATGACGTTGAGCCCGATGCCGCCGAGACCGAACACGACGACGTTGGCGCCCGGCGTCACCTTGGCGGTATTGACCACGGCGCCGACGCCCGTCGTCACGCCGCAGCCGATGTAGCAGCTCTTGTCGAACGGCGCGTCCTCGCGGATCTTTGCCACCGCGATCTCGGGCAGCACGGTAAAGTTCGAAAACGTCGAGCAGCCCATATAGTGGAAGATCGGCTTGCCCTTGTGGCTGAAGCGCGAGGTGCCGTCCGGCATCAGCCCCTTGCCCTGGGTCGCGCGGATGGCGGTGCAGAGATTGGTCTTCTGGCTCAGGCAGCTTTTGCACTGGCGGCATTCCGGCGTGTAGAGCGGAATCACGTGATCGCCGGCCTTGACCGACGTCACGCCCGGCCCCACCTCGCGGACGATGCCGGCGCCCTCATGACCGAGGATCGACGGAAAGATGCCTTCGCTGTCGAAGCCGTCGAGCGTGTAGGCGTCGGTGTGACAGATTCCAGTCGCCTTTATCTCGACGAGGACCTCACCGGCCTTCGGGCCTTCCAGGTCGACCTCGACGATTTCGAGAGGCTTCTTGGCCTCGAATGCGACAGCGGCGCGGGTCTTCATTCTAAACTCCACATTTTCTTTTCAAGGCGCTGCACGGACATACCAAGACGCGCACTTCGCGTGCCCGGCATGATCATTTGGCCCCCATGCAGGACTTTTCCGCCTCGGTGTAGGCGTCCGGCTTGTCTTCACGTTTGGCAGGCCGCACGCGCCCGACGGCGTCATTGGCGCGGGCACGCAGATAGACGTAGAGATCGTCCATGTAGCAGGCGACATTCGGATTATCGCCGAACGCCGGCATGACGTTCTCCTGCGCGGTGCTGACGTTCTTGCGACCGCTGGCGACCACGCCGAGGAAATCGCCGTAACTCATCGTCTTCAGCGAATCCTGCAGCGCCGGCGCGTAGGTCGATCCCATCCCGTCAGGGCCATGGCAGACATGGCATTCGGAGTGATAGCGGCGGTATCCGGAATAGGTGTACCAGTCGACCGTGCCGTCGGCCGCGACCTTGAAGGTCGGATTGCCTTCCTTGTCGAGATACTTGCCGTCCTCGGACTTGACGGCGGTCGGATCGTCCGCAGCTGTCGGCGAACGCAATTCCTCCGGCGCCACGAGCATCAGAGTGGCTGCAATCAAACCAGATTGTACGCAAGAGCTCATCCTCGACATTCGATGCTAGATCAACCGGCGCGTGGAACGAGTCCACGCGCCGGACGAGGTGGTCCTGCTCTACTGCGGCAGCGCGAACACCGTCAGCGTGCCGCCGAGCGCGGTATAGTTGCTCAGCGCGGCATAGCCACCGACCGCGCCGAGACCTGCCGTCGGATCGGTCAGACCGGCCGCAAGGCCGATACCCGCCCAGCCGCCGACGCCGGACAGCACGGCGACATACTGCCTGCCGCCGTGCTCATAGGTCGTGACGTTGCCGATGATGCCCGACGGGGTCTTGAACTTGTAGAGTTCCTTGCCGGTCTTGGCATCGACTGCCTTCAGATAGCCTTCGAGCGTTCCGTAGAACACCACGCCGCCGGCGGTCGCGAGCGCACCCGACCACACCGAGAACTGCTCCTTGTTCGACCAGACGATCTTGCCGGTCTTGCCGTCCCAGGCAATGAAGTTGCCCATGTGGCTTTCGCCGGGAGGCGGATACATCGACAGCGTCGCCCCGACATAGGGCTGGCCCGCGGTGTAGCTCACCTTGAACGGCTCGTAGTCCATGCAGACGTGGTTGGTCGGCACGTAGAACAGTTGCGTATCGGGCGAGTAGGCTGCCGGCTGCTCGTCCTTGGTGCCGAGCGCGGCCGGGCAGATGCCCTTGGTGTTCTTGTCCTCGCCGCCCTTTTCGGTCGAGTACTGATCGACCACCTTGGGACGGCCGTAGGTCGGCGAGCTCTTGTTCATGTCGACGCCGGTGGTCCAGTTGACCTTCGGATCGTACTTCTCGGCGACCAGCAATTCGCCGGTTGACACGGTCGAGCGTGTAAGCCAAGACCGTTGCGGTCGAAATGGGTCAGCAGCTTGCGCTCCGTACCGTCGATCTGCTGGTCGCTGAGGATCATTTCGTTGACGCCGTCATAGTCCCACTCGTCGTGGGGCGTCATCTGATAGACCCACTTGGCCATGCCGGTATCCGGATTGCGCGCGAAGATGGTCATCGACCACTTGTTGTCGCCCGGACGCTGCTTCGGATTCCAGGTCGAGGGATTGCCCGAACCGTAATAGACGAGGTTCAGACTGGGATCGTAGGACAGCCAGCCCCATGTGCAGCCGCCGCCGATCTTCCACTGATCGCCCTGCCAGGTCTTGATGCTCGAATCCTTGCCGACCGGCTTGCCGAGTTCGGTGGTCTTCTCGGGATCGACCATGATCTGGTCGTCCGGCCCTTCGGAGAAGGCGCGCCAGGCCTGCTTGCCGGTCTTCATGTCGTAGGCGGTGACGTGACATTGCACGCCGAACTCGCCGCCGGAAATGCCGATCAGAACCTTGTCCTTGACGACGAGCGGCGCCGAGGTACCGGTCTCGCCCTTGCCGGGATCGCCGTTCTTGACGCTCCACACCACCTTGCCCGGTCTTGGCGTCGAGTGCGACCAGCGTGGTGTCGGCCTGATGCAGGAAGATCTTGCCGTCGCCATAGGCCACGCCGCGATTGACCGTGTCGCAGCACATCACCGGAATGACGTTCGGATCCTGCTTCGGCTCGTACTTCCAGACGATCTTGTTCTCCTGCGAAAGGTCAAGAGCATAGACCTTGTTCGGGAACGGCGTGTGGACGTACATCATGTTGCCGACGACGAGCGGTCCGCCTTCGTGGCCGCGCAGCACGCCGGTCGAGAAGGTCCAGGCGACCTGCAGCTTGCCGACATTGGCCGCGGTGATCTGGTTGAGCTTCGAGTAGCGTGTGTTGGCGTAGTCGCCGGCCGGCATCACCCAATCTTTCGGGTTCTGCGACATCTTGATCAGTTCGTCGTTGGCATAGGCGGCGCCTGCGGCGAATGTCGCCATGGCGCCGAGACAGGTAGCGGATAGCACCTTGCGCATAGTGGTTTCCTCCCAGATTAAAGTTTTGGGTTTCCGCCGAGACGGCCCATTTTCCATTTTTGGTTCCTGTTCCTATCCCGTTCGAGAATCGGGAAACTTGCCCAAGAGCGAAGCGCGTTTGCTCAAAAGCGAAACACAATGAACTTTAATTTTGGATCGCCGCAGCCCGTCGGCTTATGCTGCGAAGCATCATTCGTGGGATTGTTCCCACAAGCGACTGCGCAATGCGACGACTGAGGTTCCCCTTGACGGCGTCGAAACTAAGTCGGAGGATTGTCAAAGGGATATTGGGAAGAATCTGCGCGACTTCCTTCGGGATCTCCTTGAGACTGCCTTAGGTTGAATCAATGTAGCGTCCTGTGACCGAGGCTTTTGCCGAGGTCGCGGCCTGTTCTCGAATCGGTGCTTCGACCATGTCCGATAC
The DNA here is from genome assembly GCA_963840465.1 of uncultured Alphaproteobacteria bacterium. Classification (GTDB taxonomy): domain Bacteria; phylum Pseudomonadota; class Alphaproteobacteria; order Rhizobiales; family Xanthobacteraceae; genus Bradyrhizobium. The sequence continues at coordinate 105,490 of CAWIZF010000012.1, read as the reverse complement.
AGTCCGCTCACTCAGCACTTCCGGATTGACGCCGAAGAAGCAGATCCAATCTTGGTCAGATGCGCTGACGGATCTCTGCGGCCAGTTTGACATCGATCCGCTGGAGGCTTCTTCGCTCGAAGGCGCGGATCAACTACACGACCGTCTCGCAGCTTAAACTGTGTCAGATCGAGGCGAGCCAGCATCGGATCGCGCACACGGTCTCCGGCACGAAGCTGAGCGAACATCCCTACGTCAAGATTCTGTTCCAGACCTACGGAATTTCGCTATTTCGAACAGGACGGCCGTCGCATCGACATCATGCCCGGCGATTGTCTCGCCTACGACGTATCCTGTCCGCACACGATCATCAGTCCGTCGCTGACACGGCACGAGGTGGTGATCGTCCCAAAGGAACTGCTGCAGGAACGCGGCTTCCGCACGTCGAAGATGTCTGCCGTGCAAACTCTCCGCGCGCACCGGCACCGGCCGGATCGCCTACGACTTCGTGCACGCCGCGTTTGACGAAGCGAACAAACTGTCACCCTACAACGCCATCGGCGTCGCCGATTCGCTGATCGATCTGCTGCTGCTGCCGCTGCGCGAGGCCGACACGATGTTCGATCGCGTCGGTCCCGAGGCGATGTACATTCGGGCGCAAGCCTTCATCCGCGAACATTTGCGCGATCCGGATCTTTGCATCGACCAGATCTCCGCGGCACTGGGCTGCACCAAGCGCTATCTGCACATGCTGTTCAGCGACAAGGGCATGACCGTCAGCGATTACATCTGGCGGGCGAGGCTGCATGCACTGCCGGCAGGAGCTGGAGACGCCAGAACGGAAAGACCATCACGGACGTCGCATTTTCGTGGGGCTTTTCAAGTTCGTCGCACTTCAGCCGCGTGTTCCGGAAGTATTTCGGCGTCGTTCCCTCCGCCATCCACAAGGCGCACTGCGCCGATCCGTTGCAGGGTGCTTCCTGACGGACGAGAGCGTCCGGCAAGCTTCTGCCGCGCATTGCCGCACACTCCCCCGCGTTAAATTAAATCCGAGCCTAAAAGGTGGCTTTCAAGCCCGCGTAGAAGGCGCGCGGCCGAGCCGGGCTGACCGTGCGAGGATCGGTGAAGTCCGCACCGCCATTGGCGAAATTGGGAACATCTCCGGTATTGAAGAACGTCCCGTAGGTCGAATAGCGGTTGTCGAAGATATTATCGACGCGGCCGTAGATCTGATACGTCTTGTTGATCTGATACGAGGCGTGAACGTTGAAAACCGAATACCCTGGCAGCCTCGTCGCCTGGTTGGATTCGTCGCCGGCGAAATACTGGCTGGCGACGAACAGCGCATCGCCGCCGACCTTGAAGGCGTCGGTGACAGAGTAATCGACGCCAAGCTTGACCCGGTTGCGGGGAATCGGCCGGAATCCGGTTGCCCGGCACGACCTGGATAATGTCATCGACGGCGAACGGACTGCGGGAGTTGAGCGTCAAGGGATCGAGGAAGCGCGCATCGACGAGGGCATAGCTGGCATAGAGTTGCAGCGTCTTCGATGTCAGGTTCACCTGTGCCTCGATGCCCTGCCGCCGCGTCCTGCCTACGTTCTGGAAATAGCCGAAGCCCTGCACCTCCGGACTTGGAATCGCCAGAATGTCGTCGGCATTGGTCGCGCGGAACCCGCCGATCTTCCAGCCGAGCGTGCCGATATTCAGCTCCTTGCGTGCCGCGGAAGCCCGCTTCGACGGTGCGCGACACGACCTGCTTCAGCGGCGGATCGGCGATCAGGAATGCCGCGACGATACAGGGGCGCGCAGGATCGGCGCATGCGAGTTCCAGCGGGGTCGGCGCGCGATTGGCCTCGGAATAGCCGGCATAGGCCGTCACTTCAGGCGTGATCTTGTAGGTGCCGCCGATCATCGGATTGAAGCGGCTGAACGTATGACTGCCGTTGAGATCGGTGCCGATCTGGTCTTGCAGGTTGATGCTCGCATAGTTGAACCGGCCGCCGCCTGAAATCGAGAACCTGTCGGTTACGTCGAACGTGTCGAGCGCATAGAGGCCGGTGTAGCGGTTGGTGGCGCGAAGCGAGACCGGGCCGATCGAAATCGGGATACCGGATGGTCCGAGGAATATGCCGCTGCCGTTGACGACGTAATTTGAACCGATCGTGCCCAGTTCCGCGCTGGCCCCGAAGCGGGTGACGCCGGAATCGAAGCTGGTGCCGACCATGAACTGGTTGTTGTGCCCGAACAACTGGTCGGTGTTGGTTGCCTGCAGCGTCGCCCCGGTCGTCGTCGAACGGGTGGTTGTCCGATCGATCTCGCCCAGCACCGCGTCGGCGGGGAACGGATTTGCGAGCTGGACTCCGTTCAGGCCGTTCGCCGGCGCTGGCGTGATCGTCGTTGAAGCAAAGCAGCGTCGGATCGGCGCGCACGGCGCTCGTCTCGGTCGGGTTTCCGTCCACCGTCTTCTGCCGGAACGTGCGAACCCGCACCGAGCCGTCGATCGTCCAGGTCGGCGTGACCTCGACCTTTCCGGTCAGATTGGCGTAGGCAACGCGGTTGTCCGTGGTCTGCGGCGTCGTGTACGTCGCCCCCCAATATTTCTGCAGCAGTTCGACCGGCACCGCCGCCGACGCGCCAAAATTGTTCTTGGCGACGCCGAAGTTGAGGTGAAACTCGCTGCTATCGGTCCGGTAGCCGACATCGCCATAGAAGCGCCGGATCGCCGATTCCGAAAAATTGCGATAGCCGTTGTCGCGCACGCCTTCGAGCGCGCCGTAGACGGACCAATTGTCGATCTGCTTGCCATACTGCGCCGAACTCTGGATGCGCCCGAACGAGCCGCCCATGGTGTTGATTTCGGCACCATGGTAGCTGAAGCCATCCTTCATCAGGACGTTGACGGCTCCGCCGAGCGCGTTGAGGCCGAACGCGGGATTATTGGTCACGACGGTGACCGACCTGATCGCGGCGGTCGGAATCAGGTCCCAATTGACGGTGTCGCCGAACGCTTCGTTGATGCGCATCCCGTTCTGATAAACCGCAAGTCCCTGCGGCGTACCGGCGACCGGCGACGCAACGAAACCACGAAATTGTACATCAGGCATAAAGGGATTGCCGGTCGTATCGCTGAGTATGACACCCGGCACCTGTTGTTGTAACGCGTCCGCAATGTTCAGCGAGTCGGTCCGCGCGATCTGCCCGGCGCCGACCGCGTTGATCGCTGCCGGCACCTTGTCGACATCAATTCCCACGCGGGCCTGCGGCGTCGGCGCGGTCGGATAGACAAGAACCCTGCGCACGTTGCGGCCGTAACTCGCGGCGCGGCACTGCCGCTGGCCGGTCTGGCCGCTGGTCTGGCTGATGTCGTTGGGGCAATGACCTCGATGGCCGGCAAGACCTCGCTGTCTCCTGACGCAGTTTGGGCCTGCGCACTGTCGACTCCCGGGAACGAGACATAGCGATAGTGTCCCAATAAACAGGAATCGAACGCCCATTCTGCTTCATCCCCATTCCATACCGGCCACATTGGTCCCCGCCGGTTGGTTGCGGATGATCTTAGAACGTCAATCAGATCGCGCACCATTCAAAACGTCCCGGACAAGACGGGAAAAATTCCCGGCTCAGTAACGCGCGTCCATCGGAATCACCGCCTCCACAGTTACGCCATTATCTCCGGAAGCAATCGTGAGCGAACCACCCAGCGCCAGGATGCGCTCGCGCATTCCCGTGAGTCCGAAGCCCAGCTTGTGATCCGGTCTCAATCCGCCGCCATTGTCCCGCACCCGCACCAACGCGCCGCCTCGCCCGGTCAATCCCGAAGGCGGCTCGACGGGCTCAACGGTTACGTTGACGCTGGTGGCGCCCGCGTGGCGAAAGACATTGGTCAGCGCTTCCTGAATGGTGCGGTAGATCGTCAAATCGGCGGTCTCTCCGGCCTCGCCCAGCGACGGCGAGATGGCCGTTTCGATGGCGACGCCGGGATGCGACTCCCCCCATAGACGCAGCAGCGCACCAAGCGCTTCGCGAAGACCAAGCTCCGTCAGCCCTGCCGGCCGCAGCTTTTCAAGAACCCGGCGATTGGATTGCTGCAAGGCATTGACCTGCTCCAGTATGGCGCTGCCGTGCTTTCGCGTGGCCTCCACGTTCGGATCCTTGCCATCTGCGATCCGCGTCAGCGCGCTGGCGTGCGCGCGCAAGGCAAAGAGATAGGGCCCGAACTCATCGTGCAGCTCGCGCGCAATTTCCTTGCGTTCGACGTCCTGCAGCGAGACGACGCGCTCGGCCAGACGCCTCTTGTCGTCAACCGCGTTGCCCAGAGTGGCCGCCAGGTGATTCAACTTGTCGCAGATGGCAACGAGTTCCGGCGGACCATCCGGCTTCACGCGTGTGTCATAGCCGCCGGCTTCGATTTTCGTCATTGCGTCCGAAAGCGTCTGGATCGGCGCCAGCGCCCGGCTGACGACCCTGATCGTAATGAGAAAGAGAACGATGGCAATCACCGTGCCGATCAGGAGCTGGGTGACAATTCCGTCCCAGATCTCGGCCACCTCGTCGTTCGGATGCGACGTGATCAGCAGCGAGCCCGGCTTTCCCTTGATCGAGATCGGCACGTTCACGGTGGTCTTTTCGGGATGAACAAGCGCGACAAACCATGCCGGCGGCGAGCGTGCATCGGGACTGTCGCCGGTGTTGGCCGCTGTCCCCGGTATCTCGACCGCCTCACCCTGCCGCGTGATACTGACGTGCCGAAGCCGGTTGAGGTCGTGAACAATCTGGTTCAGCCGCACTTCTGCGTCCGGCGCCTCGTTCAGTCCCGTAACGATCGTATCGATGAATTCACGCGCCAGCCGTACGACGCTTTGATCTTCGGCCTGGACGCGAGGCCCGGCCTCCAGCACAAGTCGCGCAATATTGGCGGCCAAACCGAGCGTGAGGACGAGCGCGAGCAGCAGGTTGATCCGGGCGCGCAAGGAAAACTTTTGCCACATAGCCTTTTGTCCGGGAGCGAAATCGCGATGGTCTGGGAGTGAAGTCGGCTTCAGTTCCCCATCGCAGGGAGCGTTGACAGATAAAACAGGCGTCTATCTAATCGAAACGTATAGCAACATCGCCCGGGTTGCATGATCATCGACGGCAGGTATCGCCCCCGAGGACTGCGCCGGTGTTCTTTCGTGATGCAGTGCAGCAACGGGAGTGACGCGGGTGTTCGGGACCAGTGCCAATGCGCGTTCTGATCGTTGATGACCATCGCATCGTTGCTTCGGGGTGCCGCGCCCTGTTCGCGGACGATCCCGAGATCGAGCATCCTGGAAGCCTCCGACGCCGAGAGTGGCGAGCGCGAGTTCAGCGAACGGCATCCGGATATCTGCGTCCTCGACATCAACCTTCCGACGGTTTCCGGTTTCGAGCTGGCGCGGCGTCTCCTCGCGCGCGACGCGTCTGCGCGTATCATCATGTTCAGCATGAACGATGATCCGGTATTCGCCGCGCGCGCCATCGAGGTCGGCGCCAAAGGTTACGTTTCCAAGGCCGGAGATCCCCAGGACCTGGTCGAGGCGATCCATGAAGTCGCAAAGGGCGGGGTTTATCTGCCGCCGGCGATGGCGCGAAGTCTTGCATTCGCGAAACCCTCCTTCGCCCGAAATCCCGCTTTCCAAGCTGACCACGCGCGAGATGGAGATCCTGCGCCTGCTCAGCGCCGGCAAGAGCCTCTCCGAGATCGCGTGGCTGGTCCATTCCTCCTACAAGACCGTCGCCAACACCTCGTCGATCATGCGCCACAAGCTTGGCGTACGCACATCCGCCGAACTGGTGCGGTTCGCCATCGAGAGCGGCGTGGCGTGATCTGGCTGCGCGGCGCGGGAGTACAACTCATGACCATGCAAACCGTTTCGCTCAACAAGGCGTACGGCGGAACGCAGGGCGTCTATCGACACGCCAGCCGCGAAACCGGGACCGACATGACCTTCTCGGTCTATGTCCCGCCGCACGCCGCCGGCGCCAGGCTGCCGGTGGTCTGGTATCTCTCGGGCCTGACCTGCACCCACGCCAACGTGACGGAAAAGGGCGAATTCCGCAGCGCCTGCGCCGAGCTTGGACTGATCTTCGTTGCGCCCGACACCAGCCCGCGCGGCGAAGGCGTGGCCGGCGATCCCGCCAATGCCTACGATTTCGGGCTTGGCGCCGGCTTCTATGTCGATGCGACGCAGGAGCCGTTCGCGCGCCATTACCGCATGTGGAGCTATGTCACGGAAGAGCTGCCGAAACTGGTCGCCGAGAATTTTCCCGCCGACCCCGATCGACAATCCATTCTCGGCCATTCCATGGGCGGTCACGGCGCGCTGACGATTGCGCTGCGCCATCCCGGCCGCTATCGCGCGGCAAGCGCGTTTGCGCCGATCGTCGCGCCCTCGCAGGTGCCATGGGGCATCAAGGCGCTCGGCGGCTACCTCGGCAGCGACCGGCAGGCATGGCGCAAGCACGATGCGGTCGCGTTGATCGAGGACGGCGCCAGAGTGTCTGATCTGCTGGTCGACTACGGCGATGCCGATCCGTTCCTGACCGAACAGCTCCGCCCCGAGCTGCTGCAAGCCGCCTGCGAGAAAGCCAAAATCCCCCTCACCTTGCGCCGGCAACCCGGCTATGACCACAGCTACTACTTCATCTCCACGTTCATGTCCGATCATCTGCGCTGGCATGCGGAGCGCCTGAAGGGCTGAAGCCGTCCCCACAAAATTGAGTTGCAAGCCAAGACAATTCGGTCATGGTTCAAGCCAACGGTCTCCGATGCCGCGTCGTCGAGAAGACCGATCAGGGAGGAGCCATGATCCGATGGTTGGTCGCTGCGATCGGTTTCTGCATCGCGGCTACCCCCGTGCTCGCGGCGGACCCCATCGAGATCGGCATCGGCTATCTCGGCCGTGCCGGCGTCAAGCCGAAATTATCGCTCGTCGAACTGCCGGCCGAGAATGACGGCCTTGCCGGCGCGCGCCTCGCCATCGAGGACAACAACACCACCGGAAAATTCCTCAATCAGCATTTTACGCTGGAAGAGGTCCGGCTCAAAGACAATGAGGACGTCGCGAAGGCCGCAGCAGCGCTTGCCGAGCGCACCGGCTTCATCATTGCCGACCTTCCGGCGGACGATTTGTTGAAGGCCGCCGATGCGCTCCGCGACCGCGGCACGCTGCTATTCAATGCCGGCGCGACCGACGACCGGTTGCGTGAGCAGGACTGCCGCGCCAACGTGATCCATGTCGCGCCGACGCGATCGATGCTGGCGGATGCACTCGCCCAGTATCTGGTGTGGAAGCAATGGAAGCGCTGGCTGTTCGTCGTCGGCTCGCATGACCAGGACAAACTGTTCGCCGACGCCTTGCGCCGCGCGGCCACTCGTTTCGGCGCCAAGATCGTTCAGGAGCGAATTTTCGAAGATACCGGCGGCGCCCGCCGTACCGACAGCGGCGTCACCTTGATCCAGCGGCAAATTCCGGTCTTCACCCAGCAGGCGCCGGCCTATGACGTCCTCGTCGCGGCTGACGAAAGCGAAGTGTTCGCGTCCTACCTGCCCTACCGCACCTGGGATCCCCGGCCGGTCGCCGGCTCGGCAGGCCTGGTTCCAACCAGTTGGCACGCTGCACAGGATCAATGGGGTGCGATCCAGATGCAGAACCGGTTTGTGAAATTGAACTCGCGACACATGACCGCACTGGACATGCAGGCGTGGACGGCAGCGCGTATGATCGGCGAAGCGGCGTCGCGTACGAAATCGGGTGACCCAAAGGCGGTATCGGCGTTTCTCAAAGGACCCGACTTTTCCATTGCGGCATTCAAGGGCCGGCGGCTGACGCTGCGAGACTGGAATTTGCAGCTTCGCCAACCGATCCTGCTGGTCGATGGACGCATGGTGGTCTCGGTTTCGCCGCAGGAGGGATTTTTGCACCAGGTCTCGGAGCTCGATACGCTGGGCGCCGATCGGCCCGAAACCAAATGCAAGCTGCAATGAGGGAGGATGGATTACGCATGTGGCGTCATTGCCTGCTTTCCGGAATGGCCATCTGGCTCGCGACGGTAGCCCCCGCCTCGGCCTTCATCGCCTATGTGTCCAACGAGAAGGGCAACACCGTAACCGTCATCGATACGAACACTTGGACCGTCACCAAGACCATCAAGGTCGGCCAGCGGCCGCGCGGCATCGAGTTCACGCGGGACGGCAAGTTCGTGTTCGTGGCGGTCGGCGACGACGACAGCATTCAGGTCATCGACGTTGCCAAGCAGGAGGTCGTCGATACCCTGCCCTCCGGCCCGGATCCCGAACTGTTCGCCCTCGACGCCGAGGGCAAGATCCTCTACGTCGCCAATGAGAACGACAACACGGTAACGATCATCGATGTCGAAAAGCGCGCCCGCCTCGGCGAGATCCAGGTCGGCGTCGAGCCGGAGGGCATGGCCATCAGTCCGGACGGCAAAATCCTGATCAATACGTCCGAGACCACCAACATGGCGCATTTCATCGACACCGCGACGCGCCAGATCGTCGCCAACGTGCTGGTCGATGCGCGCCCGCGCTTCGCCGAATTCAAGCGTGACAATTCCGAAATATGGATATCGTCGGAGATCGGCGGCACCGTCTCGATCATCGACCCGGTCAAGCGCGAGGTGACGAAGAAGATTACATTCGAGATTCCCGGGCCTGCGGAGCGAAGCCATCCAGCCGGTCGGCATCGGCATGACCAAGGACGGCAAGACCGCCTTCGTCGCGCTCGGCCCGGCCAACCGCATCGCGGTCGTCGACGCCACCAGCCACAAGGTCACCAAATATCTGCTGGTGGGCCAGCGGGTGTGGCACATGGCATTCACGCCGGACGAGAAATATCTGATGGTCACCAACGGCGTGTCGAACGACGTCTCGGTGATCGACGTCGCCGCGCAAAAAGTCATCAAGACGATCCAGGTCGGCGAGCTGCCCTGGGGTATCACGATTGCACAGCCATGACGGCCACTGACGCATTTTCCGCCGGTCACGACACGCAAGGTATTTCCCGGCCCGAAGCCGCGGAAATTCCGGCGTTGTCGATCGACGGCGTCAGCCATTCCTATGGCGCGCGGCAGGCGCTGATCGATATCGGCTTCACCGTCGCACCGGCGAGTTTCACCGCATTGCTCGGCCTGAACGGCGCCGGCAAGAGCACGCTGTTTTCGCTGATCACGCGGCTGTTCGGCATCCAGCGCGGCCATATCGGCATTTTCGGCCATGACGTCGCGCAGGCGCCCGGCGAGGCGTTGCGGCTGCTCGGCGTGGTGTTTCAGCCGCGCACGCTCGATCTCGACCTCTCGGTGACGCAGAACCTGCTGTATCACGCCGCCTTGCACGGCATCGCCAGGCGCGATGCCCGCGAGCGCAGCCGCGAGGTGCTGGCGCGCATCGGCCTTGCCGACCGCGCCGGCAGCAAGGTGCGCGATCTCTCCGGCGGCCAGATGCGACGATTGGAAATCGCGCGGGCACTGCTGCACCGCCCGCGCCTGCTGCTGCTCGACGAGGCGACCGTCGGCCTTGACGTGAAGGCGCGCGCCGATATCCTCAACCACGTCCGCCAGCTCGTTACCGAACAGGGAATCGGCGTGTTGTGGGCGACGCATCTGTTCGACGAGATCGGGTCGAACGATGACCTCGTCGTGCTGCATCAGGGCCGCGTCCTGGCCCAGGGCAAGGTCGCGCGGGTTATCGCCGATACCGGCGGCAGCGATATCAACACGGCGTTCATGCGGCTGACCGGCTCCACCGCACAGGGCGGGAGCCCCGCATCATGACGTCAGCAGCCACAACGCCGATCCGGAGCGGCTTTTCGCCAGGCGAGTATCTCACCTGCCTGAACGGCATCGTCTGGCGCGAGGCGCTTCGCTTCCTGCATCAGCGCGAACGCTTCATCTCGGCGCTGGTGCGGCCCCTGGTCTGGCTGTTCATCTTCGCCGCCGGTTTCCGTCAGGTGCTCGGCCTCTCCATCATCCCGCCCTACGAAACCTACATCCTGTACGAGGTCTATATCGCGCCCGGCCTGATGGCGATGATCCAGCTCTTCAACGGCATGCAGTCCTCGCTCTCCATGGTCTATGACCGCGAGATGGGCAACATGCGGACCTTGCTGGTCAGCCCGCTGCCGCGATGGTTTCTGCTGTCCTGCAAGCTTCTCGCCGGAACCGCGGTCTCGCTGCTTCAGGTGTATGCCTTCCTGCTGATCGCCTGGTTCTGGGATATTGCGCCGCCGCCCGTCGGGCTATCTCACGGTGCTGCCGGCGCTGGTGCTGTCGGGCCTGATGCTCGGCGCGCTGGGGATGCTGATCTCCTCCGGCATCAAGCAGCTCGAGAATTTCGCGGGCGTGATGAACTTTGTCATCTTTCCGATGTTCTTCGCTTCCTCGGCGCTCTATCCGCTGTGGCGCATCCTGGAGAGCAGCCCGATGCTCTACTATGTCTGCCAGTTCAATCCGTTCACGCATGCCGTGGAGCTGATCCGTTTCGCGCTGTATGGACAGGTGAACTGGACGTCGCTCGCGGTCGTCGGCGGCTGCACGATCGCCTTCATGGTCGGCGCAATCTATGCTTACGATCCCTCGCGCGGCCTGATCCGCCGCGGCCCGGCCGGAGGCGAGGCATGAAATATCGGACGACGATCGCAGTATGGCTTGCCGTCACGGCGACGATCCGGTTCGCTCATGCCGCCGACCCGCGCTATCCCGACTGGCCGTGCACCCAGGCCAAGGTGCCCGAGATATCCATTGCCGCGGTGTGGGCCGGCCCGCCGCTCGACGACGTCTCCGGCAAGTGGAAGAATGACGCCAAGGTCAGTGCGCTGGTCGCAAAGCTGGCGGCAAGGCGCACCCCGCTCGAGGAAGCGCAAAAGGCGATCACCGAATATCTGAGCGGTGCAGCCGACAAGACCGGAAGCGGAAAACTGCTGTTTGCCGGCCTGTTCGACTCCCTCAATGCCCAACGCTCCCAGGTCCTGAACGGGCTGGAGCGCGTCACCCGCAAGCAGCGCGAGGCCGCCGACAAGATCCGCGCCGATACGATTGCCTTGCAGGCGTTGCAGGGGGCAACGCCACCCGACCAGACCAAGATCGACGAACTCGGCAATCAGCTTGTCTGGCAGACGCGGATCTTCGAAGACCGGCGAAACGTCATCAAATTCGTCTGCGAGGTGCCGACGGCGATCGACCAGCGCCTGTTCGCGCTCGGCCGGACGATCCAGCAGGAAATCGAGTAGTCGCCAGCAGGATGAGATTGGGTTGGGGCCGTGACGGACCCCCTCGCGCCCCAACCCGAGCGCTGCGACCCCGGCCATTTCTACTTTGCATGGGGTTGTTTTCGATATTTTGTGTCCCGCTCTATTTCGGCGCCGCCGCCGCCTCACCCGCCCGCGGTTCCGGCTGCGCTTCCGTCAGAGCCAGGCCGGCCCGTTCCCAGCCATCCGTTCCTTCGGGGTACCACGCAACGTTGGCGTAACCGTAGGTCAGGATTTGCTTGGCCGCGTTCCAGGACATCCAGCAATCGGCCTGGCAGTAAACCACGAGCAGCGCGGCCGTGTTGCCCGCCGTCGCGCGGGCGAGCCCACGCCGCAGATAGTCTTCCGTCGCCGTCGCAAGCTTTCCGTAGCCGGTGTCGGGCAGCCACATGCTGCCGGGAATGTTGTGCCGCGGCTTGTCGCGCCAGACCGTGCCTTGGGGAAGATTGGGCGGCTTCGGCGCGCGAGGCATGACGTCGATGAACACGCCCGCTTTGGCTCGCCAGATCGCTTCGGCCTCCGCGGTTGTCAGAACGCGCGCACCGGCAAGGGTCGCGGGAACCGGCGCACGGTAGTCTTCCATGCGGTACCCGTCGGGCTCGGGCGGCCTTTCCTGCGCTGATATCGAGCCAATGAATGTGAACGCCGCAAGGATCAGGCCTGCGAGCGTTTTCATTGCACTTTCGTTGCCGTCTCCGCGCCGAGCGGCCGGTCGTTCTCGTCGAGCAAGGGCACGCCGTAGTCCAGCAGTATCTTGTTGATGGCGGGCTGGTTCTCCTGGATCAGGCGGTTGAGCTGCCGCTTCCAGTTCTGGTCAGCGCCCCGTACCCCCATGCCGATGCGAAACGCCAGTCGCGGGCCGGTCTTTTCCTTCACCAGCGGCGTGACATGGAGCGGCGGGTTCGCGTTCTTCGCATGGAAGCCCGCCATCGGTCCCCACAGAATGCCGGCGTCGATCTGGCCCGACATCAGGTCGGCGATCATGGCCTCGGCCGACGAGTCCAGGCGGGTATCGACCATCAACTGGTATGGTTTGGCGTTCGCCATCAGGCCGTTGACCGCCATGTTGGTGCCGGGCGGCGTGCCGGCCACGATGCCGATATGCTTGCCTTTCAGGCGCTCGTCTTCCAGCGTCGCCACGTCTTCGAGGCCGCTGCCCTGCTTGGCGACCAGCGCATAGGCGGTGCGGTAATAGGGATTGGTGCCCTGAACCAGGTCGTCGCCTTGCGGAAAGCCCATGATGACGTCGCAACGATGCGATCCAAGCGTCATCCGGACGAAGCCGGTCGCCTGCGGGAAGTACATGTAGTCCAGCTTCTTGTTCAGCTTCTCGGCGAACAGTTCGGCCAGCTTGTTCTCGAATCCCTCGCCCTTTTCGTTGGAGAACGGCAGATTGTGCGGGTCGGCGCAGACGCGCAGCACCTTGGGATCAACGAGTTCAATCGACAGATCGCCGGTTTCCTTGACCTGCGCACGCGCGTCATTGCGCCCGAGGAAGACCGCGAGGACCGCCAATGTTGCGATCGCCAGCCAGCGCTTCTGCCCGGCGCATGTCATCAAAAGCTGCTGCACTTGCGGCCCACCATGGTTGCCAACTCTGGAAAAAAATCGGCAGCCCCGACGGACCAGGTTCCGTTGAAGCCGCAGACAAGCAAAATGCTAAGCTTGTCAATTGGAGGCTGCAACAGGAATAATCCCCATGGCGGACTCGCCGTCCGTGTTGCGACGCAAACCGAATCCGATGAAACCTGAAATTTCCGATCGCGCTTCTTGGTTGGACGGAGGCTGAAATATGGCTCGTGCCGCATTCATCCTTGTCGCGTTCGCGATGCTCGCTTCGGCAACAGCTTCGCCCGCGCAGCAACAGGAGTTGCCGGTCAATTCCATTGCGGATGGCGTATTCGTGCACAACGGCCAAACCGCGCAGATGACGCGCGAGAACGACGGCGCGATTGCCAATGTCGGCTTCATCGTTGGCGAAGAGGCCGTCGCCGTGATCGATACCGGCGGCAGCCTCCGCGAAGGACGACAATTGCTGGCAGCCATTCGCGCCCGGACCGGCAAGCCCATTCGTTACGTCATCAACACGCATGGCCATCCCGATCACGTGTTCGGCAACGGCGCTTTCGTGCAGGATGGCACGACCTTCGTCGGCCACGCCAACCTGCCACGCGCACTCGCCGCGCGCGGACAATTCTATCTCGATGCATTTCGCCGTACGATGGGCGACCAGTTGATCGACGAGGTCAGCATCGTGCCGCCAACGCTGCTCGTCGGTGGCACGCTCCGTCTGGATCTCGGCCGCCGTCCACTGGTCTTGCGGGCGTGGCCTGCCGCCCATACCGACAGCGATCTCACCGTGCTGGATGAAAAATCCGGAACGCTGTTTTCCGGCGATCTGGTGTTTCTGACCCACACGCCCGTATTGGACGGCAGCATCCGCGGCTGGCTTGCCGCACTCGGCGAGCTCAGCGCCCTGCCCGCGCAACGCGTGGTTCCCGGTCACGGTCCTGTGAGCGAATGGCCGGCGGCCCTCGCCGACGAGCGTCGCTATCTCCAGACGCTGGCCTCGGACGTACGCGGGCTCGTCAAAAGCGGCAAGCCGATTGCGGCAGCGGGCACCGCCGCGGGCTCCGAGCGATCCCGATGGGAATTGTTCGACGACTTCAACACCCGCAACGCAACCGCAGCATTTTCGGAAATTGAATGGGAATAGCGCGGACATTGCCCTATATTGCGTTCGTTGCTTCCGCATGAAGGTGGCGTATGCCCGGATCTCCTTTCCGCCTGTTTGCCGTCGCTGGCTTGTTCCTGTTCGCCGCGCCGCTGGCGCTTGCCGCAGAGCCGAATGACCCCTGGCCCGGCCTGGTTCAGGACATCTTCAACAACCGTCCGATGAACGACGGCAGCGACGTGATATCAGTCGAAATGCCCGTCCGTGCCGAGGATGCCGCCATCGTGCCGGTGACCTTGCGAACGAAACTTTCCGCCAGCGACAGCCGGCAGGTGCTGAGCATTACGCTGGTCATCGACCAGAACCCGGCGCCGATGGCCGCAAAATTCCAGCTCGGGCCGGACGCCAAGGTGTCGGAAATATCCACCCGCGTCCGCGTCAACAATTACACCGATGTTCACGCCGTAGCCGAACTCAGCGACGGCAAACTCTACATGGTCAAGACCTACGTGAAGGCGTCCGGTGGCTGCTCGGCGCCTGCCGCCAAGGTCGCCGACGAAGCCAAGGGCCGGTTGGGCCAGATGCGCTACCGGCAGTTCGCAAAAGCCGGCGAAGGCCCCACCAGCGGTGCGCGCGAGGCCCAGATCATGATCGGGCATCCCAACAATTCCGGCCTGCAGATGGACCAGGTCACGCAATTGTACACCCCGGCGTTCTTCGTCAATGAACTGCGGCTCTGGCAGGACGACAGCCTGATATTGACGATGGAAGGCGGCATTTCAATTTCGGAAGATCCCAATATCCGGTTCACCTACGTGTCGAACGGCGCGAAAACTTTCCGCGCCGAGGCAAAGGATACCGAGGGACACGTCTTCCAGCGTGATTGGAAGATCGAAGATTCCGGGATTTGATCCGAGCGCTACGCCTCAGAAGCAGCGCACTTCCGCTTCGGCCTGGGCCCGCCGGAGTTCGTTGAGCGCGGTAGCCGCCTGCTCAGATGTCCGGAACTGCCCGCCCAGATTTCCCCGGACCTGCGCCATGCTGAGCACGGTCTCGGCCGTAACGTAGCGCGCATAGGGGACCAGCGACGCGACTACATCGACCGAGCAGGAGCATTGCTCGATCGCCTGCCGCGTTTCGCCATTTGCCTTCAGGCAACCAAACACATATTCGACGCGCGCCGACGTCGGATAATCGTTGATCTCCTCGGCGCGCGTGGCCACTGACATCGTCATCAGCGCCATCAACGCGGCGACAATACGTCGTACCGATCCGACAAGCGCCATCGTCTTCCTCCCACTGCTAATCGCGGAAGCTATGCTATGACTGGCGTACTGAAAAGCGGACGTTCGAGGAAACGGCTCAAGGGACATGATACTTTTCATTCGTATGCTGCTTGTCACGATTGTTTCGGTCTCATTCGGCACATGCTGCAGCGCAGAGGTCTTGCGCGTTGCGGTGCAGAAGACCGGAACATTCGCGTGGGAACTCGCGGTGATACGTGCGCACGGCCTCGACAGGCAAGCCAACCTTTCGGTTGAGGTTATCGAACTGGCGAGCCCCGAGGCGGGCAAGATCGCGCTTCGCGCTGGGAATGCCGACATCGTGGTCACCGACTGGCTTTGGGTGTCGCGCGAACGCGGGCTCGGCGCCAAGCTGACATTCTACCCATATTCCAGCGCGCTCGGCGCCGTGATGGTGCCTGCCGCATCATCGATAAAGACCCTGGCCGACCTCAGGGGTCGCAAGCTTGCCGTCGCGGGCGGTCCGATCGACAAGAGCTGGCTGTTGCTGCTGGCGTGGTTGAAGCAGGGCGGCATCGACCTGAAGTCGGAGGCGACAATTGCTTACGGCGCGCCGCCGCTGCTGGCTGCGAAGACGCTGAGTGGGGAAATGGATGCGACCTTGAACTACTGGAATTTTTGCGCCGGACTGGAAGCGAAGGGTTTTCGCCGCGTCGCCGGCATCGAGGATCTGCTGCCGAAACTCGGCGCCAAGGGCCGCACCGCGATGATCGGCTACGTCTTCGACGAAAAATGGGCGAACGCAAACCAGGACAAGATTGCCCGGTTCATCGCCATGACCCGCGCGGCGAAGGAGATCCTGTCGACCTCGGACGCAGAGTGGGAGAAAATTGCACCGCTGACCGGCGCGCCCGACGCCGCAACGCTGCGCGCCTATCGCGACCGC
Source organism: uncultured Alphaproteobacteria bacterium (assembly GCA_963840465.1). Lineage (GTDB taxonomy): Bacteria > Pseudomonadota > Alphaproteobacteria > Rhizobiales > Xanthobacteraceae > Bradyrhizobium. Next base: position 89,362 of record CAWIZF010000012.1, on the reverse strand, counting down.
TATCGGGAGGGAATTCCGCGCCGTCCGGTCGCGGACGAGGAAGCCGACGCGCGCATTCTCTACCGCGTGCTGGCCGAAATCGGCGGCCGCGAACTTGTCGGGCCGGCGACTGAACTCGATGCCGGGACATTCTATCGCGCGATCCCGGGAGGCTGAGGTGCCGCGCCTGCTGTCATTCGCCGTGCTGCTCGCCACCTGGTGGATCGGCTCGCTGCTTGCCGGTGACGCGAAGCTGCCGCCTCCCCCCACCGTGCTCACGGCCATGATCGCGGAAGCCAGGTCAGGTGACTTGTTTTTTCACCTCGGCGTGACATTGGCGCGCGTTGCGCTCGCCTTCACGCTGGCGATGTCGTTGGGTGCCGCGATCGGATACCTGATGGGCCGGGTACGGCTTGCCGATCGGCTGGGCGACCCCTGGCTGATCCTGCTGCTCAATCTGCCGGCGCTCGTCGTCATCGTGCTCGCCTACATCTGGGCCGGGCTGACTGAAGTGGCCGCCATTGCCGCAATCGCCATCAACAAGCTCCCGACCGCTGTCGTTACGCTGCGCGAGGGCGCGCGTGCCCTCGACGCGGCGCTCGACGAAATGGCGACCGTCTTTGCACTGCCGCGCTGGAAGAAGTTTCGGCACGTCATTTTGCCGCAACTGTCGCCCTATATCGCAGCCGCCGCGCGATCAGGGCTTTCCCTGGTCTGGAAGATCGTCTTGGTTGCGGAATTACTCGGACGTCCGAACGGGGTTGGTTTCGAGATCGGCGTGGCGTTCCAGCTGTTCGACATTCCGCGCTTGCTTGCCTATTCACTGAGTTTCGCGGCGGTCGTGCTCCTCATTGAAACCTTGCTGGTGCAGCCATTTGAGGCCCGGTTATCCCGGTGGCGTCCCCGTGCGGCTTGAAGTCGATATTGCCAGCAAGACGTTCAGGAACGCGGCGGGCGAACAGCACGACGTGATCGCCGGCGTCTCCTTTGCGCTTGATGCCGGAGAGGTGGGTGTCCTGGTTGGTCCATCCGGCTGCGGCAAGAGCACGATGCTCAGGATTCTCTCCGGCCTCGACCCCGACTTTCAAGGACGCATCTCGCGTCCCGCCGACGCCCGGATCGGCTTCGTGTTTCAGGAACCTCGACTGCTGCCCTGGCGGTCGGTCGAAGAAAATGTGCGACTTGTTGCGCCCCAAGCTGATGAAGCGACGCTTTCAGCGCTGTTCGAGATTCTGGAATTGGACGCACATCGCAATCACTTTCCCGGCGAACTATCGCTCGGTCTGGCCCGGCGCGTGGCGCTTGCCCGAGCGTTCGCCGTCGAGCCGGCGTTCCTCATTCTCGACGAACCGCTGGCCTCGCTCGATGCCGCCCTCGCCGCCCGTATGCGCGATCAGATTGCCATGTTGATGGACAACCGCTCGATGATCACGCTGCTGGTTACGCATGACGTGGACGACGCAGTTCGCCTCGGCGACCGCCTGTTCCTGCTGTCGCCGCGTCCGGCCCGCCTTCTCGCCGAACTGCCGATCCGCACACCGCGCGGCGCGCGCGGAGAGGCCGAGATCGCCGCGATCAAGCTGGACGTCATGCGGCGGATCAACGGCGATCCTCCCGCTCGGGAAAGCGCATAGGCAGTGCTTGAGGCCGGTGCTAGGATGCGTCATCGACGAGGTTGACGATGAAACGCTCGATCGGAACCGCAGCGCTTGGTCTCGCGCTTATGACCATGACGGCAACGGCGCAGGACATGATGCGCCACATAGACCTGTCGTCACCCGATATGGTCTCGGCCGAGATGACCCGCGCAGAAGTCGAAGCCGCGCTGGCTGCCGCAACCGCCGCCGCGCCTGCCGATTTTACAGGAAAGAAATTATCCGGCCTCGACCTCTCCGGGCTCAATCTGTCCGGCGCAATTTTCCGCGCGGCACGGCTCAACAAGACAAAGCTCGCCGGCGCCAGACTGGACCATGCCATCCTCGACCAGGCATGGCTGCTCGAGGCGGACCTGACCGGCGCAAGCCTGAAGGGTGCAAACCTGTTCGCCTCGCAGATGGTTCGCGCCCGCCTCGACGGCGCCGATCTCTCCGGCGCCCGCATCGCTGCCGATCTCACCGGCGCGAGCCTCGTCGGCGCTTCGATCGCAGGCGCCAATTTGGGCGCCGACATGCGCAACCAGTCGATGGGCCTGATGCGCGGGGTGTTGAAGTCCGCCAATCTGGAAGGGCTGAACGCACGCGGCGCCGACCTGTCCCGCGTCGATCTCGAATTTGCCGCGCTGAAGGGCGGTGACCTCACGGGTGCTTCGCTCAAGGGCGCCCAGCTCGGGGGCGCCGACTTGACCGGTATCACCGTCATCGATACCGATTTCGATGGCGCCGATCTCAATTCAGCCAGGTTGATCGCCCCAATCGGCCTCGACCGGGCGCGAAATTTCGATAAAGCGAAAAATCTGGAACGGCTGATCAAGCAGTGACGGCACCAAACGTTCCGCGATGAAAGGATTGCCCGATGCGATGGACTCTTGGCTTTGGTGGCCCTGCTGTCAACGAGCGCCTATGAAGTGGCCGCGCAGGGAAAAGGCGTCCGCTTGTGGAATCTGACCACCGCGACCATTTCGGAGTTTCAGCTTTCCCCGGCCGGAAAGAACGACTGGGGTCCCAACCAGACCCTGAACGACAAGGACAAGGAAGTCGATCACGACGAGCGTCTGCGCATCACGGGGGTGGAGCCGGGGCGCTATGACGCCAAGGTCGGCTATCGCGGCGCAAAACATTGCTTTGTGCGCGGCATCGAGATCAAGGCCGACGCCGTGTTTTCCATCGCGGACAAGGATTTGAAGGACTGCAACAAGTAGCCGCCGCAGCCTTCCTGCTGCCGTGCTTCAGCCCGCCGACCACACGGCATCCTTGAATGCCTTTTGGTTGTTGCGCGGATATTCGCAACGCCATTTCACCGCGGTCCATTTCGGGTGCTCGCCAACCCACTGCGCGATATAGGGCTGCGCCGCCATGACGCACTGCCGTAACGAAACGTCTGAAGAAAAGACCAAATGGGTTTCCTCGCAGGTGGTCGGCGAGAGCACTGCACAGACGGTCACGATCAGATCTATCGGAGTCATGCCTGATACCCCTTGAATTGCTCCCTAACACATAACGCAAAAAGCTACGGTAGCGGGTGGCCTATGGTTTCACTAGCCCGTGAAACGCCGGAACCGGGCCGCGCGCCACCGGTCCCAAGAGTTGCCGCGATCTCTAAAAGTTAACGCCAAATACCAGCCGTGCCTGATGGCGTTCGAAATTGACGAGATCAAGGCTGGCAGTTGCCCCCGCCGGACGCCCCCACGCCTGAACGCTCCAGCTTGCGGTCAGCCGGGAGCGTTTCGACAATTGGAAATACGCCGTTGGACCGACAAACAACGCCTGCCCTGCGAGTTCCTCCAAGCCGGTCCCCTCATATTTTCGCAAGTAACGCGCTTCACCGCCCAGCAGGAAACCCGGACGCAACTGCGCCATGACCGCAAGCGCCGCCCCTGCGGTGGATTCCCGCTCCATCACGCCACTGCCGACAAGACGCGTCCACTCCGGTTCGTAGATCAGGTTGAACGCCGCGACGACACGGTTCGGCACAAGCTCACGGTCGAACGCCAGCCTGAACTCCGTTCCAAAACTCCGGACCGTTTCGGCCGTCGTCTCGTCAATCCGATGCGCGTGCGCTTCCGCCGCAAAGGTAAGCCCGAATAACGCGGTTTCCCGATCGAGAAAACGGTAGCGCAGATCGAGCGACCCGCCCTGCCACGATAGCCGGCGCTGGTCGTCAAGACCCGGCCAGCCGCTGATCTGGTGCGACGCAAACGTGCTTCCGATCTCTACTCGAAAATTCTGAACAGGCACGAACTCCAGTTCGAACTCCTGGCCGACGGCCCGATAACGGCCGCCGTTCTTGCCGAAGCGCCCGGTCGTCTCGCTTTGAAACTCCCGTTCGCCGACATTGCCGACATCGGTGCCGATCATGAAGCCGAACAGATGCTCGGTATCGATGCCCTCGGCATGCGCGCAGACCGGCAGCAGCGCAGCAAGACACACGACCGCCGCCTGGAAGGTCTTTGCACGCGCAGGCATTCGCATTCAGCGGGTCATGGGGTTTGAGCGGCAGGTCCAGTGGTGTCAGCCGGACACCACCCTAGCATGATGCCGGGACCTGCGGCGAGCCATGGGAATATGTGGAATACAGGGAGAGAAAGAGATCAGGACCGGATCGCCTTCCGGCGGCAGTCTTCAGAGGATCCCTGTCCACCTCGGCAGGATCCGAGCCTCGCTCCTGATGCAAGCAGTGGAGAAGTTCTGGAGATCGAACAGCTTGCCCGGCCCGCAGCAACAGGTTGTCACCGGAGCCGGGCAGACCGTTTCGACGCGTCTATTGACGCGCCGCGCAGGCGTACATGTTGATTTCCATGCCCACCGGCACTTCCACAATCTTCGGAGTTTTCCAACTCATCAGGGTTTCTCCCAAGCAGTGCTGGCACGACATTTCGTGCCGGTATCAAAACTAGGTTGACCTCGAACATTGCGCAAGCACGGAACATGCGATGCTGACGGCATACCGACGCACCTGACGCCGAAACTTCCCTCTTGGGCAAAGCCACTTCGCTCTTGGGCAAGGCGAACGAACAAAGGCGGCGGATCGACCAACGCGTCACGTCGGTCACGGTTCGCGAATTAGGATGAGAGGCAACCGACACGCTGTTCGCGGGTTCCGGGTGGCTACGCAAATCCTGTCATGTTTAATCTGACGCCGAGCTTTTCGGAGGAAAGCCGATGGAACCGATTCACCGAGCGTTGATCAGTTTGCTTTTCGCGATGTGCTTTGCATCGCCGACCTTTGCGGAGGACAAGCCGCTTGACCAAACCGCACCAAAGGCCGAGACCGCTGTGCCCGCCAGTGGGTCGGCACTGACCGGAAAGGAACGCACGGGCAGGAAGTGGATGGACGAACAACGGATCGACAATTGCAACGTGCCAATCGACAAGCGCGGGAGCAAGCCGCGGCCGAGCAGTTGCATGAATTCGCCCTCTGGATGAGACAACGACCGGTGCGACCACGCAGCGGCAAGCGCAAAACCCGTTGCCCTACCACATCGTCTGCCGCGCGCGCTCCGGCCATTCCCGATCGTATTTCTCGCCGCCGACGGTGTTCTCACTCATCTCGGCAAGGATCTGGCCGGGCGTCGGCAGGCTCCTGGGGTCGACGCGCTTGTCGGGATTCCAGAGATCGGAGCGCACGATGGCGCGCGCGCACTGGAAGTAAACTCTCCTCCACCGTCATGACGATAACGGTGCGCGGCGCCTTGCCCTCCATCTTGAACGACGCCAGCAGTTCCGGATCGGCCGAGACATGGGCGCGGCCGTTGATGCGCAGCGTGCTGCCGGAGCCCGGGATGAGAAACAACAGCGCCACCCGCGGATCGCGCACGATGTTGCGTAGCGAATCGCAGCGGTTGTTGCCGCGGCGATCCGGCATCATCAGCGTCTTCTCGTCATGGATGCGAACGAAGCCCGGCAGGTCGCCGCGCGGCGAGCAGTCCAGCCCCTCCGGCCCGCAGGTCGCCAGCGCCGCGAACGGCGACTTGTCCATCAGAGCCCGATAGGCCGGCGTGACCCTGTCCGCGACCTTGACCGTCGAGGCATCATTGGGAAAGCCGTAGATGGCCTCGAGCTGCTCGATGGTCGCGACAACGGTCATTTCCGGTTTCCTTTCATTCGTCCCATTTCTCGCCCTTGATGACGCGGACGAGCTGGCGGGCGTGGTATTCGGCACTGCTGATATTGACGATGGTCACGTCTGGCGCCGCCGAGGCGTCCTCGACCGTGCGGCGCAGGCGGTCTTCGACCATGCCGTCGCTGCTTCGTGCGCGCATTGCAATCCGTTCAGCCAGAACGTTTGGCGGCGCCGTGATCAAAACCACCACAACGTCGGCATAGGCGCGGCGCATTGCGCCAATCACCGTACGCGAGACGTTGGCGACGATGGTTCGCCCGGCGCGAATTTCGTCGTCGATCGCGCGTCTCAACGCGTAGCGGTGGCCGTGCGCCTCCCAGTACATGGCATAGTCGTCACGCGTCAACGCCTCCTGAAACGTGCCGATGCTGACCTCTTCGTTCTCCTCCGATGCCGACGCTTCACGTGTAATCACGCGGCGCGGAAACACGATGTTGCGATCGTCGGCGCAGGCTGCCCTGGCCAGGCCGAGCAGCGTATCCTTGCCGGCGCCGCTCGGGCCGACCACCAGCACCAGCCGGCCCGGCCCGATGGCGGCGGTCTGATCGGCTGTTGTGGTTGTCAGTGTTTCCGTCATGCCACCCGCCGCCCTTCCCGCCAGACGCTGCGCACCACCGGGATGTCGCGCGCGACATGCACGCGGATCAGATCGGCGCGCTTGCCGGGCGCAATCTCGCCGCGGTCGGCAAGGCCGACGGCTTCGGCCGGCGTCTTGGTGACGGTGCGGACAGCGGCGGCCAGGTCGATCGCCGGGACATCCCGCGGCAATTGCAGCGCCGCCATCAGCAGGCTCGACGGGATGTAGTCGGACGACAGGATATCCAGCAATCCCTCGCGGGCGAGATCGATGGCGGCGATGTTGCCGGAATGCGAACCGCCGCGAACCACGTTCGGCGCGCCCATCAGGATGCCGATGCCGGCCTGATGCAAGCCGCGCGCGGCCTCCATCGTGGTCGGGAATTCCGCCACGGAAACGCGATCCTGGATCGCATCGGCGACGTTTTCCTCCGTGGTGTCGTCGTGGCTGGCGAGCGGGATTTCATATTGGTGCGCAAGGGCCACGATTTCGCGCATGTTGGCCGCAGCATAGGTCTTCTGGTAGTGGAAACGCTTCTCGAACAGCGCATCGAGCTCGGCGTCGGTTTTGCCGCCGCCCTTGCCGCGATAATAGTCGCGCAGCTTGACCTCGTCGCGGAACTGGCGCTGGCCCGGCGTGTGATCCATCAGCGACATCAGCCGCACGTCCGGCCGGTCGATCAGCTCCTTGGCTTCCTCGACCACGCTCGGCATCGGAATTTCGCAGCGCAGATGCAGGAAATGATCGGCGCGAAGCAGGTTCGGCGTCGCGCGCGGATGTGATGGCTTCCGCCAGCACGCCTGCCCTGCCGTCAACCTCCTCGGCGCCGTCCTCGCGCCAGACCCGCAGCGAATCCAGCACGGTAGTGATGCCGGAGGTGGCCAGCTGCCCGTCATAGGAAACCACCGCCGCGATCGGATCCCAGAACACTTTCGGGCGCGGCACATAGTGCATTTCGAGATGGTCGGTGTGCAGCTCGATCAGGCCGGGCATGATCAGATCGCCGCCGGCATCCTCGCTGCCCGCAGGCGCACTGCCCTCGCCATACTCGGCGATGCGGCCATCGGCAAAAGCGACCCAGCCGCGCTCGATCACGCGATCGGCCAGCACGATGCGGGCGTTACCGAGGATGGTGTCTTGCCTTGTCATCTCACATCTCTTCCTTCAAGCCGCGGCGGCAAACGATGTCACATCGACGATGCGGTCGGCGATCAGATGGCGAATTTCATCGTCATGCACGATCGCCACCATCGCAACGCCCTGACGCTTCTTCTCTTCAATCAGCTCGACGACAACAGCGCGATTGGCCGCATCGAGCGAGGCGGTCGGTTCGTCCAGCAGCAGGATTGGCAGATCGGAAATGAACCCGTGCGCAATGTTGACCCGCTGCTGTTCGCCGCCGGAGAACGTCGACGGCGGCAGCGCCCACAGCCGCTCGGGAATGTTGAGGCGGCGCAGCAGCGCGCCCGCCTTGTCGCGGGCTTCCGCGCGCGCGATTCCATTGGCAATCAAAGGCTCCGCCACCACGTCGATCGTGGCGACCCGCGGCACTGCGCGCAGGAACTGGCTGACATATCCGATGGTCGAGCGGCGCACGCTGAGCACCTGCCGCGGCTCCGCGGTGGCAAGATCGATCACGTTGCCCTGATGGCGGATACCAATCCGGCCGCCATCGCAGCGGTAATTGCCAAAGATCATTTTCAGGATCGAGGATTTTCCGGCGCCTGACGGGCCCGACAGCACGACGCATTCGCCCGGCTCGACCTGGAACGAGACGCCGCGCACCACGGGCAGCTCGACGCCGCCCTGCAGGTGCATGGTAAAGGTCTTTTCGGCGTTGGTGATGTCGATCATCGCAGTCATTGGCGCGCTCATGCCGGCAAAATCGAGGAAACGAGCAGTTGGGTGTAGGGCTCGCGGGGGTCGTCGAGCACCTGGTCGGTCAGGCCGGTTTCGATGACGCGGCCGCCCTTCATCACCATCACGCGATGCGACAGCAGCCGCGCCACGGCGAGATCATGGGTGACGACGATGGCGGCAAGGCCGAGCTCACTGACGAGATTGCGCATCAGATCGAGCAGCCGCGCCTGCACCGATACGTCGAGCCCGCCGGTCGGTTCGTCCATGAACACCAGCCGCGGTTCGGTGACGAGATTGCGCGCGATCTGCAGCCGCTGTCGCATGCCGCCGGAATAGGTCCGCGGCGCGTCGTCGATGCGCGTGGTATCGATCTCGACGCGCTCCAGCCAGGACGAGGCGGTATCGCGAATGCGGCCGTAGTGATTCCAGCCCACCGCCATCAGCCGCTCGCCGACATTGGCGCCGGCCGAAACTGCCATCCGCAGGCCCAGCGCGGGGTCCTGATGCACATAGCCCCAGTCGGTCCGGAACAGAAAGCGGCGCTCGGCTTCGCCTAACGCGGCGAGATCGCGCAACACGCCATCGCGCATGCGGTACGACACCCGCCCGGCGCTCGGCGCGAGCTGCGCGGACAACAGTTGCAGCAGCGTCGACTTGCCCGACCCGGACTCGCCGACGATCGCCAGCACCTCGCCGGGATAGAGCGCAAAGGATACGTCGCGGCAGGCGGTCAGCCGGCCGTAGTTCTTGCCGAGGTGATCGGCGACCAGCAGCGGCTGATCGTCCTGCACGGGGGTTTGCGGCTCAGCCATGCGCCCTCTCCTTGTGCGGTGCGGCGCTCTCGCTGCCGCGATGGCCGGCCAACTGGCGGGACTCGCAATAATCGGTGTCGGAACAGACGAACATCCGCCCACCCTTGTCGTCGGTGACGATCTCATCGAGATAGGAATCGCCGGCGCCGCATAGTGCGCAGGGCGCGTCGAAGCGGTAGCGCGTGAACGGGTGATCCTCGAAGTCGAGCGACACCACCTCGGTGTGCGGCGGGATCGCGTAGATGCGCTTCTCGCGTCCGGCGCCGAACAGTTGCAGCGCCGGGCAATTGTCCATCTTCGGATTGTCGAATTTCGGCGTCGGCGACGGGTCCATCACATAGCGCGCATTCACCTTCACCGGATAGGCGTAGGAGGTCGCGATATGGCCAAAGCGCGCGATGTCCTCGTACAGCTTGACGTGCATCAGGCCATACTCGCCGAGCGCATGCATGCGCCGCGTCTCGGTCTCGCGCGGCTCCAGAAACCGCAGCGGCTCGGGGATCGGCACCTGATAGACCAGCACCTGCCCTGCATGCAGCGGCGCTTCGGGAATGCGGTGCCGGGTCTGGATCACGGTGGCATCCGCCGTTGCAGTCGTCGTCGCGACGCCGGCCGTCTTGCCGAAGAATTTTCGGATCGAGATCGCGTTGGTGGTGTCGTCCGAACCCTGGTCGATCACCTTCAACACGTCATCAGGCCCGAGGATCGCCGCCGTCACCTGCACGCCGCCGGTGCCCCAGCCATAGGGCATCGGCATCTCGCGGCTGGCGAACGGCACCTGATAGCCGGGGATCGCGATCGCCTTCAGGATGGCGCGGCGGATCATCCGTTTTGTCTGTTCGTCGAGATAGGCGAAATTGTAAGCTGGCGCGTTCATTCCGCGGCCTCCTGCATCGGCGCAGCTCTCGTTCGCCTCGGCAAACTCCTTGCGCAATTTACGCAACAGGCCGAGTTCGGACTGGAAGTCGACGTAATGCGGCAGCTTGAGATGCTCGACGAAACCGGTCGCCTGCACATTGTCCGAGTGCGACATCACGAATTCCTCGTCCTGGCCGGGCGCGATCACCTCCTCGCCGAGCTCGCGGGCGCGCAGGCTGCGATCGACCAGCGCCATCGACATGGTCTTGCGCTCGCTTTGTCCGAAGGCCAGGCCATAGCCACGCGTAAAACACGGTGCTTCGGTCGCCGATCCCTTGAACTGATTGACCATCTGGCATTCGGTCAGCGCGATCGACCCGAGCGGAACGGCAAAGCCGGCATCCTCGGCCATGAATTCGACCTCCACCTCGCCGAACCTGATCTCACCGGCAAAGGGGTGGTTACGGCCATAACCGCGCTGCGAGGAATATCCGAGCGCCAGCAAAAAGCCTTCGTCGGCGCGCGCCAGGTTTTGCAGGCGCAGGTCGCGGTCCGCCGGGAAATTGAGCGGCTCGCGCGTCAAGTCACCGACGGGAGCGTCAGCATCCGCCGCCGGCGACGGCTCGATCAGGCCATCGCGACCGAGAATATCGGTCACGCGCGGGGTCGCCACGGCGGAGGCATCCCCCGTCGCGGGAGCCTCGGGCGCAAAACCCTCGGCGAGCTGCGGGTCGAGCAGGCGATGGGTGTAGTCGAAGGTGGGACCGAGAATCTGCCCGCCCGGAATATCCTTGAAGGTCGAGGAAACCCGGCGGCGCACCTGCATCGCCCCGGTATCGACCGGCTCGGTCGCGCCAAAGCGCGGCAGCGTGGCGCGGAACGCGCGCACCAGGAAGATCGCCTCGATCAGGTCGCCACGCGCCTGCTTGATCGCGAGCGCCGCAAGCTCGCGATCGTAGAGCGAGCCTTCGGTCATGACGCGGTCGACACCGAGCGAAAGCTGCTCGGAGATCTGGGCCAGCGACAGTTCGGGCACATCCCGGTCGCCACGCCGCTCATGCGCCAGCAGGCGATGGGCGTTCTCGATGGCGCGCTCGCCTCCCTTGACGGCAACATACATGGTCAGCCTCCCCTCACGAGCCGCGTCGTGCGCGGTATGGCGACGATGGAATCGTCATGAACCAGCACGACATCGATGCCGCGCGGAAACAGCGTGGCGTTGATGGCCAGCCGCTCGAACAGATCACGCGGCTGGATCGAGGCGCGCAGCGCCGCCGTGCCGTCGATGCCGGGGCCCTGCAACTCGACGACGGGGCCGTCCGTCAGGCTTTCGACCTGCAGGATCAGCGTCGTCGAACGGTCCGGATATTCATTGCTGCCGAACGCGAAGCGATCGAGCGCCGGCAGGTTTTCGGGATCGCCCACCAGCGCAAAACTGGCGGTCGACGAAGTCCGCGACAACCGGCGCGCTGGTGTGGAACTTGAGCCACTTGGCGACGTCCGCCGTCGCCGACATCCGGCCGTCGAGCCAGACCGGCGTATCGTGGTCGAACAGGGTCAGCGCTATCGCGGCGGTACCGCGCATCATCGCGGACGGCGTACCGGCTGCGGACACGATGCGCTGAATGCTGCCGGGACGCGCCATCGCATCCATCACGGACCGGAAGGTCGATTGCGCCGACAACACCTTGTCGGCAAATCCTGCGGGCAATTCGGCAACGCTCGTCATGTCAGCCCTCACCCCGCACCAGCGTGTAGAAATCGACCCGTGTCGCCGCGGCCTCCGCGGACTTGCGGTTTCGCTTTTCGATCATCGCCGCACGCAGCGGCGCGATCACGTCAGCTTCAACCGCAGCTGCGAATTCGTCCGATTGCACCATGGCGTCGCACAGCGCGATCAGCTTCGCCTTGTGACGGTCGCGGCCCAGCGTATAGCCGAAGCCGACTTCTCCGGTCGAAAGCCGCACCGCCGCGCGCGACACCGTGGCCTCGCCGAGATTGAACGGCGCGCCGTCACCGCCGACGCGGCCGCGCACCATGACCAGGCCATTTTCGGGCTCGCGCAGGTCTTCATGCGCCGGCAACGCGATCGCCTCGAGATGACCGGCAATGTCTGTGGCCTCGGAGTGGGCCAGCACCGCCATCGCAGCCTTGCGCCGGGCTTGCCCGTGACTTTCCTCGCCTGCCATCACATCGACCTTGCCTGAATCAAGTTGTCTATGATACTAGACAACTCGATACCGAAACGCCATGACGATTTCGTGACAATGAGGTGATTTTCTCCAATGGCCGATATCGCCACATGAGCATTCAGGACACCGCCTCCGGCGTCGCGCTGTGGCGGCAGGTCGCCGACGGCATCGAGCGCGGCATCGCCGACGGCCGCTTCGTTGCCGGCGAAAAGCTGCCGGGCGAAATCGAGATCGCCGAGACGTATCGGGTCAACCGCCACACCGTTCGCCGGGCGCTCGCCACGCTCGCCGAACGCGGCCTGGTGCGCGCCGAGCGCGGCAGCGGCACCTATGTCGAGACCCGCGCGCCTCGCCTACCCGCTGCGCTCACGGACGCGGTTTTCCGAGATCGTCGGCGCCGGCGGCCGCGAGCCGCGCGGCCAGTTCATCGATGCGACCGAGGAAGAAGCCACCCGCGAGCTGGCGCGGGAGCTTGGATTGAAGACCGGCGCGCCCCTGATCCGGATCGAATCGGTGCGGCTTGCCGACCGCACGCCGATCTGCGTCAGCACCACATGGCTTTCAGCCGAACGCTTCCCCGACGCCGGAAAAGTGTTCGCCAATGTGCGGTCGATGACGAAATTGCTGGCGCATTACGGCATCCGGGATTTTCGCCGCGCGTCGACGCGGATCACCGCCGGTATCGTGGACGCGACCGACGCCGCGCGGCTGGACCTCGCACTCGGACGTCCCGTGCTCGTGGTCGACAGCACCGACGTCGACACGGCCGGCGAGCCGCTAACGACCAAGCGCTCGCGCTTCGCCGCGGAGCGCGTGGAGTTTCTGGTGGAGAACAGTGACGGTTCGTAGGGTGGGCAAAGCGAAGCTTGCCCACCATTCACGATGGAGGTCTATCGATAGATGGTGGGCACGGCGCTAACGCGCCTTTGCCCACCCTACAGATCTCACGCCAACGCCCGCTGTCCGATGATGGCAAAACGCAGTTTACCCGAGATCCAGTCGATCGCGGCCACCGCGACCAGAATCATCAGGATCAGGAACGAAACCTTCTGCCACTCCAGCACGCGAATCTGTTCTGCCAGTTGCAGGCCGATACCGCCGGCGCCGACGATGCCGATGATGGTGGCCGAGCGGGTATTGGATTCGATGAAATAGAGCACCTGCCCCGCGATGACCGGCAGCACCTGCGGCATCAGGCCGAAGCGTATCTCATGCAGCGCGTTGCCGCCGGAAGCCCTGATGCCCTCGACCTGTTTCCTGTCGGCAGCCTCGATGGCCTCGGAAAACAATTTGCCGAACGCGCCGAAGTCGGACAGCGCGATCGCCAGCACCCCGGCGAACGGGCCGAGGCCGACCACGTTGATCCACACCAGCGCCCAGATCAGCGTGTCGACACCGCGGATGGAATCGAAGAAACGTCGCACCGGAAAGCGCAGCCAACCCGAAGGAATGATGTTCCGCGCCGCCAGCAGGCTGAACGGCAGCGCCGCGACGGCGGCGATGGTGGTGCCGAGCAGCGCAATCGACAGGGTTTCCCCCAGCGCCGAGAGATAGGCCGGCAATGACGAACCCGGATCGGGCGGGATCATCATCAGCGTGATCCAGCCAAGCTGGCTCAGCCCGGCGAACAGTTTTGCCGGCGAGAAGTCGAGGTCGACCAGCCCGAAGATGAAAACGGCGAAGGCCGCGACGATCATTGCCGGCGTGGCCAAGCGCGACGTGGCGGGTCTGTCAAAGACGTCAGGATATTTCGCCCGCAACTGCTCCCGGTCCGGCTTCGGCAACTGGCTCATGCCCGCGCATCCTTGCCGAACAGGCGGCCGCGCAGCCAGCCGGTTCCGATATCGATGATGAAGACGGTGACGATGATCGTCAGCAGGATGGCGCTGACGTCGGAGTAATAGAATTTGCGGATCGCGACCACGAGTTCCTGCCCGATGCCGCCTGCCCCCACGAAGCCCATCACCGAGGCTTCGCGAACGTTGATCTCGAAGCGCAGCAGCGCATAGCTGGCGTAGCCGGCCGACACCTGCGGCAGCACGGCGAACCGCATGCAGGATAGCCAGCTTGCGCCGGTCGAGCGCACGCCTTCGACCGGCTTCATGTCGGCATTCTCGACGATCTCGGAAAACAGTTTTCCAAGCGCGCCCGTGGAATGGATCGCAATCGCCAGCACACCCGCCATTGGGCCGAGCCCGAAGGCGATGACGAAGATCAGTGCGAACACGATGCCGGGAACGGTGCGGGCAAATTCCAGCAGGCGGCGAATGACGAAACGAAGCCACGGCGCCGGCGAGGTGTTTTGGGCGGCGAAGAAGTTCAGCGCAAAGGCCAGCACCGCCCCGATCATGGTGCCGACATAGCTGATCAGAATGGTCTCGGCCAGCATCCACAGCCATTTGCGCCAGCCCCAGAACCACTCTGCCGGGTTGCTCCACACCCTGGTGCCGTCTTCCAGCGTCAGGATGCGATCGAAATAGCTGATGAAGTTGCCGAAATAGGTGAACAGGGTGCGCAGATTCACTTCCGCGCCGAAAGCCGCGACGACAAGGGCTGCGAGAAAAGCCGCAGCCGCCAACGCAAGCCGCAGCCGCTTGCGCGCTACCGCCGCACGATAGGCCGCGTTGAGAACGGCCAGTTGCGCGCCTGGCAGGATGGAAACGGCTGATGTCATTGAGGCGTTTTGCCTGGGCTCTAATTCAAAAAAAGGCCGGGCCACGCGGACCCGGCCTCATTTGTTTCTACCGATTGATCAGGACGCCTTCTTCTTACGCAACGCATCGACGAACTTGATCAACTCGATAGTACCGTCCCAGTCCTTGGTGGTCGCCGGGTTGAAGCCTTTCTTCTGACCGTCGGACAGGCGGTCGAACGCCGCCTTGTCCTTGGTCGGCGATTCCGTGAACGCCTTGGCGATCGCCGCCTTCAGATCGGCGGGGAGATCCGAATTATAGGCGTAGGGTCCGTTGATGATCGGGGCCGATTTGTGAATGATCCGGAAATCGTCCTTCTTCATCGCCGACCCGTCGGCGTTCTTCAGCATGCCCTTGTGCAGCATCTGGGAGAGCGTGGAATCATCGTCGTTGGTCCACTGATTGGCGGCGACCTCGACGGTGCCTTGCGACAGCGCCAGCATGGCGTTCTCATGGCTGCCGGTGAAGACGACCTTGCCGAAATAGCCATCGGCGTCGGAGATGCCGAGCTTGTCGAGTTCGAAGCGCGGCACGTTGTTGCCCGAGGTCGAATTCGGATCGACCAGGCCGAGGTTCTTGCCCTTCAACTGATCGATGTTCTTGTAGGGGCTCGACGCCTTGACGAAGAACACGGAATAATAGCCGGTCGAACCGTCGGCATTGATGTCGTTGGCGAAGGCGTCGGTCTTGACGCCGGTCAGGCGGGCGCGGGCAAACGATGCCGAGCCGTAGCTTGCGATATGGATGTTGCCGGCGCGCTGGCCTTCGATCACGGCGGCGTAATCGTTGGCAATGCGCAGCGTGACCTTGACGCCGAGTTCCTTCGACAGATAGGCGACGAACGGCGTCCAGCGCTCGGTGACCCCCGACGCGTTCTCGGCCGGCACTACGGCAAACGTCAGTTCCGGATATTTGCTCTTCCAGTCCTGCGCCGAGGCGGAAGCGGTGAAGCCAAGCGCGGCTGCGCCGGCCAGAACGATACGACGGGTGATCATGGTGAGCCCTCTTGTTGTGGTTACGCCTCTTGGCCGATTGCAGGTTTGCAACCGGCTACGCTGTACAGAAATGACTCAGGCCGCGGCGGCCGTGCCGAGTTCAGGCATCGCCGCGCCGCCGGGTGCCTGCGCGGGCGCGGTGCCCATGACATCATCGGCTTCGAGATCGTAGAGTTCGCGCGCGATAAGATCGGTCAGCGTCTCGGGCGCGCCATCGAACACCACCCGTCCCGCGGCCATGCCGATCAGACGGTCGCAGTAGCTCCGCGCCAGATCGAGCGAATGCAGGTTGCAGATCACGGTGATGCCGAAATGCTTGTTGATGCGCAGCAGCGCGTCCATCACGATCCGCGTGTTGCGCGGGTCGAGCGAGGCGATCGGCTCGTCGGCCAGAATAATGTCGGGCTCCTGCACCAGCGCGCGCGCAATCGCGACGCGCTGCTGCTGGCCGCCGGAAAGCTGGTCGGCGCGCTGGGCGGCGATGGCGGCCATATCGAACTGTTCCAGCGCCGACATCGCCAGCGCCCTGTCCTCTTCCGGCCAGAGCTGCGTCAGCGAGCGCCAGGACGGGATTTCCGCCAGCCGCCCCATCAGCACATTGGTCAGGACGTCGAGCCGGCCGACCAGGTTGAACTGCTGGAAGATCATCGCCGAGCGCGCGCGCCACTGCCGCAGATCCTTGCCGCGCAGTGCGGTCACGTCGACGCCTTCAAAGAGAATGCGCCCTTCGGAGGGTTCGGCGAGGCGGTTGATCATCCGCAGCAGCGTCGACTTGCCGGCGCCGGAGCGGCCGATCACGCCGACGAAGCTACCGGGCTGAATCGAGAATGACGCGTTGTCCACCGCGGCTTTGGTGCCGAACCGGCACGTCAAACCTTCCACCACCAGCATGCACTGCTCCAGAGTTTCAGTCGTGCAGCATCGCTAACGGCTCGATCTAACAGTTGTGTGACAGGAGTGCTGCGGTGCGGCGTTCGTCCACAGCCGCGGCCGACGTCACGCACCCGTCATGATACTGTCATCAAGCGCATCGAAGACGAGCGCTGACCTTCCCTCGATTGCTGATGGATCCTCCATGGCCGGCAAAATGCTTTCCACTGAACCGACCGTCGACCCGACCGCGTCGGTGCGCGACTGTCAGCTTGGCGCCTATACCGAGGTCGGCGCCCGCACCATCCTGCTCGAAGTCACGATGGCCGACTATTCCTACGTCGTGAACGACGCGCAGATCACCTACACGACGATCGGAAAATTCTGTTCGATCGCGGCGATGACGCGGATCAATCCGGGCAATCATCCCGATGCACCGGGCCTCGCAGGCGCATTTCACCTATCGCGCCAGCAGCTATTTTCCGGGCGAGAGCGACGATGCCGAATTCTTTGCATGGCGGCGCGAGCATCACGTCCATATCGGCCATGACGTCTGGATCGGCCACGGCGCGGTCATCCTGCCCGGCCGCTCGATCGGCACCGGCGCGGTGGTCGCGGCCGGCGCCATCGTGACCAAGGACGTCCCTGCCTATACGATCGTGGGCGGCAACCCGGCCCGGCCGATCAAGCGGCGGTTTCCGGAATCCATCGCCGGGCGGCTTGCCGAGCTCGCATGGTGGGACTGGGACCATGAGACGCTTCGCCGCGCCCTGCCCGATTTCCGCAAGCTCGATGTCGAGGGCTTTCTCGACAAGTACGAATTGGCCGAAGCATCCGTCCGTCAGCCATTCAACCGGAGTGCCGCATCGTGACCGAACTGTTCATCGAAGGTGGCCGGGCTCTGCTCGGCCATGAGATATCAGAAACCACGTTGCGGATTGCCGGCCGCGAGATCGTCGCCGTGGGCACGGACAACAGCCATGGCTCGCCCGGCATCGATGCCGGCGGCTTGCTGGTGCTGCCGGGCATTGTCGATCTGCATGGCGATGCCTTCGAGCGGCAGATGATGCCGCGCCCCGGCGTCGATTTTCCGATCGACGTCGCGCTGATCGACAGCGACCGGCAGGCGGTCAGCAACGGCATCACCACCGTCTATCACGCCACGACCTGGTCGTGGGAGCCCGGCCTGCGCGGCGCGGACAATGCGCGGAAGTTGCTGGAGGCGATCGAGCAGATGCGGCCGCAGCTCGCCGCCGACACCCGCTTCCATCTGCGCCACGAGACCTACAATCTCGACGCCGAAAGCCGAAATCATCGACTGGCTGGCGGCAAGGCCGCGTCGACCTGTTCGCGTTCAACGACCACATGGACTCGACGGTTGCCAGCCTCGCCAAACCGCAGAAGCGCAGCCGAATGGTCGAGCGCACGGGGCTCACCAATGAGGCGTTCGATCGCCTGGTGCAAAGCGTGGTCACCCGCGGCCACGACGTGCCGGCATCGATCGCCCGGCTGGCGCAGGCGGCGCGCGCCGCAGGCGTCCGGATGCTTTCGCATGACGACGAAAGCCCGGCGATGCGGCAGGCCTTTCGTGCGCAGGGCGTTGCCATCGCCGAATTTCCGGTCAACGAGGAAACCGCCCGCGACGCCGCCGAAGCCTCCGACTTCATCGTGTTCGGCGCGCCCAATGTCGTGCGCGGCGGCAGCCACACCGGCTGGACCAGGGCCTCCGACATGATCGCCAAGGGCCTGTGTTCGGTGCTGGCGTCCGACTATTACTATCCGGCGCCGCTGCTGGCGGCGTTCCGGCTTGCGGCCGACGGCGTGCTGCCGCTGGCCGAGGCGTGGCAACTGATCTCGTCGGCGCCGGCGCGCGCCGCCGGCCTCGCCGATCGCGGCACGCTCGCCGCGGGACAGCGCGCCGATATCATTCTCGTCGATGACACGGTGCCGCTGCGGCCACGCGTAGTCGCGGTCGTTGCCGCGGGACGTCTGGTGCACCTGACGGAGGCAAACCGCCTCATCCGCTCGTCCGTCGCTCCGCGCAAGGCAGTTGCAGCCGCGTGAGGCGGCCCTATTCTGGCGCAATGGCAAACTATCCCCGTTACGCAATCTATTACACCGCCGCGCAAGGCAGCGCGCTCGACCGGTTCGGCGCGTCGCTGCTCGGCTACGACGCCTATGGCGGCGACGAACTGCCCTTTCCGGATGGGCTCCCATCGGACTGGCGCGACCTGACGCAGGATCCCGCGCAAATACGGCTTTCACGCCACGCTGAAGGCGCCGATCGCGCTGGCCGACGGCAAGGCCGAAGCGCGGCTTGCCGCGGCATGCGAATTGTTCGCCGATCTGGCCCGGCCCGTGCCGGTGATCCAGCCGGTCGTCGATTCGATCAGCGGTTTCATCGCGGTGATTCCGGCCGAACCGTCGGCCGAGCTCGAACTGCTCGCCGCCGAGGCCACCAAGGCATTCGATCCGTTCCGTGCCCCCCTTAGCCCGGAAGATCGTGCGCGGCGAAATCCCGACAAACTGACGCCGCGGCAGCGCGACTATCTCGACCGCTGGGGCTACCCTTACGTGTTCGAAGAGTTTCGCTTCCACATGACGCTGACGGGACGGCTTCCCGCCGAACGGCGCGAGCCTGTCGTGGCGATGCTGCGCGAGAGGTTTGCGGCAACAGGCATCGGGCCGGCTCACGATCGACGCGATTGCCCTGTGCCGCCAGGAAAACCCGAACTCCCGGTTTCGGGTCATTGGCCGCTGGCAATTGCACGACTGACGAGCGCGCGTCAGACCCTGCCGCCTTATCGCCGCTGGTTGTAGACGTCGAGGCAGACGGCGCCGAGCAGCACCAGCCCCTTGATCACCTGCTGGTAGTCGATGCCGATGCCGAGGATCGACATGCCGTTGTTCATGACCCCCATGATCATGGCCCCGATCACCGCGCCGCCGACCCGGCCGACGCCGCCATAGGCCGACGCGCCGCCGATGAAACAGGCCGCGATGACGTCGAGTTCGAAGCCGGCGCCGGCCTTCGGCGTCGCCGTATTGAGCCGCGCGGCGAACACGAGACCGGCCAATGCGGCCAGCACGCCCATGTTGACGAAGGTCAGGAACGTCAGCCGTTCGGTCTTGATGCCGGACAGGCTGGCCGCCCTGGCGTTGCCGCCGATGGCATAGATATGACGGCCGATCACCGTGCGGGTGGTGACGAAACCATAGAGCGCGATCAGCGCCGTCATGATGACGAGCACGTTGGGCAGGCCGCGATGCGAGGCGATCAGGCCGGCGAAGAACACGATCGCGGCGAACAGCACCGCGCTCTTGGCGACGAAGAAGCCAAAGGGCTCGACCTCGATGCCGTGCGACGCCTGCCGCGCCCGGCCCTTCGCGCTGGTATAGACCAGAGCCACCGCCAACACGGCGCCGATCAACAGCGATGTCGGATAAAGCGTACCGGCGCCGGGAAACAGTTCGGGAATGAAGCCCGAGGACAATTTCTGGAAGGTCGGCGGAAACGGCCCGACCGACTGGCCCTGCCAGGATCGCGAGCGCCAGCCCCTTGAACACCAGCATGCCGGCCAGCGTCACGATAAAGGACGGGATCTTGAAATAGGCAACCCAATAGCCCTGCGCCGCGCCGATCAGCGCGCCGACCAGCAGGCAGGCGACGAACGCCAGCGGATAGGCGACGTGATAGCGCACCATCAGCACCGCGGCGACGGCGCCGACGAAGCCCGCGACCGAGCCGACCGACAGGTCGATATGGCCGGTGACGATGACCAGCAGCATGCCGAGCGCCATGATCACGATGTAGCTGTTCTGCAGCACCAGATTGGTCAGGTTCAGCGGCTGCAGCAGCGTGCCGTCGGTCATGACCTGGAAGAACAGCATGATCGCAAACAGCGACAGCAGCATGCCGTAGTTGCGCAGATTGTTCTTGATGAAGCCGGCGTGCCCGGGCAGCGCAACCGCCTTGTCGGTCATGGCCGCAAATCTCCCTGAAGTACCTTCTTGTCCATTTCCTTGTTGCGCATGATGGCGCGCATGATCCTTTCCTGGGTGGCCTCGGCGGCGGCGAATTCTCCGACAAAGGCGCCGTCATTCATCACGCAGATGCGGTCGCAGACGCCGAGCAGTTCCGGCATTTCCGACGAGATCATCACCACGCCCTTGCCCGCCTCGGCAAGCTCGTTGATGATACAATAGATTTCGTATTTTGCCCCGACGTCGATGCCGCGCGTCGGCTCGTCGAGGATTAATACTTTCGGATCGGTCATCAGCCATTTCGACAGCACCACCTTCTGCTGGTTGCCGCCGGAGAGCTGGCCGGTCTCCTGATAGACATCGGAACAGCGGATCCGCATCCGGTTGCGGTAGTCGCTCGCGACGCGCAATTCGGACATGTCGTCGATGATGCCGCGCCGCGCCACGCGGCCGAGGCTTGCCAGCGTGATGTTCTTGCGGACGTCGCTGTCCAGGATCAGGCCGAGCTGCTTGCGATCCTCGGTGACGTAGGCGAGCCCGGCATCGATCGCCGCCGCCACGCTCGACAGGTTGACTTCCCGTCCATCGAGCCAGACGCGGCCGCTGATCCGCTCTCCCCAGGCGCGGCCGAACAGGCTCATGGCGAATTCGGTGCGGCCGGCGCCCATCAGCCCGGCGATCCCGACCACCTCGCCGCGCCGGACCTCGAAATCGACGCCCTTGATGACCCGGCGCTCCCTGTGGAGCGGATGATGCACCGTCCAGTCCTGCACCGCGAAAACCGGTTCGCCGATCGTGGCGGTGCGTTGCGGAAAGCGATGGGCCAGGTCGCGATCGACCATGCTGCGGATGATCCGGTCCTCTTCCACCGGCTCGGCCCGGCAATCGATGCTGTCGACGGTGCGCCCGTCGCGCAGCACCGTGATCCGGTCGGCGACGCGGGCGACCTCCGACAATTTGTGCGAGATCAGGATCGAGGCGATGCCCTGGGCGCGGAACGCCAGCAGGCGATCCAGCAATGCCGCGCTGTCGTTTTCGTTCAGGCTGGCGGTCGGCTCGTCGAGGATCAATAGTCGCACCCGCTTCGACAAGGCCTTGGCGATCTCCACCAATTGCTGCTTGCCGACGCCGAGGTCCGTCACCAGCGTATCGGGCATCTCGGTGAGGCCGACCTGGGCGAGCAGTTCCCGGGTCCGGCGGTAGACCGTATCACGGTCGATCACGCCGAGACGCTGCGGCGGATGCGACAGAAAAATGTTCTCCGCGATCGACATCAGCGGAATCAGCGCCAGCTCCTGGTGGATGATGATGATGCCGAGCGCCTCGGAATCATTGATGTCGCGAAAGCGCCGTTCCTCGCCGTCGAAGATGATGCTGCCTTCATAGTCGCCGTAGGGATAGACGCCGCTGAGAACCTTCATCAGGGTCGACTTGCCGGCGCCGTTCTCGCCGACCAGCGCATGGATCTGCCCCGCCTCCACCGTGAAGTTGACGTCGCGCAGGGCCTGGACGCCGGAAAAGCTCTTGCTTACGCCGCGCATTTCGAGAATTGCGGTCATCGCGTCATCACGTTCATTGTCTGTCCCCGCGCGCCCCGTTGGCGGCGCCGGTGATCGCCGGCGCCGCCATTGCGTATCAATCGAACTGCGAGCGCTTGTAGTAGCCGCCGTCGATCAGCACCTTCTCCCAGTTGCTCTTGTCGACGACGACAGGCTTCAGGAGATAGGACGGTACCACCTTGACGCCGTTGTTGTAGGTCTTGGTGTCGTTGACGGTCACTTCCTTGCCGCTGAGGGAAGCATCCACCATGTCGGCGGTGACGCGGGCGAGATCGCGGGTATCCTTGAAGATGGTCGAATACTGTTCGCCGCGCTGCATCGACTTGATCGACGGCACCTCGGCATCCTGGCCGCTGACGACAGGCATCGGCATGTTGCCGCTGCCATAGCCGACGCCCTTCAGCGAGGAAAGAATGCCGATGGAGAGGCCGTCATAGGGAGACAGCACGGCATCGACCCGCTTGCGGCCGTAGAACGCGCTCAGGAGGTTGTCCATCCGCGCCTGGGCGGTGGCGCCGTCCCAGCGCAGGGTCGAAACCTTGTCCATGCCCTTCTGGCCGCTGCCGATCACCAGCTTGCCGCTGTCGATATAGGGCTGCAGCACCGACATCGAGCCATTGTAGAAGAAGTAGGCGTTGTTGTCGTCCGGCGAGCCGCCGAACAATTCGATATTGAACGGCCCCTTGCCTTCCTTCAGCCCGAGCCCCTGCTCGATCGACTGCGCCTGCAGCACGCCGACCTGGAAATTGTCGAACGTGGCGTAGTAGTCGACATTGGGCGTGTCACGGATCAACCGGTCATAGGCGATGACCGTGATCCCCTTGGCCTTGGCCTGCTTCAGCACGTCCGACAGCGTGGTGCCGTCGATCGCCGCGATCACCAGCACCTTGGCGCCCTTGGTCACCATGTTCTCGACCTGCGAGAGCTGGTTCGGAATGTCGTCCTCGGCATATTGCAGGTCGGTGCCGTAGCCGCGCTCCTTCAGGATTTTGACGATGTTGTTGCCGTCGTCGATCCAGCGCGCCGAGGATTTGGTCGGCATGGCGATGCCGACGGTTCCCTTGCTCTGGGCGAACAGCGCCGGTCACCGCCGTTGCGGCCATGGTTGCTGCCAGCGCAACGGCCGACAATGTGGTCTTCAGACTAGTCATGCTTCACTCCCTTAATGTCAGAGGATCTTTGGTCCTGGATCGTCGGACCGCTGAATGCGGTTCTTGAAAGTCAGTCGTTTCTCGCGCGTTTGTGCGCGCCTCGTCTTCCTCCATCAATCCGTTGAAAGTCTTACGTCCGGTTCAGGGCGGCCACGCGCGGCGACATCGAGCACGAAGGTGCGGCCATGATCGGGATCGGCGCGTTTCGCGTCCTCCGCCATCCCCTGCCAGGCCGAGGTGACGAGCAGACGTGAGAAATCCTGTCCGACAAAGGCTGGGCAGCTCGACTGCCGCGCCGGAACGCGCAGGCTGCGCAGATGCTCGCCTTGCGGGCTGTAGACATCGATGCAGCCGCCGCCCCAGCGCGCATTCCAGATCAGCCCGTCGGCATCGACTACCGCACCGTCAATGCCGCCGCCGCCCCGCCGGGTGACCAGCGCGACCGGCTCGCCGCGCGGCAGGCCGGTCGCCGCATCGAGGTCGACCCGGAACAACGTATTCTTCCCGGTGTCCGCGAAATAACCGATCGTCCCGTCCGGTGAAAAGCAGATCGCGTTCGGAATCGTGATCTGCTCATAAAGGCGCGATAGCTCGCCGCGATGCAGCGCATAGATGGCGCCGAGCCCCCGCTCGGCCTGGCGGCCCATGGTGCCGATCCAGAAGGTGCCGGACGGATGGACCCGGGCATCGTTCGAACGCGTTGCGGCGTTGTCGGCTTCGAGCTGATGGTACAGCGTCATCCGCCCGTCCGCCGTGTCGCGGATATAGAGGCCATCGTCGGCGACGAGGAGCTGGCGATGCGCGTCGATCCGCCCAAGCGCGCTGCCCATCACCTCGAGCGAATGGATGGTGGTTTGCCCCGTGCCGAGCCGCGCCTCGAACAGCCGGCGTTCGACGATGTCGAACCACCAGGCCGTATCGGTCGCGGCGTCGTAGGTCGGGCCTTCGCCAAGATGGCACCGCTCGCCGCAGAGAACGGTGGTCGGCACCTCTTCCATTTCGCCGTCGCCGCTCATCGCCCCGCTCCCTCAGGCGACTCTACCGCGGATTGTGTCTCGATTGCGCCGTGGAGGCCTTGGATCGCATGCGTGAAGCGATACAGCGTGGTGTGGCGATAGACTTCGCCCGGGGCCAGCCGTGCGGTCGGGAAGTCGGGCCGGTTGGGCGTATTGGGCCAGGCGTGCGGTTCGAGGCACATGGCGTCGGACTGCCGATAGAGGCGGCCGCCCTTTCCGGCGGTGGAGCCGTCGAGAAAGTTTCCGGAATAGACCTGCAGCCCGGGTTGATTGGTGAACAGTTCGAGCACGCGGCCGGACGTTGGCTCAGCCAGCCGTGCGGCGAAGCGAGGTTCGCCGCTTGCCGGGCCGAGGCAGAAATTGTGATCGTAGCCGCGGCCAACGCGGAGCTGCGGATGGTCGTCGCGAATCCGCGCGCCGACCTCGACGCCTGCCCGGAAGTCGAACGGCGTGCCGGCCACCGCGCTGGGCGGCTGCGGCAGCGGGATCGCGCCGGCATCGATGGCGAGGAAATGATCCGCCGCCACGGTGAGGTGATGATCGAGAATATTCCGGCCCGAGCGCGCACCGGCCAGATTGAAAAAGCTGTGATTGGTAAGATTGACCACGGTGGGACGATCGGTCCGTGCCGTCATGTCGAGCGAAGCTCCATCGGCCCGGCCAGGCGCCAGGTCACCTCCACGTCCAGTGTGCCGGGATAGCCCTCCTCGCCATCGGCGCTCGTATACGCAAGCGTCACGGCCGGATGATCGCCATCCTCGATCGCGACAATCCGCCAGTTGCGGCGATCGAAACCTTCCAACCCGCCATGCAGCGCATTGGCCCCGTTATTTGCCGCGAGTTGCACCTCGGCGCCGTCGAGCATGAAGCGCGCGCCGGCGATGCGGTTGGCATAGCGCCCGACGGTTGCGCCGAAGAACTGCCGGCGGGCGAGATATCCCTCGAACGTCTCATGACCGAGCACGATGTCGTCGCGGTGTCCGGCGGCATCCGGCACCAGCAATGCCTGCAGCGATGCGCCATAGGTGATGATGCGCGCTTCCAGTCCATCGGCCGCATGCAAGACGATGCGCTCGACGTCGCTGCCGTCCGGCAGCACACCGAAGCGGGAACGCGCCACGCGAGGAACGGACGGCGTGTTCATGTCTCGTCCTCGAAGGGCTCGACGGTGCGTCGTCGCCCCAGCAGGAACGCGTCGGCGACGAGCTGGAGCGGCGCGAGATCGACGTCGGACTCGCCGGTTGCGGTGAGTTCGCGGAAGCGGCGGTAGAGCCCGGCATATTCGGTCTCAGCGGCATCGACGGGTTGTTGCTTGCCGCCGGCCCGCAACCTTGCTCCGCCCATGGAAAGCGTGACCGGGCCGCCGTCGGTGTCGAGGTCAATGTCCCAGCTTTGCGGGCCGGTCTGGCGGAAATCGAATTCGGCCGCGATCTTCAGCCCCTGCGCATCGCTGAGCGCAAGGTTGGCGGCGATCGGCGCGTCGCGATTGGCGGGGAATGCGAGATCGGCCGACGTCACGAACAATGGCTGCGGCAAGATGCGCGTCAGGATCGAGAGCGCATTGATGCCGGGATCGAACACGCCGAGCCCGCCCGGCTCGAAGATCCAGGCCTGCCCCGGATGCCAGACCCGCACGTCTTCCTTCCAGGTAATTTTGACAGCGGTGATCTTTCGGCCGGCCAGCAATTGCCGCGCCGGCTCGACGGCCGGAGCGAAGCGCGAGTGCCATGTCGCGAACAACGTGCGTTGCGATGCCCTCGCGGCGGCCACGAGCGGAGTGATTTCGCCGACCGTCGCGCCCGGCGGCTTTTCCAGCATCACGTGCTTGCCGGCGGCAAGCGCCATCGCCGCCTGCGCGTGGCGAACCTGCGGCGGAGTGCACAGCGCCACCGCGTCGATCGGCGGACCGTCGCGCAGCAATTCGTCGAGCGTTGCCGCATGCGGCACGCCGGGAAGCGAGGCATTGCGGCTCGCAACGGCAACCAGCTCGACGCCATCGGTCGCAGCAATGGCCGGCACGTGCTGGTCGCGTGCGATCTTGCCGAAGCCGACGATGGCGACGCGAAGCGGGCTCATGACTTCTCTCCAGACTCGACCACCGCCGGGATCGCAGATGCGGCGCCGGACGATACCGGCGTTCCCTCGTGACGGCGCAATCCATTGTAGATCACCTCGATCATGGCCGCGGTCGCTGCCTCGGCATCGCCGCTCTCAATCGCGTCGACAATGCGCTGGTGCCACGACAGCACCGTCTCGCGGTCCTGCGTCTCGACCGGCGCGCTGAGCAAGAACGAGGCGCGCAACGCTGCCTCGATGACGTTGCCGATCGAACGCATGAACAAATTGCCGGAGGCGTTGGCGACGGCCAGGTGCAGGGCAAGATCGCCGTCGGCAAAACCAACGGAGTCGGAAGCCTCCGCCCGCATTCGCGCCATGCTCCGGTGCAACTCGGCGATATCGGCCTCCGAGCGCCGGCCAGCCGCGAGCGCGGCGGCGCGCGGTTCGACCGCGAGACGTATTTCGGCGAGATCATTGAGAAAGCGCCGGTCGATGCCGGCATCGAGATGCCAGGCCAGCACGTCGGCGTCGAACATGTTCCAGGCGCCGCGCTCGCGCACCACGGTGCCGACCCGCGCCTTGGTGGTGAGCAGCCCCTTCGCGACCAGGGTCTTGACGCTCTCGCGCAACACCGGCCGCGACACGCCGAACATCGCCGTCAGTTCGGCATCGCCCGGCAGGCGGCCGCCTTCGGCGTAACGGCCGGCGATGATGTCGACGCCGATGCTGCGGGCAACCTCGGCGTGGTTGGAATGGGCGCGTCGCATCGGAATGACGACGAGCGTCATGGTTTCCGTCCCCGATATTGGTATCAAAGAACCTTTTTGGCTGTCCGATCGCGGCAGCGGATGCAATATTTCACGGAAGGTCGGTGCTGACTAGTAATATTATTTGACTATTAGGCATTGCCCTCACGTTCATGCCCAAGGACTAGTTTCCCATGAAGCCAAGCGCAAAGCTCTTCCCTGCCAGCTCCGGTTCCAAGAGCCGCTTGATCGCACGCGCGGTTTGACCTTGATTGCCTCGGGTCATGCCGCGCAGCTACGTGCTGCCTGATGCCGCCGTGAACCAAGGATTCGACATGCAGCCCGTCACCGCAAAGCCGCTCTACATCCGCATGCATGCGGAGGATAACGTCGCGATCGTCGCGAACCGCGGAGGTCTGCACCCGGGCGCCGAGTTCGCCTGCGGCTTGCGGCTGGTCGAGCAGATCCCGCAAGGCCACAAGGTGGCCCTTGCCGATATCGCGGAAGGCGAAATCATTCGCCGCTATGGCGAGGTCATCGGCCACGCGGCAGCACCGATCGCAAGGGGTAGCTGGGTCAGGGAATCGCTGGTGCAGATGCCCGACGCACCGTCGTTCGACAATCTGCCGACGCCGAACGGCGGCGCGATCAGGCTGCCGCCGCTGGAAGGCTACACGTTCGAAGGCTATCGCAATGCCGACGGCTCGGTCGGCACCCGCAACATCCTCGCGATCTCGACCAGCGTGCAATGCGTCGCCGGCACCGTCGAATTCGCGCTGGACCGGATTCGCAAGGAGCTGTTGCCGAAATATCCCAATGTCGACGACGTGGTGGCGATCACGCATGCCTATGGCTGCGGGGTCGCGATCAACGCGCCCGGCGCCGCCGTCCCGATCCGCACGCTGCAGAACCTCGCCCGCAATCCCAATTTCGGCGGCGAGGTGATGATCGTTGGCCTCGGTTGCGAGAAGCTGCAGCCCGAACTGCTGCTGCCCGAGGGCATGAACGCCGATGACGAAATCATGCGGATGCAGGACGAAGGCCTTACCGGGTTCGGCGAAATCGTCGAGGACATCGTGCAGATGGCTGATGCGCGCTTGCAGATATTGAACCGGCGGCGCCGCGAAACCTGCCCGGCGTCGGCGCTGGTGGTCGGCATGCAATGCGGCGGCAGCGATGCGTTCTCAGGCGTGACCGCCAATCCGGCGCTGGGTTTCGCCGCCGATCTACTGGTGCGCGCCGGCGCCACCGTGATGTTCTCCGAAGTCACCGAAGTGCGCGACGCCATCCATCTGCTGACGCCGCGCGCGGCGAGCCAGGACGTTGCCGACGCGCTGGTGCGCGAAATGGCCTGGTATGACCGCTATCTCGCCGGCGGCGAGGCCGACCGCAGCGCCAACACCACGCCGGGCAACAAGAAGGGCGGCCTCTCCAATATCGTCGAGAAGGCGATGGGTTCGGTGATCAAGTCCGGCACCGGCCCGATCGCAGGCGTGCTCGCCCCGGGTGAGCGGGTAAACCAAAAAGGGCTGATTTTTGCGGCAACGCCGGCCAGCGATTTTGTCTGCGGCACGCTGCAATTGGCCTCGGGCATGACGCTGCACGTCTTCACCACCGGCCGCGGCACGCCCTACGGGCTTGCCGCGGTGCCGGTCATCAAGGTGTCGACGCGCAGCGAGCTCAAGCAACGCTGGCACGATCTGATCGACGTCGACGCCGGCAGTATCGCCACCGGCGAGGCAACGATCGAGGATGTCGGCTGGGAGCTCTTTCGTCTCATGCTGGACGTGGCAAGCGGACGCGAAACCTGGGCCGAACACTGGAAGCTTACCAACTCGCTTGCGCTGTTCAATCCGGGCCCGGTGACATGACGATCGCCCATCGCCCAATCGTGGTGAGGCTACAAGCGCCATGTCCCGGCCGAGACATGGTCAGGCCGCGATCAGCTTTTCGATCTGCGGTATCGGATGCGACGTCAGCTCTTTCGAAATCTCGCCGACGATCCGGTCCGTCACCTCGGCATGAAATGCTTTGCGCAGGCTGCCGAGAATCTTCGCCGGCGCGATGACGACGAGCTTGTCGAAACGATTGTCGTGGGCGTGACGGTAGAGCGCTTGCGCGATCTCTCCGGCGAACCGCTCCTTGGCGATGTGGTGCCAGTCAACCTCCTCGACCGCGCTTCGTGCCGTACCGACAGTTGAAACGGAGCGTCCCGGGCGGTCGGTACCCTGGTCGCGCGTTGCCGGATTGTCCTGCGCCAGGACTTGCTCGACTTTGAGCCTGACCTGGTGCGCGGTGCCTTTGTTGCGGAGAAAAAGCGCCTTCTGGCCGTCGCCGATCAGAACGAGCGCGTTGTGGGAGATGACGGGGGTCGGTTCATTGGTCATTATCGATGCCTCCATATGGGCCAACGCATCAATCGCGGCGTGGTTGCCTCTGCGACGAGGACGTCCACGATTGGGCACCTCGCCTCCCCCTCCTCACACAGCAATGGAACTCCGGCCTCCTCGTCCCCCGCGCCGAGAACGGCTCTCAGGCCGAGGCGAGCACTGGGGGCGCGAACTGCTGCCGCCTGAATTGCTGATAGGCGGCGATTGCCTTGTTGGTCAGCATCAACCGCCGCCGCTCGCCACGGCGCACCATCAGTTCGATCGTGTCGCTGAGAAACCGGCCGGCCTTGATCGGATCGCCCAGCTCGCCGGTACGGTTGAGATAATCCCAGGCGATTTCGACAGAGCTGTCTATCAGCACGGGTAGCGATTCCGTCGTGTCCATGGGCAATCTCCAAGTCCAGTCATTCCTAGGAGAACGTCCGGGGACAATCTCTGTTCCTGATCGGGCTTCCTCACGAGAAGTGCGATCGTCCGCCGTAACTTGACACGTGTCTCGACTAAGTTGGCCAAGCGTACCGTACGCAATTCCTGCGAGCATCGGCGCCACGACAATCGTGGTACGGCATTTTACAACGGTGATTCGACTCTGCAGATGTCAAAAACAAGATCGTGATAGGTGACCCAGAACACATTCGCCCGTGACCGTTGGCCGTATTGCGGTGGTGCAAGCCACACTGCATGTCGAGCCAACGGAGTTTTCCATGAAGCGTCTGTTGATTTCCGGATTCGTGGCGGTCGCCCTGCTCGCTGTCGCAACCACATTGCGTTCGCATTCCATCATTTCGGCCGAGCGTCCCACGGTGACCACCGGCGCGGCGCTATCGAAGAAGTCTCCGGCCGCCGCGGGCGTCACCAGGCTTCCGATCGAGGAGTTCGAGGACATGTCGCTGGTCTATTCGACTCCCGTGAAGCATTGACGGAGCCGGGATAACCAACACGTCGATCGGCCCTATCGCTTCGTCGCGCGCTCGAGGAACTGCACGAGCGCGGCGCGATCCTGCTCCGATCCGATGCGTTGCTCGGGCATCTTGGTGCCGGGCGTATAGGCCTGCGGCCCGATCTCGAACAGTCTGGAAACCGTCTCCGGCGTCCAGACGATATCGAGCCGCTTGAGGGCTTCGGAAAAATTGTAACCGGGTGCGGTGGCGATGCGCCGGCCGAAGATTCCACCAAGCGTCGGCCCGGCGCGGTTGGCCTGTTCGGCGCCGAGCGTATGGCAGGCGACACAGGCGCGAAAGATCTCCGCGCCGCGATCACCGGCATAGCCGGCGAGCGGATCTCCCGCCGTCTCCAGCAGAATCGGATCGACCGGTTCGCCCGTCGCCGCGTTCCAGCGCCGGATGATGTTATCAGCGCCGCCGGTGAGCAGCGTTCGGCTGTCTGGCAAGAACGCCACCGACCATACCGGCAGGCCCGGCCCCACCAGCGTGCGCGCAAGCGTACGCGCCTTGCGGTCGATCACCGCGACCGCGCCGCCAATGCCTGCGGCGGCAACCAGCGCACCGTCAGGCGAAATCGCAATCGAGATCACCGGCCGTGGCCCTGCCGCAACCTCGCCGGCCGGCGCGCCGCCTGCGGTCAGGAAGTAGACCTTGCCGTCCGCACCGCCGACCGCGATTTCACCATCGGCGCCGGCGGCCACGGCGTTGAGCGGGGTCGGCATCGTAACGACGGTCGGCGTTTGCGCGCCCGACAGCGGCCAGATGCGAACACTGAGGTCATAGCCGACGCTGACGACGGCGCGGCCGTCGGCGGTAAATGCAACGCCGTTGACGTTCTGCGTATGCTCGTCGAGCACGCGTGGCGTGCCGCCTGCGAGCGGCCAGAGGCGCACCGTGTGATCCCACGAAGCCGATGCGAGCGTCGCACCATCGCGCGATGCCGCCAGTGCGACGATCGGCGCCGTGTGGCCTTCGAACACGGCGTCGGGCTCGGCCTTGCCGAAGGTCCAGACGGCAATGCGGCCATCGGCGCCAGCGGTCGCCGCGCGCCCCGCGCCGAGCAGCACGACCGCGTTGACGGCGTCGGCATGGAAACGAAGCACCTGCTCGGCCGCATTGCGCGTGAGCGACCAGCGGATCGCGGTCGAATCGAAGCTGCCGGAGATGGCGCTTTGCCCATCGGCCGAGATCGCCAGCGCCCGCACCGGCCCGCCATGTCCGCGCAGTTGCGCGAAGGCGGACGTCGTACCAATCAGCAGGACGATCCACAGTGCCGCAAAGCTCGGAAGCACGGACCGGACTACTTTGGCGAATGAAGCGATCGCGGCAACGCTTTGCTGCATCCGCATCGGCCTCAGCGCACGCCCGGCCTATCGCGGTCGAGTCCCTTGGCTCGGAGGTCGTCGAGATAGTCCTGAAAGCGCTGTTCGGCATTCACGCCGAGATCGCGCAGGAACGCCCAGGAGTAGATGCCGGTTGAATGCATGTCGTCGAATCCCAGTCTGACGGCATAATTGCCGACAGGATCGACGGAAAGAATGGTCACATTACGTTTGCCGCCGACCGTCTTGCGCTCGGCTTCGGAATGCCCCTGCACTTCCGCGGACGGGCTGGTCACCCGGAGCAATTCGGCGGGAAGATCGAAGATGCGGCCGTCGTCAAAGGCGACGCGTAGCGTGCGGCGGTCCTTCGGCAGGCGGATTTCAACCGGCCATGCCAGCGTAACGTCAGGCACGCCCACCGCCGGCGTCAGCTCGGGCCGATCAGATTGTGGCCGGGATCGCCGACCCTGGCGCCCGTGGTCGTGAACGCGACCGAGCTTGGCTCCTGGATGGAATTGAGCACCATCGCGACGCCCACAGCAGCGACGACTGCGAACGCCAGAGCCGCAATAAAGGACTTCATGTCACTTCCTCACGTTTGACTTGAGCCGGACTATTCGGCCGGCACGGCATGCGGCGTGCGGTCGGTTGGCGCGCCAGCCTTCTTCTGTTCTTCCTCCACCCAGAGCGAGTGATGCTCCTTGGCCCAGTTGAGATCGACCTCGCCGGTACCCATCGCATCAAATGCGCCTTCCATGCCGATCGAGCCGATATAGATGTGCGCCAGCATGGCGGCGATGAACAGCATCGCGATTACGGCATGGATCACGGTCCAGAGCTGCAACGCGGTGACGTTGCCGGGCAGATACGGGAACAGCAGGAACCAGCCGGACACCGACATCAGCGCCCCGCCGATGATCACGATCCAGAAAATGCCCTTTTGACCGGCATTGAAGCGCCTGGCTGGCGGGTGCTTGCCTTTGTACAGGAGGCCGCCGCCCTGCTTGATCCACTCCAGGTCGACCTTGCCGGGGATGTTATCCTTGATCCAGATCAGGAACATGATGACGAGACCCAGCATGAACGGGAACGCCAGATAGTTATGCGCGAGCTTGGCCCAGGCCGACATGGCCGCAAAGGCGTCCGCGCCGAACAATGGCAGGATCAGGGTGCGGCCAAAGCTCACGTTCAGGCCCGACAGCGCAAGGATGATGAAGCAGCTCGCCGTTAGCCAGTGGGTGAAACGTTCGAAGCTGGCGAAACGCAGGATCGTCCGCCCCGAAAATCCCTGGTGGATGCGAATCCGGCCACGCACCATCAGGAAGATCGCCAGCAGGGCAATCATGCCGAGAATCGCAATGCCGCCGATCCACGGCAGCTTGCCGCGATGGAAGTCGCGCCAGTCGCGCCCCGCAGGCTGGATCAGATTGGCAGCATTTCCGTCGGGGATCGACACGCGCCCGCTGATCTTGTCGCCCTCCTTGAGCGCGTTCAGGAGCTTGTCTTCCTGAACGGCCTCCGCGGTCGGCTTGAAGGAAAGCTGGGCGGCCGCGGGACTAGCCAGAACGAACAGCAGCGCGAACGCGGCGAACAGAGGCCTGAAACCGGCGAGCTTAGGAATTGAAAGTGAGCCTGGCATTTGCACAACGCCCTTTCGGTTATCGGAATTTCAAGCCGCCGCGCCGGGCGCGGCGGCCGTGGCATCAGCCGGTCGGCGAATCGCTGTAGGCGGTCTTCCAGCCCCACATGCCGGAGCCGTAGCCGCGCTTCATCACCCGCTCCTTGTAGATCTCGGCGATGATCGCGCCGTCGCCGGCGAGCAGCGACTTGGTCGAGCACATCTCGGCGCAAAGCGGCAGCTTGCCCTCGGCGAGGCGGTTGGCGCCGTATTTGGCGTATTCGGCCGGCGTGGAGTCGGCTTCCGGCCCGCCCGCGCAATAGGTGCACTTGTCCATCTTGCCGCGCGATCCGAAGTTGCCGACCTTCGGATATTGCGGCGCGCCGAACGGACAGGCGTAGAAGCAGTAGCCGCAGCCGATGCACAGATCCTTGGAGTGCAGCACCACGCCGTCGGCGGTGGTGTAGAAGCACGACACCGGGCAGACCGCGGCGCACGGCGCATCCGTGCAATGCATGCAGGCCATCGAGACCGAGCGCTCGCCGGGCTTGCCGTCGTTGATGGTGACGACGCGGCGGCGATTGATCCCCCACGGCACTTCATGTTCGTTCTTGCAGGCCGTCACGCAGGCGTTGCACTCGATGCAACGGTCGGCATCACAGAGAAATTTGACGCGAGCCATGATCTATTCTCCTCTCACGCCGCTTGAATCTGGCACAGGGTCACCTTGCCCTCGTGCATGCCGGTGACCGGATCGTAGCCGTAGGACGTGATCGTGTTGACGCTTTCGCCCAGCACGATCGGGTCTGCGCCCTTCGGATATTTGCCGCGTTGGTCGACGCCCTGGAACCAGCCGGAGAAGTGGAACGGCATGAAGGCCACCCCCTTGCCGACGCGATCGGTGACAAGCGCCTTGACGCGGGCCTTCGAGCCGTTCTCGGGGCCGAGCACCCAGACCCAGCCGCCGTCCTTGATGCCGCGCTCGGCGGCGTCCGACGTGTTGACCTCGACGAACATGTCCTGCTGCAATTCGGCGAGCCACTTGTTCGACCGGGTTTCTTCGCCACCGCCTTCGTATTCCACCAGGCGTCCGGAGGTGAGGATGATCGGGAATTGCTTGGCAAGCCCCTTGTCCACCGCCGCCTTCTGAATCGAGAAGCCGAGATTGGCCATGCGGAACTGGCGGCCATCCGGACGCGTCGGGTATTTCGCGACCAGATCGGGCCGCGCGGTGTAGATCGGCTCGCGATGAACCGGCACGGGATCGGGCAAATTCCACGCCACCGCGCGGGCCTTGCCGTTGCCATACGCCATCACGCCATGTTCCAGCGTGACGCGGATGATGCCGCCCGACAGGTCGACCGCCCAGCCGACGCCATCGGGATTGTTGCCGCCGATCTTGTTGATGGTGGCGAGTTCGTCCGCGGTGAGGTCCTTGTCCCAGCCGAGCTTCTTGAGCACGCCATAGGTGAACTCGGGATAGCCGTCGGTCAGTTCCGAGCCCTTGCTGTAGGAGCCTTCGGCCAGCAAATTGACGTTCTTCACCGAGCCGTCCGGCTGCTTCTCCTCGTAGACCACGCCGAAGCGGGCGCGGAACGTGCCGCCGCCGTCCTTGGCGTGAAGGTTGGTGTTGTAGAGCGTATGCGTACCGGGATGCTTGATCTGCGGCGTGCCCCAGCACGGCCACGGCAGACCGTAATAGTCGCCGCCGATCTCGGGCTCGTCGGCCTTCGCGCGCAGGGTCACCAGATCGAACTTGCCCTGGTTGTTCATGTGCGCCTTCAGGCGCTCCGGCGACTGGCCGGAATAGCCGGTCGAGAAGCCGCCACGGTTGATTTCCCGCAGCACATCCTCGGGCACCGGACGATTATTCTCCACCTTGATGTTCTTGAACATCGGGTCGGCAAAACCGAGCTTGGCCGAAAGCCGGTAGATGATCTCGTAGTCGTCCTTCGATTCGAAGATCGGCTTGACGATCTGCTCGCCCCATTGGATCGAACGGTTGGAAGCCGTGCGCGAGCCGGAGGTCTCGAACTGGGTACAGGCCGGCAACAGGTAGGTGCCGTTCTTGCGGTCCGATATCGCGGCGAACGTCGTCGGATGCGGATCGGCGACCACGAGCAGTTCCAGCTTTTCCAGCCCCTTCACCATTTCCGTCATGCGCGGCACGGTATTGCCGCCATGACCCATGATGACCACGCCCTTCACGGCATCGCGCTGATCGACGTCGTCAGGATTGGCCAGCGTCGCATCGAACCAGCGGGTCCACGGGATGCCCGGCAATTCCATGTTCTGCTTGCGGGTGCGCGCCGGACGGCCCGACTTCGCCGGCACCTCGTCGAAGCGTGCCTGCAGATAATCGTACTCGACCTCCCAGACGCGCGCCCAGTGCTTCCAGGCGCCTTCGACCAGGCCGTAATAGAGCGGCAGCGTCGTGATATCGAGGCCGATATCGGTCGCGCCCTGCACGTTGCAGTGGCCGCGGAAGATGTTGGCGCCACCGCCGAATGTGCCGACATTGCCGGTCGCCAGCAGCAGGTTGCAATACGCCCGGACGTTGGCGGTGCCGACGGTGTGCTGGGTGCCGCCCATGCACCAGATGAAGGTCGAGGGTTTTTGCTTGGCGAAGGTCTCCGCGACCTTTTTCATCTGTTCGCCGGGAATTCCGGTGACGCGCTCGACTTCCTCCGGCGTCCACTTCGCAACTTCGGCGCGGATCTGGTCCATGCCGTAGACGCGTTGCTTGATGAATTCCTTGTCTTCCCAGCCATTGTTGAAGATGTGGTGCAGCATGCCCCAGATGACAGCGATGTCGGTGCCGCTGCGGAACCGGACATATTCGGTGGCGTGGGCAGCAGTACGGGTGAAGCGCGGATCGAGCACGAACACGTTGGCGCGGTTGATCTCCTTGCCGGTCAGAATGTGCTGCAGCGACACGGGGTGCGCTTCGGCGGCATTCGAGCCCATGAAGACGATGGTCTTCGAGTTTCTGATATCGTTGTAGGAATTGGTCATCGCGCCGTAGCCCCAGGTGTTGGCGACGCCGGCGACGGTGGTGGAGTGGCAGATACGGGCCTGATGGTCGATCGAGTTGGTGCCCCAGAACGCCGCGAATTTGCGGAACAGATAGCCGCCTTCGTTGGAGAATTTCGCGGAGCCCAGCAGATAGACCGAATCGGCGCCCGACTTGGCGCGGATTTCCATCATCTTGTCGCCGATCTCGTTGATCGCCACGTCCCACGAGATCTTCTGCCACTCGCCGTTGACCAGCTTCATCGGATATTTCAGCCGGCGGTCGCCGTGCACCAGTTCGCGCACCGAAGCGCCCTTGGCGCAGTGCGAGCCGCGGTTGATCGGGCTGTCCCAGGCCGGCTCCTGGCCGACCCAGACGCCGTTCTGCACTTCGGCGATCACGGTGCAGCCGACCGAGCAATGCGTGCAGATGTTCTTTTTGATTTCCGTCGGCGCACCGACGATCTTCGGCCCGGCCTGCGCCTTGCGCACCGAGCCCAGCGGCATCAACCCGATCGCCGCTCCTGCACCCGCAGCCAGACCGGAGCGCCGCAGGAAGGTGCGGCGGTCGAGAACGCCAGACGCGAGGCCGGCAGCGATACCCTGTAGACGCGCCCTGCCCGCGGATCCGTCTTTTCGCTTCATCAGCATGTGCGTTGTCCCATCAATAGCGATTGACGCGATAGTAGTTCTTGACGTGATCGGTTTCCTTGTAGCGCGCCTTGACGCGCTCGGCCTGCAACTCGTCCGCCACTGCCTCGCCGCCGGTGAGCGGCACAATCGCGGCTGTTGCGACCGCCGAACCGCCCATCAGAAACAGGCTGCGCCGATCCACCCCCGCGGCTCGTGACTTGCCTTTATCTTCAGATGGCTTGCTCATTGCGATCTCCTTTTTTCACGTTGCCTTTCGCCGTCACTCGGACAGCGTGAAGGCCTCGGATTCCAGTTCCATGAAAACGCGGCCGGCGCGGCCGACGGCGCGGTAGAAGCGCGCCGATTGCGACATTTCCAGATCGGCGAACATCCGCGCCGCCCACGGCTTGAGATGCCGTTCGAAAAAGCGCGCCTGTTCGGCGAACTCAGCCTCGAAGTCGTTGCGTGCAAGGCCCGCCATGACCTCGAGCAGGATAGCGATGTGATCTTCCGGCTCTCGCGAGGTGCCGGCGCGCTCGATTCCAAGCGCATTCAGGTCGTCGCGCACCCGCGCCAGCGGGCGCTCGTGAAGGAAGCCGGTCAGATAGTAGGAGGCATAGGGCAGCAGCTCGCCGCGGCCGAGGCCGATGAAAAGATCGAAGAATTCCTTGCTGACGGCGCGATCATCGGTCGCCGCGGCAGCCGCGGCGAGCTCGATATGCGCGATGCCGAGATCGGACGCGTCGCCTTTCAGCGTCGCCACACGCCTGAGCGTGTCGACGTCGGGCGCCTTGCCGAGCAGCAAGGACAGCAGGCCGTATTCCGCGGCGCGCAGTTGATCGATCTCATCGATCTCGGTGTGCGATTTCACCTGATCCTCGGCTGGTCCGTACAGATCGGGACGAAGAACAAAACAATTCACCCGCGTCAGCGCCTCGACGGCGAGAACGCGTTCCGCAGGAATGCGCGACCACGCCGAAACCGATGGCTGTGCAATGCCAAGTTCCCGCGCCAGCGACCCGACGCCACCCGCTGCTTTGATAGCTAGTTCCAGCCCGGCATCACGCATGGTGCTACCAATTCTCCCGCACTCGCGCCCGCCCGTGTCCCCGAGCAAACAAACTTAGAACTGGAATTATTCCAAGCTGGGAATTTCTAACATAGGCTGTGGCTATGTCCGCAGAAACTTTTGTCTAAACAATCGGTTTTGCGGTGCCATGACGTCGCAGTGGTTGCTGCGGCGCAACAGGTGGAGTCAATTGAGACTTTTCTATCGACTCGGGTTCACCGACATCGCCGTTGGCCATTGAAACGACTTCTGTTTCTGACGCAGCCGGCTCATTCGAGTGTCTGAGAGACTGTTCCGGGAAATCTATCTGCGGTTTCGCCGGCAGATTGTGTTCATACGGCTCTACGGGAGAATGCGCCGCCTCATCTTCAGAACAATTTGCATCAAAATTTGTCGTTTCGGCTGCGGGTTCGCCCATGATCTGCGACACCAGCCGCGCGACATCGACGCCTGTACCAAGTTCGCCGCCGCCGGGCACCCCGCCCGGTGCGTTCCAGTCATAGGCATATTCGAGTGCTGGATTGACATAATTGCGAATCGCCGGGTCCAGCGCCCAGGATTTTTGCAAGGCCGCATTCCGCAAATGTTCGGGAACCCCTTTGCGCAGAAATGCGGTGATATCGGTGCTTCCGGTCAGGTCCTCGAGCTTTGGCAAGGTTGAGAGATCGAATTCCGGCGCGGCGTCATCGCCTTGCGATGCGGGCGAGGCTGACGGTGCGACGCTTTCGCCTGCAGGATCGTCCGGCTTCGGTTCCGGCTGTTTTGCTTCCTGTTTGCGCTGCGACCATCGCGCCAGGAAGCCCCTGTCCCGATCGGCTTCGTCCGGACCACTCATCGGCGTCCCGTTCCCTCATCCGGCCGGCCGCCCGGCACGCGCGGCCGGTCGCCTGCTGCGCGATCGCGCTTGCGCTTGTGAAACGCGCGTTCGACATGGAATCGATCGACAAAGGCCGCAATCCATCCCGCGATCTCAGCAGGCATAGGCACGGTACCGATCACATCGCAGCCGCTTTCGAACATCGCCTCCCCTTCGGTCGGGTCGGCGGTCACTTTCGTCAGCTCAAGTTCGGTCCCACCGTCCTGACGCCGCAGCGCGATCCAGATCCGCGGCTCGCCATCGGCCAGATTGTCGCGATAATTCGCGGTTTCCGCGCTGAACAGATCAATGCTCGCCGAGCCAGCGTAATAGATCGTCGCATCGGCCTCCGTGGAGAGCGCGGTCCATGGCGCCGTCGCCGGCACGTCCTCCAGGACCATCGCCGGCGACCACACATGGTCGATCCAGGGATTATCGATCGAACGGCGGCGCAAAACCACGCCGACCTCGCGGGATGCTTCCGTCATGCGGTGCTCGATCCTCCGTTCAGTGGCCGATCATGCGACATTCGCGACCGCCGTCAGCGGCAACCCTGCGATCAGATTTTGCGGCTTAAGCCTCACGACCTTGTCCGCACCCATGGCGAGGATGAGGTAGACGGGCTTGTCGCCGACCCGCTCGTCCACCAGCCGCATATCTTCGAAGCTCAGGCGCATCAAGGCCACGATGCGCTCGGCAACGCCGCCCTCCAACCGCTCGCCGCGCCACAGCGCGTTGCCGATCCGCGTCGCCTCGCTGTCGAGGCCGACAAACCAGCGCCAGTCGCGATCCTCGATCGAGGCGTTGTTTCGACGCTGACGGTAACGCCGAGCAAATGAGCGATCCAGCGTTCGATGACCCGGCACAGCCCGGCGCGCGCCTTGGCGTTGCCGCCGAAATTCATCGCCATCGCGTGCGCGTCCGATCGCGACCAGTAGGTCCAGGCGTTTTCGTCGTCCATCACGTCCATCTCGCCAAAGGACTTTGGCTGTTGCAGCATGGCCGTGAGCGGCGACGAATGCAGGTCGTGCTGGGCATGCTGCTCGGCCTCGACCACCTCCGCATCGGCCAGCAGCAGCGTGCCGTCGTGAACGGCCGCCAGTTGGCTGCGATAGAACAGCTCCGCCGCGCGCAATATATAAGGGTCGTCGCAGCCTTCGAGCGCATTGCGCAGGATCAGGTGACACAATTGCGACAGAAAGATCGGCGGCAGGTCACCGGCGCCTTTACGGGCCAGCGCGACATAAACCGCCTCCAGCGACGGCGCCGCCAGCAGCCGGTCGCGGAAACTCATCATGAAGGACCAGTTTTCGCGCGCGTCGGCATCGGCCAGCCGCGCAATGTCCTTGGCTGATACAGCGCGCAGCGGATCGGCCATCAGGCTCGCATGCAGATCGCGCTCGGCGTCGCAGGCGTCCGCCGGCGGCATCAATTCAGGCCGCGCCAGATAGGCCATGACGAGTTCGGGCGTCGCGACCAATCCGCCATGATCGGCGCGGCGCGTGAGGTGATGGCCCGATGCGACCCAAAATTCTCTCATGTGCGATCCGTCGTCCTGGCGTCGGCCCCGATCAGCCCGAGAAGATCGACCTCTTCGGCAGGTTCACCATCGCCTTCGACCTCACGGAAGGTAAAGGCGCTGGCATGGGCGTGCAACCGGTCGGCATCTGCGGCAACCGGGCGAGGCTTTGAGCGTGCGAAAGCGTTCGCGGATTTCGCCGTTTTCGACGCTGCGCTGCACGGCAAGCAGCGTCTGCGGCGGATGTTCGCACAGCGAGCCTGCGAATGCGATCTCCTCCTCGGCGGCATGGCGCGCGGCCGCGATGTCAGGTGCCCCGAATTTCTCCATCAACTGCCCCGCGAGCCGCTCGATCATCGCCTTCCTTTCGGCTTCCGTCGCTTCGGTGACGATGGCAAGCGTCGACCACCCCAAACTGTCGATCCCGAGAAAACCTGAACGGAGCGCCACGCGCTGCTTCTGTTCGAGCGTGGCCGGATCCCGGTTCCAGAACACGAACGCCCCGGAAACCGCCCATTCGCCGGGTTCGGCCGCCCGCTCGAAGACGAACGTGTCCGACGGGTCCAGCCTGATGGTTCGCGGAAACTTCAACATGTCCGCCTCATCCGAATTTCGGACCGCGCGCCTGCGCATCATACCAAGTGGCGCGTCCAAGCGCATCCACAAGACTATCCCGCGCGGGCGCCCCGCCGCCGGCCGGCAGGCTGACCAAGAGGTCGCCGTTGACG
Source organism: uncultured Alphaproteobacteria bacterium (assembly GCA_963840465.1). Classification (GTDB taxonomy): domain Bacteria; phylum Pseudomonadota; class Alphaproteobacteria; order Rhizobiales; family Xanthobacteraceae; genus Bradyrhizobium. The sequence goes on along the minus strand of CAWIZF010000012.1, from coordinate 48,143 downwards.
TCAATGCCGCGGCGTTCACCGGCCTTGCGCTTGGGAAGCCGCTCCAGATAGTCCTGCGCGATCGCCTCGAAGCCGCGCTCTTTCCAGCGGTCGAACGCGGTCATCAGGTGGCGAGCAAAACTCTCGATGATCGCATCGGTCTCGACCATCTCGAAACCTTCACCCAGCAACGACACGCCCGAGGCCGCCTGCACCTCCGGGACATGCGCCATGTCGGCAGCGCGCAGGATCACGCCGAAAACGAGCCATTCAGGTATGCCGTCTTCGGTGCATTCGGCCGGCCAGCCGAGCCGCCCGCCGCCGAGCAAGCCCGCATCGAAACGGATCGCATCGGGCCAGTCGAACGTGACCTCCCGCTCCGGCGGACAATGGGCGGCGATTGCATCGGCCAGCGCGTTCATGCCGGCAAAGAATGCCCGGCGCGCCGAGCGGAGCGGTTCGTCGGGTTCGAGCACCACCGCGAACTCGACCAGATCGTAGCGGCGCACCCACACCAGTGTCCCGGCGCCCGCCTCCGCCGCGATCTCGCTAGCCCGGGCAAAGGCATCGCCGAGCTCGCGCAACGCGACCAAAGTATAACCGGGGGGCAGATCGAGTGTCTGTTCCGTTTCCCCTGGACGAGCGTTCACGAAGAACTATTCCCTCATTGCTTCAAAGCCCGCTTGTGTATGCTATCCCGCGCAAGGTGGCAGCGCGAGCGGCCTTTGTGTCTTGCAGATATCCGCCCGAGCGGTTACCGCAGAACTGCGGGATAAAGCAACCGCCCGCTTAATGCATCGGGTCGAAGGTATTTCAAATGAGCGCGGCGACGTCTCGCCTCCTGATTTGCAGTTGCGAGAAGACCATGCCGCTCGACGCGGAAGCGATCGGCCGTGGCTGCACCGCCGGGATCACACAGGCAAATCAACTTTGCGGCCTCGACCTCGACCAGTTCAAGAAGGCGCTCGCTGAAGGCACGCCGATCACGGTTGCCTGCACCCAGGAAGAGGCGCTGTTTCGGGAGGTCGCGGAGAGCACTCCGCAAGCCCAGCTCACTTTCGTCAACATCCGCGAGACCGGCGGCTGGTCGAAGGATGCTGCCGCGGCGGGACCAAAGGCCGCAGCGCTGATTGCCGCAGCAGGCGAAGAGATGCCGCCGATCTCGCTGGTGACGCTCGAAAGCAGCGGCGTTGCGCTGATCTATGGCCGCGACGAGATTGCCGTCGAGGCCGCGCAGCGTCTCGCCGATCGTCTGGACATCACCGTGCTTCTCACCAGGCCCGGAGACGTTATCCCGCGCCGGACGAACGAATTTCCCGTTCTCAAGGGCACAATCCGGAACGCCCGCGGACATCTCGGGCAATTCGAACTTGCGATCGACGATTATGCGCTGCCGTCGCCTTCCTCGCGCGCAAAACTCGTGTTCGGGCCTTCGCGCAACGGCGCGACCTCGAGCTGCGATCTGATCCTCGATCTCTCGGGCGGCATACCCTTGTTTCCCGCACATGAACTGCGCCCCGGCTATCTGCGCGCCGATCCCCGCGACAAGGCCGCTGTCGAGCGCGCGATTGCAGATGCCGGCGCGCTGGTCGGCACCTTCGACAAGCCGCGCTTTGTCGATTTCGAGCCGTCGCTGTGCGCGCATTCGCGCTCGTCCATCACCGGATGCACGCGCTGCCTCGATCTGTGTCCGACCGGCGCGATCGCGCCTGATGGCAACGCGGTCGCGATCGACGCCAATGTCTGCGCCGGCTGCGGCTCCTGCGCGTCCGTATGTCCGACCGGCGCGGCATCCTATGCGCTGCCGAGCGCGGACGCCCTGATGCGGCGGCTGCGGACGCTGCTGCAGACCTACCGCAAGGCGGGCGGAAGCGACGCCGTCGTCTTGTTTCACGACGCCGAACATGGCGAGGACATCATCGATGCGCTGGCGCGGTTCGGCGAGGGCCTGCCGGCCAATGTGCTGCCGCTGCGCGTCAACGAGCTGACGCAGCTAGGCCCGGAACTGATCGCCTCCGTCTTTGCCTATGGCGGCAGCGGCATCGCGCTGCTGACGCGCGCAAAACCCCGCCACGACATCGCAGCGCTACGCCGCGCCGTCGAAACCGCGGATCGTGTCGTCAGCGCGCTGGGTTTCGGTAGCGGCATCATTCGGATCATCGAGACCGACGATCCGGACCAGTTGCGCGCCATGCTGGATGCCGCCCCTCGCGGCATCGCCACGCAAAAGCCCGCCGGCTTTATTCCTCGCGGCGCGAAGCGCGGCGTGCTGGAGACTACCTTTCGCGAGCTTCACCTCGCCGCGCCCGCGCCGGTCGATGTCGTGCCGCTGGCGCCGGGCGCCCCCTTCGGCACGGTGAACCTGAATGTCGACGGCTGCACGCTGTGCCATGCCTGCGTCACCGCCTGCCCGACTGGCGCGCTTTCAGACAATCCCGACCGCGCGATGCTGCGCTTCACCGAGAGCCTCTGCGTGCAATGCGGGCTCTGCGAATCCACCTGCCCCGAGAAAGTCATCAGCATCGAGCCGCGTCTCGACTTCCAGGCCTGGAACACGCCGCAGCGTGTGCTGAAGGAGGAAGAGCCGTTCAACTGCATCGGCTGCGGCAAACCCTTCGGCACCAAAAGCTCGATCGACCGTGTGCTGGCAAAACTCGGCGAGAAGCACTGGATGTTCCAGGGCGCCAACGCCAGGCGGCTCGACGTCATCAAGATGTGCGCGGACTGCCGTGTCGAAGCGGTAGTGAACGAGAGTTTTGATCCGCATGCGGCGCCGCAGCGCCCGCCGGTCATGACGACGGAAGATTATCTGCGCGCGCGCAATGTGAAGAAGGACGATCCGCTTGGATCGTGAGCAACCCGTGTCCGCATCCCCTCCAGGTCTCCAAGCCCGCGCGACGTCAAAAGCCGCCGGCATTCCCGGCGTCAAGCATGTCATCGCGGTCGCCTCCGGCAAGGGCGGCGTCGGCAAGTCCACCACCTCCTGCAACCTCGCGCTCGGCTTTGCCGCGCTCGGGCTGAAGACCGGCATTCTCGACGCCGACATTTACGGCCCGTCGCAACCAAAACTGTTCGGACTGCGCGGCAAGCCGCGGCAGATCGGCCCGCGCATGCTGGAGCCGATGGAACGTTTTGGCGTCAAGGTGATGTCGATCGGCTTTCTGGTCGAGGAAGACAACGCCATGATCTGGCGCGGGCCGATGGTGATCTCGGCCATCACGCAGATGCTGCGCGAAGTCGCGTGGGACGATCTCGATATTCTCGTCGTCGACCTGCCTCCGGGCACCGGCGACGCGCAGCTCACCATGGCGCAACAGGCGCCGCTGGCGGGGGCGATCATCGTCTCGACCCCGCAGGACATCGCCCTGATCGACGCCCGGCGCGGCATTGCGATGTTCCAGAAGGTGAGCATTCCGATCCTCGGCCTGATCGAAAACATGTCGAGCTTCTGCTGCCCGACCTGCAACCATGTCACGCCGATCTTCGGCCACGGCGGGGCGCGGACCGAAGCGGAAAGCCGCGGCATTCCCTATCTCGGCGAAATTCCGCTCGACATGCAGATCCGCCAGACCTCCGACGACGGCCGCCCGATCGTCGCGATCGAGCCCGACGGTGTCCACGCAAGACATTACATCGGCATGGCACGCGAGATCTGGACCGCGATCGTCACCGGCGCGGCGCACCGGCCTCCGCCGCGCATCGTCATCGAGTAGACGCGGGCTCGGCAGCTCACAGGCTCAAGAAGATTGCGTCGATCCGTTCTGCTCCGCCGACAAGGCCGAGCGCCTGCAATTCGTCGCGGTGCAGGTCGACGATGAGGATGGACAGGATCACGAAAAGAGCGGCGGCGGCAAACACCAGAAGTCGCGAGACGGAACTATCGGCCGCCTCGCGTTGCGCGGCCGTTTGCTCCGGAGATCGGCTCCAGAGCGGTGCCATCAGAGCCAGCAAAGCATAGAGCATCGCGATCTCTTCTCTTTGCGTCGCGCTCCGGAGCGTAGACCTGCCTCTGGCCGGTGTCGAGAATTGTCCTGCAGGACATCATGCCACACCTACAGGTAGATTCGGCGAGCGCGGGTGTGAGTGAGCTAACGCGCCTCCTCGAAACCGCCAAGTGCCGCGGTGAGATTGGCGCCGAGGATATCGGACAGATAACCTCCCTCCTGCACGAAAACGGTCGGAAGCCCAAGCCGGGCGATCGCAGCACCAATGCGCCGGAAGCCGGCCGTCGTCACCGCAAGGCCGGCAAGCGGATCGTGCTCCGACGCATCGAGACCGAGCGCCACCACGAGCGCGCCGGGCGCGAACGCGCGGATGGTTTTCTCGGCCTCACCGATCGCCTTTATGTAGTCGTCATCGCCGGTGCCCTTCGGCAGCGGAATGTTCAGATTTGCGCCCAGGCCGGGGCCCGCGCCCCGCTCATGCGCATATCCCCATACATACGGATAGTAGAAGACGGGGTCGGCATGGATCGAAACCGTGAGAACGTCGGGGCGTTCGTAGAAGATGCCCTGCGTGCCGTTGCCGTGATGCACGTCGACATCGAGAATAGCGACCCGCTCGTGCTTCAGCTGAAGTTGGGCCGCCGCGACTGCGCTGTTGTTAAGAAAGCAAAATCCGCCCGCGAGATCGCGATAGGCGTGATGACCGGGCGGCCGGCACAGCGCGTAGGCCGCGTCTTCACCGTCCATCACGAGTTGGGCAGCGGTTACGGCAACATCGGTCGCGGCACAGGCCGCGGCCCAGGTGCCGGGACCGATCGGGCATGCGGTGTCGGCTGCATGCCAGCCGAGCCGGCCGACAATGTGGGTCGGGTAAGTGGCGGCGTTGCGAACGGGATGCACATTGGCGATCATTTCGGGGCCTGCATCGCCGAGCGCGCTCCAGGCGTCCCACGCCTCCTCCAGAAAGCGAAGATATTCGGGGCTGTGGATCCGCGCCCTCGGGCCTTGGCCGAAAATGGTCGGCGCGACCAGATCATGCTTGCCGGCCTTCAGTCCTGCCAGCAAGCGATCGGCGCGCTCGGGCTGCTCGGTGGTGCGCTGGACGACGCCCCGCACCAGGAAAAATTGCGGATCGTGGCTGCGATGCAGTTCGGTGTAGACGGCCTTCACACGGTTACTCCGTTGGTTGGAAACAAGATCCCGCTCGGGGGTGCGACGACATTGCCGGCCGATGGCGCGAGCTCCCGCACCAGTTTGCCGACTTCGCGCCAGGCGTGACCGATATGATAATCGACATGCGCGGTGATGCGTTCGGGATGACCGGCCTCGATCGCGGCAAGCAGCGGCTCGTGCGTCCGCGCGATCTCATGCGGATCGTCGTACAGGCGCCCGATCAGTCCGATCACCATGCGCAGCTCTGCCGCGAGATCATCGAACAGCCGCAGCAGGCGCCTGTTGTCGGCAATTTCGAAGATCAGCCGGTGAAAGCGATAGTCCTCCTCCACCTGCCGCGCCGGATCGTCGAGATCGGCGGTCTTGTGCAGAACGTCGATTTGCCGCCGCAGCACGTCGCGCGACTCGGGCGTGAGATTCCGCGCCGCCAGCACGCCGGCGTGCCGTTCGACGCAAATGCGCAAATCGTAGATCTCGTCGATGTTCCTGATTTCGAGCTTGCGCACGAAAAAGCCGCGCCGCGGGCTTGCGACCAGCAACCCCTGCTTCTCCAGCAGCCGCGCCGCCTCCCGCACCGGGGCGCGGCTGACGCCTAGTTCGCGGGCAATGCCTGCCTCCACCACTTTGGAGCCGGGAGGCAGCCGCCCCTGAACAATGGCCTGCATCAGCATGCGGGCGATCTGGCCAACCAGATCGCTGTCGGCAAGGGCCGGTAATCCAACAGGAAGCGACATAGGGCGCATCGGCTAAACCCGCGTCATCTGGTGATTATTTTTTAATCGTCGATTGTCGACACTTTAATCTTGCCCAAATGCTGCGCCGCACGCAAGCTGAAAAAATTGAAAATGGATCAAGGCCGGAAATGACCAGCGCAGCTCAAAACACCGCGAAGGCATGGCCAGCGGTGGCAGATCAGACTCTCCAGACCCGGATCGACCTCGCAGCCGCGTACCGGTTGATTCACCGGCTCGGCCTCGACGACAGCATCTACACCCACATCTCCGCCCGGCTGCCGGGCCGGCAGGACCGCTTCCTCATCAATCCCTATGGCCTGCGCTTCGAGGAGGTCACGGCATCCAACCTGGTGACGGTCGATCTGGACGGAAACGTCATCGACGACCCCATGGGTCTCGGCATCAACCCGGCCGGCTTCACGATTCACAGCGCGATCCATGCCGTACGGCATGATGCGATCTGCGTCCTGCACACGCATACGGTGGCCGGCATTGCCGTCGCCTGCCAGAAGCGAGGCCTGTTGCCGCTCAATCAATGGTCGCTGCAGTTTACCGACAGCCTCGCCTATCACGACTACGAAGGCATCGCGCTCGATCTCGATGAACGCTCGCGCCTCGTCAACGATCTCGGCGACAAGTTCGTGATGGTGCTGCGCAACCACGGCATGCTGACCTGCGGGCGCTCCGTCGCCGAGGCCTTCAAGCTGATGCACAATCTGGAACGCTCCTGCCGCGCGCAACTCGCCGTGCAGTCGTCCGGCGCCGAGGTCATCGAGTTATCCGCGGGGGTCGCCCGCAAGACGGCCGGCCAATACGCCAGCTTCTACGACGCGATCGAAACCAATGGCGTGCCGGACAGCGAATGGGCCGCCTTCAAGCGGATGCTTGAGCGCACCGATCCCGATTTTGCGAACTGACAAACGTAACGCTCAGCCCGGTAGCGCACCGGCCTGCCTTTTTTGAACGAGGTAAGTAATGTCCAAGCGAAATTTCTTGATGAGCTTTGCGGTGCTTTGCATGCTGAGCACCGCGGCAGTGGCCGAGGGGCCAAAGGCAGGCGGCGTTGTCAATGCCGTGATTCAGCCGGAGCCGCCGAGCCTGATGGTGGGCCTGGTTCAGAACGGCCCGACGCAGATGGTGGCCGGCAACATCTATGAAGGCCTGCTGCGCTACAGCCCCAAACTGGATCCCCTGCCCGGCCTCGCCGAGAGCTGGACGGTCAGCGAGGACGGCAAGACCTACACGTTCAAGCTGGTCAAGGGCGTGACCTGGCATGACGGCAAGCCGTTCACCTCGGCGGACGTCCTGTTCTCGATCGAATTCCTCAAGCAAACCCACCCCCGTGCGCGCGGCAATCTGGTGCAGCTCGACAAGGTCGAGGCTCCGGATGAATTGACCGTCGTCTTCACGCTGAAGCAGCCGTTCGGCCCCTTCATCGGCATCTTCGAGGTCGGCTCGCTGCCGATGATTCCGAAGCACATCTATGAAGGTACCGATTTCAAGACCAACCCGGCCAACAACACGCCTGTCGGCACCGGCCCCTTCATGTTCAAGGAATGGCAGAAGGGCTCGTTCATCAAACTGGTCAAGAATCCGAACTACCACGTCAAGGGCAAGCCCAATATCGACGAGATCTACTGGCACGTGATTCCGGACGCCGCCGCGCGCTCGGTCGCCTACGAGACCGGCAAGGTCGACGTGCTGCCGGGCGGCTCGGTGGAAAATTTCGACGTGCCGCGCCTGAGCAAGCTCAAGAACACCTGCGTCACCGGCGCCGGCTGGGAGTTCTTCAGCCCGCATTCCTGGCTCTGGCTCAACAACCGCGCAGGACCCACCGCGAACAAGAAATTCCGCCAGGCGCTGATGTTTGCGATCGATCGCAACATGGCCAAGGACGTGGTCTGGAACGGCCTCGGCAAGGTCGCCACCGGCCCGTCGGGCTCGGCGATCAAGTACTACACCGGCGCGGTGCCGAAATACGATTACGATCCGGCCAAGGCCAAGGCGCTGCTCAAGGAAGCCGGCTACAACGGCGAGAAGCTGCGCATGCTGCCTCTGCCCTATGGCGAGACATGGCAGCGCTGGGCCGAAATGGTTCGCCAGAACCTGCAGGACGTCGGCATCAACGTCGATATGGTCGCGACCGACGTCCCCGGCTGGAATCAAAAAGTCAGCGAGTGGGACTACGACATCGCCTTTACCTATCTCTATCAGTATGGCGATCCCGCGCTCGGCGTCGGCCGCAACTACATCTCCAGCCAGATCGCCAAGGGCTCGCCGTTCAACAACGTCGAAGGCTATTCGAACCCCGAAATCGACAAGCTGTTCGCCGACGGCGCGGTCGCCTTCCCCGATGCGGCGCGCGGGGAGATCTACGCCAAGGCACAGAAGATCCTCGTCGAGGACGTGCCGGTGGCGTGGATGCTCGAACTGCAGTTCCCGACCATCACCCGCTGCAGCGTCAAGAACCTGATCACGACCGGCATTGGCGTGAACGACGGCTTCCGCGACGCCTGGATTGAAAAGTAATCGCGGACGCGACCGGGCGTCAGTCCCCAAGCCTGACGCCCGGATATCGCGCCTCCAACGCAATCGGCCGAACATGATTTCCTTCATTGCCCAGCGGATCGCGAAGGCCATCGTCGTCCTTCTCGCGCTCGTCGTTCTCAACTTCTTCCTGATCCGGCTGGCGCCGGGCGATCCGGCGCTGGTGATGGCGGGCGAAGCCGGCGCTGGCGATCAGATTTTCCTGGCGCAACTGCGCGAGAAGTTCGGCCTCGACCAGCCGCTGCCGGTACAGCTGTTTCTCTATGTCAAAGGCATCCTCAGCCTCGATCTCGGATTCTCGTTTCGCCAGCAGATGCCGGTCGCAACCCTGATCCTGCAGCGCCTGCCGGCGACGCTGTTGCTGACCGGGACCGCGTTTGCGATTTCGCTGGCCTTCGGCATCCTGTTCGGCGCACTGGCCGCGCGCTTTGCCGGCACCTGGGCCGATACCGCGATTACGGTGCTGGCGCTGGTCTTCTACGCCACGCCGCTGTTCTGGGTGGCGCTGATGGCGATCCTGCTGTTTTCGGTCACGATGGATTGGCTGCCGAGCTTCGGCTACGAGACGGTGGGCGCCAACTATACCGGGCTGACGCACGTGCTCGACGTCGCCGCCCACCTCGTCCTGCCCGCGACGACCATCGGCCTGTTCTTCATGGCCACCTATGCCCGCATGACGCGCGCCTCGATGCTCGAGGTCAACAGGCTCGACTTCGTCAAGACCGCGCGCGCCAAGGGCCTGTCCGACACCGTGATCCAGCGCCGTCACGTGCTGCGCAACGCGCTGTTGCCGGTGGTCACCCTTGCGGGTCTGCAGGCCGGCACGCTGGTCGGCGGCGCGGTTCTGACCGAGACCGTGTTCGCATGGCCGGGTATCGGCCGCCTGATGTACGAAGCGCTGCTGCAGCGCGACTACAATTTGCTGCTCGGCGTCTTCGTCGTCTGCTCGGCGATGGTGCTGGCCTTCAACCTGATCACGGACCTTGTCTACCGCTCCGTCGATCCACGCATCGAGTTCGCCTCATGAGACAGGTCTGGCGAATGCTGTTGCGCAATCCCGGCGGACTGATCGGCGTCGCGATCCTGACCATTGCGATTGCGGTTGCGCTGGTTGGTCCGTTGCTGTTTCCGACCTCGCCCTGGCGCATGGTGCAGCGGCCGTTCCTGCCGCCGTTCACCATGGCCAACCTGCCGCTCGGCACCGACGCGCTCGGGCGCGACGTGATGGCGGGCATCATCTACGGCGCGCGCGTCTCGCTGCTGGTCGGCCTGATCTCGACGCTGGCATCGCTGGCGGTCGGCATCCCGCTCGGCGCGGCGGCCGGATATTTCGGCGGCAAGATCGACGATGCCCTGATGCGCTTCACCGAGTTCTTCCAGACCGTCCCGAGTTTTGCGCTCGCAATCGTGCTCGTCGCGATCATGCAGCCCTCCATCGTCTCCATCGTGATCGCCATCGCCATCGTCAGCTGGCCCCCGGTGGCGCGGCTGGTGCGCGGCGAGGTGCTGTCGCTGCGCACGCGCGAATATGTCCAGGCGGCGGTCGTGACCGGCCAGACCAACTGGTGGATCATCTGGCGCGAGATCCTGCCCAACGCGCTGTCGCCGGTCATCGTGCTGGCCTCGCTGATGGTCGCAACCGCGATCCTGCTGGAATCCTCGCTCTCCTTCCTCGGGCTCGGCGATCCCAATCTGATGTCGTGGGGCTACATGGTCGGCGCCGGCCGCACCGTGATCCGCCAGGCCTGGTGGATCACGGTATTCCCCGGCATCGCCATTCTGGTCTCGGTGCTGGCGCTGAACCTGATCGGTGAAGGCCTCAACGACGCGCTCAACCCTCGCCTCGCCAAGGGAGGGCGCTGAGCATGAGCGTCGTCATCAGGAACCTGACGCTGGCGCTGCCGCCCGGTGGCGATCGCCCTTATGCCGTGGACGGCGTTTCCTTCGAACTATCGGCCGGAAAAATCCTTTGCGTGGTCGGGGAATCCGGCTCCGGCAAATCGATGTGCGCGCATGCGCTGATGGGCCTGCTGCCGGAAACGGTGACGGCCGAATCCGGCGAGATCCTGTTCGATGGCAAGAACCTGCTGTCGCTCGGCCCGGCGGAATGGCTGGCGCTGCGCGGGCGCGGCATCGCCATGGTGTTCCAGGAGCCGATGACGGCGCTCAATCCGCTGATGCGCGATCGGCGACCAGATCGCCGAAATGTTCGAGGCGCATGGCCTCCTGACGCCAAAGGAGCGCCGGCAAAAGGCCCTCGCCTTGATCGGTGAAGTCGGCCTGCCCGACCCCGAGCGGATCGTTCGTGCCTACCCCCATCAATTATCCGGCGGCCAACGCCAGCGCGCGATGATCGCCATGGCGCTGGCGCTGGAGCCCGCCGTGCTGGTAGCCGACGAACCGACGACGGCGCTCGATGTCACGACGCAGGCGCAGATCCTCAAGCTGATCCGCGACCTGCAGCGCCGCCGCAACATGGCCGTCATGTTCATCACCCATGATTTCGGCGTCGTCGCCGAGATCGCCGATCGCGTGGTCGTGCTTCAGCACGGCAAGGTGGTCGAACAGGGTACGGCCGACGACGTGCTGCAGCGCGCCCAGCATCCCTATACCCGCGCCTTGCTTGCCGCCGTTCCCACCCTGCAGCCGCCGCAGCGGACGCCCCTGCTCGACCGCAGCAAGGCGGTGGAGGTGATCGGCCTCGGCAAGACCTATGTCAGCGGCGGCGGCTGGTTCCGCGCGAGCGCCGCGTGCAGGCGGCCAGGGAAGTCAGCTTCGACATTTTTCGCGGCGAGACGCTCGGTCTGGTCGGCGAATCCGGCTCCGGAAAATCGTCTGTCGCACGCCTCGTGATGCGGCTGATCGAACCCGACGCCGGCACCGTCCGTATCGGCGACGTCGATCTCACCCGGATCAAGGGAAAGGCGCTGCGCGAGCAGCGCCGCCGTATCCAGATGGTGTTTCAGGATCCGTTCGCCTCGCTCAATCCGCGCCGGAAGGTCGGCAACATCATCACCGACGGACCGATCGCGCATGGCGTCGATCCGGCGGCAGCGCGCAAGCGCGCCGGCGAACTGCTCAGCCTGGTCGGCCTCAATGCCAGCGCGATGGAACGCTTTCCGCATGAGTTTTCCGGCGGCCAACGGCAGCGCATCGGCATTGCGCGGGCGCTGGCGCTCGACCCGGAAATTCTGGTCGCCGACGAAGCGGTCTCCGCGCTCGACGTGTCGGTGCAGGCACAGGTGCTGGACCTGCTGGAAGACCTGAAGGCCCGGCTGGGCTTGTCGATGCTGTTCATCACCCATGACCTGCGCGTGGCCGCGCAGATCTGCGACCGTATTGCGGTGATGCAGCACGGCGCGATCGTCGAGCTCAAATCGGCGGCGTTGCTGTTTGCAGCCCCCGAGCACGCCTACACGCGCGAACTGCTTTCCGCGGTGCCTGGCCAGACGTCATCGTCCAAGGCGGCATGAACGGGACCACGAACGATGCGCTGCGTCCTGGTTAGCAAAAGCCTCGATCTCCGCGGCTATCTCGGCCCGCAATTCATGCGCGCCGCCGACCGCATCGAAATCGTCAGCCATCCGCACGAGGGTCCGGCAACGGATGTCCGGCTGGCGGTGGCCTGGCATCCGCCCGATGACGCTTTCGAACGCTATCCCAATCTGCAGGCAGTCTGCTCGATCGGCGCCGGCGTCGACAACATTCTGGCGTGCCCCAGCCTGCGCCGCGATGTCGACGTGATCCGCGTCGTCGATCCCGCGCAGGCGCAGATGATGTCCGGCTTCGTCGCCTGGCACGTCATCGGCCATCAGCGGCGCTTTGCGACCTATCAGGCGCAGCAGCGCGAGGAACGCTGGCAGCGTCTCGGCCCGCGCCGGGCGCAGGACGTGCCGGTCGGGATTCTAGGGTTTGGCGAAATCGGCCGCAGGGTCGCCGCCGACCTCGCCTTGCTCGGTTTCCCGGTCATGGCGTGGAGCCGAACCGCAAAGCCGACGCCGCAGGGCGTGCACGGTTTTCATGGCGCTGCCGGCCTTGAGGCTATGCTGGGCCAGATCGAAATTCTGGTGAACCTGCTGCCGCTGACGCCGGAGACCAAGGGCATCCTCAACCGCAAGACATTCGCGCGCATGTTCCGTGGCGGTTACCTGATCCAGGTCGGCCGCGGCGAGCATCTGGTCGAAGCCGATCTGCTCGCTGCGCTGGAGGACGGCCAGCTTGCCGGCGCTGCGCTCGATGTGTTCGCGACCGAGCCATTGCCGCCGCGGCATCCGTTCTGGCGACATCCCAACATCGTCGTCACGCCGCATGATGCCTGCGAAGTCAGCGTGGAAGCGATCGGGGCGACGTTTCGCGCGACCGCGGAAGCGATACGCGCCGGCCGGCGCCCACCGCACTCCATCGACCGCGAACGCGGCTACTGAGCGACGTCAATGGAAATTCTAGCGCCGGACGCGTCGCCTGCGACGATTGCCGCTCACCCGATCGATACGCTGCGCGCCGCATCCGCCGTCCCGGAAGCGCTGGCCCAGAGGCTGGCGGCCGAGCACTATGGCTTGATTGCCGCCGTGAACCGGCTCGACAGTGAGCGCGATCAAAACTTTCGGCTGCGCTCGCTGAGCGGGCGCGAGTATGTCCTGAAGATTGCCAACCCTTCGGAAGACCGCGCGGTGACCAATTTGCAGACGGAGGCGCTGCTCCATCTCGCTGCCGCGGACCCCGGCCTGCCGGTCCCGCGCATCTTTCCGGCGCGGAACGGGATGACCGAGCTTGATCTGACGTTCGACGACGGCTCAACGCGGGTTGTGCGCCTGTTGTCATATCTTGAGGGAACCCCGATGCACGCGGCCGCAGGGTCTGCGGCGCTGCGGCGTGATCTTGGCCGGTGCGCCGCACGGCTCACGCGGGGCCTCAGTGACTTCAGCCATTGCGGCGCCAATCACAAATTGCTGTGGGACCTTCAGCATGCAACCGAACTGCGGCCGCTGATCGACGCCGTCCCGGGCGATCGGCGCGGCCTGGTGGAGGACATTCTCGGCGGCTTCGAAACCTACGCCCTGCCGATACTTCCGCAGTTGTCGAACCAGCCCGTCCATAACGACCTCAACCCGCATAACGTCGTCGTCGACCCCGAAACCCAGGCCGGCGTTGCCGGAATCATCGATTTCGGCGACCTCACCTGCACCGCGCGAGTCAACGACCTCGCGATCACGGCGGCGTATCAGGTGGCCGACAGCGACGATCCGCTGGCGCCGGCCTGCGAGATGATCGCGGCCTACCATGCCGAGCTGCCGCTGGAGCCCGCTGAATTCAGCGCGCTGTTCGACCTGATCGCCACGCGCATGGCCATGACGATCGTGATCAGCAGTTGGCGCGCCGCCCGTTATCCTGCTAACCGGAATTACATTCTGCGCAATAATGCTGCGGCCTGGGCGCGGCTGCAGCGCATGGCGGCGCTGTCGCGAGACCAGGCCATACTTCAGATTCAACGCGCCTGCGACGTGGGGTAGAGAGATGTCCGCCGCCGATGACGCCCTTTCGACTCGAGACATGATCGCGCGGCGAAGCCGGCTGCTCGGCCCGGCGTATCGCCTGTTCTACGAACAGCCGGTCCAGTTCGTCCGCGGCGAAGGCGTCTGGCTCTACGACACCGCCGGTCATCGCTATCTGGACGCCTACAACAACGTCGCATCGGTCGGTCACTGCCACCCGCAAATCGTGCAGGCGATTGCGCGGCAGGCCGCCGTGCTCAACACGCACACGCGCTACCTGCACGAGACCGTGCTCGACTTCGCGGAAAAACTGCTCGCGACGTTTCCGTCTGAGATCGGTCACGTCATGTTCACCTGCACCGGCAGCGAGGCCAACGATCTCGCTTTGCGCGTCGCGCGAACCTGCACCGGCGGCACCGGCTTCATCGTCACCGCAAACGCCTATCACGGCGTCACCAGCGCGCTGACTGAGCTGTCTCCCGCGCTGGGGTTGCCGCTTCCGGAAGGAAGTCACGTGCGGCTGGTCCCGGCACCGGGTTCGGCCTCGAACGCCGGCGAAATCTTTGCCGGTCACGTCAGCGATGCATTGGCCGATATGAAGAAGAGCGGCATCCGGCCGGCAGCGCTTCTGGTCGATACGATTTTTTCCAGCGACGGCGTGTTCGCGGACCCACCCGGCATTCTGCGTCCGGCGGTCGAAGCCGTCCGGGCCGAGGGCGCGCTGTTCATCGCCGACGAGGTGCAACCCGGCTTCGGCCGCTGCGGCGGAGGGATGTGGGGCTTTGCCCGCCACGGCCTCGTCCCCGATCTCGTCACCATGGGCAAGCCGATGGGCAACGGACATCCCGTTGCCGGGATGGCCGCGCGCCCTGAACTGCTGGCGGAGTTTGGACGACGGTCGCGCTACTTCAACACCTTTGGCGGCAACCCGGTCTCTGCCGCCGCCGGCATTGCGGTGCTCGACGTGATCGAGGCCGAAGGGCTGGTGCAGAACGCGCAACGCACCGGTGGTTATCTAACCAGGCTGCTCATGGAGCTGCAGGCACGGCACGCGTTGATTGCCGAAGTGCGCGGCGCCGGGCTATTCGTCGGCGTCGAACTGCGGCACGGTGGACCAACGGGCGCGCCTGCCACAACGGAGGCCGCGCGGATCGTGAACCTGCTGCGTGAACGGCACGTGCTGATCAGTTCCGCCGGCCCGCACGCCAACGTGCTCAAGATCCGGCCGCCGCTGGTGTTTGGCGCCAAACATGCCGAAATGCTCATCGAAACTCTCGACCAGGCACTGGCGGATGTAAACGCGATGTCGGGAACGTAAAAGGACGCGCGCCTTAAGCGCCGGCGGACGGCAGGCTGGCGGCGGCGATGGCCACGATCTGGGCCAGACGGCGTCCGATCCGGGAGGACGCGCTGCTCAGCAAGGAACGAACCTGTCGCATCTCTTCGTCTTCCATATGCGCCGGGGGGCAAGGCGCACAGGGAAGATGGTCTTGTCGGGCTAAGTAGTCGATATCCCTTGGAAAATAGCAATACACGCTTCGTCGGGAGGCCGATCTGCAGTGGATTTATTGCCGCGATCGGCCCGGCGGCGAATGAGATTTTCTCCCCGGATTCGGCCATAGCCCGGTGATTCCGCTGTCGACCGACAGCGCCTGCGCGTTGACGTAACGCTCTCGTCGGAGCCCCCCGCGCTTCTCGGGGCCAGCCGCCGCTGGCGGCCGGGTGGTTTCGCGCGGCTCGGCCTTCAGGTTCGATTGTTATTAGATTGCAACGGTAGCGCCAGAGCGCGGATTGATATCTCGACGTTGCTGTTTCCCCATCGCGAGAACGGACTGGCTTCCGAACGCAATCATCTTCGTCAGTCGGCGACGACAATCGCGACCTGCTGCCGTCGTGGAGTTCCTTGCCACGGATCCCCAGTGACCACCTCGATGCGAGCCTGCCCGGACTGGAGCGCACGAAACAAGGCGGTGGTCGGCGGTCCGACCGGACTCAGTACACGGCCATCATCCGAGAGCACGCTGGTCGAGAAGATCCCCAGCAATTCGACGGTCGTTCCGCCTTCCAGAGAGGTGCCCGCCGGTTGCCCCGAACATCAGTAAGTCTCCCACCCGCACATGCAGCACGGGTGGGAGATCCTGGCACGCCTGAATCTCGACAAGGTGGGCCAAAGCGTTACTGCACCAGCTCCTCGTCCACTTCCACGTCCTCCGATGGCGACCATTCGTCGGCGACGCCCATCTCAGCCTGGATCGATGGTGCAGCCCTCAGCCGGACCTTTGGATAGATTCGCCCGGCAAACGCGTAGTCGGTGGCGTTGATGTCCGAGCCTCCCCGGATCGGCTGACCGTCTCTCGTAATCGATCCCGGAAGCTGGTAGCACATGATCGAATCCTGATCCGGCGGAGTGCCCATGATCGAATTCTTGCTGAGCGGTGTCAGCACCTGTTGGTCCACCATCTGGCGAGACCAACCCTGTGTCCGCAGGAAGAAGTCGTACGCCTTCTCTGGGTCGATGAGGGCAACCAGTTCCTTACGCATGTGCTCATGCGGGAAGCCGAGCGTATGCCCGGCTTCATGACGAACCACACGACGGAATTCGCGTTCGTCCGTGTTCATCGTGAAACCCTGGAGGTTCAAGTGTCGGCCGGTTACTCGGGATATGCAGGATGTCGGTGCCGAGATAGGACCAATATCCAGCCTGATTCCGAGAGATACGTACCTTCCCCACACCGCGGGTCTCCACGAACGAGACCCCGGCGGTTTGGTTCCAGGCATTCATGTGCTGAATGATCCGGCGGCGAAGGTCACTTGGTCCGCCATCCAGAAAGCTGACCGTGAGCCGCCGTGGCTGCGGCCCCAATACTTGCCAACCAGAACTGCAATCGCTGCCGGCGAGAGCACCAGACCGCGAGCCACCGCGCCGATGGGGCCGAAGCTAACGCCGTTCACGGGGTTGATTGACATTGCGGTTTTTGCGGCCTTCTCCGACTAGACGGCCGGGCAGTTGCTTGATCGAACAGTGCGCGTTTTTCCCACCTGCGTCGGTATGGGGACGCCGCGCCGTTTCGCCATACGGCTTGCCATTGTCCTCGTCCATATACTGTCCGGTATCGACGGCGGCCTGAGCCGCCTCCGCGATTTTCATCAGAGCCTGGCGGAGTTTCTGTTCGCTGTCGCTCATATTATCCTCCTCCTTGGTTGCTGCCTTCTGGACACGTCGACCTTCTGCCCGAAGAGATGGCATTTGTTCGATCGTGGCAGGTGACGGCGCCTGCCGCGTATCGTCCACCCCTTCGTATCGCCTTTACCGTCAAGATAGTCGGCTTGCGCCTGTATTCGGCGTCCATCCGTCACCCGTTTGCGGATGACGTAGCGAACTTGCCCGTCTGGGCCAAGGATGACGGTTGAGCCGCCGAAGACTTCACTGAATATTCCCGAGCTCTGCCTGCACCAGCGCCGCTGGGTGACCTCGGCCACAGTGTCGAAGGTGACCTGCCGGTCCGGGCCGACACGACGAAGGGATCGGATCGAGCCAACAACTGTCGGATCGACGTGATCGCCCTTCAGTTGGGCGTCGCCCGGCAAGGCACAGCCGAATGCTTGCGCGTAACGTGGCCGCATGATGTAGGCCCCGAGCGCCTCGGCTTGGCGCCGCAGTTCGGTTTCGTCGGCTGCTCGTCCCGGATCGCCGGCGAAGCGCAAATTTTTGAAGTGCAGCGCCTTGGATCGGTTCCATCTCGATGTCTGGCGGTCGCCATAGCAGAGAATCCTCCGCCAGGTCCGGCACGTCATCGGCGTAGATGCGGCGACGCGCGAAGGCATCGATGATGGCCTCGCGATAGCCGAAAGGGTCGTCTTGGACGAGATCGAAGTCTGCCGTGATCACCGCTCGCAGATATTCGCCAAACCGCAGGTCGAATGGCGGGCAGTAGTCGATGGCACGTATGCAAATCGAAAGGAATTGTGAGGCCAATTCGCTTGCCTGATCCGCAAGGATCTCGGCGAGCTCCGGGCCCGGGGCCTCGCCGGGCGCCAGACGTGCCAGGCGAAGGTATCGTTTCGTCTTCCGCCGCAGCACCGTCGCGAATGCTTCGAAGATCGCCGTTACCAGAAGCGAACCACGCGCGTGCGGCTCGTCTCCAGCTTCGTCATAACCTTGGATGTTGCGTTCCTCATGCTGCCCAAGTCCCGCGGGATTGATCGCCGATCGCAATGGTCCGCCGGAACCTGTGGTATGTCCGAATTGGGAAGCCAGTGACAAAAGCAGCGCATCGGTCTCCAGCTTGGCACCTGACCGCTCGATCGCGGCATGAACGACATCCGAATACGAGAAGTGCATGAGCATTGCCACAAGGTCGGCAAATCCCTCGTGGAAGGCCGCGACATCCGGATGGGTCGGCAGCCGAAAACGCGTCCGGAGGCCATCCAGCAACGCATGGGTCATCTCGTGCACGATGATGTCGTGTGAGAGGCAGGTGAAGACGCGGCCTTGGGGACGGTTTCGTCCCTGGACGTTATCATCGGCGTCGAAGTACCCGAACTTGAGTTCGCCTACTGACGAGTCGTAGTAAGCGTTGCGTTCGTAGAATGCCTGCGGTCGAACCCTGAGCTTTGGACAAGCCTGACCAAGCCTGGCAGGAAAGCCCCAGCTCGGATCGCGGCCAAGCGCCAGCCGGAAGGCGTTGTAGGTGGACGTGCAGACAGCGTAGACCATCTGCTGCCGGAACATGGGATCGGACGGCGACGGACCTCGCCCGCTCTCCATCAGGATGCGAGGATCATCGAGGTCCACCGGCTTGTTGATCTGCCCGGTCGTTTCGTCCCAATCGACCACTTCCAGGATGCTGCCGACGGGCCCCGAACTCAGTCGCTCGAATGGGACCTTTAGCGTAGCCACTGCGCCATCCAGGCGACTTGCCGTTGGGTCGAGCGTGTAGATTCTGAGTGGCCGATGGAGAGGATCCTGCTGCGTCCGTTGATACGGCTGCATACTGGCAGTGGCTAAAAAGGCCGGATCCACCACAAAGTAGTTGGCCGATGCAGCCAGATCACCCTGCGCCTTGTCGATTTTCGAACAAGCGTGAACCCGGCGCCACACGAGGCTTCACGGTGCCATCCGGGATCAGCTGCGTCGTATCGTCCATAGAACGACTCCCCAGCCCAAATCAGCCAGCAAAGTGCGATCGTACGCGAGTGTCGGGCGAAATTTACCTTTTCACTGATAGAGGATTAGCGATCCCTTCTTCGACCGCGTGCATTTCACTCAGTGTCACCGAAATTGCTATTGCGCAATCATATCATCGATCTTTGGCGGTACACCGGCATAGACCGAAGTGTCATCCATACCGTATGTCGAAGCACACATTCTGCAACATTGTCTGTCGTCGGCGTGTGAGCTGGTTCACGCTGCAAGCACAAAAATGAGAATGGCGCATCCCGCCGATGCATCCGAATGGTCGTTCCGACGTTCTCGAATCTGCTCACGCATTTTGTCGGGCACCTCGTAGGACTCGATCTCTCTCAACGCGTCATCAAAACACTCATGGTTCGCGACCACGGTTTGTCGTGAGCGTTTCGCCTCGTTCAAACGAAGGTCACTGATACTTCCCTATGATAGCTTTCGTAGCATAACCTGAATTTCAACTAGAGGGTAGCTCTTGTCACGCGGACAACCCTGTAACGTGACGGTATTATCATTATCGCGCTCCGGTGGCTGCCGTGGCCGTCACGCGTTCAACGCATTACGGCAAGAAACCGGCGCAGCGACGCGAGGACCACATCGAGCCGATCATGATGGAGCCAGTGTCCGGCACCCGCGATTTTCTGCAGCCTGGCCTGCTTGAAATGCCCCAGCAGGCCGGCGGCCTCGGGATCGGGAAGGTAGCTTTCGTCACCCCACATCAGCAGCGTTGGACAGGTAATCCGCGACCACAGGCCGGTATAGTCGTCCGGCAACAGGCGATACGGCGCCCTCGCCCGCAGATGATGATCGAACTTCCATCGATAGAGGCCGTCGGCGCCCTGTCGGACGCCGTGGCGGGCAAGGTGCAGCGCCTGCGCCGGCGTCAGCCGCTTGTTGCGCGCCGAAAGCCGCTGCGACGCCTCCTCGATGGTCCGGAACGCGCTGGGTTCGCGCTCCCCGATGCGATCGAGCTGGTCGATCCATCGCGACATCTGCTCATGAATTGGTGTGCGCCGGGAGCCCGCCAGAAAGACGCCGTCCAGCACGCCAAGGCGCGACACCTGCGCCGGGTAGGTTCCGGCATAGGCCAGCGCGACCATCCCGCCCATCGAGTGACCGACAATGGCTGCATCCTGCAACCCGGCAAAGCGTATCAGCCGGGTGAGATCGTAGACATGATCGGCCAGACTGTAGCTGCTCCCCTTCGCCCATTCGGAATCGCCGTGCCCGCGCAGATCCGGGGCCACGACATGGAAATGCGGCTGCAATTCCCGCGCGATCGCATCCCAGTTGCGACAATGGTCGAGCCCGCCATGGACCAGGATCAAAGGCGGCGCGGCTTCGTTGCCCCAGTCGACATAGTGCAACCGCAGCCCCTGGGACTCATAAAAGCGGTCTGCCGGCTCGGCCGTCATGGGATCGTCTCTCGCGGTGGTGACGGCCTATTTCGGCGTGAATCCGAACGTCCGCTCGAAGCGCTTCACATAGGCCGGCCACACCTCGGGATTGACGATGCGCGGCGGGCGCTTGCCGTCCAGCGCATCGAGAATCTGTTCGGCGGCGATCTTGCCCATGTTCACCCGCGCCTCCTTGGTGACGCCCGCGGTGTGCGGGCTCGCCAGCACATTGTCGAACTGCAGCAGCGGATGCTCCGGCGGCGGCGGCTCCTTGTCCCAGACATCGAGGCCGGCACCCGCAATCCGCTTGTCGCGCAACGCCTCGTACAGCGCCTCCTCGTCATGAATGAAGCCGCGCGCGGTGGTGACGAAAAAGGCGTGCGGCTGCATCAGCGCGAATTCGCGGGGGCCGATCATGCGGCGGTTGTCCTTGGACAGCGGACACGAGATCGAGACGAAATCCGAACGGCGCATCAGATCGTGAAGCTCGACCTTTTCGGCGCCACGGGCGGCGATTTCTTCCGCGGTCAGATAGGGATCGTAGGCGATCACCTTCATATGCAGCAGGCCCTTGCACAGCTCCGCGATGCGGCGGCCGACATTACCGATGCCGACGATGCCCACCGTCTTGCCCTGAACCTCGTTGCCGATCAGCGCATTCCGGTTGACATTGGCCTCGCGGCGCAGCGCGCGGTCGGCCTCGAGGATGCGCTTGGACAGCGTCAGCATCATCCCCAGCGCATGCTCGGCAACCGAATTGGCGTTGCCGCCGGATTGATTGACGACGAGCACGCCCGCCGCCGTGCAGGCATCGACATCGACGGGATCGAAGCCCGCGCCGTTCGAGGACACGATCAGCAGGTTGGGCGCCCGCTTCAGCAAATCCTGATCGACATGGAAATGCCTTGCGATCTCGTCGCGCGCCGCGCCGACCTGATAGGCATGCGCCGCCGACAGGATTGGCGCTGCGACCGCATCGGGACTGTCGTTCTCCAGCCGGTCAAGCCGCACGTCGGCGCGGCTCTTGAGGATATCGACATAGATCTCGTGGGCGAGGTATTTGACGTAGAATACGCGCTTGTTGTTGACGGTCATGTTTGCTGGCAACTTTCTTGATAATTTCTTGGCAACATTCAGTTCGGGAAGCCGTAAAGCCTGGCGGGGTTGTCGACGAGAATGCGTTGCTGCGTGGCCTTATCAGGCGTCCACGCCTGAAACAACTCGAGCAAATGCCCGGCGTCGGGCATTTCGCCTTCGACGCGCGGATGCGGCCAGTCGCCGCCCCATACCAGCCGCTCCGGATTGGCCTTTACCAGCGCTTCATGGAACGGCCGCGCGTCGGGGTAATCCGGCGCGTTCTGGCTGAGGCGATGCGCGCCCGACAGCTTGCTCCAGCACCAGCCTTCTCCGACGCAGCGAAGCAGGCTCTGAAAACCCTCGGTGCCGGTACCGGCACGGGCGTCGGTGCGTCCCATATGATCGATCACGACCGGCAGCCGCAGCGGTTTCAGCAGCGGAATCGTCTCCGGCAAATCCTTGACGTCGATCCACAACTGCAGGTGCCAGCCGAGCTCGGCCATCACAGGCGCAAGTCTCGAAGCTTCGCTCAAGGGAATGCCGCCGCGATAATGCAACTGCCCGCCGCGAAAGAAGTGATTGAAGCGCAAGCCGCGGACGCCGGTCGCGTTCCACGCCCGCAATTCGTCCGGCGAAACACCCGCATCGGCCACCGCGACGCCGCGCAGGCGTTCGGGCTGACGTTTCAGCGCGTCCAGCATTGCCGAATTATCGTGGCCATGCGCACTGCCCTGCACCAGCACGCCGCGCGCAAAGCCGAGCGTGTCGAGCATGCCGAGGTATTTTTCCAGCGGCGCATCCGGCGGCGTGTAGCTGCGATCGTCCGCGTAAGGAAAGCGATCCGAGGGACCGAACACATGCGCATGGGTATCGCAGGCGCCCGGCGGCAGCGGCACTTTTGGACGGGTGACGGGACGCGGCGGCAGGCAGGCAGGGATCATCGAACGTCTCTCATCGTCATTCTGCTTTCATTCCGGCGGCCTTGATGATCGGCGCCCATTTCTCGTAATCGTCGCGGATTTTTGCGTCGAATTGTTGCGGCGTGCTGCCGATCGGTTGCGCGCCGAGCTTGGCCAGCCGCTCCTTGACGGCGTCGGTATTCAGCGCCGCCACAAAATCCTGCGAGAGCCTGGCCAGCACATCGGCAGGTATTCCCGCCGGTCCGAGCAGGCCCCACCAGACGCCGGTGTCATAGCCGGGCACGGTCTCGGACATGCTGGGTACATCAGGCAGCAACGGCGCGCGCGACGCCGTGGTGACGGCGAGCGCGCGCAGCGTGCCGGCCTGAAGTTGGCCAACCGATTCCGGGCCGTTGTTGAACGACATCGGAATTTGCCCACCGAGCAGATCGTTGATCGCAGGCGCACCGCCCTTGTAGGGGATAGCGGCGAGATCGATCTTGGCCAGATTCTTCAGGAGCTCGCCTGCGAGATGCGTCGACGTCCCGTTGCCGGCATGGGCAAAGGACAGGCTGCCCGGCTTGGCTTTTGCCGCCGATATCAGCTCGGCCAGCGTCTTGAATGGCGAGTCGGCCCGGACCAGCAGGATATTGGGTGACGACGCCAGCAGCGAGACCGGCGTGAAGTCCTTGAACGTGTCGTAAGGGATTTTGGCATACAGCAAGGGATTGGTGGCATGGCCGCTTGCCACCATGATCAGGGTATAGCCGTCCGGCGGCGCGGTTGCGACCGCCTGCGAGGCGATCACGCCACCGGCGCCGGGACGGTTCTCCACGACGACGGACTGCCCCCATTGCTTGGAGACGACATCGCCGAGCGTGCGCGTCAAAACATCGACGCCACCACCGGCGGGATAGGGCACCAGAATATGCACGGGCCTCGACGGAAACGCCGTCTGGGCGAAGGCGCTGCCGCACATGATTTGCATGGCCGCTGCCGCGATATGGATCGCCGCTGCTGCGGCAGCGATCCGGAACCACCTGCCCATGGCATCCCTCCCGATATGTTTTCTTGCTTATCTCACATCGTCGCATCCCACCTGTAGCGGCGCGGGCGCAGAGCAGGATACGATCGGGGCATGTTGACAATCCCGCCGATGACGTCAAGTTTCGCCGCTCCAGGGATGAGCGCGAACGCAAGAGCGTCGCGGGCAGCGAACGAAGTTCGTCGCGGGTAAAAGGAGACCAAAATGGCGGTTGCGGAGGAAAAAACCTCGCCCGAGACTTCTCAGAAGAGCTGGCACGGCATCGTGCTGCAAGCGCTCAAGCGCAATGATATCCGCCTGGTCCCCTACGTGCCCGACCGCGTCCTGACGCCGCTGATCAAGAACCTGCATGCCGACCCCTACTTCACGACCTTCGCCACCGCGCGCGAAGAGGAAGCGGTCGGCATCGTCTCCGGCGCCTGGATGGGCGGCATGCGCAGCGCCGTGCTGATGCAGACGTCCGGATTTGCCACGCTCGCCAACGTGCTGGCATCGCTGGCGATCCCCTATCAGATCCCGCTGATCATGTTCGTGTCCGAGCGCGGCACGCTCGGCGAATTCAACTACGGGCAGTCGCTGGTGTGCCGCACCATGCGCCCGGTGCTGGATTCGCTCGCGATGGAGCACCACACCGCAACAAGGCTCGACGAGTTCGAATTCATCGTCGACCGCTCCATCAAGCAGGCCATCACCACCCAGGCGCCGGTGGCGCTGATCCTCTCGCCGCTGTTGACCGGCGGCAAAGTCTTCGACAAGTGAGCGATCTCATGAGCAACGACAATCCGGCCCGCAACACCAAGGTCATGAACCGCTTCGATCTCACCTCGCGGCTGATCGCGAAATTGAAGCACGAGGAAGCCGTGATCGGCGGCATCGGCAACACCAATTTCGACCTGTGGGCCGCCGGCCACCGGCCGCAGAATTTCTACATGCTCGGCAGCATGGGCCTCGCCTTTCCGATCGCGCTCGGCGTGGCGCTCGCGCAACCGGACCGGCGCATATTTGCCCTGGAAGGCGACGGCTCGCTGTTGATGCAGCTGGGGTCGCTCGCGACGATTGCGACGCTGGCGCCGAAAAACCTCACCATGGTGGTGATGGACAACGGCATCTACCAGATCACCGGCGCACAACCGACGCCGGGCGCCGCCGTCGCCGACATCGTCGCCATCGCCATTGCGAGCGGCCTCACCCACTCTAGCTGGGCGGCGGACGAAGACGATTTCGAGCGCCTGATCGAAGAGTCGATGTCGGCGGCGGGCCCGACGCTGATCGGCGTCCGCATCGACGACAAGCCGGGCACAGGCACCACCCGCCGCGATCCCGTGCAGATCCGGGAGCGTTTTATGCACGGTATGGGCGTACGGGAACCTCTCTGAAAGGCAATTAACCACAGGCATCGCCCGTTCGCGCGCGCGGGGGTATCCCGTACATAAATCGTGCTATGCGAGCCTCATGACGATCATCCTTCGACTATTCGCCTGGGGCCTTGCCGCTGCCATTGCCTTTGCGACGCTCGGGACCGCCGGAACAGCGGCCGCACTCGAACCTGGGACAGAACGGCGAGCATGCGCTTGCGTTCTTGCTGCTGGGGCTGGCTTTCGGACTAGCCGCTACACGCAACCGGTGGCTCACGGCGGCCTTCGTTATCGCCTTCACCGGCCTCGTCGAAGTCCTGCAATTTTGGGCGCCCGGCCGGCACGCGCGCCTGCAAGACTTTTTGGTCGACGCGCTGGCCGCATCGCTCGGTCTTGTGGCCGCCATGGCGCTGGACTGGACAATCAGGCGAACGCAGCGGTCGCTGCCCTAATCTAACCCACGCCACAAAAAATCCTCGCGGGGCAAAGCTCCCGCGAGGATCTACTTAAGAAACGCCGTCTTGGTTAGTCGATGATCTTGACGACCCGGCGCGTGCGGGGATCAACAATCACGCGGCGATCATTGACGACTGCATAGCGGTATTCGGTGTGCTGAGGCACCGTACGCAATTCGACGGTCGCCGGCAGCGGCTCGCCGACCACCACCCGCTCCTGAACCACGACCGAGCGGTCGCGCGGGAGCCCGGTGATAATCGCGTTCGGAATTTCCAGGCCGAGTCCAACAGCTGCGCCGACGGTTCCGCCAACAACCTCGCCTACCGGACCGGCTACCGCGCCGCCCGCTCTCGCGCCTTCGTTTGCACCCTGCACCGTGGTGGATTGCGCAAACGCCGCGGTTGAAGTGAGCAGCGACGCAGCGATCAGTGAAACAGCCAAACGATTGTTCATCACATCCTCCAGTGAATTGACGATGCGTCTCAACCACTGGCGGCGTAAGAGGTTCCAGTTCCAATACGCAGCAAAAAGGGCCGCGCCGAATTTTCGGCGCGGTTCCAGTCACGGGGAGTTCCAGTTCTAGAAAATTTGAGCGATCAGCCTTTTGCGACCTGGTGATCCGCCATCATCTCCAGCGCCCGCACCATGCCCGAATGATCCCACGCCTTGCCGCCATGGGCGGTGCAGGAACTGAACAGCTGCTGGGCCAACGCCGTGCTCGGCAGGGAAAGACCGAGCGCCCGTGCGCCCTCCAGCGCCAGATTGAGATCCTTCTGGTGCAGTTCGATACGAAAGCCCGGCTCGAAATTGCGCTTTATCATGCGCTCACCATGCACTTCGAGAATCCGCGAGGATGCGAAGCCGCCCATCAGCGCCTGCCGCACCAGCGCCGGATCGGCGCCTGCCTTCGACGCGAACAGCAACGCCTCGCCGACCGCCTCGATCGTCAACGCCACGATGATCTGGTTGGCGACCTTGGTGGTCTGCCCGTCGCCGTTGGCGCCCACCAGCGTGACGTTCTTGCCCATCCTGTCGAACACCGGCTTCATGGTGTTGAACGCGCGCTCCGGCCCGCCCACCATGATCGTCAGGCTCGCCGCCTTGGCCCCGACCTCGCCGCCCGAAACCGGCGCATCGAGATAGTCGGCGCCGAGCGCTTCCACCTTCTTGGCAAACTCCTTGGTCGCCAACGGCGAGATCGAACTCATGTCGACGACGATCTGCCCCTTCGAGAGCCCGGCCGCGACACCATCCTGCGCGAACAGCACCGCCTCGACATGCGGCGTATCCGGCACCATGATGATGACGACGTCCGCCTTCTCGGCGACTTCCTTGCCGGATTTGCAGACCACGCCGCCCTCGGCGACCAGCTCCGGCGCAATGGGTACGACGTCGTGCAGGAACAGGCGGTGGCCGGCAGCCTGAAGATGGCCCGCCATCGGGCGGCCCATGGTACCGAGGCCGATAAAACCGATATCGATCATTTCAACTCCCCTTTGTCGTTTCTTGTTCAGGTATCGGCCGTCAGTGCGGCGTGCCAACCGAGGCCCTCGACCGTCGTCGTCCTCGGCTTGTATTCGCACCCGACCCAGCCACGATAACCAATAGCGTCGAGATGGCGGAACAGGAAGGGATAGTTGATTTCGCCGGTGCCCGGCTCGTTGCGGCCGGGATTGTCGGCGAGCTGGACATGGCCGATGCGGGAAAGGTGTTTTTGCAGGGAGCGCGCAATGTCGCCCTCCATCACCTGCATGTGGTAGATGTCGTATTGCACGAACAGATTGCTCGAGCGTACGTCCGCAATGAGCTGAAGCGCCTGCGCGGTCTTGTTCAGGAAAAATCCGGGAATATCGATCGTGTTGATCGGCTCGATCAGAAGCTTGATCCCCTCTTTGGCGAGCACATCCGCGGCGAAGCGAAGGTTGCCGACCAACACTTCATGGAGATCGATTGCATCAGCACCATCCGGCGCGATGCCGACGAGGCAGTTGAGCTGACGGCAATCCAGCGCCTTGGCGTAATCGACGGCGCGCGCGACGCCGTCGCGAAACTCGTCGACCCGGTCTGGCAGGATGGCGATGCCGCGCTCGCCCGCCGCCCAATTGCCCGCGGGAAGATTGTGCAGCACCTGCGTCAGCCCGTGCTGGTGCAATTGCTCGCGCAGCTCGGCCTTGTCGAAATCATACGGAAACAGATATTCGACCCCGCTGAATCCCGCAGCCTTGGCGGCGGCGAAGCGATCGAGGAACGGCTGCTCGCCGAACAGCATGGTGAGATTGGCGGCAAATTTGGGCACGATCTGGTCTCCTCGATTTATGCCGGCAGCAGCTTGCCGGATTGCGGCGCGACCGATTTGGCCGGCGTGTCGTCCAGCGGCAGATCGAGCACCTCCTCGAATTCGACGATGTTGTCGATCTCGGTGCCCATCGCGATGTTGGTGACGCGTTCGAGAATGAATTCGACGACGACGGGCACCTGGAATTCGGTCATCCATTCCCGCGCGGTGGCGAACGCCGCCTGCGCATGGTTCGGGTCGGTGACGCGGATCGCCTTGCAGCCGAGCCCCTCGGCGACCGCGACGTGGTCGACGCCATAGCCCCCGAGCTCGGGTGCGTTGATGTTCTCGAAGGAAAGCTGGACATGGTAGTCCATGTCGAAGCCGCGCTGCGCCTGGCGGATCAGCCCGAGATAGGAATTGTTCACGACGACGTGGATGTAGGGCAGCTTGAACTGGGCGCCTACCGCGAGCTCCTCGATCAGGAACTGGAAATCGTAATCGCCCGAAAGTGCGACGATCTGGCGCGAAGGATCGGCGGCGCGCACGCCGAGCGCCGCCGGCAGTGTCCAGCCGAGCGGACCGGCCTGCCCGGCATTGATCCAGTTGCGCGGACCGTAGACGCCCAAAAACTGCGCGCCGGCGATCTGCGACAGCCCGATCACGCTGACATAGCAGGTGTCGCGCCCGAACGCCTTGCTCATCTCCTCATAGACGCGCTGCGGCTTGATCGGCATGTCGTCGAAATGGCTCTTGCGCAGCATCGTGCGCTTGCGGTCCTGGCACGCCGCCGGCCACGCCTGCCGCTCCCGCAGCTTGCCGGCCTTGCGCCACTCTTTGGCGACCGCGACGAACAATTCCAGCGCCGCTTTGGCGTCGGACACAATGCCGAAATCGGGATTGAAGACGCGCCCGATCTGCGTCGGCTCGATATCGACGTGCACAAAGGTGCGCCCCTTGGTGTAGGTCTCGATCGAACCGGTGTGCCGGTTGGCCCAGCGGTTGCCGATCCCGAGCACGAAGTCGGATTGCAGCATGGTCGCGTTGCCGTAGCGGTGGCTGGTCTGCAGGCCGACCATGCCCGCCATCAGCACGTGATCGTCGGGAATGGCGCCCCACCCCATCAGCGTCGGCACCACGGGAACGTTGACGGCCTCGGCGAACTGCACCAGCAATTCGGACGCATCGGCATTGATGACGCCGCCGCCCGCCACGATCAGCGGCCGCTCCGCCGCGTTGAGCATTTCGAGCGCCTTCTCGATCTGCTTGCGCGTTGCTGCCGGCTTGTAGACCGGCAGCGGCTCATAGGTCTCGTCGTCGAATTCGATTTCCGCGAGCTGCACGTCGAGCGGCAGGTCGATCAGCACCGGCCCCGGGCGGCCCGAACGCATGATGTGAAACGCCTGGCTGAACACGCGCGGCACCAGCGCCGGTTCGCGCACGGTCACCGCCCATTTCGTCACCGGCTTGGCGATGGATTCGATATCGATGGCCTGAAAGTCTTCCTTGTAGAGCCGCGCGCGCGGCGCCTGCCCGGTGATGCAGAGGATCGGGATCGAATCCGCGATCGCCGAATAAAGCCCCGTGATCATGTCGGTGCCGGCCGGGCCCGAGGTGCCGATGCAGACGCCGATATTGCCCGCCTTGGCGCGGGTATAGCCCTCGGCCATGTGCGAAGCGCCCTCGACATGGCGCGCCAGAATGTGGCCGATCGAGCCGCGCTTCTTCAGCGCGGAGTACAACGGATTGATCGCAGCTCCGGGCACGCCGAAGGCGATGGTCACCCCTTCCTTTTCCAGGATCCGTACGGCCGCATCGATCGCTCGCATCTTCGCCATGTCGCGCCTCGCTGTTTGCTCGGCATGATGATCACGGCAATGACAGACGATCTCAACGAAGCTGAATTTGTTTCCCGCGATGTGGAATGATCGACAAAAACAACCGTCAGATCAGAGGGTTGGATCGGCCGCACTGTGAAACGAGGCGGTCGTCTCGAAGGATGGCAGCGGGCGAGATCTCGGCCCCATGGTTCGAGACGACGCTCCGCGCTTCCTCAGCATGAGGGTTTGCTTCGCCGCGAGCTGGCTGCGCTATTTTATCCGGTAGCCCGCGTGACAACCCACGCATTGAGCGGTTATCTCCGCAAGCCCCGCAAACACCGGCTTCAGATCGCCGGTGACACCTGCCTCCTGAGCCGTAATTGCAAACCGACTTGCTGCACGGTGCATCGCCGTGCCGGCATCCTGCATTCCCTGCGGCATATATTTGGAAACCTCCGCAGCGCCGTGCAACCCCAGCGATGACATTCCAAGGCGCGTTTCCGCAATCTTGGCAGCAACGTCGGTATGACCCATGCCGAGATGCGATTGAATCTCTTGCAGAGCCTGAAGATGATCACGCATATTAGCCAGCGTGTGATCGACCAATGCCGCAGGAAATTTTACAAATTGCCGGGCGTCTGGAGCAGCAGGGGCAGACGCATCATGGTGGTGCTGATGCTGAGCGACAGCGAATGTTGCGCTGCCGGCAGCTATAGCGGCGACGAGTATGGCTACCAAAATGCGCATATGTGCTCCCGAAGGTTCGACAATGTAGCGGCCAGCTTCATCCGGCGTTCGCACAGGCTCTGCCCATAGCTGCCTCTTGCCACATCCCAGACATTCGATACATGATAGTTATCATGTTGCGATCCATCGAACCATATTTGCAGGGCTTGCGTGCCCGGCAGCAGCACTTTGAGGCTGGCCGACGCTTGTTCCATCGGGGCGATCCCGTCACGGACATGCATTTTGTCCTGGCCGGGTCGATCCATCTGGTCCGGTATCAAAGGGATGGATCGGTCTTGATCCTGCAGCGCGCGGGTCCCGGATCGATTCTGGCCGAAGCGTCCCTCTATTCCGGAACCTATCATTGCGATGCCGTTGCGTTCGGCGCTGCCGACACACGAGTATACGCGAAATCCGGCCTCAAAAAGCTGCTCGCGAAGAGCCCCGAATTCGGCAATGTCTGGGCCAGTCGCATCGCTCAGGAACTTCAGCGCGCGCGGCTGCGCTCGGAGATTCTTTCGTTGAAAACAGTCGCCGAGAGGCTTGATGCCTGGATCGCGTGGAACGGCGACAGCGTTCCGCGGAAAGGCGAATGGAAGCTCGTCGCCAACGAGATCGGCGTCAGCCCCGAAGCACTCTATCGGGAAATCGCGAAGCGCCGCCTTCCACCCGAAGGAACGTCCGCTTAGCGCTCCGGCGCCAATCGTTACATGCCCGCGCTTCTGCCAATTCCGCCTTTCAGGAGTACTTGCAAGCCCAGTCCCATCGCTAGCCACGCACGCAATCTCTCCCCTCCGCACCGGTCGATTGCTCCGCTAGGATGCCGATCCGAAGCATAAGGGCGGACATCATGGCCAAGCGGATCAGTCGCTGCGTCGAACTGCTGGAGCAGGATCAGGCGATCTATTACGACGGTCCGCATAGCGGCCATGTGCTGACCCATGCGCAGGGTCGCATCGATGCCGGCACCTGGGCCGACTACATGAATGTCGGCATGGAGCACGGCTGCTTCGACATGGCCGGGCTTGCCGACTATATGCGCGGCATGGTCGATGCCGGGCCGACACGGTCGGGGCACCGCACGCCGACCGTGATCGTCGAGGCGCCGGTAAACGGAATCGACGCGGCGCATGTGCGTTACAATGCCTGGCAGTTCCGCCAGATCCTCGGCCGCGGCGTGCATGGCATCCTGCTCTGCCAGGCGGAAACCGCCGACGCGGTGCGCGCCTTCGTGGAATCCTGCCGCTATCCGCACAACACCATCGGCGTCGATCCCGCGATCCCCTCGCCGATGGCGCGGATGGAAGGCGCGATACGGGCAAAGGACGGCGGGACCGACGCCGCCGGGCGCAAGTGGCTCGGCATCGGCACGCGGGGGCGCGGATCGGAAACCACGGCCGCGCCGATCTGGGGACTGTCGACCGAGCAATATATGGAGCGCTGCGATCCCTGGCCGCTCAATCCAAAAGGGGAACTGCTGCTGGGGGTAAAGCTGGAAAGCCCCGAAGGCGTCGCCAATTGCGAGCAGATCCTCGCGGTGCCGGGGCTGGGATTTGCCGAGATCGGTCCGGGCGATTTGAGTCTTTCACTCGGCTATCGCACGATTCCGCCCGAGCCCTATCCACCGGAAATGCAGGCGGCGCGCGACCGTATCCTGGCGGCCTGCCGCAACAACGGCGTCGCTTTCCTGCAGGGCTGCACGCCGGACAACATCACCGCCCGGATCGACGAGGGCGTACGGGTGATCGCGGGGCATAGCGAGGCGTCCGCCATCAAGGGTCGGGCACACCAGAAGCGGAAATTGCCGGTATAGTCCGCAAGGCACTCCCTGCAACGAAAGGCCGGCGAAAGATCATGAGTTTCTTCGAGCGACTGAAGATCGCAGCATCCGCCGAGTGGCGGGCCTATACCGAACACCCCTTCACGGAGGGGCTGGCGGACGGTTCGCTTCCCGAGGCGGCGTTTCGTCACTACCTCGTCCAGGACTATTTGTTCCTGATCGAGTTTGCCCGCGCCTATGCGCTCGCCGTCTACAAGTCGCCCACGCTCGCCGACATGCGCGAAGCGGCTGCCGGCATCTCGGCCATTCTCGACGTCGAGATGAACCTGCACGTCAAACTCTGCGCCGGCTGGGGCCTGTCAGCGTCCGATCTCGAACAAGCCGCTCCGGCGTCCGAGATGCTGGCCTATACCCGCTACGTGCTCGACGCGGGAATGCGCGGTGATCTGCTGGCGCTCAAGGTGGCGCTCGCCCCTTGCGTGATCGGCTACGCCGAGATCGCGACGCGGCTCGCCACGCGGCCCAATGCGCTCGCTGCGACCAATCCCTATAACGTCTGGATCGCCGAGTATGCCGGGGCAGCCTATCAGGAAGTCGCGGCGAAAGCCCAGGCGCACATGGAGGAGCTCGCCGGTCGCTACGCCACACCGGCCCGCGAGGCAGAGCTGATCGCGATCTTCAAGGAAGCCACAAGGCTCGAAGCCGACTTCTGGGACATGGGATGGCGCGCGGGCAGGAGCTGAGCCGTCCGCGCAATACCGCTCAGTTCGTAGCCCGCATGAGCGGAGCGATATGCGGGGATCGTCTCGACGTGGTCCCCGGGGTCGCTGCGCTCGCCCGGGCTACGCTTCTCATTCAGGCACTCAGTTCAGCCGCAGCTCCGTGATGTGCCGCGGGTCCGGCTTCAGCTCGCCGCGCTCCACGCGCTTGACGATATCCGTCAGCGCGGCATTTGCGGCGCAGGAAATCCCGATCTTCTCGCCCTCGCGCACCACCAGGCCGTTGAGGAATTCGATCTCGGTGCGCCGGCCCTTCTGCATGTCCTGCCCCATCGAGGGCCGCTGCGCGCTTGACGTGCGCTTGCCGTCCTTGAAACGCTGCTCGTCGCAGACGCGCATCGCCGCTTCATCGCCCTCCCCGGCGCGCGCGATCGTGTCCGGCGGCAGGTGCAGAATCTCTTCGAGTTGATAGCCCTGCGCCTGGCCGACGCGGATCGCCTCGCTGCCGAGCCGCGTGGAAAAACGGCGCAGCGGTTCGCTTTGCAACATTTCTCCGCCCGGCAGACCGGTGCAGGCGGAGAGCCCGTTGCCCATGACGTTGGCGACCAGTTTCGACCAGCGCTCGCCCCACAGATTGTCCGTCACCTTCGCGCTGTCGGAATAGCCGACCAGCCGGCAGACTTCCTTCGCCCGCGGCGTGATGCGGCCGTGCACTTCGCCGGCGCGGAACACGGTGTGCGCCGCCCCGCCCTTGCCGGCGCCGCGGTGGATGTGGCCGGGCTCCGGCAGGTTCACCGTGATGCTGCTGGCGATGCAGCCCAGCGTCTTGCCCCAGCCGACAATGCCGGCGATCGTCTCCTCGTTCATGCAGTTCTGCAGCGACACGACATAGCCGTCGGGCGCGAGATATTGCTGGATCAGCATGGTGGCCCACGCCGTATCGTAGGACTTCATGCAGACGAACGCGATGTCGACCGGCTTCTCCTTGGCGAGCTGCTGCGCATCCGTGACGTGGAGCGCGCGCACCGGCACCGAGAATTCCGGGACATCCATCGCGTGGGTGACGCGCAGCCCGTGCTTGCGCATATGCTCGACATGCTCGGGCCAGGGATCGATGAAGGTGACGTCCTCGCCGGCCTGCACCATATGCGAACCGGCATAGCCGCCGACGGCCCCTGCTCCGACGATCACGATTTTCCGGCCCATGGCTCTCCCCTGCATTTTTCTTGTGGCGGCGAATACAAACGCATCCGCTCATTTGTTGCAGAGGTTACTTTAGCGGATCGTGCGGCCGCGCCAAGCGTCCGAGCCAGCGGCTCTCGCCCTATTCAGCCTTGATCCCTGCGAACTTGATCACCTTCGCCCACTTTTCGGTGGCCTCCGCGATGATCGCTGCGAATTCCGCAGGCGTGCCGCCCTGCACTGTGCCGCCCAGCTCGACGATCCGGGCTT
Organism: uncultured Alphaproteobacteria bacterium; assembly: GCA_963840465.1. Classification (GTDB taxonomy): domain Bacteria; phylum Pseudomonadota; class Alphaproteobacteria; order Rhizobiales; family Xanthobacteraceae; genus Bradyrhizobium. The sequence continues at coordinate 14,088 of CAWIZF010000012.1, read as the reverse complement.
TGACCTTGCTGTCGGCAAGGCCGGCATTGAGCTCCTTGTTCAGCCTGTCGATGATTTCGGCCGGGGTGTCCCGGGGCGCGCCGATACCTGCAAAGCCGCTGGCCTCATAACCAGGCACGAACTCCGCCACCGTTGGAACGTCCGGCAGCACGTCCAGACGGGCTGCGGTCGTCACCGCCAGCGCGCGCAGCTTGCCGGCCTGGATGTGCTGGATCGATTCCGATACCGGCGCGAAAATCACCTGCAGGTGGCCGGCGACCAGATCGGTGGCCGCGGGCGCGCCGCCGCGGTACGGGACGTGCACCAGATCCACCCCCGCCATCATCTTGAAGAGTTCGCATGCAATGTTCTGCGGGGTGCCCGGACCGGCCGAGCCGTAGTTGATCTTGCCCGGGTTGGCCTTGGCGTAGGCAATGAATTCAGGGATCGTCTTGGCGGGGACCGACGGATGCACCACGACGACGTAGGCCAGCCGCGCGGCGCAGATCACCGGCGCAATGTCCCGGATAAAGTCGAAATTGAGATTGCTGTAGAGCGCGGCATTGATCGCATGCGGCGTCACGATCTGCAGCAGCGTGTAGCCATCCGGAGCCGCCTTGGCGACCGCCTCGGTCCCGATGTTGCCGCTGGCGCCGGCGCGGTTCTCGACGATGAATTGCTGGCCGAGGTGATCCGACAGCCATTGACCCATCAACCGCGCCTGGATGTCGGTGGCCCCGCCCGCGGCAAAGCCGACGACGATGCGCACCGGCCGGGACGGATAGGCTTGCGCCCATGAAAGGCGGGGCACGGCCGGCAAAGCGGCGGCACCCACGGCCAGATGCAAGAATGCACGGCGGGGAAATTCCATGATCCTCCCTTCCACAGTCTGCGCTGTGTTGCGGGCATGCAAGCCAACCAGCTGCCCCCGCGGGAACAGACTATAGCGGTCTTGTGAGGCGGTGGAAGGCCCTGCCCCGAGCCCTGCCGGCGACTGCGCTGTTGCCCGTATCCGATCCATCCGCCTATATGACCAACGCCGTCATCGCACTGGATGGCGGCACCTCGGCGCGCCGCGATCGAGCGCGCATGACCGAAACAACAGGACCCGCCGCAGGCGGAAGATCGACCGGAGTATCCGTATCCATGACTGCACGAGCCGACGCCATCGCCGCAAAGATCGAGGCATTCATCCGCGCCGAGGTGATCCCCTACGAGAAGGATCCGCGGACGGGCCCGCACGGGCCGAGCGACGAACTGGTGCAGGAACTGCGCGACAAGGCGCGCAAGGCCGGTGTGCTCACGCCGCACATTCTGCCCGATGGATCGCATTTCACGCAGCGTGAGACCGCGATTGCCTTGATCAAAGTCCGGCCTCTCGCCCCTGGGGCCGCTGGCCTGCAACACGATGGCGCCCGATGAGGGCAATATGTACCTGCTCGGCAAGGTCGGAAGCGCCGAGCAAAAGACGCGCTTCCTGGAGCCGCTGGTGTCCGGAAGAGCGCGTTCGGCGTTCTTCATGACCGAACCGGCCGACGAAGGCGGCGCCGGCTCCGATCCGTCGATGATGCAGACCACGTGCAAACTCGACGGCAATCACTGGGTCATCAACGGGCGCAAGAAGTTCATCACCGGCGCCGAGGGCGCCAGGGTCGGCATCGTCATGGCGAAGTCGGACGACGGCGCCTGCCTGTTCCTGGTCGACCTGCCGGATCCCGCGATCAAGACGCTGCGCGTGCTGGACACGATCGACAGTTCGATGCCGGGCGGCCATGCCGAGATCGAGATCGAGAACCTTCGCGTCTCCGCCGACCAGATGCTCGGCGCCTCCGGCGATGGTTTCAAATACGCGCAAATCCGCCTCAGCCCGGCGCGTTTGTCGCACTGCATGCGCTGGCTCGGCCTCGCCATCCGCGCCAATGAGATCGCCACCGACTACGCCTGCCGCCGCCACGCGTTCGGAAAACCGCTGGTCGATCACGAAGGCGTCGGCTTCATGCTGGCGGAGAACCTGATCGATCTGAAACAGTCGGAACTGATGATCGACTGGTGCGCCGGCGTGCTCGACACCGGCTCGCTCGGCACGGCCGAGAGTTCGATGGCCAAGGTGGCGGTGTCGGAAGCCTTGATGCGGGTCGCCGATCGCTGCGTGCAGGTGATGGGCGGCACCGGCGTCTCGACCGAGACGATCGTCGAGCAGGCTTTCCGCGAGATCCGCGCCTTCCGCATCTATGACGGCCCGACCGAAGTCCACAAATGGTCGCTGGCCAAGAAGATCAAGCGCGACTGGAAAGCCGAGCAGCACTGAGCAGCGGCGCGGGCGCGATTCAGCCCGCAGGTTTCCGCGCGGCTCGTGTCTTTGGAGGCGATCCGCCCGGCGGCTTGATCCGAATTCGCGTGGTTCCGCCAGCTTTCGGCTGTTCGATCTCGAAAGCGTTTGTCTTTCGCACGAGGTCGCTCAGCTTGCGGGAGCCATAGGTCCTCGAATCGAAATCGGGGGCCAGGTTGGTAAGTCCTTTTCCGACCTCCCCGAGACCGACCCATCCATCTTCGCTTTCCATCTGGGCGATGACCTTCTTGATCATCGGGATCGCGGCGTCAGGGGGTTGAAGCAGCGGCGACCTCGCGGCGGCGTCCTGATTGCTCGCCGTCCCGGCAAGCAGGTTCTCGGTATAGAAGAATCTGCGGCAAGCCTGTATGAAGCTTTCCGGCGTCTTCTGCTCGCCGAACCCGAACACATCGACGCCTTGCTCGCGGATGCGGGCGGCAAGCCGGGTAAAATCGCTGTCGGACGACACCAGGCAGAATCCGTCGAACCGGCCGCTGTGCAGCAGGTCCATGGCGTCGATGACGAGGGTTATGTCCGATGCATTCTTACCGGTGGTATAGGCGAACTGCTGTTGGGGGATGATGGCATGCTTCGACAGAATGTCGGCCCAGCCCTTGGATCGGGCGCTGGAGAAGTCGCCATAGATGCGGCGAACGCTGGCCTCCCCGATCTTGGCAATCTCTTCGAACAGTCCGTCGGCAATCTTTGCGGACGCATTGTCGGCGTCGATCAGCACGGCGAGACGGGGCGAGCGGGTTTCGGAAGGCATGACTTTCCCAATCGTTGAATCGGAGGACATCGTCCTGCAAGCCGCGCCAATGGCTGACTACGCGAATTGCCGCGCCCTGCCAAACAGGAGATGCCCCGATCGCCACATGCGCTCGCAGACGGCGCGAGCGAAATTTGTCCTTTGTTCGGGCTCAAACCGTGCGAACAAGGCGTGGGACAGAATTTCCGATATGCTCTTGTTGCTGTCGATCTGCTCCAGCAGCAGGGCTTCCGATCTCGATATCGGCGTAACGACCGCCCCTTGAGGCGCAGCGCGCGTCAGGACCAGCGCGTTGGCTTCACCGGCAAGTTTGACGCCCGATCGAACGTGCGGGACGTAGGACAGGTAATCATCGGTATCGAAACGCGTCAGGAAGCGTGCGCTGTGCGGTTTCCTGACGAAAAAGTCATGCCTTGAGTTCAACAGGGCAAGATTCTCGACGATGGCCCACTGCTCCGCGGCAGGGAGCGCCAACACCTTTTCCAGCATCTCTCCGGAGAGAAACCGATCGGCGCAGTAGTCGGCGTTATCGTTCCAACCGAAGAAAATCAGCCCGGCGGCCGCGACAAACGCCATGATCTCCGGCACCGAGTAGGCGCGGTCCTGGGGATGAAGCAGCATGTCTACTATCCCCGCATCCTCGGCGAGGTCGTTGGGTAGCTTGCCGGTCGGCTCGATCAGATAATTGTGCGACGGGACGAACTTCAAAAGTTCACGCGCCATCCCGAGGCCTTCGGCATCTGGACCGGCGCCAAGTCGCCGCAAGATATCCTGGACCAGATAGACGCCCGTGCGCGCTGCCTTTCCGTACAGCATGATGCCCATGCTTCCCGACGGCTCGAGCACATCGGCGAGCGCCTTCAATCCGGCGTCCGGATTGGGAAGGTGATGAAGAACGCCGGTGCAGAGGATCAGATCGAAGGCGCTACTCAACTGGCCGACGTCCAGCAGGCTCATCCGGCGAAGTTCTAAGTTGTTGAGACCGTGCCGGTCGCGAAGACGGTTCGAATGCGCAAGGCTCGTCTCGGAAAGATCGATACCGATGACCGCGCAGTCCGGGTTGTTAAGGGCGATCAGGGGCGCCTGCGAGGAGCCGCAACCGGCGCACAAGATGCGCAGCTCTTGCCGGGGCCGGCCCTCCGGCCGCAGCTGGATGCCCGCAAATTTGGGGTCGCAGGTCAGCGGTCCCCGTTTCTTCAGGAATACCTCGGCGTCCTCAATGGGCGGCGGATAGCTGTACGCCTCGTATTGCTTCCTGACCGCCTCTGTAACTGTGTCTTCCATGGCACAACTCTAGATCGGACCGATCCGGCCAGCAACATCCCAAACCGCTGAAAAATGGTCGCGGAGGATTGCGGTCAGGCTCAGTCGACCTTCACCGCCGGCATCACGCCGCCGAGCGCCACCGTCAGTTCCGCCGCCACTTCCCGCACCGTCCGCCCGAGCATCGGCAGCCGCTCATCCGTCAGGCGGCTGGTCATGCCCGAGACGGAAATCGCCGCCAGCGGTTCGGCGCAATCATTGTAGACGACGGCGGCGATGCAGCGGAGCCCCATGCAGGCCTCCTCGTCGTCGATGGCAAAACCCTGGCGGCGGATTTTTTCCAACTCCTTGAACAAATCGCCCGGCCGCACGACCGACTTTTCGGTCAGGCGTGGCATGCCGTGATGATGGATGATGGCGCTGACGTCCTCGTTCGAATAGGTCGCGAGCACCGCCTTGCCGACGCCGGAGGCGACCATGGCGACGCGGCCGCCGACCTTGGTCAGCGAGCGCATGATCTCGCGGCTTTCCATGCGGGTCAGCACGACGATGAACTCGTCATCGACGACGGCGAGATTGGCGGTCTCGCGCGTGAGGTCGCGCAGCTTGCGCAGATATGGCACCGCCTGCGCCGAGAAATTACGCCTGCGGGCAAACGTCGCGCCCACCGTGAAGGCGCGCGCGCCGACATGCCATTTCGATTCGGTGCGGTCGAACTGCACGAAGCGGCGGTTTTCCAGCGTGCCCAGCAGACGATGCACCGTCGAGGTCGACAGCCCGGTGCGGATGGCGAGATCGCTCAGGCGATAGCCTTCGTCGTCTTCCGCCAGTGTTTCGATGATCGAGAGCGCGCGATCGACCGACTGGACGCCGCTGTCGCGTGCGTCGGGCTCGTGGTCTGCACTGGATCTAGGCTCGATGGCCTTGCGCCGGATCACGTCTTTCTTCATCGCGACCTGCATCCGTCAGTTAGACTGCGAGAACGTGATGGCCTCTGCTCCCTCGCCCCGCTCTTGCGGGGAGAGGGTTGGGGTGAGGGGCTGCCTCCGCGAATTCGAAAGAGATGAGTGCGCGGAGAGTCCCCTCACCCCGACCCTCTCCCCGCAAGCGGGGCGAGGGAATGCCCGCCCTCGCCATTCCAGAAAAATGCCGCTTCGGATGGCTTCCCGAAGCGGCATTTGTTGTTGATAAACTCAGAGCAGGCCCGCGCCGCGCGCCCACTTGTACTTGGCGCCCAGCACCTCGACCGGCAGTTCGGTCGAGTACGCATAGGCCGGAATGCCGTTCTGGTAGAGATATTCGGCGGCCTCCTCGACCTCGACGTCGCCGGCGAGCGAGGCGACGATCGGCTTCACGAAGCCCTTGGCCTCCATCTCCTTCTTCACCTCGACCATGTTGCGGGCGAACACCATCGGCGGCGTCACGATGGTGTGCCAGTAGCCGAGGATCAGCGAGTGGATGCGATCGTCCGACAGGCCGAGCTTGACCGTGTTGACATAGGTGATCGGCGGCTCGCCGCCGGTGATGTCGACCGGATTTCCGGCCGCGCCGAACGGAGGGATGAATTTCCGGAACGCCGCGTCGAGATCCGGCGGCATCGCCATCAGCGACAGGCCGTTATCCACGCAGGAGTCCGACAGCAGCACGCCCGAACCGCCGGCGCCGGTGATGATCAGGATGTTCTCGCCCTTCGGCGTCGGCAGCACCGGCACGCCGCGCGCGAATTCGAGCAATTGCCTCAAGGACCGGGCGCGGATCACGCCGGACTGGGCGAACACGTCCTCATAGATCTTGTCGTTGCCGGCGAGCGCGCCGGTGTGCGACGAGGCAGCCTTCGCGCCGGCCGACGTGCGGCCCGCCTTCAGCACCACGACAGGCTTCTTCTTGGAGACGCGCTTGGCGGCCTCCGCGAAGGCGCGGCCGTCTTTGAGGTCTTCGCAGTGCTGCGCGATGATCGCCGTATTCGGATCCTGCTCGAAGAAGGCGAGCAGATCGTCCTCGTCGATATCGGACTTGTTGCCGAGGCCGACGATGGCGGAGACGCCCATCTTGGCCGAACGCGAGAAGCCGATGATCGCCATGCCGATGCCGCCGGACTGCGACGACAGCGCCGCCGAACCCTTGACGTCGTAGGCCGTGCAGAACGTGGCGCAGAGATTGGCAGGCGTATAGTAGAAGCCGTAGATGTTCGGCCCCATCAGGCGGACGTTGTATTTCTTGCCGATCTCGACGATCTCGGCCTGCAATTCGGGCGCGCCGGCTTCGGCAAAGCCCGACGGGATCAGAACCGCGCCTGGAATTTTCTTCTCGCCGCATTCGACCAGCGCGCCGGCCACGAATTTTGCCGGGATCGCAAACACCGCCGTGTCGATCACGCCGGGCACGTCCTTGACGCTCTTGTAGGCCTTGTAGCCCAGGATCTCGCTGGCCTTCGGGTGGATCGGATAGATCTCGCCTTTATAGCCGCCGTTGATCAGGTTCTTCATCACGGAGTTGCCGATCTTGCCGTCCTCGGCGGAGGCGCCGATCACCGCAACGCCCTTCGGCTGCATGATGCGGTTCATCGCCGTGACGATTTCTTCGGTCGGGCGCGGCGCCGGGCGCGGCTTGTAATCGAAGTCGACGACGATGCGCACGTCGGCGGCGATCGCGTCGTTCTTGGTGGCGAACACCGGGTTGAGATCGAGTTCGACGATTTCGGGGAAGTCGCTGACGAGCTGCGACACTTTGACAATGACGTCCGCCAGCGCGTCACGAGAGACCGGATCGCCGCCGCGCACGCCCTTGAGCATGTCATGGGCCTGGATGCCGTCGAGCATCGACAGGGCATCGTCCTTGGTGGCGGGCGCGAGGCGGAAGGTGATGTCCTTCAGCACCTCGACCAGCACGCCGCCGAGACCGAACGCCACCAGCTTGCCGAACGAACCGTCGGTAATGGAGCCGACGATGACCTCGGTGCCGCCGGCCAGCATCTGCTGGACCTGAACGCCCTCGATCTTGGCGTCAGCCTTATACTTCTTCGCATTGGCGAGAATGGTGTCATAGGCCTTTTCAGCATCGGCCGCAGTCTTGAGGCCGACCACGACGCCGCCGGCTTCGGTCTTGTGGAGAATGTCCGGCGAGACGATCTTCATCACGACCGGGAAACCCATGCCGGTCGCGAGCTTGGCGGCCTCGGCGGCGGACTTCGCCACGCCTTCCTTCGGAACCGGGATGCCGTAGGCATCGCACACCAGCTTGCCTTCCGGCGCGGTGAGGCTGGTGCGCTTGTCGGCTTTCACCGTATCGAGCACCCGGCGGACAGCCTGGTTGGCGCTGGGCTCGGCGATCTTGCGGGCCGCATCTGCAGAATTTGACATTGGCTTCCTCCTGGGGCTAGTTTTATGGCATTTGGTATGCCAGAGTTCAGATTGTCAAGACAAACTATCGCGCAGAAACAGCGAAAACACGGGCACCTTGACATTCTGGTATTTGGTATGCCAAAAATATTCGAGCATTTCTTCTGCTAAGAAGACGTCTCCAAAACAGGGAGGAGACGAGTCGTGCCCGCACATAAACAACCCAAGGCGCCGCCTGTCATGGCTGAGGCAGATATTGCAATCGTCCGGATTGCCCCTGAGACGAGCTTCAAGAACAAGGCCTACGAGGCCTTGAAGGAAGCCATTCTCAAGATGGACATCTATGCGACGCCCGAGCAGGTGATGCTGGACGAGCGCGCTTTGTCCGAACGCCTCGGCGTCAGCCGCACCCCTATTCGCGAAGCCATCGCGATGCTGGAACAGGATGGCTTCGTCAAAACCGTGCCGCGCCGTGGCATCGTCGTGGTCCGCCGCACCAAGACCGAGATCGTCGACATGATCCGCGCCTGGGCCGCGCTCGAGAGCATGGCCGCGCGCCTGATCACGACCACCGCGCGCAAAAAGGACATCACGGCGCTGCGCGACTTCTTCAAGGATTTTAGCAAGGACCGCCTGCCGCAGGATCATGTCGAGGAATACTCCAAGGCCAATATCGCGTTCCATCAGGCGCTGATCTCGCTTTCGGAATCGCCGGTGCTGGTCGACATGACCAACGATATCCTGCTGCACGTGCGCGGCTACCGGCAACTGACCATCGGACGGAAGGATCGTACCGCGACCTCCCTGCCCGAGCATCTGGCGATCATCGAGGCGCTGGAAGCACGCGACACCGAACTCGCCGAGAAACGCGCACGCGACCACACGCTGGGCCTTGCCGCCTACGTCGAGGCGCACGGCCAGGAACTCTTTAGCTAGACTGCAACTTCGCAGCAGAAGACGACGAAAGCTCGTCCGAACCAAACGATCAGGGAGATGAAGCCCATGCTGAATACCGCGACCAAGTCCGAAGCACCGGGCACCGAGCAGGAGCTGACGGATGGCTTTCATCTCGTCATCGACGCCCTCAAGCTCAACGGCATCAACACCATCTATGGTGTGCCGGGCATCCCGATCACGGACCTTGGCCGCATGATGCAGGCCGAGGGCATTCGCGTGCTCTCGTTCCGCCACGAGCAGAACGCCGGCTACGCCGCCTCGATCGCCGGCTATTTGACCAAGAAACCGGGCGTCTGCCTCACCGTCTCGGCGCCCGGCTTCCTCAACGGCCTCACCGCGCTGGCCCACGCCACCACCAACTGCTTCCCGATGATCCTGATCTCGGGCTCCTCGGAACGCGAGATCGTCGACCTGCAGCAGGGCGACTATGAAGAAATGGACCAGCTTGCGATCGCCAAGCCGCTCTGCAAGGCGGCCTTCCGCGTGCTGCACGCCGCCGACATCGGCATCGGCCTGGCGCGCGCGATCCGCGCCGCCGTCTCGGGCCGTCCGGGCGGCGTCTATCTCGACCTGCCCGCCAAGCTTTTCGGTCAGGTGATGGATGCTGCGGCCGGCGCGAAGTCGCTGGTGAAGGTGATCGACGCCGCACCCGCCCAGATCCCCGCCCCGTCCGCCGTCAAGCGCGCGCTTGACGTGCTCAAGGGCGCCAAGCGTCCCCTCATCATTCTCGGCAAGGGCGCGGCCTATGCGCAGGCCGATGACGATATCCGCGCCTTTGTCGAAAAGAGCGGCGCCCCGTTCCTGCAGATGAGCATGGCCAAGGGCCTGCTGCCGGACACCCATGCGCAGTCGGCGGGTGCGGCGCGCTCGACCGTGCTGAAGGACGCCGACGTCGTCATGCTGATCGGCGCCCGCCTCAACTGGCTGCTGTCGCACGGCAAGGGCAAGACCTGGGGCGACGCGCCCAAGAAATTCATCCAGATCGACATCGAGCCCAAGGAAATGGATTCCAACGTCGAGATCGTGGCTCCCGTGGTCGGCGATATCGGCTCCTGCGTCTCCGCCCTGCTCGCGGGCATGGGCGGCAGCTGGTCGGCCGCGCCGGCCGAGTGGCTCAGCACGGTTTCCAAGAAGCGTGACGAGAACGTCGCCAAGATGGCGCCGAAGCTGATGAACAACGCCTCGCCGATGGATTATCACGGCGCGCTCGGCGTGCTGCGCACCATCGTCAAGGAGCGGCCGGACGCGATCTTCGTCAACGAAGGCGCCAACACGCTCGACCTCGCCCGCGGCGTCATCGACATGTACAAGCCGCGCAAGCGCATCGACGTCGGCACCTGGGGCGTGATGGGCATCGGCATGGGCTATTCGATCGCAGCCGCCGTCGAAACCGGCAATCCGGTGCTCGCGGTCGAAGGCGACTCGGCCTTCGGCTTTTCGGGCATGGAAGTCGAGACCATCTGCCGCTACCAGCTTCCGATCTGCATCGTCATCTTCAACAATGACGGCATCTATCGCGGCACCGACGTCAATCGCGCAAGTTCGGATCCGGCGACGACCGTGTTCGTCAAGGGCTCGCGCTACGACAAGATGATGGAAGCCTTCGGCGGCGTCGGCATCAACGCCACCTCGCCCGACGAATTGAAGCGCGCCGTCAACGCCGCGATGGATTCCGGCAAGCCGACGCTGATCAACGCCGTGATCGATCCGGCGGCCGGCTCCGAGAGCGGCCGCATCGGCAACCTCAATCCGCAAAGCGTTCTGAAAAAGAAATAACCGACTTCAACCCATTTCCATCCTGCACGCGCAGGCGCAGACAGACACAGTACGGAGCAAAGACGATGACAAAGGCGCTCAAGGGCGTTCGTATTCTCGATTTCACCCACGTTCAGTCGGGCCCGACCTGCACGCAATTGCTGGCCTGGTTCGGCGCCGACGTGATCAAGGTCGAGCGTCCCGGCGTCGGCGACATCACGCGTGGCCAGTTGCAGGACATTCCCAACGTGGACAGCCTGTATTTCACCATGCTCAACCACAACAAGCGCTCGATCACGCTCGACACCAAGAACCCGAAGGGCAAGGAAGTCCTCACCGCGCTGATCAAGAGCTGCGACGTGCTGGTGGAAAATTTCGGCCCCGGCGTGCTCGACCGCATGGGCTTTCCCTGGGAGAAGATCCACAGCCTCAACCCGAAGATGATCGTGGCCTCGATCAAGGGCTTTGGCCCCGGACCGTACGAAGACTGCAAGGTCTATGAGAACGTCGCCCAGTGCACCGGCGGCGCGGCCTCGACCACCGGCTTCCGCGACGGGCTGCCGCTCGTCACCGGCGCGCAGATCGGCGACAGCGGCACCGGGTTGCATCTCGCGCTCGGCATCGTCACCGCGCTTTACCAGCGCACCATGACCGGCCAGGGCCAGAAGGTCACGGCCGCGATGCAGGACGGCGTCTTGAACCTCGCGCGCGTAAAACTGCGCGACCAGCAGCGCCTCGCCCATGGCCCGCTGAAGGAATACAGCCAGTATGGCGAAGGCATTCCGTTCGGCGACGCGGTGCCGCGCGCCGGCAACGATTCAGGCGGCGGCCAGCCCGGCCGCATCGTCAAGTGCAAGGGCTGGGAGACCGATCCCAACGCCTACCTCTATTTCATCACCCAGGCGCCGGTCTGGGAGAAGATCTGCGACGTGATCGGCGAACCCGGCTGGAAGACCCATCCCGACTACGCCAAGCCGCCTGCCCGGCTGTCGCGGCTGAACGAAATCTTCGCCCGCGTCGAACAGTGGACGATGACCAAGACCAAGTTCGAGGCGATGGACATCCTCAACAAGGACGACATCCCCTGCGGCCCGATCCTGTCGATGAAGGAGATCATCGAGGACCAGTCGCTGCGCGCCACCGGCACCGTGGTCGAGGTCGATCACCCGACCCGCGGCAAGTACATCTCGGTCGGCAACCCGATCAAGCTGTCGGACTCACCGAGCGAGGTGACGCGTTCGCCGCTGCTCGGCGAGCACACCGACGAGATCCTGCGCCAGGTGCTCGGCTTCTCCGACCACCAGGTCGCCGAAATCCACGATTTCGGCGCGCTCGACCCGCCGCGGAAGCAGGCGGCGGAATAAGGCCCGCCTTGTACTGCTGAAATACAAAGGCCGCCGGTTTCCGGCGGCCTTTTGCTGTCTGGAATGCCACTTCGTTAATTTTGCTGCAATGCAAACTGCCAATTGCTGCTATGCAAACAAGTCTGTTGTAGCTGGCATCTGGTATACATAAATTGTCCCCAGATCATGAAGCGGAATGGTTCCGCACCAAGAAAAGGGGACACACATGTCCAAGACTGCATCCATCAGCCTCCTGCCCTCCAGCACCCTGTTCGGCCGCCTGATGGCCTCCATCGACCGCCTTTTGACCGCCAGCAGCCGCATTGCCATCCGCAACGGCGACCTCCCCCGTTTCGGTCTCTGAGCCCTTAAATACAGGGGTTCTGCGAACAGGCGCGATCGGACGAATCGCCCTGCCCCTCGATGGATTGAACCAATGGCCCCGGTTTCCGGGGCCATTTTTTTGCAGCTCGCCGCCGGCTTTACCAAACTCTGCGACAAATCAGCCCGAATGCCGGTCGGTTGCAATATTGGGTTTGCGTCCTGGCATATCGCATACAAAAATACATCCAGCGTTCGTACGACATAAATGAAATTAAGGGCGCGTTGGGGGACGGCCTTTGCGTCGCGGAGACAGGCAGCCCGATCGGCCATGGAACATGGGTGCGTCCCATGACTTCCCTTCGCCAGCCGTGGCAAATCCACAATTGGCCGAAAGGAGCGGATGCTCCGCCAGCGGGCCCCTCTTACAATTCCAACCTCTGATCGTTCGGAGCAGACAGTCGCCGCGGCATTGAATACAACACAGGGAAGCCGGCAAAGACCGGCGCAACCACAGATCGACGGGAGTGAATCAAATGAAGCACACAGCACAAACAGCGTTGGGCGCAATTGTTGCCTTATGCGCGGTCGGGATTTCTGCTCCAGCGACCGCCGCATGGGAACCGGTGCGGCCCGTCGAATTCATCATCCCCGCCGGCACCGGCGGCGGCGCCGATCAGATGGCGCGAACGATCCAGGGCATCGTCACCAAGCACAATCTGATGAAGCAGCCGATGGTCGTCATCAACAAGTCGGGCGGCGCCGGCGGCGAAGGTTTCCTCGACCTCAAGGGATCGAGCGGCAATCCGCACAAGATCATCATCACGCTCTCCAACCTCTTCACCACCCCGCTCGCCACCGGCATTCCCTTCAACTGGAAGGATCTCACGCCGGTCGCGATGCTGGCGCTCGACGAGTTCGTGCTCTGGGTGAACGCCGACAAGCCGTACAAGACGGCGAAGGAATACGTCGACGCGGTGAAGGCGGCGCCCCCCGGCTCGGATCAAGATGGGCGGCACCGGCTCGAAGCAGGAAGACCAGATCATTACGGTCGCGGTCGAAAAGGCCACCGGCGCCAAGTTCACCTACATTCCCTACAAGGGCGGCGGTGAAGTCGCCGTTCAACTGGTCGGCAACCACATCGATTCGACCGTCAACAATCCGATCGAGGCCGTGGCGCAATGGCGCGGCGGCAAGCTGCGTCCGCTCTGCGTGTTCGACGCGCAGCCGATGGCCTATGACGAGCAGATCGCGGACGGCAAGAGCTGGAAGGATATTCCGACCTGCAAGTCGCAGGGCCTCGACATCGAATATCTGATGCTGCGCGGCATCTTCATGACGCCCCGGGCGACCAAGGACCAGGTCGAATATTACATCGAGCTGTTCAAGAAGGTCCGCGCCACGCCCGAATGGCAGGACTTCATGAAGAGCGGCGCCTTCAACACGACCTTCATGACCGGGGCTGACTATGCCAAGTGGGTCGAGGCCGAGGAAAAGCGCCACGAGGTCCTGATGAAGGACGCCGGTTTCCTCGCCGCTCCGGGAAACTGATCGACTGCTAGACGCAATCGGGATCGCAACATAGAGGCCGGGCCGCGGGGAACCGCAGGCCCGGCCCGCATGGAGTTTTGATGACAACAGGCAGTTCGAGCAAGCACCGGCCCCACCCACAGACTGGTGGAGGCAGGCATCACGTTGCTGATCACCCTCTTCGGCGTGATCGTGATCTTCGGCAGCGTCAAGGCCGGCATCAACTGGGGCGCGGAAGGTCCGCGCGCCGGCTTCTTTCCATTCTACATCGGAATCTCCATCGTCGCGTCCAGCGCGATAAACCTGTGGAACGGACTGCGCGAAGACAATGACGAACTGTTCGCCGAATGGGGACAGCTTCGCCAGGTCATGAGCGTCGTCATTCCGACCGCGATCTATGTCGGCGCCATGCCGTTCACCGGGCTGTACGTCGCCTCGATCATCTTCATCGGATGGTTCATGCGATGGCTCGGCAAGTACCGCTGGCTGACCGTGCTGGCCGTA
>CAWIZF010000011.1:0-6577 GCA_963840465.1 uncultured Alphaproteobacteria bacterium | reverse complement strand
GATGAGGGAAAAAAACAACGCAATGACCCACATCACGATGGAAATGATCGCCGTCCAGCGGGCGAACAGGAAATAGGTCTCGCGCATGATCGTCGAGATCGCCCACTGCGCATCAGCTTTCGGCGGCCGGTGCTCCTCGGGAAGATAGAGCCACATCTCGGTGTGGCGATGATCCTTCGTTCGCGCCTCGTAGGCCTTCAGGATGAGGATGACCGTCATCAGCAAGGTCAAGAAGCCGCCGGCCTGAAACGCGGAGCGCGGTTCGAACGACAGGCCGATCATGACGCAGAAGATGGCGAGCGAACCGAATCCGCAGGCGCGCAGCACCGTCTCGTATGCGATCCGGCGCATCTCTTCCATGGTCAACCGCTTGATCCACTGCGCGCCGGGCTCGGGGCTAAGGCACCGAATGAAAACCGTCGTCCGATAAGCGGTGTGATGTTAAATCTCCGCGGAGACGCCCTCAAGCCGGTTGGCATACGATGACGAAAGCTTGAAAGCGGGCAAGGTTTCGTCGCTCACAGCCCGACGCTGAGAAAACCTCCCATCGACGACAGAGTCAGAAAACCGGTCCCCGCCAGCCAGATCCAAAGCGAAACCGTGGTCGAATCGTCCTTGGCGCCGACATAGCGCTCGTAGATAGCAGCCGGGATGCCGCCAAGGATGATCGTCGCGGTCGAGACCATCAGCGAGGAAAACATCAAGGTGAGCGACGTGCTGCCGAACAGCAGCGCCGGCGCCAGCACCTGCATATGGATCAGGGCGAACAGCAGCGCCACCTGGTTGAACAGGCCATTGATCATCCCGAAGAAGGCGATGCCGATAAAGTAGAAATTGCGTTCCATGGCGTGCTCAGCTCCCCTGCGGGACTGCGCCCATCAGCAAGAAAAGATAGAGCAGCGCCACGCGCAGCCAGAACAGCCAGACGACGCCGAACAGCCACAGCACGACCGGCGCCACGGCTTTCGGCGTCACCACGGAAACGGCGGCAACGATCGGATCGGTGATCCGGCAAAAAAACCGCCAGATGTAGTTCGGCGAGTCCGCGTCCACGAACAGGCCGAGCATCGCGCGGCCGAGCAGCGTGTACATCAGCGCCGCCAGAACGAAGTTCGGCAGGTGGAAGTACCAGAAAGTGAGGAGCGAACCACCGGTCACAGTGCGTAAATCCTCATGTAGCCGCACAATGGCCGCTGCCGGCTGGTCCGGCAACCGAAAAAAGCGGGGCCCCGAAGGGCCCCGCTCCAGCTTGAACCGTAAGAACGGTCAGGTTTTTTCCTCAAGCACCGTCCGGCCACGCGGCTTGCGGATCTCGTCGACGTAGGCTTGCATTTCCTTCGACGGCTCCTTGCCGAGCAGGCTGACGACGTAGATCACCAGGAAGCCGAGCGGCATCCCCAGCAATCCGCAGTTGATGTTGTTGAGGTCGAACCAGCCGACCTTGTTGGCCATCGGATGGGCGAGCGTCGGCCAGCTCTCCATGGCGTTGGGCAGCGCCATGGCCTTGGCGATGTCGACCAGCGGCGCGCCCGTAGACCGGGTTGAGCAGCGAGGTCATGCCGAAATACTTCACGCCGACGCCGGGGAAGTACCGGGTGCAGACGAGGTAGAACAGGCACAGGCCGAAGCCGGCAATCATGCCGCAGACGGCGCCCGTCGCCGTCGTGCGCTTCCACCAGACGCCCATGACGAGCGCCGGGAAGTTGCCGGCCATGGCGAGCGAGAACGCCCAGCCGACCATGGCCAGGATGTCCGCCGGTTTGGTCGCCGCGGTGGCCGCCGCCGCCACGGCCACGAAGAACAAGAGCACGCGAGCCACGGTGAGCCGGCGGATGGTCGGCGCATTCGGGTCGAGCATCTTGTAGTAGATGTCGTGGACGAGCGCGTTGGCGATGGCGAGCAGCAGGCCGTCGGCGGTGGAGAGCGCCGCCGCGAGACCGCCGGCGGCCACCAGACCCGAGATCACGTACGGAAGGCCCGCGATCTCCGGGGTGGAGAGCACGATCACGTCCGTATTGATGACGAAGTCCTGCAGCCGGACGACGCCGGGATGACCGGCAATCGCCTTACAGGCGGCGACGATCGCATCGATGCTGGCGGCGTTCTTGCCGCAGATCTGGATCAGGCCGAGTTCGCCCCAGTGGAACAGCCAGGGCCGGACCTGCGTCAGGTCTCTGCCGATGATGTTGGTGTAGACCTCCAGCTTCGAGAACGCCGCGTAGGCCGGCGCCGAGAAGTACAGCAGGAAGATGAACAGCAGCGACCAGGCCACCGACTGACGCGCTTCACGCACGCTCGGCGTGGTGAAGTAGCGCATCAGGATGTGCGGCAGCGACGCCGTGCCGACCATCATGCAGAAGATGATGCCGAAGAAGTTCAGCGGGCTGTAGTTGATGAACGGCTGGATGTGCGGCTTGAGGTTCGCCACCGTCGCCAGGCCGGTTTGGAGCATCTGCTGCTCGCGCGCCGTGATGTCCGCAATGGCCTTCCCGTAGGTCAGTTCCGGGATCGGAATGCCGTAATGCTTGGTGGACAGGATCACGATCGGCGTCAGGTAGGCGACGATCAGCACGATGTACTGGGCGATCTGCGTCCAGGTCACCGCCCGCATGCCGCCGAGCATCGCGCACAGCAGGATGCCGACGAGGCCGGCGAACACCGCGATCTCGAACTGCATGCCGAGGAAGCGCGAGGCGATCAGGCCGGTGCCGTAGATCTGCGCCGTCACGTAGGTGAAGGAGCAGCACACCAGCACGATCACCGCGATGAAGCGCGCGAAGTTGCCGCCGAACCGGAACGCCATGAAGTCGGGCACGGTATAGGCGCCGAACTTGCGCAGATACGGTCCGATCAGGATCGACACCAGCACGAAGCCGCCGGTCCAGCCCAGCACCCAGGCGATGCCGTCGTAGCCGAGCAGGAACAGCGTGCCGGCCATGCCGACGAAGGAAGCCGCCGACATCCAGTCGGCGCCGGTCGCCATGCCGTTGTAGAAGGCCGGCACGCGCCGGCCGGCGACATAATATTCGGACAGCTGCGCCGTTCGCGTCATCACGCCGATGACGGCGTAGACCGCCAGCGTGAAGAACACGAACAGATAGCCGAGAATCTTGTTCGGAACGCCGACCTGCTCGAGAATCGCGAGCAGAACGATGAACCCGACGAAGCCGCCCGTATAGGTGCCGTACATCCGGCCGAGTTGTTTGATGAAATCGGTCGAGCCGGTGGTTTGAGTTGTCATGATTGTGTCCCCCTCAGTCGTCTTCGGCCATGCCGAACTCGCGGTCGATCTTGTCCTGCTGCTTCGCGAACATGAACAGCATGACCACGAACACGATCAGCGAGCCCTGCGCGGCCATGTAGAAGCCGAGCGGGAAGCCCAGGATTGGAATGATGATCGTGTTGAGCGGGTTGACGAACATGTGGATGACGTAACCGAAGAAGAACCACACGCCGAGATGAATGAGCATCAGCCTGGTTGTTCTCTTCCAGTGTTCATCGGTGTTGGCTTGACTGGGCGCTGGAGCCATGGTCGCAAAGCCTCCCTCAAAGCACCGTTCCGCTTGTGCGGAGCGGATGTGGACGTGTGAGGGGAGCCGACGATCGGCCATTGCGGCATCCCCCCGATGCCGCTGCTTCAGTCCGTTTCTTGTCGACGGGTCCAAAGCAAAAATATAAATGCCGATATAAACGTATCATCGAGACTTGGAGGGCATTATACGACTTTAGTCTATGATGTGTGTAATATCACTCTGATCTAATTGGCTTTTTTGATATAGTTCTTTCGCAACTGCGAAGGCGCTCCGAAACAGGCACAGTGAGGCAGGAAGCATAATGGCGCTGTTCGATATCTTCCGCCGCCGGCGATCCGATCCGCGATACCGGTGCGCTCGCGGATTTCATCGACGAGAATTCGGCCTTCCTGGTGCAGAAGGCGATCTACGAATATTCCCGCGCCCGCGCCGGGCACTATTCCAAGGTGCTGTTCGCCGAGCCCGAGTTTCATGAAGCTGTCGAGCAGTCGCGCTGGCGCGCCTATCCGCTCGGGCTCGCTATGGTGGCGGAAGTCGCCGACGGCGTGCTGCGCTCGCATTCCGGCGCCGACCGGCGCCGTGAATTCGATGCGCTGGTGGCAATCGTTCTCTCGGTATTCGATCGCTATCCCGTTCCCGACTCGCTCGGAGAGCGGCTCTGGCGCGAGTTGCGCACCGATCTGGAGCGCCGCCTGCAGCTCATCGGCCTGCATCCGCCCAAGCGCGCCATCGATATCCCGGAGCCGTTTGCCAAACTCTATTTCGACCTGATGCCGATTCACGAGAAGCTGCGGGGGCGGGATTTTCCAACCACGCACAATTATCTCAAGGTGACGCTGTGCAACATCCATGATGAATTGACCAAGCGCATGGACGCCGGCGCCGTGGCGGTGTTGTTGGGCGCAAGGGCGAATTCCGAACAAGCTGGCGTCGAATAAACGCCATTCGCGACGGAAAAATAGATGGCGGGAAGGCGCAGCGTCATACCTCTGATCGCCCTTGACGCGGTCGTGATCGATACCGAGACCACCGGTCTCGACCCGCGCAAGGCCTGGATCGTGGAGATTGCGGCGGTGCGGCTGGTCGCCGGTCGCCTGCAGCCGAAGGCCGCATTTCGACGGCTGGTTCGCCCCGGCGAACCGATCCCGAAACTGGCCAGCGGGGTCCATGGCATCGACGACGCGGCGGTCGCGGATGCCCCGGCCTTCGCCGACATCTGGCCCGAGCTTTCCGCCTTCATCGGCGGCGCCGTGGTGATCGGGCACGCCCTCGGCTTCGATCTCGCCGTGCTCAAGCGTGAATGCGAACGGGCCGGCATCGGCTGGACGCGCCCGCACACGCTCGACACGCGGCTTCTTGCCGAAGTGGCCGAGCCGGATCTCGCCGGCTACTCGCTCGACAGCCTGGCCGCCTGGCTCGGTGTCGAGATCACCGATCGCCATTCCGCGCTCGGCGACGCGCTAGCGTGCGCACGGATTTTCCTCGCGCTGCTGCCGAAGCTGCGCAAAGGACGAATCCGGACGCTGGCGGAGGCCGAGCGAGCCTGTCGCGCCCTGACAGATGTGCTCGACCAGCAGCATCGCGCCGGCTGGGTCGAAGCGGTCGGAGCGCCGAGCCGCGCCGATACCGAACGCACGTTGCGGCGCATCGACAGCTATCCTTATCGTCACCGCATTCGCGACATCATGCGCTCGCCGCCGCGCTTCGTCGCGGCCGACAACCCGGTGCGCGATACGCTCGCCCGCATGATGAAAGAACGCATTTCGTCGTTTTTTGTGCGCACTGTGCCGCACAGCGAACAGGAGGTTCAGGCGCAAAATGCCGGCATCGTCACCGAACGCGACCTGCTCCGCGCGGTCGCGACGCACGGCGCGGCTGCGCTGGACATGCCGATCGACCAATTCATGAGCAAGCCGCTGATCACGGTTCCGGCCGACGCCTTCGTCTATCACGCCATCGGCCGCATGAGCCGGGTCAAGATACGCCATCTCGGCGCGGTCGACGAGGCGGGAGTTGTCGTCGGCGCTTTATCCGCGCGCGATCTGCTGCGGCTGCGGGCGGGCGAGGCGATTTCGCTCGACGATGAGATCGATCAGGCCGAGGATGCGCACGCGCTTGCCGTTGCCTGGGCGAAATTGCCGCACGTCGCGGGGGCCTTGTTGGCCGAAGGACTGGCCGCCCGCGACATTGCGGCGGTGATCTCGCGCGAGGTTGGCGCGCTGACCCGCCAGGCCGCTGTGTTGGCGGAAAGACGCATGCGGGACGATGGCAAAGGTGATCCGCCGTGTCCCTATGCCGTCGCCGTGCTCGGCTCGGCGGGACGCGGCGAGAGCTTGCTCGCCATGGATCAGGACAATGCGCTGTTCTTCGCGCAGGGCGAGCCCGGCGGCAGCGAGGACCGATGGTTCGAGGCGTTCGGCGGGCATCTCGCCGACATCCTGCACGAGGTCGGCGTGCCGTATTGCCCGGGCGGCGTCATGGCGAAGAACGCCCAGTGGCGAGGATCGCTGTCGACCTGGCAGGCCCGGGTCGACGACTGGATTCAGCGATCGAACGCGCGGGATCTGCTGTCGGTCGACATCTTCTTTGACTTGCGGGGCGTGCACGGCGATGTCGATCTTGCCAATCGCTTGCGCGAGAATGCCCTCAATGCTGCCAAGGGACAGGCCGCCTTCGCCAAGTTGCTGGTCGAATCCGCGGGCAAGATCGAGACCGGTCTCACTTTCATGCGGGGATTTCGTACCGAGCGTGGCCGCATCAATCTGAAGAAGACGGGATTGTTCGGTATCGTCACTGCCGCGCGAGCACTGGCGATTTGCCATCATGTGGTCCAGCGCTCCACCAGCGAACGTTTAGCCGGCCTTAAGGGTCTGGGCATCGGCGGCGAAGCCGATCTCGATGCATTGGTCGAGGCGCACAGCGTCTTCCTCGATTTGATCCTCGCGCAGCAGATCGAAGATATCGAACACGGCACGCCGGCCTCGAACACCGTGGCTATCAAAAACTTGTCGAAACGCGACCAGATTCGCCTGCGCGCTTCGTTA
>CAWIZF010000010.1:0-23568 GCA_963840465.1 uncultured Alphaproteobacteria bacterium | reverse complement strand
ACTATAGCCGAGCTGCGGAATCCACAGCGGCACCGCGATGACCCCTTGCGAAATGTCGGAAAATTTCCATGACTGCCAGGTCATGACCGAAGCGTGCCACGCAAAAAAGCCGATGAAGCCGACGCCGACGAGGAGGGCTGCGATCTCGACGTAATGGCGGACCTTGTCGTTGAGGCGGTCGATCAGGAGGCCGACGCGGATCATCTCGCCATGCTTGAACGTATGCGCGAGCCCGAGAAAGGCCGTCGCCGCCATGCACCAGGAGATAAAATCATCGCCCGCCGGAATGTTGATGCCGAGCGGCCGGCCGCCGGACAGCAACATCATCAGCACGAAAATCGCGATGAGGAAAAGTCCGGCGAGATAGCCGGAGAACAGGTAAATTCGATCAAGAACCACGCGGATCATTCTGTGTCCATCCCCTCGCAAGCCCATTGCTGCAAGCAATAGCGATGCCAATTCCGGATCGGAGTGCTGAAATCAGTCCCCTGAAGGAGGCAGGGTTTCGGAATTGTTCCGGAGCGTCAATAAGGCATACGGCTAAACGTCGCCTCTATTGCTGCAGTGAGGAAACGCTTGCGGCGATATTGTCGGCCAGCGTGTTCACAAGGGGCACGTAGCGCTGGACGACGTCCGCGCGGTCGAGCGCCGACGTGAAATAGGTCATGCCGACGGTAGCAAGCACGCGCTGGTTGACGATGATGGGAACTGCGATCGTGCCGGACGAGCGCGGCTCGACCATTGGATCGCGTTCGGCAAAACCTTGCTTGCGGATCGTCGCCAGCAAAGCCAGCGCGCGCTTGCGCTCGGTGGCGAGTTTGTCCTCGCCCTCCTGCGATCGTGTCAGCATGTCGAGCAGCATCGACCGCTCGCTTGTGGGGCAGAACGCCAGATAGGCGCGCCCCAGCGCCCGCCCGAGCAGGCTGA
The DNA here is from genome assembly GCA_963840465.1 of uncultured Alphaproteobacteria bacterium. Lineage (GTDB taxonomy): Bacteria > Pseudomonadota > Alphaproteobacteria > Rhizobiales > Xanthobacteraceae > Bradyrhizobium. Next base: position 22,641 of record CAWIZF010000010.1, on the reverse strand, counting down.
GGTGCGTGTTGAGGGTGGCGTGAAATGGCGAGACCGGACTGTCGGGAATGGTGCTGAAGCGGATGACGACAGAACTCCCGTCGAGGACGGCGATGGCGATCGGCCAGTGATATTGTCGCGTGAAGGCGAGCGCCCATGGGCGCGCGGCCTCCACCACCAGCGGATCGCCGTGAAAGCCGTTGCTCAGCGATTTGACCCGTGAGGCGACCGCGTAGCCGCCCTGCCGCCGGTCGTTGGCGGCATAGCCCATCGCGCAGAGCGATTTCATCAGCCGAACCACCGTCGATTTCGGCAAGCCCGTGGCCTTGTGCAGGCGATCGATCGAGGTGACGCGGTGGCGATTGAGCTCCTCCAGCAGCAGGAGCGTGCGGGAGGCGGCTTCGACGGTGTCGGATTTGAGCGGCATATCCTCAATTCCACCTGGTGGAACATGCCGGAATAGCTATGGCCCACCGTCGCCCGGCCTGCAATGGTTTTCGCCAAGCCACGCCGGAGCCGGTCTTCTATGGACGGTCCCGGGCAGATGGCGGGGAGGAACAGCCGTGTCCGGAGACGTCGTCAGGCCGCATTTTTCGTCATTCCGCCGCCGCTTCTCGGCGCGGCAAACTGTCGTCGGCTCGTTCATCAAGACACCGACCACGCACGCGACCGAGATATTCGGCGCGCTCGGCTATGATTTCGTCGTGATCGACGAGGAGCACGCGCCGATCGATCGCGCGATGACCGACGTCATGCTGCTGGCCGCGCGCGCCAGCAATCTCGCCGGCATCGTGCGGGTGTCGTCGGACGATCCGGCCAAAATCCTGTCCTGCCTCGATTGCGGCGCAGCCGGTGTGCTGGTGCCCCATGTCGCGACCGTCGAGAAGGCGCGCGCGGTTGCGGCCGCCGCGCGCTATCGCGGCGGACGGCGCGGCTATTCCGGGTCGGCTCGCGCCGGCGCCTATGGCGGCACGCCGATGTGGAGCCTGGTCGATGAGCAGGATGCGTCGGTCTGCGCGATCGCGATGATCGAGGATCCCGAAGCCCTGGACCAGATCGACGCCATCGCCGCCGTCGACGGAATCCATGGGTTCTTCATCGGCCGTGGCGATCTCACCGTCGCCCTCGGCGCCAAATCCTCGGCGGATGCATCCGTGAAGGATGCGGTTGTCAGGATCATTGCGGCGGCGAAGAAAGCCGCCAAGCCGGTCTGCGTGATGGTGGCGAGCGCGGCGGAAGCCAAGGATTTCGCCGGCCTCGGCGCCAGCGCCTTCATCATCTCGTCGGATCAGGGCCAGATGCGCCGGGCTGCGGCGCAAACTCTCACCGATTTCAAAACTCTCGTGCAGACCACGGATGGCTCACATGTATCACAGCACTGATCCCCGCGCCGCGCTCGCCGCTACTCCGGTCGGCGCAAAACCCGCCGCCACCCATTTCGCAGGCGCCGAATATGCGAAGTTCTACGAAACGCCGCCGGCCGAGAACCAGAACGGCGCGCGCACCTGGTACGCCCGCGGCCAGAACTTCATCATCGCCTATAGCGACGCCGACAAGGGCGCGGTGCTGAGCCGGACCAGCCAACCCGACGAATATGTCGTGCTGCTTCCCGATCCCGGCGCGGGCGCCGAGATCGTGTGGGGCAACGAGCGCAAGGTCGTCACCGGTCACTCCATCAGCTTCGTGCCGGCGGGCGCGAGTTCCGTCACGCTGCTCGGCGCCGCCAAGGTGGTGCGCATGATGACGACGCGATCGGAAGATCTCGCAAAGCTGTGCTCGAATGCTGCGTCCTACGCGACGCCGCATCCCAATCTGCCGCCGTTCGAGCCGTGGCCGGAGGCGAGCGGCGGTGCGAAGATCCGCACCTACAGCCTCGACGTCGCGGCGACGCCGGGCCGGTTCGGACGCATCTTCCGCTGCTCGACCTTCATGGTGAATTTCCTCGAGCCGAAAACCGGTCCGCGCGATCCGAGCAAGATGTCGCCGCACCACCATGACGATTTCGAACAATGCTCGCTGGCGCTGGCCGGCACCTTCATTCATCACCTGCGCTGGCCGTGGACGACCGACATGGCGCAGTGGCGCAACGACGATCACGAGAGCTGCGGATCGCCTTCCATCGCCGTGATTCCGCCGCCCTCGATTCACACCTCGCAGGCCATGGATCCCAAGCTCAATGTTCTCGTCGACATCTTCTGCCCGCCGCGCATGGATTTTTCGGCCAAGCCGGGCTGGGTGCTGAACGAAGACGATTATCCGATGCCCGCGCAAACCGCGGCGGATAAGTCCGCCGCCTGACACGCAATCGAAAGGGTTCTGACCATGGCCGACAAACAAGTGTCCTATCCGACCACCGTGCCGCTGCCGCCGCTGTCACGGGCGGCGGAAGTCGCCGAGCTTCTGGTCGGCGCGATCGATCTGCACTGCCATAGCGGCCCGGCGGCCATGCCGCGCATTCTCGATCATCACGAGGAACTGCTCGACGCAGCGGCCGCGAAATTCCGCGCCGTGCTCTACAAGGACCACTTCTATGCCGGCATGCCGCACGCGATCCTGCTGGAGAAGCTGTTCCCCGAAACCAATGTAAAACTGTTCTCGGGCATCGTGCTGAACAACGCGTCGGGCGGCATCAACCCGCACGCCGTCGACCACGCCATCAAGCTCGGCGCCAAGATCGTCTGGATGCCGACGCTGTCGGCCGCGAACCATATCGCAGCGATGGCCAAGGGAAACTCGACTTTTCCAAAGACCGCGCAGAAAATGCTCGATCCGATTCCGCTTTCGGCGCTCGACGCCAACGGCAAGCTCACCGATGACACCAAGAAGGTCATCGACCTCATTGCCGAGGCGGACATCATCCTGGCCGGCGGTCACCTGCCGGCCAGCGAGCTGCACATCCTGTTCGACGAGGCGGCGCGGCGCGGCGTCAAGAAGATGATGGTCAATCATCCGACCTACATCGTCGGCTGCAACGACAACGATATCCGCCAGCTGGTCGCGCGCGGCGTCAAGATGGAGCATTCGATCTGCATGTTCATCGAGGGAAAATCCCTGAAGTACAGCCCGGATGATCTCGCGCACCTGATCGAGGTGGCCGGCGTCGACAATACGATCCTGTCGTCCGATCTCGGGCTGCAGGGCTCGCAGCGTCCGGTCGATGGCTTCCGCAGCATCACGCAGATACTGCTCGACCTGCAGACGCCGCGGCCTGCGATCAGGAAGCTGATCAGCGACAACGCCGCACGGTTCCTGAATCTTCCGGTGAGCCAGTCGGCGGCGCAGGACGCCGCCTGAGCTAAGACAAGCGCAAAGACCGCAGCAAGCGGCGCGCGCAATTTGGGGAGGAGGCCGATGATGAATCGCGGAAACAGCCATTTGAAGGGCCGGCAAAGTCTGTCGTTTGCCGCGGCATTGTTGCTTGCGGGACTGAGCCATGCGGCATTCGCGGAAGACGCTCGCAAACCGCAGAAGCCGCCGATCATCCTGGAATCGACGGGCGCGTATGAAGTGGGCGGCAAGATCGTCGCCAAGCCGGGCGATCCCAGCCAGACGCTCTCCTGCGACCATGGCTACGTCGAATACTTCATCCCGGCGAAAAGGCGCAGCGTCGGCCTGATCATGTGGCACAGTTCCAGCACGAAGGTGTGGGAAAACCGCTGGGACGGCGGCGAAGGCTACAAGAGCATTTTCCTGCGCAGGGGATATCCGGTTTACCTCTGGGACGGTCCGCGCGTCGGTCGCGCCAACTGGAGCTGCGAGCCGATCACCTACACGCCGGATTATTTCGATCAGCGCAACTTTGCCGCCTGGCGCTTCGGCATCACTTACCCGAACTGGCATCCGGGACTGCAATTCCCGACGGCTGACAAGGAGGCGTGGAATCAAGCGACCCGCGCGCGTTACGACGAATTCGATACGCTCGATAATGCATTGCTGCAGGCGGAGGCCGGCGGGCAGGCGATCGACAAGATCGGCCCCGTCATTGCCGTCACCAATTCCGCGGGCGGCTGGCGCGCGCTGTTGTCGGCGCTGAAGGCAAAGAGCGACAACATGAAGGGCATCGTGGCCTATGAAACCCCGGGCTTCGTTTTCCCTGATGGTGAGGGGCCCGAGCCCAAGCCGGATGCGCCGTACGGTCCGAATTCCGTGCCGCTGGCCGAGTTCATGAAGCTGACGAAGTTTCCGATCCAGATGGTGTTCGGCGACTACACCGACACGCGTCCGATCTGGAAAACCTCCGTCGAAGTGGCGAAGACCTTCTGCGGTATCGTCAATCGTCATGGCGGCGATTGCGAGGTGTTGCTGCTTCCCGATGCGGGCTTGCGCGGCAACACGCACATCGCCTTTGCCGATCTCAATAACGAAGCCGTTGCCGACGAATTAGCCAAATGGCTGGGCCGCAAGGGCCTGGACAAGTTTGCTGCAGAATAAGCGCTGGCTGCCAACGCAAGGCCCGCACACAACTCGGAGGAAACATGCGCCTGCTGTCTTTCGGCCTTCTGGGCCTCGCACTTGCCATTGCGCCATGTCACCACGCGGTCGCGCAGGACTGGCCGAACCGCCCGGTCACCTTCGTCGTGCCGTTCCCGGCCGGCGCGGCCGTCGATACCCTTGCGCGCGCCGTGGCGCACGCGCTGAGCGAAGATTTCGGCAAGCAGTTCATCGTCGAAAACCGTGCGGGAGCGGGCGGCAATCTCGGCGGGACGGCGGTCGCCAAGGCGGCCGCCGACGGCCACACGTGGCTGTTCGGGACGCCGGCGCCGATCGCGCTGAACAAGTTCATGTACAAGGGCCTGGCTTACAATTCCGAGCGCGATTTCATGCCGGTCGTGCTGGTTGCCAAGTCGCCAATGATCATCGCAGCGACAACAGACTTCCCGGCGAAAACGCTCCCTGAGCTGATTGCCTATGCCAAACAGAACCCGGGCAAGGTCAATGTCGGCCATCCCGGCAACGGAACGCTGGGGCACATTACCTCGGCGCTGATCCAGCAGTTCGCCGGCGTGGAGATGACAAATGTGCCTTATCGCGGCTCGGCGCCGCTGATCACGGATCTACTGGGGGGACAAGTCAACGTCGCGATGGATTTCATGCCGACCTATCTTCAACTGGTGTCCGACCGCAAGATCCGCGCGCTCGCTGTGACGACGAACCAGCGTGTCGCGCAACTGCCCGATGTGCCGACGGTGCAGGAAGCGGGCTTCAAGGGATTCGAGGCGACCGCGTGGTACGCGATCGTAGCTCCTACCGGCACGCCGCCTGACATCGTGAGCAAGGTGAACAACGCCGTGAATGCCTTCCTGAAAAGCGACAAGGGCAAGACCATGCTCGAACAAAACTCGCTGCAGGGGGTCGGCGGCTCTCCGGAAGACCTCAAGGCATTCATCGACGGCGAACGCGCCAAATGGCGTCCCGTGATCGAGGCCGCAAAGATCACGATGTGAGGCCGCCATAGATGACTGGTATTGAAATTCCCATGCTCTCGATCCCAAAGGTTGCACTCGTCACCGGCGGCAACAGCGGTATCGGCAAGGCTACCGCGGCGCGACTTGCCGCCATGGGTTCTGCCGTCGTGGTCGGCTACAACAGCCGCCGCGCGCAGGCCGAAGAGGTGATCGGATGCCTGGAGGGCCGCGGGCATCTCGCCATCCGGATCGCGATCGACGACCCGGCTTCGGTCTCTGAGGCTGCGGCGACCGTGGACCAGCAGTACGGGCGGCTCGACGCGCTGGTCAATTGCGGCGGCGCCACCACCCCTGTGCCCGCCAATGATCTCCAGGGATTGACGGACGATATCTTCGACCGGACCGTCTCGCTCAATCTGCGCGGACCATTCGCCATGGTTCGCGCCTTCCGTCCCTTGCTGGAGCGCGGCAGCGGAGCGTCCATCGTGAATATTTCATCCATTGCGGCGCGGACGGGCCTGGGCAGCAGCCTGGCCTATCTGGCGGCAAAGGCGGGCGTCGACGCGCTCACGATCGCGCTTGCGAAAGTGCTTGCGCCGAAAATCCGCGTGTTCTCGGTTTCGCCCGCCGGCGTGGATACGGATTTTGTCGCCGGCCGGACCCGTGAACATCTGCAGAAAATCGCGGAAAAATTGCCGCTGGCCCACGTTACCACGCCCGACGATGTCGCAAGAGCGGCGGTCGCCTGCATTGTCAGCCTGACCAGTTCGACGGGAATTGTGGTGCCGGTGGATGAGGGCAGGCACCTCTAAAACATACCGCAAACGATAGCGCGACATGACGTCGTGGACAGGAAACAATGCGAAAACTGAAATTCTATATCGATGGCGCCTGGGTGGATCCTGTCGCGCCATCGACGCTGGGAATAGTCAATCCTGCAACGGAAGAGACATTCGCGCAGATCAGCCTGGGCTCGCGGTCCGATGTGAATCGGGCCGCCAACGCAGCGCGGCGCGCTTTCGCGACCTATTCTGTAACCAGCGTGGAGCAGCGGTTGGCCTGGCTTCAAAAGATCATCGAGGGTTTTAGGGCGCGCCTGCCAGAACTGGCGCGGATGATGACGCTGGAGATGGGCGCGCCGATCACGTTTGCGACCCAGCGTCAGGCAACCGTTGCGCTGTTTCATTTCGAGGAAGCCGCGCGCGTGCTTGCCAACTACACGTTCGAGGAGCGGATGGGCAACGGGATCGTCCGCCGCGAACCGATCGGTGTCTGCGGACTGATCACGCCGTGGAACTGGCCGCTGAACCAAGTCGCCTCCAAGACAGCGCCGGCGCTCGCCACTGGCTGCACTGTGGTTCTCAAGCCCAGCGAGATCGCTCCGCTCAGCGCGATGTTGCTGGCAGAGATCATCGACGACGCGGGCCTCCCGGCGGGCGTCTTCAATCTGGTCAATGGCGACGGGCCCACGGTGGGCGAGGCGATCGCCGCCCATCCCGAGATCGACATGGTGTCGTTCACCGGATCGACCACGGCCGGCATAAGGGTGGCCAAGCTTGCGGCTGACACGGTCAAGCGCGTCGCGCAGGAACTGGGCGGCAAATCCGCCAACATCATCCTTGCCGATGCCGACCTGAAAACCGCCGTGATCGAAGGCGTTCACGCCTGCTACACCAACGGCGGCCAAAACTGCCAGTCGCCCACGCGCATGCTGATCCCTCGCGCGCAACGGGACGCGGCATTCGCGGCGGCGCGTGAGGCCGTCGGCAGCATTCGCCTCGGCGATCCGCTCGACCCGGCGTCCACCATGGGACCGCTGGTGAGCCAGGTGCAGTTTGAAAAAGTGCAGGATCTCATCCAGTCCGGCGTCGACGAGGGGGCGACGCTGGTGGCAGGCGGAACGGGGCGACCGTCCGAACTCAACCGTGGATACTATGTTCGCCCGACCGTCTTTGGCGATGTGACGCCGCAAATGAAGATTGCGCGCGAGGAAATCTTCGGCCCCGTGCTGTCGATCATGAGCTATGACACCGAGGACGAGGCGATCGAGATCGCCAACGACACGCCGTTTGGATTGGCCGGCTTTGTGCAGTCCGGCGACCCCGCCCGCGCTCGCGCTGTCGCCAACCGTATTCGCGCCGGGCGCGTCTATCTCAACGGTGCGCCTTTCGACCGCAGCCTGCCCTTCGGCGGCTACAAGCAGTCCGGCAACGGGCGCGAGTTCGGGGTTTTCGGATTTGAAGAATATCTCGAGGTGAAGGCCATACTAGGCCACTGAGACTGGCGACGTCGCGGCTGGAGCGCGCCGCCCGGCGTCCGCGTCAGGCGTGCTTGTCGAGACGGCGCTTGAGTAGCGTTAGATGTTGCAGCAGATCCGACTGCGCGACGGGTGACAGTTCGCCGATCAGGGCGATCACCCATTCCTCGTGCCGGCGCGCCATCCGGCCGAATTCCTTGGCGCCTTCCTGCGACAGGCTCAAACGGAAGGTGCGGCGATCTTCGGAGTCGACCTCGCGATGGATAAAGCCATCGGCTTCCAGCTTCTGCACCAGCGCGGTGATGGCTCCGTTCGAGACCATCAGGAGTTCGGAGACTTCGGACATGGTCGCGCCATCAGGCTTGCGCGCAAGCTGCGCCAGCAGGTCGAAACGGGCCAGCGTGGTGTTGAACTCCTTGCGCAGCCGCGCGTTCAGCGCCTTCTCGATCCGGGTGGCGCAGGAGAGCAGCCGCAGCCAGATGCGCAGCTCCAGATGCGCGCCGTCGGACTCATGCGCCGGCTCGACCGGCCGCAATGCTGGACCGCGTGCGCCCTTGGGGGATCGGGCCTTTCGCTTGACTGTGGCGTCCATGGCTGTGATCTCACCGGCTAGATGGAAATTGATCCGATGCTGGCTCCGCCGCAGACATAAAGCGTCTGTCCGGTGATGAAGTCGGCATCCGGTGAACTGAAGAAACTGACCGCGCGCGCGACGTCGGCGGATTTGCCGAGGCGACCGAGCGGAATCGACTGCGCCAGCTTCCTTGCGCGTTCGGATTCCGGCGACATCACGCTCTCGAACATCTCGGTATCTCCGATCGGGCCGGGGGCCACGACATTGACGGTGATGCCGAAGGGGGCGAGCTCCAGCGCCCAGGTTCGCGCCATGCCGATGATGCCGGCCTTGGTGGCCGAATACACCGTGCGCGTGGCAGCGCCCAGCGCGGCGCGGGAGGACAGCAACACGATGCGGCCGAAGCGGGCCTGCTTCATGCCCGGCAGCGCCGCCTGCGCCAGCGCAATCGCGGCGCCGAAATGAAGCTGGGCCAAGGCGCCGACGTCTTCGTCAACGACCTCTTCCAGCGGCTTGGCGCGGATCGCGCCGGCATTGTGCACGACATGGGTGATTGCAACCCTCGCAGCGATTTCCGTCGCCGCCTGCCGCGTCGCCGTCGCATCGAGCAGGTCGACTTCGCGCGAGGTGAGCTTTGGGTGGCTCCAGTCGGGCTTGCGCCGCGACAGCGAGATCACGTCGTAACCCTCGGCCAGCAGGCCCCGGGCGATCGCCGCGCCGATGCCGGTATTGCCGCCGCTCACGATCGCCGTGTGCTGGACCACGCTCATTCTCCGTTACATGAAGAGCTGGATGTTGCCGAAGGCAGCATCGCAATTGATCAGGTCGACGCGCTTCAGCTTGATCCTTAGCTTGCCGCTTTCGACGCTCAGATGATGCGTGACCCAGGCCGCATAGAGCGCCTGCTCGTCCAGGCGCGTCTCCACATAATGTATCGGCGTCCAGGTGACGTAGCTGTTGGCGGCGGCGTCGCGCGAATCGACCTGCGGCGTCTGCAGCACGTGATGACAGCGGCTCTTCGGCTTCTGGCTGAAAGTTCGCGCGCCCTTGAGCCGTTCGACCCGGATCGAGAGCAACAGCTTGTCCTCGTACATCAGCGAGCAGGTCAGCCGCGGGTCGGTTTGATTCCATTCCAGCGGCATCCAGTAGAAGGCGTCGTCTGCGTACATGTCGAGCCATTCGTCGAAACGTTGCTGGTCGATCAGCCGCGCCTCGCGGACGACGAAGTCGATCAATTCCTGGTCGGTGGGAGCCGCATTCGTGAGGGGGGCGTCGGCGAGCATGCTCATGTCACATCCCCATCGTCATGAACTTGGTCCAGGCCCGGAACTGGTGGCGCATCGGCCACTCGCTGGTCCCGTTGACCGCGACATTGGTCTGTTCGGCCTCGTCGGGGCTGTAGAGGCGCTGCAGGTTCACCCACTCATTGCCGTTCGAGTGCAGGCCTTCCTGCGCGCGTTCATACATTTCGAGGTCGTCATGGCCGACGATGGAGGTCGGCGCATTGATCAGCCGGTTGTACATCAGCGTGCGTTCGAGCAGCATGTCGGGTGCATCGACGAGCTGGAACGTCCAGGACTCGACCAGCGTCTTGTTGGCCGCGATCGGCTTGAAGTGACGCAACAGCTGGATCGGGCCCTTGATCATGATGTTGGGGAAATAGACGGTGTTGTGTCTGTTTTCGTCCAGGATCGCCTTGGCGCGTTCCTCGCCATAGGCGGCTTTCATCTTGTCGAAATAGCCGGGCACCGCCGAATAATCCGAATGGATCGAGTGGTGCACGCCGGTGTGGCCGTGGCCGTTGTCCCAGATCCGGATCCCCATGTTCTCGAAGAATTCGTAGGGGCTCATGAAGGGCGCGATGATCTCGACCGCCATCGGCTTCCTGGTGCCGGGAGGCGCCTTCTTCCAGACTTCGACCGCAGTCCCGGCCGAGGATTCGTGCGCCACCATCGGATGGCAGGTGTCGGTCTGGTTCTCGACCAGCATCTTCCAATTGCAGTTGTGCATGTAGCGCAGCACGCCGCCGGCGACCTTGAGCTGGCCGACCGGCGAACGGTCGATCATGTTGTCGAGGCTCGACAGGCTTTCGCCGAAGAACTCCTCGAAGTCGAGGCCGCCATCGTTGATCTTGGCGAACACGAAGCCGCGATAGTTGCTGAACGTGCCGCACCGGCGCCATGCCGGACGCGGCATGGCTCTGCTCGAAGCCGGTGTTCTCGTAGCCTTTCTTCAAGGGGATCGCGAGCAGCGAGCCGTCGGTCTTGAAGCTCCAGGCGTGATAGGGGCAGCGGAAGAACTTTCCGGTGTTGCCGCAGGTCTCGGAGGTGATGCGCGTGCCCTTGTGCGGGCAGCGGTTGTGCAACACGTGCACCTTGCCGTCGGTATGGCGTACGAGCAGGACCGGCTGCGTGCCGATCGTGGTGCCGAAATAATCGCCGGGATTCGGGACCTGGCTGTCGTGGCCGACATAGACCCAGCTGTTCGGGAACATGTGCTCCATTTCGAGCTGGAACACCTCCTCGCTGACATAGACGTCGCGGTGAACCTCCTGGTCGCGGACCAGCGCGCGAAGCGCCGCGGCGTTGCCGGCATATCGGGTCATGCGTTCCTCCTTCACAGGTCGAGCACAAGTCGCTTGGTTTTCGCGCGCGAAATACAGATCTGCATCACCTTGTTCGACGCCTTCTCGCTTTCGCTCAAGATGTAGTCGCGATGATCGGGAATGCCCTCGATGACGGTGGTCTGGCAGATGCCGCAATCGCCGCGCTTGCAGTCATGCATCGGGTCTTCGCCGGCTTCGAGCAACACGTCGAGAATGGTCTTGCCGGCAGGAATCTCGTAGACACGTCCGCTGCCCTTGAGTTCGACCTCGAAACTGGTATCGCCGAACTTCTCTTCGGGCGCGGTGAAGATTTCGAAATGCAGCCGCCCCTGCGGCCAGTTCATCTGCTTGGCCAGCGCGATGGCCGCTTCGATCATCGGCAGCGGTCCGCAGAGGTAAAGCGGCACGTCGGGCGCGAGCCGGGTCATCAGGCCCTCGAGATCGAAAAAGCGGCCGGCTTCGTCGTCGGCGTGGATGGTCGCGCTGGCGCTGGCCAGCCGCTCGATGTCGCCGAGAAAGGCGAGTTCGCTGCGGCTGCGTCCGGCGTAATGGAACGAGAACGGCCGCTTCGCCGTGCTCAACTCGCAGGCCATTGCGAGCAGTGGCGTGACGCCGATGCCGCCCGCGACCAGCGCGACTTCGCCGCTGACGGCACCAAGCGGAAAATTGTTCGCCGGCGGCGAGATCGTCAGGCGATCGCCGGTCTTGAGACCGTGCATGAAACTGGAGCCGCCGCGGCCCTTGCTCTCCTGCAGCACGGCGATGCGGTAGGCGGTCGGATGTTCGGCGGCCGCGCGAGGTGACGCCGTCTCGATCAGCGAATAGGAGCGGCGGCCGACATCGGGCAGATGGACGTCGATATGAGCGCCTGCGGCCCAGCCCGGCATCGGGGCGCCGTTGGCGCGCGCCAGCACGAATTCACGAATGCGCGGCGTGAGCGCCTCGGCCTTCGACACCACGACCTCGAATTGATCCATCCTCAGGCGTCCTCGAACAGTGTCTCGATGGTACGCAACGCGCCGTCGAGCTCGGCGCCGTCGGCGTCCTTCAGCGCGACTTTGGTCAGACGCTGCACCCATTCGGCCGCGTCGGGCCGGCCGGCCAGGCGCTCGGCCGCCTGCATGACCTTGTCGAATTTCGATTCGCCGCGGGAATGCGTGTCCGAATAGCCGCCGACGAGACGGCGCGCCTCGCACACGGCGGTGGCGAGTGCGATGTCGCTTGCAGCGAATTTTCGTACGCGCTGCTCCCATTGGTCGAGATGGCGCATCTCGCGGGCATGCCGCAGCGTACGGCGGCGGAAGCGCCGCAGGCCGGCCACGCAGTACAGCATCAGGAACGCCGACGGTGCGGTCGTGCGCAACTTGCGTCCACGATCGATCAGCCGGGCGATCCGCTCGCTGCGCTCGACCTTTTCGCCGAGAAGCGGCGGCAACAGCCCTGCCATTTCCTCGATCCGCGGATGGAAGAATTCGGTGATCCCGAGGATCTGGTCATCGCCGGCCCGAGCCTCGCGGCGCACCCGGTCGAAGCGTCCCGCGCGCGTCTTGAGATCAGCCACGCGGATCACGTCGTCATAGGCCATCGCGATCGCGAGATATTTGGCAAAGGCCTGCATCAGGCCGGTCGCGTCGCGCGGCATCAATTCCAGCCGATCGAGATACTCGCTGCCATAGGCTACGTCCTGATAATCGACGACACGCTGCAAGCCGGCTGCGACGATTCCGTGCAGCGGCTTCCGGCAATTGCCGCGCCCGCGCGACAAGCACGTCGTAATCGGCATGACCAATCGGCTCGAGGCGCGGAAAGCGTTTTGCGAGCGGCGGCTTCGCTGCCGGCTTGATCTTGGGATCCTGCGCGAGCGTGGCGGCGGCCTGCTCGCGGCCGGCGGTGAAGGCGCGCAGACTGGCATCGACGCCGACACCCGCCGCTCGTATCGTGGCCTCAAAATCCTCTGTCGTGAAGGGCAGGGCGCCGGAGCCCGCAAGCGCGCCGAACAGCACCGAGGACACCACGCTGCCGGTGGCATCCGCGATCTCGGCCATGTCGAAGGCGATGAAGCGGTTGGCGGCAACGTTCGCTGCCTCGTAGACCTGCGACGCGTCCGCGGTGCCGTCGCCGGGCGCGGTCTTCTCGATCACGGCCAGGGAGCGATGCGAGGAGCCGATCAACAGCGTACGGTCGGGCGAGACCAACCCGCGCAGGATAGCGCGGCCGGCTTCCATCAATTCGGCGCCGATCACGATGTCGACCTTGCCCGGCGCCGGCATCAGCGACAGCACGGGGTGACGCTCCGGCTTGCCGGCGTCGGGTGCGATCATCTCGATGTAGTAGATCGTGGCGCCGGTGCGCTGGGCGACGCCGGGCACCGAGGTCGATTGCGCGAACCAGCCGCGCCGTTCGGCCAGCGCCACGATCCAGTCGACCAGCACGCCGCCGCCCTGGCCGCCCATCGCGAGCACCGCGACGGTGATGGGGCGGGCCTGACTGAGGCCGACGGATGAGGGGGCGACCGAGACGTTCATACCGTCTCCTGCTGGAACATGATCCGCCGTCCCGCCCGCCAGCGCTGCAAGGCGCCGATCATGCGCCGCCAGATGCGGTCGAGGCGAGCTTCGAACGCGGTGGGGTTGGAAACGATGTCGGCGCGGTAGAAGGAGGGACACAGCACGGCCGCGTCGGCGACCTCGCCGCAATGGCCGCAGCCGACGCACGTGTTATCGACGGCGGCGACCGGATTGTCCTTCAGGGGATCGCTGGTCGGCTTCACCGACAGCGACGGGCAGCCGGACAGGCGAATGCAGGCGTGGTCGCCGGAACAGGTGTCTTCATCGACGCCAAAACGTTCGCGCACGATACGTTCGCCGCGCTTGGCGGCGGCCGCCATCAGCGGCTTCACGCGCCGCTGCTTGTTCAGCATGCACTCCGACGAGGCGACGATGATCTTCGGACCCTTTTCCTTCGTCGTCAGCGCCTCGCGCAGGGTGTCGCGCATGTGCGAGACGTCGTAGGTGCGGTCGATCTGGCGCACCCATTTGGCGCCGACGCCCTTCACCGCCTCGACGATCGGATGCTTGGTCGAGCGCGAACGGTTGTCGGCGCGCGACGAGGGGATGTCCTGGCCGCCGGTCGCGGCGGAATAAAAATTGTCGACCACGACGATCACACCGTCGTGCTGGTTAAAGACGGCGTTGCCGACGCCGCTGGTCAGCCCGTTATGCCAGAAGCCGCCGTCGCCCATGATCGAGATCGAGCGCTTGCTCGCGGGAACGTTGAAGGCGGAGGCCGACGCCGGGCCGAGCCCGTAGCCCATGGTGGTGGCGCCGATATTGAACGGCGGCAGGATCGAGAACAAATGGCAGCCGATATCGGCGGCGATGTGATGTGGGCCGAGTTCCTTCTCCACCAGCTTCATCGCGGAAAAGATCGGCCGCTCCGGGCAGCCGGTGCAAAAACCCGGCGGCCGCGGCGGCACCACGTCGGCCAGCGCGCGGATCTTGTCGTCGACCTCGACGCGGTCGATGTTCGGTGCACGTGCGGAGGCCGGCAGCACATCCGATCGCCAGCGGCGGATGAAGGCGCCGATGGCCGCGCCCATGACCTGGGAGGTGTACTCGCCGGCCATCGGGAACAGGTCCTTGCCGTGCAGCTTGGCCGGAATGTCCGCGTTGCGCAGGATCTTGTGCAGCGACTGCTCGATAAATTCGGGCTGGCCTTCCTCGACCATCAGCACCGCCTTCTTGGTCCGGCAGAACTCGATCACCTCGCGGTCGACGATCGGATAGGTCACGTTCATCACGTAGAGCGGCACGCGTGTTTCGCCCCAGATGTCGGCAAGGCCGGCCTCGCGCAGCGCCGTGATGACGCCGTTGTACATGCCGCCCTGCATGATGATGCCGATATCGTCGATGTCGCCGTCGAACGTCTCGTTCATGCCGCGGGCGTGGATGAATTCGACGGCGGCCGGCCAGCGCTGCTCGACCTTCTCCTTCTCGTGCAGGAACGAAGCCGGCGGCAGCACGATGCGGTTGGTGTCGCGCGACGGCGCATCGAGCGCGCGGGCAAGCGGAAAGCTGGGGCGGACATTGTCGCGGGTGGCGAAGCGGCCGTGGACATGGCAGGCGCGTATCCGCACCTCGAGCATCACCGGCGTATTCGACGCCTCGGACAGCTCGAAGGAATCGTGCACCGCCTTCACGATCGACGCCACGTTGGGCCGCGGATCGACCAGCCAGAGCTGCGACTTCATCGCAAACGCATGCGAACGCTCCTGCATGATGGAGGAGCCTTCGCCGTAATCCTCGCCGATGATGATGAGCGCGCCGCCGGTGACGCCGCCCGAGGACAGGTTGGCGAGCGCGTCGGAAGCAACGTTGATGCCGACCGGGGCCTTGAAGGTGACCGCACCGCGGATCGGATACATCACGGAGGCCGCCAGCGTCGCCGCCGCCGTCGCCTCGCTGGCGCTCGATTCGAAATGCACGCCAAGGTCGGAAAGGATATCCTGCGCGTCGGACAGCACGTCCATCAGATGCGAGATCGGCGCGCCCTGGTAGCCGGCGACATAGCTGACGCCGCATTCGAGCAAGGCCTTTGTGATAGCGAGAATGCCTTCGCCGCGAAATTCCTGGCCGGCGCCGAGCTTCAGGTCCTCCACCTCGCGCGCGAAAGAGCGTTCTGCCATGCTCGCCTCCTGAGGCCTCGCCCGGAATTCCGGATGACCGAATATAATTTTAGCCATCAAACAAAAATGATGTCAATCGGACTTCCAATGTTGCGTGCGGCAAAACCACCTCGCGTGCGCCGACCTGCAATTTTGCAGCCTAATTCGTGGGCTTCATGCACAGCCGGCCGGCGCTGGCGCCAGATCGGCTCGCTTGACAGGATATTTTAGCCATGAAACATTATTGGGGTGCGCTGCGGCTGGCGGCGTACGCTGAAGCGGCCTTTGCGGGAGACTGACATGACCCCGGTTTCGCAGTTGCGCGGGCCGTCTCGCGAACATCTCGCGTGGCCGTTGTTGGATTCCCGCCACAGCGAAGACGCGCGTTGCGCATTTCTGAAGGCGCGACCGAAGTTCAGAAAACTCATTATCGGACGCGACGTCCTGAAGGTGGCCTAGCCGCGCGGGCGTTTGGGTCGCGTCCTGCTACGGGAGTATGAAATGTTCGAGTTCTTGCAGCCGCCCGGTTGGGCCAAGCCGAGCGGTTACGCGAACGGCGTCGCTGCCCGCGGCAAGATGGTCTTCGTCGCAGGCCAGATCGGCTGGAACGAACAATGCAGGTTCGAATCCGACGATCTGGTGGAGCAAACCGGCCAGACCCTGAAAAACGTCGCAGCCGTCCTGCGCGCCGGCGGCGCCGGGCCCGAGCATATCGTGTCGATGACGTGGTTCCTGCTTGATCGAAAGGAATATTCGGCGCGCCTGAAGGAAATCGGCGTGGCCTATCGCGACGTCATGGGCCGGAACTTTCCGGCCATGACGGCGCTGCAGGTATCGGGGCTGATCGAGGATCGCGCCAAGGTCGAAATCCAGGCGATCGCGATGATTCCCGACTAGATGGACTGACAGCGCGACGCCGGACACGGCGCCAGTACAGGAGGGCGGCATGGCAACGAAAGCTCGTGAAAACCATCGTGAAGACGTGGCCGGACGGGCCAATGTCGAGGATACGCCTGAACTGCTCGCCTATTACGACGAACTCGAAAGACTGGAGGCCGGCGCGCTCTGGACGGTCGCGAACAAGATCGAGCCCTGGGCGCCCAAATCATCCTCCGTTCCGGTGCTTTGGCGCTACGAGGACCTTCGCGCGCATGTGCTGCGCTCGGTCGAACTGGTGTCGCCCGAGAAGGCGGGACGGCGCGTCATCTATCTGAACAATCCCGGCCGGCGTGATCACGCCGCCGCGGTCGGCTGGCTCTATTCCGGCCTGCAGGTGATGCATCCGGGCGAGGTCGCGTCCGCCCACGCCCACTCGGCATCCGCCCTGCGCTTCATCATGGAAGGCGAGGGCGCCTACACCATCGTCGACGGCCACAAGATGACGCTCGGCGCCAACGACTTTGTGCTGACGCCGAACGGCACCTGGCACGAACACGGCGTCTCCAGCGACGGCACGCCGTGCATCTGGCAGGACGGCCTCGACATTCCCCTGGTCAACACGCTCGAAGCCAATTTCTATGTGGTTCACCCCAATTTGCAGCAGAGTGTCGGCTATCCCGTCGACGACATGACGCACACCTGGGGCAATCCCGGCCTGCGTCCGGCGGGCGCCGAATGGTCCAAGGGATATTCGCCGCTGTTGAAATATGAGTGGGGGCCGACCTACGAGGCGCTGCAGCGCTACGGCAAGGCCACCGACGGCTCGCCGTATGACGGCGTTCTCATGAACTATGTGAATCCGGTGACCGGCGGGCCGGTGATGCAGACGATCGGCGCATCGATGCAGATGCTGCGCCCGGGCGAGAGCACGCGGGCGCACCGTCACACCGGCAGCTTCATCTATCAGGTCGCCAAGGGAAGCGGTCACTCGATCATCGACGGCAAGCGCTTCGACTGGAAGGAGCGCGACATCTTCTGCGTGCCGTCCTGGGCCTGGCACGAGCATGTGAATGCGTCGGCCAGCGAGGACGCCTGCCTGTTCACGTTCAACGACCTGCCGGTCATGCACGCGCTCGGCCTCTACCGCGAGGAAGCGTTTGGCGACAATGGCGGCCGCCAGCCGCTCGTAGCCTAGGAGATATTCGGTGCGTCTTGTTACCTATCGCAGCGCCATTGAGGCTGCTGCCCGTCTCGGCGCGATTGTCGACGATCTCGTGGTGGACGTCGAGGAGGCCGGTCAGCATGCCGGGGTCTCCCTTCCTTCATCGATGCTCGAGTTCATCGATCTGGGGCCGCCCGCATTGGCGGCCCTCAAGAAGATTTTGAACGAAGGCAAGGATAACTGGCCGGTAGGCGCCGCACTGCCGCTGGCTAATGTCAGGCTACTGGCGCCAATACCGCGGCCACGCAAAAACATTTTTGGAATCGGCCTCAATTATGTCGAGCACGTCGCGGAATCCTCGCGCGCTCTCGACACGGCAAAGGACCTGCCCCAACAGCCCATCATCTTCTCAAAACCGCCGACCAGCGTGATCGGGCCGGACGAGGCCATTCATCACAACAAGGCGATCACACAGCAGCTCGACTGGGAAGTCGAGCTTGCGGTGGTGATGGGACGGACCGCGCGGCGGGTGTCGGAAGCCGAGGCGCTCGGCTTCGTGTTCGGCTATAGCGTGATGATCGATATCAGTGCTCGTGACAATCGCCGTGCCGGCCAGTGGATCTATTCCAAGGGGCAGGACACCTACGCGCCGTTCGGGCCGTGCATCGTCACGGCAGATGAAATCACCGACCCGCATGCACTCGATCTCTGGCTGACGGTGAACGGCGTCGAGAAGCAGCGCTCCAACACGCGCCATATGCTGTTCAAGGTGCCGCTCCTGATCGCGGACATTTCGGCGGCGATGACGCTGGAGCCGGGAGATATCATTGCGACCGGCACGCCCGAGGGCGTCGGCGCCGGACGCTCTCCGCAGGAATGGCTGTGGCCGGGCGACGTGGTCGAAGCGGAAGTCACCGGCATCGGCCGGCTGCGCCACCCTGTCGTGGCGATCTGAGGGGCCGGCATGATCTTCGACATGGAGACGCTGGAAGCGCAGAACCGCTACAAGATCCTGACGGCCACGGTGACGCCGCGGCCGATCGCCTGGATCACCACGATCTCCGCGAGCGGCGTGATCAATGCCGCGCCGTTCAGCTTCTTCAACGTGATGGGGCATGAGCCGCCTACCGTCGCGATCGGACTTCTGGCGGGCTCGGAGCGCTTCAAGGACACGGCCGCCAATATTCTCGACACCGGCGAATTCGTCGTGAACCTGGTAGCCGAGAGCAACGCCGAGGCCATGAACATCACCTGTATTGACGCGCCGCCCGACATCGACGAACTGACGCTGGCCGGCCTGACGCCGGCAGCCTCGCAGGCGGTGCGCCCGCCGCGCATTGCGGAATCGCCGGTGTCGTTCGAATGCCGAGTCCTGACGTCGCTGGTGACGGGGCCACGACAGACCGCCGTCATCGGCCGTATCGTTCGCGCCCATGTCGACGATGCGGTGATCCTCGACAAGGAGCGCTGTCACATCGATACGCAGGCGCTGCGCCTGATCGCCCGCATGCACGGCAGCGGCTGGTATGCGCGCTCCACCGACCTGTTCCAGATCGACCGCCCGAGTTGGGCGGCGTGGCAGGAAAAGAACGTCAAGGCATAATCTGCGTAGCGGATCTGAAGCGGAGGATAGCTTGAAGATTGCAGTGTTGGGTGGGGGCAACGGCTCGTTCGCGGCCGCCGGCGATTTCGCCTTGGCCGGTCACGAAGTCCGGCTGTGGCGTCGAAACCCCGGAGATGTCGAGGCGCATCGCGCGCAGGGCGGCACCATAACGGTGATCGATCGATCGGGCCGCCGAGATGCCCGGCTGGCCATGATCACGTCGTCGATCGCGGAGGCCATCGACGCCGCCGATCTCATCCTGTGTCCGGCGCCCGCCTTCGCGCAGCCCGCGATCGCCGAACTGGCGGCGCCGCATTTGCGCGACGGTCAGGTCGTATTCCTCCCGCCCGGCACATTCGGCTCCTACATCTTCGCGCGCGCCGCGCGCGATGCGGGCAACCGCGCGGAAATTGCGACCGCGGAGACCGGGACCTTGCCGTGGCTGGCGCGCAAGCAGGGGCCTTATGCCGTTCGTATCTCGGGCAGGGGCGCGCGGCTGCCGACCGGCGTGTTTCCGTTACGCCTCGCCCCGCATGCACTTGGGCGTGATCGAGCGCGCGTTTCCAAATGCCATCGAACCCTGCGGCGATGCGCTGTCGGGCGCGCTGATGAACGCCGGTCCGATCATCCATCCGCCGCTGATCACCATGAACGCGGGTCCGATCGAACATTTCGAGAAGTGGGACATCCACAAGGAAGGAACGCAGCCGGCGATACGCCGCGTGACGGACGCGCTCGATGCCGAGCGTATCGCGATCCGTGAGGCGCTTGGTTACGGAGGGCCGCATTTCCCGTTGGCCAACCATTATTCGAAGGACGGCGAGCCCTGGATGTATGCGCGCGACGCGCACGATCAGCTCACGGATTCCGGCGATTGGTCCGAACGCCTCGTTCTCGTCGAGCACCGTTACATGCTGGAGGATCTGCGGCTCGGCCTGTCGTTCCTTGCTTCAGTGGCAGGCCTCGCGGGCGTGCAAACGCCGCTCGTCAAGGCGTTCCTGGCGATCGGCTCCGCCATCACGGGACAGGATTTCGCGGTGACGGGCAGGACACTCTCTTCGCTCGGCCTCGGCGATCTCGACCGGGCCGCCTTGCAAACCCTTCTGGTCGAGGGCTTCCGATGAAGCCGGTGATTGGATGCCTCGGCGCCGGACGAATGGGCCGCGGGATCGCGGTGGTGTTCGCCTTTGCCGGCCATCAGGTGGTGGTTATCGACTTCAAGAAGCGGGAAGTCATCCGCATTCGACGCGCTGGCGGCCGAGACCAAGGCTGAAATCCGCTCGACGCTCGAAATTCTCTCGCGCATTGATCTTCTCCCGGCAGAACTTGTGCCCACGATTGCCGAGCGCATCACGGTGGTGTCGCAGGAAGCGGCGGCAGCGGCCTTGCCGCGCTGCGATATCATCTTCGAGGGTCTGCCGGAGATTCTCGCGTTAAAGCAGGAAGCCTTCGTCGAGGCCTCGCGGCTGGCGGGCGCCGATCCAATCATAGCGTCGACCACATCTACGATACTGGTCGACGATCTCGCCGGATCGGTCGAGCATCCCGGCCGCTTTCTCAATGCGCACTGGCTCAATCCCGCCTATCTCGTACCGCTGATCGAATTGTCGCCTGGGAAGCTCACTGCGCCGGAGACGACAGCGCGGATGAAGACGCTGCTCGAAGGCATCGGCAAGGTGCCAGTCGTCTGCGCGGCGCGGCCGGGCTTCATCGTTCCCAGAATTCAGTCGCTGGCGATGAACGAGGCCGCCCGCATGGTGGAGGAGGGCGTTGCTTCGGCCGAAGATATCGACAAGGCCGTGATCTATGGCTTCGGATTCCGCTTTGCGGTGCTCGGCCTGCTCGAGTTCATCGACTGGGGCGGCGGCGATATCCTGCATCACGCCAGCCGCTATCTGGTCGAGGCGCTCGGCGACAGCCGTTACGCCGCACCCGAAATCATCGCGACGAACATGCGCGAAGGGCGCATCGGCATGAAGACCGGGCAGGGATTCATGAACTACGAAGGCGTCGACCAGGCCGCTTATCGCGAGAAGCGTCTTGCGGCCTTTGCCGCGGCGCTGCGCGCCATGGGTCTTGCGCGTGAACCCGTCGCTTGATGCGGCTGGGGCCGGCCGGATGCTGCATTCTCCGTCATGGCCGGGCTTGACCCGGCCATCCACGTCTTCGATTGAGCGACGAAAGACGTGGATGCCCGGGACAAGCCCGGGCATGACGAGCAGTAAGACGCGCCACTTCAGTGGCCGCCGAGATAGGCCGCGATCAGTTTCGGGTCGTGGATCAGGCTGTCCGCCGGACCGGACTGGATGATCTCGCCGGTTTCCAGCACGTAGCCGTAATCCGCGGTCTCCAGCGCGGCGCGGGCGTTCTGCTCGACGAGCAGCACCGAGACGCCGAGGCTGCGCAGCGAGGCGATGGTGCGGAAGATCTCGCGGACGATGAGCGGGGCGAGGCCGAGACTGGGTTCATCGAGGACGAGAAGTTTCGGCTTCGCCATCAGCGCGCGGCCGAGCGCCAGCATCTGCCGCTCGCCGCCCGACAGGGTGCCGGCGGCCTGCTTGCTGCGTTCCTTCAGCCGCGGAAAACGGTCGAACACGTCGTCGAGGCTTTTGCGCGTCGTCGACCGGTCGCGCAGGCTGTAGGTGCCGAGCAGCAGATTGTCGGCGACCGACATGTCGGCGAAAAGCTCGCGCTTCTCAGGCACGAGGCAAAGGCCACGTTCGACGCGGCCCTCGACATCGATCCGCGCCAGATCGGCGCCTTGAAACATCATCCGCCCGGTGGACTTCAGCAGACCAATGGCGGCCATCAGAAGCGTCGTCTTGCCGGCGCCGTTCGGACCGATCACGGTCACGATCTGCCCCTGCTCGACGGACAGCGAGACGTTTCGCACCGCCTCCACCTTGCCGTAGGCGACTGACACATTCTCGATTGAGAACATCTGGGTCACGCGACGCCTCCGAGATAGGCTTCCTGGACGCGCGCATCGCTGCGGATCGCCGCCGGTTCGCCCTCGCAGAGCTTTGAGCCGAAATCGAGCACGACGATGCGGTCGACCAGCGACATGACGAACTCCATGTCGTGTTCGACCAGCAGGATCGTCAGATGATCCGCGCGCAGCGAGCGCAGCAGTTCGGCCAGCTTGAGCTTCTCCTGGCGGCGCAGGCCGGCCGCCGGCTCGTCGAGGACGAGCAGCGTCGGATCGGCGGCGAGCGCGCGAGCGATCTCGAGGACGCGCTGATTGCCAAGCGGCAAATTGCCGGCGAGCTCGAACGGCTTGTCGCCGAGCCCGACCCGTTCGAGCTGTCGCAGCGCCTCGTAGCGGGCGCTGGCTTCTTCCGCCTGGTTCAGGCGCAGGGCGCCGGCGAGCAGGCCGGTTTTGGTGCGCGAATAGGTGCCGAGCAGCACGTTGTCGAGCAGCGTCATGCGGGGGCGCAGTTTGACGTGCTGGAAGGTGCGGGAGATTCCGGCGCGGGCGATGTGGAATTGCTGGTCGCGGGTGATCGAGTGGCCC
>CAWIZF010000009.1:0-7461 GCA_963840465.1 uncultured Alphaproteobacteria bacterium | reverse complement strand
ATCGCACTGGCCATCGGCGAATTGCTCGGTGGTACGCTGATCACCGAGACCGTCTTCGGACACACGGGCGTCGGCAGCCTGGTGCAGCGTTCGGTGAGCACGCAGGACCTGCCAGTGCTGCAGGCGGTCGTCTCGCTGGCGGCGGTGGTGTTCGTACTCGTCAATCTGATCGTCGACCTCATCTACCCGCTGCTCGATCCGCGCGTGAAGCTCATCGGCGGAATCAAACGTCGCCCCACCACCGCTGACGATAGTCCTGTTGGCGTTTCCCAGGCTGTGACGTCTTGACCTTTGTTTCTGATACCTCACACGCTGGCTCGACCGGCCGTCTGACCTTCAAGTTACCGCCGACCGTGGCGCTCTCGTTCATCGTTGTCGCGCTGGTGATTGCCTGGTCGCTCGCACCTGGCCTGTTTACGAGTCAGAGCCCGGTCAACGGCATTCCGGCCGAGAAGCTGCTCGGCCCCAGCACCTCGCACTGGTTCGGCACCGATCATTTGGGGCGCGACCTCTACACGCGCGTCGTCTACGGCACCGCCTCCTCGGTGACGAGCGCACTCATCGCCGTCGTCATCGCGACCGTTGCCGGCGGGCTCATTGGCCTCCTCGCAGGGTTTCTCGGCGGCTGGGTGGACATCGTGCTCGCTCGTCTGGTCGACGTGCTGCTGGCGATCCCGAACTTCCTGCTCGCCGTCATCGTTGTCACCGCAATCGGTTTCGATACCACCAACGCGGCCATCGCGACCGGCATCTCGGCGGTGGCCGTCTTTGCCCGGGTAATGCGCTCGGAAGTCATCAAGACGCGGCAGGCGACGTTCGTCGAGGCTTCATTCCTGCTGGGCGGCTCGCGGTGGCACATCCTGTTACGTCACGTGCTGCCAAATGCGTCGCGCTCGGTGCTCCCGCTCGCGGTGCTACAGTTCGGCCTGTCGATCCTGGTGATCGCCAGCCTTGCCTTCCTGAGTTACGGCGACCCGCCGCCCGCCTCCGACTGGGGCCTGCTGATCTCGATCGGCAAGGATTACCTCAAATGGCCATGGCTGGTGTATGCACCTGCCTTCGTCACGATCGTAAGCATCGCGGCATCTTCCAGAATGGCGTCGAGTTGGGTTGCCAGCCGACGTGCCATCACCGGGCTCGTCGTCCGCAGGCTCATAAAAACATGCGGGCGTCCCAAGAAGTTGGCAAGCGCGCGGGGCGTCCGGCGACGCCAATAGTAGGTCGTCTCGCGGCGAAAGATGTGGACAGCCATTAGAACGCGACTTCCTGTGCAGCAGGGGTGTGTCGCAGAGCTGTGCATCAGCTCCCCAGCCAGGCCGATTTTGCAATGTTTTCAGGGGCGGTCGGCGCGCTGACTGGGGTGGGAGGGATCGAACCTCCGAATGGCGGAATCAAAATCCGTTTGATTATCTAATGATTTCAAGGTGCATTTGGAAAAAATGTCGAAAACGACCTCTAATAACATCAATAGCTTGGCAGCCGTTTCCAAATGAAAAGCTCGCCACCCATGACTAGCCTAACATCAACACGCCGTGCTTTGATGAATTGGGCTGACGTTTCGGTTTAGGGCATTTTTGTCGACCGAGACGGTGGAGAGGCAATTGGCAGAAGCGCGCATGAAAGATCGCGAGGGCGCCGGTTTGGCTGGCAAGGTCGCAATCGTCAGCGGTGGAGGCGCTGCGGGCGACGGTATCGGCAATGGCCGGGCTGCGGCGATCTTGCTGGCGCGCGCCGGTGCCAAGGTGGTGGTGGCCGATCTCGATCCTGGGCTTGCCGGGCGCACGGTCGAAATGATCGAGGCCGAGGGTGGCATTGCACTGGCTATGGCCTGCGACGTCACCGTTGAGGCCGAATGCAAACGGCTGGTCGAGGCCGCCGTCGACCGCTGGGACCGGCTCGACTTCCTCGACAACAATGTCGGCATCGGCAGCCGCGGCAGCGTCGTCGATGAGAAGGTGGAGGAATATCGGCGCGTGATGCAGGTCAACGTCGAAACCATGTTCCTGCTTTCCAAACACGCCATTCCCGCCATGATCAAGACCGCCAAAGGCGGCGCGATTGTCAACATCTCGTCGATCTCGGCACTGCGGCCGCGCGGCCTGACCACCTACACGACCTCAAAGGCCGCAGTGATCGGACTAACCCAGGCGATGGCAGTCGATCACGGCCGCGACAACATCCGGGTCAACTGCATCTGCCCGGGACCGATGTACACGCCGATGGTCTACGCCCGCGGCAACGGCATGAGCGAGGCTGCCCGCGCCCAACGCGCCAACGCCTCGGTGCTGAAGACGGAAGGTACGGGTTGGGACGTCGGCCACGCCGTGAAATTTCTGCTCAGCGATTATGCCCGCTACATCACCGGCCAGGTGCTGGTGGTCGACGGCGGCGTCACGCTGCAAGGCCCGGAACGCGATTCCCGGGATCATTGATCACGGCTCGCTCAAAGAAACTCCTCGGGCGGGACGCCGAGCAGGATCTGCCCGGGAAGATCGCGTCGACGCCCGCTCCCTTGTAGGCGAAGTCTGCCACCTCGGCCGCCGCCTGGATCGCGTTGGTGCAGGCGAGCCGCACGCGGGCCCGGTCGGCGACCTCGATCGCCGCCACGTAAAGCGCAGGGTCCGTCTCGTCGCCACCCGCCGCGCGCGGCAGCAGCATGCGAAACAGCCGCGAGGCATGCAGTCGCTCTAGCAACGCCTCGGGGATGCGC
Organism: uncultured Alphaproteobacteria bacterium; assembly: GCA_963840465.1. GTDB lineage: Bacteria > Pseudomonadota > Alphaproteobacteria > Rhizobiales > Xanthobacteraceae > Bradyrhizobium. The sequence goes on along the minus strand of CAWIZF010000009.1, from coordinate 4,751 downwards.
CGCGTGCGCTCGATCTCGTCGGCCGCGGCGACGATACCCGCCGCGCGTGGACCGGGCTCCCCTACCCGCGGTATCTCCACGGCGTGCCGCCGGCCGCGGTCTCGTCAATCGTCCATTGCGGCAGCGCCAGCCCCGGCGCGACATCGGTGAAAACCATGCGCACCCGGGTGCCGATGCCTACCCGCTCGACTTCGGCCTTCGGCGCGAGTACCCCGTCCGGCCGCACCAGATTGCCGATCACGCGGAGCCCCTCTTCCTTGGTCGGCATGCCGCTCTGAGTGTCCAGTTCGACCAGCAACACGAGATATGGCGTGTACTGCTTGAAAGCAGGTTGAATGGCATGATGGACTTCGGTGTAGGAATGCACGGTGCCGCGCCCCTCGACCGACACCCATTCCGAAACCAGCTCCGAACACCAGGGGCACGCCGTTGTCGGCGGGTAGCGAAGCAGCTTGCACGAGGCGCAGCGCTGGAGGCGGAAATCATGCTTCGCACAGTAGGCGAAGTAGTTGAGGTTCTCATGGTCGAGATCATTGATCTCAAGCGGCATGCCGAGATATTGCGCTGAAATCATTTGCCCTATCCCCTCCGCATCACCATGGCCGATCCCGTGCCGGGCATCGCCCAACCGAAATTGGCCGACACCTCGGCATTTTTCACCTGGCGACAACCACCCTCGCGATAATCGTAGGTATGCTGCCGCCTGCCGTCGGGCCCGATCGGGCAACTATCATCCGCATCGTGGCGGAGCTGACGCACGTTCTCGATCACCATGGCGATGCCGTGGGTATAGCCTTCGCAGAGATGGCCACCCGACGTGTTGTTCGGCCTTTTCCCGCCGAGCATGATGGTGCCGTCGGAGACGTAGTGGCCGCCCTCGCCCTTCTTGCAGAAGCCGTAATCCTCCAGTTGCAGCATGGTGGTGAAGGTGAAGGCGTCATAGGAGCCCGTGAGATCGACATCCTCCGGGCTTACGCCGGAATTCGGCCAGAGGATGTCCTTGGCGTAGTGACCGGCAACGGTTGAAATCGGCCCGGCCTGGTAGTGCATGTCGACCCGCGGCTTCGAGCAGCGGCCCACCACACCGCGGATCCGCACCAGCGGGTGCTTCAGGTCTTTTGCCCGTTCAGCCGTGGTCACGATGATGGCATTGGCGTTGTCTGTCTCCACGCAGCAGTCGAGCAGATGCAGCGGTTTGCAGATCATGCGGCTGTTGACGACATCTTCCGCAGTGACGCGCTTCTTGTAGTAGGCCTTGGGATTGTTCGAAGCGTGATGGCTGTGGGCGACGCGGACATGGGCGACCTGCTCGGCGGTGGTACCGAAATCGTGCATGTGGCGCATGAAGGTCGGCGCGAACATTTGTCCTGCGCTCTGCCAGCCATAGGCGCGGCTGTGCATCATGTCGCCCGAGACGGGTATTGCGGAGCGCACACCGGTGCCGCCGATCCGCACCTGCGAGAACCCGTTCATTGAACGGAAGATCACCACCGTCTTGCACATGCCGGCCTCGATGACACCGATCGCGATACCGATCAGCGCCTCGGTCGACGATCCGCCACCGAACACGTCCATGTAGAAATTGAGACGGATACCGAGGTCGCCTGCGACGAATGGCGAGAACACCGAGTCGTTGAATTGATACGACAACATGCCGTCGATCTCAGAAGGTTTGAGTCCCGCGTCGACCATCGCGTTGCGCACCGCGATTGACGCGAGCGCCCGCGTCGACTTGTCCGAGCCTCGCATGTAGGGGGTCTCGCCCACACCGACGATGGCGTACTTGTCGCGCAAGAACTTCGGCGTGGTGGCTTCGACATCTTCTCTCGGCAGAGGCATGTCCCTGGGCTCCCGATCAGTTTTTCTGTTTTCTTGTTCTCGCGCCTGAATGAGAATGCTGCATGGCTTTCTCTTTGTCCATCTCCCAGCGCCTGCCCACGTGCGCTCTGATTCAGTGTCGCGATCACGTCCACTCTCACGCGTTCGCGTAAGGCTTGATGATCTCCTCGCCGAAGCGGGCCAGCGTCGTTTCGAGATCGGGCATGAACGCCGTCACTGGCAGCGCAAGGCGGCCCGCGCCCCGCGCGATACGCTCCTCGACGGCCGCGCGCGGGTCGGAGCCCGAATTCGGCAGCGCACCGGGACAGCCGAGGATCAATTCCACCATCGCCGGATCGCGGCCGGCCTGCTCGGCCGAACGGCGCACGACGTCGAGCAACGGCATGGTGTCGACCTGGGCGCCGATCGAGGGGAAGAAGCCGTCGCCAAGCCGGCCGGCGCGGCGGGCGGCCGCTTCCGAGTGGCCACCGACGACGATCGGCACCGATTTTGCGACCGGCTTCGGATTGCAGTTGACCTTGTCGAAATTCACAAACTCGCCCGCGAAGCTGGCACCGTCGCTGGCCCACAATGCGCGCATGGCCGCGACATACTCATCGGCTCGCTTGCCGCGACGCTCAAAGGGAATGCCGAGCGCGTCGAACTCCTCCTTTAGCCAACCTACCCCGATGCCGAGTTCGATCCGCCCGCCGCTGAGATAGTCGAGCGTGGCGACCTCCTTGGCCAGCACCAGCGGGTTGCGTTGCGGCAGGATCATCACCGCCGTCATGAAGCGCAGCCGCGTGGTGGCGGCGGCGACCCATGTCAGCCAGATCAGCGGATCGGGAAAGTTCACCGACGGACCGCCCGGCAATCGGCCGCCCGGCGCATAGGGATAGACGCTCTCGTAATTGTCGGGAACCACGACGTGTTCGACGGCAAACACCGAGTCGAAGCCGGCCGCTTCCGCCAGGCGCACCAGACGCCGGGCGCCTTCCGGGTCGGGGAACGCGAAGTTACCGAAGTGCAGCGCGAATTTCACGGCGGCGGTTCCTTCCCGGATCGAGCGGCGCGCTCGATCGGCGCCTTCCAAACGCCATCATGGCACAGGGCAAGGGCATCCGGGAGCCACAGTTCATCGCAGCGTCCATGCACCCACCGACACTGTTCAAGCGACCCGGCGCTTCGTATCCTCCGGCCAGGGAGGACCTGACGATGAAGCTTGGCCTGTCAATCGGCTATTCGGGCGCACATCTGGAGGTGCCGGTCGCACTCGTGCAGCGGGCGGAAGAGCTGGGTTACGACTCGGTCTGGTCGGCCGAAGCCTATGGCTCCGACGCGATCACGCCGCTCGCGTTCCTCGCCGCCAAGACCAACCGCATCAAGCTCGGCACCGGCATCATGCAGCTGGCCGCGCGAACGCCGGCCAACGCCGCCATGTCGGCCGCCAGCATTGATGCGATGTCCGGTGGCGGCCGTTTCATCGCAGGCCTGGGTGTCTCGGGACCGCAGATCGTCGAGGGCTGGTACGGCCAGCCGTGGGGCAAGCCCTATTATCGGGTCAAGGACTACGTCGCGATCATGCGCAAGATCTTCAAGCGCGAAGAACCCGTGACGCACGAAGGCCGCGAGATCAGCCTGCCCTACAAGGGCGAAGGCTCCGCTGGCCTCGCCAAGCCGCTGAAGTCGATCCTGCACATGAACCCCGACATCCCGATCTATCTCGCCACCGGCGGCGAGACGATGGTCAAGCTGACGGCCGAGATCGCCGACGGCTGGCTGCCAATGGGTTTCGTGCCGGGCGCCATGGAGGAGTATGGCCCGTGGCTGGAGGAAGGCTTCCGGCGCGCCGGCAACGGCAAGAGCCTGAAGGATTTCACCATCCAGGCCTCCGTCCATGTCGAGGTCGACAACGACGTCAAAGGAGCGCTGACGCGCCTCAAGCCGGAGGTGGCGCTCTATGTCGGCGGCATGGGTCACCGGACCAAAAACTTTCACAACGACATCATGGTCCGTCGCGGCTTCGGCGACGCCGCCAGCCGCATTCAGGAACTCTACCTCGCGGGCCATAAGGACGAAGCCATCGCCAGCGTGCCCGACGAGTGGGTCGATCTGAAATCGCTGGTGGGCCCACCGGCGCGCATCCGCGAACGCTACCGCGCCTGGGAAGACAGCGGCGCGGACTCGCTCAGCGTGCGATCACGCCAGCCCGAGGCCATCGAGGTGATGGCCCAGGCCGCTCGGCTGAACTAGATCCTGACCGGCGGAGAACAAGCGTCATGCGTCCACCCCTTCGCGTCGGCACCGTCTACGATTTCCGCAACACGCCGGAATCGGGCATGGACATGCCGAGCCTGTACGCCGCGATCATGGACCAGGTGGTCATGCTCGACGGGCTCGGACTGGATCTCGTGTGGTTCACCGAGCATCACTTCCTCGATGACGGCTACCTGCCTTCGTGGGTGCCGATGGCGGGCGCAATCGCCGCGCGCACCAAACATGTGCGGCTATCGAGCGACGTCTGCCTGCTGCCGTTCAACCATCCGGTGCGGCTGGCCGAGGATCTGGCGGTACTCGACAATATCAGCAATGGCCGCATCGAGGTCGGCGTCGGCATGGGCTACGCGCCGCACGAGTTCCGCGGCTTCGGTCTGCCGGTCGCGCGCCGCGTGTCGCTGACGGACGAAGGCATCGAGGTGCTGCGCCATTGCTTCACCGGCGAGAAGTTCAGTTTTCATGGCAAGCGCTACGATTTCGACGACGTGGTGATCAGGCCGCGCTACGTGCAACCGGGTGGCCCGCCGCTGTGGATCGCTGCGATGTCGGAGGCCGGCGCGCAGCGCGCGGCACGCAATGACAGCAACTTCCTGCCGCAGGGCGCGCGGTCGATGGTGCTCGATCCGTGGCGCGCGACGCTGAAAGCGTCCGGCCGC
>CAWIZF010000008.1:0-10409 GCA_963840465.1 uncultured Alphaproteobacteria bacterium | reverse complement strand
TATTGCGCCATTGCTTCACCGGCGAGAAGTTCAGTTTTCATGGCAAGCGCTACGATTTCGACGACGTGGTGATCAGGCCGCGCTACGTGCAACCGGGCGGCCCGCCGCTGTGGATTGCTGCGATGTCGGAGGCCGGCGCGCAGCGCGCGGCCCGCAATGACAGCAACTTCCTGCCGCAGGGCGCGCGGTCGATGGTGCTCGACCCGTGGCGCGCGACGCTGAAGGCATCCGGCCGCAATCCCGACAACTATCGCGTCGGCATCATCCGCTCCTGCCTCGTGACCGACGACGCCGAGCGCGACTGGCCGGCCGTGCGCGCCGCCGAACGCTATCGCGGCCAGGTCTATCGCAGCTTCAACAAGGACGAGAGCGCCGCCGGCGGCGTTTCGGGCAACACGCGGGAAGCCAGCATCCCGCAGACATGGGTGGTCGGCAACGTCGAGCACTGTGTGAAGGAGCTGACATCCTTCGTGCGCGAATACGGCATCACCGACCTCGTCACCTGGGCGGTGCCGCCGGGCATGCGGCCGGAACAGATGAACGGCAGTCTCGAACGCTTCGTGCGCGACGTGGCGCCGCGCGTCAAAGCCGCAGCTGCGGCGGCCTAGAGAAAGAGCGGCGCATGGGTGTCGGGATCGGACTGGGCTGTGCGGAGTTTCCGTTTTCCGGCGCGGCGGCGTACTGGCGCTGGATCGACATGTGCGAGGCCGGAGGCGTGGATTCGATCTGGCAGACCGACCGGATCGTCGGCCGTCAGCCGTTCCTTGAATCGATGACCACGATGGCGGCCCTGGCCGGGCGCACGCGGCGCATGCGGTTCGGCATGAACGTCGTGTCGCTGGCGTTCCGCGACCCCGTGCTGCTGGCCAAGCAGTGCGCCACCATCGACATGCTGTCCGAAGGTCGCCTGCTGCCCGCTTTCGGCATCGGCAGCCCGCTGGCGCCCGAATGGCAGGCGCTCGGCATCGACACCAAGACGCGCGGTCGCAAGACCGACGAGTGCCTCGATATCATCCGCCGCCTGTGGCGAGAGGAGTCGGTCGACTTCAGCGGCGCCTTCTACCAGCTGAAGGGCGTCACCATCGCGCCGAAGCCCGTGCAGCCCGATCTGCCGATGTGGATCGGCGGCTCGACGGACGCCGCGATCCGGCGCACGGCGCGCATCGGCACCGGCTGGCAGGCCGGCGGCGACCCGCCGGCCGAGGCCGGTCGCGTCGTGGCCGCGATCAAGGCCGCCGCCAGCGAAGCCGGCCGATCCATCGACGAAGATCATTATGGCGCCGGCTTCGCGTTCCACTTCGGCAGCCGGGACGCGCCCGGTGTCGGCAAGGCGATGGATGCCTACGCCAAACGCACCGGGCGTGACGCCACGCACGCATTCGCGATCGGCGACGCCGACACGATTCTCGCGCGCATTGCCGAATATGTCGACGCCGGCGTGTCGAAGTTCATTTTGCGGCCACTCGGCGGCGATGACGACACACTTCTGGCCCAGACCCGTCAGCTAATCGAGCAAGTGCTGCCGCGCGCGGAAGCGCGCTGGCCGAAACATCCAAAGACAAGCGATCTATAGCGACACAAAAAGGGGAGAGAACGATGCGCATCGGCGGGGCCATGTTTTTCACCGACTACTCGATGTCGCCGACCGAACTGGCGCGGGCGCTGGAGGAGCGCGGCTTCGATTCGCTCTGGGTGCCCGAACACTCCCACATTCCGTTGACGCGCAAGTCGCCCTTCCCCAGCGGCGGCGATCTGCCGAAGAAATATTACGACGTGATGGACCCGTTCGTGGTGCTGAGTGCGGCCGCGGCGGTGACCAAAACGCTGCTGCTCGGCACCGGCATTTGCCTGATCGCTCAGCGCGACCCGATCCAGACCGCCAAGCAGGTCGCCTCGATCGACCAGGTCTCGGGCGGCCGTTTCCTGTTCGGCATCGGCAACGGCTGGAACGAGGACGAGATGGCCAACCACGGCACCGTTTTCGCAAGCCGCCACAAGCTGGCGCGCGAGCGTGTCGAGGCCATGAAGGAGATCTGGACCAAGTCAAAGGCCGAGTACCATGGCGAGTTCGTGAACTTCGACCCGATGATGACCTGGCCGAAGCCGGTCCAGAAACCGCATCCGCCGATCATCGTCGGCGGCGCCTTCCCGTTCGGCGCGCGGCGCGCCTTGCGCTACGGCGACGGCTGGATGCCCCACCGCACGCGCAGCCGTACGCGGACGTGCAGGCCCTGCTGCCGAAATTCCGCGAGATGGCGGCCGAAGCGGGTCGCGATCCCGCGTCGGTACCGATCACGATCTGGGGCGCCAAGGAGAACCTCGACCTGCTCAAGCGCGACCGCGACGACGGCGTCTCACGCCTGGTCGTCAGCCTCGATTCCGGCAAGGCCGATACGATCCTGCCGGAACTCGACCGCTGGGCGACGTTGATCCGCCAGCTCGGCAGCTGAATCTAGACGAGCGGCAAGACCTCGGCCCGGAATTTCTGCATGCCTGCGAGCACTTCATCGGCTGTCGAACCGCCGAAACCGAAATCGAGGCTGCCGACGCCCATGTCGCGCAGCGCCCGGATATCGGCGGCGACCAGCGCCGGCGGACCGGCAAACAGGCGATGCTCGCCATCGCTGGCCTGTGGTGGCGCGGTCTCGCCGAACACCGTGACGCGCAAGCTCAGGCCGACCGCCTTGGGATCGCGCCCTGCTTCCGCGGTCATCTTGCCCAGGCGCGCCGCCTGGGCCTTGAAGCGCGTCAGGCTGTCGAGCGGATTCTGCGGGTTGGTGCCGATCGGATACCAGGCATCGCCGATGCGCGCAGCCCGCCGCAGCGCCGGACCGCTCTCGCCTCCGACCCAGATCGGCGGATGCGGCTTCTGCACGGGCTTCGGGTCGAAACCGATATTGGAGAACCGGACATGCTTGCCGTCGAATTTTGGCGCATCCTTGGTCCAGAGTTCGACGAAGGCGCGCACATATTCGTCGGTCACAGTTCCACGCGCATCGAAATCCGGCGCGTCGATGGCCTCGAACTCCTCCCGCATCCAGCCCGCGCCGATACCGAGCGTCAGCCGGCCACCCGAGAGGACGTCGATGGTCGAGAGAATCTTGGCGGTCAGCACGGCCGGCCGGTGCGGCACCACCATGACTGATGTCACGAGACGCAGCCGCGTCGTTTTCGCGGCGATCCAGGCGATCTCCGTCAGCTGTTCGTGCCGCTCGCCGCGGGTACCGCTGGGGAATTCCCCGGAGGCGCTGTAGGGATATTCGGCCGCGATCGCGGTCGGAATCACGATATGGTCGCTGAACGTCGCATAGTCGAAGCCCATCGCCTCGGCGCCAACCACGATTTTCGCAAGGTTATCCGCGGCCGACAGGGGGCCGGCGGTCGGGGCGTTGAAGCCGATCAGCATTTGTTGCGTCCTTCCTTGCATTGCATTGCTGGCGTCGATGCGACACCATGCGGCCGCCAGCGGGTGGCGGCAAGCGCCTCCCGCAGGAAATGCGACCCTCTACGGGCGGAGATGATGGATTGTGACGGCGGCCGGTAGACAGGCGACACGGCAGCGGTTCGAAGCGCCGCTGGCAGAACTGATGGCAGAAGCTGCGGCCTTGCGCGATTCCGCGCATGGCCGGCTGATCTCCTATTCGCGCAAAGTCTTCATTCCGCTCACCAAACTCTGCCGCGACGTCTGTCACTACTGCACGTTCGCGCAGGTGCCGCGCGCGGGCAAGCCCGTCTACCTCTCACCCGACGAGGTGCTCGCCATCGCGCGCGCCGGAGCGGCCGCAGGTTGCACCGAGGCGCTGTTCACGCTGGGCGACAAGCCCGAGCTGCGATACCAGGCCGCGCGCGACGCATTGAAGGCGCTCGGCCACGAAACGACGATCTCCTATCTCACCGCGATGTGCGCGCTCGTGCTGCGCGAGACCGGATTGCTGCCGCATGCCAATCCCGGCGTGATGACGCGCGAGGAGATCGCCGGCCTGCGCGAGGTGACGGCGAGCCAGGGCATCATGCTGGAGTCCACCAGCGAGCGGCTCTGCAGGCAGGGCGGCGTTCACTACGGTTCTCCCGACAAACATCCCGCAGTCAGGCTGGAAACCCTGCGTCTGGCCGGCGAACTGAAGGTTCCGTTCACGACCGGCATCCTGATCGGCATCGGCGAGACACGCGACGAGCGGATCGACGCGCTGGAGGCGATACGGGATCTGCACGCCGCCCATGGTCATATCCAGGAAGTCATCGTCCAGAACTTCCGGGCCAAGCCCGACACCAAGCTCGCCGATTCCGAGGAACCCGATCTCGACGACCTGCTGTGGACCATCGCGACGGCGCGTCTCGTTCTCGGGCCCGACATGAACATCCAGGCGCCGCCAAATCTGTCGCCCGGAGTCTATCAAAAGCTGATCGACGCGGGGCTCAACGATTGGGGCGGCATCTCGCCGGTCACGCCCGATCACGTGAACCCCGAAGCGCCGTGGCCTGCCATTGCCGAACTCGCCCGCAAGAGTGCGGACGCCGGCAAGCTGCTGGTGAACCGTTTGCCAATTTACCCCGCCTATGTGCGCGCCGCCGATAACTGGCTGGCTCCCGACATCGCCACCCGCGTGCGCCGCATGAGCGACGCCGAAGGCTTCGCGCGCGACGATGACTGGGCGCCCGGCAACACCAGGCCGCCACCGGCGCCGCTGGTGCTCGCCCGCAGCGTCGATGCCGGCATCGCAGGAATTGTCGAGCGTGCCACATCGGGTGAACGGCTCGCCTCGGACGACATCGTGCGCCTGTTCGCGGCGCGCGACGCCGACTACCGGCACGTCACGCAGGCCGCCGACGCGCTGCGACGCGCGGTCAGTGGCGACGTCGTGCGTTACGTCGTGAACCGCAACATCAACTACACCAACATCTGCTATTTCCGGTGCAAGTTCTGCGCCTTCTCGAAAGGCCGCACGCACGAGGATCTGCGCGGCTCTCCTTATGATCTCGCCATCGAGGAAATTACGCGTCGCGCGATCGAGGCGTGGGATCGCGGGGCGACGGAAGTGTGCCTGCAAGGCGGCATCCATCCCGACTACACCGGCGCCACCTACGAAGCGATCTGCCGGGCGATCAAGGCGATCGTCCCCGAGATGCACATCCACGCCTTCTCCGCTCTGGAAGTCACGCAAGGTGCCGCGACGCTCGGACTATCGGTCCGCGAATTCCTCACCAGGCTGAAGGCGGCCGGTCTCGGCACCCTGCCCGGCACGGCGGCGGAAATCCTCGACGATGACGTACGCGCCATCATCTGTCCCGACAAGATCAACACCGGCCAATGGCTCGACGTGCAGCGCGCCGCCCACCAGGCAGGATTGCGCACCACATCGACCATCATGTACGGGCACGTCGAGACCTCGAGTTCGTGGGCGAAACATCTGCTTGCGCTACGCGACCTGCAGGCGGAAACCGGCGGCTTCACCGAGTTCGTGCCGCTTCCCTTTGTCCACATGGAAGCGCCGATGTACCGTCACGGCATGGCGCGCTCCGGCCCGACGTTCCGCGAAGCCGTGCTCATGCATTCCGTCGCGCGGCTGGCCCTGCATCCGCTGATCCCGAACATCCAGACGTCCTGGGTGAAGATGGGGCCGGCGGGCGCCGCGATCTGCCTGAAGTCCGGCGCCAATGATCTCGGCGGCACGCTGATGAACGAGAGTATCTCGCGCGCCGCCGGCACCCAGCACGGCCAGGAGTTTCCGCCGCACGACATGGAGGCGCTGATCCGCTCGATCGGCCGCGAACCGATGCAGCGCGACACGCTCTATCGGCCGGTGCCGGAAGAGCGTCGAGCGGCATCCATGATCGCGGCCGACCTGGCGCCGATCGTGCAGACGCCGGCGCGCAAGAAGGCGGCGGTCGGTTAGGTGATACCCCGCTCCGCCAACAGCGCGGGCACGCCAAGTTCTTCGAGCAGCGTGCGGGTACGCGTGCCGACTGATTGAGGCAGGCGCAGGAAAAGCGCCAAATCGACCGGATGATCGATATCCATCGCGATTCCGGGCTGACGGATCACCGTCGGCTCGATGCCCTGCAGACGCGCGGCGTCGAGGTGCGGGAAGTAGCTGTTGTCGCCGAAGCGAAGCGGCACCGATTCCGGCGGCGAGCAGACGACGGCATTGGATCCGAGATCGTCATGCGCCGGCGAGATCGTGAAAGAGGGCGCGGCGAGATGCGCCGATAGCACCGCGTCTATCTCGCCGGCGCGAGTGGCCGGAATGTCGCCGGGCATCGTGATCATGCCGAGACGTCCTTCGCCCGCGAGAAGTCGGCGGCCGGCGTTCACGCTGCCGGTATGTCCGTCCCGCGCGCCCTCGGTCACGATCCGCGCACCGATCTTCTTGCCAAGAGCCGTCGCATGCTGGATCGAGCGTGACGATCATCACGCCGGCCAGAAGCCGGGAGCCGGCAACCGCGTCGAGCATGTCCGTGAGCATGGTCTCGGCGAGCAGCCGGCGTTGTGGCGGCGACAGCAGGCCCGACAGCCGATGCTTGGCGCCATCGAACTCCTTGACCGGAATGATCGCCCAGATGTCGCTCATCGTGACGACGCCAATGCGTCCGCCGCGTCGAGCGTTACGCGCGCCAGCGTCTCCCGGTCCTGCAGGCTCGTCATCAGGGTCTTGGCAATCGTGACCCGCGCGCTGATATTGCCGATCCCATCGGCGTCGGCGTGGTCGACGATATAACCGTCCAGCAGGTCGCCGTAGCGTGCGGCGACGCCGGCGGCACTGGCCTCGAGGCCGAGTTCGCGCATCATCTTCGCGGTCGGGCCCTTGACGGCCTGCCCGCCGATGATCGGCGACACCGCGACGACCGGTGCACCACTCGCCTTGATCGCATCGCGCATGCCGGGGATCGCGAGAATTGGCTCGACGCTGATGAAGGGATTGGACGGACAGATGATCACCGCCCGCACGTCGCCCGAGCGTAGCGCCGCCGTGATGTCGGCCTGCGGCCGGGCAAGCGTCACGCCGTCGAAAGCCAGCTCATGGACAACCGGCCGGCACTGCTGGCGCACGAAATAGTCCTGGAAGTCGATCCAGCCCTCCTCGCCGCGCACACGGGTACGCACGCGGTCGTCGCTCATCGGCACCACGCGGGCACCGATGCCGAGGCGCCGGCAAATGTCGGAGGTCACCTCGGACAGTGTCTGCCCGAGGCGCAGGCGACGGGTGCGCTCGACATGCAGCGCCAGATCGCGATCGCCGAGCCGAAACCAGTCCTCGCCGCCGAGCGCGCCGATGCTGTCCATGAACGACCACGTCTCGTCACGCCGGCCCCAGCCGGTCGCGGGATTGTCGATGCCCGCGAGCGCGTAGGTCAGCGTGTCGATATCGGGCGAGATGCTCAGCCCAAGATGCTCGAAATCGTCGCCGGTGTTGGCGACCACGAGCAGTTCGTCGGCCGGCAGGACGCGGCTCAGACCGAGCGCCAGTTTCGCGCCGCCGACCCCGCCGGACAGCGCCACGACCAGTCGTTTGCTCATCGGAACATGTCCTCGGCGGCGGGCCGCACCAGCTCGGACGCAGCATTGTCCGGACCGCGCCATGTCAGGCCGCGCACGATCACGACGGGCTGGCCTTCGGCCCCCTGCCCCATCACCAGCGACGCTGCGGCAGCGATCTCGTCCGCATGCCCGGTGATGCTGACCTGAAGCTCGCGGCCGAACAGATCGGGCGAGCCTCGCAGATCCATCAGCGACGGCAGGCCGGCGGCACCAATCGCAACGCCGCAGGTGCCGCGCCGCCAGGCACGGCCAAAGCTGTCGCTGATGATCACGGCGACCGGCACGCCGAACCTTTGCGACAGGCGCTTCCTCAATATCGCCGCGCTGCCGTCGGGATCGACCGGCAGCAGCAGGGCACGCTGGGGATCATCGGGCGAGCCTACGTTGGACTGGTCGATGCCCGCGTTGGCCATCACCAGGCCGAGCCGGTGCTCGACGATCAGGACACCCGGCCTTGTCCGCACGACGCGCACCGATTCCGACAGGATCAGTTCAACGAGACGCGGATCTTTCTGGACCTTGCCGGCGAGTTCGATCGCCTCCGTCGAGGGCTTGACGGTCGCAAGATCGACCATGCGCCCTTCGGCCTTGGACACGATCTTCTGCGTCAGCACGAAGACGTCGCCGCCACGTGGCACGATGCCACCGCGCGCCAGCCCCTCACCGATCAAGGCGACGAGATCGTCGTCCTTGGCTATCCGCGGAATGCCGGGGACGGCAAGGAGCTCGATAGCGCTGCTGCGTTGCATCGGCCGGTCCCGCGCGCTCAACCGAAACGCTTGCGAAGGCGCGGCAGCACATGCTCACCGTAGAGTTTCAGGAAGCGCGCCTGGTCTGGTCCCGGCGCGTGGAACACCAGATGCCGGAAGCCGAGACCGACATAGTAACCGATCCGCTCGACATGCTCGTCGGCATCGCTGGAGACGATCCATCGACTGGCGGCGCGCTCCAGCGGCAGCGCGTCGGCGAGGCGCTGCATCTCGACGGGATCCTCGACCGTCATCTTTTCCTCCGGCGTCAGCGCCAGCGCCGCCCAGTGGCGCGTGTCCTCGAGCGCACGCGCCTTGTCGGTGTCGAACGACACCTTGACCTCGATCATGCGATCGTAGGATCGCGACGGATCCTCCGACGCCGCGATGCCTTCGGCGACCTTCGGCAACAGGGTCTCGGTGTAGAGCTCCGGCTTCTTGCCGCTCGTGCAAATGAACCCCTCGGCAGAGCGGCCGGCGTAACGCGCGACGAGAGCACCTGCGGCAGCGACATAGATCGGCACCGGCGTATCCGGGCGGTCGTAGATCGTCGCCTTCTCGGTCTTGTAGTACTGGCCCTCGAAGCTGACCCGCTCCTGGGTCCAGAGCGCCCTGATCAGCGTGACGGATTCACGCAGGCGAGCGAAGCGCTCCTTGAATTCCGGCCAAGGTTGGCCGGTCGAAGGCACCTCGTTGAGTCCTTCGCCGGTGCCGATGCCGAGCACGACGCGTCCCGGGAACATCGCACCCATCGTGCCGAACGCCTGGGCGACGATGGAAGGATGGTAGCGGAAGGTCGGCGTCAGCACGCTGGTGCCGATAACGACGCGCGACGTTCTGGCGCCGAGCGCGCCCAGCCACGTCAGCGAAAAGGGTGCATGGCCGTCGACATGCTTCCATGGCTGAAAGTGATCGCTGATGAAGACCGAATCGAACCCGACTTCCTCGGCAAGACAGGAGAAGCCCAGCAGCGCGCCCGGCGCGAATTGCTCCGCCGATGCCTTGTATCCGAGCTTGATCACCGCAAATCTCCTGGCTGGCGCCGGCCGATGCCGAGGCCATGGTACACGTGGTGGAAATCTATAGATTAGCGGGAAAGCAGCGACCAGCCAAAAAGGGGAAGCGACCATGCATCTCGGAATAGCCCTGCCTTTCGGCGACATCGGCGGCGATGGCCCGATCGTGCGCGAATACGCCGAGCTCGCCGAGGCCGAAGGTTACGACGGCCTGACGCTGGCGGACCACGTGCTCGGCGGCAACCCGGCGAACCCCGCCAGCGGCCGTGCGGGCGGGCTCGGCCTGTTCCACGATCCCTTCGTGGCGTTCGGCTTCATCGCTGCCTGCACGAAAAAGGTCGAACTCTCCACCCAGGTGCTGATCCTCGCGCAGCGTCAGACTGTGCTGGTTGCCAAGCAGGCCGCCAGTCTCGACGTGCTCAGCGGCGGCCGCTTCCGGTTCGGCATCGGCGTAGGCTGGAACGAGATGGAGTTCGTCGGCCTCAACGAGAATTTCCACAACAGGGGCAAGCGGTCCGAGGAACAGGTCCAGGTGATGAAAGCGCTGTGGGCCGATCCCTACGTTACGTTCGAGGGCAAGTGGCACCGCCTTCCGGACGCCGGCATCAATCCCCGGCCGGCCCAGCGCAAAATTCCGCTGTGGTTCGGCGGTCACATGGACGTGACGCTGCAGCGGATCGCAAAATGGGGCGACGGCTGGATGATGCTGTCTGAACCGCCGGGACCCAAGGCCGTCGCCGAATTCGACAAGCTGCGCCGCCTGGTGGAAGCCGAGGGACGCGATCCGGCGTCGGTTGGCTTCGAAGTCTGGACCTCAACCGGCACCGGCACCGAAAAGGACTGGCGCGAGGAAATCAGCTTCTGGAAGCAGGCAGGCGTCACGCATGTCACGCTGCACAACACCTTCGGCGGCTACCACCACAAGCGCATGGCCGGCCGGAGCATGACCGACCATGTCAACGCGATGCGCCGCTACCGCAACGCCGTCGCCGATCTGCTCTGAGGGCGGCACACACCCGCCTCAGGTATCGGCGAGCGCGGCCAGCATGCGGTCGCGGGCGGCGAAATCGCCATCGGCGTGGACGGGCTGCAGGCAGACATGCGTGG
>CAWIZF010000007.1:0-13870 GCA_963840465.1 uncultured Alphaproteobacteria bacterium | reverse complement strand
CACTTACCCTCCCCTGGAGGGGTCCGAGACGAGCGAAGCTCGCCTCAATAATACGTCCGCAGATAATCCGCGATGCTGTCGGGCTGGTTGAGGTTGTTCCAGTCATAGGGATCGCCGTACAGCAACGCGCTGGCCTGCGTCTTGTAATCGGGTGCGACGTTGTCGGGCTGATCGACCGGTTTTGCCAGGATGTCGCGATAGTCCTGGTAGTTCGCCTGCGTGCCGATGAAGATGCAGACACAGTGGTTCGGCTCGGCATAGAGATAGCGCACGTCGTTGCCGGTGCGATGAACCACGAAGCGATGCGGCGGCAGCGCGTGCAGCGCCTTCCTGCCCGCTTCGTCATTGGCGACCTGGACGCGGAAGCCGGCCGACGAGAGATAAAAACTGTTCTTGTCGAGGAACGGCTTGCTCGGCGCTTCCAGCGCCATCAGCAGCGAGGCGCATAGCAATAGCGCGACGGCGGGGATGAAGCCGAATAGCCTGCCGCCAAGCCGGCCATGGACCGGCGATAATGTCGCCGAAAGAGATGTCATTCGTGCAAACCCTTGAATGTCGATCGGTGGATCAATCAGCCGACAGTGCTCGAACCATCGCTCGTGGTCAAATTGACGGGCGCTGCTTCAACATCACCGCTGTCGTCCTCCGCGAAAGCGGGGGACCCAGTACGCCGCGGCCGGGGAGCGCAATCGCGATGGCCTCTGGAATACTGGATCGCCCGGTTGAACCGGGCGATGACGACCTCCCAAAATCGAAAGGCCGCGGCGTATGGGTCCCGGCTCAAGGCCGGGACGACGAGAGGGATTACTCCCCCCACTCCCGCGCCAGCTTGGCCAGCGCGCAGCCCTCGCAATAGCGCGCGTCCTTGTAGTCGATCCAGTTATGCGCATAGACGCGATCGAGTGGGATGCCGTAACGCGCGCGCAGCACCTTCACCAGGATCCGCCACGCCGCGATTTGCGCCTCGGTCGGCCCGCGCGTCACGTCAGGAAAATTGCCGGCGAATTCGACGCCGACCGAATTGTTGCCGACCACCTGGCGGTAGGTCGGGCCGTTGTCGATATACTTGTTGTCGTTGCGGTTGGCGCCGTCGCCATGGGTCGGAACCAGATGTTCGGCGACGGCCCAGTACACCGTGCCGTCGGTCTCCACCCAGACCATGACGCCGCGCCGGGTCGGATTCTTCGATTGCGCCTGCGCGCCGCCGCGCGCCGAGCCTGCCGGCCCTTCGGTCTGGTGCACGATGATGTTGCGCCAGGGATGGGCTTTTGAAAGCTCGCCCCATGGCGCCAGCCAGACCATCTTCAAGCCGGGAATCTCAGGCGTGCCCGATGAGCGCGCGATTGTCGCGAGGTCGGGCGTCTGCCCGAAGGCGCACGGGGGAAATACCAGGACGAACAGTGCGGCCGCGAGGGGGCGAAAATTCATGCGCGAAGTCCAGTGACGGACCACGGTAGCACGCCTCACGCGCGCTGGCGCAGGGCCGTGTCGGACATCGGCGGGCTCGCGGGTTCGGGCGCCAGCGACGGCGCCTGGTCGTAGACGGCAAAGCCGTTGCGGCCGGCTTTCTTGGCGTCGTAGAGCGCATGGTCGGCGGCCGCGATCAGGCGGTCGGGATAGGCGCCCATCTCGGGGGTCCATTGCGCGACGCCGATCGAGACGGCGACCGGAATATCGTTGCCGGTGCATTGTTCGGCATCCGCACGGCAGACCTCCAGCACGCGGCGCGCGATCATGGCGCCTTCACGCAGCGTCGAGGACGGCAGCACGATGCAGAACTCGTCGCCGCCGGTCCGCGCCAGCATGTCGCTGGGCCGCAGCCGGGTCTGCGCCATCAGGGTGAAGTGTTGCAGACAAGCGTCGCCGGCGGCGTGGCCGTGGGTATCGTTGATGCCTTTGAAGCCGTCGAGATCGATCACCAGCAGCGCGAACGGCTGATTGCTGCGTACCGAGCGCGCGCATTCTTCCATCAGGCGCTGCAGCAGATAGCGGCGGTTGCCGACACCGGTGAGATCGTCGAGCAGCGCCAGATCCGCGACCTCGTTGCGCAGGCGGTCCATCGCCATCAGCAGGAAGCCGAAATTCAGCGCCATCGACAGGAACACCAGCACCAGGATGACGACCGATTGCACCGGGCTGAAATGCAGGTAGGAGAATCCACCGCCGATGTCGGTCAGCGCGCCGACCAGCCTGCCCGCGAAAATCGTCATGATCATGATGGTGACGACGCCGGCGAGCCGGGCGCCCGGATTGACGCGGCCCTCATGCGGGCTTAGCAGCAGTTTCAGGCTCAACACCATCGGCAGCACCTGCGCGATCGTGAAGACGGTCATCCGCCCGGGCACGCTGTCATGGACGAAGATGAAGAACGACAGGCCGGCAAAGCCGAGGCCGGTCGTCAGCACGGTGTCACGCCACGACACCGGCCGGTCGAAGAATTTCCGCACCCCCATCGCGGCGAGGCAGATCGCCAGCAGCAGCGCGGTTCCGCCGCACAGCAGAGGCACGAGCGAATCCGGGAACACCACGCGCAGCATCGCCATCGCAGCACCTGCCGCCGCAGCGAACGCCGAACCGGTCCAGAACCGCGACGCTTCGAACGACGGATAGCAGCGCACGACGTAGGCCCAGATCAGGCCCAGCGCGAGAAAATTGATGATGAACACCGTCCAAAGCGTCGGAACGCTCAGCATCGCGAACCCGGGACGCGCACGCGTCCCGTCTCCCCTGTTGTAACAACCGCTCGAGGCTACCGCCTCGCGCTCCTCCCACGACGATTCTAGTTGTCTTGCCCCGTCGTCTTGCCGAACAACGTGCATCGGCGCCGCTTAACGGAGCCTGACTGCGGCCTGCCAATCCGAACCGTGGTTTTGAATTGATGAAGATCGTCGACGTTGGGACATCGTTAAGCATGATGCGCGCGCCTGCGAACGGCGATGACGCGGCGCGTTTCGACACGAAATCGCATCAAAATGCATAACAACTGTGGATAACGTGATGACAACGCCATGACGGCACGCGGCAGCGGCCTCCGAATCTGGTGGGATCGTCATTGAGGATGTTGCGAGGCTGGCCCTCCGCCAAGCATGCCTCGGTGTCGCGTTTCAATCCATGAAAACCTTGAGAGGATACTATGGCTAAGAAAGCGAAGAAGGCGAAAAAGGCCAAGGCGAAGAAGGCCAAGAAGTCGAAGAAGAAGTGAATTTTGGCCCGGGTGGAGTGCTCAGCTCCGCCCGGGCTCCCAACTCCGGGTGCGATTTTGGAGAACGGCGGGCCTTCGGTCCGCCTTTTTCATTCCTGTGCGTGCGAACGCGTAGCCCGGATGAAGCGAAGCGAAATCCGGGATGACGTAAGCACCGGCCCCGGATTGCGCTTCGCTCCATCCGGGCTACGAAATTTCAGCGCTCCGCAAACGCCAGCTTGGCGCCGAGCGCGGCGAAGCCGGCGGCAAAGCTCCGGCGCAGCCAGGCCATCGCCTTCGGCCGGGTAATGACGCGGTCGCGCAGCGAGGCCGCGAACAGGCCATAGAGCGCGAACACCGCGAACGTCATCGCCATGAAGGCCGCGCTCAATTCCAGCATGCGCGCCAGGGGATGCGGCTCGTCGACGGCGACGAATTGCGGCAGGAAGGCTAAGAAGAAGATCGACAGTTTCGGATTGAGGATGTTGATCAGGATCGCGGTCACGATGACGCGCCGGCTGGAGCGCGCCGAGGCCGCGGGGCGCGTATCGACCGACAGCGCGCCGGTCTCGCGCAACGCCTGCCAGGCCATGTAGAGCAGATACCCCACGCCGCACCATTTCAGCGCGGCGAACGCCAGCGCGCTGGTATGCAGCACCGCCGCCAATCCCAGCATGGCGGCCAGCATATGCGGCACGATGCCGAGCGTGCAGCCAAACGCCGCCGCAACGCTCGGCCGCGCGCCTGATGTCAGCGCCACCGCCAGCGTGTAGAGAACGCCGGTGCCGGGGGACGCGACCACGATCAGTGAAGTCAGCAGAAACGAAAGTGTCATGCCCCGCCATTAGCACGGCGGCGTCAGGCGGAAAAGCAGCTGGTGCCTAAGCTCAGGGTTCCGGCCGCACCTCGTCGTCGCGGCGCTTTTCATGCACCATCCGCTCCGCCTCGCGGATCACGTCGAGCGGCGCCCACGGTTTGGCCCAGAACTGGCAGCCATCGGGCAATTCCTGATGCAGCGGCCGGCCCGAGGTGACGATTACCCCGATCTCGGGATTGAACTTCCTGGCGATGTGCGCGAGCTCGACGCCGTCCATGTTGCCGGCGAGATGCACGTCGGTCATCATCAAAACCAGACTGGCCGAGGCACGCTCCAGCACCAGCTCCGCAGCCTCCGCACTTTCGCATTCGATGACGTCGACCTCGCTTTCCTCCAGCAACAGGCAGATCATGTCCCGCTGCATCGGGTCGTCTTCGACGATGAGGGCGGTCGCGCGAAACGGTTTTGATTGTCCCATGAATGAGCCTCCTCAGCATTTGCGCCGGTTGAGCGATGTCTGTTCTGCCCGGTAGTCGGGGTTAAGCGCCGAAACTGCTTTATGGTTCGGTTCCAATTTGCGAAACTTCGCGGGAACCCGCCCGTTCTCGACCTGCAAGGAGCTCCCCGAAATGACTGCGATATCCGGAAGCGCGGCCGCCGTAACCGGCGCCGCCAGCGGCATCGGCCGCGCGCTCGCGCTGGAGCTCGCCGCACGCGGCTGCGATCTCGCGCTCGCCGACCGCGACGAGGCCGGGCTGCAACAACTCGCCGCCGAGATCGGCAAGGCCGGCAAGCGCAAGGTCACGACGCATCGTGTCGATGTCGGCGAGCCCGCACAGATCCAGGAATTTTCCAGCGCGGCCACCGCCGCCCATCCCTCGCTCAACATCCTCATCAACAATGCCGGCGTCGCGCTACTCGGCGCCTTCAACGAGGTCGATCAGGCGCAGATGGAGTGGCTGATCAACATCAATTTCTGGGGCGTGGTGCACGGCACCCGCGCGTTCCTGCCGCATCTGGCAAAGCAGCGCGAGGCGCATATCGTCAACCTGTCCTCGCTCTTCGGCCTCATCGCCCCGCCCGGCCAGACCGCGTATTGCGCGGCGAAATTCGCGGTGCGCGGCTTTTCGGAAAGCCTGCGCCATGAGCTGGCGATGGCGAACAGTCCGGTGAAGCTCTCGGTGGTGCATCCCGGTGGCGTGCTGACCAACATCGTGCGCAACTCCCGCAGCGGAAGCGGCATCACCGACAATGCGCGCCGCGCGGAATCGATCGACCGCTTTGATGCGGTCGCCAAGACCACGCCGCCGGTCGCGGCCCAGCGCATCATCACCGGCATCGAGAAAAACCAGCCGCGCATCCTGATCGGCAACGACGCGCGGATGATGGATCTACTGCAGCGGTTTCGCCCGGCGACGTATTGGGCGGTGCTGGCGAAGCGGATCGAGAAAATGCGTGCAAAGGGGAAGTGAGGATATCGTTTTAGGCTTTGCTCCCCCTTCTCCCCTTGTGGGAGAAGGTGGATCGCTGGCGCGAAGCGACAGCGAGCCGGATGAGGGGTCTGTCTCTACGAAGTCATGTTCGTTGAGAGAACCCCTCATCCGGCGCTTCGCGCCACCTTCTCCCACAAGGGGAGCAGGAAGATAGCCAAGGCGCGTGCTACCGCCCCACCAGCCTGTCGGCAAAATACCCGATCGTCTTGCGATAGATGGTCGCCCTGTTCCACTCGCGCATCGCTTCGAAATTTGCAGTCCCCTCGCCGTAGGGCGCGCCGCCCTTGAAGCCGCTGGTGTGCAGCAGGTTCGCGGTGGAGGCGAGCACGTCGGGGACGCTGTGGCGGAGGTCGACGTGGCCGTTGCCATCGAAATCGACGCCGTACTTGATATAGGACGACGGCAAAAATTGCGTCTGGCCGATTTCGCCGGCGAAGGCGCCGATCAGGTCGCGCAAGGGGAGATCGCCGCGCTGCACGATCTTCAGCGCCGCCAGCAACTCGCCCTGGAACAGTTCGGTGCGGCGGCAATCATGCGCCATGGTGGCGAGCGTGCGGATGACCGGCATCTTGCCGATGTCGCCCTTGCCGAAATCGCTCTCCAGCCCCCAGATCGCGACCACGATTTCCGGCGGCACGCCAAACTTGCTTCTCGATGCGCGCCAGCAGCGAGCCGTGCCGCTGCAGCATCTGCCGGCCCATGTTGATGCGCCCGGGGCCGACGCGGGTCGAGACATATTGCTCGAACGATTTGTTGAAGGTGCCGCGCTGGCGGCGGTCGAAGGCCAGCACCGCCGGATCCTGCGTCACGCCCGAAAGCGCCTGGCTGATCACGGCCTGCGAAATGCCCGCCGCCGCCGCCTCCTGCGACATCGCCGCCACGAAGGTGTTGAAATCGCCGCCGCAGCGCGCGGCGTAAGTGGGGGTGGAGCAGATGACGGCGCCGAGGAAAATGGCCCAACGAACTATGCGCATGCGAATCCCTTGTTCATTCCCGGGCCGATCATGCCATGGGAAAATACCGCGCGGCAGGGGCTACTGTGCCCCGTCCTATCCGTCATGGCCGGGCTTGTCCCGGCCATCCACGTCTTTCGTCCAACGAAAAAGCAAGACGTGGATGCCCGGGTCAAGCCCGGGCATGACGATGGAGAGAGAGGGACCGCCGCGGCCCCCTACTCGCCGCCGCCGTCGATCTGCTTGCCCATCAGCGCGATGGCCTTCTGATAGACGCCCGCGGCATTCCAGGCCTGGATGGCGGCAAAGTTCGGCTCGCCGGGCTGATAGCCGGCGCCGGCGCGCCAACCATGGGCCTTCAAGAAGTTCGCGGTCGAGGTCAGCGCATTGGCGGAGTTCTCGAGATTGCCGGTGCCATACGCCAAAATGGCTTTGGGCATGAACTGGGTCTGACCGACCTCGCCATGCATCGAGCCGCGCTGGCTCGGCGAGAGCGCGCCGCGATCGATCAATTGCAGCGCCGCGTAGAGGTGCTCGGTGAAATAGGCCGAACGCCGGCAGTCATAGGCCAGCGTCGCGATCGAGGCGAGCATGTTCTGGTTGCCGCGCTGGGTGCCGAACCCGGTCTCCATGCCCCAGATCGCGAGCAGCGGCCCCGGCGGCACGCCGTAGCGTTCGCGAATGGAAGCGAACAGCGCGCCCTGCGATTGCTTGAGCTGGCGTCCCTTGGCAACGATCGTCGCGGCCCCGCGCTTGGCGAGAAACTGGTCGAGCGAGAGATTGAAACTGCGCTGGCCGCGGTCGGCATTGATGGTCGCCTGCGCGTAGTTCGTCGCCATCAGCGCCTGGATGGTGCCGGCGCTGACGCCCTTGGCCCGCGCCTCGCCTGAAAATTCCTGCTTCCAGGTGGCATAGCCGGCGGACGAGCTGCCGCATTGGGCGGCATGGGCGTGAGAGTTGAAGCCTGCGAACACGGCCAGAGCGGCGCTGAAAGCAAATGCGAAGCGGAGCATGGAAAAGCCGTCCCTCGGAGAGCACTGCAAATAAGCCCCGGCTTCTAGCACGTCCCCGGCCGCGCTTCGAGGGTTGCGGCCAGATGAACGGACCAAATCTCCTTCGCAAACGGCCATGATTGCGACTAATTTGAACCGATTGATCTGCCGCAGCGACCTTTACAGGTCATGCCTCCTCCCGCCCTCCCCTGATCGCTACTCGAACGAATGGATTTCCCATGAGCTTGCCGCATACCATGTTCCGGCCGGTCCTTTTGCTGCTCGCGATGTCGCTTGGCGCGATGACGAGCGCCGCCGCGCAGACGCGCGACGTGGCCGGCGCAAGAGATTATCCCGGCATCGGCCGATTCGGCGGCAGCGTCATCACGGGATATCAGGTGAAGGATTTTGATGCGGCGCGGATGCAAGGCGCGGCTTTCAAGGACGGACAACCCACCGACGCGCGGCGGCTGGAAGGCCGCATCACCCGTATCGCCTATCGCACCAATCCCGGCCCCTCGATCCTGGAGGTGTCGCGCAATTTCGAGACCCAAATGGCGAAGGCCGGATTCGAAACGCTGCTGGCCTGCGACGTCGACGCCTGCGGCGGCATTCCGTTCTCGGAAGCGATCGACGCGCTGCCGATCCCGCAGATGTGGGTGGACGGTTTCAACTACCGCTACTTTGCCGGACGCAAGGTGGATAGCGGCCGCGAGACCTATGCCGGCCTCATCGTCAGCGAGAACAACGGACAGGTCTATGCGCAACTCACCGTCGCCGAACTCGGCGCGATCGAGAACAAGATGGTGGATGCGGCAGCGATGGCAAAGGGCCTCGGCGAGGCCGGCCACATCGCGCTCTATGGCATCTATTTCGACACTGACAAGGCAGTGGTGAAACCCGAAAGCCGGCCGACGCTGGAACAGATCGCCAAGCTGCTGGCCGGCCAGCCGCAGCTCAATGTCTTCATCGTCGGCCACACGGATAACCAGGGCGCCTACGACTACAATCTCGATCTGTCACGGCGGCGGGCGGAGGCGGTCGCGGCGGAACTGGTGAAGAATTTTCGAATCGCGCAGCCACGGCTGCGCACGGCGGGTGTAGGATTTCTCGCGCCCGTAGGCTCCAACGCCAACGATGCCGGCCGCGCGCTGAACCGTCGGGTCGAGCTGGTCGCGCCCTAGCATCAACGCGTGGGCCACCCGTCCGCTTCTGCTGCCAGGGACAATGGCTATGACCAGGTCCAGTGGTTTCAAAGTCGGAATGGGAATTGCGGTTGCCGCGCTGGCGGGAAGCCAGCAGGCAGCAGCGCAGGCGCCAACGCTTTCCGTGGACCCTTCGCGACTGCCCCGCCTCGGCACCATCGACGCGCGTTTTCAATCGTACAATCTGGAAATGGTCGAGGTCACCGGCGGACGGTTCTGGAAGCCCTATCACGCCAGTGTCGCAGCGCCGTCAGTTCGCGGCGCGGATAATTCCGGGAACATCCCGGCGGGCGCGAATCCGGACCTCTACGCGTATCGGGAGCCCATCGACCTGTCGAACGCCCGACTGCGCAGATTGGCTGCCGCGCTGGCCCCGGCCTATATGCGCGTCAGCGGCACGTGGGCCAACACGACTTACTTTGCGGAAAGCGATGATGCGCCCGCCACGCCGCCCAACGGCTTCCGCGCGGTGCTCAGCCGCGAACGGTGGAAAGCTGTCATCGACTTTGCCCGCGCCGCCGGCGCCGAGATCGTAACCTCGATGGCCACGAGCGCCGGCGCCCGGGACGCCACAGGCCGATGGCAGAGCGATCAGGCACGTCGCTTGTTCGCCTATACCAGATCCATCGGTGGCAGAATCGCCGCCGCCGAGTTCATGAATGAGCCGACGCTGGCCGCGATGGGCGGTGCACCCGATGGCTACGACGCGGCAGCTTACGGGCGGGATTTCAAAGCCTTTGTTGCGTTCATCAGGGAGAGCGAACCGGATGCGATGGTTCTGGGGCCCGGTTCGGTCGGCGAGACGGCAGCGCCGCAATCATCCGGGCCGTCCGGCTCCGGATTCATCTCTACGCAGGACTTGCTTGCAGCATCCGGCCCCGGCATCGACGCTTTTTCCTATCATCACTACGGCGCGGTCTCGCAACGATGCGCTCCGGGGCAGACCACGCCCGAGGCCGCGCTTTCGGAAGCGTGGCTGGCGAGCACGGGCCGGACGCTTGCGTTCTACCAATCGCTCAGGGACGAGTTTGCGCCTGACAAGCCGATGTGGCTGACCGAAACCGCCGAGACGGCTTGCGGCGGCAATCCCTGGGCTTCGACTTTCCTCGATACGTTCCGATATCTCGATCAACTTGGCCGGCTTGCCAAAGCCGGCGTCCAAATGGTTGCGCACAACACGCTGGCCGCAAGCGATTACGGCCTGCTCGACGAGAAGACGTTGCGGCCGCGGCCGAACTATTGGGCGGCGGTGCTCTGGCGCAGGCTGATCGGCACAATTGTTCTCGACGCCGGCGTGCACCATGGGATGCACCTCTACGCGCATTGCCGGCAAGGCGTGCGAGGGGCCGTCACGTTGCTGGCCATCAATACGGACCGAACGGCCGCCGCAACCTTGCGATTGCCCGTCTCCAGCGAGCGCTACACGCTGTCGGCGGATGATGTGCAAAGCACCGAGGTGAAGCTGAATGGAACGGTTCTGGAGCTTGGTCGCAATGACGAGCTTCCGCAGTTTGCCGCGGTGACATCGCCGCCGGAGTCGCTCGAGATCGCGCCGGCCACGATTACCTTCCTCACCGTCGCGGATGCCAACAATCCGGCATGCAAATGAATTTTCCCGAATTCCGTTCGGGCCGTTTGGCCACACCGCCGGCCTCGCGCTGAACGGCGGGTAGAGCTGGTGGCGCCGTGAGGCTCGAGCCGGCAACGCGGCTATGCATTCCGGCCTTCAGACCTCCGCCGGGTTCTGCTAGAATGTTTCAAGCGAATGCAGGCGGACCGATGATGATGAACCAAACGCCCGATCGAGCGCAGCGGCACGGCAGGTTCCGCTTGTTCAGTGTGCCGCTGTTCCGGCTGCTCGCCATCAATCTCGCCGTCGGCGTGACGCTGGCGGCGCTGGCGGTCGGCGGGCTGCTGGCGCTCAATCCCGGCGGCTTGCGGCATCTGATTTTCGCCGACGCTTCGCCCGGCACCGCGCTCGGGCTGCTGCTGTTCGGTTTCGTCGTCACCTTCGGTTCGGCCGCAATGGGCACAGCCATCATGGCGATGGGCCGTGCCGCCGACGACGAGAAGCGGCGCGGCCCGCCGGCGCCGGTGGCGCAGCCGGCGCACGCGATGGCCCGGGCAAGGCGCGCCCGCTGACGGGCTGACCGCCGGAACACCCCGGCTCCCACGGATACGCTTGATCCGCGTCAACATTGCCGCCCGCTGGTTTTCCTAGGGTCGAGGCCAAAGGAGAGCCTCAATGATCGGAATTACCCTGACCACGGACCAGATCCGCAATGCCCCTGCCCAGGTCCGGCAGTGGATCGAACACGAAGTCATCGCCTCGCTCGGACTGGCGGCCGACGCGCCGGCGGCTGCGGAACATCCGCAAGCGACGCACCTGGTCGGCTGCACGACCGAGGACGCCGCCGCGGTGCTGGCGCAGATCAAGGGCATGATGCCGGCGTTCAACGTATTCTTCGAATTCGCGCGGCCGGGGATTTCGTTCGGACAGCCGCCCGTGATGGCGTTCCGTCTGATCGACATTCTCTATCATACGCGGCTGCAGGACATCGGGCAGGTCATGGAATGCCTCGAAGCGATCAACGAGGCCTTTGCGCGCGTGCGCCAGGACGCGTCGGCCAAGTTCTGCGGCTTCGACAATCAGGGCCACTGCCTGATCGCGCCGGAGACGCAGCGCAGCGTTGCCGCGCTGTGGCAGAGCATTCTGGCCAGCCAGCAGAAGGGGCGTGGCGAGGCTGGTTCGGCTCCGGCGGCGGCGGCGTAGGCGCACCTCAGCCAGTTGCAGACGGCGATGCACCGGCGCGCGCGCAGGAGCGCGCGACCGGCCGCCGGGCCACATGCTTATCCCTGCGCCTTTCCCGCGGCGCATTGACCAGGCTTACCAGCGTGTAGCTGATGATCAGCAGCAGGAACCAGGAGCCGAGCTTGTCGATGGAGACCATCGACCACCCCTGCCGCTGCGACGGATAGAGCCAGGTTTTGGTGAACGTGCCGATGTTCTCCGAGAACCAGATGAACAGCGACACCAAGGCGAGCCCGAGCAACAGCGGCATTGACCGATGGTGGCGCCAGACCCTGAAATAGACGCGGGTGCGGAAGAACAGGCAGCCGGCCCAGGCAAACAGCAGCCAGCGCAGGTCGACCATGTAGTGATGGCTGAAGAAATTGAGATAGATCGCAGCGCTGAGCGCGATCAGGCCGCGGCGGCGCGGATGTCTGGAAAACCGAAAGTCGAACAAGCGCCAGGCGCGACAGAGATAACTGCCGATGCAGGCATACATGAAGCCGGAGAACAGCGGCACGCCGCTGACGCGGAAGAAATTCGGCTCCGGGTAGATCCAGGAGCCGACCTGGGTCTTGAAGATCTCCATCGCGGTTCCGACGAAATGATAGATCAGGATCACCTTGGCCTCGTCCGACGTCTCCAGTTTCGCTGCGAGCAGCGCGATCTGAACCGTGACCATGCAGAGAAACAGAAAGTCGTAGCGCGGAAGCCACGCGCGCGCCGGATAGAACCACCAGGTCGCGATCATCAGGAAAACGGCGATGCCGCCGAACAGGCAGGCCCAAGCCTGCTTCACGCCGAAGCGGAAGAATTCATAAAGCGCCGAGGTCCAGCGCCCCCTCGCCATGAAGCGGCCGAGCCGATATTCCCCGGCGATGAAGCCGCGCAGCGGCGGCCAGATGGCGGCGGCGCTCGGCCCGGGAGGCGTGGCAGGCTGGTTCGGGGGGTGATGCACGACGCGGAACGTGGCGGGGCATCGCGGTCGAAGCTGGGCGGAGATTTGCAGATTTCGCTGAGTTTTGCGGCGCGCGCCGGCCGGACCGGCGTCGCACGGAACGGGCTATCCAGACCCGCTATTTTGCTTTGACAACGTCGCGCTGATCGAAGAAAAGCCGCCATGGCCAAGAAACCCGGGACCAATCCCAAAGGCGAGTTCGCCTTTTTCAACGTCGTCTATGAGGACGACTCGCAGCGCTCCAACCGGCGCGTGCCGTCCGAGCTGCTCGGCGGGCTCGACGGCGACGAGCCGGCGCGCGGCTACATCATGGAACAGGACCGCGAGATCGCCGAAAAATCCGGCCGCACGCCGCTGGCGATCAAGAGCATCAGCCGGGTCGGGGCGAAGAAGAAATAAGACTGCGGGCGTATGCCGGCGCAGTCGCCCTCACCAATGCCCTTTCCACCTGTTCCACGTGAACAGCAGGTCGGCGAACCGGTCGTAGCCGAACCGCGTGACCGGCAGCACCAGGCGGTTGCCGAACAGCGAGGCCAGCCATCCCTCGCCCGGCGTGATCCGCCATATCGCGATCGCGACATCCGCACCGACGATCAGGCGGCCCGCTTCATCCGTGGCATGCAGCCGGCGGCGCACGTCATCAAGCGTGGCGCCGTAGCCCGCCAGCGCGTCGGGCTGCTCGTTGATGTCCTTGAACGCGATGCGGCCGGCGCGAACGGCGGCGACAAGCTTGTTGCGCTGCCAGTCGATGCCACCGTCGCAGACGGGGCAGCGCGTGTTGTACCAGACGGTGAGGTGTTGGCCGGTCATGATCGAGCATCGTAAAGGCCTGCGGCGATCACGTCGAGGTTGACCGGGTCACCCCCTGAGCTGCTTCTCCAGCGAAGCAAAATCGACTTCCGCCCAGCGCTCGGCGATCTTGCCGTCGCGGATGCGCCAGAAGGTCATGCCGCGGAATTCGAAGCGCTTTCCGGTGGGCGCAACGCCGCGCCAGGGTCCCTGGTGCACGCCGCGCCAGACCACGCGGGCAGCAACGGTGTCGCCCTCGGCGATGATGCTTTCGACGACGGCGTTCATCTCGCCGAACGTGGCATGAAGTGCGGCGGAATGCGCGATCACGTCGTCGGCGGTCATCGCGGCGTTCGCGGCATGGTCGAAGAAATCGGAGGTGATCTGGGTGCGGATCGCGTCGGGATCGTGGCGGTTGGTGACGGCGTCATAGTGGGCGAGGACGAGGGCCTTGTTGGCTTCGAGGGACGAGGCAGGCATTGGACTTTCATTTTCCGGGAGTGATGGAGGTTAGACACAGCTTGGGATGCAAGGTTCAAGCAAATATCAACCCGGGAATGTGGATCCAACAAGAAAACGGCGGGCTTTCGCCCGCCGCTTGTGTCTCGATGAATGCCCGGGTCAGCCTGGCGAAGACGCGCTTCGCGCTTTTGCCCCAGGCATGACCTGAATTAGTTATCCAGGAACGACC
>CAWIZF010000006.1:0-9952 GCA_963840465.1 uncultured Alphaproteobacteria bacterium | reverse complement strand
GCGAATCGTCGAGGGTAATGTGATGGACGTTCCGCTGGCAGACGCGAGCGTCGACGCCGTCGTAAGCCAGGAATCATTCTGCCACGTCCCTGATGTGAAAAAGGCGGTGATGGAAGCCAGCCGTATTCTCAGGACGGGCGGTCGATTGGCTTTTACTGACTGGGTCGCCAATCAACCGCTTTCTGCCGTAGATGCTCAACTGATGTGGGATGGCATGGCAATTCAGCCGCTCCGGTCGATGCCCGACTACCGTCGCCTAGTCGAGGGCACTGGCCTTACGGTGCTTTCGGTCACAGACTTGACTGATGAATGGGGGCCGATCCTCAAGGATCGTCTCGCGATGTACCAACGGCTACGCGAAGAAGCGCGACTGGCTGGAACACCGCTGGGACACGATGCATTTCACGAATCGTACATTCGATTTGTCGACCTTGTTCAGCAGCGGTTGCTTGGCGGCCTTAGGATCGTAGCAACCAGATAGGTAGCGGCTGACAGGTTCGCGCAGCACCAACGTGCCTGAACCAACGAGAGCATAGGCCGCTTGCTGCACTGCACGAGTCCGGTTGTGGCCCAACCCGGACATGGCTAGGCGATCCGGCGATGTCTGCTGCTGGCGGTAGAACGGACATGCCGTTCTAGCGGGCCGACTTCCGAAATTGACCCTGGCTGTGTGAAAACGCCACTGCTTTGCTATGATTCTCTCGTGATTCTGCGGGAGAATCTGATGAGGCGCTTCGTTGAGCAGGCGGATCGTGGGCAATGGACGCTATTGCCCGAATGCCTCGATGACTTCATTGACGAGAGCAACCCGGTTCGCGTGATCGACGTGTTTGTCGATGCACTCGATTTGGCCGAGATGAGCTTTGAGGGGGTGGAGCCGGCGGCGACTGGTCGGCCGTCGTACCACCCGTCGGTTCTCCTCAAGCTTTACATCTACGGCTATCTGAACCGGGTGCAGTCGAGCCGGCGGCTGGAACGGGAGGCCGGACGCAATGTCGAAGTCATGTGGCTGCTGGGTCGGCTTGCACCTGATCACAAGACGATCGCGGACTTCCGCAAAGACAATGGCCTGGCGCTGCGCAGGGTATGTGCGCGCTTCGTCGAACTCTGCCGTGAGATGGGTCTGCTCGCGACGGCGAGCGTCGCCATCGATGGCAGCAAGTTCAAAGCCGTGAACAACCGGGACAAGAACTTCACACGGGCGAAGGTGGAACGGCGGCGTGCCCAACTTGAGGAGAGCGTCGCGCGCTATCTGAGCCAACTTGACACGGCCGACAGGCAGGAGCCGACGGAGACGCTGGCCGCGAAGGTGACGAGGCTCCACGAGAAGCTCACAAAGCTGAAGGAGGAGATGGGCAAGCTTGCCGTCTACGAGAGGCAGATGCTTGCGTCACCTGACCAGCAAATCTCGCTGACCGATCCCGACAGCCGTTCGATGGCGACGAGCGGCCGCGGTTCCGGCGTCGTCGGCTACAACGTGCAGGTCGCCGTGGATACCAAGCACCACCTGATTGTGACGCATGAGGTAACGAACAGCGGTTCAGATCGGGCTCAATTGGCCAATATGGCCAAGCAGGCGAAGGCTGTTCTACAGACCGAGA
This sequence comes from uncultured Alphaproteobacteria bacterium, assembly GCA_963840465.1. Classification (GTDB taxonomy): domain Bacteria; phylum Pseudomonadota; class Alphaproteobacteria; order Rhizobiales; family Xanthobacteraceae; genus Bradyrhizobium. The sequence continues at coordinate 8,351 of CAWIZF010000006.1, read as the reverse complement.
CGCTCGAGGCCGTTGCCGATCGCGGCTACTTCAGCAGCGTAGAGATCCTCGCCTGCCACGAGGCCGGCATCACAGTAACTCTGCCCAAGCCGCAGACGTCTGGCGCCAAATCGGATGGGCGCTTCGGCAAGCAGGACTTTGTCTATTTGCCGGAGGAGGACGCCTATCGCTGTCCGGCTGGAGAGCAACTGCCATATCGCTTCACAAGCGAGGAAGATGGCAAGCGGATAAGGCGTTACTGGACCAACGCCTGTCAAAATTGTTCGCTCAAGTCCCAGTGCACGACAGGGCCAGAGCGGCGGATTCCACGATGGGAGCATGAGCACCTGCTCGATGCCGTGCAGCAGCGCCTTGATACAAACCCACAAGCCATGCGCCAGCGTCGCGAGACGGTCGAGCATCCGTTCGGCACGATGAAGGCCCGCATGGGGGCGACACACTTCCTCACCAAAACGCTTCCAAAAGTAGCCGCCGAGATGGCTCTCTCGGTCCTGGCCTATAATCTGACACGGGTCATGAACATCGTAGGACCCAAGCCGCTGATGGCTGCGATCGCGGCCTGAGACAGACCGGTCCTGGCTTCTCACCGACTTCCCTCGGAAGGGTGTTTTTACACGGCCAAGACCCAAAGCAGACATCTCACCACACCGATGGTGATCAGAGATTAGAGGCCTAATTTCTGAGTGCCGATAGCTGATCGGTGTCATAGCGAGCTCGCAACTCAGCAATCGTTGCTGGATCGGCCGCGCCGCCACGGGCTACCGTCTCCGCTAGTTCTTCGAAATAGCGCTCGTGGCCGGGCGGCGACACCGTCATAAGCACGCGTGCGATCTTGTCTGAGGCGTTGCCGATGTTGTGCGGCACGCCGGGCGGTAGGAACAGGTAGGTGCCTGGCATGGCGCGCACGCTCTCGTTGCCGACCAGCCAGTCGCATTCTCCCTCCAGCACATAAAAAGTCTCCTCCTGCACGCGATGGACATGCAGCCCAGTGGAAAAGCCCGGTGGGATAGTCCACTCGAACATCGAGGTGTGCTTGGTGTCGCTGCCGGTCACCAAGAAGGTCATGGGCTGGCCGGCAAGCTTCACGCCCTTGCCTTCACTTGGTCGTCGGATGATCGACTGTCGGCTCATATTGGCTCTCCAGATTGCATTGGGAGCTTGATGCTGCCTTTCTGTTGTCCAAAGGTCGTGAAACTTCTCCGAAAATGTTGCAAAATGTCGCCGAAATGACCCAACAGCCCGCGACCTACCACTTCGGCTCCTTTGCGCTTGACGCCGACACCGGAGCGCTGCTTTGCGACGGCGAACCAAGCCTGCTCGGCCAGCGTGGCGCCGCGCTGCTGCGCCTGCTGCTCGAACGCGCAGCGTCGCCGGTCAGCAAGGATGCACTGATCGAGGCGGCATGGCCAGGGCTCGCGGTCGAGGACAGCAATCTCACGGTACAGATCGCAGCACTTCGCCGCGTTCTAGAGCAGGGCGGCGGCGGAAGCTGGATCGAGACGCTGCCGCGTCGCGGTTATCGATATGCTGGCCCGCCGGTCACTCGTACGGACGCGATCGCGCTCCCGGCCGCACTTACGGTGCCGGAAAGACCATCTATCGCTGTGCTGCCATTCGAGCAATTCGACGAAACCGCCTGGTTCGCCGACGGCATGGTCGACGACATCATCACCGGCCTGTCGCGCATCCGGTGGCTCTTCGTGATTGCTCGAAGTTCGAACTTCGTCTGGCGTGGCCGCATCGCCGACGTCAAACAGGTCGGCCGCGATCTCGGAGTACGCTATGTTCTGCAGGGCAGTGTGAGGCGAGCCGAAGACCGTGTTCGTATCAACGCGCAACTCGCCGATGCCGCGAGCGGCGCACAGATCTGGGCCGAACGCTATGATCGCACCACTGGCGATCTGTTCGCCTTACAGGACGAGATCGCGCTTGCCGTGATCGGCGCCATAGAGCCGAGCTTGCGTCGTGCCGAGGCCGAACGCATCCGTCGCAAGCGGCCCGAAAGTCTCGATGCGTATGAACTCGTGCTGCGCGTGCAGGCCGACGTCGACTCCGGCATGCACGAACGGTCCGCGGCAGCGCTTCCGCTCTTGAAGCGTGCGCTCGAGTTTGATCCGGGCTATGCACTCGCTCACGGTCTCGCGGCGATCGCACATCACAATCTTTTTCTACGCACCGGACTGAAGGAAGAGAATCGCTCGGCTGCCGTGCACCATGCGCACAAAGCGATGGAGTACGGCCGAGATGATGCGCGGGCTCTGACCTGCGCCGGCTTCTCGCTTGGCATGGATGCGCATGACCGGCAGGCTGCTTTTGTCGCCTTCGAGGCTGCGCTGGCACTAAGCCCGTCGACGGCGCTCGCATGGGTTCTCGGCAGTGTCGTCGCCGCTTGGGCCGGCGATGCCGAGCGAGCAATTGACTGGAGCGAGCGCGGCATGCGTCTAAGTCCGTTCGATCCATGGGCGTTCGCTGCTTACGATGCTCAGGCACTTAGCCATTTCCATCGGGATCGCTTCGCAGAAGCCGCAGCGGCAGCTTATAAATCCAACCTCGCCAATCCCGCCCACAGCATAACATGGGTCCAGCTCGCCGCGTCGCTCGCAGCCCTCGGTCGGCTGGAGGAGGCGCGCGCGGCTGCATTCCGCGTGCTCGAGTTGCAACCGACGTTCCGAATTGCGGGCCAGCTCGCTGGCGTTGCGTGTGCGCCGGGACTTGCTCTGAAGCTCGGCAAAGCCCTGCGCGCGGCCGGCCTGCCGGAATGAAATGCGCGTCACGGCACTTCTGCTGTTGGCACGAAGCTGCCGTTCGGGGATGTCCGCGATTTGGTCGCTACCGAGGGTAAACCGGACATAGGCCGAAGGGCCGGATTCGGTCGAGATTGACCCAGAGCTAACACGTCTCGGCTGGTCGGTCGCCGCTTGCTATGATCAAATGAAACCATCTCGAAGTCTGGTTGGTAGCCGAACGGCGTCGATCAGGGACCGTGGGGAGGGATTTTATGCCGTCTGTTGGAACACCAGACTCGATCTTGGGAACGTGGAAGCTGCAATCTTGGGTTCGGGAAATAATTGCTACTGGAAAGCGCGAAAATTTCTTTGGCGAAAAGCCAGACGGCTATCTCTCCTATTCGTCGGATGCCCGTATGCAGGCGATCTTGATTGCTGACAATCGAATACAGCCCGACAGCGTGGCTCCACCGGATGAAGATAAATTGAAGCTGTACAACACCATGCTTTCCTATGGTGGGACCTATAAGATCGAAGGCGATAAAGTTGTTCATAGCGTCGACATTTCCTGGAACCAGACTTGGACAGGAACCGAGTTGGTGCGGTTTTACAAACGCGATGGCGACACGCTCACCATGACTACTCCTATTCAGAAGAGCGGATTTGATGGACAGGAAATCCGCGCAGTTTTGGTTTTTGAGAAGGTTCGATAGCGGCGGCAGGGACGTGCCCGCGTCACTGTGTTGGAACCAGTCAGAGTAACGGACCTTGGCGCTCCGCGCAGGCCGTCGATGCCCGCTGTCGGAGATAAAGCTAAAGTAGTTCTGAAGCCCCCCTGATGTCGCCCCTTGGCACAAAGCGACTGTTAGAGGTTGGGCAGAGCATGTCCGCTCTGCACGGGCATTTCAGACGTCAACTTGTTCCGCTATTGCCAGAGCGTCATCGACTTCGATGCCGAGGTACCGAACCGTGCTTTCGATCTTGGTATGGCCGAGCAGGAGCTGAACAGCTCTGAGGTTGCCGGTCCGTCGATAGATCAGGGTTGCTTTGGTGCGGCGCAGGGAATGCGTCCCGAACAGCCTCGGGTCGAGACCGACACTGCCGATCCATTCGGAGACGAGGCGAGCATACTGGCGGGTTGTCATGCTACGGGCAGGGCCGCAGTGTCCGGTGAACAAGAACTCGCCGGGTCGTTTACCGGTGGCCTTAATATAATCATCGACCGCCTGACGGGTCTGCTCGCTCAATTCAAATCTGACAGGTCGCCCGGTTTTCTTTTGCCGCACTGTCGCGCGATCCGCCGTGTATCCGCCTGCGGCGACGTCCTCGACTTGGATGGCAACGACATCACAGCCACGAAGCTTGCTGTCGATTGCCAGATTGAACATGGCCAGATCGCGAGCACGTCCTTCGATCTGAAGCTTTGTCCGGATCGACCAGACGTGCTTAGGGCGCAGCGGGGGCTTTGCCCCAGTCAGCTTTCCCTTGTTCCAGGGCACTCGCTTGGGCGCTGGGAAAGCATTTACTTGATCCTGCATCGTCATACTCCTCGGCTCGGTTACAGAGGCGAGAAGCATGGGCCACCATGTTAGGTTATGAAATTAGGTCCGTTTTCGGGCGAAAGCGGACTTCGAGGTCGGCTTTGCGGCAAATCCGGTGTAGCGATTGACCCACAAGAGACATTCCGGTCTGGCATACGCGGGCATCAGGCGTTACGAACTTACCGCGCAAACAAGGGATAGCTTGAGATAATGCTGACCGGCTGACCCGGTACGGGCCAGAATTCGCGACTACTGTTTTGACGCGGTCCAGCGTCCGCTACATCCATCGGATCGCACGAAGGAACCGGAGCCGGTTTTCCCTGAGAAGCGGCCCGTACTGGTCCAGCTCAAACCCGAGGCGGATCCGCCGGTCCGCGTTGAGCCATTGGGGCTGACCTGACCCGAGCTCAATTCGCCCGAAAGACTGCCGCCGGAGATGACAAATCGCTCGGTGCTGCTGCCGCAGGGTGTACCCACGGCAACGGCAACCCAGGTGCCGTCGAAATTTCCGCCGCTGCCGCCACCGCGACCGCTCCCACCGCCACTTTTCCGCGACGCGCGACGGGGCTCCTCTGCCTCGGCCTTGTTTTTTCGCGCGGGCTTTTCGCTCTTGACCGCGCGCGGAGTCTGGCGTGAGCCGGACAGCGACTTTTCGTCATTGCCGATACTGCCGCCGGCGCTGCCGGACTGCGCGAGCGCAGGCCCCGCTCCAAACCCGACCAACAGCAACATCGATACCAGACCAGTGCCGATCGAACGACGAACGACGTTTTGCATCAGCGTTGCTTTCAAATTCCTCAAGGAAAAAATGCTAGCGGCCCGAACCGTCGGCACAGACCGCGCCAATCACCCGGCAAGATTTGCCAGTCTTGCCGCACTCGTCAAGCGCGGCCTGTTTGGCGCGCTGAATGGTTTCGCGCTGAACCAGCGACCAGGATTCGGCCGAGATCGCGAAGGCGCCGCAACGGTCGCCAAAAAAGCTCAGCTCCATCGCGCATTTGCTCACCCCGCAATTCTTGCGCGCATCGTCAACCGCGGCCCGGCGCGAGGGTGTGGTTCCAGGAAATTCCCCATTTGTCGTTGTCGGGGCCGTAAACAATCGATCCCCACGGTTTCAGATCGTCCATTTTTCGCAAACGCGTCAGTACTCCTTCGGTTGCTTCACCCGACGGCTTCATATTGCTTTTTTCCTGAAACTTGGCGATCGCCAGCTTCATGCCGGTTTTGCTGTCGGGCTGCTCCGGATCGAAATTGTGTTCGTACAGACGTTCGCTCAATTCCCGCAGCAGGGCGGCATCCTTGATCGGCACGAAGTCGGGATCCGGGCGCAGCGTATCGGCGAGCCGCGCCTCCGGCGAAGGTGCAATGGCTGCCTGGGGCGACGAAGCCGCCGCCGCAGGCGCGACAAAATAGAAAGTGCCGTCGATCGGCGAGGAGGACACCCACGGTTGCTGCGCCCCGCCGGTCTCCCGCTTTACCGTGAGACCGACCTGATTGAAGGTCTGGAAGATGTCCAGCCCCGCCTGTTTGATTGTCGTCGCGAGCGCCTTGGTATAGGGGCTATGGCCATCGCGGCCGTCTTGGGCGACGCTGCCGGGCTGTGTCGCGTAGGAGATCAGCGTGCCCTCCGGTGCCCGCATCTGGGCAAGGCCACCCTCGGACGAGCGCAATCCGCGGGCGCCGAATGGATTATTGCGGCAGGCGTCGAGGATTACCATATTCAGCCGCGTGCCGGACCCCTGCATCTGGCGCAGCACGAGATTGACGTCCACCATCTGGAAATCGACATCGGCCTCGCGCGTCGGATTGGCGCTGACCGGCACCAGATAGTTCGAGCCTGTCACCTGAACACCGTGGCCGGCATAGTAGAACAGCGCGACGTCGGCGCCCTGGATCTGCCGCCCGAAGTTTTGCACGGAGTTGTCGAGCGCCGTCTTGTCGAGATCGAGCTGGGCGCGTCCGCCTATCAGGGTGAAACCGAGGCTCGACAAAGTATCGGCCATCAGCGTCGCATCGGTGCGGGGATTGTCGAGTTGGGTAATGTTTTGATAGGCCGAGTTACCCACCACCAGCGCGATGCGCTTCTCTGCAGCGGCGGGACCGGTCGATAGCAGCGACAGCACGACCATCACGGCTGCCAGCGCGCCGCTATTTCCCGAGCAGATTGATGGCGGCCCCCGCATCCCCAATGCATCCCGCAAGTCAGTCTGCGGCAGACTAGCATCCGGCAGGCACCGCGAAAAGCGTCGCCGCTCCCTGATCTGCCACTCGCTGGGCCCTCTTCCGTGGCACCGAACTGACATGCCGTGGTGGCCCGATGATGTCCGCTGTTGAAGGGCATACCGGAAACCGGACTTCGGGACCTTCAGGTCAACTTTTGAACCGATCGGACATCCTATCGCAAGTCAAGCTGCCGGGACGTTTTTGTCTGCGTAGGGTTGCGGGGTCTGAGAACGACGCTTATGAAACTCGCTCCTTCAAGGTCGAAGTGCTGAGTACAGCGATGATAGATTGGAAAGAACTAAGCCGACCGCCAAGTCAGATGGCCGCTTCGGCAAGCAAGACTTTGTCTATCTGCCAGAGGAGGACGCCTATCGCTGTCCAGCCGGCCAGCAATTGCAATATCGCTTTACGAGCGAGGAGGATGGCAAGCGGCTACGGCGCTACTGGACCACAGCCTGTCAAGATTGTTCGCTTAAATCGCAGTGCACAACAGGACCAGAGCGGCGGATTCCACGATGGGAGCATGAGCATCTGCTCGACGCTGTGCAGCAGCGCCTTGATGCAAACCCACAAGCCATGCGCCTGCGTCGCGAGACGGTCGAGCATCCGTTCGGCACGATGAAGGCCCGCATGGGAGCGACACACTTCCTCACCAAAACGCTTCCAAAAGTAGCCGCCGAGATGGCGCTCTCGGTCCTCGCCTATAATATGACACGGGTCATGAACATCGTCGGAACCAAGCCGTTGATGGCTGCGATCGTGGCCTGAGACCGAACCGGTCCTGGCTTCTCACCGAATTCCTTGGAAGGGTGTTTTTACACGACCAAGACCCATCTCGGACATCGGCGGCGAATTGACGCGTATAATCGGATATGGCTGCGATGTCGGCCGAGACCGAAGTTATCCGCGATTAAGCCTCAGTTGGGGGCGACCCAATCGGTCGCAAGGCTAGCACTACTTTGGCAGATTTATTCACGCCGCTGCGTTCCGCCGATTTGTCTTCTGCAGTACGGGCATCGCTGAGGTCGTGGTTGAACGATGAGATCGACGATGGCTTGGCGTACGGCCGGCAGGCTCGGCTGAGGCGGTGGACCGTTGATTTCTTTTTTCCGCCCCGCTTGTGCGAGACGGCGATGCTGGAGGAATGCGTAAGCGATCATAGTCATGAGCGCATGACGATGAAGGCCCTGCCAGGATCGTCCCTCGAAGTGATCAAGCCCGAGTTCCTCTTTCAACTGCTGATGGGCCTGTTCGCAAATCCATCGAGCTTTGATCGTGGCAGCTAACGTGCGCAGATTTGTCTTGGCCGGCATATTGGCGAGGTAATATTTCTTCTCTCCCGACGTCCTGTGTTCGCCGATGAGCCAGGCTTCGTCCCCCGGAAGATGCTGCTGGCCCATGTCCTTGATCCGCTGCGGAGGTCCATCAGCGGTCCGCACGCGAACTGCGGCGAAGCGAGCTTCCAGCCGGCCCTTGGTCCCGTTTCGCCAACTCACATTTTGCCACTTGGCATTGGCCAGCATGTCTTCGGCCGCCGTCGACAATACATCGGGAATGTGCCGCTTGCGGGGACGACCTCGACCGGCGACCGGCCAGATCAATTTAACCTCCACCGGATAAACCTTCTGGTGACGAGGGATACCGACGGCCCAGGCCAGGCCGCGTGTCGTGAGCCCCTGACGGAACGGCGCGCTGAGGCCGTAACCGGCATCCGCCAGCACACAGCCAAAGCGCATACCGGCTGCCATCACGCGATCGATCTCCGCCAAGGCGATCTCTGGCTTGGTCCGCGCTGCGCGGTGCTCGACTGGAACGCCCGCACGCTTCAAACGCACCGGATTGCTCGTCCAACTCTCGGGAA
>CAWIZF010000005.1:0-10516 GCA_963840465.1 uncultured Alphaproteobacteria bacterium | reverse complement strand
GACGTTGAGCGACGCGATGATGCACGATCTGACGGGCTATACGCCCTTCGCCGGCCGCAAACTGCGCGGCTGGCCGACTACGGTGCTGTCGCGCGGGCGCGTGATCGTGGCGGACGGCAAGCGTTCGGTCGAGGCAGGCACGGGCCGTTTCCTGCCGCGCACGGGAGGCGAGGCGGCGAAGCCGACCGGGCGCCTGATGCCGGACATGGATCCCGAACAGAATTTTGGCGCGACGCTGCTGTGATCTATCCGTCGCGATGTTTTCGGGTTGAGCGATGAGAATTCTTATCTTCGGCGGCGCCGGTTTCGTCGGGCTCAATATCGCCGCGGCGCTGCTGGCGCGCGGTTACGCGGTGACATTGTTCGACCGCGCAGGCTTGCCGCCTGACGCGCGGAAGGAGTTTTCCTCTCATGGCGATCGGTTGACGGCTATCCAGGGCGATGTCAGGGACAGTCGAGTCGTGGAAGCGGTGATTGCTACCGGTCATGACGCCATCATCCTGGGAGCCGCGATCACCGCCGGACCGGAGCGGGAGGCGAGCGATCCCGAGAGCATTCTGCGGGTAAACCTGCTGGCCCAGACGCCGATCCTGGTCGCGGCGCGAAGCAGCGGCGTTAAACGCGTCATCAACCTGTCGTCCGCGGCAGCCTACGGCGCGAGCGCATTCCGGAACGTACTGCTCGATGAAGAAACGCAATGCGATCCGGCCTCGCTCTACGCCATCACCAAATTCGCTTCCGAGAAGGTCGCGGCGCGTCTGGCCGGTCTTTGGCAACAGGAAATCATCAGCGTGCGGCTGAGCGCGGTGTTCGGGCCATGGGAGCGGAGCAACGATGTGCGCGACACGCCAAGCCCGCAGGCGCAGATTCTGACCGCGATGCAGGAGGGGTACCAGGCCGTTCTATCGCGCCCGGGCGTCAGGGACTGGATCTATGCCGTGGATGTCGCTGAGGCCGTGACATTGCTGATCGAGGCTGCGAGGCCGCAGCATCAGCTCTATAACATTTCAAGCGGCGTTGAATGGTCGGCGTTGCAATGGGGCCAGGAGCTTGCCGCGTTCCACTCCGGCTTTGCTTGCCGGCTGACGGATGCCGGCGAGGTGGCAACGGTTGACCTGCACAGTCCGGCCGACCGGGCACCGCTGTCGGTCGCGCGCATGGCCGAGGAGTTCGGCTGGCGCGCGCGGTTCGGCTGCGCGGACTCGGCTGCCGATCTGAGCCGTTGGTGGACCGGGCATCGAGGGGGAAACCTGACATGAGACTGCAAGGACGGACCGCGATCGTGACCGGCGCCGGCTCCGGCATCGGCCGGGCCAGTGCGGTGCTTTTCGCGAAGCAAGGCGCCTTTGTTGCGCTGGTCGATCGCGACCGCGCGGGCTTGCAGGAGACGCTGGCGGAGATCGAGGACTTCAAGGGCGAAGCATCGCTCCATGTCGGTGATGTCGGCGAGGCCGATTTCGCGACAAGCGACCGTGGGCGATGTCATGGCGCGGCGCGGGCGGCTGGATGTGCTGATGGCTGCCGCGGGCTTTTCCTGCGGGGGCACGGTGCTGACCACCGATCCCGCCGATTGGGACGCGGTGTTCCGCACCAATGTCGGCGGCACCTGGCTCTGGTCGCGCGCGGCGGTGCCGGAGATGCAGCGGCAGGGCAGCGGCTCGATCATCACGCTGGCATCGCAGCTTGCAATCGCGGGCGGTAGGGGCAACAGCGCCTATATCGCCGCCAAGGGCGCGATCATCAGCCTGACCCGGACCATGGCGCTCGATTTCGCCACGGATGGCATCCGGGTCAATGCGATCGCGCCGGGCGCCATCGACACACCGATGCTGCGGCGCAGTTTTGCCCGTCACGCCGATCCCGAACCGGTGCGCGAAGCTTCGCGCAACCGCCATGCCATGAAACGGTTTGGCACGGCGGAGGAGGTGGCCGAGACCGCGCTCCATCTTGCCAGCGATGCGTCTTCCTTTACGACCGGCACGGTGATGGTGGTCGATGGCGGTTGGCTCGTGGCATGAACGACGCCCTTATCGCTCTCGAAGCACAGGTTCGCGCCGATCTTGCCAAGACCGCGCATCCGGATGCGGCGTGGCTTACGCCAAAACTTGGTCCGGACGACAGGCCGGCGCTGGATGTGCTTATCGTGGGCGCCGGGCAATCGGGGCTCGCGACGGCGTTTGGGCTGCTGCGCTCGCAAGTCAGCAACATCCTCGTGCTCGATAAATCCGGGGAAGGGCAGGAGGGGCCGTGGCTCACCTATGCCCGCATGCACACGCTGCGCAGTCCGAAGCATTTCACCGGGCCCGATCTTGATATTCCGAGCCTGACCTATCAGTCGTGGCACGAGGCGCGCTTCGGCGAGAAGGATTGGCGAAGCCTCGACCTGATTTCGCGCGAGCTCTGGGCCGAATACCTGCTCTGGTTCAGGCGCGTGCTGGACCTGCCGGTACGCAATGGTTGCGAGGTCATCGAAATATCGCCCGCATCCGGTGGATTGCTCGCGGCCAAGGTACAGACAGGCGATGGCGTCGACACTGTCTTTGCACGGAAGATCGTGCTGTCGACGGGGCAGGAGGGCATGGGCGACTGGACCATTCCGGAGCCGCTGCGCCACCTGTCGTCGTCGCGCTGCGCGCATGCGGCGCAGCCGATCGACTTCGCGTCCTTGCGCGGCAAGCGGGTTGCGGTGATCGGCGCCGGCGCGTCGGCCTTCGACAATGCCGCCACTGCGCTGGAGGCAGGCGCGGCCGAAGTGCAGCTGTTTTGTCGCCGGGCGGAGATCCAGGTGATCCAGCCCTACCGCTGGCTGACCTTCCGCGGCTTCCTTCGGCATTTTTGCGATCTGGATGATGCCTGGCGCTGGCGCTTCATGCGCGCCGTTCTCGAGATGCGGGAAGGTTTTCCGCAGGCGACCTACGACCGCTGTGCCCGCCACGCCAATTTTAATCTGCAAGAGGGCGCGCCGATCGAAGCCGCCAAGGAAACGCCCGGCGGTGTCGAATTGCAGACGCCAAGGGGCGTATTCGCAGCCGACTTCGTGATTTGCGGCACCGGCATCGACATGAATTTTGCCGGCCGGCCCGAGCTGCGAAACTGCGCCGCCAACATCGCGAGTTGGGCTGACCGCTACCAGCCGCCGCCGGATGAGCGCAGCCCACGGCTCGGACGCTTTCCCTATCTGGCCGACGACTACGCGCTGATGGAGCGCGTCGCCGGCGAGACACCGTGGATCGCGGACATTCATGTGTTCGCGATTGCCTCCACCATGAGCTTCGGCGCTTCGGGCTCATCGATCAATGCGATGACCACCGCCGTTCCGAAACTCGTACATGGGCTGACGCGCGGCCTGTTTCGCGCGGATGTCGAGCGGCATTGGGCTTCGTTCAGGGCCTATGACGTGCCGCAGGCGACCGTCGAGCGGAAGATCACAGATCGAGCGTGACGCTCACACGCGCGCGCGATACGCACAGCATCAGCCGATCCTGCCGTTTTGATGTCGGCAGCACCTTGTCGCGATGCAGCACCACGCCATCGCGATATCCACATTCGCAGGAACCACAGACGCCCATTTCGCAGGATGACGGCATCGCGAAATCGTTGTCACGCAATACATCGAGCAGCGACTTGTCGGCAGGCACGAGAAATCGCTGGCCCGTCGACGCAACGGTCGCCTCGAACGGCTCGGGCTTGAAGTTCTCGTCGACCGTCATTTGAAAGACTTCGCCGTGAACGTGATCTTCGGGCCAGTCGCTCAAGGCCGACTGAACGGCATCCAGCAGCCGTTGCGGCCCGCAGATGTAGACGTGCGTATCCTCGTCATACGTGCCGATCGCTGTCGGATCAAAGCGCGGGCCGCTTGCGGAGAACCAGCATTGCAGGCTCGACCCGCAAATGTCTCTGAGTTCGGCGAGCAGCGGCGCCTCGGCCGCCGACCGCGCGCAATAGTGCAGGGTAAAATCCTTGTCCCAGCGCTTCAGCGTCCGGGCCATTGACAGCAAAGGCGTGATGCCGATGCCCCCGGCGACCAGAATGTAACGCTTGCCGTTGGCGCTCAGCGGAAGATTGTTCCGCGGCGCGGAGATATGCACCTCACTGCCTTCACGCAGGTTCTCGTGGACCCAGATCGATCCTCCGCGGCCCGTCGCCTCGCGTTTGACGGCAATCTCGTACCTGGTGCGGTCGTCAGGATCGCCGCACAGCGAGTATTGCCGCACGCGGCCATCCGGCATGCGCAGGTCTACATGCGCGCCGGCGGACCATTCCGGAAGGACCGGCCGAAGCGGATGAACGAGTTGCAAGTGCAGAACATCCGGCGTCGTGAGCCGCATCTTCTCGACGCGCAACTTCATGATGAGGCGTGCGGTCATTGGTCCAGCAACTCAATGGCGTCGCCGGGCCGAATGATGCCGCCGCGCTCGATGCCGCAGTTCAAACCGGAGCGGTTGTAGAGCGGAAGAAACACTGGGAGGCCGAGCAGTTCCTCGAGATATTTGCAGGGAAAATTCAACCGGCCGCCCCGCAAAATGACGTCTCCGACCCTGAATCGGCGCCCTACCAGGTGATTGAGCGGTACGCCGATCACCGTCAGATTCCTCCGGTGGTCGCGTGGCTCAAGGGTGATCGGCCCGTCCTGCAACGGCGGATCGTTGCGCGAAAGCGCATCGAGCGCCTCCTGTTCGATCAGTGTCACTTCGCGCACATCCGGCTTCGGCGAATAGGTGCCGGTTCCCAGATAATAGCGATCACCGACGATCCCCCGGCCGGCGACACATTCGGCCTCCTGTCGTTCTTCCATCTCGTAGCTGGCGCTGGGGGCGACGTGGATATGAAGCAGTTTGCCGCTCCATTCGGTTGCACCGCCGGCTTTGTTGACGGCAATGGACCCTGCAGGATGCTCAAATGCCTCCGTCATCCTGGGCGGCGGCCGATGGGTCGAGTGGACGTTCACGTGATTATCCTTTCGTGCGCAGCGCGATCGCTTCGACTTCAACCAGGACGTCCTTCGGCAGACGTGCGACTTCGATGGTCGAGCGCGCGGGCGGCTGATCGCTGAAGAACTCGGCGTAGATTCCGTTCATGACGGCGAAGTCGTCCATGTTCTTCAGAAACACGGTCGTCTTCAGGACGCTTGCGAAAGAGGCGCCGCCGGCTTCCAGAACGGCCGACAGGTTCGCGAGTGACTGCCGTGTCTGTTGCTCGATGCCGTCCGGGATGCCCCCGGAAGCCGGATCGATCGGCAATTGGCCGGACGCAAACACGAACTGTTCGGTGCGCGTTGCCTGCGAGTAGGGCCCTGCCGCCGGTGCCGCCTTGGCGGTGCTGACGATAGATTTGCTGTTCATGGTGTCTCCTGTCGGCCGGTGATCTGGTTCATCCCGCAAGGAATGCTTCCGTGTTCCTGTTGGCTTCCCGCGCACGCTGATACTCCAGAATGCGTGCGGTCTCGCTGGCGACATGTTCGCCGAGCATGTCTCCCAAGATGTGAAGTGTCGTATCGATGCAGAGCGAGACGCCGCCCCCGGTCACGACAGCGCCGGTATCGACGATCGGCGCTTCGCGAACGTCGATCCGTGGATACATGCCGCGCATTCGCGCGAGCGGCGAAACCTCAGGGGGAACAACGGATCGTTTGGTCGTGGCCGCCGCGTCATCGAGAACGCCGCTCGCCGCCAGGATCATGGCTCCCGTACACACCGACGCGATCCTGCTCGATGCATGCACGCGTCGAATGTACGCCAGCGTTGCGGAAGATCGCGACTGATCCTCCCAGCCCGGACCGCCCGTCACGATGACGATGTCGCAGGCCGGCGCATCTTCCATTCCGAACTGCGCGATGATTTCGAGCCCGTTTGACAATCGGACGATCCCGGCCTTTGGCGCGATGGTGCAGATTTCGATCTGCGGAGCTATTCGGCGTGCCATGGAAAGCACGCCGAAAGTTGCAAGATCGATCGGTTCAACACCGTCGTAGATGAATATTCCGAACCGCATGTTGAACCGATCCCGCCTCAGCCGATAAGGGCTTCGTCCTTTGTTTCGCGGGCGGCAAGCGCGGCCCACAGCGTGATGAGCGCGATCCCGATCATCATGACCGAGACGCCGGCCGTTCCGCCGAAGTAGCCGACGAGCGCCGTTGCGATGATCGGCGAGAAGCCGCCGCCAATCGCCGCCGCGACCTGGAACCCGAACGAAGCGCCGCTATAGCGCACGCGTGGTCCGAACAATTCCGGGAAATAGGTCGACTCCAGTCCGAACATCATGCCGTGGCCGAAGTTCATCGCGATGATGATGGCGAATGTCACCATGGCAACGCTTTTGGTCTCCAGCATCCAGAACAGGGGAAACGCGAACGCTATCGTGAAGATCGCACCCAATATGAAGAATGGCCGACGGCCGATCTTGTCCGACAGCCAGCCAAAGATCGGCAACGTAAGTAGTTCGAACAACGCTGCGTACATCACGGCATCGAGCAGCATTTGCTTGGGCAGTTCCAGCTTCGTGGTCGCGTACACGACGACGAATACCGTCAGCATGTAGACCCACGACACTTCCGACAGCTTCAGGCCCACGGCGATCAGGAACGTCTTGAAGTTCTTGCTGACGGCTTCGCCAACCGGATTGTTCGAGAACGAGTTGGTAGCCTTCATTCTTTCGAACACCGGCGTCTCCGGGACCCTGGATCGAATGAACGTGCCGAGCGCCAGCAACACGATGCTGGCAAGGAAGGGGATGCGCCAGCCCCAGGACTGGAAATCGGCTTCGGGAAGTTTGGTCGCAAGCGCAAAGACCAGCGTTGCGAGCACCAGTCCGATCGGAAATCCGATCTGAACGAAGCTGCCGTAGAAGCCGCGCTTGCCGGGTGGCGAATGCTCGATGACCATCAGCGAAGCGCCGCCCCATTCGCCGCCAAGGCCGATGCCCTGGACGATGCGCAGCAGAATGAGAAGGATCGGCGCC
This sequence comes from uncultured Alphaproteobacteria bacterium, assembly GCA_963840465.1. GTDB lineage: Bacteria > Pseudomonadota > Alphaproteobacteria > Rhizobiales > Xanthobacteraceae > Bradyrhizobium. The sequence goes on along the minus strand of CAWIZF010000005.1, from coordinate 3,559 downwards.
AGCACGCCGATCGATGCGTAGTTCGGAAGCAGGCCGATGCAGAACGTACTCAGCCCCATGATGAACATGGTCAGCACCAGCATCGACTTGCGTCCGAGGCGATCGCCGAAATGCCCGAACAACGCGCCGCCGAGCGGACGCGCCAGAAAGCCCACTGCATAGGTGCCGAGTGCCGCCAACGTGCCGGCGAGCGGGTCGATGGTCGGAAAGAAGGCCTTGTTGAATACGAGCGCCGCCGCGGTTGCATAAATCAGGAAGTCATACCACTCGATGATGGTGCCGACGCTGCTCGCAAATACGATCGATCGCATTTTCGAGCCAGCCGTTCGCGTGTCAGCCATGGTCGCCGCTATGCTCATTGCCCACTCCTGGTTGAAAGCCGGAGGAATAATTCCTCTTAAGAGGAAGCTTTTCCAACGAAGTGGATGCAAGCGGTATGCCGGGATTTTCGGAAGAACACGCCGGGACTTAATCGCCGCGACGGCGGCGATGGTCAGATTCGATGCGCGGGATGCTTAAAAATACCGCAGGACGGGGCAAAGATTCGCGCTGGCGCCATGGCCATCCGCTGCCGCTTCGGTGAGGAATATGGTCTTCCTGGGCAAGCACCCGGTTGCCATGCCGCGCAAGATAGCAGCCGTTGGCAGACCATATAGTGGAATAAATTCCACTATGGGTGGATATTACCTTACTTTCGAGGTGTCGATCACCAGAAAATATTCGCACTGGGTCTTGCCCAGGTTCAGGAACGAGTGATCGGCGTCGGCCTGGAAATACAGCGAGTCGCCCTGGTTCAGCGTGACGCGCTGATCGCCGATCTGCGCGCGCATGCGACCGCGCAGAACGTAGATGTATTCCTCCACGCCACGGCGATGAGCGACGAAGTTTCCGGTTTCGGCCTCCGGCGGAAGCGTATTGAGCACCCAGTCGATGCCGCGGCCCGGCAGTACCGGTGAAATACATCTGCGCAGAAAGCCGGATTCATCGTCTCGCAGAACGGGCTGACGCCCCGCCGGTATGTGAACGATCTCGCGTTCGACCGCAGGCGCCATCAACTGCGAAAACGTGACGCCCAACGCCTCCGCGAGCTTTGACAGGATTACGGTGGAAGGGACCGTTTCGCAGCGCTCGATCTTGGATATCATCGACCGGCTCACGCCGGATGCATCAGCCAGCATTTCGAGCGAGAAATGGTTCTTTTTGCGAAAATGACGAATCTCGTCGGCCAGGACCGAAAGCTGAGAATTATCGGGGATATTTTCAGTATTCAAAGCCGTGAATCCCTGGCGCTGCGTAGCCCCTTTTAGAGGGTTTTGAGGCTTTCGAGCAATCGCCGTGGGCGCGGAGCGATGAATGGTATTGCAAGGCCTTCAGTGGCTGCCCTGCTCGAATTGTCTTGCCCGTTGGCATGTCCCTTGCTTCAATCCTTTGTTCTCACTCCGAAAATATGTCTGAAAAAACAAGGATTAGGATCGATGAGCGTTACAGGGTCCAGGCGTCTGCTTGTGGTGGTCGCCGCCATCGCGTTCTCACTGGCAGCCGGATCGGTGCAGGCGCAAACGCGCGCCGAAACGTTGCGCTACGTGACCGGCGCATCCGTCAATACGCTTGATCCGAACATCCCTGGTTCGACCCGCGAAGCCTTTGCGGTGAGTCTGAGTACCTACGACCGGCTGGTTTCCTTCGGCCGCAAGCAACTCAACGGCAAATGGGTGTTTGATCTCGGCAAGATCACGGGGGAGCTGGCGGAATCCTACGAAGTCAGTCCCGACGGGTTGAAGATGACGTTCCGCCTGCGCAAGGACGCCAAGTTCCAGGACGGCACGCCGGTCACGGCGGAAGACGTCAAATGGTCGCTCGACCGGGTCGTTACGGCGCCGGTCCTCGGCAAGGCGCAACTTCTCACGGGATCGATGACGTCGGCCGATCAGTTCAAGGTGATCGATCCCCTGACTGTCGAGGTGACGTTGCCGAAGCCGGACAAGCTTGCCTTGCCGAATCTCGCCACCGTCTATCCGATCATCATCAACTCCAAGGTCGCCAAGGAACACGCGACGGCAGAAGATCCCTGGGCGACGGCATGGCTGAAGGAGAACACCGCCGGCAGCGGCGCCTACAAGATCGAGACCTTCAAGCCGGGTGAACAGGTGATTATGTCGCGCAACGAGGCCTGGAACCGCGGCACGGCCGACAAGTCGGCGTTCTTCAAGCGCGTCATCGTGCAGTCGGTGCCGGAGCCGGCGACACGCGCCAATCTGGTCGAGCGCGGCGATGCCGATATCGTCGTCGACCTGCAGGCAAGTGACGTGCAATCGCTCGAGGCAAAGGGCAAGCTGAAGGTGATCTCGACGCCTCAATACAATTCCGTCACTTTCGTCTCGATGAACAACCAGATTCCGCCCTTCGACAACGTCAATGTGCGCCGCGCCATCGCCTTTGCGTTGCCCTATGACGACATGTTCAAGGCTGCACTGTTCGGTCGCGGTTCGCCGCTGTTCGGCGCGACATGGGCGGATGGCAAACCAACGAGCGGCGCCTATCCGATCCCGCAGCCGGTGAAGCTCGACCTCGAGAAGGCCAAGGAATATCTGAAGGCTGCAGGCATGCCTGACGGTTTCTCGACCACGTTCAGCTTCAATGTCGGCCAGGCCTCGACTGCCGAACCGATGGCCGCCCTGGTTAAGGAATCGCTGGCCAAGATCGGCATCAAGGTCGATATCCAGAAACTGCCGGACGCGCAGATGTCGACGCAGATCAACGAGAAGAAGCTGCCCTTCTTCACCGAGGGCATCGTCGCATGGCTGCCGTCGACCGACTATTTCTACCGCAACTTCTACACCGGCAATCAGCGCTGGAATTATTCGTCGATCAACAATCCGGAACTGGTCGAGATCGCGCAGAAGGCCCGTTTCGAACCCGATGCGGCCAAGTATGAGGAAGATGGCGTAAAGCTCAACGCCATCCATTTCAAGGAGCTGCCGCAGATACCGCTCTGGCAGCCGAGCCAGGACGCCGTGATGGCGTCCTCGGTCGAAGGCTACACCTACCAGTTCCACCGGCAGGTCGATTATCGCGATCTCAATCGCAAGTAACGGGTCGGGCATATGGCGGCCTTTGGCGCAACGGTGATACGGGCCGGCAAGCGTTTCCTATCCTCGCTGCCGGCGCTCTTTGGCGTGCTCGTCTTCACGTTCCTCTTGATGCGGGTGCTGCCGGGCGATCCGGCAGTGTTCTTCGCTTCCGGGCCGAATGCCGGCAAGGAGGAGATCGAAGTCATCCGCAAGCAGATGGGGCTCAACAAGCCGGTGCCGGAACAATTGATGCTCTATCTCTATGATGTCGGCAGCGGCAATCTCGGCCGATCGATGATGACCGGGCAGATGGTCACCAAGGACCTCCGCGAGCGGCTGCCGGCCTCGCTGGAGCTCACCTTCACGGCATTGCTGATCGCCCTGGTGTCGGCGGTGCCGCTCGGCGTGCTGGCGGCGCTGCGACCGGGCTCCATCGTCGACCACGGCGTGCGGTTTTTCTGCGCGCTCGGCGTTTGCGTGCCGACATT
>CAWIZF010000004.1:0-10186 GCA_963840465.1 uncultured Alphaproteobacteria bacterium | reverse complement strand
TTGTACGCATCGGCGTTCGGGCCGGCGCCCTACCCCGCCCGCACCACCTGCGTGGTGCAGGCGCTGCCCGATCCGAAAATGCTGATCGAGATCGAATGCGTGGCGCAGCTTCCGAAGGCGTAGGACCTCTCACGGCTTGGGCATGGTTTCCTTCAACTGATCGCCGACGAAGTTCGCGGCATGGCGATAGGCGGCGTCGTTGTCGCCGCGGAACGTCACCGTCCGCCGCATCAACAATTTCTCGGCTTCGAGATCAAGCAGCTGGATCTCGCCCCATTGCACCAGCGTGCTCATCTTGCGGATGCCGCCATAGACCACAAGCCGCGCGCCGGCCTTCCGCGCGGCGGCGATGAAGACGTCCTGCGACATGCTGGTGGCGGTGCAGGGAGGGTCGCGGCATTCGATCGACACCACGCGATAGTCGCCCTGCGCCGCCACGTTGTCGCGCAGCAAATTTGCAAACGACGCCACGCGCGCGCGATGCTCGGCGCTCTGGTCCGTGACTTCTCCGGAGGTATCGAAATAATCGAAGTCCGCCACCGCCACCGCGATCGGCGCAGCCGCCGGCGATCCGCCCGACAGAACCGACAATGCGGCGAACGCGCACAGCCCGGTCAATACGGCGCTTGCGACGCCGCGCAGGCGTGATGCGCCCCACCGGGTTACTATGTGCATCATGCTTCGTCTCCTTCAACCGGTTCCGTTCCACCCTTGTACAAGCCTACACGCTTGCTATCCTCGGCCAAAACCAAAAGCAGAGGAAACGCTTCATGCCCCTTCTCCAAAATCACATCGCCGTCATCACGGGTGCAGGCTCCGGTATCGGGCGCGCCATCGCGCTCGGCTACGCCCGCGAGGGCGCCCGCGTGGTGCTGCTCGACCGGGACGAGAAGGCGGCGGCGGAGGCCGCGCAGGAAATCCGCGAAACCGGCGCCAAGGCCGAAAGCTTTGCGCTCGATGTCGCGAACCGCGAAAACTGCGTCGCGATGGCGAAGCAGATCGCCGACAAGGTCGGCCAAGTCTCGATCCTGGTCAACAATGCCGGCATCGTCCGCCGCAACGGCATGCTGGGTGCGGCCGATGACGTGATCAAGGATTGGGAAGACATCATCGCGATCAACCTCACCGGCGTCTTCAACGTGACGCATGCGTTCCTCGCGGCGCTGCGCGCCAGCAAGGGACGCATCGTCAATATCGGCTCGATCCAGTCCTTCGTGCATGTGCGCACGCCGAGCTCGCCGGCCTATACCGCCTCCAAGCACGGCGTGCTCGGCTTCACCAAGGCGCTCGCCGCCGAACTCGGCAAGGAAGGCGTCCGCGTCAATGCGATCGGCCCCGGCTTCATCGCGACGCCGCTTGAACGCCAATGCCCGCGCCAACAATCCGGAACTGGTGAAGACATTCATGGATCACACCCCGCTGGGCCGCGCCGGCACGGCGGAAGACATCGTCGGGCCTGCGATCTTCCTGGCGTCCGATCTCTCGGCCTACGTCTCCGGAACGATCGTGATGGTCGACGGCGGCTATCGGGCGGTGTGATGTCCTCTCCCTTTGCTCCAGTCGTCATACGCGGGCTTGACCCGCGTATCCATCGCACTTCGAAAGAATTGTTGCGAAGAGGATGGATTGCCGGGTCAAGCCCGGCAATGACAGGCCTGCTTCATCGCCGCCGATCGCTGTAACGGACCGTACCATGTCCAACGCGCCGCATTTCGATATCGACGTCCCTTCGTTCTGGGCCGACCCCTACCCCGCGCTGGCGAAGATGCGCAAGGAGGCGCCGATCGCGTTCGTGCCGCAGTTGGGCTCCACGGTGTTCACCCGCCGCGACGACATCTTCACGCAGGAGAAGCGCATCGACGTGTTCTCCTCGCACCAGCCGAACGGGCTGATGAATGTGCTGATGGGCCAGAACATGATGCGCAAGGATGGCGATGCGCACATGACGGAGCGGCAGGCGATGTTTCCGGCGGTGTCGCCGCGCACGGTGCGCGACACCTGGGTCCGGCAGTTTCAGGCTCACGCCGACCGCATTCTCGACGAGCTTGCGCCGCAAGGCTCCGCCGATCTCTGTAAGGCGCTGGCGCTGCCGCTGTCGGCCGAATGCCTGAAGGACATCACCGGGCTGACCAACATGCGCTATCAGGACATGGACGCATGGTCGCAGGCGATGATCGACGGCATCGCCAATTACACCGGCAACAAGGAGGTCGAGGCGCGCTGCCATGCCGCCACCGCAGGCATCGATGCCGCGATCGACGACATGATTCCGGTGGTGAAGAAGCAGCCGAACACCTCGATCCTCAGCGTGCTGCTGGCCTCCGGCCAGAACATGGACAGCATCCGCGCCAATATCAAGCTTGCGATCTCCGGTGGCCAGAACGAGCCGCGCGATGCGATTGCCGGCACGACCTGGGCGCTGCTGACGCATCCCGCGCAACTCGCGCTGGTGCACGACGGCAAAGCAAAGTGGATCGACGTGTTCGAGGAGTATGCACGCTGGATCGCGCCAATCCAGATGTCGCCGCGCCGCGTCGCCAAGCCGTGGAGCTATGGAGGCATCGACTTCGAGCCGGAAGACCGCGTGTTCTTCATGTTCGGCTCGGCCAATCGCGACGAGGCCTGCTTTGCCGAGCCTGATAGCTTCGACATCACCCGCGATACGCAAAAGAGCATCGCCTTCGGCGCCGGCCCGCATTATTGCGCCGGCGCGTTCGCCTCCCGCGCCATGGTGGCCGATGTCGCGCTGCCGAGCTTGTTCGCGCGGCTGAAAGGCCTGCGGCTCGACGACCGCGAGCCGGTGCGGATCGGCGGCTGGGCGTTTCGCGGACTGCTCAATCTGCCGGTGACGTGGGACGCGGGCTGATCGTTGCGCTCGGTCTCTACGACCGCGGACATTCCCGTAGCCGAACGTGTCGATGATCCTGCCGCATCACAGCGACCACGGCAGCGAAAACAGCTCGACAAGGTGATGACTTGCGAATCCGCGCAGCGACCAGGTCAGGGATGGCCAGGTCACGGCGACAAACAGCCCCGAAAGCATCCCGTGCCAGTCATCAGCAGGAAGCAGCGGATCGACCACGCCGCGCAGCCACGCGGTCGCAAGGCCGGTGAAGAGCATCAGCAGCGCCCAGCCAAGCAGGCGCGTCACTGCGGCGTCTCCTGACCCGCGCCGCGATCACCGTTCAGCAGGTGCATGAATTGAAAAAACCAGCGCATGGCGAGATACCAGAGGTAGCCGCCGACAGAACCGCAGACGGCCAGAATGACGATGTGGGCAGGATGATACTCGCCGCTCCACCACAGCATCCCGCCGATCCAGAAGATCGTGAAAGCGACAGCCGCCCATTTCAATCGCATGGCCTGATCCATGACCGTTCTCCAGCAGTTTTCCGATGGCTGACAAGTGATGCGATCATCAGCGATGCCGCTGCGCAGCTCCGTGAGCTGCATCACGCTGTGCTGGTGCCGGACGGATTCGGCGCCTTCGATAACCGGATTGCCGCTGAATGCGTGCATGCCACGAGTATTGCAGTAGTGACGGGAGCTTTTGCGGTTCCAGAATTAACCCGCAGCGCGGACATAAAGGTTAAAAAACAAGCTTAAGAAAGAGCTTCTGTTGCCACATTCGGCAGAGCGACTAAGCCTTTGGCAACCTTTTTGCCTGCCCGCTCACATTTACATTAAAGGAGCATTGTCATGGCGCAGACAACCAAACCACCGATCTTCGACACGATCGATCTTGAACGCGAGATCGAGGAAGAATTTCGAAAGCGACCGCAGGAGCGCGAAGCCGTGCCGAGCGATTTCGCACCGCTTTCCGTCCGCGCGCCGGATATGGCAATGCCCGACTATGTCGAGCATCGCGACGGAGCGACGGAGATCGGCAGGCTGTCGGCAGAAGCCGTCGTCCGCGAATATGAAGCTGCGGCGAAAGACATCGAGGCGCTCGGCCTCGAGCTGGTCGAGAACGTCAAACATTGCGAAGCCATGAACCGGGACTCGCTCGTCGTGATCGAGGAGCTCAAGGAAACCGCGGAGCGATACCGCAAGGAGGCCAGGCGCGTCTTCCTGCAGATCGAGAATTATTCGCTGGTGATGGCGGAGGTTCGCAAGAACTGTGCTGAAATGAGAGAGAAGATTGCCGCTCCGGCGCCAGAAGAAACCACCCCGGACAAAACCGAGGTTCCGGCCGCCCAACAAGGCTGAAGTCCGAAAATCGCGGGTTGCGCCTCAGGCGCTGCCGTCAACAAGGCTCCTGTCCGATCACCTCGTCGGCGCGTGCGAGCGAGTGATCTGAAGGTGCGGCAGGAAGCACCGCAAGCGCGCGTTGACGTCCATCGCGGTCACACCGCTTCACACCCTCACCACGCAGCCGCCTGCTTCTTGTTGCGCGGCAGGAACGGCTTGAACGGACGCTTGATCGCGCCCGCGCAGGCTCGGGTCACGGTCTTGCCGCCGTCGGTCCAGGTCTGCATCCCCTTGAGCCTGGCGCTGCGCCGTACAAAGCTGCCGCTGTATTTCGCCGCATACTCCCGGCCGCTGCCTTTCCATGTACCTTGAAGATCGATTTTCTGGCCGTCGATCGTTCCGGTGCCCTGCTCCGCAGCGGCCTCGACGGCGAGGTTGCGCAGCCGCACCACATGGCTGTAGCGCGCGGCGCCTCCCGTGATCGTGACCTCGATGGCCTCACGCATTTTGTCGCTGGTAAACGGCAGTCTGTCGCACACCATCGTGCCGCGATAGGTGGCGTCGAGCACTTCCGCTGCCGCGGGTGTGGCCGTCACCGTCACCGCCGCCAGCACCACATGTCGCACCCGCACCATTGACGTCCCCCTTGTGAATTCTCGTTTCTTGCTGTCACCACCGAGCGGTCAAAAGAGCTCCCACCGTTTCATTCACGCCTCATCGTATTGAGCTCAACCGCGCGCGTCGATAGGGTTGATCCGGCTTCGCTGCTGCAACAGTCCTCGCCAGTGTTCAGTGGCTGCGATCGGCTCGTTTCTTCCGAGTCCACGCCCCTAGCCGAACCGCGCCCGCGAGCGTTCCCTCGCCTTCTCGGCCTCGATCTCGCGGTCGCGCGGCGCAGCGTTGGTCTGCAGCGACGCCAGCAAGCGCCGTGCGCTGTCGGACACTTCCGAAACCGCGCGGTTGAACGCCTCGGCATTCGCCTGCGACGGCGAATTGAAGCCGGAGAGTTTTCGTACGAATTGCAGCGCGGAGGCATGGATCTCGGCGTGCGTGGCCGGGGGATCGAAATTGAACAGGGTCTTGATGTTGCGGCACATATCTTTCTCCTCTGCACCCAGCCGATCAAGGACGAACGGCCCGTGCAAAATCCGACAGTTTGACCTATTCTGTCATGAATAGCGTGGCGCGTTTACCCCTGTCGGCCCCGGCAAACTGCGAGTTCCCGATGACCCATGTGACCTACAAGATCGTCGAACATGATGGCGGCTGGGCCTACACCGTCGACGGCGTGTTTTCCGAACCGTTTCCGAACCGCGCCGCGGCGCTGGCAGCCGCCCGGCGCGCGGCGGCCGAGCAGCGGGTGCCGGGCCGCACCGAGGCGATCGAATACGAAACCGCCGACGGGCGGTGGCACTCGGAGACCGCCGCCGGCAATGACCGGCCGGAAACCGACGTCGAGGGATAGGCGCTCGCATTGTCGCCGGTCTGGTGACGGAAATAGCCGGTGTGATAAGGTTCCCCGCAAGCGGCGCACAGACGGCCGCGGCTCCTGGGGAGACCATCATGAATTTTCCGTATGCCGCTTTGTCGGCCGCCCTCGCCTTGACCTCCGTCACCGCTTTCGCGGCCGACTATCCGGCGCCGAAACAGGGCGAGTGGATCGCGAAGGATTTCAAATTCCACACCGGCGAGACGCTGTCCGAACTGCGGCTGCATTACACCACGATCGGCGAGCCGACCGGGCAGCCGGTGCTGGTGCTGCACGGCTCGGGCGGATCGGCGGCGAGCATGCTGACGGCGACGTTCGGCGGCGAGTTGTTCGGCGCAGGCCAGCCGCTGGACGCCGCGAAATACTACATCATCATTCCCGACAGCGTCGGCCACGGCAAATCGTCAAAGCCGTCCGACGGCATGAAGACCGCCTTTCCAAAATACAATTACGAGGACATGGTCGACGCGCAGTATCGTCTGGTCAAGGAAGGGCTCGGCGTAAAGCATCTGCGGCTCGTCATCGGCAACTCGATGGGCGGCATGCACACCTGGATCTGGGGCGGAAAATATCCGCAATTCATGGATGCGCTGGTGCCCATGGCCTCGCAGCCGACCGAGATGGCGGCGCGCAACTGGATGCTGCGGCGGATGATGCTGGAGACCATCAGGAATGATCCGGATTACAATCGCGGCAATTACATCACCCAGCCGCGCATGATGAAATACGCCATCAACGCCTATGGCATCGCGACCGGCGGCGGCACGCTGGCCTATCAGGCGCTGGCGCCGACCGCGGAAAAGGCCGACAAGATGGTCGATGAGCGGCTGGCGACCGCCATCACCGCCGATGCCAACGACTTCATCTACCAGTGGGAAGCCTCGCACGATTACAATCCTGCGCCCTCGCTGGAAAAGATCGAAGCCACGCTGCTGCTGATCAATGCCGCCGACGACGAACGCAATCCACCGGAAACCGGCGTCACGGATAACGCGCTGAAGCGCGTCAAGAACGGCCGCCTGTTCCTGATCCCGGCCTCCAGCGAGACGCGCGGCCATCTCACGACCGGCAATGCGAAGTTCTACAAGAAGCAGCTGGAAGAGCTGCTGCAGGCCGCACCGCAGCGCGCGATGTAACCGGCGAAGCGGTAGCGATGTCGGCCAGCCGTTTCCGCCGCGCAGCACTTACCCTTCCCGGCGCGGTCGAGGGCGCGCATCAGCGCACCGCGGACTTCCGCGTCGGCAAGCGTGTCTTCGCCACGCTCGGTTATCCCGATGATGCCTGGGGCACGTTGAAATTGACCGCCGAGCAGCAAGCGATGCTGGTTGACGCCGAGCCGGAGATCTTCCGCCCGGTGCCGGGCGGCTGGGGCAAGCAGGGCTATACCAACGTGCTGCTGGCAAAGGCCAATGCGACAACGCTGAAGAGCGCGCTCGGCATGGCGTGGAAGAATGTTGCGCCGAAAACGACGGCGAAATCGGCTAAGAAAACGTCGCGCTGATTTCGCACCGCATCAATTCGCTGCCGCCACATCGCTCATTATTTGAGCGTGCATCCGCGCGCCGCCTCCGCTTGAATTGTCTCGGATTTTGCGAATTGCGGGTGACATGCCCGCAGGGATAAAGACGCAGCGGAGGATCGGATGCGAAGGCTTGCGCCATTCGTCTTGCTCGCCTGCCTTTCGGTATCGGCCGGTACAGCGCTCGCCGTCGACAGGGGCCAGTTCGGCCACGTGCCGCCCGATATCCGCGCCTGGTTCAAGAGCGTGATCGCGCCGAACGGCGTGCCGTGCTGCGATGAGTCGGACGGACATCGCACCAGCTACGACGTTCGCGGCGGTGCCTATTGGGTCCCGATCGAGGGCCAATGGATGCAGGTGCCCGACCGCGCGGTCATTCGCGATCAGGGCAACCCGATCGGCGAAGCCGTGGTGTGGTACGTGCATCACCGCGGCAGCATCATCATCAGCTGCTTTGTGCCGGCGGACGCGGTGTAGATCTCGGAGCACGTCATTGCGAGCGAAGTAAAACTGCATGGCGTGGCGCCTTGGCGCGGCGCATGCTATTGCGCCGCGATGATCTCCGAACCGGGAAATGACAACAGCCGCGCCGCGATGCGCTGGATCCTCGCACTGTTCTATGCGGCGGCGGGCATTGCGCATCTGTGGGCGCCGGACAAGCTGCTTGCGATCACGCCGTCCTGGGTGCCGTTTCCATCGCAGGTGGTTTTGATCACCGGCGTCTGCGAAATTCTCGGCGCCGTCGCGCTGGTGACGCGGCCGTTGCGCCGGTGGGCGGGTATCGCGCTGGCGGCTTACGCGATCTGCGTCTGGCCGGCGAACTTCAAGCATGCGATTGACGGCATCGACCTGCCCTACATCGCCAGCAGTTGGCTCTATCACGGACCGCGGCTGGCGTTTCAGCCGGTCATCGTCTGGTGGGCGTTGTACTGTTCGGAGGTGATCGACTGGCCGTGGCGGCGATCGTGAGTGGCCGCCGAACGGCGGCGATGGTATTCTGGGAAACGATCGGTCCCGATTGGACCAGGACCGAAGGCGCAAATTCCTGTTTCGATCGGAGGACATCTTGACCGATTTCAGCGCGAGCGACCTCGCTACGATCTATCCTGCGCCCTCACCGCGCGTGATCGCCAAGGCGCGGCCGGAGATCGACGTCCATGCCAGGAAGTTCATCGGCATGTCACCGTTCTGCGTGCTCGCCACCTCGGGCGCGGACGGCAGCGTCGATGCTTCGCCGCGCGGCGGCAATCCCGGCTTCATCCATGTCGCGGGGCCGAACCTGCTGCTGATGCCGGATCGCTCGGGCAACAACCGTATCGACAGCTTTCGCAACATCGTCGAGGGAAGCGGCTTCGTGCAGCTGATCTTCTTCGTGCCCGGGATCGACGAGACGCTGCGCGTCGGCGGCACGGGCAAGGTGTCTGTCGATCCGGAGCTGATGGCCTCGATGATCGAGTTCGGCAAGCCGCCACGCGCGGTGCTGCGCATCGACGTCAGGGAAGCCTATTTCCACTGCGGCAAGGCGCTGATGCGCTCGAAATTGTGGGCGGGTGAGCGGGTCGAACGCTCGGTGATGCCGAGCATCGGCGAAGTGATCCACGACCAGACCGGCCTCGGCGAGCGCGAAAGCCAGGAAGTGATTTACGAGCGGTACAAGACGCAGCTTTAGGGAAGATTGTCGAGATCGCATCACCCTCCCCTGGAGGGGTCCGAGACGAGCGAAGCTCGCTCGTGGGTCGGCTCGCATGGAGCGAAGCGAAATGCGAGACGGGGTGGGGTGACGGTCTCTCCATTCGAGCGCTGTTGGATGTGGAGGCACCGTCACCCCACCCCGCCGCTCATTGCATGAGCGTCGACCCTCCCCCTCCAGGGGAGGGTAAGAAGAGCTCAGTCCCCGCTCTCCAATCCGCCGACATGCTTCTGCGTGTAGAGCTCGAGCCCGATGCGCCCGATCAGGTCGAGCTGGGTTTCGAGGAAGTCGATGTGATGTTCCTCGTCCTTCATCAGCTGCTCGAACAGGTCGCGCGAAACGTAGTCCTTGACGCTGTGGCAGTGGGTTGCGGCTTCCTGATAGAGCGTGCGCGCTGATATCTCGGAGGCGAGGTCGCATTCGATGATTTCCTTGACGTTCTGGCCGATGCGCAGGGGATCGAGCACCTGCATGTTGGGAAAGCCGTCGAGGAACAGAATCCGGTCGGTGAACTTGTCGGCGTGCTCCATCTCCTCGATGGATTCCTTGCGCCAGACCTTGGCCATTTCCAGAAGACCCCAATTGTTCAGGAGCCGGTAATGCAGCCAGTACTGGTTGATCGCGGTGAGCTCGCTGCGCAGGCCCTTGTTGAGATAATCGATGACTTTGGGATCGCCCTGCATGGTCCACTCCGATTTCCTCAAGCCAAACGCGGCCTGACACTGCATTTAGAACGCTTCTAAATCAGTTCGTAGCCGAGAGCAACCGCTCTGCAACAAAAGCGGTGGGGACAACGAAAATCAGGGGATTCGAGCGGTTTTCAGCAGGCCGCGAGCGCGAAGGCCGGGGCAGCTTCCTGCGCGGGCTCGTCATTGGCGGCGTGGCGGCTGTGCGGGCAGCCGGAGCAGCATTCCTTGGCGCAGGCGCCAAGCGCTTCGTCGATGATGGTCTTGATGGTACGCGCGCAGCGGCCGCATTCGGCGCTGCAGCCGAGGCAGCCGTAAATCTGCTTGGGATCGCGGCAGGTCCGAGGCTGCACTCACGGCACTTCGGACATCGTGGTCGCTCAGGACGTTGCAGGAACAGACAATCATGAAACCGCTAGAACCCTAGTGTGATGCGAGCTCATCGATATTTAAGAGCGCGACGAGATGCAAAAGGAAAAGCAGCATTTTCAAGCAATTCCAAACTGATGCCGGGAAAAGACTGGAATGAATTTAAACAGGCGTCATTGAGCTAGATCACGCTGGCGCGCTGATATTCCCAGGATTTTCGGCGTCAATCGCCGCCACCGCCG
>CAWIZF010000003.1:0-11872 GCA_963840465.1 uncultured Alphaproteobacteria bacterium | reverse complement strand
TAAGGCCGGTTTTTCGGCCATCCCGATCCGCGATTTAGGGCCGCCGCCGGCCAGATCCCCTCGGATCTGGCCGATTGGCAAATCAGCACCGGGCGCCCGGCGGACACTTCCTTGGGGCGGCCGCCGGAGCCGGACGCGGCGGTGGCGCAGCCATCCGGGGCGGCGGTGCCGCCATACGCTGAGGCGGCGGCGCGGCCATACGTGGGGGCGGAGCGGCCATCCGCGGGGGCGGCGGCGGCGCAGCCATCCGCGGCGGCGGGGCGGCCATCCTCGGGGGTGGCGACGGTGCAGCCATCCGTGGCGGCGGGGCGGCCATCCTTGGCGGTGGAGGCGCCGGAGCGACGCGTGCCGCCGGCGGTGCCGGCCTTGCTACGTTCACCGCAGCGGGCGGCGGGGCTCGCCGCAGTTCAGGCTGAGGTCTTGGCGCGATCGCAGCGGCGGGCCTCGGCGCGGCGCCCGGTGGCGGCGTTGCTATTCTCGGCTGGCCGGCTGAACCGGCCGGAGCGGTCGCGCCGATCGCAGGCCTCGAGCCGGAAGCACCCGGCGGCGGACCGCCCGGCGCCAGCCTCGCGTTCGGATTGACGGCGCCGGGGGGCGAGACCGCAGCGCTCGGCGGCGCGGCCGGCGCGCCTCTGGCGCCTGGAACCGGCAGCGCATTGGTCCTCGGCAAAGTCTGGTTCGACGGCAGCCCGGCCGGCGCATTGGCCGGCAACGGCCCGTTCGGCCTTCCGGCCTGCCCCGCCGGGCCGCCGGGCAAATTGGTCCGCGCGGCAGGATTGATCGCGGCGCTCGGCGGTACCGGCGCCTTGCCCTGCTGGATCAGCGTGGCCCGTTGCGCCACCGCTGGCGGCAGTGTCGGCGTGGCGGCACCCGGTCCCGGCGCAACCGGGGAGCCGGGCCGTCCGCCTCCCTTGGCGCCAAGTCCGGCATCACCGACCGCGGGCGACCCCGGCGGCGGCCGCCGGTTGATGACGTTGTTGATGACGGCCCTGTTGTGGATGTTGGCAAAGATGACGTTGTTCGGCGGCGGCGCCACGTAGCGCGGCGGCCTGACATAGACCGGGATCGGCACAAAGAACGGCTGCGGCAGGATGAACAGCCCGATCGGTGGCGGCGGCGGCTCCAATATCAAGAAGTCATCCGGCGGCGGCGGCAGGTAGTAGACCGGCGCGGGTGGCGGCGGCAGAAAATCGAATTCGGGATCGCCGAAGGCCAGCACCGGCCGGTCGACATAGATCAACTCTTCCGGCGGCGGCGGCGGCACGTCGTAGTCGATGACGTCGAAGGTCGGCGGCGGCTCCAGCGCCGCGGTGAGAATGGCAAGCCGGCGGCGCGCGTCGGCGGCATGCGGCCCGCGCGGATAGCGTTGCAGATACGACCAATAGGCGTTCGGGGTGTCGGCGCGGTAGGTGCGGCGCCAGGTGATCGCCTCGCGCCGCGCCGCTGCGATCGCCCTCACCCGCTTCGCCATGGGATCGTCGGGATAGGCGCCGAGAAAATCCTCGTAGGCGGGCAGCGTGTCGCGCTCCAGCGCCGCGGCATAGGCGTCCTGCACGCTGAGATCGCGGATCGGCTTGCTGCGGGCGGCGGCAGCCTGATCCGGCGCCGGTGCTGCGGGCGCATCCGGTGCACGCTCGAAGAATGTAAAGGCCGCATCGACCTTCTGGCTGTCCCAGGGCACCTGCGCGCCCTTGCTCGCCTCGTTGACGCGAAGCCGCACGCGATTGAAAACTTCCGGCAGCGGCAATCCGCCGGTCCGGATCATCTCGGCCAGCGACTGGGCGTAGACGCCGTACGGTCCCTGCTCGGCCGGCGCGACCGTTCCGGGCGCCGCATTGAACGCGATCAGCATGTGCGGGTCCGCCTCGACCAGAGCGAGACCGCTGGCGATCTGTCCGTTGACGAAAGGCTGCTGCCGCGCCGCGTCCAGCACGACGATGCCGGCCTTAAGCGGCAGTGAGGCGAGTTGACGGATGTAGTCGCCGGTCCGCAGCGCCTCGATCGGCACGTCGGTATCGCGGTTGATCGTGGAATCGACCGGCACGAAATAGTTGTCGCCGCCCAATTGCAGCCCGTAGCCGGCCAGATACACCATCGCGACCGTGTCCGGCCCCGCGGCTTCGGCCTTGTTGATGAAGTCACGAAAACTCTTGCGCAGCGTGTCGCCGTCGAGATCGCGGGCGCCGATCACGTCGAAGCCGGCCGCCTGCAAGGTCTGCGCGATCAGGCCGGCATCGTTGGCCGCGGTCGCCAGCGGCGATTTCGCATAGGCGCCATTGCCGACCACCAGCGCGATGCGCTTTTCCGGCGCTTGCGCGGCGGCGCTGCTCAAATGCCCCGCCAGCCCCGATATCGCGACCAGACACGCCGATAGGATCGACAAACTTCTTGCTAACCGCATGGCATTCCACTCTGTCGCCGCCCCGCGCTTTGCATAGAGCGCGCGTGAAAATGAACGTTTCTTGAATAATTACGCTCTCAGCAAGGCATAGCGCCTCGCGCCGCCCGGTTCCGGCACTGAAATTCGCATTGTCCCGGTTGTTCGGCGGGCATATCCTCTCACCAATATCGTGTTCGCCTGCATCGTGAGGCGACGGCGCGAGTTCCTCCCGATGTGCGAATTGCCCATGCAATGGAGGAAATCGCCATGACCGTTTCCCCGACCCTGCAGAAGTATCTGGATCAGGGCGTCACCTACGACCTGATCCCTCATGCCCCTACCATGTCATCGACGCGCACAGCCGAGGCTTGCCACGTACCTGGCGAGGCGCTGGCCAAGGCCGTCGTGCTGCGCCGTGACGGCGGCTACATGATGGCCGTTCTTCCGGCCTCCCGTCACCTGCATCTGTCCGCCCTGAAAAGTCAGCTCGGCCACAAGGTCGACCTGGCGAGCGAAGACGAAATCGAGCGGCTGTTCGAGGACTGCGACCGCGGGGCCGTCCCGCCGCTCGGCGAGTGTTACGGGCTGGACGTCATCGTGGACAACAGCATCGATGCGCGGCAGCCCATCTACCTGGAAGGCGGCGATCACGCCACGCTGATCCGCATGGAGGGCGAACAATTCGCGCGGCTGACAGCGAAGGCCTGGCGCGGCCACTTCAGCACGCACGATTGAGGCCGCTCGCGCCGCGCCGGCGCGGTCGAGCGACTTCAAGCAGGACGCCCCGCACCCGTTCACGGTCGAACGGGTGCGAGCCGGTCAAGGCGCTTCGATCGCAACAGGCCGCCGCTTCAGTGATGGGCCGCAACGCTCTTCACATAGCCGGACATCAAATCGCCTGACGTAGACTGGCTGATATCGCCCAGGCTGATCATACCGACCAAGCGTTTGCTCTTGTTGATCACCGGCAACCTGCGGACTTTCAGCGTCTCCATGTGATGCACCGCTTTCGCAAGATCATCGTCCTCGCGGCAGCAATGGATGCCTTCGGTCATCACGTCGCGCGCCTTGGCGCGGCTGGCATCGAAACCGTTGCCGGCAAGCCCTTTGCAGACGATGTCGCGATCGGTCACCATCCCGACCAGCTTGTCGTCCTCTCCGATCGGAATGCAGCCGATATCGTGCGCTCGCATCAGCTTTGCGATTTCGGTAATCGGCGTGTCGGGGCTGACCCAGTCGACGCCCTTGTGCATCGCGTCTTTGACTTTCATGGCGGACCTCCGTTGCTGCGATTTCAGGTGGTATTCACGTGATGCAGAACAGTTCCCCCTTGGTGCGACTATACGACGGATCGGGCAGGACGGCATCGCAAAAAATCCGGAGATGACATCGCGACGGCGATGGGCGTGTCGCTCTCACCGCGGTAACGGCAGATCATGCCCGCAGGCCAGCTACTGGGCCAGCCTAAGCTCCGCAATGGTCATTCGCGCGGCCGCCTCGTCCAGCGGAAAGAAGTCGAGCGGTCCGGGATTATCGTAACCCGAGGTTATTGCGGTGCTGAGCGCCAGCCCCAATAGTCCGCCGCCGGTAGCGCCCGCGGCGGCGATCATGGCGTTCTTTCTTTTGCTTGTTCGCGCCACGAAAAAATAGGTTTGGCCGGCCTGGGCCGTGACTTCGTATTTCGTCACGCCCGGGAACGCGGCCTCGGTCGCCGTCAATTCATGCTTGCCGTTTGGACGATCGGCGAAGGCGAAGGTGCCGGTCTTGAGGCCGGGAATCGGCGTTCCATCGAGCTGAACGTCCCACGCCCCATCGACGATGCCGCCAAAACCTTTTTCGCGCAGTACGACGATACGCGCGTGCCCTGCTTTCGGCGGGCCCACCTTCCGCGATATCGCCGAATAATCCAGCCCGTCCCTTTGAGTCTCACAGCCGCCCAGCAGCAAGACCGAGATCAGTAACGCCACGCCACGCCAAAACACCGCACGCCCCAAAATGCATTCCCCGGCTCTTCTGTAGCCAAAGCCCGGAGAGGTTGCAAGTGAAGCCTCTGGCACCCGCGACCGAAAAGCGGAAATTGCAGGCGCATGGTTTCGGCCATGGTGATTGTGAGAGGGGTCCGCGCCGCTTGATCGGCGAGGCCGGCTTCAGCTCACCATGCGCTGCCGGTTTTCCCAGTACGGCTGGCGCAGCTCGCGCTTGAGTATCTTTCCGGCGCCCGACAATGGCAGCGGCTCGCCGCGTATCTCGACCGAACGGGGACATTTGTACCCGGCGATGCGCTCCTTGCAGAAGGCGATCAGGCTTGCCGCGTCGGCCTCGGCATCGGGCTTTGGAACGACCACGGCATGGACCTGTTCGCCCCATTGCTCGCTCGGAATGCCGAACACCGCGCATTGGGCGACGGCCGGATGCAGCGCCAGCGCATTCTCGACTTCGGTCGAATAGACGTTCTCTCCGCCGGAAATGATCATGTCCTTGACGCGATCGACGACGAAGACGAACCCGTGTTCGTCGATGTAGCCGCCGTCGCCGGTATGCATCCAGCCATCGACGATGGCGCGGGCGGTTTCTTCCGGACGCTCCCAATAGCCCATCATCACATTGTCGCCGCGGGCGATGATTTCACCGACCGTGCCGCACGGCACCGGATTGTTCTCGCTGTCGACAATCGCGCACCTCGCACGCCAGCGAGGCGCGGCCCGCCGAGCGATGGCGGTTCTTGGCGCGGCCGCTGCCGATATGCTCGTTCCAGTGCAGCAGCGTCGCGATCGGTGACAGTTCCGTCATGCCGTAGGCCTGGGTAAACTGCGCGTTGGGAAACGCCGAAATGGCGCGATCGAGCACGGCTTCGCTGATCGGCGACGCCCCGTAGACGATCTTCCTGACGCTCGACGTGTCGTAACTGCCGAGTGCGGGATGATCGGCCAGGATCTGGATCATCGTCGGCACCAGCAGAACGTCGGTGACACGCTCGTTCTGGAATGCCGCCATCACGCCTTCCGGCGTAAAGCCGGGGACGATCACGTTGGAGCCACCGCTTAACAGGATCGAATACATCGCAGCGCCGTTGGCGAGATGAAACATCGGCGCGGCGTGAAGATAGACCGCCGATCCCGCGAACAGCCCCTCGGCCAGCGCGTTCATGGCATTGGCCATCAGATTGCCGTGGCTGAGCATCACCCCCTTCGACCTGCCGGTGGTCCCGCCGGTGTAGAAAATGCCGGCGAGATCGGAGCTATCGCGCATCGCATCCGGCATCGGATCGCTCCGGTGCAGCAGGGCTTCGAAATCCTGCATGCCGGCCGGCACCTCGCCGTCATCGGCATAAACCAGCGTCAGGCCGTCGATCTTGTTCGCCAATGCGGTCGCGATCGGCGCGAACGCCTTGTCGACCAGCAAGACCCTGGCCCGGCAGTCGCGCATGGCGTCTTCGTTTTCGAGCTGGCTCCAGCGGATGTTGAGCGGGACCACGACGCCTCCCGCCCATCCGGTGGCCAGATAGACTTCGAGATAGCGATCTGAGTTCAGCGACAAAATCGCGATACGGTCGCCGGCGTTGACGCCGAGTGCCCGGAAGCCGGCGGCAAGACGCGCGACGCGCTCACCGGTCTCGCGCCAGGTGCGCCGCCTTGTACCGAAAACCGTCGCCAGCCCATCGGGATTGACCTGCAGGACCCTGCGCAATCCATGCGTGATGTTCATTTCCGCCCTCCACTCGCCGGCCTGCTTTTTCTGGTTGGTGACGGGCTGCGCTTTCGTGCCGGCGCCTTGGCGAGCCCCTCGGTGAGTTGAGCCGTGAATTGGCGGGCGACGTCATCCGCCGACCACGCCCCGTCGCGCTGGTACCAGTGACCGATCCAGTTCAGCGAGCCCGCGATCGCAAAGGCCGCCAGTTTCGGATCGCACGGCCTGATCGAACCGTCAGCGACACCGTCGGCGAGATATTTGCGAAAAGTCCGGTCGATGCGCTTTTTCGCGGCGCGGACGGTCTTGCGATTTTCCTCGGTCAGGTCACGCGGGTCGAAGCGCACGAGGCTGGCGCCATAGTCGGTGGTCATGACCCCGGCATAGGCATGAACCAGCTTGCGCAGCTTGGCGAGCGCGGTGCCGCCCCCGCGGTTGATTTCCGCGATCAGTTCGTCGACGCGTTCCTGCCCGAGCGCCCAGCATTCGAACAGGATCTCGTCCTTGCCGCGAAAATAATTGTAGAGCGCCGGCTTGGTGATGTTCAGCCGGTCGGCGACGTCATTGAGCGTGACCCGGTGATAGCCCTGCTCGAGAAACAACTGCACCGCGGTCCGCAACACCGCCTCGCGCTTCTCGTCGCGCGCGCGGCGGCGGCTTTCGAACGGCATCCACGGCGATGGGCTGGACGGGGGCGAGCGTGCATCCATGTCGATTGTCGCCTGTGCTGCATTGACGGGTACGGCCGGCACGTATATTACCCATGGGTAACTAAAAGTCCAATGGGTAATTCAGGGAGCGCACCATGACCTCGCGAGTCCATGTTGCCGGTGTCGGCATGATCCCCTTCGTCAAACCGGGAGCCAACGCGCCCTACCCTGTGATGGGCGCGGAAGCGACCCGGCTCGCGCTCGCCGATGCCGGCGTCGGCTACGACATGATCCAGCAGGCCTATGTCGGCTATGTCTACGGCAACTCGACCTGTGGCCAGCGCGCGCTCTACCAGGTCGGCATGAGCGGGATTCCCATCATCAACGTCAACAACAACTGCTCGACCGGTTCGACCGCGCTGTTCATGGCCCGGCAGGCAATCGAATCCGGCGCGCTCGATTGCGTGCTGGCGCTGGGCTTCGAGCAGATGAAACCCGGCGCACTCGGTGCGGTTTTCACCGACCGGCCCAGCGCATTCGACGAATTCGACGCCGCCGCCGACAAGCTGGTCGACGCTCCCGGCGTGCCGCTGGCGCTGCGCTATTTCGGCGGCGCCGGCCTCAGTCACATGAAGAAATATGGAACGCCATTGACGTCGTTCGCCAAGGTCCGCGCCAAGGCGAGCCGGCATGCCAAAAACAATCCGCTGGCGTTGTTCCGCAAGGAGGTCAGCGCCGACGACGTCATGAACGATCAGGTGATCTGGCCCGGCGTGATGACGCGGCTGATGGCGTGTCCGCCAACCTGCGGCGGCGCGGCCGCCGTGCTGGTCTCTGAGAAATTCGCCAGCCGGCATGGCTTGCGCACGGACGTCCGGATCGCGGCCCAGGCGATGACGACTGATACCCCCTCCACATTCGAGGCGGAGGACATGATGCGGGTAGTCGGTTTCGACATGGCGCGGGCCGCCGCCAATAAGGTCTACGAGGCCGCCGGCATCGGGCCTGATGACCTCGACGTCGTCGAGCTGCACGATTGCTTCGCCCAGAACGAGCTGATCACCTACGAAGCGCTGGGACTATGCCCGGAGGGCGGCGCCGAGCGCTTCATCGACAATGGCGACAATAGCTACGGCGGCAAGATCGTGACCAATCCCTCCGGCGGCCTGCTGTCGAAGGGCCACCCGCTCGGCGCGACCGGGCTGGCGCAATGCTACGAACTGACGCGCCAGCTGCGCGGCTCGGCCGAGGCAACCCAGGTCGATGGCGCGCGCCTCGGACTGCAGCATAACCTCGGCCTCGGCGGCGCCTGCGTCGTTACCCTCTACGAACGCGCCTGAGGCCCGACATGGTCGATCATTCTGTCGTCGGGCGACGCCTCGCGCCGGTCACCGCCCATGTCGAGCCCGGGCGATTGCGGTTTTTCCGCGAGACGCTCGGCGAATCCAATCCGGTCTACAACGACGCCGCGGCGGCGAATGCGGCCGGCTATGCCGCGACACCGGTGCCGCCGACCTACCTGTTTTGCCTGGAAATGATGGACGCCGAACAGGCCTTCGAATTCCTCACCGTGCTTGGCGCCGACCTCGCGCAGGTGCTGCACGGCGAACAGCGCTTCGCCTACAAGGCACCGGTCATGGTCGGAGATACCCTGCTGTTCGAGCCGCGCATTGCCGGCATCACCGACAAGAAGGGTGGCGCGATGACGCTGGCCGTCGTCGAAACCAGGGTGACCAACCAGCACGGCGTCCACGTCGCGGACTGCTCCCGCACGGTCGTGGTCCTGAACAAGGTGACCGCATGAGCGAAATGCATCAACTCGCGGTCGGCGACCGGGTCGTCCACAAGACCTTCCCGCCGATCAGCCGTCACAAGCTGGCGCTCTATTGCGGCGCGTCGGGCGATCATAATCCCATTCACGTCGATCTCGATTTCGCCAAGGCCGCCGGATATCCCGACGTCTTCGCCCACGGCATGCTGGTCATGGCCTGTCTTGGCCAGGCGCTGACCGATGCAATTCCTCCGCCGCGCCTGCGCACTTTCGCAACCCGCTTCGTCTCGATCACGCAGCTTGGCGCGCGCCTGACCTGCGAGGGCCATGTCGCCGAATTCGTCGAACATCAAGGCGAGCGCTGCGCGAGACTGGCGCTGACGACAAAAGACGAAAACGGCGACGTCAAACTTGCCGGCGAAGCCGTGATCACAATCTGACATCAAAAGGAAACCTGATGGCCAAACTCGAGGGAAAGGTCGCGTTGATCACCGGATCCGGCCGTGGCATCGGACGGGCCATTGCGCTCAAGCTCGCCAGCGAGGGCGCGCGCGTCGTCGTCAACGATCTCGATGCCGCGCCGGGTGACGCCGTTGCCGACGAGATCAGGGCGGCGGGCGGCGAAGCCCTCGCGGTCAACGGCAGCGTCGCCGAGCCGGGCTTTGCCGACCGCTTCGTGGAAGCTGCGACCGAAACCTTCGGCGGGCTCGACATCATCGTCAACAATGCCGGCTACACCTGGGACTCGACGATCCAGAAGATGAGTGACGAGCAATTCCAGGCCATGCTCGACGTCCATCTCGTCGCCCCCTTCCGCATCCTGCGCGCGGCCGCCGAGCCGATCCGGATCATGGCGAAGAAGGAAGCCGAAGCCGGCCGCGAGGTGTTTCGCAAGGTCGTGAACATCTCGTCGATTGCGGGGCTCTACGGCAATGCCGGCCAGGCCAGCTACTCGTCCGCCAAGGCGTCCCTGATCGGGCTGACGCGCACGATGTGCAAGGAATGGGGCCGCTACAAGGTCAACGTCAATTGCGTGGCATTCGGGCTGATCAACACCCGCCTGACCCAGCCGATCGAAGCCCAGCAGAAGACCATCGATGTGGCCGGACGCGACATCAAGGTAGGCGTCCAGCCGCAGATGCTCGACGCCATGGCCAGAATGATACCGCTCGGACGCGGCGGCACGCCCGAAGAAGCAGCCGGCGCCGTCTATCTGTTCTGCAGCCCGGAATCCAACTATATCAGCGGCCAGGTGATCGTCGCCGGCGGCGGTCTGATCGTTTGAAGCGAGGGCTGTCAGATGCAATACCGTTCATCCTGGATGACCGAGGAACTGGACGTCTTCCGCGAACAGTTTCGTAAGTTTCTCGCCAAGGATCTGGCGCCGCACGCCGAGAAATGGCGCGCCCAGAAAATGGTCGATCGGTCGGCCTGGCGCGGGCTGGGCGAAATGGGCGCACTGCTGCCCAGCGTACCGGAAGCCTATGGCGGCCTCGGCGCCAGCTTCGCCTACGAGGCCGCCGTCATCGAGGACATCGAGACCGTCGTGCCTGAAGTGACGACCGGGGTCTCCGTGCACAGCGCCATCGTCGCGCACTACATCCTGAACTACGGATCCGAGGAGCAGAAACTCCGCTGGCTGCCCAAGATGGCGAGCGGCGAGTTCGTCGGCGCGATCGCGATGACCGAACCGGGCACCGGCTCCGACCTGCAGGGCGTACGAACGACGGCGCGCAAACAGGGCAACAACTACGTCATCAACGGCCAGAAGACGTTCATCACCAATGGACAGGCCGCCGACCTGATCATCGTGGTGGCGCGCACCGGCGGACCGGGCGCCAAGGGCATCTCCCTGATCGTGCTCGAGACCGAGGGCAATCGAGGGCTTCCGGCGCGGCCGCAACCTGGACAAGATCGGCCTGCACGCATCAGACACTTCCGAACTGTTCTTCGACAATGCGGTGGTGCCCGCCGGAAAACCTGCTGGGCGCCGAGGAAGGCAACGGCTTTGTCCAGCTGATGCAGCAATTGCCGCAGGAGCGGCTTTCGCTCGCCGTCGGCGCGGTGGCGTCGATGGAGCGCGCGGTCAAGCTGACGGCCGACTACACGAAGGAGCGCACGGCCTTCGGCAAGCCGATCATCGAATTCCAGAACACCGCGTTCAAGCTGGCCGAGCGCAAGACCGAAGCCATGATCGCGCGCGTCTTCGTCGACTGGTGCGTGGAACGCCTCGTCGCCGGCGAACTCGACACCGTCACCGCCTCGATGGCGAAATGGTGGTGTT
The DNA here is from genome assembly GCA_963840465.1 of uncultured Alphaproteobacteria bacterium. Taxonomy (GTDB): domain Bacteria; phylum Pseudomonadota; class Alphaproteobacteria; order Rhizobiales; family Xanthobacteraceae; genus Bradyrhizobium. The sequence continues at coordinate 1,100 of CAWIZF010000003.1, read as the reverse complement.
CGCAAAAGCAGGTCGAGACCGCCGACGAATGCCTGCAGCTCCACGGCGGCTACGGCTACATGGAGGAGTATCCGATCTCGCGGATGTTCGTCGACGCGCGCATCCAGAAGATCTACGGCGGCACCAACGAGATCATGAAGCTGCTGATCGCACGGTCGCTGTGACGTGAATTGGCGACTGGCTGGCTGTCGTCACCCGCCTTGGGCGCAATTGCGCACTGGGGCGGGTGACCCAGTATCCCAGAGACCGTTGTGCTGAACCGAAACGCTGCGGCGTACTGGATGCCCCGCCGGAGCCTGTCATCGGGCGGCCATTCGGCCGACCCGGTGGCGTGGCATGACAAGCGGAATGCGGGGTTATAACGCGTAAGCCTACAGCGTCCCGCGCTCCGGCAACCGCCTTGATCGCGCGGGCGCGGCTGTGCACGCCGCGCCCGATCCGGCCCGCTTAACTCAACAGATCAACCTTGCCGGTTGCAAGGCGATAGATGCCGCCAACCACTTTCAGCTTGTTCTGCTCGACGGCTGCGTTGAGGATCGGTGCAGCCGATTTCAGCTTGGCGATGTTATCAATCACGTTCTGGCGGATGGCGTTGTCGAGCGGATTTCCGCTCTGCTGTGCCGACGCCTTTACCGCGGGCGCCAAAGCAGCCACCAGAGACGGAATGTGTCCCGGAGGCGGCTTGTTGTCCTTCAAAGATTTGATCGTCGCATCGATCGCACCGCAACTGTCATGACCGAGCACCAGGATCAGCGGCGTTCCGAGCACGGCGACGGTGTATTCCATGCTCGCAACCGTATCATCGTTGGCGAAATTGCCGGCCACGCGGCAGACGAACAAGTCACCACGCGCGCTATCGAAGGCATATTCGGGCGCGATCCGCAAATCCGCGCAGCTCAGGACGGCCGCATAGGGGTTCTGACCTCCGACCAACGCTTCCCTTTCATGCTTGAAGTCGTGGCGCAGCGATTTGCCGTCAACATAGCGCGCATTTCCTTCCATCAATTTCTTGAGGGCGGCATCCGGCGACAATACATTCTGCGGCTTGGGAGGCGTCTTCTCCTTGGCGTTAGCCGTGTCGGCGAGCATCAGCCCAAGCG
>CAWIZF010000002.1:0-72344 GCA_963840465.1 uncultured Alphaproteobacteria bacterium | reverse complement strand
GACGACCGGAAGCGAAGACGGCTTGAGCAGGTGCTTGGCGAAAAGACGAACCTGTCCGAGACCGCGGCCGCGCGCGACGGCGGCGTATTCCTGCTCCAACTCCTTATCGAGGTTCGCGATGAGTACCTCCGCGATCCGTGCGGAGACGGGAATACCCAGCGCGATCGCCGCGAACAGGGTCGCCCAGAAGCTGTCCGGTGCGACCACGCGAAAGAGGCCGAGCTGGAAGCCGAAGATGTGAATCAGTATCAGGCCGATCACGAAATTGGGCACCGACAGGAACAGGGACGGGAAGCCCCGCAGCAAACCCTGACCGAACCGACTGGGAAGAAACTGGGTGCCGAAAGCAATTGTCACAGCCAGCAGCAGCGCGACACGTTCGCCAAGACGTAGAGATACACACGTCTATTCCTCTGGCACCGCAGCCGGCGCTGTTTAGCCTCGCAATGACTTGGCAGAAGCTCGTCGTATCAAACCTTTTCCGAATCAGGCGCGGCTTTTTCATGTGGGTTAGCGTCATGGTAAGGGCTGGCTTCCTCGCCCAGCGGCGGCGCCTCGTGCTGGGGAGAATCGTGATGCGGCAGCTCTGCCGCAGCGGACGGGGCCAGCGGCGGCTCTGTTTCGGCCGTCTTGGCGGCTTGCGACCGCGCAGCGGCAGCAGCTTCGGCTTCTGCCTGCTTCCTGGCGGCCGCGATCTGGTTCGCGGTCAACTGACGTGCCACAAAGGGACCCAGGACGAGCGCGGCCAGCGCAACGACAAGCGCAAGGCCTGGAGATATGTTGGATACGTTCTGCCGATCCTCGTCGATGTTCTTCTTGACGTCGTCGATGTCTTTTCTTATCGCATCAACGCGTTGCGCCAGGGCTTCGGAGCGGGCGGTGTTGGCCTTTAGCGTATCGTCGAGCTGAGCGACAAGCTTGGCCTGGGAGGCCGCGAACTCCTGCCGAAGCGCCTGCGCCGCTTTGTCGTTGCTCTCTTTGGCGTCCTGCAGGAATTTGATTTGGCCGGAGCGCAGCGCGTCGATTTGCTCAACCATGCTCTGCGCGGTCTTATCGCTGCTCGACTTGGAGTCTTGCAGGTCGGAGCGAAGCGCGGCGGTCTGGGCGATCTTGTCGCTGTTCGCTTTGGTGTCGTCGGACAGCCGCTTTAGTTCGGCGCTGACGCTGTCGACGGTCTTGGCAAGCTGCTGCACCCGATCTGGCTCGGCTTTTTCAGCGACGGTGACAGCGGGTTGCTGAGCCACTTCCTCGCGCGGGCCGGCGATTTCAGACGGCGCATCGGGCGGTTGGGATGTGATGGAAAAATAGAAAAGGCCAAATATGAGGAGTGCGAGTGCAGGCAACGCAAACTTGGTCACGGCGAAGTCCTCCCATTAAGCGAGCATTTTTGTCTCCTTGCAGCCGAAGTTGGTAGCATCATTCATCAACTTCGGCACTTCGTCTTGTAAGGATATCCTGACATCATGCAGCATTGCCGTCAAATCTCAAAGTTTAGCTGGGGCGTCGCACGGCGGGCTCAAGAGGTTGAGCCGGCGTTTCCGGTAGTGCGCTGACTGCGCGCCCAAGGGTGTTGCTGGCACCGTCATGCAGGGTAATCCATTTGCGCCTGCGCAGCTCGTCACCGCCGTCTCAAATCTGCTCAATAGCGGTCTTTCGGCTTAGCGTGAGCATGTATTGATGGCCTACGGTCGAGATGAGTAAATCGAAGTCGTTATGGCTCGCCGGCATTGCTCCGATTTGAGCCCGTACTTCCAGCAACGCACGCCTGATCCATGTCTTTATGGTGTTGACCGGAACACCATAAAGTTCGGAAAGACGGTGCCGGCTTTCTCCGTGGATATAAGCTGCGATAACCAGTTGACGCCTTAACGGCTCCAGGGCCTGCAGGGCGGAGAAGATGCTATCCTGTAGCTTGGTGGTCTCGCTTTCGTTTTCGCGTATCTCGATGCTTTCGAGCGCTGTGGGGATCTCAGCGGGAAAATCCAGCATAACGGAATGGTCGGAATAGACTTCCAGTGTCGGCTTTCGTGCGACATCGATCGCAAGATTTCTGGCGATTGTTATCATCCACATCATGGGCGAGCCCATCGTTGAACGGTACGCAGCCGCATTCAGCCAGATGCGGACATACGCTTCCTGGAGGATTTCCTCCGCCAGATGCCTGCGCCTGACCACCGGCAGTACTGTCGAGAACAGCTTTCGTTTGGTAGCCGCGTGTAGCGCTTCAAACGCCGCTTCGTCCTTGCGGGACATCCGCAGCAGAAGCCGTTCGAGTTCGTTTGAATTGGACTGTGCTGCGGTGCCGCCCATTCGTCCTCGCCGTCGTTATCTGGAGCGTACCCGCGAAAGCATTGCGAGAATTCCAGATCGATAGGCTCGGCGAACTTTGCAAATATGTCAACCAAAGTTTACACAAGGGGTGTAATCATGAAGGAAATCTCCAGTCGATCGAGCCGTAACCATTTAATATCAATCATTTATCTGATTTTCAGTTGAGCGGCCCAATGTCGAGCTTGATGCGGTAGGAACAAACGCAAAGCCTTCAGCTTGTCATGAGAGTTTTACAACTGGAGGCTCCGATGCAAGGCGACAATCCAATTAGCTGGCTGATGTTTTTCACGCTGGTGGCCACGACGTTCATCATAGCCGGCTCATTCATCTACTTCCTCCGATCTCGAACCAATCGAGAAATCGCTTCCGAAGCCTTGGAAGGCAACGGCTCGCGCGTCGGCGCGACCCCCAATGGTGCCGGTCCGGAGCTGATCGGATTTGCAGTCATCGGTCTCGCTGTCATGGGTCTGTTGGCGGCTGGCTATGCCAGCAAGTCGCGCATCGAGACGGCCGCCGTAACGACGCCTGTGGGGCAGACAACGGGTATGTCGCAAGGCATGGCGCAGCCGGCGGGCTCTTCCAATCAACCCAAGATCTACCAGCCGGCAAATCCCGCGCCGGACACGCGTTCCTCACCGACGTCATCCGACACCGGTATTGGCAGTGAGAATGGATCGACCGGTCAGCCGAAGTAGGAGCTAAACCGCGTAGACAAGATTTGATTTCACTATCTGGATCGGGAGCCGCCTCGGCTCCCGATCGCTCCTGGTCCAACTAGGCTGCGCTCACCGCTCGCCGCGTCCGGGCCGAATGCCATAAGGCTCGACCAGCGCCCAGACGTGCGCGGGCACCATGTTCTTCACGCGCTGCGGATATTGTCGGCGCAGGTGCAATACCGTTTCAACGGCCTTCATCTCCACGCGGGCGCGCGCGAATTCAAGGCCACGCGGTCCGACCCTCGGCATCAGCCAGCCCATGATCGGCCTTAGCCAGTTCGGCATGCTGCGCACCGGGAGCCCGCCGGCGGCGAGTTCAACGTTTTTCAGAAAGCCTTTGACCGGCCCGGCGCGTTTGCCGGCGCTGCCGGGTTCAGAGATGCGGACTTCGCTTCCCAGCAGGTCGAGCAGTTCTTCGCCGCGCGGATTGCGTACCAGCAGCCACTGTTCACCATGGCCACCCATGTAGCCGACGGTGATATCGGCGAGCACATTGGTGTAATCCACGCAGGTGCGGCACGTCATCGGAAAGAAATCCGGTGGGAGCTTGGATATCGGAAGCTTCAGGAAGGGAATTTCCTCCACCCGGCCGTCCTTGAAGCGCAGTTCGACATGATAATCCGCTCGAAACTCGAGATAAGTGATCGTGTCGGGCTGGTCGGACAGGAGTTCGAGAAACGTATGGAAGTTTGCGGTGGTGGTATTGTCGGAGCAAGGCGTGCCCACGACATAAATCTTCTCGAAGCCGAGCTTGGCCTCCAGCGACCGTAGCGCATAGACCTGACAGGGGATTCCAATGACCGCGATGCGTTTGAAGCCGCGCGTCCTTGCCGGCTCCAGCAATGCCAGCAGCGGCGCGTATCCCATCCGCATGCCGCGGCATTGCGCCATGCCTTCCGCGGACGTTACCAACACCGGCACCGGTTTCCACTTGTCGTCCGGATCCGGCGCCATCGTCAGCACGGCGTCGACGGCGCCGCTTTCCAGCAAGCGTTCGCCAAGGCGGGTTGCGATGCCTGTCCACTGCGCGCCCTCACGCGGAGGCGCAAGCGAAGCGCGGACCATGCGACGAAACGGCCCGAAGAAGATTTCGTCGGTTCGGTGCGGATCCCGGGGGCGGCCGTGTACGCGGGCTTCCAGCGCCGGATAGTCTGGCTTGATGAACTGGCATGCCTGACCGCACTGCTTGGGATTGCTTGAGCGCGAAATGCCGCAATCGGTGCAGAGATCGCGCGGCGCCGCGGCCCCGGTTGCCGGGGCCCAGATCGCAGAAACGGGATCGCCGCGATCTACCATCCTCGCGTTCCGGCGGCGCCCTTGAACGGACCGACAATGCGCGAAGTTATCCAGCCGCCGTAGAAATCGCCTGCCTGCGCCTGCACGCGCTCCTCATCCACCCAGCATTGATCGACGCGGGAGGCGTAGAACGCCAGATAACCCGCGATCTCGACAAATGCGGCCGACGGCGAAGGATAGCTCCACGCCGCGTTCTGAGCGGTCAGGCCGCTGACACCGAGCGACCAGTATTTCGCGTGACCCTTGAACTCGCACCAGGAACTGCCCGATGCGACAAGCAGATATTGCTGCGCGATATCGTCGGGCGGAATGTAGTAGACCGGCGGGTGGCTGGTCTCCAGTACACGATAGGCGGACGTCGTATCGGCAATCGTTTGACCGTTGAAGATCACACGCAGGCGGGCGCTCGTCTTTTCTAGCCGTGGCGGGCGCGGGTAGTCCCAGACCGATTCCTGTCCGGCCGATGGTTCCTTGCGCTTGGGTGGGAACATCTCTACCGACTCCGCTCTCTCATCGCACGATCATTGGAAACGTTACGGCAATGCCCCATGCAAACACTGCGGCGTTGGCGAGTGCACCCGGCAGCGGATGACGCGTCGCCGCGTAGCTCCAGCGGCTGATCAGTCCGAAGGCCAGGAACAGCAGCAGGATCGCCGGAACGATGATGACGAGAAAAAATAGCTTCATCGGGTTGAGCGCCACGGCAATCGCGAGCGACAACAGAAAGCAGAATTTTGTCAGAGCATATGCGCCGCGCCTGGCATCCGGGCCTCGGGTCAGCCATTCGTCGGCGACGAAGTAGGGCAGCGTTCCGCATGCGATCGCGGCAATCAGGGGAAGCCGTGCGGGGATCGGCAGGAAGGAAAATACGTAGGCGTCGAGGGGCAGACCGAAAGCGACAATGTTGTAGGCGGCCACAGCCGCGGTCGCGACCACGATGCTCTTCCACGAGATGGTAATCGCAGCATCCGGAAATGGCGCGTTGCGCAGGAACAGTATGGCGAGTGTCGTCAGTGCGCCATACAGCAGAAAGTGCAGCGTCAGGTAGTCGCCCAGCAGTATCGGCAGAAAGTCTGTCGGCATTTGCCAGAGGATCAGCGGCGTCAACAGCGCCGGCGCAAAGGCCGCAATCAGAAGCGGACTCCAGCCGAGGTGAATTCCCGACGGCGTCGAGCTGGCGATCGGCAAGAGGGACGACAATGGCCAGGCGAGCGCGACGATGCCCAGGAAGACCAGCGCCAGCCAGCGGCCGCGGCTATCGATGAATTCCGTCATTGTTCTGCCGAATGCAGCATTGAACCAGCGCAGTGCTTCCGTCATGCTATCCTGGCTGTAGAGCACGCCGATATGTTCGACGCCCCGCGCCAGCGACAATTTGCGGGCGGTGCCATCCGAAAAATGGCCATAGGTCTCGCCGGCGATCCCCGAGCCGCCGGCGGTGAGATTGACGATGCGAAGGCCCTCATTGCGGAGCATCGCCGGTTCGAGCGCGCCGACGATGACAAGCAGATTGCGTGGACTGGCCGCGGTGACGACGGGCGAAAATACCGATACGGCAACGGTCGCTTCGACATCCGGCGTGGCCTGTGCAAACCGCACCACGATGTCGGAAGCCATCGAATGCCCGAGCACGGCAAGCCGGCCATCGCTGCTTGGCAGCTTTCGCGCCCATGCCGCGACATCGGTCAGTTCTGCCAGCAACGCCGCGGTTATCGCCTTGCCTTCGGCGATGTCGCCGCGCATGGGCGCCGGGTTGCGGCCGTGCCCAAGAAAGTCGAAGGTCACAGCAACATAGCCGTTGCGCGCGAGCGTTTCCGCGAAGGGCTGCATCAATTGCTGTGAGCCCGCGAAGCCGTGGGCGATTACGACGATTGGGGCGGAAGCGGAGGATGGCTGCTGGAAGATCGTGACCGGTGTTTCGCCAACGGTGGTTTTGGTGATGCCTAGACCGTCGCTGGTCCGATGGAGCTGAAACAGCCCGATCAAGATGGCCGCCATTGCAACAAATCCGATGATGCGTTTCAACAAAATTGTTTCCCGAGGCCGCTGCTCTACGAGTATCATTCCGCCGAGTCCTGCAGAAGCCAAACGAGGCGGGCAAGGTCCAACAAAAAATTCGACCGGCGGCGAAACGTTCTGAACTTCGCTCGTATATAAATTGCCATGGTCTATTCTGGCGGCGACGGTTTGCATCGCACGCGCGACCTTGGTTTGCATTCCGGCGGCGGCTGGTCTTAATCTCTCTGCATGCGGACCGGAGCGCGGTAGCGGAATGGAGCTTGGCTGGTGGCGGTCTCAATTCGGATAGGCACGCGCAAGAGCACCATGGCACTGGCCCAGACCGCGGACATTGCAAAGCGCTTGTCGGTGGCCGCGCCCGAACTGGATGTCGAGATCGTCAAGTTCGAAACCACCGGCGATAGCGATCAGACCAGCAGGCTGCTGGTGCATGGCGGCAAGGGCGGCGCCTTCGTTGCTGAAATCCGCGCTGCCGTTACGTCGGGCCGGCTTCACGCCGCGATGCATTCGCTCAAGGACATGCCTGGCAATGAAGATACGCCGGGGCTCGTGATTGGCGCGACGTTGACGCGCGATCCTCCGACCGACGCGCTGGTGTTGCGGCCCGGACTTGCCATCGAGGATATCAAGCGCTCTAGCGGCAAGGGTTACAGGATTGGAACCAATGCCGTGCGGCGTGCCGCCTATGTGCGGCGGCTGTTTCCGGAGATCGAAGTGATTCACTTTCGCGGCGCCGCCGATACGCGCGTCCGAAAACTCGACAACGGGGAAATGCAGCGGTTGCCCAATGGTGGCGAGGCCGAACCGGCGGATGCCCTGATCATGGCCCGCTCCGGGCTTGAACGGGTCGGGCTTGGCCATCGCATCGCTTGCGAACTGTCGCCGTCGGAAATGTTGCCGGCGGTAGGGCAGGGTATCGTTGCCGTGGAATGCGCCGTCAATGACTGGCAGACCAGGGCTTGTCTCGCGTTGATTGACGATCCCGCTGCTCGTCTCTGCTGCGATGCCGAGCGGGAAGTCTTGTGGGTGCTCAATGGCCACTGCAATTCGCCGATTGCCGGATATTCGACCATTAGAGGTTCCGAGATGTCCCTGACCGCTTCCGTACTGGACGATGCGCGGGGCGGGCAATTCATCGAGGTGACGCGCTCCGGCCCGGCCAACCGCCCGCGTGAGCTGGGCCGTGCGGTGGGACTGGAACTGCTTCACAAGGGCGCGGCCGATATCATCGCGCGTACGCGGCCCGGGCCATGAAGGCATAAGATGGCAGCAGCATTCCCTTTTTCAGCGATCGTCGGCCAGGACGAAATGAAGCTCGCGCTGCTGATTGCGGCGGTCGACCCCAAGGTCGGCGGCGTGCTTGCGTTTGGCGATCGCGGCTCGGGAAAGTCCACGGCGGTGCGCGCGCTGGCGGCGTTGTTGCCCAAGATGAAAGTCATCGCCGGTTGCCGCTATAATTGCGATCCGGACCGGCCGGGTGAATTCTGCGACGAGTGCCGTGCTCGCGCGACCAAGGGCGCCCTGAAATCCGCGCAAGTGCCGGTTCCGGTCGTCGACCTGCCGCTCGGCGCCACTGAAGACCGGGTCGTCGGAGCGCTCGATCTGGAACGGGCATTGGCGCGCGGCGAAAAGGCCTTCGAGCCGGGATTGCTGGCGCGGGCGCATCGCGGATTTCTATACATCGATGAAGCCAATCTGCTGGAGGATCATCTGGTGGATCTCCTGCTGGATGTGGCTGCATCCGGCGAAAACGTGGTCGAGCGCGAAGGGCTGAGCATCCGGCATGCGGCGCGGTTCGTGCTGGTCGGCACCGGCAACCCGGAGGAGGGTGAGTTGCGTCCGCAATTGCTGGACCGGTTCGGCATGTCGGTCGAGGTGAAGACGCCGGGCGACCTTCCCAGCCGCATCGAGGTCGTGCGACGCCGCGACGACTTCGAACGCGATAGCGATGCGTTCATCGCGACATGGACCAGGGAAGAGGCGAAGCTGCGCAAGAAGATCATTTCGGCGCGCGAACGTTTGCCGTCGGTTTCGGTATCGAACACTACGCTGGAACGTGCGGCAAAGCTCTGCATGGCGCTCGGTACCGATGGTTTGCGCGGGGAGTTGACGCTGATGCGTGCGGCGCGGGCGCTGGCCGCGCTCGAGGCTGCCAAAACCGTCGGTGACGAACATCTGCGCCGCGTGGCGCCGTCGGCGTTGCGTCACCGCCTGCGACGTAACCCGCTCGATGATGCCGGTTCCAGCGTGCGGGTCGACCGCGCCATTGTGGAAGTATTGGGATGACGGCCGAGATCGCCTGGTCCGATGCGGCGACCGCGGCGCAGCTGTTCGCGGTCGATCCGGTCGGCACCGGTGGCGTTCTGGTCCGGTCGCGCGCCGGCCCGGTTCGAGAGCGCTGGCTGACGATGCTGCGCGCGGCACTGCCGATCTCCGAGCCGTTGAAACACCTGCCGCTGCATATTGCCGATGGACGCCTGCTCGGTGGGCTCGACCTCAACGCGACCCTGCTCGCCGGACGGCCTGTTGCCGAACGCGGGCTGCTGGCCGAAGCCGACGGCGGGGTGCTCATGGTGGCGATGGCGGAACGGCTGCCGTCCGCGACGGCAGTTCATATCACCGCCGCGATGGATGCGCGGGAAACGATCGTCGAGCGTGACGGGCTTTCGTTGCGGATGCCGGCCCGGTTCGGCGTGATCGCGCTGGACGAAGGGCTCGACGATGAATTTGCGCCAATATCGATCCGCGATCGCCTCGGATTTCATGTCGACCTGAATGAGATACCGATCCGGGCAGCCGATGATTTCGCCATCGATCGCGAGGAAATCATCGTGGCGCGCGAGCGACTGCCCTCCCTTAAGGTAAGCGCTGAACTGGTCGAGGCGATGTGCAACGCGGCTGCCGCGCTCGGGATCGTCTCGCTCCGTGCGCCGATACTGGCACTGCGCGTGGCCTGCGCCAGTGCCGCACTCTCCGTGCATGACGCCGTGGATCAGGATGATATCGCGGTTGCCGCACGGCTGGTGCTGGCGCCGCGCGCGCTGGTTTTTCCGCAAGAAGAATTGGAGTCATCGCCGCAGCCGCCGGAGCAACCACCGCCGGAATCCGCCGAAGAGGACAAGGCTGACACGGGCAATCCCGACATTGACCGGGCTCTCGATGAAGTCATCCTTGCCGCGGTCCAGGCCGCCCTTCCGGCCGATGTGCTCGCGGCGTTGCGGATGTCCTCGGTGGGATCGCGCGGGCGATCGCAAGGCAAGGCCGGCGCGTTGCAAAAATCCAACAAGCGTGGCCGGCCGGCGGGCGCGGTTCGGGGCGATTTGCGCGCCGGCGCCAGGCTCAACGTGATCGAAACCTTGCGGGCCGCGGCGCCATGGCAGCCGTTGCGGCGACGCGAAGCGGCTGCATCTGGTGAGACATCCCGGCCGCGCATCCTGATCCGGAAGGACGATTTCCGGATCTCGCGGTTCAAGCAGCGCACGGAAACCACCACGATTTTCGTGGTCGACGCGTCAGGCTCGGCGGCGTTGCACCGGCTGGCGGAAGCCAAGGGTGCAGTCGAATTGCTGCTGGCGGATTGCTACATCAGGCGCGATCAGGTGGCTTTGATTGCATTTCGCGGCAACGCCGCCGAATTGCTGTTGCCGCCAACCCGCTCGCTGGCGCGCGCCAAGCGCAGCCTTGCAGGATTGCCCGGCGGCGGCGGCACGCCCCTCGCGGCCGGACTGGATGCGGCCTTCGCGCTGTCGGATTCCGTCCGCCGCAAAGGACAGACACCGACGGTCATCGTCCTGACCGATGGGCGCGCGAATATCGCGCGCGACGGCGGGCAGGGGCGTCCCCGTGCCGAGGAGGATGCGATGAACGCTGCACGACAACTGGGGGCAGCCGGTATCGCCGCCGTGCTGGTCGATACGTCGCCCCGGCCGGGCGCGTCTGGAGAAACCCTCGCCAGGGAAATGGGCGCGCGCTATCTGCCGCTGCCGCATGCCGACGCCACAATGTTATCGAAGGCGGTGCTGGCAACTACGCGTTAGCATTCCTGGTACGCCCGCACCCGTTTCACCATCTGCTCGACATGCGCGATCGGGGTTTCCGGCTGGATTCCGTGGCCGAGGTTGAAGATCAGCCGGCCGGCGGCGAAGTTCACCAGCACGTCGTCGATCGCGCGATCCAGCGCAGCGCCGCCCGCGATCAGCACCAGCGGGTCGAGATTGCCCTGCACCGCGACGCGGCTTTGAACCTGGTTGCGGATCAGCGACGGTTCGACGGCCCAATCGATGCTGACCGCATCGACGCCGGTTGCCTCCACATATCCAGGCAGCAGCGCACCAGCCCCCCTGGGGAAACCGATGATCTTCGCGTCCGGCACCTGCTTGCGCACACCCTCGACAATCCGCTTCGTCGGCTCGACCGACCAGCGCTGGAATTCGCGGGGCGGCAGCACGCCGGCCCAGGTGTCAAAGATCTGCAGTACGTCGGCGCCGGCCTTGAGCTGCCCCAGCAGATATTGAATCGAGTTCTCGACGACGGTGTCGATGATTCTCGCAAAGGCCTCGGGGTGGCGATAGGCCATCATCCGCGCCGGCGCCTGATCCGGCGTCCCTTGGCCCGCCACCATGTAGGTCGCGACCGTCCATGGCGCGCCACAGAAACCTATCAGTGCAATTTTCGGATCGAGTTCCCGGCGCACGCGGCGCAACGCTTCGTACACCGGTTCGAGTTTGGCAAAGTCGCCATTCGTCGCCAGCGCTCCTACTTTATCGGGCGTGTCGAGCGGATCGAGGCGCGGGCCTTCGCCGACCTCGAACCGCACATCGCGTCCGAGCGCGTAGGGGATGACCAGAATATCCGAGAAGATGATCGCGGCATCGAAGTTGAAGCGGCGGATCGGCTGCAGCGTTACTTCGGCGGCGAATTCGGGCGTGAAGCACAGATCGAGGAAGCCGCCGGCTTTGGCACGGACTTCACGGTATTCCGGCAGATAGCGTCCGGCCTGCCGCATCATCCAAATCGGCGGCACCGGCTGGCGACGTCCGGAAAGGACCTCAACGAAGGGTTTGACGGCCGAGGAGTGTGTCAAGTGAGGTTTCCGTTCTGTGACGACAAGTATAGTTGTCAGCCCTGATACACTGCTGATAGGGTCTTGGCCACGGCGAGATGCGGTCTGGTTCGAAAAAGGAGACGTCCGATGAGCGCAGCCGCCCCCGCGATCAGTCCCGTCGCACTGCGCGCCGCGGATGAGTTGCCAGCGCCCGTATCCGGCCAACGTCACGAGATCGGCAGTCCCGTCGGCCGGCTGACCTATTATTCAGCGGGTCCGGAAACTGCGGCCAAGTTTCCGCCGTTGCTGCTGATCCACAGCATCAATGCCGCCGGCTCCGCGTACGAAATCAAGCCGCTCTACGAACATTATCGCCAAAGCCGCAGGGTCTATGCGCTGGAACTGCCCGGTTTCGGACATTCGCAGCGGGGCGCGCGCGAATACACCGTACGGATGATGACCGATGCGATCCTGATTGCGATGCGCGAAATCCAGAACGACCATGGCCGCGGACCGATCGACGCCCTGGCCGTGTCGCTGTCGTCGGAGTTTCTCGCGCGGGCGGTGACCGAGGCGCCGCTTGCGTTTCGCAGCGCGGCGCTGGTCAGCCCCACTGGCTTCAGAAGCCGCGACAAGAATACCAAATGGCGGAACGGCACCCGGGAAATGCCCGGGCTGCACGCATTTTTCGAGTTTCCACTGTGGAGCGAAGGTTTTTTTCGGCTGCTCACCAGCCGCGCCGGTATTCGCTATTTCCTGAACAAGACCTGGGGTTCGCGCGCGATCGACGAAGGCCTGTTGGAATACGACTATCTGACCACGCACCAGCCCGGCGCGCAGCATGCGCCGTATTATTTCGTGTCCGGATACCTGTTCAGTGAGGACATTACCCGCATCTATCATTCGCTGACCTTGCCGGTATGGATGAGCCACGGCGTGCGTGGCGATTTTGTCGACTACACCGGCAAGACGCAGGTCGAAGGCCGCGCCAATTGGACCATTCGGGTATTCGAAACCGGCGCGATGCCGCACTTCGAAGCCAAGACCGAGTTCATTGCGGCCTACGATGCCTTCCTTGCCGGCATGCCGTCGGCGGCGCCGGCATAAAGTGCCGTCGTGCAGGACCTCGTCTGGGACAGGGATGGCGCCGACTGGCCCAACCGGGATTCCAGCAGCTTCGTCGAGGCTGCCGGATTGCGTTGGCACGTTCAGCGAATGGGCGAAGGGCCGCCGTTGCTTTTGATTCACGGCACTGGCGCGGCAACGCATTCGTGGCGCGGACTGCTGCCGCTGCTTGCGCAACATTTCTCGGTAATCGCGCCGGACTTGCCTGGACACGGCTTCACGCAGTCACCGCCGGCGCATCGGTTGTCGCTGCCGGGCATGGCGGCGGATCTCGGTGCGCTGCTTCGCAAACTCGAAGTGAGGCCGGAGGTTGCGGTCGGTCATTCTGCGGGTGCTGCGATCGTGGCGCGCATGTGCCTTGCGGGCCGCATGACGCCGCGGCTATTGGTGGCCTTGAATGGCGCCTTCATGCCGTTCGGCGGCGTTGCCAATCATTTGTTCTCGCCCCTGGCGAAATTGCTGGTGCTCAGTCCATTGGTGCCGCGCGTGTTCGCCTGGCAGGCTTCACATGCCGGGGCGGTGGAGCGGCTGATCGGCAATACCGGTTCGACGATCGACGAAGCGGGTATCGCGCTCTATCGCAAGCTTGTGCGCAACCCCGCCCACGTTGCCGCCGCGCTGCGGATGATGGCGAATTGGAAACTCGAACCGCTGTTGCACGATCTGCCGAGGCTGACGACTGCCTTGGTGATGGTGGTTGCCGCAAACGATCGATCGATATCGCCGGAGGTCGCGCAGCAGGTTCGTGAAATTCTGCCCCACGCCGTGATCGAGCGATTGCCCGGCCTCGGTCATCTCGCGCATGAAGAGCAACCGCAACTGATCGCGCATCTCATCGAGAGATACGCGCGCACAACGGCGGCCGAGCAAGCGGCGCGAAAAATGTAAATTGGAATGTACAACTCCAGACTAGGCAAGTGTCAATAAATAATTACAGTGGCCTCATGCTGGATTACACATCCGCTCGATCGACGCCGCAAATCCCCTCGCATCGCCAGCCGCATGCGGTGGTGATCGGCAGCGGCTTTGGCGGGTTGGCGGCAGCAGTGCGGCTTGGCGCCAAAGGCTATCGCGTCACGGTTCTCGAAAAACTCGATGCACCCGGCGGCCGCGCCTACGTCTACCGCCAGGATGGCTTCACCTTTGATGCAGGGCCGACCATCGTCACCGCGCCGTTTCTGTTCGAGGAGTTGTGGAAGCTGTGCGGACGAAAACTGTCCGACGACGTGACGCTGGTGCCAGTGTCGCCGTTTTATCGCATCCGCTTTCAGGACGGTTCGCACTTCGATTATTCCGGCGACGCTGACGCGATGCGCCGCGAGATCGCGCGGTTTTCGCCCGGCGATGTCGATGGTTACGACGCCTACATGAAGGCCAGCGAGGAGATATTCAAGGTCGGCTTCGAGCGCCTGGGCGACGTGCCTTTCAGCCGCTGGACCGACATGGCCAAAATCGCGCCTGAAATGATCAAGCTGTCGAGCTATCGCAGCGTCTTCAGCCTGGTGTCGAAATTCTTCCGCGATGAGCGCTTGCGTGTCGTGTTCAGCTTCCATCCACTCCTGATCGGCGGCAATCCCTTCACGGCGAGTTCGATCTATTGCTTGATCGCTTTCTTGGAACGTCGATGGGGCGTGCATTTTGCGCTTGGCGGTACCGGCCGGCTGGTCGACGGCCTGGTCAGGCTGATCGAGGGGCAGGGTGGCAAGCTCCGCTGCAACGCGGAGGTTCGCGAGATCGTCGTGAGGAACGGCGCGGCGTGCGGCGTGCGCCTCGCCTCCGGCGAAACGATCGATGCCGAGATCGTGGTGTCCAACGCCGACTCCGCATGGACCTACCGGCATCTGCTGCCGTCGTCCGCCCGTTCGCGTTGGACCGACCGGCGCATCGAGCGCGCGCGCTATTCCATGAGCCTGTTCGTCTGGTACTTCGGCACGCGTCGCAAATACGATGATGTTCCGCATCACACCATCCTGCTCGGGCCGCGCTACAAGGAGCTGCTGACCGACATCTTCGAACGCAAGGTCCTGGCTGACGATTTCAGCCTGTATTTGCATCGCCCCACGGCAACGGACAGCTCGCTCGCTCCCGACGGCTGCGACGCGTTCTACGTGCTCTCGCCGGTGCCGCATCTGCAGAGCGGTACCGACTGGAGCGTGATGGCCGAAAAATACCGCCGCGCGATTGCGCGCGAGCTCGGCAACACCATGCTGCCCGACCTGGAAAACCAGATCGTCAGTTCGCGTATGCTGACGCCGCAGGATTTCCAGGACCGACTGTCGTCCTTCCGCGGTGCCGCCTTCGGGCTGGAGCCGATCCTGACGCAGAGCGCATGGTTCCGCCCGCACAACAAGAGCGAAGAGGTCGCCAACCTCTATCTGGTCGGCGCCGGCACCCATCCCGGCGCCGGACTGCCCGGCGTGCTCTCCTCGGCCCGTGTTCTCGATTCCCTCATCCCCGACGCGCAAGGTATCGCGCGCCTAGATCCGGTGACTGCATGACCAATTCGCTCGATCACGCCGATATGGATGCCTGCCGTGCATTGCTCAAAGGCGGCTCCCGGACGTTTCACGCGGCCTCGAAGGTGCTGCCCCGAAAGGTGAGCGATCCCGCCATCGCGCTGTACGCGTTTTGCCGGCTGGCAGACGACGCGGTCGACCTCGGCGACAATCGCGCCGCCGCTGTCGAGCGACTCAAGGAACGGCTCGATCGCGCCTATCGTGGCCAGCCGATGGACCAGGCCGCCGATCGCGCCTTCGCCGACGTTGTCGCTCGATTTACGATCCCGCGCGAAGTGCCCGAAGCGTTGCTTGAGGGATTGGCGTGGGATGCCGAGGGACGGCGTTACGAGACGTTGCCCGAGCTATGCGCCTACGCCGCGCGGGTTGCCGGCACGGTGGGAACCATGATGTCGCTCGTGATGGGACAACGCGCGCCGGAGATTGTAGCACGGGCCTGTGATCTCGGCGTCGCCATGCAGTTGACCAATATCGCCCGCGATGTCGGCGAAGACGCGCGCGCCGGCCGGCTCTATCTGCCGCTGGAGTGGTTGCGGGACGCCGGCATCGATCCAGATGCCTGGCTGGCCGAACCCGCGTTCACCGGCGAGATCGCGGTTATCGTTCAGCGACTGCTCGATACCGCTGATGCCCTGTATGACCGCGCTACGCTTGGCATCAGGAATTTGCCTCGGGCCTGTCGGCCCGGCATTTATGCAGCGCGGGCGCTCTATGCCGAGATTGGCCGGGAGCTCGAGCGCGGTAGGCTCGATTCGGTTTCACGGCGCGCCGTGGTCTCGACCGATCGCAAGCTCAAGGTGCTGGCGCGGACGCTTTTCTCGCTAAGAACCGAATGGGCGCCGGCAAGGAAGCTTGCGCCGATGGCCCAACTCGATGAAACTCGCTTTTTGATCGAGGCTGTGGCGACAACGCCGATGCGCCATGGCGCGCCGGAAGTCAGGTCGAAGCCGATCGAAGATCGGGTGGTTTGGGTCATCGATCTTTTCTCCCGACTGGAGCAGCGTGACCGGTTGCAGCGTGCGGCGTCCGTTCGATAGGTGACGATGGCGATGTCCGATCCGTCGACGATCGACGATGACAAAAATGACCTCGCGGAAAGTCACCGCGCGCAGGCCAAAGTCTGGTTCGAGTTCCTGCGTGACAGGATCTGTGCCGAGGTCGAGGTGCTGGAACGCGAGGCGCCCTCTGAACTGTTTCCGGGGACGCCCGCGACGTTCACCTACAAGCCGTGGAAGCGCGCTACCGGCAGCGGCGGGGGGACCG
The DNA here is from genome assembly GCA_963840465.1 of uncultured Alphaproteobacteria bacterium. GTDB lineage: Bacteria > Pseudomonadota > Alphaproteobacteria > Rhizobiales > Xanthobacteraceae > Bradyrhizobium. Next base: position 56,034 of record CAWIZF010000002.1, on the reverse strand, counting down.
GCGGCTTCCTCAGCGAAGGCAGGTTGTTCGAGAAGATCGGTATCCACACGTCTTCGGCTAACGGGAAACTGACGCCTGAGATGGCAAAGACGCTGCCCGGCGACGGCGTGCAACTCGACTATGTCTCCACCAGCATCAGCCTGATCATGCATCCGCGCAGCCCGCGCGTGCCGACCGTGCACATGAACACGCGGTTTCTCTCGACCGCGCAAGGCTGGTTCGGCGGTGGCGCCGATCTCACGCCGATGCTGCCGGAGCAGCGAACCGAGGACGCGCCGGACGCTGTGACGTTTCACGATGCTATGAAGCGCGCGTGTGAAGCCCACGATCCCACCTATTACGGCAAGTTCAAGCCGTGGGCGGATACGTATTTCTTCCTTCCGCATCGCGGCCAGGCGCGCGGGGTCGGCGGTATCTTCTACGATCATCTCAACACCGGGGATTTCGAGAAGGATTTTGCTTTCACCAGGGATGTCGGGCTGGCCCTGCTCGATGTTTATCCGCGGATCGTCCGGAAGCGGATGATGGAGCCGTGGACCGAAGCCGAGCGGGCGCAGCAACTCGCTTGCCGCGGGCTCTATGTCGAGTTCAATTTGCTCTACGACCGCGGAACGATGTTCGGGCTTCAGACCGGCGGCAACATCGAAACCATCCTCAGTTCGATGCCGCCGCTGGTGAGCTGGGCATAGAATTCCGGGTGCGAGGAGGGGCACGCCATGGACGAGTATCTCGGATTTATCGAGTTCTTCGTCGTGGCAATGTTCGTCATGGCCTGGGGTGTGCTTGAACTGGTCGGAAGGCGGCTCGACAAAAAGAAGGAAGCCGAGCGGGCAAAGCAGGAGAACGCAACTCCGCCATCCTAGCAGGCGCCTGGCTATCGTCGCGCCCGTGGCATCCGGAACGGCAGCATCGCCTGCACGATCGGCATCCTGAAGCGATCCAGCGACAGGCTTTCGTGCATCAATGTCACGGGTTCATCCAACAGTTTGGCGGATACCACCGACCGCGCATAGAACGGCGCGTCTTCCAGCGTTTTCAGAACACGCGGTGGGTTCTCGCTGCGGACCTCGCGTCCAGTCCGCCAACCCGTGCGCTTGAGCGTATGAAGGGCTGGCGGCTCGAACCTCTGCATGCGCCCTTGCGGATCGAAGGACATCGCGAGATCGACACGGCTGCCGTCGCGCCGTAGCGCCTCATACAGGATAATGGCGCCGTCACGCGTTGCGCCGCGTGACCATTGCCAATCGACAAAGCCGCTTTCGAGTGGTGCATCACCCCGGTTCATGTCGAAATAGCCGTCGCCTTGCCAGCGCAGATGCGGCTGGTCGAGTGCGACCTGCACCCGCGCGCAGGGCGCAATCGGCCACCAAGAATGATTGCCGCTCTCGTTCAGCGTGAATACTTGCTGCGTGATGGCGGTGGGAACGACGCGTATGGTGCCGCGGAGACGGCGGGGGATCGGGACCGTAATCTCGTCGACGTGAATGACGAGAGAATTGCCGTCCCACGAAAGATTGCTTGGACCCACGGCGAACAGATTTGGGGCGCAGCCGACGGCGTCACGCGGCCGCTCGGTCATCGCCCATCGGTTGCTTCCCTTGGTGTACACGGCGACATTGATGGCGCAATGGTTCAGCGGATCGGCCGGGCCGTTGCGCCGCGCGAAAGCATAATAGGGCGAGAACACGCTGCCGATGAAAGCAATGATGGTGATGCCGTTTTGCCCGTCGTCGCTCAGCGCGTCGACATACCACCACGCATAACCGTTTGGCGGAACGATTTTGGAGAAGTCAGGTCCGCGAGCAGGCTCGCTGCCGCCGATCGGCCCGCCAGCGCCGCCATCGGCACTCCCGGACCGGGATGCGTGCTGCCCCCCGCCAGATAAAGCCCCGGGATTTTCGTCCGGGCTCCCGGCCGCTGAAAAGAGGCCGTCCATCCGTGTGAGCTGCGGCCGTAAAGCGCACCTCCCGTCGCCGGAAACATCCGGTTGAAATCCGCAGGCGTCGTCACCTGCATCGCATCCGTCTGTCGCTGGATCTGCAGCCCGCGCCGTTTCAGCACGCCAAATGTCCGCTGCGCGCATTGTTCCACCTCCGCTGCATCGTAGGAATGCCGGTCGCCATTGGCAGGTGCGTTGACGAGGATAAGGAGCCGTTCCGGCTCTGATCTGACGGTGTCGCTGTCGTCGCGATCCTGCGCACAGACATAGACTGTCGGTTCGTCGGGCAAATTGTCCCGTGTAAAGATGTCGTCGAATTCGGCGGCATAATTGGCCGAGAAGAACACGTTGTGGCGGTGCAGCGGGAACCCATCGGTTTTCGCGACGGCACTCCATGTCATGGCCGAGAGCGAGCGCGCACGATCCGGAATCGCCGCGGCGCCGCGGCGGGCAGGGATGCCGAAAAGTCCATTCGCAACGGCGCCAACATCCGCGTTCACAATGACGGCGTCGGCCGGAATGCGTTCGCCGCTCGCCAGCTTGACGCCGGCGGCGTGACCGCCGGAGATGAGAACTTCGCTCACCTCCTGGCCGCAGCGAATCGCGGCGCCAAAGGACCTTGCGCCATCCGCCAGCGCGGTGGCGAGGGCCTGCATGCCGCCGTCGATACTCCAGACGCCCTCACGCTCCACATGCGCCACAAGCATCAAGGTCGCCGGCGCAAGATAGGGCGACGACCCGCAATAGGTGGCATAGCGTCCGAACAGTTGCTGCAGCCGTGGATCGGCAAAGTAGCGACCGAGCGCCGACCACATCGAGGAGAACGGCTTGATCTGCGGCAGCCGCATCAGCCCGCGGAGACCGTCGGCGCCGATCAGTCCGCCCATGCTTGGCTGCGAAGCGCGCAGGAACGGCTTTTCGAGAATGTCGTAGATGCGTTTGGTATCCCGGCAGAAGGTGCGATAGCCGTCAGCTTGCGCAGCGCCCGCAAAATCACCGATCGCGTCGATCGTTCGTTCTTCATCGGCAAACAAATCGAGCCGGGCGTGCGCGTCCCAGGCGTGCCTTGCCAGAATTTCGAGTGGGCGGAGGTGAACATGATCGGCGAAATTCTTGCCGGCTGCCGCAAACAGCTCCTCGAACACCCCGCGCATCGTGAACACCGTTGGTCCGCTGTCGATCAACGCCGGCCCGATCGCGACCTGCCGCATCTTGCCGCCAACCGACGTGCTGCGCTCGAGAACAGTGACATCCAGTCCGCGTGCTGCAAGTGCGAACGCGGAAACCAGACCGGCCACGCCTGCACCGACGATAACAACACGATCTCCGGGCATGTTCGCACAGGCTCCGCGTTGCGATTGACATGTGTCAATATTTATTTACATTCTTGTCGACAAGTCAAATTGACATTCCTCGTGTCAAACATGGGAGCCTGCCAATGGACGTCACCACACGGATCGAACGGGCCCTCAATGATGCGATCGGCAGGGCGGAGGTTCCGGGGTGTCCCCCGCGGCTCGCGGCGGCGATGCGGTATGCGGTATTTCCCCGAGGCGCGCGGGTGCGGCCAAGGCTCTGTCACAGCGTTGCGGCGGCTTGCGGCGAGGATCACCCGGCCGCGACGGAGGCCGCGGGTGCTGCGCTTGAACTGCTGCATTGCGCTTCGCTGGTGCATGACGATCTGCCGTGTTTCGACGCAGCTGAGACACGGCGCGGCCGCCCGTCGGTTCACAAGGCTTTCGGCGAGCCGCTGGCGGTTCTCACCGGCGATGCGCTGATCGTGCTCGCGTTCCAGACACTGGCGCGTCTTCAATGCGCGCCGGAGCGGCTCGCGACCGCTGACGCTGACGATCGCCCAATCGGTCGGCGTGCCCTTTGGCATCGTCGCGGGCCAGGCCTGGGAGTGCGAATCGCAGATCGATCTCGCGCATTATCACCGCTCCAAGACCGGCGCGTTGTTCGCCGCGGCGACCGTTGCCGGAGCCGCATCTGCCGGTGCCGATGCCGAGCCGTGGCGGATGGTCGGCGAGAAACTCGGCGAGGCCTATCAGGTCGCCGACGATATCCGCGACGCCGCTTCGGATGAAGAGGAGATCGGCAAGCCGGTCGGCCGCGATCTCGCGCTGGGTCGTCCGAGTGCGGTGATTGAACTCGGCCTCGATGGCGCGCTCTACCGGCTGCATGAATTGGTGCGCGGCGCCATCGATGCGATGCCGCCGTGCCCCAATGGCGCCGAGCTGCGTTCGCTGATGCTCTCGGAGGCCAAGCGGCTGGTGCCTGCCAAGCTTGCGCAGTTCGCTGCGTAGCCGGCATGGCCACGATCGCGCATCGCAGCGTCGCGGGTGAAGATCCCGACGCGCGGGGCGGCGAGGAGGCCGATCGGCCGCCTGCATCGGAAGCTCAAACTGCACCGCGACTGTCGCTTGCAGGACCGGCTGCTCGGTCTGCGCGACCGGATTCTCGCCGATCCAGGTTTCCAGCGATTTGCAGGCACTTTTGCACTCACAAGGCCCATCGCGCGGCGGCGGGCGAGCAAGCTCTTCGACCTTTGCGCCGGTTTCGTCTACTCGCAGATCTTGCTCGCCTGCGTCCGCCTGAAACTGTTCGATCAACTGACGGGCGGGCCATTAAGCGCTGCGGAATTGTCGTCGCGGCTGCCGCTGCCTGCCGACGCCACCGTGCTGTTGCTTGACGCCGCGGTGTCGCTGCAACTGCTGCAGCGCCGCAGCGACGGCCGTTATGGTCTCGGTTCGCTTGGCGCGGCCTTGCTGGGCAATCCCGGGGTCATCGCGATGATCGAACATCATGCGATGCTGTACAGCGACCTGAAGGATCCCATCGCGCTACTGCGCGGCGACGTCGGGGCAGGCCAGCTCGCGGCCTACTGGCCCTATGCGGGCAATCGCAGGGCGGCCAATCTTTCGCATGAAGCGATCGCGCCTTACACCGCGCTGATGGCGGCGTCGCAGCCGATGATTTCGCAGCAGGTGCTGTCGGCCTATTCGTTCCGCGGACATCGCTGCCTGCTCGATATCGGCGGCGGCGATGGTTCCTTCATTGCGGAGGTTGCCGCGCATAGCCCGACACTGCGCTGCGTTTTGTTCGATTTGCCCGCGGTCGCCGACCAGGCGAGCGAACGGTTTCGTTCCGTCGGGCTGTCCTCGCGCGCGGTTGCGATCGGCGGCAGTTTCCTGACCGATCGGCTGCCTGAGGGCGCCGATATCGTCTCCCTGGTGCGGGTCATCCACGACCATTGCGATGCCGACGTCATGACCTTGCTGCGCGCAATCCGCCGGGCCCTGCCGGCCGATGGAACCTTGCTGATTGCCGAGCCGATATCGGGCGTGCGCGGCGCCGAGCCGATCGGAGACGCCTATTTCGCCTTCTATTTGCTGGCGATGGGCAGCGGCCGGCCCCGGACCTTCGCAAGGCTCAAGGAAATGCTCGGCGAGGCGGGCTTCATCGATATCGCATTGCGGCCGGCCGCGATGCCGATGCTGGCAAGCGTCCTCACTGCACGAACAGTGTTAAGAAATTCTGTTAATCTAACTTGACAGTCCAGAACGTCAGGTTAGCATTACAGTCGCGGAATTCCTTCCGCGCCCCGTCGAAGATCGGAGTGGCGATGGATACCATCGCGGTGGTCCTTAGGCAGCCGGAGCAGATCGAGCTCGATCGGCTTGCCTTGACTCCTCCGACCCCTGACGACGTCGTCGTCGATGTCGACTGGAGCGGCGTCAGCACCGGCACCGAGCGGTTGCTGTGGTCCGGACGGATGCCTCCGTTTCCGGGAATGGGATATCCGCTGGTGCCCGGCTATGAGTTGGTCGGCCGCGTGGTCGAAGCGGGATCCGACACCGACTTGCTTCCCGGCCAGCAGGTCTTCGTTCCCGGCGCGAAATGTTTTGGCGAAGTCCGCGGCCTGTTCGGTGCATCCGCCTCGCGCCTCGTGGTGCCGGCAAAGCGCGTGGTGCCGCTCGATCGGAATCTCGGTGAGCGTGGAATCCTGTTGGCGCTGGCCGCGACGGCCTATCACGCCATCGCGGCGCGCGGCGCGTCGGCGCCGGACTGCATCGTCGGTCACGGCGTGCTGGGGCGGCTGTTGGCCCGCATCTCCATCGCGGTTCGCAACGATCCGCCCACCGTGTGGGAAAAGAACCCGGCGCGTGCCGGTGGTGCCATCGACTACGGCGTCATCGATCCCGAGCACGACGTACGGCGCGACTACAAGAGCATCTACGACGTCAGTGGCGACGCCAGCCTTCTCGATTCGCTGATCGGTCGCATCGCACCAGGCGGCGAGATCGTGCTGGCCGGATTCTACAGTGAGAGGCTGTCCTTTGCGTTTCCGCCCGCGTTCATGCGCGAGGCCCGGCTTCGCATTGCCGCCGAATGGCAACCGTCCGATCTCGTCGCGATCACGGCGCTGATCGAGTCCGGACGCCTTTCGCTCGACGGGCTGATTACCCATCACCACGACGCCCGGGATGCCTCGAACGCCTATCGCATCGCGTTCGAGGATTCGGCTTGCCTGAAAATGGTTCTGAACTGGAGTTCGCTCTCATGAATGCCGTGCCTCAAATCAACATGAAGGACGCGCTGCGGGCCGAAGCCGCGATCGAACCGGATGCACCGGTGACGACGCCGGTCACCAAGGAAACCCAGATCATCGCGATCTACGGCAAGGGCGGCATCGGCAAGAGTTTTACGCTGGCCAACCTGTCCTACATGATGGCGCAGCAGGGCAAGAAGGTGCTGCTGATCGGCTGCGATCCAAAGAGCGACACCACTTCGCTGCTGTTTGGCGGCCGCGCGTGCCCGACCATCATCGAAACTTCCTCCAGGAAGAAGCTGGCCGGCGAGGAAGTGAAGATCGGCGACGTCTGCTTCAAGCGCGACGGCGTGTTCGCGATGGAACTCGGCGGCCCCGAGGTCGGGCGCGGCTGCGGCGGTCGCGGCATCATTCACGGCTTCGAATTGCTGGAGAAGCTCGGCTTCCACGAATGGGGTTTCGACTACGTCCTGCTCGACTTCCTGGGCGACGTGGTCTGCGGCGGCTTCGGCCTGCCGATCGCGCGCGACATGTGCCAGAAGGTCATCGTCGTCGGTTCGAACGACCTGCAGTCGCTTTACGTCGCCAACAATGTCTGCTCGGCCGTGGAGTATTTCCGCAAGCTCGGCGGCAATGTCGGCGTCGCCGGCATGGTCATCAACAAGGACGACGGCACCGGCGAGGCGGCAGCGTTCGCGCAGACCGTCGGTATTCCCGTCCTCGCTGCGATCCCGGCCGACGATGACATCCGCAAGAAGAGCGCGAATTACGAGATCATCGGACTGCCGGGCGGGCAGTGGAGTTCTCTGTTCGAGGAGCTCGCCAAGAACGTCGGCCTGGCGCCGCCGGTTCGCCCGTCGCCGCTGACGCAGGACGGCCTGCTCGGCCTGTTCAAGGGCGAAGTCGTCGGCCGCGGCGTCGTGCTTGAGCCCGCGACCATGGAAGACATGTGCGGCAAGTCGGTCGTCGACAAGCCATCCCTCGAAGTCGTTTACGACGCAGCGTGAGAGCCAGCATGATGCGGTGCGCGACATGAACGTCATCCTGCCCCGGTACGCCGGCGCGATCGCCGAGTTGGTCGTCAACGAACCTGTTGAGGTCGCTGTTGACGTGGATACCGCCGCGACGGATGCCGCTGTTGCGCCTCCCGCGATCAATGCCGCGGCGTCGAAGAGCGACGGCCTGGGCTGTCACGCCGGTGCCGCGGAACTGAAGGCCGCCGCCAGTGCCGCAGGCAAGAGCGAAATTCTCGATCGCTACGCGGCGGATTATCCCAAGGGACCGCACGACCAGCCGCAGAGCATGTGCCCGGCGTTCGGGTCGCTGCGGGTCGGGTTGCGGATGCGGCGCACCGCGACGATTCTCTCGGGCTCCGCCTGCTGTGTGTACGGCCTGACGTTCACCTCGCATTTTTACGGTGCGCGACGCACTGTCGGTTACGTGCCGTTCAATTCGGAGACGCTGGTCACCGGAAAACTGTTCGAGGACATTCGCGAAGCCGTCTTCAAGCTGGCCGATCCCGCGCTCTACGACACCATCATCATCACCAATCTCTGCGTGCCGACCGCCTCCGGCGTGCCGCTCGATCTGCTGCCGGATGAAATCAACGGCGTGCGGATCATCGGCATCGATGTGCCGGGGTTCGGCGTTCCAACCCATGCCGAAGCCAAGGACGTGCTTGCGGCAGCGATGCTCGAATATGCCCGCAAGGAAGTCGAGCAGGGGCCGGTGCAGGCCCCCCGCGGCGGCAAGAGCGAGCGGCCGACGGTTACGCTTGTGGGCGAGATGTTCCCGGCCGATCCCGTCGGCATCGGCATGATGCTGGAGCCGTTGGGGCTCGCGGCAGGACCGGTGGTGCCGACCCGCGAGTGGCGCGAATTGTATGCCGCGCTCGATTGTTCGGTAGTCGCCGCGATCCATCCTTTCTACACCGCAAGCTTCCGGCAGTTCGATCTCGCCGGTCGCAAGATCGTCGGCTCCGCGCCGGTCGGCCACGACGGTACGGAGGCCTGGCTCGAATCGATCGGGACGGCGTGCAACGTCTCCCGCGACAAGATCGATGCCGCCAAAAACCGCTTCCTGCCGATGATCAAGGCGGCATTGGCGGCGAAACCGGTCAATGCCCGCATCACTGTCTCCGGCTATGAAGGCTCCGAGCTGCTGGTTGCGCGGCTGCTGATCGAAAGCGGCGCTCACGTGCCGTATGTCGGCACGGCATGCCCGAGAACGCAATGGTCAGACCCGGATCGGGAATGGCTGGAAAGCAAGGGCACGCGCGTCCAGTATCGCGCATCGCTGGAGATGGATCTGGCTGCCGTCGGCGAGTTCAAGCCGGATCTCGCGATCGGCACCACGCCCGTGGTGCAGAAGGCAAAGCAGCTCGCGATTCCGGCGCTGTATTTCACCAATTTGATTTCGGCGCGGCCGTTGTTCGGCGTCGCCGGCGCCGGATCGCTGGCGCAGGTCGTCAACGCCGCACTCGCCAATCAAAGCCGCTTTGACGAGATGAGGGAGTTCTTCGGCGACGTTGGCGAAGGTCACGCCGCGGGTGTCTGGGAAGATACGCCAAAGGAGAACGTCGCGTTCCGGGAGAAATACCGGAAGCAGATCGAAGCCCAGGCCAAGAAGCGCAAAGCCGAGGAGATGATCTGATGCTCGTCCTCGACCACGATCGCGCGGGTGGCTATTGGGGGGCGGTCTACGCCTTCACCGCCGTCAAGGGCATGCAGGTCATCATCGATGGCCCGGTCGGGTGCGAGAATCTGCCGGTCACCTCGGTGCTGCATTATACCGATGCGCTGCCGCCGCATGAATTGCCGATCGTGGTCACCGGTCTCGGCGAGGAAGAACTCGGCCAGACCGGCACCGAAGGCGCGATGAAGCGCGCGCATCGCGTGCTCGATCCGTATCTGCCGGCGGTCGTGGTCACCGGCTCGATCGCCGAGATGATCGGCGGCGGCGTCACGCCGGAGGGCACCAATATCAAGCGCTTCCTGCCGCGCACCATCGACGAGGACCAGTGGCAGAGCGCCGATCGCGCCATCGTCTGGCTCTGGAAAGAATACGGCGTCAAGAAAATCCCGGAGCGCAAGCCGCGCGCCGAGGGCGTCAAGCCGCGGGTCAACATCATCGGGCCGATCTACGGCACTTTCAACATGCCGTCCGACCTTGCCGAAATTCGCCGGCTGATCGAGGGCATCGGCGCCGAAATCAACATGGTGTTTCCGCTCGGCAGCCACCTCGCGGATATCCCAAAGCTCATCAACGCCGACGTCAACGTATGCATGTACCGGGAATTCGGCCGGATGCTGTGCGAGGCGCTGGAGCGGCCGTATCTGCAGGCTCCGATCGGACTGCACTCGACCACCAAATTCCTGCGCAAGCTCGGCGAACTGCTGGGCATCGACCCCGAACCGTTCATTGAGCGTGAGAAGCACACCACCATCAAACCGTTGTGGGACCTCTGGCGTTCGGTCACCCAGGACTTCTTCGGCACAGCGAGCTTCGCCATCGTCGCCAACGAGACCTACGCGCGCGGGGTGAGGAATTTCCTCGAAACCGAGATGGGGCTGCCATGCACGTTTTCCTTTGCGCGCAAGGCCGGCGTCAAGCCGGACAATGACGCGGTGCGATCGGCGGTGCGCGAGAAGCCGCCGCTCATTTTGTTCGGCAGCTATAACGAGCGGATGTATCTCGCTGAGGCCGGTGGGCGCGCTGTCTACGTGCCGGCGTCATTTCCAGGCGCAGTAATCCGCCGCCATACCGGCACGCCGTTCATGGGTTACTCCGGCGCCACCTATCTGGTGCAGGAAGTCTGCAACGCGCTGTTTGATGCGCTGTTCAACATCCTGCCGCTGGCGGCCGACCTTGATCGCGTCGATCCCACGCCGGCGCGCCTGCACGAGGAAATTCTGTGGAGCGACGAAGCCAAGGCACTGCTCGACGAGGTGCTCGAGGCGCATCCCGTGCTGGTGCGCATCTCGGCGGCCAAACGCCTGCGCGATGCCGCCGAGCGTGGCGCGCGCCAGGCCGGGGAAGGGCGCGTCACCACGGAACTGGTCGCGAAAGCCCGTGCGGCACTGATGGATGGGCAACCCGCATGAGAATGACCGAAGCCAGCCTTTATCCGGTGATCCCGTATTTGCATGTGCAACAGCACGATTGGGAGGTGACGTCGATGTCCGATTATGCCCACACCGGCCGTCGTTCGAAAACGCTGACAGAGCACCGGACCATTGAGTACCGGTTGATGTTCGGCGCCTGCTATTTGTTGTCGCTTGCGAGCGCAATCGTCGCGCGGCTGACGCCCTGGCGAAAGACCACCGGTCAGCCGCGCGTCCGGCAATCGATTTTCAGGGAAGCCAGCAGCGCTGCCGGGGTTTGGGTGGCGTCGTCGTTCATGGGTTTGTAGACGGGATTTCGTCCGGTCTCTTGCCGGGCGGATAATGCCGTGTCGAAAGATCCGGCATTCGCTGTCGCCCACGCTCGGGCGGCGAACGGCCGCAAGGCCATCACTAGGAGGATACCAAATGAAGGACGGTTCCTTATCGGGGCTATCCGAAGCCGAAGCCAAGGAATTCCACTCGATATTCATGACGAGCTTCTTTCTCTTCACGGCTATCGCGGTGGTTGCCCACATCCTCGCCTGGATGTGGCGTCCCTGGCTGCCGGGCCCCGGCGGCTACAAGACGGCGTTGGATGGCATCCAGCACTTCGCCCAAGTTTCCATCTCCTATTTGACCTGACGGGAGGCAACAAACATGTGGCGAATTTGGCTTCTGTTCGACCCGCGGCGTGCGTTGATCATGCTCTTCACGTTCCTGTTCGGACTGGCGATCGTGATCCACTTCATCCTGCTCTCGACCGACCGGTTCAACTGGCTGGACGGTCCCCGCAAGACAAAGACGGGAGAGATCACTCTGCCGTACACACCACCAAGCATGCCGTCCTGATGGCATGACAGACCTGCGTACCGGAACGGACGAGGCCGGATACGAGCGGCCGGTCTCGTCCGCTTCCGGTAGCTACCCGACGTTTGACGGCAACAATGATGATGACTTCGCACGCGGAGGAACGACGATGGCAATGCTCAGCTTTGAAAGAAAATATCGCGTTCGCGGCGGAACGCTCATCGGCGGCGACCTGTTCGATTTCTGGGTCGGCCCATTCTTCGTCGGCTTCTTCGGGATAACGACGATGTTCTTCACGCTGGTCGGGATCGCGATGATCCTGTGGAGCGCGGCGCTCGGCCCCACCTGGAACATCTGGCAGATCAGCGTCAATCCGCCCGATGCCGCATACGGGCTGTCATTTGCGCCGCTGCAGGAAGGTGGAATCTGGCAGATCGTGACGGTATGCGCACTCGGCGCCTTTGTTTCCTGGGCGCTTCGCGAGGTCGAGATCTGCAGGAAACTCGGCATCGGCTACCACGTGCCGTTCGCTTTCGGCTTCGCCATCTTCGCCTATTTCACGCTGGTCGTGATCCGGCCGGTGCTGATGGGATCATGGAGCTACGGCTTTCCATACGGCATCATCACCCATCTCGATTGGGTATCGAACACCGGCTACCAGTACGGCAACTTTCACTACAATCCCGCGCATATGATCGCCATCACGTTCTTCTTTACGACGTGTCTGGCGCTGGCGTTGCACGGCGGCTTGATCCTGTCGTCGACCAATCCCGACCGCGGCGAGCCGGTCAAGTCGCCCGAGCATGAGAACACGATCTTTCGCGATCTGATCGGCTACTCGATCGGCACCATCGGCATCCATCGTCTCGGACTGTTCGTGGCGTTGTCGGCCGTGTTCTTCAGCGCCGTCTGCATCGTGATCAGCGGGCCGTTGTGGTCTGAAGGCGAAGCCTGGTCCGAGTGGTGGAACTGGTGGCGGAATCTTCCGATCTGGTCCTCCAACTAATTCCGGTCAGCAGAAAGAGTCATTGCCATGGCCCAGTATCAAAATTTCTTCACGCAGGTGCAGGTGCGAAGCACCGTTTATCCCGGTATCCCGCTGCAACCGGGAACGTGGGTTCGTACCGGGGAGGGCCGGTTCAACTACTGGCTCGGGAAGCTCGGCGACGCCCAGGTCGGGCCGGTCTATCTCGGTTACCTCGGTATCGTGTCGATCGCGTTCGGCATCGTCGCGATCGAGATCATCGGCCTCAATATGCTGGCGTCGGTGAACTGGAGTCCGATCGAGTTCGTCCGGCAACTGCCTTGGCTGTCGCTCGATCCGCCAAAGCCGGAATATGGCATCAGCTTTCCGCCGTTGCAGGAAGGCGGCTGGTGGCTGATGGCCGGCTTCTTCCTGACCACCTCGATCCTGCTGTGGTGGGCGCGGACGTATCGCAGGGCGCGGGCGCTCGGCATGGGGACGCATGTGTCCTGGGCTTTTGCTTCGGCGATCTGGCTCTATCTGGTGCTGGGCTTCATCCGCCCGCTGCTGATGGGTCACTTCAGCGAAGCCGTTCCGTTCGGGATTTTCCCGCATCTCGACTGGACCAACAACTTCTCCATCACCCACGGCAATCTGTTCTACAATCCGTTCCACATGCTCTCGATTGCGTTCCTCTATGGCTCGGCGCTGCTGTTCGCGATGCACGGCGCCACGATCCTGGCCGTCAGCCGCTATGGCGGCGAGCGCGAGATCGAGCAGATCGTCGATCGCGGAACGGCACTGGAGCGGGCCGCCTTGTTCTGGCGCTGGACCATGGGTTTCAACGCCACCGCGGAATCGATCCATCGCTGGGCCTGGTGGTTTGCTGTGCTATGCCCGCTGACCGGCGGCATCGGGATCCTTCTCTCCGGTACCGTCGTCGACAACTGGTTCGACTGGGGCGTCAAGCACGGCCTGGCGATGCCGCGATAACGCAACAGACGAATTTCTAACGTGCGCCGTGAATAGCAAAATGCCAGCGCGGCGCACGCAGGCTTTCATCGTCTTGCCGGCTCAGCAAAATCTGTTTCTGTCCGGAATCAAGCGGCGGCGGGCGGGCACGTCGAAATTTCGCGTGCCAGGCATCCGCTAACAAGAAAAGCCGGGTTGGAGGATCGCTGGGTGAAGGATCACTGGTTGGTGGAGGATATTTGCCCTGGTGCAGGTGTTCAAATCTCCGAAGGAGTCGCTGGGCGATCTCGGCGCACTGCCGGCCGCGGACTTGATTGCGGCTGCGACCGACGTCGCCGTGATCGTCGACGGCCAGGGGTTCATTCGCGATGTTGCGTTCAACAAGGAAGAGCTGTCGCTCGAACTGGACGCACAGGGCAGGTGGATGGGCTCCAAGCTCTCGGAGACCGTGACTTCCGAGACGCGCGGGCAAGGTCGGAGAGTTGTTGCACGACGCAGCGATAAGGAAGTCGTCGAGCTGGCGCCAGGTCAATCATCCGTCGGCCGGCGGCGAGGATATCCCGGTGCTCTATTCGGCCATCAATATCGGACGGGAGGATCGCTTCGTGGTGGTTGGCCGGGATTTGCGCCCGATGGCCGCGATGCAGCAGCGACTGATCAACGCCCAGCAGTCGATGGAGCGCGACTATGCCAAGCTGCGGCATGCCGAAACCCGGTATCGCTTGCTGTTCCAGGTTTCGTCGGAAGCGGTCATGATCGTTGACGCCGCCAGCAGCACGATCGTCGATGCCAACCCGGCAGCGCTCGCGCTATTCGACGAGAGCGCGCCGCAGGTTTTGAAATCGGATTTTCCCGGCCATTTTGACGCAACGAGTGCGCAGCAGGTCCGAACTCTTCTCGGAGATGTCCGCGCCACAGGCCGCGACGGCAACATCCGCGTTCATCTCGCGAAGGGAGACCGGGAATGTGGTGTCGCAGCATCGCTGTTTCGGCAGGAGAGCGCGTCGCTGTTTCTGGTTCGCCTGTCGTCGGGTGCGATGCCGACGGAAGACGGCGCGCTCAGGGCAACATCGATATTGCTGCAATATTTTGACGCTGCACCTGATGGGTTGGTCATCACGGAGTTCGACGGTCGTATTGTCAGGGCGAACCCGGCCTTTATCGAAATGGCGCAGCTTGCCAGCGGGGAGCAGGCACGCGGCGAGCCACTTGACCGCTGGCTTGGCCGTGCCGGGGTCGATTTCGGTGTTGCATTCGCCAATCTGCGCCAGAACGGTTCGATCAAGTTGTTTTCGACCGCGCTGCGTGGCGAGCATGGCGCGACAGCGGATGTCGAAGTCTCCGCGGTTTCGCTCGCCGATGGCTTCCACAAGCAAGGGTTCGGTTTTGCCATCAGGAACGTCGAAAAGCGGTTGTCGGCGTCGTCGTCTTCGGCGCGAGAATTGCCGAGGTCGGTCGCGCAACTCACCGAACTGATCGGCCGGGTTCCGCTGCGCGATCTCGTACGCGAGGCCACCGACGTGATCGAAAAACTGTCGATCGAAGCTGCGCTGGAACTGACCGGCGACAATCGCGCGTCGGCGGCAGAAATGCTCGGTCTCAGCCGGCAGAGCCTTTATGTCAAACTGCGCCGGTTCGGCCTCGCCGAACATGCCGCTGACGAGGAGGGCGAGGATGAATAGCGTCGTCGTCGAGCGTCCGTCGCCTCTGGTTGTTCTGGAGCTATTGAAGCCGATCACCTGGTTTCCGCCGATGTGGGCGTTGGGGTGCGGCATCGTTTCATCAGGGATTTCGCCGGGACAGCGCTGGCCGTTGATCGCAGCCGGCGTGCTGCTTGCGGGACCGATGGTGTGCGGCACCAGCCAGGCCGTGAACGACTGGTACGATCGGCATGTCGATGCCATCAACGAGCCGAACCGTCCGATCCCCTCGGGGCGCATTCCCGGTCGCTGGGGTCTCTATATCGCAGTCATCTGGACGGGGCTGTCGTTGCTGCTGGCGACGGCGCTCGGCACCTGGGGATTTGTCGCTGCCATCGTCGGCCTGGTACTCGCATGGGCTTACAGCGCGCCGCCGATCCGGCTGAAGCAGAACGGCTGGTGGGGCAATGCCGCTTGCGGGCTCTGTTATGAAGGCCTGCCGTGGTTCACCGGTGCCGCGGTGATGAGCGGGTCGCTGCCGGACTGGCGCATTGTCGTGATCGCGCTGCTTTATAGCGTCGGCGCGCACGGCATCATGACGCTGAACGATTTCAAGTCGGTCGAAGGCGACAAGCGGATGGGCATCGATTCCCTCCCGGTGTTGCTTGGTGTCGGTAATGCCGCGCGTTTTGCCTGCCTGGTGATGGCGGTGCCGCAGGTCGTGGTCGTCGGGCTGCTCCTGGCATGGCAGCTGCCGTTTTATGCGGCGGCTGTCGGCGCCTTGCTGATCGGTACAATTGTTCCTGATGGCCCATTTCCTGAAAAGCCCGCGGGAGCGGGCGCCCTGGTACAACGGCACCGGGATCAGCTGTTACGTGGTCGGCATGCTCATCAGCGCGTTTGCGCTGGCAGCGATCCAGGTGGGCTGAGCATGAACAATCCCGTTCTCTCCTGGTTTGGTATCGTCCGCCTCGGCCTCGTTCAGACCGGCCTTGGCGCCATCGTCGTTCTTACCACTTCGACGCTGAACCGGGTGATGGTGGTCGAACTCGCGATGCCCGCGATCCTGCCCGGGGCGCTGGTCGCCATTCACTACGCCCTTCAGGTGTTCCGGCCGGCGTGGGGCCATGGCTCCGATCTCGGCGCGCGACGGACGCCATGGATCGTGGGCGGCATGGCCGTTCTCGCGACCGGCGGCCTGATGGCGTCGGTGGCGACGGCGTGGATGACGACGCAGCCGCTGTTCGGGATTGCGCTTGCGGTAGCCGCATTCGGTCTGATCGGTGTTGGTGTCGGCGCGGCGGGTACGTCACTGCTGGTGCTGCTCGCCAAGCGCACCGACGACAACCGCCGCGCGGCGGCGGCGACCATCGTCTGGGTCATGATGATCGCCGGCTTCATCGTGACCACTGGCGTTGCCGGTCATCTGCTCGATCCGTTCTCGCCTGCGAGGCTCATCGTCGTTTCCGGGTCGGTATCGGTCGCGGCGTTGATTCTCACGCTGGTTGGTGTCTGGGGTGTCGAAGCAAAGTCGATAGCCGCGGTTCCTCTTGGATTGAGGGAGCCGCCGCGCCGGTCCTCATTCCGCGAAGCGTTTATCGAAGTCTGGAGCGAGCCGAAGTCGCGGCGGTTTTCGATCTTTGTTTTTGTCTCAATGCTGGCCTACAGCGCGCAGGACCTCATACTGGAGCCGTTCGCCGGTGCGGTATTTGGTTTCACGCCGGGCGAGACGACGAAACTCTCGGGCATTCAGCATGGCGGAACGCTGATCGGCATGGCGCTGGTGCCGCTGGTCGGCGCGATTTATCCGCGCGCGCGCGGAAATTTGCAGATCTGGACCGTCGGCGGTTGTCTCGCTTCGGCGATCGCCTTGCTATGCCTGGCGGCGGCGGCCGTTATCGGGCCGTCATGGCCGTTGCGGGAGACCGTCTTCATGCTCGGCGTGACCAACGGTGCCTACGCGGTGGCGGCGATCGGCTCGATGATGGCGTTGGTGGGAGCGGGCGGCGAGAAGCGCGAAGGCGTGCGCATGGGCCTTTGGGGCGCAGCACAGGCATTTGCGTTCGGAATCGGCGGCTTCCTCGGGACGCTCGCCAGCGACATCGCGCGCTACCTGCTGACGTCACCCGCACTGTCCTACTCCGTTGTCTTTGCATCTGAAGCCGGATTGTTCGTCGTTTCTGCATGCATGGCGGTCTGGGTTCATCGCGCGTCGGCAAGAAGCGTGATGCGACAGGGTTCGCCAGGCGATATGCGCGTAGCCGTCGCGGGAGGAGCGAGATCATGAGTATTTCGGAGATCTTCGATGTGGTGGTGGTGGGCGGCGGTCCGTCCGGCGCCACCGCGGCGCACGACCTTGCCAATCTCGGTCGGACCGTCCTGCTGCTCGACCGGGCCGGTCGCATCAAGCCATGCGGTGGGGCGATCCCGCCGCGACTGATCCGCGATTTCGACATTCCCGACCATTTGCTGGTGGCCCGCGTCAATTCGGCACGAATGGTGTCGCCGTCGGACAAGCAGGTGGACATGCCGATCGACGGCGGCTTCGTCGGCATGGTCGACCGCGATGAATTCGACGAATGGTTGCGCGAGCGTGCCGCGGCGGCTGGCGCGATGCGCCGGACCGGTCTGTTCAAGCGTTTCGAACGCGACGAAACCGGCAAGACCATCGTTTATTACGAGGAGCGTGCGGCCGACGGCTCGATGGTCGAAAAGGCCGTTCGTGCTCGCGCGTTGATTGGCGCAGACGGAGCCTTGTCGGCCGTGGCGCGCCAATGCCTGCCCGGCGCCGACCGGCTGCCTTACGTCTTTGCCTATCATGAGATCGTTCGGTCGCCGCCGACAGGATCCAGCTTCGACGGCACGCGTTGCGATGTCTATTACCGCGGCTCGGTGTCACCGGATTTCTATGGCTGGGTATTCCCGCACGGGGACACTGTCAGCGTCGGTACCGGTTCGGCGCGCAAGGGATTTTCGCTGCGCGAATCCGTCGGCGGTTTGCGGGATGCCGCGGGGCTGGGAAATTCCGAGACCATCCGTCGCGAGGGCGCGCCGATCCCGCTGCATCCGTTGCCGCGGTGGGACGATGGCCACAGCGTCTTGCTGGCCGGCGATGCCGCAGGTGTCGTTGCGCCGGCGTCAGGCGAGGGGATCTACTACGCCATGATCGGCGGGCGGTTGTCGGCCGAGGCGGTCGATCAATTCCTGGAAACCGGCGATGTGAGGGCGTTGCGTACCGCGCGCAAGCGTTTCATGAGGATGCACGGTTTGGTGTTCTGGATTCTCGGAGTAATGCAGTGGTATTGGTATTCCAACGACCGCCGCCGAGAGCGCTTCGTCAGCATTTGCCGCGACCGCGACGTGCAGAAGCTGACCTGGGATGCCTACATGAACAAGGAACTGGTCCGCGCCAAGCCGGTCGCCCATGTCAGGATCTTCTTCAAGAACCTTGCCCATATGACCGGATTGGCGTCTGCGTAATGGTTCCGCGCGGCAGTTTCTGGAAGCCTGTGCTGATCGCAGCCTCGGTTGCGATCTTCATCGCGGTGCTTGGCGGAACGCTGACAGACACAGGGCCATGGTATCAAGACCTCCGCAAGCCCTCGTGGCAACCGCCGGACTGGCTGTTTGGTCCAGCATGGACAGTGATCTTTGCGCTGGCGACGGCGTCGGCGGTTTATGCCTGGCGCAACGCGGATAGCCGCTCGCAACGCGAATGGGTGATCGCGCTCTTTGCCCTGAATGGGTTTCTCAACGTGCTGTGGAGCACGTTGTTCTTTGCGCTGAAACGTCCGGACTGGGCGCTGATCGAAGTCGCGTTTCTGTGGCTGTCGATCCTGTTGCCGATAGTCGTGTTCTGGCGCTTTGCCAGGCCAGCGAGCCTTTATCTGGTGCCGTATCTGTTGTGGGTGTCGTTCGCCGCTTTGCTCAACCTGACGGTCGTTCGTCTCAATGCGCCGTTCGCGTAACGGGTGAGGGCGGTTGTCTGGAACGGGCGGCCATGTGATCCTCCGGTATGGCTGACCTGTTTGCGAGTGGACGCCTGGTTGATTTCATTCTGGTCGTGGTCGTGCTCGAGGCCGCGGTCCTGCTTTTGTATTGGTACCGCGGCCGGCGGGGCATCGTTCCTCTGGACCTGCTCCCCAATCTATGCGCGGGCGCGTTTCTTCTGCTGGCGCTGCGCGTGACGCTTGCCGGCGGCGGCTGGATGATGGCCAGCCTTTGCCTTTCGGCCGCCGGATTGGCGCATCTGACCGACGTCTATCGGCGGTGGCCAAAATAGCCGGTCGGGCAGCCTCGTGTCCGCAGCTATTTCTTGTCGGAGAATTTGTCGATGTAGGCGATCACGTCCTTGCGCTGCTGTTCGTCCGCGAGTTTGAACGCCATCTTGGTCGAACCGGTCGCCAGATCCGCCTTGCCCTTCTCAGTCAGGAACTTCTTCAGGAATCCGTTGGGATCCGGCAGATACTGCATGATCAGTTCGTTGTTCCAGACCAGCCCGTTCTCACCCGCCGCCTTGTTGAGCGGGGAATAGGAGAACCCGGGTGCAGTGCCGGATTGTCGGCCGATAATCCCGGTCAGCACAGGTCCGACCAGATTCTTGGCGTCGGGACCGATGCGATGACAGGTCATGCACTGCTTGAAAACCTGCTCGCCCTTGGTCGCGTCCTGTGCAGACGCCGCGCCGGCTGGAAGTGCTGCGGCTGCCGCCACCAGAGCTAAGACTGTAAGTTTGACCTGCACGTTTTCTCTCCCTGGACCTTGGTTAGAATTCCATTGTTAAGATATATTGACAGATGAAAAGATCAAATTGATGTTGACATATACTTGACGGTGTTTTGAGCGAAATCAAACGCATCCCCACTGCGATGTGGTAGGTTTCGTACGATTAACCGGCAATAGCGAGCCGGGTTCCACGATGGTGTAAAGGATATTTTACAACTAAAGCCTTCAAAACTAAGGTGTTTCTTGACTTCGTGGGCAGATTCTGTGCATCCCTAGGAAAGTCAGAAACTTTGTTGGCGTCCCGAGTGTCAGGTGGCATTGGCACGTTACGTGCTTTGGTTTCATTGTCGTTGTTTCGACCGCTTTACGAACCCGCTTCGTAGAAAAATGATCGGCTTATAAAGAATGGCTGCATTACCCACCGTACAGCCCGACATCACGCTCCTTCTGGACATGGAAGGCGTGATCCGCGAGGCGACGCTGTCTCCTTCGATGAGCAGCGAGAGCGTCGATGGCTGGCTGGGCCGTCCGTGGGTCGAAGTCGCCGGTGAAATGGGCGGCGACAAGGTCAAGCGCATGGTCGACGACGCCCGCGTCAGCGGGATCTCGGCTTTCCGCCAGATCAACCAGCGCTTTCCGAGCGGTCTCGAAATTCCGATGGAATACACGACGGTGCTGCTCGGTGGCCGCGCCGGCATGCTCGCGATCGGCAAGAATTTGCAGGCGGTCGCCGAGTTGCAGTCGCGGTTGATCGCGGCGCAGCAGACGATGGAGCGCGACTACTGGAAGCTCCGCGAAATCGAGACGCGCTATCGGCTGGTGTTCGATGCTTCCAACGAAGCCGTCATGATTGTATCCGCGGCCAACTCTGCGGATCGTCGAAGCCAACCGCACCGCGGTCGAGGCGCTGAATTCCTCGCGCCGCCGAAATGAAGATCTGGCCGGCCGCGAACTACTTCATGACGTGGCGGCGGAGGACCGCGACGCCGTGCGAGAAATGCTGGCGCGCATCCGCGAACGCGGCAAGGCGTTGAGCATTCTCGTGCATCTCGGCGCGGACGCGAGGCCATGGATGCTACGCGGATCGCTGATGACGGCAGAGCCGGGCCATGTATTTCTGCTGCAATTCACCCCGGCGACCAGCCCGTCGGCACCGGTGGAGAAGGGTGGGCATTCAACCGTCGAGGAGTTGATCGATCATCTGCCCGACGGTTTCGTGGCGCTCGATGAGGCCGGCATTATTCGCCACGCCAATCAGGCGTTTCTCGATCTGGTGCAACTCGGCTCAAAGGGATCTGCGATCGGGGAGTCGCTCGGACGCTGGCTCTGGCAGCCGGGCGCGGATCTGAATGCGCTGCTCGCCAATGTCCAGCGCCACAAGACTGTACGGCTGTTCACGACGTCGATCCGCGGAGAGCTTGGGACAGAGACCGAAGTCGAGATTTCGGCCGGGACCGGGGCAGAACAGGGCGAGATCGGCGTGCTGCTGCGCAACGTCTCCCGTCGCCTGCCGTCCGGCAACGAGAGCGACTTCCTGCGCACGGCGCTGGGCTCGATGAGCGAGCAGATCGGAAAATCGTCGCTGCGCAACCTGGTCAAAAACACCGTTAGTATCGTCGAGCAGCACTACGTGAAGCAGGCGCTGGAGCTTGCGGGCGGGAACCGGACGGCGACGGCTGAACTACTGGGATTGAGCCGGCAGAGTCTTTATGCCAAGCTCAATCGTTACGGCCTCGAAGACAAGGGGTCGGACGCCGAGGAAACCCCAGAGGCCTGAATTGGCGCTGCATTCGCTCGCTACCCCCGCGTTCGGAAAAGCCGATCTTTCGAACTGCGAACGCGAAGAGATTCATCTCGCGGGCTCGATTCAGCCCCACGGCGCCTTGTTGGTCGTCAGCGAACCCGATCATCGCGTCGTTCAGGCCAGCGCCAACGCTGCCGAATTCCTCAATCTGAAGCAGGTCATCGGCATGGCGCTCGCCGATCTCGATGGCGATCTGCTGGTCCGCATCCTTCCCCATCTCGACCCGACGGCGCAGGGAATGCCGATCGCGGTCCGCTGCCGGATCGGAAGTCCCAGTGCGGAGTTCGATGGCTTGCTGCATCGGCCGCCCGCCGGTGGACTGGTCATCGAACTGGAGCGCGCGGGGCCATCGGTCGATCTATCCCGGCACATCGCGAACGCGCTCGAAAAGATCCGCACGGCATCTTCGCTGCGTGCGCTGTGCGAGGAAGCGGCGACCCTGTTTCAGGATCGCACCAGCTACGACCGCGTGATGATCTACCGGTTCGATGACGAAGGGCATGGCGAGGTGTTCTCGGAACGCCGCAGGCCCGAGCTCGAAGCGTATCTGGGCAATCGCTACCCTGCGACGGATATTCCGCAAATGGCGCGGCGCCTCTATGAGCGTACGCGGGTACGCGTGCTGGTCGATGTGAACTACGAACCCGTTCCGCTGCGGCCGCGACTGTCTCCGATAACGGGGCAGGATCTGGACATGTCGCTCTGTTTCCTGCGCAGCATGTCGCCAATTCATCTTCAGTACCTGAAGAACATGGGCGTAGGCGCCACCCTGGTGATCTCGCTTGTGGTCGGCGGCAAGTTGTGGGGCCTCGTCGCCTGTCACCATTACGAACCGCGCTTTATCCATTTCGAACTGCGGGCGGTTTGCGAATTACTTGCCGAAGCGATCGCGACGCGCATCGCGGCGCTCGAAAGTTTTGCGCAGAGCCAGTCTGAAATCTTTGTGCAGCGGCTCGAACAGCGAATGATCGAGGCGATGTCGCGCGAAGGCGACTGGAGAGGAGCGATCTTCGATAGCTCGCAATCGATTCTTCAGCCACTGGGGGCAAGCGGAAGCGCCTTGATTTACGAGGGCCAGATCATCTCGACCGGGGAGGTTCCGGGAACGCAGGAGATCAGGGAAATCGGAGCGTGGCTGGACACGCATCGCGACCTGTCCGTGGTGGCGACGGCATCGCTCGGGCTGGATCTTCCCCAGTTCGCGGGAATCATAAAGGTGGCGAGCGGGATCGCGGTGACGCCGATTTCCAGCAATCCCGGCGAGTACCTGATCTGGTTTCGCCCGGAGCGCATCCGCACCGTGACCTGGGGCGGCGATCCGCTCAAGCCGTTCGTGATCGGTGACAATCCTTCCGATCTATCGCCGCGCCGGTCGTTCGCGCAATGGCATCAGCAGGTGGAGGGGACGTCCGAGCCGTGGACGCCGGCCGACATTGCCGCGGCTCGCCTGATCGGCCAATCGGTGGCGGATATCGTGCTGCAATTCCGGGCGGTACGCACGCTCATTGCCCAGGATCAGCTCGAACAGTTCAGCCGCCATGTGCGCGTGTCCGAGCAACCGGTGATCATCGCCGATATCGACGGCAAGATCCTGCTGATGAACGAGGCGTTCAAGGTATTGCTGCCGAAGGATCACACGGGGGTTGGCCGGTTGGACGAGCTGGCTGGCGCATTCCAGCAATCCGAACGCTTCCTCGAGAACGTGGCGGACCTGATCGGTCATCACCGCGCATGGCGCGGCGAATTGCTGTTGCGCAGCGAAGGCAACCGGGAAAAGCCGCTGATGGTAAGGGCCGATCCGGTGCAGCCGTCGCGGGACCGGGTGCTCGGATTTGTGCTGATCTTTTCCGACATCACCGATCGCAAGGCCGCCGAGATCGCACGCAGCCGTTTCCAGGAAGGCATCATCCAGAGCAATCGCGTCAACAGCGTCCGCCTCGATTCCAAGACCGATCTCGTCTACCAGAACCTGTTGTCATCGGTGATCGAGAATGCCCAGCTCGCGGCGCTTGAAATCACCTACGGCGTCGAGACCAGCCGCATTGCCGAGATGCTGGAGAGCGTCCGCAATTCAACACTGCGTACCGCGGAGGTGCTGGAGCACTTGATCTGGCATGCGTCGCGTACGTCGGGTGCGAACAAGCCGGATCGATAACCGCCAGCTGCTCAAGCCGCCTTATTGTTCTGCGACTGCCGCGATCGGGCCCGACGATAACATGGCCTTTACGGCGCATGACAGATCGATGTTGAGCGAGAATGCAATCGCACCTTCTTCGATCACCATCTGCGGGTCCGCGGCCAGGGTTCCGGCGTTATCGAGCGCCTGACGATAGTCGGCCTTGAGTGCTTCAAGGTCCGGAAATCGCGAAAAATCGTAGAACGACAGTTCCGAAGGCTGAAGGTCCAGCGATCGGGCCAGCAACCGTTGCAAAATCTGGCCGCCACTGAGGTCGCCCAGATAGCGGGTGTAGGCATGCGCGATCAGCCGCGTGCCGTCGCCTTCGGCCGCCTTGGCGATCCTTCTGGCATAGAAATCTCCCGCGGCCAGCAGAGGAGCGCCTTGGTTCCAATGCGCGCCGCACAGCGCCACCAGGTCGGCTTCGATCGCCGGCGCGCGATCCAGCCTGTAGTCGACGAGCCTGCCGAGGGCGGGGGAGCCGCGATGACGCGCGAGTCCTTGCTCCATCGCCTGATAGGCGGGAAGCAGATTGCGCAGCAGGAGCACGTACCCCTCGCGGGTTGCTTCACCCCGCAGCAGGTCGCGGATGATGCCGGTGCGTTCGGCTTCGACATGGAGTGTCTTGGTACGGAGATAAAGCGCGGTGACGATGGGCGGCGAGGGAACGTCCGCCGTCGCAGCTGTCATTCCCTTGGTCCCCACGGTCGCTTTCGAAGGAAAGCTTCGTCGCATCAACTTGCGTCGCCCTTGCATGCCAAGGTCAGTCACTTCTGGCACTTCATCTGTTCGATCAGGCCATGCGCCTGTTGCGGCGCCGTAGTCGCATCGGCCGACATCATATCCGCTCCCATCGAAGCCACAAGGTCGGGCTGGGCGATCACCATGGGACCCCCGATGATGATGCCGACGTGCCTGTTGCGCGAGTCGCGCCTGATGTCGTGGATGTCCTTCTTCAATTCATCGAGCCGGCGGTCGCTGCTGACGGAGAAGCCAACGATGTCGAACCAGTGGTTATGTACAAGAGATGTAAGTTCCTGATGCGACGAGAACGGGCCGGTACACAAATTCCAGCCGGCGCGCCGGAAGAACTCGGCCACCATCGATAATCCGAAGCTGTGCTGTTCGCCCGGAATGATCGTCAGCAGCACCGATTCGCCGGCGTGAAACGCGTTTGTCTCATCGGTGAAGCGGTCGCTGAGACGGCGCATGATGAGCTGAAGACGGCCGACGCCCAGCGTTACGTTCGCGAAATCTGCCGCGTCCGATTCCCAGAGCGTGCCGAGTTGACGCGCCGCGGGCGCCAGCAGATCGAGAAAGATCGATTCGACCGTGCTGCCCTTGGCCAACCGCTCTTCAACATAGGCAAACGCGGCGCCATCGTCGTTTCCGAGCGTCAGCGCTGCGAAATGCTCGACCTCGGTCGGAAGCTGCTCGGCGGTTTCTTCAATCTTTGGTGCCGGCGCGCGACGAAGCGCGAGGACGATTTTTGGAACGATCTGGGTCTTGATGGTCCGGACCACCTGGATCGGCTGCAGCGTCGGCCGAAACCGCCAGATCGGTGCCGGGATTCGTTGTCGAAGTGATTTGGAATGACGTGCCGGGGCGGTGTCGGTAGCGCTGCCGGCTGAGAAGGATTGCTCGTTCACATCGGTCATTTTTCACTCCCCGCAACATTAAGTCCTCGGTTCTCAAAACCGTCAAGTTTAATTTACGTATAGTTTGATTGACAGTTCTCGGAACGAAGTTTAGCCTTCTTGTCATCAAGCCCGCACATAGGGAGTGGCGCGGTGCAGCTTCGAGCAGCCTCAAGTCCGGAATTTCCCCAATACGGCGATCAATCGCCGGTAGATGCTCGCCTTCCCCAGTCGGTATCGCACCACCGAGACGAAAGACTGTCAAATAGTCTTTACAGTTTGGTTGATGAATCCGTCGCTGCGCCTGCGAACGCAATTTCAAACGCGGCGTCGGCAAATCTCGCAGTCCAATCGTCCGCACAACCACTTAAGCTGCTGTACACGCCCGAACAGCGCATTCGCCGCGACGCAACAAAGTGGACGCTGGTGCAGGGCA
The DNA here is from genome assembly GCA_963840465.1 of uncultured Alphaproteobacteria bacterium. GTDB lineage: Bacteria > Pseudomonadota > Alphaproteobacteria > Rhizobiales > Xanthobacteraceae > Bradyrhizobium. The sequence goes on along the minus strand of CAWIZF010000002.1, from coordinate 30,279 downwards.
TCCTCGCGCCGGTCCAGTTCGCGGTCTTCCTGGTCAGCCTCGTGCTCGTGCTCCGTTATCTCGCCACGGGCGAGGGATTTGGCGTCGCGACGGCGTCGATCGTGATCAAGACGCTGTTGCTTTACGCGATCATGATCACCGGCTCGATCTGGGAGCGGGAAGTCTTTGGCTGCTATCTGTTTGCACCGGCGTTCTTCTGGGAAGACGTCTTCAGCTTCCTGGTACTGGCGCTGCACACCGCCTATTTGGTGGCGCTGTTCGCCGGGATCGGCGATCCGCGCCAGCAGATGCTGCTCGCGCTGGCGGCCTATGCATCCTACTTCGTCAATGCCACGCAATTCGTATTGAAGCTGCGCGCCGCGCGCCGCGACGAGCGGCTTGCGCTGGCAGAAGCTCGCTCCATTTCCGGGAGCCGGGCATGAACGTGCATGTGCAGGGATGTACGGCCGGCAGCGAGATCGCGACCAGTACCGGTTCGTCGCGAGAGCGGCCAGCGCGAGGTGTTCTGCGGGCTGACCGGCATCGTCTGGCTGCATCGAAAGATCCAGGACGCATTCTTCCTCGTGGTGGGCTCGCGCACCTGTGCGCATCTGATCCAGTCAGCGGCCGGCGTGATGATCTTCGCCGAACCGCGCTTTGCGACCGCGATCATGGAAGAAAAGGATCTTGCCGGGCTCACCGACGCCAATGATGAGCTGGACCGCATCGTAACGCAGTTGATCGCGCGAAGGCCCGATATCAGGCTGCTGTTTCTGGTCGGTTCGTGTCCGTCCGAGGTGATCAAGCTCGATCTGTCGCGCGCCGCATTACGGCTGTCGCAGAAATTTTCGCCGGCGGTGCGCATTCTCAATTACTCAGGCAGTGGCATCGAGACAACATTCACGCAAGGCGAGGATGCATGTCTCGCCTCGCTCGTTCCGGTGCTTCCCCCGAGCGGAACGGGCGAGGACCGTTTGCTCATCGTAGGCTCGCTGGCCGACGTGGTCGAAGATCAGTTCGTCCGGATGTTCGAGGCGCTTGGCATCGGCGAGGTGCAGTTCCTGCCGCCGCGCAACTCCACCGCGCTTCCTGCCGTGGGGCCGAATACCAAATTCCTCCTGGCGCAACCGTTCCTTGCCGATACGGCGCGAGCCCTGGAAGACCGTGGCGCCAAGCGATTGGCCGCGCCATTCCCGCTAGGCGTCGAGGGCACCACCGCATGGTTCTGTGCGGCGGCCGATGCCTTCGGCGTCGATCCGGTGCTGTTCGAGACCGTGACGCATCCCTATCGCGCACGGGCGGAACGGGCGCTGATGCGCTATCGAGGTCAATTGGCGGGGCGTCGCATTTTCCTGTTTCCGGATTCCCAACTCGAAATTCCGCTGGCGCGATTCCTGTCGCGCGAATTGTCAATGCAACTCGTCGAGGTGGGTACACCCTACCTGCATCGCGAGCATCTTGCCGAAGAACTCAAGCTGTTGCCGGCAGGCGTCGCGCTGACTGAAGGGCAAGACGTCGACCTGCAGCTCGATCGCTGTCGTTCGGCGCGGCCCGATCTCGTGGTGTGCGGCCTTGGGCTCGCCAATCCGCTGGAGGCCGAGGGCATGACGACCAAATGGTCGATCGAACTCGTGTTCACGCCGATCCAGGGCTACGAGCAGGCCGCCGATCTCGCTGAACTGTTTGCACGCCCGCTCGTGCGTCGCGCGAAACTGGTGGCCTGACCATGCAGCTTACGGTGTGGACATATGAAGGACCTCCCCATGTCGGCGCGATGCGCGTCGCCACGGGCATGGAAGGCCTGCATTATGTCCTGCATGCGCCGCAGGGCGACACCTATGCGGATCTGCTGTTCACGATGATCGAACGCCGCGACCGGCGCCCGCCCGTGACCTACACGACATTCTCCGCGCGCGACCTCGGTGGCGATACCGCTGAACTATTCAAGACCGCGAGCCCGGAACGCCTATGACCGGTTCCAGCCGCAAGCGATGATCGTCGGCGCTTCCTGCACGGGATCGCTGATCCAGGACGATCCCGGCGGCCTGGCGCGTGCGCTCGATCTTCCCATCCCTGTCGTGACCGTCGATCTGCCGGCGTATCAGCGCAAGGAGAACTGGGGCGCCGCCGAGACGTTCTATCAGCTCGTGCGTGCGCTGGCCGGGCCTTTGGCGCCGGCCCCGGGCACCAGGCGCGCCGATCGTGCCACCGGCGCGCGGCCACGCTGCAATTTATTGGGGCCTACGGCACTTGGGTTCCGGCACCGCGACGACATCACCGAGATCACCTCTCTGCTGGCGAAGCTCGGCATCGACGTCAATGTCACAGCACCCATGGGAGCCACGCCAGCTGACATCGCAAGGCTTGGTGACGCCGACTTCAATGTGGTGCTCTATCCAGAGATTGCCGGGCAGGCGGCCTCCTGGCTGCAGCGCACGTTCGGTCAGCCGTTTACCAGAACGATCCCGATTGGCGTGTCGGCGACCCGCGAGTTCGTCGAAGAAGTGGCAAAGCTTGCCGGAGTCGATGCATCAGGTGTGCTGGCGGCTTCCTCGACGCGGTTGCCGTGGTACTCGCGCTCGGTCGATTCGACCTATCTCACCGGCAAGCGCGTCTTCGTCTTTGGCGACGCCACCCATGCCGTAGCCGCCGCCCGCATCGCGTCCGACGAACTTGGCTTCAAGGTAGTCGGGCTCGGCACCTACAGCCGCGAATTCGGCCGTGAAATCCGTGACGCCGCGAAACGTTACGACGTCGAACCGCTGATTACGGACGATTACCTTGAAGTCGAGGCCAAGGTCGCGGAGCTGCAGCCCGAGTTGGTGCTGGGCACACAGATGGAACGGCACATCGCAAAACGCCTCGGGGTACCCTGCGCGGTGATCTCGGCGCCGGTGCATGTGCAGGATTTTCCGGCCCGCTACGCCCCGCAAATGGGTTTCGAGGGCGCCAACGTGATCTTCGACACTTGGGTGCATCCGCTGATGATGGGCCTGGAAGAACATCTGCTCGCGATGTTCAAGGATGATTTTGAATTCGCGGATGGCGCTGTGCCGTCTCATCTGGGTGCGGGCCATGCCGCGCCGGCGGATGAGGCGCAAGCCGCGCCCGTCGCGGCTGCCGCTGTAGTGTCTGACATCGCCGTCATCTGGGCGGCGGACGCGGAGAAAGAACTTCGCAAAATTCCATTCTTCGTTCGCGGCAAGGCGCGCCGCAACACCGAGCGCTTCGCCAATGAAAACGGTGTGGCAACCATAACCATCGAGACGCTTTACGATGCCAAAGCGCATTACGCCCGCTGACGCGACCCCGATCAGGGTCGTGATCGTGACCATGGATGGTCATCTGTCCCGCGCGGCTTCGCGGGCGCAAGCGCGCTTGAAGGGCAATTTCCCGGGGCTGTCACTCGTGGTTCATTCCGCGGACGAATGGGGCACCGATGACGCGGCGCTCGGCCGCTGCAAAGCCGATATCGCCCGCGGCGACATCGTGATCGCCACGATGCTGTTCCTCGACGACCACGTCCGCGCTGTGATGCCTGCGCTGACCGCTCGCCGCAACCATTGCGACGCCATGCTCTGCTGCATGTCGGCGGCCGAAGTCGTGAAGCTGACGCGGGTCGGCAAATTCGACATGAGCGGGGAGGCACTTGGTGCCATCGCTTGGCTGAAGAAGCTTCGTGGTAACCGCAAAGGTAAAAGCCCGGGCGGCAAGGGCGAAATGAAGATGCTGCGGCAGTTGCCAAAACTGCTGCGCTTTATTCCCGGCACCGCGCAGGACATGCGGGCCTACTTCCTGACCTTGCAATACTGGCTGGCTGGCTCCGAGCAGAACATTGCCAACATGATCCGCCTGCTGGTGGATCGTTACGCGGAGGGTCCGCGACGCGGCTTGCGCGGCGTGGTCAAGGCCGATCCGCCGGTCGAATACGCCGATATCGGTGTCTACCATCCGCGCCTCAAAGGCCGCATCGCCGAGACGGCCGAACGCCTGCCGGAATTGTCGGGCGAACGCGGCACCGTAGGCATCCTCCTGCTGCGTTCGTATCTGCTGGCCGGAAATTCCGGTCATTATGACGGCGTGATCTCGGCGTTCGAGGCGAAAGGGCTGCGGGTAATCCCGGCTTTCGCCAGCGGTCTCGATCAGCGGCCGGCGATCGAACGCTTTTTCATGAAGGACGGCCGAAGCGCGGTCGATGCGGTGGTCTCGCTGACCGGCTTCTCGCTGGTCGGTGGCCCCGCCTACAACGACTCCAAGGCGGCCGAGGAAATTCTCGCCACGCTTGATGTCCCCTATCTCTCGGCGCACCCCGTGGAATTCCAGACGCTCGAACAATGGGGTGCGTCGGAGCGCGGCCTGATGCCGGTGGAGAGCACCATCATGGTGGCGATCCCTGAGCTCGATGGCGCCGCGGGTCCGATGGTCTATGGCGGCCGCTCCGACGGGGCAGGGATGCCGTGCACGGGCTGCGAACGTTCTTGCACCTTCTCCCGCTCCGACGTCGCCGGCGAAATGCAGGTCTGCAGCGAGCGCGCAGAGATGCTGGCGTCGCGTACCGCACGACTGGTTGCCATGCGCCGCTCCGAGCGGCGGGATCGCAAGGTCGCGATCGTTCTGTTCAATTTTCCGCCGAATGCCGGCAATACCGGCACCGCGGCATTTCTCTCAGTGTTCGAATCCCTGCATCGCACGCTCTCGGCCATGAAGCGCGAGGGCTATCAGGTCGATCTGCCCGCGGATGTCGACGCGCTGCGCGAGCGGATCGTGGTGGGCAACGCGGCCCGCTTCGGTGCCGATGCCAATGTCCACACCCGAATCCCGGCCGGCGATCATGTTCGCAGTGAGAAATGGCTGCGCCAGATCGAGGCGCAATGGGGACCCGCGCCGGGCAAGCAACAGAGCGACGGCAGCTCGATCTTCGTGCTCGGTGAGCGCTTCGGCAACGTTTTCGTCGGCGTCCAGCCTGCCTTCGGCTACGAGGGCGATCCGATGCGGCTGCTGTTCGAGAAGGGCTTTGCGCCGACGCATGCCTTCTCGGCATTCTATCGCTGGCTGCGCGAGGATTTCGGCGCCGGCGCGGTGCTGCATTTCGGCACCCATGGCGCCCTCGAATTCATGCCCGGCAAGCAGACTGGACTGTCCGGTGCGTGCTGGCCCGACCGCATGATCGGCGATCTGCCCAATCTCTATTTATATGCCTCGAACAATCCCTCCGAAGGCACGATTGCAAAACGGCGGTCGGCGGCGACGTTGATCAGCTATCTCACCCCGCCGGTCGCCCATGCCGGGCTCTACAAGGGACTGGTCGAGTTGAAAGCATCGATCGAGCGCTGGCGCGGCCTGCCGCCGGACGGTGATGCCGAACGCGTCGGCTTGGCAACTCTCATTCAGGCTCAGGCCGGCACGCTGGAATTGACGGCGGCGGAACCGGCCTGGACCGATCCGGCGCAAGCAGTCGGAAAACTGTCGGCGGCGGTGCTCGAGCTCGAATACACGTTGATCCCCCATGGCCTCCACGTGGTGGGCGAGACCCCGTCGGCGGAGCAACGCGTCGAGATGTTACAGGCGGTTGCGGACGCATCGCATGACGTTCGTCCCGACAAGTCGATCCTTGAAGCATTGGTGAGGGGCGAAGCGCCTGAAACGTTGGCCGCCAGGGATGAAGTATCCCTTGCACTCTACAAGGAGCTGGCGGGTATCGACCGTATCCTGCAGCAGGATCACGAGATCCCGAGCATCCTGCATGCACTCGACGGCAAGTTCGTCCGTCCCGCGCCGGGTGGGGATCTCCTGCGCACGCCCGCGATCCTGCCGACCGGCCGCAATCTCCATGGCTTTGATCCGTTCCGTATTCCCAGCGCCTTTGCGGTTCAGGACGGCGCGCAGCAGGCGCAGCGGCTGATCGACAAGCACGTCGGCGAAGGACACGGGATACCAGAGTCAGTGGCGATCGTGCTGTGGGGAACCGACAATCTCAAGAACGAGGGCGCGCCGATTGGGCAAGCCCTTGCGCTGCTCGGCGCAAAACCCCGCTTCGACGGCTACGGCCGTTTGACCGGCGCGGAACTGCTGCCGCTCGATCAGCTCAACCGGCCGCGGATCGACGTGATCGTCACCATGTCCGGCATCTTCCGCGACCTGCTGCCGCTTCAGATCAAACTGCTGGCAGAAGCCTGCTTCCTGGCGGCCTCCGCAGATGAACCTGTTGAACGGAACTTACGTTCGCAAGCACGCGCTGGCTTTCCAGGCGACGAACAATTGCGATCTCGAAACCGCATCCTTGCGTGTGTTCGGCAACGCCGACGGTGCCTACGGTTCGAACGTCAACCATCTGGTCGAGAACGGCCGTTGGGAAGACGAGGACGAACTTGCGGAGACCTATACGCGTCGCAAGAGCTTTGCCTACGGCCTCAAGGGACAACCCGTGCAGCAGACGGCGCTGCTGAAGAACGCGCTGGCCACCGTCGATCTCGCCTACCAGAACCTCAACTCGGTCGAACTTGGCGTCACCACCGTCGATCATTATTTCGACACGCTGGGCGGCATCAGCCGCGCCGTGCGCATCGCCAAGGGCGGGCAGTCGGCGCCGGTCTATATAGGCGATCAGACCCGCGGCACCGGCACCGTCCGCACGCTTGTCGGAGCAGGTGTCGCTGGAGACCCGTACCCGGATGCTCAATCCGAAATGGTACGAGGGCATGCTCAAGCACGGCTACGAGGGCGTCCGCCAGATCGAAGAGCATGTCACCAACACCATGGGCTGGTCGGCGACCACAGGCGAGGTGGCGCCCTGGGTGTACCGGCAGCTCACCGAGACGTTCATGCTCGATCCCGCGATGCGCGAACGGCTGGCGTCGCTCAATCCGGTGGCCTCGGCAAAGGTCGCAAACCGCCTGATCGAGGCGCACGAACGCAAATACTGGTCGCCCGATCCGGAGATGCTCGATGTCCTGCGCAGGGCAGGCGAAGAGCTCGAAGACCGCCTTGAAGGCGTGGGAGTTGCCGCATGAACATCCAGACCAGGCCATCGTCGCTCAAGAGCCCGTCCTGCTGCGGCGACGGCGAAGGCAGCGTCCAGGTCCAGCTCGATCCCAAGGTCAAGATCGGCACCGCAAAAGTGTTTTCGGTCTACGGCAAGGGCGGCATCGGCAAGAGCACGACGTCGTCGAACCTGTCGGTCGCCTTCTCGAAGCTCGGCAAGCGCGTGCTGCAGATCGGCTGCGATCCCAAGCATGACTCGACCTTCACGCTGACCAAGCGCCTGGTCCCGACCGTCATCGACGTGCTCGAATCCGTCAACTTTCATGCCGAGGAGCTACGCCCGGAAGATTTCGTCTTCGAGGGCTACAACGGCGTCATGTGCCTCGAGGCCGGGGGCCCGCCTGCTGGAACCGGCTGCGGCGGTTACGTCGTCGGGCAGACCGTGAAGCTGCTGAAGGAGCATCATCTGCTCGAAGATACCGACGTGGTGATCTTCGATGTCCTCGGCGACGTCGTTTGCGGCGGCTTTGCCGCACCCTTGCAGCATTCGGATCGCGCCTTGATCGTCGCGGCCAATGATTTCAACTCGATCTTTGCGATGAACCGCATCGTCGCGGCAATCGAAGCCAAATCGAAGAATTACGGCGTGCGGCTCGGCGGCGTGATCGCCAACCGCAGCAAGGATACCGACCAGATCGACCGTTACAACGAACAGGCCGGCTTGAAGCGGGTCGCGCATTTCCCGGACCTCGACGTCATCCGCAAGAGCCGCCTGAAGAAATCGACGCTGTTCGAGATGGACGAGACGCCGGAATTGAAGGCGGTGACGGACGAATATATGCGGCTCGCCGCCGAGCTGTGGGCAGGGACGATCGAGCCGCTGCCGGGAAAATCGCTGAAGGATCGCGAAATCTTCGATCTGCTGGGGTTCGACTGATGACCATCGCAACCTATCTCGAACGGCGCGGCGAGCTTGAGACCTATTTCGACCGTACTGCGGTCGATGCCTGGGCCAAGCTGACCTCGGACGCGCCGGTCGGTCGTATCAGGGCCACGGTCCGCGCCGGCCGCGACGAGATGCGCAACACGCTGCTGTCGTGGCTGCCTCAGAACATGAGCGGCGCGCGGTTGCTCGATGCCGGCTGCGGAACCGGCGCGCTTTCGATCGAAGCGGCGCGGCGTGGTGCGCGCGTGGTCGCGATCGACCTGTCGCCGACGCTGGTTTCGGTCGCGCGGGAGCGCCTTCCGTCGGATCTGGATGCCTCAACGATCGAGTTCAAGTCCGGCGACATGCTCGATCCAAAGTTGGGAAAATTCGATTTCGTGGTGGCGATGGACTCGCTGATCCATTACCGGCCGGCGGATACCTGCCGGATCATGGCGGATCTGGCCGCGCGCACCAATGATGCGCTGCTGATGACGTTCGCCCCGAAAACTCCGGCCCTGGCTCTCATGCACGCCGTCGGCCGGCTTTTTCCGCGCGGCGATCGTGCGCCCGCGATCGAGCCGGTAGCCGAACAGAAATTGCGGCGGCTGCTGATGGCGGATGAGGGGCTGGAGCGCTGGCAGATCGGCCGCAGTCATCGCGTCGCCAGTGGTTTCTACAAGTCGCAGGCATTGGAGATGATTCCCCGATGACCCGGATTTCAACGACACTTGCAAAGGGCTGGATGCGTCTTGGAACGCGTTTCCTTCCCTTTGCGGACGCTGCCACCAAAGAGCTCCCGCTCGGACGGTTGCTGCGGCTGTCGCTGTTCCAAGTCTCGACCGGCATCTCCATCGTGCTGCTGAACGGTACGCTCAACCGCGTGATGATCGTCGAACTCGGCGTCTCGACCTTGCTGGTTTCGCTGATGGTGTCGATCCCGCTGGTGTTCGCGCCGTTCCGTGTGCTGATCGGATTCAAGTCCGACAATCATCGCTCGGTGCTGGGCTGGCGGCGCGTCCCCTATATCTGGATGGGCACGCTGCTGCAGTTCGGCGGCTTCGCCATCCTGCCGTTCGCACTGCTGGTGCTGTCCGGCACCGGCGAATATCCGGCCGTCTACGGACAATTCGGCGCTGCGCTGGCGTTCCTGCTGGTCGGCGCGGGCATGCACACGACCCAGACCGCCGGCCTGGCGCTGGCAACCGATATTGCGCCCGAAGATGCGCGGCCGCGCGTGGTCGCCTTCCTCTACGTCATGCTGCTGATCGGGATGGTCGGCAGTGCGCTGATCTTCAGCGAGCTGTTGCGGAACTTCGACGAGATCCGCCTGATCCAGGTGATCCAGGGCGTCGCGGTCACGCAGATGCTGCTCAACATCGCGGCGCTCTGGAAGCAGGAAGCGCGCAATCCATCGCTGACGTCGGCGTCGCGCGAGCGGCCGGAATTCCAGCAATCCTGGGCCCGGTTCCGTAAGTCCGGCGGCTCGGTCCGTGTCCTTGTCGCGCTCGCACTGGGTACCTCGGCGTTCTCGATGCAGGACATTCTGCTGGAGCCGTACGGCGCCGAAATCCTGAAACTCAGCGTCGGCCAGACCACCGCGCTCACCGCCTTCTTTGCGCTCGGTACGCTCGCCGGGTTCGGGCTGGCCGCAAGAACGCTGGGACGCAATGCCGATCCTTATCGTATCGCCGGTTTCGGCGCGGTGGCCGGCATCTTCGCTTTCGCGGCCGTGATCTTTGCCGCGCCCTTGAGCTCGGTGCTGCTGTTCCGGATCGGCACCGGCCTGATCGGGTTTGGCGGCGGGCTGTTCGCGGCGGGCACGCTGACCGCGGCGATGGCGCTGGCGCGCAACGGCGAGAGTGGATTGGCGCTCGGCACGTGGGGCGCCGTGCAGGCGACCGCGGCCGGCGGAGGGATTGCGCTGGGCGGCGGCATTCGTGACGCTGTGTCGTCGCTGGCATCAAGCGGCGCGCTCGGCCGCGCGCTGACCGATCCGTCGACGGGATACAGCGTCGTCTACCACATCGAAATTGCGTTGCTGTTCGCCACTCTGGTTGCGATCGGTCCGCTCGTGCGCACGGCACGAACGCGCTTCTCGCAGCCGTCAACAAAATTCGGCCTCGCCGAATTTCCTGGTTAGTCAACGAGAGGGAGGTCTCTCATGCAATCCGGCGCTTACATGGACCTGGCACAGGTCACGCTCTATGTCTTCTGGATCTTCTTTGCCTGCCTGATCTTCTACCTTCGCCGCGAAGACAAACGCGAGGGCTATCCGCTCGACTCCACCGCGAGCGGCGGCGGCGTGGTTCATGGCTTCCCGAGGATGCCTGACCCCAAGAACTATCTGCTGCGGACCGGGCACATCGCTACGCTGCCGAACCACAAGAACGACCGCCGCGACGTCGCGGTGGCGCCGATTGCGGTGTGGCCGGGCGCGCCGGTGGAGCCGACCGGCAATCCGATGCTCGACGGCGTCGGGCCCGGCTCCTACGCCGACCGCGAGGATGTTCCCGAACTCACCATGGAGGACATTCCCTGCATCGTTCCGCTGCGGCTGGCCGAAGGCACGTATCTGGAAGCGCGCGATCCCGATCCGCGCGGCATGAGCGTGATCGGCGCGGACAGTGAGGTCGGCGGCGTGGTCACCGACGTCTGGGTCGATCGCGCCGAAGCGCTGATCCGCTATCTCGAAGTGGAGGTCACGACACCTGAAGGTGCACGGCGCGTGCTGCTGCCGCTGCCGTTCGCCAAGATCGATCGCTATCGCCGCCGGGTCTGGGTAAACGCCATTCTCGGCAGCCAGTTCGCCGCCGTGCCGGCTACCAAAAGCCTCGATCAGGTGACCAAGCTCGAGGAAGACAAGATCGTTGGCTATTACGGCGCCGGCACGCTCTACGCGACGCCGGCACGACAGGAGCCGCTGCTGTGAAACAGGATCATCAACAGTTCAAGAATTTGCAGTTCAAGGAGCTGCCGGCGCCCTTGCCGGTTGGCGAGCGCGTGATCTGGCAGGGTAAGCCCACGTTCAAGGGACTGGCGCTGCGTTCGTTCCACATCCGCGAGGTCGCGATCTATTTCGGCCTGCTGCTGGTATGGCGGCTGTGGTCGAACTGGTCGCACGGTATGCCGCCGGCTGACGCCGCGATCTCCGCGCTGTGGCTGGTCGTTCCGGCCACGAGTGCCATCGCGGTGCTTGCCGCTCTGGCGTGGCTGTTCCGGCGTGCGGCCTGCTACACCATCACCAGCAAGCGGGTGCTGTTCCAGTTCGGCGTTGCACTGCCGATGACGATGAACATCCCGCTCTCCAGGATCGCGAACGCGGCCCTGAAAACCTATCGCGACGGCAGCGGCGACATCCCGCTGCGGGTCTCGGACAACAAGCGCGTCTCGTACCTGCTGCTCTGGCCGCACATCCGCCCGTGGGGGCTGCGGGCACCGGAGCCGATGCTGAATTCGATACCGGATGCGGCAGCGGTCGCGGCGAAGCTGGCGGAAGCGCTGGCGGGACAACCGGGCCCGTCCGCGATCTCGCTGGTGCAATCCGGCGCATCCGATTTCGTGCCCAATACCATCCCGCATTCACCAAACACCGTGGCAGCCTGAAACGGAGAAAACGCATGAGCCAGGCCATTCACGAGCCCGTCGTTCCCAAAGGTGGCGTGTTAGCCGCGGCGGCGCTGATCCTGTTCGCCCTTGCGTCCGTCACGACCGTTCGGTTGAGCGGCGTCGGCGAAGTCCGCATGACGCTGCCGGCGGCCGTGGAAAGCCGCGACTTCCGGTTCGAGGACGGCAAGAACGGCGCGGTGCTGGTGTACGACGCCGTCCAACCAGCAACTGGTCGACACGCTGGCGCCGGGCAGCAACGGCTTCATCCGCGTGGTGCTGCGCGGGCTGGCGCGGGAACGTAAGCTCGGCGACATCGGCTCGCAGCCGCCGTTCCGGCTGACCCGCTTCGTCAACGGTCAGATCACGCTGACGGACACCTCGAGCGGCAAGCAGATCGATCTCGATGCCTTCGGATCGGCCAATACCGAGGCCTTTGCGCGGTTGATGAAACTCCGGGGAGGCGCGGCATGACGATGACCTGGACCGGTTCACGGAAGTCGTTCGACGTGCCCTGCACAGTCGAGATCGAGCAGACCTCGGAGACATTGCACGCCCATGTCATTCTCGATGGCGACATCGACATCAAGCCTGGCGATGAAGTCAGGGTGCATGACGCGCCGACCGGCGTCGAATTCGGCCAGCGCCTCGTCGTCCGCCGCACCGCCACAATCGTCCGCGGCAGTCCGCTCGACCGACTGCGGGCGCGGATCGAAGGCTATCTCGAATTGACCGAACTTTACGAAGTCAGCTTCTCGGATGGGAGAGCAACATGATCCCCATGGAAGGCGGAACCCAAGGCAGTCTGCAGACGCGACCCGGCATCAAGGGCAGCGCCGAAAGCCTCGACAAGGCGCGCGAAGATACGATTCTCAGCCCGCGCTTCTACACCACCGATTTCGAGGCGATGGATCGCCTCGATGTCAGCCTGGTGCGTTCGGAATGGAACGCAGTCATCAGGGAGCTGCGCGCCGATCACAACAAGGCGCATTTCGTCAAGACCGACGAATTCAAGAACGATCTGGAATCGCTGCCGCCCGAGCTGCGCAAGGAGTTCAAGGATTTCCTGGTCAGTTCGCTCACCGCCGAATTCTCCGGCTGCGTGCTCTATGCGGAGATCAAGAAGCGGATCAAGAACAAGGATATCCAGGAGCTGTTCAGCTTCATGAGCCGCGACGAGGCCCGTCATGCCGGCTTCATCAACGACATCCTGAAGGATCACGGCATCGGCGTCGATCTGAGCTTTCTGACGAAAGTGAAGAAGTACACTTACTTCCGGCCGAAGTTCATTTTCTACGCGACCTATCTGTCGGAGAAGATCGGCTACGCCCGCTACATCACCATCTACCGGCAGATGGAGCGGCATCCCGAGCGCCAGTTCCATCCGATCTTCCGCTGGTTCGAATTGTGGTGCAACGACGAGTTCCGCCACGGCGAGGCCTTTGCGCTGTTGATGCGTGCCGATCCGTCGCTGCTGCGCGGCGTCAACAAGCTCTGGATCCGCTTTTTCCTGCTCGCGGTGTTCGCCACCATGTATGTGCGCGATCACATGCGGCCGGCGTTCCACGAGGCGCTGGGGATGCACCCGACCGATTACGATATGCGGGTATTCCGCATCACGTCGGAAATTTCCAAGCAGGTATTTCCGGTCACGCTGGACCTCGACGATCCGCGCTTCCTCGCCGGTCTCGAGCGCTTGCGGCTGATTTCCGAGGCGATCGCCGACGCGCGCGAGAAGGGCGGCCTGCTGTCGAAGGTGAAGCGCGCCGCGCTGGCGGGCAGGGCTGCGCTGACATTCGCGCGGCTGTTCCTGCTGCCGGTGAAGCCGAATGCGCTGCCGCGCGAAATCTGCATGCAACCAGCATGGTGAGGAGAGGGCGTTGATAGCGTCATACACGGTCCCACCCATCTACGCGGCGTTTGTATGGTGGTTCAGCACCGGGGCCGTGCTTTTGTTGGTGGGACGTTCGGGACGCTTTGAAGGTGTCACGGGCGTTGCTGGCAGGCGGGCTGCTCGCCGGATCGCTTGGCGGCTTGGCGCTCACGGCCGGCGATACCAGCGTCGGAGGCGCCTATACCGCCTTCACCTGCACCATCCTGCTATGGGGCGCGCAGGAGATCGCCTTTCTCGCAGGCTGGCTGACGGGGCCGCGACCGCGGCCTTGCCCGGTTGGCGTGACCGGCTGGAAGCGCCTGAGCTACGCCTTGCAGGCCATCCTCTATCATGAGTTCGCGCTGCTGGCGTGCGGTGCCGCGATCGTCGCGCTGACCTGGAACGGACCCAACCAGGTCGGGCTCTGGACCTTCGCGGCGCTCTGGGTGCTCCGGCAGAGCGCCAAGATCAACCTCTTCCTCGGCGTTCCCGTGACCAATGACGAGCTGATGCCGGATGCCGTGCAATTCCTGAAGAGCTTCTTCGCCCGCAAGCCGGTCAGCGCATTCTTTCCGGCTTCGGTTACGCTTGCGACCGCCGTTCTCGTCATCCTGATCCAGCGCATCGTCGAAGTGGCGGTCACGCCGTTCGATATCGTTGGACTGACGCTGGTTTCCACCCTGTTTGCGCTCGGCGTTGTCGAGCATTGGTTCATGCTGCTGCCGCTGCCTGCGATCACGCTGTGGGGCTGGGGCATACGCTCAGGTTTGCCGCCGGAGGACACCACCATGGAACAGGAACGCGACACCAAGATCACCAATGCTCCGCCCAATCTCGTCGTGCTTGCGAACGTGCGCCCTGAAGCGGCGCCTCCGAGACCCGCGCAAGCGGCCTGCGCACGGCAGCGGCTTGAAGACCAGTTTCGTCAGAGTTTCCGTGAGCAACACGCAAGGGATGGTCTGACGACGGCTCTCAACATCAGTAACGAGCCGGCGGCAACGATCAATGGGAGGACGTCATGAACTACGAAGCTTATTTTCGCCGGCAGCTTGAAGGTCTTCATCGCGAAGGACGCTATCGCGTATTCGCCGATCTGGAGCGCAAGGCCGGCGCATTCCCCCGCGCCAGGCATCATCACCCTGATGGCGCCGGTGAGGTCACCGTATGGTGCTCCAACGACTATCTCGGCATGGGCCAGCATCCGCAGGTGCTGAAGGCGATGCACGAGGCGCTCGACAGTTGCGGCGCCGGTGCCGGCGGCACCCGCAACATCGCCGGGACCAATCACTATCACGTGCTGCTGGAGCAGGAACTCGCCAGTCTGCACGGCAAGGAAGCCGCGCTTCTGTTCACCTCTGGCTATGTCTCCAACATGGCCGCGATCAGCACGCTGGCGTCGCGGATGCCGGGCTGCACGATCCTGTCGGACGAACTCAACCACGCCTCGATGATCGAAGGCATCAGGCACAGCCGCAGCCCGACGCGCATCTTCGCCCATAACGATCCGCGCGACCTCGAGCGAAAGCTGAGCGATCTCGACCCGCACGCCCCGAAGCTGGTGGCATTCGAGTCCGTCTACTCGATGGATGGCGACATCGCGCCGATTGCGGAGCTCTGCGACGTCGCGGACGCCCACAACGCCATGACCTATCTCGACGAAGTGCATGGCGTTGGTCTCTACGGCCCGAACGGCGGCGGCATTGCCGACCGGGAGGGCGTGAGCCATCGCCTGACCGTGATCGAAGGCACGCTGGCGAAGGCGTTCGGGGTAATCGGCGGCTATGTTGCGGCATCGAGCACGATCTGCGATTTCATCCGCAGTTTTGCCTCCGGCTTCATCTTCACCACCTCGCTGCCACCAGCGGTCGCCGCCGGTGCGCTGACCAGCATCCGGCATCTCAAGGTCGAGCTCGGCCGAACGCGAACGGCACCAGGATCGCGTGGCGCGGCTGCGCACGGCGGCTCAACGAGACCGGCGTCGCGCATCTCGATAATCCCAGCCATATCGTGCCGGTCATGGTCTGCGATCCCGTACTTTGCAAGCAGATCAGCGATGTGCTGATCGACCGCTACGGCATCTACGTGCAGCCGATCAACTATCCGACCGTGCCGCGCGGCACCGAGCGGCTGCGGATCACGCCGTCGCCGCATCATAGCGATGCCGACATCGAGCACCTCGTGCAGGCCTTGGCGGAAATCTGGGCCGAGGTCGGATTGGCCAAAGCGGCTTGAGCCGAGGCTGCGCGGCAGCGTCTTCAGCGCTTGCCGCGCGCCGATGGGCGGGTGAGCCGAAGCCTGCCGCGGGTTCGCGGCAGGAATTGCGCGCCGCGTGCGCTGAGGAACTCCAGCATCGCGCGCGCCGGTGGCAGCAGGATCTTGTCCTTGCGGGAAAGGACGAACCATTGCCGTACCACGGGAAGCCCGACCACATCGAGCGTCACCAGCCGCCGCTCGTCGAGTTCGGTGGCCACCGTATGCGCGGAAATGAACGCGATGCCGAGACCGGCGATCACCGCCTGCTTGATGGTCTCGTTGCTGCTCATCGCCATGCCGAGCTTGGGGCGCACCTGTGCCGTTTCGAACAATTGCTCCATCAGGCCGCGGGTGCCCGAACCCGGCTCGCGCATCAAGAAGGTCTCGTCGGCCAGGTCGGTGAGCGCTATGCGGGATTTTCGCGCCAGGCGATGGCCGGTCGGTGCGATGATGACGTGGGGATGATCGCCGATCAGGCGAACGTCCATATCGATGTCCGCCGGTGGACGGCCCATGATCGCGAAATCGAGGTCGTATCCGCGCAGCGCGGTGCCGATCTCCTGCCGGTTGCCGATCGAAAGCGTGACATCGACATTCGGGTGGAGCTTGGAAAATCCGGAGATCATGAACGGCACGAAGTATTTCGCGGTACTGACGGCGCCGATCGAGACACGGCCGGCGGTCTTGCCCGCCATCATCTCCAGCGAGGTTTCGCAGTCCGCGATCGCTGCCTCGATACGTTCGGAAAGCGCCAGCACTTCGCGCCCGGCATCGGTCAGAAGCATCCCGTCGCCGGTGCGCTGAATCAGGGGCAAACCCGCCAGCGCCTGCAAGTTGCGGATCTGCAGCGTAACCGCCGGCTGGGTCAGATGCAGCCGTTTGGCGGCCGCCGTCACCGATCGATCGCTGTGAACGGCCGCCAGCGCGCGAAGCTGGCGAATGGTCAGTTCTCGCAGAAACCGGCTTGCCATCGGCGTCACCTTTATAAGGAAAACTTTGCCTCGGCCAAAGATAAGAAAATTTCCCTAATTTGGCAAATTGGGATGTTGTGAGGCGCGGACTGCCGACCGGCACGACGCTTTGGAATGGCCCCGCAGAGGGCGCTGACAGGGGAACGGCCATGGACGAACGCGTCACCTTGCGTTCGCATCTCGATCGCTCGGTGCAGGACGCGCCGAACGGGACCGAGGTTGCCGCCGTGATCGAGGCGCTTGCGATGGCATCGATCAATCTTGCCGACCTCATTGCGGATGGACCATTGGCCGGCATTACCGGACGACATAGCGGCGTCAATTCCGATGGCGATCTGCAGAAGGATATCGATGTCGCCGCCGACGAGATGATGCGCCACGCGCTGCGCGGAACACCGGTTGCAGCCGTTTTGTCGGAAGAGGCGGAACTTCCTGAAATTCTCGATGCCGCGGCACCGCTCTGCGTCGCGATTGATCCGCTGGATGGATCGGCCAATCTTGAGAACAATATTTCGGTTGGAACGATCTTTTCGATTCGTCCGCGTGGCAACGACATCGTCTCTACCTTCTTCGAGCCCGGCACGGCGCAGCGCGCTGCGGGCTTTGTGGTCTACGGCCCGCAGACCACGCTGGTCCTGGCGCTCAATCAGCGCGTCGATATCTTCATTCTCGACAGGCGTGCCCGGGAATTTCTGCTGACTGCGCAGGCTGTGAAGATTGCGCCTGGCACACCGGAGTTCGCGATCAACGCATCGAACCGGCGGCACTGGCACGGGCCGGTTCGCGCCTATATCGACGAGTGCCTGGCCGGCACCAACGGCAACGGCGGCGCCGATTTCAACATGCGCTGGATCGGCTCGCTGGTGGCTGAATCGCTCCGCATCCTCGTCCGCGGCGGCGTGTTCCTTTACCCCGCCGATGCCCGACCTGGATATCGCGAGGGACGGTTGCGGCTGTTGTATGAAGCCCATCCGATGGCACTGGTCATGGAATGGGCGGGCGGCTCGGCGACCACCGGACGCCGGCGCATTCTGGAAATGTCGGCGAGAACACCGCACCAGCGCGTGCCTTTGATCATGGGGTCGGTCCGTGGCGTCCGCGACGTCGCCGCCATTCACGAAGGCATCGAGCCGATGTTCGACAATAGCGACGCGCCGCTGTTTGCGCGTCGCGGCCTGTTTCGCTGAGGGGACAGGGACCGATGTCGCGCAGCTATCCCATCATATCGATCACGGGTTCGTCCGGCGCCGGCACAACGTCGGTGAAGAAGACCTTCGAGAACATCTTCCGCCGCGAAAAGGTCGCCGCAGCCTATATCGAGGGCGACGCCTTCCATCGCTACAATCGCGTCGAGATGCGCACGAAAATGGCTGAAGAGGCCGAGCGCGGCAACAAGCACTTCAGTCACTTCAGTCCGGAAACCAATCTGTTCGAGGAACTGGAGAAGGCGTTTCGCGATTACGGCGAGTCCGGCACCGGAACCACCCGTCACTACGTCCACGACGAGGGGGAAGCCAAGCTGTACGGCGCAGATCCCGGCACTTTCACCGAATGGGGCCCGTTGCCTGAAAAGTCGGATCTGCTGTTCTACGAGGGCCTGCATGGCGCCGTGGTAACCGACAAGGTCAATATCGCCCAGCATGCCGACCTCAAGATCGGCGTCGTTCCCGTCATCAATCTGGAGTGGATCCAGAAGCTGCACCGCGACCGCAGCGACCGTGGCTACACCGCGGAAGCCGTCACCGACACCATCCTGCGGCGGATGCCGGACTACGTGCACTACATCTGCCCGCAATTCGCCGAGACCGACATCAACTTCCAGCGCGTGCCGACGGTAGATACGTCGAACCCGTTCATTGCGCGATGGATCCCGACGCCGGACGAATTGATGGTGGTGATCCGGCTCAAGAATCCGCGCGGGATCGATTTTCCCTATCTGCTGTCGATGATCCCGAACAGTTTCATGTCGCGCGCCAATTCGATCGTGATCCACGGATCGAAGCTGGACCTCGCGATGCAGCTCATTCTCACCCCGCTGATCCTGCAACTGATGGAACGCAAGAGGCGCACGGTATGACCGCTCCAGCTCTCGCCTGCATTGCCGGCCGCACAGAAGCGTCGCATGCGGAAATGGCCAACGCGATCCGCTTCCTGGCGATCGACGCCGTGGAGAAAGCCAAGTCCGGACATCCGGGAATGCCGATGGGCATGGCCGATGTTGCGACCGTGCTGTTCTCGCGCTTCCTCAAATTCGATCCCGCCGATCCGGCGTGGCCCGATCGCGATCGTTTTGTGCTTTCGGCGGGCCACGGCTCGATGTTGCTCTACGCTTTGCTGCATCTGACCGGCTACGAGGGCGTCACAACGGACCAACTCAAGGCGTTCCGGCAGTGGGGCTCGAAGACCCCGGGGCATCCCGAATACGGCCATACGCCAGGCGTCGAGACGACCACAGGACCATTGGGGCAGGGGATTGCCACGGCTGTCGGCATGGCGCTGGCCGAGCGCCTGATGAATGCGCGTTTCGGCGATGACTACGTCGATCACTACACCTATGTGATCGCGGGCGACGGCTGCCTGATGGAGGGCCTGAGCCACGAGGCGATCTCGCTGGCCGGACATCTCGGGCTGAACCGCCTGATCGTGCTGTTTGACGATAACGAAATCTCCATCGATGGCGCGACGTCGCTGTCATGTTCGGACGACCAACTGGCACGCTTCAAGGCCTCGGGCTGGTCGGCGAGCCGGATTGACGGCCATGATCCGGAGGCGATCGCGGCCGCGATTGAGCAGGCGCGGCGCAGCGACCGGCCATCCCTGATCGCCTGCCGCACCGTGATCGGTTTCGGCGCCCCGAATCGTCAAGGGAGCGAAAAGGCGCACGGTGCACCGCTCGGCGCTGAAGAAGTGGCAAAGACCCGCGCCGCGCTGGAATGGCCATACGAGCCGTTCCAGGTTCCGGAGCACGTCCTTAAGCAATGGCGCAAGATCGGCGAGAACGGCCATGCCGCCCGCCGAAGCTGGATCGAGCGAACCAGGAAATCCAACCCGGCCGCGCGCTCGCCGTTCCACGATGCGTTGAACCGAAACCTTCCTTTCGGATATGCCGAGGCGATGACCGATATCCGCGATCGCTTCGCGGCCGACAGACCAAACATCGCGACGCGGCAGGCGTCGCAACTCGTGATCGACGCGATCGCCGAAGCGTTGCCGAATTTGCTGGGCGGCTCGGCCGACCTTACCCATTCCAACCTGACGCGCGCCAAAAGTCACCGGCCGGTGAATGCGACCGCGTTTGACGGCAGTTATGTTCACTATGGCGTTCGGGAGCACGCCATGGCGTCCGCCATGAACGGAATTGCGCTGCACGGCGGCCTTATCCCATATGGCGGCACGTTTCTCACCTTCGCGGACTACAGCCGCCCTGCGATCAGGCTGGCGGCGCTGATGGGCATCCGCGTCATCCATGTGATGACGCATGACTCCATCGGATTGGGCGAAGACGGCCCCACGCATCAGCCGGTCGAGCATCTGGCGTCGTTACGGGCCATTCCCAATTTGCTGGTATTCCGGCCCGGCGACGCCGTCGAGACCGCCGAGGCCTGGGATTGCGCGTTGCGGGCGCAGACCAGCCCGTCAATACTATGCTTGTCGCGACAGGCGATGCCGACGTTTCGTGAGCTTGGCGGCGTCGTCAATCTGGTAGCGCTGGGCGCCTATGTGATCGTCGAGCCGGAAGGCGGCCGCGACGTCACCCTGATTGCCACGGGTTCGGAAGTATCGATCGCGCTGACAGCAGCCAGGCTGCTCGCGAGCGACAATGTGCGCGCGGCGGTCGTTTCGGCGCCTTGCTTCGATCTGTTTCGCCAGCAATCGCGCGAATACCGCGCCGAGGTGCTCGGAAGCGTTCCCCGAATTGGCGTTGAAGCGGCGGTCGAAGGCGACTGGGCGCGCTGGCTCGGCGACAGCGGCGAATTCGTCGGGATGACAGGCTTTGGCGCCTCCGCGCCGGCCGAAGTGCTGTACCGGGAATTCGGAATCACCGCGGAGGCGGTCGCTGCGGCAGCGAAACGTCGCCTGGCGCGATCGAAGGTCGCAACGATCCATCCATGACATCTCCCGCGGGCTTGAAAGGAACTGCGATGGCAAGAATCACGCTGAGGCAATTGCTGGACCACGCCGCCGAGCACGGCTACGGCGTGCCTGCCTTCAACATCAACAATATGGAGCAGGGGCTCGCGATCATGGAGGCCGCGGCAGCCGTCGATGCGCCGGTCATCATCCAGGCCTCTCGCGGCGCGCGATCGTATGCCAACGATATCATGCTGGCGAAGATGATCGATGCGCTGGAAGCGATGTATCCGCAGATACCGCTCTGCATGCATCAGGATCATGGCAACGAGGAGTCGACCTGCGCCACGGCGCTCCAGCACGGCTTTACGTCCGTCATGATGGACGGCTCGCTCAAGGCCGACGCCAAGACCGCGGCGGACTATGACTACAACGTCGACATCACCCGACGCGTGGTCGAGATGGCGCACTGGATCGGCGCCTCGGTCGAAGGCGAACTCGGCGTCCTGGGCTCGCTCGAGCACGGCGGTGGCGAGCAGGAGGACGGTCATGGCGTCGAAGGCAAGGTCAGCCACGACCAGCTATTGACCGATCCGGACCAGGCGGTCGATTTCGTCCGCGCCACCAAGGTCGATGCGCTGGCGATTGCGATGGGTACGTCGCATGGCGCCTACAAATTCTCGCGCAAGCCGGACGGCGACATTCTGGCGATGAACGTGGTCGAGGAAATTCATCGCCGGCTGCCGAATACGCATCTGGTCATGCATGGCTCCTCGTCGGTGCCGCAGCCGCTGCAGGACGAGTTCAACGCATTCGGTGGCGAGATGCCGCAGACCTGGGGCGTGCCGGTCGACGAGATCGCACGTGGCATCCGGCATGGTGTCCGCAAGGTGAATATCGACACCGACTGCCGGCTGGCGATGACCGCGGCGTTCCGGAAAGTCGCTACCCAGGCCAGGAACGAATTCGATCCGCGCAAATTCCTTAAGCCCGCAATGGACGCCATGCGCGAGCTCTGCCGCGAGCGATTCGAGCAATTCGGCACCGCGGGCAATGCCGCGAAGATCAAGGTGCTCCCACTGTCGGAAATGGCCAGGCGCTATCGCGCAGGCTCGCTCGATCCGCGTATCGGCGGCATGGCCGTCGCAGCCGAATAACCAACGCCCATCTTGCCGGACAGGCCGGTCAGAACTCTTGAGGAGATTGCCATGAATGACCAATCGATGACCGTCCGCGGCAAGGATCGCTACAAGTCAGGCGTGATGGAATACAAGAAGATGGGCTATTGGGAGCCGGATTACACGCCCAAGGATACCGACATCATCGCGCTGTTCCGGGTCACGCCGCAGGACGGCGTCGATCCGATCGAGGCGTCGGCCGCGGTCGCCGGCGAATCCTCGACCGCGACCTGGACGGTGGTGTGGACCGATCGCCTGACGGCCGCGGAAAAATACCGCGCCAAATGTTTCCGCGTCGATCCCGTGCCGAACTCGCCCGGGCAATATTTCGCCTACATCGCCTACGACCTCGACCTGTTCGAACCGGGCTCGATCGCCAACCTCACGGCCTCGATCATCGGCAACGTGTTCGGCTTCAAGCCGCTGAAAGCGCTGCGGCTGGAGGACATGCGGCTTCCCGTCGCCTATGTGAAGACGTTCCAGGGTCCCGCGACCGGCATCGTGGTCGAGCGTGAACGGCTCGACAAGTTCGGCCGGCCGCTGCTCGGCGCCACCGTGAAACCGAAGCTCGGCCTGTCCGGCCGCAACTATGGCCGCGTGGTCTACGAGGCGCTCAAGGGGGGCCTCGATTTCTGCAAGGACGACGAAAACATCAACTCTCAGCCCTTCATGCACTGGCGCGATCGCTTTCTCTACTGCATGGAGGCGGTCAACCGCGCGCAGGCGGCGACCGGCGAGGTGAAGGGCACGTACCTCAACGTCACGGCCGCGACGATGGAGGACATGTATGAGCGCGCCGATTTCGCCAGGGAGCTCGGCTCTGTCATCATCATGATCGATCTGGTGATCGGATACACCGCGATCCAGTCGATGGCGAAGTGGGCCCGCCGTAACGACATGATCCTGCATCTGCATCGCGCAGGACATTCGACCTATACGCGGCAGCGGCTGCATGGCGTCTCGTTCCGAGTCATCGCCAAGTGGATGCGCCTCGCCGGCGTCGACCACATCCATGCCGGGACCGTCGTCGGCAAGCTCGAAGGCGATCCCGCGACGACGCGCGGCTATTACGATATCTGCCGTCAGGACTTCAATCCGATGAAGCTGGAGCATGGCGTGTTCTTCGACCAGAACTGGGCGAGCCTCAACCAGATGATGCCAGTCGCGTCGGGCGGCATTCACGCCGGCCAGATGCATCAACTGCTCGACCATCTCGGCGAGGACGTCGTGCTGCAATTCGGCGGCGGGACCATCGGTCATCCCAAGGGCATCCAGGCCGGGGCGACCGCAAACCGCGTCGCGCTCGAGGCGATGATCCTCGCGCGTAACGAGGGTCGCGACTACGTCCACGAGGGTCCGGAAATTCTCGCCAAGGCCGCCCAGACCTGCACGCCGCTGCGCGATGCGCTGGAGGTCTGGAAGGACATCACCTTCAACTACGAGTTCGACGGACTCGCCCGATTTCGTTCCGACCGCCACGCCGGCGATGTGAGGAGAAGCAACATGCGAGTGACCCAGGGATGTTTTTCGTTTCTGCCCGATCTCACCGACGAGCAGATCACGGCGCAGGTGCAGTACTGCCTCGGAAATGGTTGGGCGGTGAACATCGAGTTCACCGACGATCCTCACCCGCGAAATACCTATTGGGAAATGTGGGGACTGCCGATGTTCGATCTCCGCGATGCCGCAGGCGTGCTGATGGAGCTGAACGAGTGCCGCAAGGTGTATGGCGACCGCTACATCAGGATGTCCGCGTTCGATTCCAGCCATGGCTGGGAGTTGGTTCGGCTGTCCTTCATCGTCAACCGGCCCAAGGACGAGCCCGGCTTCCGGCTCGAGCGGCATGAGGTTGCCGGCCGCAACATCCGCTACACCACGAAATCCTACGCCGTCGACCGCCCCGAGGGCGGACGCTACGGTGGCAAATGAGTGCGGTAGCGGCATCGCAAGCAGAGGCTGAGACGCCGCCGCCGGAACAGGTGGACCTGCGCCGCGAATTCAACGAGGTAGGCATCGGCGACGTGCTCGATCAGCTCGATCGTGAGTTAATCGGGCTGAAGCCGGTCAAGACCCGCATCCGTGAAATTGCCTCGCTGCTGCTGATCGAGCGCATTCGCAAGCGCATGAACCTGACCTCCGATGTCCCGACACTACACATGTCGTTCACTGGCAATCCCGGGACCGGCAAGACCACCGTGGCGTTGCGGATGGCCAACATCCTCCACAAGCTCGGCTTCGTGCGCCGTGGCCACGTCGTATCGGTCACCCGCGATGAACTGGTCGGGCAGTATATCGGTCACACCGCGCCGAAGACGAAGGAGATACTGAAGAAGGCGATGGGCGGCGTGCTGTTCATCGATGAGGCCTATTACCTGTATCGGCCGGATAACGAACGCGACTACGGCCAGGAGGCCATCGAGATTCTGCTGCAGGTGATGGAATTGCAGCGCGAGGACCTGGTGGTAATCCTGGCCGGCTACGGCGACCGCATGGACAAGTTCTTCAGCAGCAATCCGGGATTCCGTTCGCGCATCGCCCACCACATCGACTTCCCCGATTATGCCGATGACGAACTGCTCGCCATCGCCGAGCTGATGCTGCGGGACATGAACTACAGGTTCAGCCCCGAAGCGCGCGAAGCCTTCGTTCGCTACATCGAATTGCGCAAAACCCAGCCGCTGTTCTCCAACGCGCGCTCGATCCGCAACGCGCTCGACCGCATGCGGTTGCGCCAGGCCAACCGCCTCGTCGCCGATCTCGATCGCGTGCTGACCGCAGACGACATCATGTCGCTGGAGGCGTCGGATGTGCTCGCGAGCAGGGTATTCTTGAAGTAGCGCAAACGCGGAAAACACCGAATAATACCTTGATCGGAGTCAATGGGATCCGTGCGACGGGTGATGAAATTCATGCATACGCTGGGTGCCATCGGACAAATCGGCGCTATGGCTTGTCTGACCGTGTTGCTGAGCTACGCCCCAGCGCCGACATCTCAGTCCGAATATGCACTGATGCGTAGCGCGATGGCTGGCATTGCGACATGGATATTTCTCCCTTCGCTCGGGCTTGTGTTGATTAGCGGCTTGCTGGCGATGGCCCTCAACCGTGCCTATCACAACGCCGGCTGGGCCTGGGCCAAGCTCCTTTCGGGCATCCTGGTATTCGAGTGGGGTTTCGCGGCAATTCAGGGGCCGATGCAGCAGGAAGCGGAACTGAGCGCCCGCGCGTTGGCCCATGAGGTCGACCCGGTTAATCTCGCGGTAACGCTCAACGCCGAATGGAAATCGCTCTGGGTGCTGCTTGCAGTCGCAACGGTGAATGTGATCCTCGGCGTATGGCGACCGCGTCTGACGAGGCTTTCTGACTAAATTTATCCGTTGGAGTTGACCGCCATTGGGCCTCATTCCACGGGAAGGAACGGGCAAATGCGGTTACATCCACGCGCTCTTTTATTGCAGGAGGTAGTGAACCGGTTAGAGAGCAAGTTTGGCATGCAGATGACAAACATGGATCGCGCGCAATCAGCCAAGTTTGTCGGGGCAGAAATGAGCCGATGGCGCGCGATTATCCTAAGCACAGGTATCAGACTGTGAACTGGCTTCTAAGTCGATGGGATGTACGGTATTTGCGAACGGCCGCTTTTGGCGAAAGCCGCCGTTCGTAGAAATGTCCGCTTGTGGGGCACAATGCCGACTTCCAGGTGGTCCGCCCGGACTTCTGAGCCAATGCGGTGTGGCTCGTGACGCCTTCAGCGCGTTCGGCGGCGAGGTAGCCGCCCCGCTGGTGCCGTCTGTCTCCGGCGACCCTAGAAAAGTAACGCGCAGTTTGGAAAAAGTAACGCACGATTTTGAGCGTGCGCATGGTTGAATGGTGGCAATGCGAGCCTTGAACTAAGCGTTACAGAAGCCCGAACCAGACGTGACAAAAAGGAAACTGCGCGTTACCTGTGTCGAACTCGAGACGACAACGACCTTTGACGAACTCGATCTAGGGTCAATCGGAGATTTCTCGAAGCAGGGTGGAGGGCGCGCGTTACGTAACGTGAAGCAACTGTGCTGTCGTTCGAAAGCGGCGTAGGCGAGCCCGCGCAGTTGCGCGGGGGGAGAGACCCACGGGCTGTCCCAGGAGGGTACCAGTAAACTTGTCCGCCGACATGGAAGTTATCGAGACGTCGACCTCGCAGCTGCGAGGGAAGCAGAGCGCCAACCCCTCCAACTGTGTGCCTCGCCGTAACCCCAACGTGTCATTCGCGGCTTTCCGTCGCTCCGGAGAGAAGCCAGTGCACAGCGGAAAAGTAATCCTTTGCCGATTAGCGGATGGTTCGTATCGGACGTCATGAGACGCTGCCGTCTATATGGACGGCGTCGATCCCGAACTCACGAACAGCACGGCCTGCTTGCAGGATGCTGCACGCAGATGCTACACATCCAGTGTGTCGCACCTTTTTGTATAGCGTTTTCAATCTGTTGATGGCGAGTTCAATTTGACTGGGTACCCTCCCGCCCCAGCCAGGCATTCGAGCGGTCGGCCGGGCTCCCCGAGAGATGCGCGAATGGGCCGGAAATTCGGGCTTTTCGGCGGAGACTGGTTCGATCACGACTGCTGCCTGAGGACGGCATCCGATAAGGTTTCAGGCAAAAGCTTGTCATCCGGCGACTACATGGATTTCGAACAGAACTAGCCAGTCTTCAGAGCACAGAGATCAGATGGGCTCCGGGAGGCAAGCTCCAGCGGTCGCCGCCAAGGTTAGACCGGACATCCACACGCCGTTCGACTAATCCACCCCAACCGTCAGTAAATCGAGACAATTTCAATCACGCTCTGTCGAACGTCGTTGCTGCCGATCCAGGCGAAGTCTTTGCGCTCGCATGCGCTTTATCTCGTCATCAAGCGCTTCCATTTCCTCAGTGCGTCGTTCGTTCCTGGATTTCGTCGCATCGGCGGCGCGCAGTTTTTCCAGTGCTTTTTCGACGGACAGTTTGGGTGTTTCTGCCATGGCAGACCTCATATCCAAGCGACCGGCGTTTGGGAAATTCCGGCCCGATCGCGCGCTAGTTAACAACAGATTGGGCCGACGGTGTTGGGTTGGTTCCGAGCGCCGAGGCTCACTGCTTCAGAACCTACTGCTCCTGATCCTTAGCCGGCATCCGTTGATCTAGATCAAGATGATTTGTGCAGTCGGGTAATTGTTCCAGGTCCGATGTTCGTTGGGATCGCCAGGCGTGAGACCGTCTCCTCAAAGACGAACCGAAGGCCATCGGACCGCCGAATGATCCGGGGAGGCAGCCGACGCGATGGACCCGCTGCTAAGTGAAATCCGACATACCCCGCTGCTCTGGATGCTGGTATTCGTGCCCATCGTGCTGGTCGCGGCAAGGATA
This sequence comes from uncultured Alphaproteobacteria bacterium, assembly GCA_963840465.1. Taxonomy (GTDB): domain Bacteria; phylum Pseudomonadota; class Alphaproteobacteria; order Rhizobiales; family Xanthobacteraceae; genus Bradyrhizobium. The sequence goes on along the minus strand of CAWIZF010000002.1, from coordinate 3,061 downwards.
GTGCCTGCCGCTCACACGCTCCTGTTTGTGCTCGCGGTTCTCGCAATCGTTCCGCTTGCTGCCCTTCTTAGTCATGCCACCGAAGCCGTCTCCGAAAAGACGGGGGATGCGGTGGGCGGATTGCTCAATGCGACGCTTGGGAATCTGACCGAGTTGATCATCGCCGTGACCGCGCTGCGTGCCGGAGAGTACATGCTGGTCAAAGCATCGATCGCCGGCGCCATCGTCACCAATTCCCTCTTCATGCTGGGGGCGTCCTTTCTGTTGGGTGGCCTCAGGTATCATGTTCAGGAGTACAATCGCGCCGGAGGCAGGATGCACGCGGCCTTGCTGTTGATGGCGACGATTGCGCTGCTCGCGCCGGCGGCGGTCTCCGAGCTTGATTTGGCGCGGGGCGAGGCGATGGCCCAGAATTTCAGCCTCGCCCTGGCGATCTTGCTTATCGTGGCGTACGGATTGAGCCTGCTGTTCTCGCTGAAGACGCACAAGGAACTCTTTGCGAGCGAAGATCACGGTCAGACGGAAGAAGCAAAGTGGCCGATCAACCTCGCGGTCGGCACGCTCCTCGTCGTTACAGTTTTGGTGGCGCTGGTAAGCGAAATCTTCGTTGAGTTGGTGCAGCACGCGGCGGAAACGTTGGGGATGAGTCCGGCTTTTGTCGGGTTCATCATCGTGGCCCTGGTCGGGGCTGCGGCTGAAATGGCCGTGGCATTTTCTGCCGCGCGAAAGAACCGCCTGGACATGAGCGTCAGCATCGCGCTCGGAAGTGCGTCCCAGATCGCGCTGTTCGTTGCACCGGTGCTGGTGCTCCTGAGCTACGTCGTCGGGCCCAAACCAATGGATCTGCAATTTTGGCCCGGCGCCGTAACGATGGTGATGATTTCTACTGTGACGGCGACCTTCGTTACGAACAGCGGTCGTTCAGCATGGTTCATTGGCGCTCTGCTGCTATTCATCTACGCCATATTCGCTATGACGCTTTATATGGTTCCACCCGGATCGCACGGACCTGCGTGAAGGACTATCGATTCCGGAAGAATGAGTGCTGCAGTGTACCGGTTTGGGCAACGAAATGGACGCGGCATGCGACTAGGCTTCTACAGTTGTTCCGCTGCGTTTCTGGCGATTATTTCTTGCGTGTCTCATAGCGCGATAGCACAGAGCCTTACGCCATTTCGCTATGAAGCCCAGGCGCAACGCCATTGCCCCGGGGACACGATCGTCTGGCTCGATTTTGGAAGGGGGCGCTATTACCTGAAAGGCCAGAGGCGCTACGCGTCGGGATATACCGGCAGCTTCGTATGCAGGAATGAGGCCCGGGATAGCGGCTATCGGCGCTCGCCGCTGGGCTTGAGGTAGGCCTCGGGACAAGGTGGTCGAAAATGCGCGTGATACGCATTTCTAACTCAGCTTCAGTACCAGATGGAGTGTCTGCGGGTCCCGCCGCGCGGCGGGCTTGAAGCCGAACTTTCCGAATACCTTTATCATCGCTGCGTTTTCGGGCAAAACTTCTGCCGTCAATTCCTGCAGCCCGGCGTCGCTCGCGAACTTGACGAGATGGCGCATCAGGATCGAGCCGAGGCCTCGTCCCTGCCAGGTATCGATGACGACAAAGGCCATCTCGGCTCGCCCCGGCTCGAAAACGATGTACCGGCCGCCCCCGACGATGACCTTGCGGCCGGCTTCCTCTGCGACCGCGACAATCGCAACATGATTCTTGAAATCGATGTCCATAAAGTAAGCGCGCTCCTTGTCGGAGAAGTGGCGCTTCATGACGAAGAAGCGACGCTGTAGCGACTGGGCGCTGGTCTTGCCGATCGCAGCGAGCATGTCAGCCTCATCCTCCCGCCGAAGTGCGCGGATGTCGATCTGGCTGCCGTCGCGGAGAAGCTCGCGTGCGGTGTAGTTGATGGCCTCAGCCATTGGGCCTCATGTGCCGGAAAACAAAGCAATTGTCTCGATCGACTTCCGCCGATGAAGCGCGGGCCCGGATCGTGGTCGTTTGATCTGGATCAAGACTTCAGCGCGAAAAGCGGCCGGTAGTTTGACGACCGCATCCCACTCTCAGGTGAAGGCGCGTCCTTGAAAACCTCTCGCCAGTTCCGGTCCGGAGAGGACCTCATCCAGCTTGCGATCCGGCTCGGATTGCTTGCTTTCCTGATCTACTGGACGTTCGTTTTGATCCGTCCCTTTGTGCCGATTCTGGTCTGGAGCATCGTCCTCGCCGTCGCGCTCTACCCGGTTTTCAATCTCCTTGCCAGGCTTCTTGGCGGTCGCCCTCGGCTCGCAGCAGCAATTCTCACCCTCATCAATCTCGGCATCATCATCGGGCCGGCGACCTGGCTTGGCCTGAGTGCCGTGGAAGGGGTGAAGGATCTCGCCGCCAATCTGAGTGCTGGCGACCTGGCGGTTCCATCTCCCCCAGACGGCGTTAAAAGTTGGCCCCTCATCGGTCAGCAGCTTTTCGAACTCTGGAACCAGGCGACCAATAATATTCGAGCGGCCTTTCGCGAGGTGGCTCCGCATCTGAAACCGTTGGCGGGCACCATGCTCGGCCTCGCGGGCGATGCCGGCGTGGGAACGCTCAAGTTTCTCCTGTCTGTGGCGCTGTCTGGCTTTCTCTTTCCCTACGGCTCGCAGCTGGTGGCGGCGGGCAGGGGCTTTCTCTATCGCATCGTGCCCGAACAGAGCGAGCATTTTCTGGAACTGGCGGGTATGACCATACGCGCGGTATCCCAGGGCGTCATCGGCGTCGCAATCATCCAATCACTGCTGGCCGGCATCGGCTTCAAGCTGGCGGGCATTCCCGGCGCCGGCCTGTTGGCCTTCGCGGTCTTGCTCCTGGCAATCGTGCAGATCGGCGCGGCAATTGTCATGTTTCCCGTGATCATCTGGATCTGGATAGACAAGGATTTCACAACCGCGCTCCTGCTGACGCTGTTCCTGGTCGTCGTCGGCATACTCGACAACGTCCTGAAACCGCTCGTCATGGGGCGCGGCCTGACGACGCCCACACTCGTCATCCTCATCGGGGTGATCGGAGGAACGCTCGCGCATGGAA
>CAWIZF010000001.1:0-20177 GCA_963840465.1 uncultured Alphaproteobacteria bacterium | reverse complement strand
CGCGAAACTCGGCAAGACGCGGCTGATCGATAATATCGGGGTTTAGAAATGGAGCCTCGATGCTCCCTCAGAGCAGCCCCAGATCGCGCAATTCGCGCCGCATCGGTTCCGGCATTGCAGCCACGCTGGCGGCTGAGGATTTGGTGAGGTCCGGTGGCGCGGCGTCCTCGGCGAGGTAGCGCCAGCCCTGGAACGGGCGCATCGGCCGCGGCGAGACCGCCAACACCTTGGGCTGCATCACCAGGCGGCACCGCCCGATACCGTCCTTGTCGCGGAACGGCTCGATTGCGATGATCTTTTCGCGCGCGGCGATTTCGCCCTTGATGACCCAATAGAGTGAGCCGCCGGCGAGGATCTCTTCGTCGCGCTTCGGCGTCATCCGCGTGATGTGGACGTGACGAAGCGGCAGGCCTTTTTTCTTGGCGGTTGCCATCCGTTCGGCAACCCAGCCCTTGAGTTCCTTGACTGACTCGCAGCCGACGGCAAGCTTGATGAGATGAAGCGGCATGATCCCGCCGATGTAGCGGCCCGTGCGCGCTTTGAAAAGATCACTCGTTGTTATCAGCTGTGGGCGCCGCACCCGACGGCGTGAGCTGGACCGGCGCCGCCGAGGACGGCCGCTTCGGCGCGGGCGGCGGCTTCTTGGCGGCGGCCTGTGCCTGCGTCGGTGCCGGTGCCGCGGCCGGACGCGGGGCGGCTGGCGACGCCGGGACGGCCGCAGCCGACGACGGCTTCGGCGCGGCGCCGAGCGGCGGCTCCGGCGTCATGATGTTGACCGGCGGGGTGGAGGCCGAGGTCGGGAATTCGGCGTTGGTGGGCTTGCCCGTGGGGAACGACGGCGGCAGCGCCGCGACCATGCCGGCGGCAGCCTGCGGCGTGTTCCAGGACGCCGCGTAGCGCATGATCAGGCTTTCATAGACGCGGTCTTCCATGTTGGACACGATCTGGCGCGGCTCGGTCAGCGAGCGGAAGGCGCGGCAGGCCGTTGGCGTGCAACGGTCCCGTGCCATCAGCACATAGGCCATCAGCCCGTAACGGTCGCGCTCGACGGCCCGGCGCAGCGCCAGCAGGTCGGAGCCGGCCCCCTTGTTCGCGGTGGCGACGTCTCCGAGCGAGGTCAGCAGCGTGATCTGCGAGGCGGCGTAGGCCACCGCCGCGGCCACCGACTCGGCCGACCCGAACAGCACCTTCTCGCACGCGGCGAGGACGGCATCGCCGGCCATTTCATCAATGCAGGAAAGCTGCGGCAACGGCGCGGCGGCCGTCTGAACCGGACGCACCTCGCTCGAGTGAACCGCGCTGGCCGTGCCGAAGCCGCGGAAAGTCACCGCGCCCGCAAGGCCGATCGCGAGCAGCGTGATCAGCGCGAGCACGCCGTTGGCCACGGATCGCTCCGAGCGCAGCAGCGTTATCAGAACGATGATCCCGACAAATCCACCCGTCGCCAGCGTCAGGTACAACGGAAGGTTCGGCGAGCGCCAGATTTGATCCAGCGGAGCAGCCCAGTCCCAGCTCATGCGCGGTGTCCCTTAACGCAGCATCAAACGCAATCGAACGGCGAATGCGTCTTTCTCGCATTCGCATTTCGGCAGAATGGTTCTGCGAACGGGGCCTTTTGACGGCGATCGAAATGGAACCCCGTCAGCGGGCTGCTTGCACACAACTGTTTCAGGAAATCGCGAGCTGGCTTTCCTTGGCGACCCGTTCGAAAGCTTCGGTCGAGCTTTTGATACGATACTGACAATCGTCGCCGTCTGTCGGAAGCAGCCGGATCACCTCATAGGTGCCGCTGGCGGCCGGTCGGGCAACGTTGCTGGCAGTAAAATAGACAGTCTCTCCAACGGAGTACTTATGCTTCAACGCCCTCTCCATACGCAAGAACGCCGGCCGCGCTCACGGTCCCGCTAGCTTTCGGCCGACTTGAGAACCCTGCGGCAACCTAGCACAGCCGATGCTCCAAAAGCCAGCAACATCAAGGCATGGCAAATACGCAAATTCCGCATGTTTTTCAGGGCCATAAGCCGCAATTCCGTAGGTTCCCGGGAATCCGGATGCCCGCCACGAAAGGCCGGCATTCCCAAAATCGGACACCCGGTTGAGGTTGGATCGAAGGTCGCCGGCCGGCTGCCATGGCCGAAACCGGCATGCCCGAAATCAGACCGTCTCGAAGCGTTCGATGACGAGCGTTTCTGCAAGACCTGCGCGGGTCCATTCCTGGAATGCCGGCAACGACAGCATCGCATCGAAATAATGCCGCGCCTCGCCGCTCACCTCGATCGCATAGGTGCGAAAGCGATGCACCACCGGTGCGAACATCGCGTCCGCGCCGCCGAACGCGCCGAACAGGAACGGGCCTTCCTTGCCATAACGGCTGGCGCAATCGGCCCAGATTTCCTGAACGCGCGCCACATTGGCGCGCGCGTCATCCGACAGATCGATCGCGCCGACCGGACGGTGAATGTTCATGCCGCATTCATTGCGCAGCGGCATGAAGCCCGAATGCATTTCCGCCGAAATCGAGCGCGCATGCGCCCGGCGGGCACGGTCTTCCGGCCACAGCCGGCTTTGCGGGAATTTCTCGGCCAGATATTCGATGATCGACAGCGAATCCCACACCGTGACGTCGCCATCGATCAGCGCCGGCACCTTGCCCGCGCGGGAAAAGCTGAGGATCCGGTCCTTGTCCGCCTTGTCGTCGGTGTAGAGCGGGATGAACTCTTCCTCGAACGGAATGTCATTGGCGCGCAGCGCCAGCCACGGCCGCATCGACCATGACGAATAGTTCTTGTTGCCGATGACCAGTTTCAACATTTGCGGGGAAATCCTGTTGCGATCCTGATCTTGCCATAGTGCCCCGCACGCGTTCAACCTGTACATCGTCAAGCCACCACCGGGGATATCGTCACATGGGCGCCTATTGGGTCGATATCGCCGCCGTCGCCTTCTTCGTCGTGGAATGGCTGGCCTACGGCCTCACGCTCGAGCACACCGCCTATGGCCGCGACAGCCTGTCGGCGCGCATGAACCGCTATCGCGAGGTCTGGGTGCGGACCATGCTCGACCGCGAGGCACGCATGGTCGACATGCAGATCATGGCCTCGCTGCAGAACGGCACCGCCTTCTTCGCCTCCACCAGCCTGTTCGCGATCGGCGGCGCCCTGGCGCTGCTGCGGGCGACCAACGATGCGCTGGCCGTGCTGCGTGAACTGCCGGTTGACCTCACCCCCTCGCCCGCGCTGTGGGAAATCAAATGCGTCGGCCTGATCCTGATCTTCATCTACGCCTTCTTCAAATTCGCCTGGTCGTACCGACTGTTCAACTATGTCGCGATCCTGCTCGGCGCGATGCCGCCCTCGTCCCAGCGCGACACCGCGGAGGCGGAAGCCCATGTGATGCGCACCACGCGCTTGTTTGAAGCCGCGGGCCGGCATTTCAACCGCGGCCAGCGCGCGTTCTTCTTCGCGCTCGGATATCTCGGCTGGTTCGTCAGCCCCTGGGTATTGCTGGCGACCACCACGCTGGTCGTCATCGTCACCTGGCGGCGGCAGTTCGCGTCGAACGCGTGGCGGGCGATGGGGAGCTGAAGTCGCGGGGACACCAAATATGACAGACTACTGTGGTTTCAGGAGAGCCTGATGGAAGTCCGCGACGCTGGCGAGGGAGATATCCAGGCCATTACGGGGATCTACAACGATGCCGTCAAAAACTCGACGGCGATCTGGAACGACGCGACGATTGATGCGGCCAATCGACTGGCATGGCTGTCTGACCGGCAGAAGGCCGGCTATCCTGTGCTGGTCGCAGTGAATGGTGCCGAGGGCGTGCTGGGATACGCCTCCTTTGGCGACTGGCGGGCCTGGGACGGCTACCGTCATACGGTTGAACATTCGGTGTATGTCCGTGCAGACCAGCGTGGCAAAGGTGTCGGCGAAGCGCTGATGCACGCCCTGATCAAACGCGCCAGAAGAATAGGCAAGCATGTGATGGTGGCGGGCATAGAAGCCAAGAACGTAGGATCAATTCGATTACACGAGAAGCTTGGATTTGAGCATGTCGGGCACCTGAAACAGGTTGGCACGAAGTTTGGCTGCTGGCTCGATCTGTTGTTCCTGCAGCTTATTCTTGACGAACGTACCGAACCTGACAGGCTCTGGATAAGCGGGCCATAGCTGGCCAAGTTCGCCGTCTCCCGGATTTTGGTACGACTTCAACCTATTTCAGCCGCCCGTAAAATCCTGCGGCGTGAAGCTGAGATCGAGCACCTTCCATTCGCCGTAGCGCTCGACCGGCAGCACGGCATAAGGCTGGCAAGCCTGCAGCGCGTGGATCGCGCCTTGCATCAGCAACGGTCCCTTCATTGACGCGCTGGCCTCGATCAGGATCGGTTCGGCAGCGAGCCTGCCGTCCGGTGTCATCAGCACGCGCAGCTTGACCTTGACGTCGTCGGCGCCCGACAGCGAGGCCGGCAGTTTCGAGCAGGTCTTGAGGTGCCGCCGGAATGCCGCCACGAGCGTGCTCGCAATATCGGCGGCCTCGGTCGCCGGCCCGTCGAAATTGTCGTCACCCTTGCTCTGGCCTTGCGCGGGAGCCGGCGGCAGCGGCGAAAGGTCGGGCGGCAGGCCGAGTAGCACCTGATACTTGACCGAGACATCCGGCTCCGGCGGCTTGTAGGCCGGCGCCGCCGGTTGCGAGGGCGGTGGCGGCTGGGCTGCGCGCGGCGCGGCGAGCGCCGCCTGCTTCTGCGGCTGCGCGGGAGGCGCAGGCGCTGCGGCCGGCGGCGGTGCGGTTTCAGCAGGCGGCTTGTCGAGCCGGGAGAAATCGGGCTGAGGTTCCGGCTTGGCTTCAGCAGGCGGATCGTCGGGAGGCACTTGATTTTCGGCAAGGTCCTGCGGCGTCACGATCTCGACTGGTATCTGCTCGGCGGTCACTGCGCCGAACGGACGCACGTCGGAAAACAGGACAAGCAATGTCAGCAGCGACACATGCGCGATCGCCGACGCCGTGATGTCAGAAGGTATGATCCGCCGCAGTGCCATCGCATCGGAACGATGTTCGATATTCCCCTATCCCGCCAGCATAGCGTCCGCTGCCGCAACTCCTCAATCCCATTTCGGCGCGAAACCGAAATCCGTGAGCCGGCCGGCCGTATGGCGCAGTCGCCGTTCGCCTGGCCGGTTGCGATAGACCAAGCCGACATCCCACGGCTGCTTAGCCTTTAAGCGTCCCTGCCGCATCCGGGCCGCCAGGAACTTGATCTGCGTCAAGCGCGGTTGCCACCACGCAGCCACGCTTGAAATTACGCGCCTCCCATTTTGCCAAGTGCAGCTTCTAAACGGGAGTTCCACCATGAAAATCCGTCAAGTCATGTTTGCGGGCGTCAGCCTTCTGGCACTCGGTTGCGTCACGGCATTGGCCCAGCAGGTTACAGGCGTCCCAGGTTCGCCCGGCGCGACCACCACCATCGACGGAAAACAACTGCCGCCCCCCGAACCGAATTTCGGCGGCGTGATCAAGGAGAAAGCCTCGGAGTCGACCTCTTGGTGGGCTCCGCGCATCGTGCCGCCGAAGGGCGCCCCCAATGTGCTGCTCATCATGACCGACGATGCCGGCTTCGGTGCGCCAGGTACATTTGGCGGGGTGGTCCCCACACCGGCGCTCGATCGTATCGCCGCGCAGGGGCTGCGCTACACCAATTTCCACTCCACTGCGCTGTGCTCGCCGACGCGGGCGGCCATCATCACGGGACGCAACCATCACTCGGTGGGTACGGGCGTGGTGGGCGAATTGGCAACGGGGTTTCCGGGCTACGACACAATCATCCCGATCGACAAGGGCACCATCGGTACGATCCTGAGGGAAAACGGGTACGCAACCTCGTGGTTCGGCAAGAACCACAACACCCCTTCGTTCCAATCGAGCCAGGCCGGGCCGTTCAATCAGTGGCCCAACGGAATGGGCTTCGAGTACTTTTATGGCTTCGTCGGCGGCGACGCGAGCCAGTGGCAACCCAACCTGTTCCGCAATACGACGGCGATCTATCCTTTCCAGGACAATCCCGGCTGGAACCTGACGACCGCGATGGCGGACGATGCCATCCAGCACATGAAGCAGCTCAAGGAGATCGCGCCCGACAAACCGTTCTTTGTCTACTACGTGCCCGGCGGCACCCACGCGCCACATCATCCGACGCCGGAGTGGATCAAGAAGATCGGCGACATGCACCTGTTCGACGATGGCTGGAACAAGCTGCGCGAAACGATCTTCGCCAATCAGAAACGGCTGGGCATTATGCCTGACTACGCCAAGTTGACGCCGTGGCCGAAAGAACTGCCGCAGTGGGATTCCATCAGCGAGGTGGAGAAGAAGCTCTTCATCAAGCAGGCCGATGTCTACGGCGCTTACCTCGCCTACACCGACCATGAGATCGGCCGGGTCATCCAGGCGGTCGAAGACCTCGGCCAGCTCGACAACACCCTGATCATCTATATCAGCGGCGATAACGGCGCGAGCGCGGAAGGCATGCTGAAGGGCACGCCGAACGAGTTCACCACCTTCAACGGCGTGCCGGTGCCGGTGAAGGCCCAGTATCTCTGGTACCCGTTCTGGGGATCGGACAAGACATTCCCGCACTTTGCCGCGCCCTGGGCGTGGGCGATGAGTACGCCGTTCAAATGGGTGAAGCAGGTGCCGTCGCATTTCGGCGGGACCGCGCAGGGCATGGCCATATCCTGGCCCGGTCATGTCAAGGACGTCGGCGGCATCCGCCGCCAGTTCCATCACGTGATCGACGTCGTCCCGACCATCCTCGAAGCGACCGGCATTTCCCAACCCGAGATCGTCAACGGCATCAAGCAAAGTCCGATCGAAGGCGTGAGCATGGCGTACACGTGGGACAAGGCCAACGCGAACGCCCCAACCCAACACACGACGCAATATTTCGAGATGCTCGGCAATCGCGCGATCTATCACGAGGGCTGGGTGGCGGCGACCACGCCAGTGACCTTGCCGTGGGAGTTGAGCAGCGCGCCGCCGCCCGACGTGATCACCGGCTACAAGTGGGAGCTTTATAACGTCAAGGAAGACCCCACCCAGTTCAACGATCTTGCCGCCCAAATGCCGGAGAAGGTCAAGGAGTTGCAGGCGCTGTTCGACGTCGAGGCGAAGAAGTACAATGTGCTGCCGCTCGATAACACGACGCTCCCGCGCTGGAATGCGCCGCGCCCGAGCCTCACGGCCGGACGCACGGTGTTCACCTATTCGGGCGAACTGAGCGGCGTGCCGGCCAGCGCCGCGCCGAGCATCCTGAACAAGTCCTACACCATCACCGCCGAGGTCGAGATTCCCAAGGGCGGTGCGGAAGGCATGATCGTCACGGAAGGCGGTCGCTTCGGCGGCTACGGGCTGTTCCTGAGCAAGGGTGTGGCAGGCTTTCGTTCCGGCAGGCCCGTGTTCCTCTACAACCTGCTCAACCTCAAGCGCACGATCTGGTCGGGGCCGGAGTTGGGCGCCGGCAAGCACACCATCGTGTTCGACTTCAAGTCGGATGGTCCGGGCCTCGGCAAGGGCGGCACTGGCGTGCTCTCCGTGGACGGCAAGGAAGTGGACAGGAAGTCCATCGAACACGGCACTCCGATCACATTCCCGGAAGATGAAACCTTCGACGTCGGCCAGGACAGCCGCACCGGCGTCGCGATGATCGAGTATCGCTACGATCCTCCGTTCAAGTTCACCGGCAAGATAAACAAGCTGACGTTCAAGCTCGAACCGGAAGTAAAGGACCCGGCGCAAGCCAAGGCAGAACTCGGACCTACGCCAGCGCCGGATCCGGATCCTATTGAAGAACCGAAGGTCAAAAAAACGGGTACGAACGCTGGAAAACGATGAAAAGCGCGCTGGCATTCGCGGCCATTGGCGAGGCGGTCACTGGATTGGCGTTGCTGATCGCTCCCTCGCTGGTCGGTCAGTTGTTGCTTGGCGAGCAACTCGCTGGCGTCGCCATACCGGTTGCGCGCGTTGCCGGCATCGCGCTGATTGCGTTGGGGATCGCCTGCTGGCCGGGTCTGCCGCTCCTCGGCATGTTGACCTACAGCGCACTGGTAACGCTGTATCTTGCCTATCTCGGTTTTGCAGGTGGTTTGACCGGCGTCCTGCTGTGGCCGGCGGTCATCCTTCACGCGATCCTGACCGCGCTATTGACGCTTGACGTCGCGCAACTCCTCAATCCCATTTCGGCGCGAAACCGAAATCCGTGAGCCGGCCGCCGGCGCCGCCCATGGCGGAAATCTGCTGCATCTCCTCTTCCGACAACTCGAAATCGAAGATTTCGATGTTCTCCGAAAGCCGCTCGAGTTTCGACGTGCGCGGTATGGCCGCCACGCCCTGCTGCACCAGCCAGCGCAGGCAGATTTGCGCCGCCGTCTTGCGATGGCGTTCGCCGATCCGCTGCAACGCGCTGTCGCTCTTGATGCGGCCCCGGGCGACCGGGCTATAGGCCACCAGCGCCATGCCGTGGCGCGCGCAGGCCTCCCTCACCTTGGTCTGGTCGAGATAGGGATGGTACTCGACCTGATCGCACACCAGCGGTTCCGAGCATGAAGCCACCGCCTCCTCGATCAGGGCCACGGTGAAATTGGACACGCCGATATGCCGTGCGAGCCCCTGCTGCCTGATCCGCGCCAGCGCGCCCAGCGTCTCCACCAGCGGCACTTGCGGATTCGGCCAGTGCAGCAGCAACAGGTCGACCTCGGTCAGGCGCAGCCGCACCAGGCTTTCCTTGGCCGAACGCTCCAGATCATGGGGCGCGAAATGCGTGGGCCAGATCTTGGTGGTGACGAAGACCTGATCGCGCTTCACGGACGAGGCGCGCAGCCCCTCGCCGACCTCGCGCTCGTTTTCGTACATTTGCGCGGTGTCGATGTGGCGATAGCCGAGCCGCAGCGCCTGCTCGACGATCCGCGCGCAGGCGCGTCCGCGCAAATCCCAGGTGCCCAGCCCGATCGCCGGAATTCTTGCGCCATTGGCTTCGATATACAGCATTGGTTGTATCCGCTGACCGGCCCCCATTATGGGCTGCGGAAACAGCGGTGCCAACAGATAGCGTTTACGCGGCGGCCCGATCCGGCAATGCATCCCGGATCGCGTAAGGATACGTCAACCATGACGCTTAAGCCGGCGACGGTTCCTCCGGGGAAAGCGCGGCGAACACGGTCTCCGGCGAATGCGCGATCACGGCGAGCAGCGCCCGTGCCGGGCCGCGCGGCGCACGCTTGCCCTGCTCCCAGTTCCGGATGGTTTCGACGGGCACGCCAAGCCGGGCTGCGAATTCCAGTTGCGTCAGCTGCGCACGGCGGCGCAGGTCGCGCACCGCCGGCAACGCCGGCGTTTCACCTGATGTCACGTCCGGCGTTGCGGGCGATGCGGTAGGCGTTGCAAGCGCGGGCTGGGCCTCGGGCATCGCTTTCGCGAGCCCGGGCATCGCCGGCGCAAGCGGAAACTCCTGCCCGTCCCGCAGTTCGACGATCCGTCCGTCCGCCTTCAGCCGCAAACGCTGCATGTTGACCTCGTGAGCCAACATCATCGTCCAAGCGCGTTAAGGGCCAATTAACGATAAAAGAGGCAGCGGCGGCGCGGCTAATTCAGCCCGAACCACAGCGTGGCGATGCCGAGGAACGAGAAGAAGCCGACCACGTCGGTGATGGTGGTGACGAAAGTCCCTGACGCCACCGCGGGGTCTGCACGCACCCGTTCCAGCACCATCGGGACCAGGATGCCGCCGAGCGCGCCGGCCACCAGGTTGCAGATGATGGCAAGCCCGATCACGACGCCGAGGCCGGGAATCTTGAACCACGCCACCGCGGCGACGCCGGTGATCACGGCGAAAGCCAGCCCGTTGACGAGGCCGACCATCGCCTCGCGCATCACCACGCGATACGCATTGTTGGAGCCGAGTTCGCGGGTCGCCAGCGCCCGCACCGCCACCGTCATGGTCTGGGTCGCGGCGTTGCCGCCCTGGCTCGCCACGATCGGCGCCAGCACGGCGAGCGCCACCATCTTCTCGAGCTGGCCCTCGAACAGGCCGAGCACGGAGGATGCCAGAAACGCGGTCGCCAGATTGACCAGGAGCCAGTTGAAGCGGGCGCGCGCGATGGTCCAGACAGTGTCGGACAATTCTTCCTGGCTGCTGACGCCGCCGAGCGCCTTCAGGTCCTCGTCGGCCTCCTCCTCGATGACGTCGACGACGTCGTCGATGGTGATGACGCCGACCAGCCGGTTGGTGGTGTCGACCACGGGAGCCGCGACCAGATTGTACTTGCCGAACATCCGCGCGACCTCTTCCTGGTCGTCCAGCACGGAGACGCGGCGGCGGTCTTCGTCGATCAGCTCGGCGAGCAGCACGGGCCGGCGCGCCCGCAGCAGCGTGTCGAGCGAGACCGCCCCCTGCCAGTGCTTTTCGGAATCCACCGCGTAGATTTCGTAGAACCGGTCCGGCAGGTCCGGGGTGTCGCGCATGTAGTCGATCGCCTGCCCCACGGTCCAATCCGGCGGCACCGCGATGAACTCCGACTGCATCCGCCGGCCGGCGGAGTTCTCCGGATAAAGCAGGCTCCGCTCCAGCGCGACGCGCTCGGACGGCGGCAGCTTTTCGAGAATCTCTTCCTTGTCCTCCTCGTCGAGCCCTTCGAGCAATTCGACGGCGTCGTCGGATTCCAGTTCGCGGACGCCCTCCGCGACCGTCTCCGGTTCGAGTTCCTCGAGGATTTCCTCGCGGACGGAATCGTCGACCTCGTTCAGCGCCGAGAAGTCGAAATCGGTGCCGGTCAGTTCGACCAGCGTGACGCGGTCGTCGGGTTCGAGGGCCGCGATCAAATCGCCGAGATCGGCCTCGTGCAGTTCCGCCACCACCTCGCACAACAGCGGACGGTCGGCGGCGTGGATGGCGCGCGTGATTTCTTCGACAAACTCGTGACGCAGTTGCCCCTCTTCATCCCGCATAGGGAGATGGTCGAGCCCGGAACCTTGCGCAGGTTGCGCCTCGGCCTCGGCAACGTCGATATTCTCGGCCATGCCACGCCTCGCCGGTTTGACAGATCAAGGGAACTTGTCTGAGTTACGCTGCACGCTTACCCAATCGGTAACACCCAGCGCAATGCCAAATATGTCCAACTCCAGATGACCCTGAATTTCAGCGCGGCGCTATGCTCGGCGCTCGCGACGATGATGACCTTGATTGTCGCGGCCCCGGCCGCCGAATGCCCCCGCAAGGACGCGCTCGGCACCTCGCGCGTTCTGGCGGTGGACGCCGCGACCACGCCGCGCGTGGGCCTCAAGAGCTTTCCGCAGACGCTTCCACTTGACGACCACGAGGTGGTGCTGACCTTCGACGACGGACCGTGGCCGGCGACGGACCGCAAGATACTGGCTGTTCTCGCGCAGGAATGCGTGCGTGCGACGTTCTTCCTGATCGGCAAGCCCGCTTCGGAACATCCCGAACTGGTGCGAAGAATAGCGGCCGAGGGTCATACCATCGCGCACCACACCTGGACCCATCACAATCTCAAATACATGAAGCCGGACGCCGCCATCGGCGAAATCGACAAGGGCATTGCGGCGGTCGAAACGGCGCTGCACGGAACGGCCAGCACGACCCCGAGCACGCCGTTCTTTCGCTTTCCGTTCTTTGATATGACGCCCGCGACGCTGGACGCCTTGCAGAAGCGCGGCATCGCCGTGTTCGGCGCCGACCTCTGGGCCAGCGACTGGAATCCGATGACGCCGGCACAGCAGTTGAAACTGCTCACCGAGCGGCTGCAGGCTGCGCGCAAGGGCATCATCCTGCTGCACGATCCCAAGGCGCAGACCGCCGCCATGCTGCCGGCCTTCCTGCGCTGGCTCCGCGACAACCGGTACCGCGTGGTCCATATCGTTCCGGCCGGCGCCAAGACCGTGTCCGACAAAGCACAATAGATCACGATCTTTTTGGCTGCCGCGGTTCCGTGGCTTGGATCACCCCCGAAGCCAAATTAGGTGTAGAATTCAGGTGATTAAGGCGGCATTCATGTCGCCGAATGTAAGCCGTTGCGTGCTCTTGAATGAAGCCGGGGTTCTATGATCGCTAGCGTATTTGGAGGACTTCGGCCGCGGCCTTTCACCGCCTTGTGCGTAGCCGTGCTGACCTCGGTTGCCGCGCAGGCTGCGTCGGCGGCCGATTGCCCGGGCCATCCCGACGCTATCGGCACGTCACGCACCATCGTGGTCGATCCGCGCGCCTATCCCATCATCGGCACCATGCAATATAACAAGACGCTGCCGCTTGAAGACCGTGAGGTGGTGCTGACCTTCGACGATGGACCGCTGCCGAAATACTCCAACCAGATCCTCGACATTCTCGCCGCCCATTGCGCCAAGGCGACCTTCTTCCTGGTCGGACGCCAGGCCAACGGCAATCCCGAAGGCGTGCGCAAGGTGCGCGACGCCGGCCATACGGTGGCCACCCACACCCAGAACCATCCGAGCGGCATGCACCGCCTGCCGCTCGACCGCTCCAAACAGGAGATCGAGCAGGGCATCGCGTCGGTGACCGCGGCGCTTGGAGACGGCACCGCGCCCGCGCCGTTCCTGCGCATTCCCGGCCTGCGCGTCAACGACGGGATGGAGGCGTTCGCCGCCTCGAAGGGACTTCAGATCTGGAGCGCCGATTTTCCGGCCGACGACTGGCGCAACGTCTCCGCCAATCGCGTCTATGAACTCGCGATCCAGCGCCTGGAGGCCAAGGGAAAAGGCATCCTGCTGCTGCACGACATTCAGCCACGCACGGTTGCGGCGCTGCCGAGGATCCTGAACGAACTGAAGACGCGCGGCTATCGCATCGTCCATGTCGTGCCGGCGACGGCTGATCGTCCGGCAACGCCGACCGAGCCGGCGCAATGGCAACTGCATCCGCCATCGGAGATGGTGGCGATATCGCGCTGGCCCAAGGTTCCGAAATTTGCCTCGGCCGGTCCTGCGGCGCTTCCCGTCCCGGCGCTTTCCCATCTCGATTGGCGCACGACCGATCTCGGCCTGCGCACCGCGCGGCGTGGACGCGGTGTCCCCTTGCCCCCCGCGGCCCTGTGGCCGAGGCAAACGACGTTACCGCCGGTCAGCACGCTGGCCGCGCTGCCGGTTCCAGCGGCGAGCCTTTTCAAAATTCCGGAGTCGGCGCGCCTGACCCTGCTGGCCCCGTCCGCGCATCGGGCGGCGGCAGCGCAGGCCCGTTCAACGGACGCCTCCTCCGCAAAGGTCGCCGGCAAATCACGCCGCCAGGCAGGCGTGGCCGCAACCCAGCCACCGGCGCACGCCGGACACGCTGAGCCATCGCCGCAAAGCGTCGGCGGGACTGCCCCCAAAGCGGCGCCGCAAGTCAAACGGAACGGGCGATCGGTTCGGGTCGCCGGGCTGAAGAAGCGCTGATCGGCGGTTCTGATCGAGGCGGTCAGGCCCCTCAGTCGATCGTTTATTTTGATGCGGTTTGCTCCACAATCGGCAAGGGCTCAGTTCGCCACGATCTTGGCGATGCAGAGCAGGATGACGATGGCGAGGAACAGCAAGTCGATATAGGCCTTGATCTCGCCGGCATGGCGCAGCGCGCTGACGTCGGTGACGACCTGCTTGCGCGTCGAGGTCGAATTCGGCCCCTCGCCCAGCGCCGCCCCCAGGCGCCGCGCTTCCATCTCCAGCCGCTCGATGCGCTGAAAGAAGTGAAACGACCGCAGTGCGGATGCCGCATGCATGCCGGCATAGACCAGCACGAGAAGCGCGACGACCACGCGGTGCTGGTACTTTTCAAGGAAATTCAGCGCGAGATAGACCAGGGCCAGGAACACGAAGTTGGATAGGAATCGATAGGCGTAGCTCAGAAATTGCATCAAGATGCTCCGGTGGTCGTTGTCGCGTCGAACTCTAGGAAGCGCCGAACGGCGGCGGAGCCGGCAGGAATCCACAACCGGCGGGCGCGCTCAGTTTACGCGAACGCTACGACCGAAGGGGCAACAACCCGCCCCCCTCCGCAAAGGATTCGCGCGCCGTGGCATTGCGGACACGCGAAAACCCCGCAGAACGATTGTACTAGACCCAAACTGCAACGTTGCGGTGCGCCCGGAGGGCCAAGCATACGAAGCTGGTACAAGCCGGGTGAGATCTGCCCGATCAGCCACTGCGTCCACCACAGCGCCGCCGTGAGGCTCTTCTAACGGTCTGACACCGCAAAAAGCGACCCGCCATTTGCGGCGGGTGCGAGTCTAGGGAGGAGACAACAAACTAAGCCGATTCGCGGCATCAGCCTGTACCGCAATTCACACACGTTATTTTATTCGAAAAATACGGCATCCCGTCGGGACAGCAAACCTGACCGATGTTCCGGATGTCTCACGGCGGCTATATCTTGCCCTCGATCATCTTGAGTTTGACGGTCTCGCAGGTCTTGCGAACGTGCTCGGTGAAGATCGCGCATTCTTCGATGCGCTTGAATATCTTCTTGGCTTCCTCGCGATACGAGGCCGCGGTGTCGCGCATGAAGGCGATGGCATTATGCACTTCGGCGGTCATCGCCTCGCATTTCTTCGCCGCGTTGATCAGCTCCGCTCCCATGGCTTCGATTTCCCGGGCAGCAGCTTCATAGTCGCGTACTACGGCCTCGGCAGTAAGCGCGCCGACGCGCGTGACGCCCTCTTCATGCTCGACGTAGTCCGGCATCGGCCCCGACGGTGCCGCCTTGATCGCGGGAAGACTCCCGACGACGTCTTCTTCAAGCTTGGCTAAATCCAGCGGCGCAGTGCGGTGCAGTCGTTCGATAGTGGCCATCGGCCATTCTCCATCACTCGATGAACTACCCCCAGCGCGTGAACATGCCGACCGATTCGTGGCGATCCTGAGTCGAAGGAAGCGGCGAGAAGGCGGGAATGTGATTACAAGTGTGAGGGATGATGTCTGGCGCGCTTCCATTCACGCGAAGCTGCACAGGCCTGCGCATTAACCATGCCGGCGCATGCGGCTGCGCGCGAGCCTACGCTTAATGCGCGTTTAACAGTTTTGCATCATTGATCAATGATCCAGCGCAGCACCCTTCAAGCCGCAAGAATTGCGGGCACTCAACCTCTTCGGGAGGATCGATTGAGGACGCTTCTTGTTTGCGCACTGGCTACGACCCTGGTCGGTTGCAGTAGCCAACAATCAAAACAGCCATCATGCGTTGGCCTGAACCCGCTGGCCTGCCTGACCGCGGTTGATGTGCCGATTGAACCTGAATCGTATGACAGCGATGCTGCCACAACGAAGCCGGTGTCACGCGTCGCCTGGCGCAGCGACAGCCCGCCCCGGCCTCGCGCGCAGCACGCCGTGCGTCGAACACCAAAACCAGTCAAGGTCGCGGCCAAAGCCTCGCCCGCCGTTCCCATCCCGGTTCGCTCGCCGCAAGCGAACCAGCAGACCGCGGACAATGCCGTTGCTTCCGAAACGGCCCGCGTTTCCGAAACGGCTCTCGCCAGCGCCGCCGATCCGCAGACAACGACCGACGTTGCGCAGACCCGAACGGCGCAGGAGCAGGTGGCGGCCGCCTCTGCCGTCGCGGAACGCATGTCGGTCCCGACCCTGGATGCGTCGCTGGACGCTCTGGTGGCCGTCCTCGTGACGGGTCCCGACGTCAAGTCGGTCTCGGACCTGGCCGGCAAGACCATCGCGATCGACGATCGATATTCCGAGCAGTCGATCCGCCGCGTCAGGACCGCGATGGCGGCGGCGGGCGCGCTTGAAGCCCAGTTGAGCAAGGGTCAAACCACCGCGATCAATCGGCTGGTGAGCAAGGAAGTATCGGCCGCAGTCGTCGGGCTGGTCTCCGCCAATGCCGCGAGCAGCTTTCCCGAGATCGCGCGCTTCAGAATCTTCCAGGTCCCGCTGTCACCGCGATCGGGCCCAGCCAAGCCGTGACGGGTTTGGCACCCGCGGCAGAGAGCTTGGGTGCATTACCTGCTTGTTGGTGCTTTTTCCAGCGAGTTGGCCGAGTACGGCTGCGCACCTTTGAAATTTTGAAATCCGGAGAAGGAGGTCTACCGGCACTGGCAACGTCCACCTCACGCTGCCTCGGCGTATTTCGATAGTGGAATCGGCTTGCGGTACTTGCCCGCGCAGCGTAATTTTCAACTACACGTAGTTCATTCGAAAGCAATCTATCGGGTTCGGCCTAGCGGGAGAGAGCGATGGCGGACGTCCCATGGCACCTTTCCGGTGACTATTTCGAGAATTGCAGTTGCAGCATCGTGTGTCCCTGCCTCGTGTCGGCGGCCCCGCCGTTGACCGCGCGACCGACCGAGGGCTTCTGTAACGTACCGCTGATCTTCCACATCGAAAGTGGCCGCTATGGCGACATCGTGCTCGATGGACTCAATGTCCTGATTATCCTCCACGCACCCGGGGTGATGGCGGACGGAGATTGGTCGGTGGCCGCCTATATCGATCAGCGCGCCGACGATGAGCAGACCGAGGCTCTAGCTGCGATCTTCACCGGGGCCGCCGGTGGTCCGATGGCCGCGTTCACGCCGCTGATCAGCAAGAACCTCGGGGTGAGCAAGGTCCCGATCACATTCCGAATCGAGGGCAAGACGCGGTCCGCGGAAATCCCGGGCATTCTGCACATGTCCGTCGACCCGTTGCCGACCATGCATCCGAGCGGGGAAATGTGGGCGAACATCGGCCATCCGGTCAGCCCCGACGGGATGGTGATGGCAGTCGGCGCAGCCGGCAATACGTTCAGCGATCATGGCATGCGCTGGGATAATTCCGGCAAGAACGGCCTCTATGCGCCAATCCGCTGGTCGAACCAGGCCTGATGCAACTCCTGATGCCGGCGCCTTGCGACAAGCCCGGCAACGTCAATCGCAAATGACCGACAGCACCCTGGAAACCGTGCTTCGGCGCGATCGCTGGGTCGTCGGCGGCGCGATCGGCATCATTGTCGCGCTGGCCTGGGGCTATGTGCTCTGGCTCGCCAACGACATGGACATGGGCGGCATGGACATGACCGGGTTCCGCATGATCCCGGCCGGGATCGGAATCATGTTGCCGGCCAACGAGCCATGGCGCGCGATCGAGTTCGCGTATGTGTTCCTGATGTGGGCGGTGATGATGGTCGGAATGATGGCGCCCTCGGCAGCGCCCATGATCCTCATGTACGCCCGGGTCGGTCGACAGTGGAAAGCGCAGGGCAAGCCGTTCGCCGCGACCGGCTGGTTTGCGGCCGGTTATCTCCTCGCCTGGAGCGGCTTTTCGCTGGCGGCCACCTTTCTCCAATGGGCGATCGAGCGGGCAGCCTTGCTGGATTCCCAGATGGCGATCGCCAGCAACCTTCTCGGCGCAATCGTACTGATCGCGGCGGGAGTTTATCAATGGACACCGCTCAAGGACGTCTGTCTCGCCCAATGCCAGTCGCCGTTTCAGTTCCTGATGCGCCACGGCGGCTTTCAGAACCACTGGCGAGGCTGCCTGCTGCTGGGGCTCCGGCACGGAGGTTATTGTGTCGGTTGCTGCTGGGTTTTGATGGCGCTTTTGTTCGTAGGCGGAGTGATGAACGTGCTTTGGATTGCGCTTCTGGCGCTGCTTGTTCTTTTGGAGAAATTTGCGCCGGTCGGACGATGGATCGCGCGTGCTGCCGGCATAGCCTGTGTGGCCGCGGGCGCCTGGCTGCTGGTGTCCTTGCCGCAGTGATGCGCAACCCGCTTAATCTTCAGTTCGAATTGCCACCTGCCTCCGCAGCCATTTTGCGTTTTGCCGTGCTACAAATTGGGATACACGGCGGGCAAAGGCGATGCCTTCGGAAGTCTGGCGATGACCGTTTTCTGGTCCCTCGCAGAAGGCCGGCAAGCTGCTTTCCGAAGCTCCGGGCTTCAGCGTACCGCCCGCGGACGAACTGGCGCCAGGCCTCAGACTGCACCGGTCAGCAGCGCCGCAACGCTTGCAGCACGCGCTGCGGTGTCATTGGGATTCGCGAGTACGGACCGCCCCCAGCGGTGCAATCGCGTCCCTAACGCGCTCAGTGCAGCCGCGGACGCCGCCGCGGTCCCGCCTCCCACAGCCTCTTGCACCCAATTCGGTATCGCGTGTCGGTGTCTCGACGTGCTGAATCCTGATGTCGGGCATTTCACACGCCATCGGAACGAGATAATCCGCCAGTGGACCGTTCTCAAGCTGGCCGTTGTCGTTGTAACGGCACTCCTCGAAAAACGCGGCTCCAAGGCCCTGAACTGCGCCCCCGCGAACCTGCTTGTCAACCAGCATCTGGATTGATGATGCGTCCGCATCCTCAACGACCCAGACATTCAAGATCTTTGTAAATCCCGTCTCGACGTCGACTTCAACGTGGCAAGCCTGCAGCCCCGTTGTGAAACGCAAAGGATACCCCTTCGGCGAGAAATGATACGAGGACAGTAAGTTGCGGATTGATACCGCTGGAAGCGTATCCCATCGAAGAGGAGATGCGGGCGACGTATCGGCTAACGCGATGCGGATCGCACCGGTCGTTATCATCGACGTATCTGCGCGTCTGAATACCGAGGTCTCCAGATCCAGCCTGCAAATCCAGGCCGCGATCCGCGAGCACATTTCGCTTCAGCTTCCTCGCCGCTTGAAACGCGGTCTTCGCCTCCGACTCCCGCGCCCCGGCATGCCGAGTTGCTCCTCCATGGGGAGTAACGTCGGTATCCGCCAGTGAATGACTTTCACCGTTTCGCGGTCGACGCCGAGTTGTCCGCGACGATCTGGCCTATTATCGTTTCGGTAACCCTGCCCGTGCTCTCCGACGCTGATCATGCATTGGATTTCGCCTGACGGTGCGTGATTTTCAATGGCCGCATCCTGCGACGAAATCCGGGCACCGCCGACTCCATAAAACGCCGCCGATGGTGTTTCGGTGCATCGACAAGAACATCGAAATACCGATGCCGCGACAAATCCTTGGAACGTAACGCAAGCTGCTCGCTGCGAAGGGACGGATAATCAATCAGATCGACGAATCTTGTCGAGGCAGGCCCCGTGTGAGAGGCGTTCAAACTGATACCTGTCGGGGACGTACACGGGTACATATCCTGCGTGATGATATTGCGGCGTCTTATTCGACTGGATCGAGGCCATTTTGCGTGCAGCTCTGTTTCACCGACGACTCCGTCACGAGGCACGCGACGGGATCAGCAATCCGACCGCCGATATTGACTGGTCTTGCACCTTATCTGGAATACGACGCTGAGATTGGCCCGGTAGTTTCTAAATCATAAGGAGCGCCGATCAGGCGAACGACCTGTTTCCCTCAACGACGCTGGTGCGCGATAGCTAAAAGGCGCCGATGGCGGTGACATCATCTACTTTCATGCCGAGACTGTTTCCAGAGGCATCGACCGAAATGCTTGCGCTGACTCATGGTCCCGGGCGTGAATGTCGGAAACAAATGACTCCATGCGATCGGCAACATACTTCACGGGTCTGCCCGTTAACATGCTGAATCCGACGATCGCCATGTCTTCATGATAGACATGGAGCTTCATCCAAATGAATCCTCGATGTCGGGAGCAATGACGCGAACTCGCGATTCAGGTATTCGGTTGGCGGCTGTAAAGATCTTGGAATTGATACGGTGTCTGGGTCGCGTGGTGGACAGTAAGCTCATTGTCGCTCAATTGTAGTCCGCAATAATAGCGCGGGGCTCCAGTGTCGCGGCGGAATGTCGGCCGAAGCAGAAACTGTCTTCGACGATGAAGGTTCCTTCGCAAACGCGGCGTCAACATCGCCACTTTCACCTTCAGGCGGAACGACACATTGTCATCGAACTCCGGATCATTCTTGGGGAATTCGCTTCAAGCGCGGTGTCGACGTTGGTGACCGGTTCGAGTCGATTGGTTTCCACCGTGACTTGCTCAGCTGCATCTTCTGCCAGAGCTCTTGTGTCGGCAATGACCGCAACGACGGCCTGACCTGCCGAGACAACCTTCGCACTGCCAATGGCAGCTGCGGGGGCGATTCATGCGACGGAAATGTCGAGCGTCCGAACCCAGGGCTGACACAGCCTTGCCAAATCCGACCCGGTTGCGACGAACGGACGCCATCGATAGCCGCGGCAACGCTGGTGTCGATAGACACGACTTCCGCATGTGCATAAGGAC